>JASGIX010000042.1:0-444494 GCA_049840955.1 Polyangiaceae bacterium
GCGCGCGCCACCGCCTCGGCCTCGTCGTCGAAGGCGAGAACGCTCATCACCGGGCCGAAGATCTCCTCCCGTGCGATGGTCATCGCGTCGGTCACGTCGGCGAAGACGGTCGGCTGCACGAAGAAGCCGCCTTCGAACCCCTGCACCCGCGCCCGTTCGCCGCCGGTGACGAGCCGGGCGCCCTCGGCGCGGCCGGCCGCGATGAAGCCCATGACCTTCTCGCCCTGCGCGGCCGAGATCAGCGGCCCCATCGTCACGCCCTCGTCGAACGGATCGCCCAGCACGATCCGCTCCGAGCGCGCCGCCAGCCGGCCGAGGAAGTCCTCGTAGACCCCGCGCTGCACGAAGACCCGCGTGGCGTTCGAGCAGACCTGACCCGCCGAATAGAAGTTGCCGAGCATCGCCCCGCCCACCGCGCTGTCGAGGTCGGCATCGTCGAAGACGAGGAGCGGCGACTTGCCGCCGAGTTCCAGCGTCACCGGCTTCAGCCCCGCGGCCGCCGTCTCGTAGACCCGCCGGCCCGTCGGCACCGAGCCGGTCAGCGACACCTTGGCGACCTGCGGATGCCCGGCGAATGCCGCGCCCACCGCGCCGCGGCCCTGCACGACGTTGAACACCCCGTCCGGCAGCCCGGCCTCGGCGAAGATCTCGCCGAGCTTCAGCGCGCCGAGCGGCGTCATCTCCGACGGCTTGAAGATCAGCGCATTGCCGCAGGCGAGCGCCGGGGCGGCCTTCCAGCAGGCGATCTGGCTCGGATAGTTCCACGCGCCAATCCCCGAAGCAGATGCCGAGCGGCGCCGGGTGTAGACGATCTGCCCGCTGATATTCGCGGTCTCGCGGCCGAGCCCGGCCGCGAGGCCCGGCACCCACTCCAGCGCATCCGCGCCCGAGGCCCAGTCCGCGACAAGCGTCTCGGACAGCGGCTTGCCGGTGTCGAGCGTCTCCAGCTCCGAAGTCGCGATTGCGCGCCCGGATGAGGTCCGCCGCCCGGCGCAGCACCCGCGCCCGCGCTGCCGGCGGCGTCGCCCGCCACACGGCAAAGCCGTCGGCCGCCGCCGCGACCGCCGCGGCCACCACCCCCGGGGTCGCCTCGTGCAGCGCGGCGATCGACTCACCCGTGGCGGGATAGACCACCGCGAGCGGCTCTCCGGCCGTATCTTCGACCGGCGCTCCGCCGATCCAGTGCGAAGCTTTCGGCTGCGCCCGCATCACGCTCTCCTTGCCAGCTCGAGGTCGAGGTAGTCCTCTACCGCAGACACCGCGGCGCGCGGCGACACCTGCCCCCGCAGCGCGCCGCGCGGTATAATCCCTGTCGATGCCACCGAGGTCGTCGGCGATGCGCTCCGCCTCGGCCACCGTCACCAGATGGCGCAGCGCATGCACGAGGTTCGAGTGGAGCCGGCGGTGATAGACGGGAGCAGCCGCGCCGCCGGCTGTGAACTCTGCGCGAGCGCGTAGAACGTCAGCCATGCGCTCACCGTCGCCCGGTGAAACTGCTCCGGCCCGAAGCTGCCGCGCAGCACCGCGTCGATCTGCTCGCGCGGCGTCGAGGCCCGGCGCAGGCCATGAAACACCAACTCGACCAGCAGATACCGCATGGTGGCATGGATCAGCCCGTCCTTGCCGCCGAAGTAGTGATGCGCCAGCGCCGCCGACACCCCGGCCCGCTCGGCGATCTGTGCCACCGTCACGTCGAGCGAGCCGCGATCCGAATCTCGCGCAGCGCCGCGCCGATCAGCGCCTTGCGCCGCATCTCCGCCGTTCCGTCGTGGAACCGGGTAGTCGAGGGGCGGTCTCCTCAGCAATGCGCGGAAACGTATCGGACCCGCTAAAGACTGCGCCGTCGGCAGATCATGTGTCTTACTACCAACAGGTCGTTGCGAACGCTTCGCACCATCACACGGGCGGACTATCGGCAGGGCCCTCGTCCAGAACCGCGTTCCGACCAAGACTATGCACAGGAGGTGACCGAAGGAGAGCGAGAACTCCTCCTGACGCCCCGTTGAGATCATGGCTCGGGGCATCGCAAATGAAAGGTCGAAACGATGGTTGCGCACCTTCGTCGGACCCAAGCGCAAGTCATTCAAGGTTGAGCCATTTCGTTACATTCCGACACGCGTGCGGAAGCTATCGCTCTGCACATTCAATCGAGCCGCTGTCCAAAGGCGGCACGAAGGGGTGATTGGTCACGAGCCATTTCTTATCCTCGCTACGAGCAACGAACCAGTTGGAATCTTCGATTCTCGACACGCCTGAGACGATTCGGTACATCGGATTCTGCGCGTCGGCAACAAGGGCGTCTTCTCTCTTGCCCATCGTATCTTTCGCCGCTGCAATCCTTTGCCAAGAACTTGGGCTTCGCATCTCGAAGAACTCGCATGGGGGGAGGGAATCCCCCGCTCAGCTGAAACAGGTCGGGACCACAGGAAGTCTCTTCGAAGATTCGCTCGAACTTCCTTCCTTGCGCGTCCCAGTTCGTAATCCGCACCTTGTCGCCATCCGTCCAGAGCGCGAGCACGACCTGGTTGCGAACGGTACCAAATACTACGGGGGCGCGAAACGACTCCTTCAGCAAAGTACGGCTGCCGTGCTTAGTGATCATCGAGATCCTCAGCGCTTCACCGGGAGCCGCGAGTAGGCGTTCCTGCACTACGATACCATTGGGAATTGGAGCCCATCGCTCCACGTAGTGTCCGACCTGAGCCTCTTCGAAGACGAGCGCCGTCTCGTTTTCGTGTATCCAGTAGATGATTGAACGTTGAAGATAGGAGAATGACCCCTCGATCTCTTCCTCGTTGACGATTACCCATAGTTCTTTGGGCGAGGTCCGGACGAGTGCGATGGGCTTACGCCGGATTCTGACAAGCTCCGGTGCCTTTCCCACCGTTTCAAAACGCTCGCGACCTCCCGCTAGGTAGGCGTAGCCATATCGCGCATGGAACCACGGACTCCCAACGTCGGTGGCATCAACGAGTCCAAGTGGAGGAAGTCGTGTTTCAAGCTCCGTGTTGGAGCGCCATTGGTCCCCGACAAGTTCAAGCACTTTTGGTTTTGGGCAGTCGGAATCCTCGTTGACGATGACCAAGGGCCGGTTGTCAGGTGCAAGGACGTAGAACATCGTCTTGTGCCGAGGTGGTTAGGACGGCATGATGATCGACGGGCCACACGGGCCCTGAATTTGGCTGCGGAACTGCGTTTGGCTGCGCTTTGACGGATTCCTCGGCGGTTCGTGGTGGGTGGGCACTCAAATTCGGCGCAGGTTGAGCTTCCGTATGCCGGAGCGTGTGCTCCCCTAGGGAAATCGGCTGGCACGCCAGCGTCAAGGCAAGGACCGGTGGGATGGTAGCAACCCCCAGGCTGCAAATTGGCCGTTCTTGCTTCGCCATGCCTTCTCTCACTTGGCTTGACCGCGAGTCATTCTGCCGTCGGTCTGGGAGCTCGAAACCGCACCTCGACAGCAAGGCCGCCAAGTGCACGCTGGAGAAAGATGGACGGTCATCACCGAGTTGGCCAGCCTTTCACGTCGCCAGAGAGGTCCGACATCGACTCGCCACCGGATTTCGCCGCACGTGTGTCGTTGAGGAACTCACTCGCAATGTAGCCGCTCAACATGGCGAAAGAAAGCACGTGACCGTCGCACGATACGGTTCGCTCGCCTTGAACGAGAGCGCATCGAGGTTCTTCCGCTCTTCGCCCCAGAAATCCTTGGGAAAGTCACGTTCCGTGATCTCGATCGCTTCTTGGACATAAACAGAGTCGTTTCGTTCAATACGAATCCGCAAGAAGAGCGCTCCGCCGGTCGCTTGCAGAGTTTCCGTCCAATAGCCCCAGTGGTGGTTGGGGTAGTTCTCTACCCTCACATGAAGTTTCGGATCGTAGTAGCCGATCATGTATCCATCCACAATGGCTTGTCGAATTCCGACGCATCGACGCCCGAGTAGTTCCGTGGTTGAGCCGAGTGGCTCAAAGCTGGTGGGCCCGGAACTCGTTGATGCGTCTACTGAACGCTGGTGACTTCCGTAGTACTCAATTACGTTTCGGACTGGGTCATACTCAGCGCTAACCAGCCCATTCAAGTCCGAGTGCTTCCAATGCGCTCCGGAAATGGAGTAACGAAGCAAGCCAAGCTCAACGAACAAACCGTTGGTTTCGCTGTTCTTGATAAATTGTCGATAGAACGATGTCTCCTGAGAACTCCCGCTGCTCAACCGTGCGTTCCCGACTGAACTCCTCTGCGCGTATACTTGTCGTCCTCGACGCGGCCGCGGTGGAGGACAGAGGCGTCCTGGCAGGACCGCAGGACGTGGTCACGAAAGGACCGAAGAGAGAAATCAACCAACAGATGGACGTTCGGAGACGCGACGTTATCACGACACGACCTTCCCGGTTTTGGCTTGATTCGATTGTCATCGGGCTCGGCACACGTAGGTGTAGGTTCTCTTGGCGAGATCATGATGGCGCGCTCCACCGCATTTGTCTCGCTTTTCAGGTGTAGCTTCTGTCTCGGAAGGGAGAAACAGGTCGGCTCCGCTATCGTATGGCGCACACGGGACTCCACTGGGCAGCCCGTCCGAAACTCGAGGGACCAGTTTTTCGAGCGAAGAGCTTCCGCAACTACCTGAAACATTCGTCGCGCGAGGTCGTGTTCACGCTGCAACGTCGGTGTCGATCTGAAGAACGGCGACAGCGGGCTCGACAGGTCGAGTTGCCTGCCGAGATACGGTTCCTGCGCGACGATGCTCGGTTGGATTTCTTGATCTCCGGCGAGTCGCGAGGAGGCCCAAGTCGCCGCCGCTCACTTGACGCGATAGCACTCGAGAAGAGCGTTGCGCGCCACCACGGTGGCGCTCGTGGGGCTGCGGACTTGAAGCGCGCAGATGAACTCACCGCGGCCCGGATCGATGATGAGTGCCCCTGCGTGCGGGATCTGCCAGCCTTCCATCGCGTTACGGATCCGATACTCGCCGTAGGTCGTATCCGACGGCGATAGAGCGGTATTGCTCGTCTTGTTCATGAGGCGACAACCCCACTCCGAACCCGACTGGATGAACAACTCGAGAAACCAGCTCAAGCGATACTGTTGCCCCGTCGGTACGGCGGGAACGGTGAGCGTGACCACCTCGACGTAATTCGCGGTGCCCGTCGGACTCGTGATGGGTCCTGCGGCACGCGCATTCGTGTAGCTCTGTCCGTAAACCCCTGCAGCAGTTTGCGTTGCACCGACGAGCGTCGTCCCCGAACGCACGAGCATTTGCCCGTCACTGACGGCACCCAAGGTAAGGCGCGTGCCGTTCGCGGTAACCGCTGAGACTTGAGGCCCAGGATAGGTTCCACTCAAGTCACCGCTGGCTTGGGTTCCGTTCATCGTGGGTACGGGCACACCGATGACGTTCGTGCCCGAACGTGAAAGCAACTGCCCGTCACTGACGGCGCCCAAGGTAAGACGCGTGCCGTTCGCGGTAACCGCTGAGACTTGAGGTCCAGGATAGGTTCCACTCAAGTCACCGCTGGCTTGGGTTCCGTTCATCGTGGGAACGGGCACTCCGATGACGTTCGTGCCCGAACGTGAAAGCAACTGTCCGTCGGCGACGTCACCGATCGTCAAGCTATTCGTCCCGGTGCGGAGCGAAGACACGTACGGGTTCGGATAGGTTCCCGTCAGATCTCCTCCAGCAGGGCCAACGGGAAGAGCGGCACCGCTGCCCCCTTGGCCCTTGGTGAGCACCTGAGCCACGCTATCGAATTGCCAGAGATCCAACCGCACGACATTCGGCGTCGCCGTCGATCCCGTGGGACCGCGAAAGCGAAGTTGATATCCGACGGGCAAGATCCACCCCGCCGAATCGAAGCGCGTCGTCACGCCCTTGAGATCCAAAATCACGAAGCTTGGCCCGCCCGAGGGATCGAAGGCCTCGATGCGATCTCCGTCTGCGCCTGCGCGCGTCAACACCACGCCGATGCTCTGCAGGTAGAGCGGCTTGTCCGCCGGTGGCGTCTGAATTGGCGTGAGATCGAGGCGACCGAAGTCGGCATTGGCGGTGATGTCGAGCACGGCGCCTCGCTGGACCACCGTGTTCGCAGGCAAGTAATCTTCGCCGCCCATGGCAGCGGTGAACTTTAGACGTACGGCGTAATGCATCCGCGCTCTCCCTCGTTTGCTGGCCGCTCCAGCGAAAGTCGGAGCTTAGAACGGCTCTCGTCGAAATGGAACGAGCGGACACGCGCACTCGCACGATCGCGAAGGGCGACGGCGAGGCGACGGCGAGGCGACGGCGAGGCGACGGCGAGCATCGTGGTGCACCGCGCAGCGCCACGACGGCAGCCCCGCCGCATACGGTGAGGACATCACAGTTCCACCCACCGTCGAAGCCTGCTCACTCCCCGCGCAGGTCATCCGAAACCCACCTGGAGCATTGGAACGTGTCCAGACGTCTGTACACAACACCCAATCGCCATCGAGGAGATGAAATGGATGCGACAAATGCGTCGACCGTCGTCAGTAGGGATGGGCAGGCAGTGCAGCCGACAACCAAGCCGACAACCAAGCCATCGAGGACGCGCTCCAAGCGAGTGGTCTTGGCAGTAATGGGATCTCGTGAATGGAGTCCTCTCGTTTGGGGCACGCAAGGTCTCGACACTCGTCCCCCCAACGAAGAGTCGCCCAGACGCCGAGGTGGCAAGCAACCCTTGGACCTGCGTGAAATGGACATTGGAGGCCGCCCTTCAGCCCTGCGTGCTCGGACGTCACTCGCGGTGCGAGCGTCACTTGCTGGAGCGTCACTTGCTGGAGCGTCACTTGCTGGAGCCTCACACGCGTGGTCGAGCGTCACTCGCGCGCTCTGTGGCGAGGATGGATTCCGGAGAATTCCTCAGAATTTTCACAGCGTTCCACATGGACCGTTTGGCCACCCGAACCTGCTCACGCACCGGAAACGAACCTGCTCGCGTCGCGAACGAGGCCATGGCGTGTGACCAATCCGCACTCACGCGTCGCGTCGCCCACCAGGCCATCACGCGTCGGGCCAATCGGGTCCTTCTCTGCGTGTTGCGGAGTGTTCCGACGAGCCTGCTGGAGCGCGCAAGCAGAATGGACACGCGACGAAACATTGGACTCCTCGCGACGTCACCTGTGCAAGCACCGGGCCCGAGACGATCACCATGGGATTTCCCGTGGGATGCCGACCGAAGGAGCGTGGCAAACGAGCACACTCGGGGTCCAATCGAGCGCAACCAACGCAACGAAAAGCAGAGACGAGCGCAAGGAACGCAACCAACGCAACGAAAAGCAGAGACGAACGCACTGGGCCAAGGACGCCGGGACAAATCGGCGAGCGCCCTCGGACGGGTGTGTGGGCTTTCGGTCAAACATGAAGCCTTCGCTGAAATTGTTTGTAAGCAAAGTCGGTTGTCCGCGAACGGAGATCCGTGTTAGAGAACCAACTTGGCCGTTGCGGTACTTCGGATGAGGCGTCGCAACGGGGCACTGGGTCCGTGATGGTGCGAGCACGGGCCCGGCTGATTCGAGGCGACGGAATTTCGAATGACCTTTCAGTCATCGTGATTCATCGAGGCGAGAATCGGTTCAGCGGCATTGATGAGTCATTTCCGGCGTGGGAATCGACGGAATTGGCGAAACATTGGAGAGCCACGGGAAGATCGGAACGTGAGGGCGGTTGAAACGGAGCGATGAGCGGAAAAAGTCCCTTACGATCGCCGAGTGAGCTCATTTGACGGCGTTCTCGCCGTGACGCTTTGAGAAGAGAACTGACGCGAGTGCTTTGGATCGTGGGAGGGGTGGAGGGAGCAAAACCGGTGTTACGTCAAACGATGTCCCAGAAGGACATGCCATCCGAAAGTGACCTCGAACAGGTCGTTCGCGAGTTGCGCGTCATCCATCAACGCAGCGGGATCTCTGCGGTGGCCGAGGTCGGCAAGCTCGTGCTCGATCGCTTTTTCGGTGGGTCCATCTCCGCTTGGCAGAGTGGCCATCGCAACAAGGAGCGCAGTCTTCGTCGGCTTGCGCGATGCGAAGGCTGTCCCTACAGTAAATCTGCACTTCACCAAGCCATCCGAATCCACCTCGTCCGACTCGCCAATCCAACTGTCCAAACGTATGAACACATTGGCCCGAGTCACATCGTCGTCACATTGGCCCTCGACGAATCACGGCGAGCCACCTTACTTCGCATCGCCGAAGAAAAACGCTGGAGCGTGAGGCGTCTGCGGCAAGAGGTCGAACGGTGGGAAGCCGAGCGTTTCGAAGCCGAACGAAGCGAGGCCGGACCAGGTGCAGCCGCCGCCAGACGCGGGCGTCCCCGAGGGGCAAGAACGGAACGCGTCGTCGTCGCGGTTCGACAGGCAACGAAACAAGTCGAATTGATGCTGCTCGGGAATAACGACACGAGCGACGACGCTCTCGAGCTGCACGAAATCCAGCAAACCCTTCAGCTCCTCCAGCTCCTCGAGGAGCAGTGCCAAAGACTCTCCCGCGTGCAGGCGAGCCTTGCGGACGACACCAGCCTCGCTCGAACGGCGGGCAATCAAAGTGCCTTCGAGCGGCTCCCGTCGATTGCCGTCGAAGAAAGCCGCTCACGGCGCGGCCGCCTCGCAAGGACCACGCATTCACCGCTCACCCAGCTCTGTGTGAGCTCTGGGTGAGCTCCGCGTGAGGGCCACGTCACCCAATCCATCCCATCATCCAACGAAACCAGTCACGGAAAGGAGTGTTGCGTATGACCACCAAACGGGTTCCACGACCAATCCGCATTCCAGTACCAGGACTGAACCGCACCGTGGGTCTCGGTCAGGCCATCAAAAAGCTCACCAGTGCAGTGGGTGTTTCGGCTTGCGGTGGCTGCCAACGTCGAGCCGCCCAGCTCGATCGACGCGTGGTGCTGACGTCCTTTCGTGGTCGATCATGACGGCACGCTATCGAGCTCGCGCCTCGGGACAGGGCCATCATTTGAGACGGGTCGGCCCTTCCGTGCCAACACCATCACGAGAAATGTCCTCGAGGGAACCGACGGCCCTCGCGTCTCGAGGCACGGGCGATTCACACGGGCAAGACTCGGCACAGGCCGCATCAGGTCATGCGTTCCCTAGTGGAGCAACGGGAAGCGGACCGTTTTCCTCGACCGAGCACGGTCGGTCGGCGTCGGGGCAAAGTCCCATTTGGGCCGTGGTGCCGTGCAAGGGCCGTCTGTCTTTCCTCGAGCAAACGGCACCGAAACTCCTGGCACATCCCTCCGCGCGAATGTGCCTGGTGGATTACTCTTGTCCCGATCACGCGGGCGACTGGTTCTCCCAACGCTTCGCGAAAGAGATCGCCGAAGGGCGCGCTTGCGTCGAACGGGTGACGAATCAAGCCTGGTTCAGCAAGACCCGCGCGCACAACGCCGGCGCACGCCGGGCCCTGCGCGAAGGCGCGGAGTACCTGTGTTTTCTCGACGCGGACACCATCGTCGAACCCGGCTTTTGGGAGCACCTCTACGAAAACGCACGCCCGAAGCGTTTCCTCATCGCCGGCAAAGAGCGCGACGGCTCCGACGTCCCTTCCATGACGGGGCTCTTGCTGGTTCGTGGTCACGAGTTCGACGAAGTCGAAGGCTTCGACGAGAGCTTCCAAGGCTGGGGCGGCGAAGACATCGAATTGCGCATTCGTCTCTACATGGTCGGTGGGCTCGACTTCGGCTTCGTGCCGACACACTTGGCTCGTCCCATTCCCCACGACGACAGCCTGCGCTCGCAGTTCTATGCCGTGCGCAACATCATGGTCTCCAATCGCGAGAACATGAATCGTCTGCGGCAGCGCATGGCCCATGAATGGCTCGGGCACACCCATCGCGATCCCGCGGGTGCCGCACAACTCTGGTATCGTCCGCCGGCAAGTTCGCAGTACCTACCGCGGCACGGCCGCTTGAACACGAGCGAAGCCTCCGTGAATCCGACCTCGGCCACGTTGAATGCGCAACTCGGTCGAAGGCTTCAATCCCGCCGCGGAGGATTCTAGGTTTCATGCCACCCCTCGTGAGTTGCCTATGCGTCACGGAGCGACGCGCGGCCTTCATGCCGTGGCTGCTCTGGGGGTTCGAGCGTCAAACTTACGAACATCGGGAGCTCGTCATCGTCGACAGCTCTCCAGAGCCTTTGTCGATAAGCCGCGCAAACGTCCGCGTCCTTGCGGCGCCACCGGGCAGCAATGTACCGACCAAGCGCAACTTGGCCCTCGATGCGGCGCGCGGAGACTACATCGCGTGGTTCGACGACGATGATTGGCAACACCCCGAACGGCTCGAGCGACTCGTCGAGTCCCTTCGTGAAGACCACGTGATCGTCGGGAGCTCCCGCTCGTGGTTCGTCGATTCTGGTGACCCTTGGCACGCGTCCCTACGACGGACGTGGCTCCCTCATCTTCAACACGGCCCTGTTTCGCACGGACGTGGCCCGCAGTGTGCGCTTCGACGAACGCTGCCACCGCGCCAGTGACACGCCGTGGCTCCGTGAGCTGCGGGGGCAGCATCGCGGCCGCGAACTGCAGCTCGATTGCGACACCCTGACCCTCTGGCTGTGCCACGACCAGAACATCAGTAATCCGCGCAAGAAGCGGCACTTTTCGACGCCGCTCTCGGAGCTCTTCGAACGCATCGGCGCGTCCGCATGGGAAGAAACGACGGAGCGCCTCGAGGCCCTGCGCCGTAGCCTGCCAGAGTCCGTCACCACGCCGAACCAACCCATCTTCGGGGGTGTTTTCGGAGCTGGCACGGAGTCGCGGTTGCGCGTAGGTCGCGCCAAAGATCGCTTCTCTGGGCGGGGCCCCGTCGGGATGGCCCTGGCTCGGGTGACCGACGGCAACGACGAATTCCTCGACGACGCACGCGATTCGCACAACGCACGCGATTCGCACGACGCACGCGACACACGCGATTCGCACAACGCACGCGACGCACGCGATTCGCACAACGCACGCGACGCACGCGATTCGCACGACGCACGCGATTCGCACGACGCGCCGCACGGCACGCGCGGCATCATCCTGCCGGCGGTCGGACGCGTTGCGCGAAGAGCGGACACTTCCGTCGCTGTAAAAGGGACGAGCCTCGTCGTCCTCGCGACCCCGAACGTCGACGTTGGTCCTTGGACGAAGCAATGGGAAGCCCTCTGGCCGCTTCCCATTCACGTCCTCTCGTCGAACGGCCCGGAAGAAGAGCTCGTCAATATCGCGGCGCATCTGAAGTCCACGACTCACCCCTTCGTGTTGTGGCTCAGGCCAAAGGTGCGCTTCGTCAGCGCGTCTCGCGGCTCCTGCGCCACTCTTTGGCTCCGCGAGGCTCAGCGCGCCCTCGAGCGGCATCGCGACGTGAGCATCCTCACTGCACATCCGGGTGCCCCCGTTGGCCCCCTGGGCACACCGCGGAGTCTTCCCAGTCACTCACGGTTTTCCTGGAATGGCGCACACAACGCGTTCCAATGGAATGGCGTACCGGACGCCTACGGGCTCGCGCGGCGAGACTGGCTTGGGAGCGCACTCGGCGAAGGAACCGCTCCCACCTTCGAAGGCCGATTGGAAGCGCGCGCCGAGCGAGACGGCAGCCTTGCGTTGGCCATGGGAACACTCGGATTTTACGCGACGTCGTCACTTCCGACGCGCGGCCCACGTCGAGTGCGTGACGAACACGCAGCAAGCGTTCACCGAGATGACGCCGAGCGTGTTCAACTCCATTTCCCGCTGTCTCAGAGCTGATTCGACCGAGCGAATTATGACGGTGCAATTGGCCTGTCACTCACTTCGGGTCGTCACCGAATTGGCTCAATGAGACCTTGGATTTCTTGAACTAGTTTTGTTATCTAGAATGCCGCGGAACAAAACCCTCTTCGAGGGGTTGTGTTCGATGCGGAATGCGTAGCGTCGCGGTTGGTGCAAAAAGCAGTGGTTCGATCAGTTTCGCCGAGCCGTGACTCAGGAAGGGCTAACCAGCAACAGGTGTCACTATGGTACAAGTCAGCTACCCGGGTGTTTACATCAGAGAGGTCCCGTCCGGTTCACGGACAATTACCGGCGTCTCGACCTCCATCGCGGCCTTCGTCGGAGCTGCCAAGCGCGGCCCCGTCGACGAACCCGTCGCGATATTGAGCTACAGCGACTACGCTCGTGTCTTCTCCGAAGACACGAGCGTGAGCGAAATGACCGATCAGGTCCGTCAATTCTTCTTGAACGGCGGACAGCAAGCGTACGTGCTGCGCATTGCCAAGGGTGCCGCAAACGCAAGCGTGGCGCTCCCTGGTTCGGACTTGACGCTCGTCGCTCGCAACAAGGGCGCCGACGGCAACGATCTCCGCGTCATCGTCGATTACGCGACGGCGGAGCCCGAGCGCACCTTCAACCTCACGATCTATCGCGAAGCCATCTCTTCGACGGGCGTCGCCGAGATCGTGGAGCAGGAGCAGCTCAAGGCGCTCACGATGGATCCGAGCAGCCCCAGGAACGCGAAGCTCATCATCGATCGAGACTCGAAGTTCTGCACGGCGACGGTCGCGGCGAGCGTACAGTCCGCAGCCGGAGTGTCCGTTGCTGGAAGGCTCATGCCTGCCGCCACGTACGGGACGAGTGCGAGAACGCTCATCGCTGACCGCCTGGGCGCGACATTCGTGGGGCGCTTCCGGATCACGGTCGGTGCGCAGACGGGGATCGCCGAAGTGGGTCCCGGCGCGTTCGCCGATCAGGGAGCGTTGCGAACGGCGATTGCGACCTCCTCGGGGATCTCGCAAACGCGGTTTTTAGTCGAGTTCGTAGCGGGCACCGCCTACTCGACCCTCGTGATCACCGCAGCCAATTCAACGGACGACGTTCGCCTCGAGGCGGTCCCGGACGTCCGCAGTGACATCGCGGGTATTTTGGGGCTTGGCGCCGCTCAAGGCGGTCTCGAGTTCGGAAACTACGCCGCGGAGAGGCCTACCCCGAACGGCCTCGTCTCGGAGCTGAGCAATGCTGGAATCGTCGATCTTCTGAATCTTGCGGCGACATTGCGTAGCAACTTCGCCGGGACCGTCATCTTGTCGGGCCCCGTCGCGACGTTCACCACGACGCTCAGCGCACTCGCGCCAGCTGCGGTGTCCTTCGCACAGACCGCTGCGGATGGTCCGGCAACCCTGTCCAACTTGGCGAGCGTTCTCCAGAGTGCTGCCAAAGCCTTCAACGAAAACGCTGAAAACCGATTCTTCAAGGCTGAAGTTCACGGTCTACGGCTGGTCGTAAACCCCACCTACGGCACCGCCTCCGCTGGCGCCGATCACGCATTCACCGGAACTGCCGCTTGGTTGGTCGGGATCCTTCCCTCCGGCGGTGGCTCGACGCTCACGCGCGCCAGCACGCTGGGTGGCGGGGCTTCGGGAGACTACCCTGAAGCTTCGGAATACAAGTCCGCATTCGACACCCTCGAGAGCAAGGTGGATCTGGTCAATCTTCTGATCCTGCCGCGCTCTTACGGTGACGTAAACGATCATCGCGGAGACGTCTGGGGCGACGCGAGCGCCTTCTGCGATCGCAATCGCGCGTTCTTGCTCATCGATGCCACGCCCGTACCAACGACCATCGACAGCGCCCTTGCGGCGGTGAAGAACAACCGCATCGGCATCGTGAAGGATCACTCGGCCATGTACTGGCCGCGGATCATCGTGAGGCCCGACGGGCAACGTCGCGCGATCGATCCGAGTGGGACGATTGCCGGCGTGATGTCGCGCATCGACTCGACGCGCGGCGTTTGGAAGGCTCCCGCGGGCACGGAAGCGGATCTCCGCGGCGTGTTCGGCGTGGAGGTTCCCATGTCGGATCCGGAGAACGGTCGGCTCAACCCCGAGGCCCTCAATTGCATCCGCGCCTTCACGAACGGCATCATCAGCTGGGGCGCTCGCACGATGGACGGCTTCGATAACTCGGGCAACGACGATTACAAGTACGTGCCCGTGCGACGGTTCGCCCTCTTCCTCGAAGAGAGCCTCTATCGCGGCCTGCAGTGGGCCGTCTTCGAACCGAACGATCAGCGTCTCTGGTCGCAGATCGCATGGTCGTCAGCTCCTTCATGAACGGCCTCTTCCGTCAGGGTGCGTTCTTCGGAGAAACCGCGAAGGAAGCCTTCTTCGTGAAGGTCGACGCGGAGACCACGACTCCCAATGACATCAATCTCGGGATTTGTAACGTCATTGTCGGCTTCGCCCCGGTCAAGCCGGCTGAGTTCATCGTCGTCACCATCAAGCAGAAGGCCGGTCAGGTTCAAGTCTGAGTTCAGGGGTTAAGCCATGCCTAAGACCAAATCCGTACCCGTTGTTCCCTTCAAGAACTTCAAGTTCTTGGTGTACTTCAGCGACAGCAACGACCCGGTCCTCGGTGTCAGCAAGGTGAGCGCCCTCAAGCGCTCGACCGACGTGGTGAGTCACCGCGAGGGCGGCGATCAGAGCACGCAACGCCACTCACCCGGTCGCAGCAACTTCGAACCCATCACCCTCGAACGCGGGCTCACCCTCGATCGAAGGTTCGAAGACTGGGCCAACAAGGTGTACTCCGACGGCGCGACCCTCGATGGCTACAAGCGTGACATCCGCATCGAGGTCATGAACGTCCAGAACAAGCCCGTGATGGCCTACAAGGTCTATCGAGCTTGGGTCAAGGAGTACACGGCCCTGCCGGAACTCGACGCCAACGCGAACGCGTCCATGCTCGAAACCATCGTCCTTCAAAACGAAGGCTGGGAACGAGACGACGCCGTGACTGGCCCCGACGAGGTGTAAGTCGGGTTCGCAGCTTCGAAACCGGGTTTCCACGGACGAGCGTCGTCATCGCGACGCTCGTCCACCGAGCCCTCTCACGAACGGATCGATCACCCGCGGATCGGACATCGCTCAATCCGAGGCGAACGCAGCATCGCGACGAGCTCGATAGTCCGACGACGCATCCCACCGCACTCCCATGCTCAAGATCCCGCTAAATTCAGGTACTCATCTTCGCTACGCGGTGCTGCGTGAGCTCACGGGGCATGAAGAGCTCGATTTCGCGGTGAATCATCCGGTGATGCGCGCCGCCGCCCTGTCGCGGCTCATGCTGTCACCCACAGACATCACCGAGGCAACGCTCCCGCTCGTGCAGCGCGACCGTTTGCTCGCCGGCATTTACATCGATTGTTTCGGCGACGCAGTGGAGTCCATCGTCCCCTGCCAGAGTTGCCGCAAGACCTACGAGTTTGGCTTCTCCCTCACGGAATACGTCGCGGAGTTCGAGTGCCCGGCAGACGCGCCCGCCTGCGACGACAAAGGGATTTACCAGCTGCGTCCCGGGGTGCGCTTTCGCCTCCCGAACGTCGAAGACGAACGCCTCGCCGCCAACCTCGACGACGAAGCCGCGGCGAACCTCTTGCTCTCGCGCTGCCTCGTAGAAGGCCGCATCGAAGCCGCCGCGACCGCCGCGACCGCCGCGACCGCCGTCGAAACCGCCAGCCGCGCCGTCGCGACGGAACTCACGAACGACGTCAAAGCCGATCTCGAAGCAGCCCTCGCGCGCCTGGCGCCGCTCCTACGGAGCTCCCTCGATTCGACGTGCCCCCATTGTGAAACGGCGCAAACCGTCGAGTTCGATCTCGTGAGCTTCTTCCATCAGAGCTTCGAACGCGAGCGAGCCCTGCTCACCCGCGAGATCCACTGCTTGGCCTCGGCCTATCGCTTCGGATACGACGAAATCCTCGGGATGCCGCGCCGCATGCGTCAATCCATGGTCGAACTCCTGCTCGCCCAGCGCGATCGGGGGGCAGCGTGAGTTACTTCCGTGCCCTCGCGTCCCGCGCGTCGGGCGCAGGTGCGCCTGCGTTCGCCTCGACGGCGCGCAGTCCTTCGCCCATTGCCGCCTTCGATCAGCGCCTGAACCAACCCGCAATCCCGCGCACCTTGGGAGCCCCCGCGGGGCTCGCCACGCTCGGCCAAGCGCGCGCCCACGGGAGCTCGGCCATGGACGCGAGCGAGGGCGACGTCGCCACCGCGAGCAGCGCAGGTCCAAGGGGCACCACGGCGACGCACACCTCACGCCCGTCCGTGACGGCCTCCGTGACCGCCACGGTGTCCGCCAGAGTCACCGCCGGTCCCGCGCCGAGCCTCGGCGTCCCCGCGCAGGGCCTCGGGCAATTCGGGGCTGAATCACGCACGGCGGATGCGTCGCACACGGCCGCATCGAACCCCTTCGGATCGGTGGACTCCCTTACGGATCCCTTGGGCCGGAGCGTCGTGGATACGTCTGGGGCCGAGCTCACTCCCGCGGCGCGGTCGAACCACGATGCCCTCGACGGCATCGCGACGCTCACCTCGTCACGCGACGCCTCTCGCGACGCCTCTCGCGGCGCGACAGCAACGCCACTTCCGCACAGTGCGGCTCGCGTTGCCGCGCTGCAAGGTGCGACCGAAACACTCCGTGACCACGACGAGCAAAACAACTCTGCTCAAGAAGCCAATGCCCAGGCTGCACCGACGAACTCCGCCGTAGCGCTTCGTCGCGCCCTCGAAGCCATCGAGGCGTGGATGCGGCCCGCGCCGGCAGAGTCGCGCGCCCCGAGTGACGTCGCGAGCGCGCAACGGCTGGTTCCAGCGCCGCCCACCCGGACGCGTCTCGACGCGGCCATGCTCGGATCCTCCGCTTCCAGTGCTTCCAGTGCGGGCAACACCACTGCCGCAAGCCCCGCGCCCACCGCCGCGGCGCTCCCCAGCTTTCATTCGGCACCTCGGGTCAGCATCGGTCGCATCGACATCGAGATCTTACGAGCCGAACCGCCACCCGCGCGCCCCTCCGTGCCAACGCGAGTTCCCCGCCGTCCTTCGCTGATCGCGCCGAGTGCAACGCCGACGTCTACGGCGAATGCCCTCGATGCCAAACGCAATTTCGGGATGAGGCAACGCTAAGCCATGCAGAAACTGAGCAACGTCACCCGTTCGATCATCGCCCTCATCGATGCAGAGCTTCAGCGTCGCACTCCGAACCCGGTCTTCGACGTGGTGGCATCACCGCCCGGCGCTGGTGAAGGGGCTGCGGTTCACGTCTACCTCTATCACGCCAAAGAATGCCCTCATAACAAGAACCTCCCCGCGCCCGGCGGAGCGGGGCCCATTCCAATTCAGCACACGCCCCTCGTCCTCATCCTGCAATACATGGTCACGGTGGTGCATGCCACGACCTCGCAAGATCCGGACAGCCCTTACGACGAGCAGGACTACATCGGCTACGTCGCGCGGGCCATCCACGATTACCCGATCTTGACCCACGAGACCGTGCTCACGGACGGCACAGTGCTCTCCGATCTCGAATCCGCGTTGCGAGCTCGAGCTCATTCTCCGCCCGGCGCCCCCCGAGGAGACGATTTCTTACTACAGCGCCGGTCAGCAAAACGGACTCCGTCTCTCGCTCTTCGTAGAGGCTCGCGTTGCGCTCATCGATCCGGAACCGCCGGAGACCACGCTCCCCGGCATGGTGATGAGCATTGGCACCGTCGTCGCCCCGATGAACGTGCCCATGCTCGTGAGCACGCGGAGTAACCTCAACGTGCTTCGTGCAGGCGTAGCAACGCCGCTGCCCGTCATGACGCCGGGACGCGTCGCGGTGTTCGACCGAACCAGCACCGTACCCACGACCCTGCAGCGCAACAATCAGCTCCTCATCGAAACCTCGGGGCCCCTCGGGCACGAAATCGACGTCGTACTCGAGGGCAACGGCAGCCGCGTGCGCACGCCCTTGTCCTTACGTCAAGACGCCAACCCAGCGGTGGTCGTCTTCGATCAACGCTACAAGGCCCTTGCCTACAACGTGCTCGAGTCCCTCGTCGGTTACGTCGACGACGAGCAAACTACGCTACGCCACTTCTTCGTCTGCCCGGGTCTCCACAGCGCGTCCCTCCTCATCACCGGGGCCGACGGCGTGAGACGCCCAACGAACAAGGTCGCCTTCTTCGTCATGCCGCACGTGCTCAGCGTCGCGCCTTCGGCAGACGAATTCGTCCTTACGATCTCCGGCAATTATTTGCTGCAAATTGGGCGTTCCGCGCCGGAAATCACCCTGAGCTGGGGAGGCCACGGCTTCGCGCCGCGCCCAGCCGGCGCGACGGGCGATGAGCTTATCTACACCTACGTGCTCACGGAGAGCACGATCCGCTTCGCGCTCCCGGCGGTTGCCAATCGTCCGCACGGACTCCTTCCCCTTCAGCTGCAGGTCAACGGCGTGCCCGCGCTCCCGTACTACTGGGATTGGGAGGCGCCCACGACATGAGCCTACCGCTCACTTCGGCGCTCTTCGCGAAAGCGGACGCGCCCGAGCGCGATTTGCTCGGGAACGTCGTGGCTCGCGTCGGCTTGCTCCTGCAACGACGGCTCGCGTGGGTGAACCATCTGCGTCGCGAGCGAGCGACGCATGCCGTCACCCCCGCGGCCCTCGAGCTCCTCGTGGCCGAAGCGGACAATCCCGTCTCGGAGGCGGAGTTCTGCCGCAATCAGCCCGAAATCGCGACCATCGAGCTTGCCCTAGGGGAGGTCGAACGCGCCCTCGCGAGTGCCAGTGCAGAGCGCCGCACGCAACTGACGCGCCTCCTCGGACTCACCGAACAAGAACTCGACGTCGTGGACGTGCTCGTCGCAGCCACCCTCGAGCCGAGCGTCGGATTCGCCTTCGCGAGCCTCCACGGTTCCGACGATTTCGCCTATCCAACGGAGGCGGCCATCGCGAAGTTGATGCGCACGCCGCTGCCCCTCGTCACCGAATCCGGCGGTCTACTCGGGTGGAAGCTCGTGACCTTCGGGGAGATGCGTCCCGGTGAGCCGCGCTCCTTGCACCTCAATCCCTTCGTCATCGGATGGCTCGCGGGCAAGTTCGACATCGCGCGCGCCCTGCTCAATCGATTGCACCCGCTTCCCAAAGAGGCCCCCCTTCCCGAGTGGCCCCTCGACGCCATCGCAGCGCGCTGCGCGGAATTGCTTCAGCGCGGTCAGGCCCTGCGCATCCTCGTGCTCGGTCGCGAACGCAGCGGGCGCAAGTGCTTCGCGCGCGCCCTCGCGACGCGTCTCGGTTTCTCCGCGTTCGGCATCGACGTCACGGGGCTTTCCGACGCCGACTACCCGACGTGTTTCCTCTTGGCCCAACGCCACGCGACGCTCACCAACGCGCTCCCCGTGTGGTGCGGCTCGCCCCTCGAGCGACCCTTCCCGGTGGCCCCCGCGGTTGCGCCGCTCCAGCTCGTCATCGGCGACTCCAATCTGAATCCCCCCGCGGAGCTCGGGATCGCGGACGTGCGCGTCACGCTTCCGCCCCTCGAGCTCGAGCGACGACAGTGGGCCTTCGCACGACAACTGCCGGCCCTCGCCGCGACCCAGCCCGAGCTCGTCAAGGAGCTCGCCGAACGCTTTCCCCTCGAATTGGGGGACATCGCAGAGTTGGGTCGGCTCGGCGTGACCACGGCAGAGGACGTACGCGAGTCCTGTCGCGCCTTGCGTCGCGGTCGCTTGGGAGAGCTCGGGCAAACCCTCGAGTGCCCCTTCACCCGCGAAGATCTGACGTTGGCTCCGCGCCTCGATCAGACCTTGGACGAGATCCTCTTCGAGGCCAAGGCCCGCGTGCACTTCTGGGCCCGTCCCGAGGCCCGTCGCTTGTTCCCGCGGGGACGCGGGCTCGTCGTGTTGATGTCGGGCCCGCCGGGAACCGGCAAGACCATGGCCGCGCAGGTCGTCGCGCGCGAGCTCGGGCTCGACTTGGTTCGGATCGAATCTCGCGACGACGGTCAGCAAGTACATCGGCGAGACAGCGAAGAACCTGAAGAAGATCTTCGAACGCGCCGCGGACATGAACGCGGTCATTCTCTTCGACGAGGCGGACGCGCTCTTCACGAAGCGCACGGAGGTCAAGGACGCCCACGACCGCTACGCCAACGCCGACACGAATTATCTCTTGCAACTCCTCGAGGCCTACCCGGGGATCGCGCTCCTCGCGAGCAATCGCCGTCAGAACATCGACGTTGGGTTCGTGCGCCGCATCCGCTACACGATGGACTTTCCGAAGCCCGCCCCCGCAGAACGCTTGAGGATCTGGCAGCGCCTCACCCAAGAGCTCCTCGGCGACGCGAATGCCGTTCGCCTGGGCCCGGTCCTCGAAGCCTTGGCGCAAAAGGTGGAGCTCTCCGGCGCACAGATCAAACTCGCCGTCCTCAACGCGCTCTTCTCCGCGCAACGCCTCGAGCAACCCGTCGGCATCGAGCATTTCGATCACCGGCGCGGAGCGCGAGCTGAACAAAGAGTCCCGCGGCGTCAGCCACGCCGAACAGACCCAACTCTTCAAGCTGGCTGGGGAGGCACGCTCGTGAAACCCGGCGTTTCCACACGCGCTGGCGTCCTCGTGCCGGCACCGCGCACGCACCGCGGCGCCCTCGGCGCCTTCGGCAATTCCGCGACGAATGTCACGACGAATGCCGCCGCAATCCAGGTGGGTTCCCTGCGGCTACGGCTGCCCGACGTCGAGCCCGAGCGCGCCAAAGCGTTGACCGAGCGGGCCCTCGAAGGCGCACTCGAGCGCGTGTCCGCGCGGTTCGGCGCAAGGCACGCCCCCGTGAACCTCGGCGGCATTTCCCTGCGCTTGACGCTCCCGAGCGATTCAAGCGCGTGCACACCCGAAGAACATGAACGCGCCCTCGAGCAGGCCCTCGAGCAAGCCTTGGTTTCTGCCCTGTCACGCTCCAACGAGGAAGAGTAAACGATGGCGAAGACCGGATATTCACGCAGTCCGAAGCTTCAGAAGGGTGCCCTGGTGCAGCTCGTGGAGGGCCTAGGTCCGCCGCTTCCGAACATCATTCCCTTCCAATACAACCCCGAGAGCATGACGCGCACGCTCACGCCGTGGAATCCCTTCGATTCGGGGGATTCGGGGCGCGGCATGTTGGCGCCTCAATCGCAGCCTTACGATCCCGAGGAGAGCATCAGCCTGGCGCTCGAGCTCGACGCGAGCGACGACATGGGTGACAAGGCGCTCATCCCGACGAAGTTCGGGGTGGCCGATCGCATCGCTGCCCTCGAGAAATTGCTGCTTCCGGAGAACACGCCCCTCGGCGCCGCCGTCGCGGCCATCTCTTCGTTACTCGGCGGTGGCGGCAAGGAGCCACCGAAACGCCCGAGCGTCGCCGTCACCCTGTTCGTCTGGGGACTGGGACGCATCTTGCCCGTGCGCATCAAGACGTTCTCGGTGGAAGAGCAGCACTTCTTGCCCTCCCTCTTTCCGACCCACGCGAAGGTCAGCATGGAGATGGTCGTGGTCTCGCCGGAGTCCTTCCGCTGCACCAGCGGACTTGCCGTCGATTTGGCCAAGGCCGTCTACGAGCTCCACTCGAAGACGCGCACGGCGCTTTCCATCGCTCACATCGCCAACACCGCCGACGAGCTGACGAGCATCTTGCCCTCCGAGCTCCGCTCACTTTTGCCCTTCTAAGCCCCTCATCCGGAAGGTTTCCCATGGCCCTGTTCGATCCGAAAAGCCGCTACGCCGATCCCCCCGTGAGTCCCTACCCTGCCGTGGACGTGCGCGGACGCACGGTGTCGGCCCTGCCCGTTCCAGAGCAGCCCCGCGAAGTCCCCATCGGCAAACACGCGAAGAAGGAGGGGCAAACCCTGGATCAACTCGCCAACGCGTACTTGGCCGATCCCCACGCCTATTGGCGCATCGCGGAGGTCAACGACGTGATGCACCCGGACGCCCTCGACGAAGCCGAGATCATTTACATCCCCTCGCCGACGCGTGGCTAAGCGAGCGGACGAGGACAGCGGGTCATGAAAGGCGATATTCGTTATCACATCTACGTCGGCGGCAAGCCCCACGAGGGGCTGACGCGCGATGCTGCGGAGATCACCGTCACCGAATCGATGCAGGACGCGTCCACCTGCGTCGTGAAGTTTGCCGTCGATCTCTGTAACGGCGATTACGAGCACCTCGATAACGGCGACTTGATCCCTGGCAAAGATCAGATGCTGAGCGTGGTCGCCTGGATCGACGGCACCCAAACCGTGATTTTTCACGGGCCCATCACGGGCCGCAAGGTCGAGCTCAAGCACGGTGGCCCCGGATCGAGTCTCGAGGTTTCCGCGACGGATCGAAGGGTGCAGCTCGATCGAAAGTGCCGAAAGTTCAAGACCTGGTCTGGCACGGTAGACACCATCGTCGGGTCCATTCTCACGGAGCACAAGTTCGCCTCGCAGAAGGTCGACCCCTTCAGCAAGCTCCGGTTCTCGCCGGAGTCGAGCACCCTGAACCAGTCCATCTCGGATTTGGCGATGATCAAGAAGCTCGGCGCGACCGTGAGCGCGGAGTTCTGGATCGACTGGACGCTCGCGGGCGGTCGCATCCTCGAGACCGCGCACTTTTCCACCCAGCCGAAGCGCAACGACAGCAAGGGGGGAGGGTTCGGGCTCTCGCTCCCCATCGATCAGCCGAAGAAGCCGAGTTTACGCCTGAACACCGGGGATCCGAAGAGCACCCTCCTCAGCTTCAATTCCGAGCGCAAGACCGAGGTACCGCAGCAGAGCGGCACCATCATGCGGGTGGGATCCGCGCACCGGCGAGATCAAAGAGCACCCGCGTCGATCAGCCGAGCACCAAGCCCCTCGGCAAGAAGCCCGAGATCCCAAAGGTGGAGTGTGAAGTCGTCACCGCGGGCGGCGTCGAGGAAGCTCGCCAGACGACGGAGGCCGCCCTCAACGACGCGAGCTGGCTCGTTGAGGCAAAGGCGGAGACGACCGTCTACAGCCTCTGCGGTCTCTTGAGGCCGCGATTCGTCGTGGACGTCAGCGGCACGGGTAAACAAGACGACGGCGAGTACCTGGTGTGGGCGGTGGATCACCAGATCACCCCCGCCGAACACCGCATGCGACTCACCTTGCGACGCAATGCCCAGGGAGGAAAGTGACCATGGATAACGCATCGGACATGGGCGGCAAGTACTTCGGCAAGTACCGCGGCACGGTGACGAAGAATACCGATCCGAAGGGAATGGGACGCCTCGAGGTCCAGGTGCCCTCGGTGCTCGGCGACAAGAAGACTTGGGCAGATCCCTGCGTGCCCTTCGCCGGCAAAGACGTCGGAATGTTCTTCATGCCCGAGCCCGGCACGATGGTGTGGGTCGAGTTCGAGGCAGGCAATCCCTCGAAAGCCATCTACACCGGGTTTGCCTGGGCGGAGGGCGACTTGTCTCGCGCGATGGCCCAGCCGCACTTGAAGTTCATCAAGACGAAGAAGTTCAGCTTGATGGTGGACGAGCAGAAGGGCGAGGTCGAGGTGAAGTACGGGGACAACACCCGCGTCAAGCTGACGAGCCTCGAGGTGACCATCAAGGCGCAAACGATCAAAGTGGAGGGCGCCAACGGGCGGAAGCTCGAGATCGACGGCCTCTCCGCGCGCGTCAATCAAACCGGTTTGGAGGTGCTCTAATGGCGGGAAATACCCTCGATCAGTTCGCTCAAATGCTGAGCGGTGCCCCGGGAACCAGCATGCTCGGCCCGAACACGAAGGTGAAGGGCGAAGGCGGCTTCCTCGGCACACAGTCGGACGCGCTCCTCTTTGCCCATGGTGGCACGGGCAATTGGATCGCCCCAAACCAGAAGGTTCGCGTGGGCGGCGTGTTCACCATTTCCGCAAGCAGTCAGGGCACGAGTGTCCCGCCAGCGACGGGCACACCGACGCCCATCAACGTCGTCCCCGGTAATCCAAAGATCCGGAGCACCTAACATGGCCGATCCGATTTCCGCCTTTCATTTTCCGATCCGCTTGAACCAACGGCGCGGTGCGCTCCTCGAGGAGAAGGACTACCCCCGTTACGTCGGGCAGCTCATCCGTCAGGTGCTCCTCACCGCACCCGGCGAGCGCGCCCATCGGCCCGACTTCGGTGCGGGGCTCCGGCGCATGGTGTTCGCGCCCAACGACGATGCGACGGCATCGCTCATTCAAGGGACGATTTATCAGCACCTGACGCAGTGGCTCGGCACGCTGATCAACGTGGATGACGTGAAGGCCACCTCCGACGGCAATCGTCTCGAGGTGGAGGTGACGTACACCCTGAAGGCCCGCGGGACCCAGGAAGTCTTCAATCTCGAGGTGACGGCATAATGGCTCGCATCGACACCCTGCTCGAGAATCAACGAGCGTTCACCGGGATCGACTTCATCCGCGTCGTGGATGGGTGCTCCCAACGGCGCCTCCGCATCTATTTCTTGACCGATCTGCGGGAGCTCACGCCGGCCTTCTCGACCCCCGGGATCCCGCTCACCCCGGGGTCCATCGTCATCTCGGGGGATCGCGATACGACCCTGCGGCGCCCGCGCGTCACGCGCATCGTTACCGCGACGAACAGCCAAAATCAGGCCCAGTATGACGAGACCGAGCGACGTCATTTCATCGAAATCGAGGTGGACGAGCCGGGCGGCTTCGCGTTCTACCGATTGCACATCGAAGATCCGCGCATCGAGACCCAGAGTGGGATCACGCGCATCAATCCGGCCTTCAACGACGTGCGCTTCTCCTTCAAGATCGGGTGCGAAGACGGCCTCGATTGCGCCCCCCAGGCTCCCGATTGTCCCCCGGAGCCGGAGGTGGACTATCCCGTCGATTATCTCGCGCGGGACTTCACGAGCTTCCGCAACGCACTGCTCGATTTTGCGTCGCAGCGTTACCCCAATTGGTCCCTGCCCCTCGAGGCGGACGTGGGGACGATGCTCGCGGAGGTGTTCGCGGCCCTGGGCGACGAGTTCTCGTACTTGCAGGAACGGTACGCGCGGGAGGCCTTCCTCGAGACGGCCAATCAGCGGCGCAGCTTGCGCAAGAAGGCCCGCTTGCTGGATTTCGATATCCACGACGGGCAGAGCCCGACGACGCTCCTCGACGTCGAGGTGAGCGGTCGCGGCACCCTCGTCATCGACTATGCCGCACGCTTCCGCGGTTCCGATCTCGAGCTCGAGCACCAGGTCACCGATGCGGACTTTCCCGCGGAGCTCGTGGTTCCCTCGGACGATGGCACCAAGGTCGTGTTCGAGTTCGGGCACGGGCTCTTCGACGAGCGCAATTACGTGCTCGACGAGCTTTGGAACCGAGGCGCCGTTCATCCGTATTACTACGAGCGCGAAGACCCGCCCTGTTTGCCCGCGGGTACGACCTCGATTCTGGTCGAAGAGCTGACGGACTACGCGGTGCTCGTCAATCCCGAGAGCCCGCGTTACGCGCTCCTTCACACGCAGCCCACGCAGGGCGAGCGACCGCGGGTGCACTTCGCGCGCATCCTGCAAATCACGAACGAAACGGATCCGCTCATGCCAGCTCCGGACGGCAACGGCCCGCTTCGCTTGTCGCGCATCCACTTTTACGCAGATGACGCGCTGCCCTTCGACTTGAACCAAGAGACGCTGCAGATCAGCCTCAACGTCGTGTTCGCGACGGCGGGCAAGACGAAGCTCTGCCGATTCACGACGGACGCGGCCTCGAACCTCGACTTGGAGCCGACGCTCTATCGTGAAAGCGGGAGCCGAGGTGACAACCTGAAGCCGCTCGACTATCAGCTCTTCGGGATCCCCGAGACGGATCAGCTCGGCCTTGGGTTCTTGGGGAGCTCCCTTCGGGCGTCTTACCCGGAGATCCGCTTGATCCATCACGACACGGGGAGCGAGTGGAGCTACCGTCGCACCCTCATCGGCGCGGACTCTCAAGATCAGGTCTTCACGCTCGAAGATGGAACGTACCGCGCGATTCGACGATTCTGGACGCCCAATGGCATGGTCGTGCATCGGGACTACGCGAGTGCCCGCGGCTATTCCTTGCGTTTCGGCGAGGGCGAGTTCGGCGCAAAGGCGTCCGAGACTTATACCTTGCGGTATCGCACGGGGCCCGGTAGCAAGGCGAACGTGCCGGCGGGGAGCATGCAACTCGCGACGGCGACCTATCCGCTCACCAACGGCGCGAGCATTCTGTCCGTCACCAATCCCGTCGCGGTGACCTCGGGAGTGGATCCGGAGAGTGCCCAGGAGATCAAGCTCCAGGTGCCGGAGGCGTACCGCGCGGAGCTGTTCTTCGCGGTAAAACCCGAGGATTACGGGACGCAGGCCGAGAAGCTCCCCTTCGTGCAGCGCGCGCAGGGTGCGCAGCGTTACACCGGCAGCTGGCTCACGAACTTCGTGACGGCGGATCCTTTCGACAGTGCCACGCTGACGGAAGCGGAGACCACCGCGCTCGAGTCGTGGATGGACTGCGTTCGTCAGGCGGGCCGCGACGTGATCGTCAAGAACCCGAAGATCTTGCCGCTCGATCTCGAGATCACCCTCTGTATCGAGCCCCACGCCTACGCGGCGGACGTGGCCGCGCAGGCCCACGAGGTGCTCCTTGGTCCGGGCTCGGGGCGACGCATCAAGGGCTTCTTCCACCCCGATCACTTCACGTTTGGGACGCCGCTCTATCGCAGTGCCCTCGAGGCGGCACTCCAGCGCATTCCCGGAGTGAAATCCGTGCGCGGCATGGTGGTGCGCGAGCGCGGTCGCCGCGAGTACCGTCCCTTCAGCGAGCTCGTCCTCGAGCCCGCGATGGATCAGGTCTTGCGGCTCGACAACGATCCCAATCGCCCGGAAAACGGCACCCTCCGCATCGTCACCGAGGGCGGCGCCTGATGTCCGTAAGCTCCCGCTTCCCCCATTCGCCGATGCGAGCGTCCACGACGCTCCCGTCGGCATTGGGCGTTGCTGGAGCGAACGCCGCCCCTCGTGCGCAAGCGACATCCGACGGCAGAGCGGGAGGACTCGCGGAGCGCGAGCAATCGGTACGCGTACCGTTGCAACGCGAAGGAGGGCGGTGCTTGGCTCAGCACCGCCCTGTCGTGACTCAGACCGCCCTGTCGGAATTTGGTTTATCCGGCGTGCAAACGGACTCTGCCGTTACGTCAGTTGTCGGTGCAGCAGCAGCGGACGTAGCCCATGTCCACAAAGGAAATCGGCACGGCACAACCATCCGTACTGGTACGACTCGCTGGACCTCCATTGGGCGTACTGCAGATACTCTTCGTGATCCATCCCAATGCCGTGTGCTGACCTTCACATCCTCGAGCAACACATGTTTGACCAATGCCTACACAAGCCTGCTCGCAGGTAGTGATGCCGTCCGTGCTGGCTACACATGGCCCCAAAGACGCCGTACAGACGCCGTTGGTGCACGTCCCGCTCTTGCAGACGTGACCGCACTTCCCGCAGTTGTTCGGATCCGTGAGCGTGTTGCTGCACGAAGCGGAAGTCGTCCCTGCCGCGCTGGTTCCGCCCACGCCGGGACTGCCAGCCGTCGTGCTGCCGCCATTGCCCGGAACCGTCGTTATTGCGGTGCTTCCACCGACGCCCGAAGTGTTCTGCACGCATTGGTTGTTCACGCAGGCGAGAGCGCCGTTGCAGGTGCCCGTCGCCAAGCAGGTGCAACCGAGCTCTCCCTGAGTGCAAGTGCCGCCGTCGTCATCATTGCTGCTGCAGCCGGTGCTCGTCACTGCGACAAACCCGATCACCAGAATTCGCAACATCCCCAGTCCCTTGTGCAATCGCATCGGATGATTCCTTTCCCCTATCAACGGCCTGAAGCGTTTCACGCATCACTTCGTGAAGCAACTTTGCTGGAGATGGCACCACTATGAGCCAATGCCCCTGTGACGAAATTACCGAGTGGGTACCCGCTCTTCGTTCGCCGGGTGATGCGCTCGCGCGACGGCGTCAAGGGCGGCGCTTGGTTCAGCACCGCCCCATCGTGACTCAGACCGCCCTGTCGGAATTTGGTTTATCCGGCGTGCAAACGGACTCTGCCGTTACGTCAGTTGTCGGTGCAGCAGCAGCGGACGTAGTCAGACGAAGCAAATGGTATCGCTTCTGTGCACTGCGTCCGTTCGTTCGTGCTTGGCGCTGTGGCGCTCTCGCACCCGCCTTTGGTCGTCCAGGTCCACACCGTATCGCCGGAGCACTTCGCACCACTGCAACTCTGTCCAATGCTTGCACAATAGGCGTCACAGCTTGCGAATTGGACCGGTGGTGCGATGCAGACGCTGAACGCAGGTGGGCATGCTCCGTTATTGCATGTACCGGCTCTGCAGACGTGACCGCACTTCCCGCAGTTGTTCGGATCCGTGAGCGTGTTGCTGCACGAAGCGGAAGTCGTCCCTGCCGCGCTGGTTCCGCCCACGCCGGGACTGCCAGCCGTCGTGCTGCCGCCATTGCCCGGAACCGTCGTTATTGCGGTGCTTCCACCGACGCCCGAAGTGTTCTGCACGCATTGGTTGTTCACGCAGGCGAGAGCGCCGTTGCAGGTGCCCGTCGCCAAGCAGGTGCAACCGAGCTCTCCCTGAGTGCAAGTGCCGCCGTCGTCATCATTGCTGCTGCAGCCGGTGCTCGTCACTGCGACAAACCCGATCACCAGAATTCGCAACATCCCCAGTCCCTTGTGCAATCGCATCGGATGATTCCTTTCCCCTATCAACGGCCTGAAGCGTTTCACGCATCACTTCGTGAAGCAACTTTGCTGGAGATGGCACCACTATGAGCCAATGCCCCTGTGACGAAATTACCGAGTGGGTACCCGCTCTTCGTTCGCCGGGTGATGCGCTCGCGCGACGGCGTTCAAGGGCGGCGCTTGGTTCAGCACCGCCCCATCGTGACTCAGACCGCCCTGTCGGAATTTGGTTTATCCGGCGTGCAAACGGACTCTGCCGTTACGTCAGTTATCGGTGCAACAGCAGCGGACGAAACCCATCGTAGCCACTGGAACCACGTCCGTGCATGCGCCAGAAAACGTGGAACCCGATGTAATACCGCGACTGCAAGTGTCCATTTCGTCCCAACCAATTGCGGTACGATTGGAGCAACCGCTTGCAACGCAAGTCTGCCCGATCGCAGCACAGGACTGCTGGCATGTGGTGTAGCCGTCGAGGGTACTGAAACAAGGGGCAAGCGCTGCGCCACAGGTGCCAGCACTGCACGTCCCGCTCTTGCAGACGTGACCGCACTTCCCGCAGTTGTTCGGGTCGGTGAGCGTGCTGCTGCACGTAGCGGAGCTCGTCCCAGCCGCGGTGGTTCCTCCTACTCCAGCCGTCGTGCTGCCGCCATTACCTGGAACCGTCGTTATTGCGGTGCTTCCACCGACGCCCGAGGTGTTCTGCACGCATTGGTTGTTCACGCAGGCGAGAGCGCCGTTGCAGGTGCCCGTCGTCAAGCAGGTGCAACCGAGCTCTCCCTGAGTGCAGGTACCAGCGTCGTCATCGTTGCTGCTGCAGCCGGTGCTCGTTATCGCGACCAACCAAACCATCAACATCCCCAGTCCCTTGTGCAATCGCATCGGATGATTCCTTTCCCCTATCAACGGCCTGAAGCGTTTCACGCATCACTTCGTGAAGCAACTTTGCTGGAGATGGCACCACTATGAGCCAATGCCCCTGTGACGAAATTACCGAGTGGGTCCCCGCTCTTCGTTCGCCGGGTGATGCGCTCGCGCGACGAGGTCTAGGGCGGCGCTTGGCTCAGCACCGCCCTGTCGTGACTCAGACCGCCGTAGTGGGATTTGGTTTATCCGGCGTGCAAACGGACGCTGGCGTTACGTCAGTTGTCGGTGCAACAGCAGCGGACGTTGAGCATCTCTTCGAACGGAATTGCCGTCGAGCAGGAGTCCGTCGACGTGGAACTTGCGGTTATTCCCGTTTCGCAAGACGTCTTTGTTCCCCAACCAAGAGCCGTCCGATTGGAACAGCCATTGGCGACACATGTCTGACCAATAGCCGCACAGGACTGATCGCAAGTCGTAATCGTGCCCAGCGAACTCAGGCAAGGACCGAGAGCAGCCTTGCACACGCCATTATTGCACGTCCCGCTCTTGCAAACGTGACCGCACTTCCCGCAGTTGTTCGGATCCGTGAGCGTGTTGCTGCAAGTAGCGGAGCTCGTACCCGCCGCAGTGGTTCCGCCCACGCCGGGACTGCCAGCCGTCGTGCTGCCGCCATTGCCCGGAACCGTCGTTATCGCGGTGCTTCCACCGACGCCCGAAGTGTTCTGCACGCATTGGTTGTTCACGCAGGCGAGAGCGCCGTTGCAGGTGCCCGTTGCCAAGCAGGTGCAACCGAGCTCTCCCTGAGTGCAGGTGCCTCCGTCGTCATCGTTGCTGCTGCAGCCGGTGCTCGTTATCGCGGCCAACCAAACCATCAACATCCCCAGTCCCTTGTGCAATCGCATCGGATGATTCCTTTCCCCTATCAACGGCCTGAAGCGTTTCACGCATCACTTCGTGAAGCAACTTTGCTGGAGATGGCACCACTATGAGCCAATGCCCCTGTGACGAAATTACCGAGTGGGTCCCCAATATCCCTGCGGGATTGGATGCCCTGCCCCGTCAGCCTTGGTCCTTCCCGGAGGTTCGGGAATCCTTGCTCCGCAAGGTCGGCACCGCCATTCCGGGCTGGCTGGCGCGCGACGCCCAAGACCTTGGGGTGATGTGGCTCGAGATGTGGGCCTACGTGAGCGACGTCCTCGCCTTCTATGACGAGCGCATCGCCAACGAGAGTTACCTGCGCACCGCCCAACGGCGCCCCTCTCTTCGCCGTCACGTGGAGCTCTTGGGTTACCTGCCGAAACCCGGTATTGCTGGTTCTGTCGTCCTTGCGTTGGAGGCTGAAGGAAGAAGGCCCGTAGACGTGCCCGAACACACCGGCTTCCGCTCGGAAGCCTTCGGAGCGGAACCGCCGCAGGTCTACGAGCTCTCAGAGCCGAAGACCATCGATCCCCTCTGCAACCAGTGGGAGATCGGAGCGCTGCGCAAGAACTCCCTCCCAGATTATCCACCCACCCACGCGACGAGCCCGGGAGCATCCCCGAGCTCACCCTACGGTGAAACGGCGTACTTCGTCTTTGAAACGGAGAACTTCGCCCTCGCCAAGGATCGCATCGTGCTCTTTCAAGGCGGTGGGATTGGCGGCAATGGCGTCGTCACGAGAGTCAAAGAGATCAAGCCCTTCGAAGGGCGCGACGGAAAGTCTTACGTCGAGGTGCATGTGTACCCACCGGTGTTCATTCCGTATGGGACGAGGCCGAGTGAGGTGCAGGTATTCGATCCCAACTGTCACAGCTCGGAGATCCGCTTTCTACTTGGGACAAGACGTTAACAAGGACGACATTCAGCCCGTTGACAATGGCCCCATCTACGTGCCGTCATCTACCTGGATTCATTGTTCCGACAGCTATCTCAGGGCGCGGTGGCAATCATAGAGAACAATGACAGAAAGACTCTTAGCGCTCGCAGGGTAGCAGCACTAAGTGAGGAACTCGTTTGGCTGGACTCAACCAACCAGGCCAGTCGGCTTCCGATAACGCGCTTGGTGCTGGACGGTGCAGTGCACGCTCAGGACATTAAGTATCCCGACAACCTCACCTTCCACTTCGCTTTCGTCGATGGCGGCAAGGTGACGACGGTTCCGTCGCTCGAGCTCACTCAGGCGGATTTGACGAACGGCGTGGTGCTCGAGGGCGTCGTCGAGGCGCCGGTATCCGGGGTGCGGCAGGGGACGGCGCGGGTCATCGAGCAGGCGTTTTTGCTCAAGGACAAGTACGACGTGGGCGCCTATGTGGAGGGCACCATTCGCTTCGACGAGACGGGGCGCGCCGTCTTCCGGCTCAAGCGCAACCTCGTCGGCACCCTTCCCACCCTCACCGCGCCCATCGCCGTCTACGGCAACGTCGTCACGGCCACGCGCGGGGAATCCGTCTTCAACGAGGTCCTCGGCTCCGGCAATCCACGCACGCCCCATCAGACCTTCCAGCTCGCGCAGAAACCCCTCACGTACCTCGACGCAACGAGCAACGACGGTCTCGGCAAGAGCACCCTGAAGCTCTCCGTCGACAACGTACTCTGGACGGAGGTCCGCAGCTTCTACGGCGCGGGCCCCGAAGATCAGGTGTACATCGTCCGCCACGACGACGAACAAAACCACCTGGATCACCTTCGGGGACGGCGTTCGCGGCGCTCGCCTGCCGAGCGGCGTAGACAACGTACGCGCGGACTACCGCTACGGCTCGGGCGCCGTCGCGACGCCCTCGGGCGTCGTCAATCAGCTGGCGCGCCCCGCCGAAGGCCTCGCCGGTGTGCGAGGCCCCGTCGCGGGCCTCGGCGGCCGAAACCCCGATCATCCGAAGCAGCTTCGCACCACGGCGCCCCGCAGCATGCAGCTCCTCGGCAACGCCGTCGGCATTCGCGACTTCGAGTGCGTCGCGCTGCTCCTTCCCGGTGTGCTCACCGCGAAGGCGGAGTTCGATTGGCTGGAAGAGCAAGGCCAAGCCGGCGTTCGCCTGGCGTACATCGGCTCCACCGCGGAGCGCGACGTGCTCCTCGCCCTTCGTCAGTACGCCGAGCCCAACCTCCCCATCAGCGTCGACGTCGCGGAGCCCATCGATTCGACCCTCGAATTTACCATCGTCGTCGATGCGAAATACAACCCCGACGCCGTGAAGCGCGAGGTGCTGCGGGTGCTGCAAGATCCCGAAGAGGGACTGCTCGCACCGAAGAACGCGTCCATTGGTGGACCCTTCTGGATCAGCAAGGTTTACGAAGCCGCCACCAGCGTCGAGGGCGTCCTCGCCGTCGAGCGCGGCACCTTCCGTCGCCCCAACGTGTCGGCGAAGTCCCTTTCGCCGCGAGACAACTTCTGTGCCCCCGCCGGGCAGTACTTCAACTTCGCCGGGGAGCGAGGCCTCTCGGTCTCGACGGTGTTCCCCAAGCAGTAGGTCGGAGACACGAAAATGGACAGCTCACTAGACAAGTTCGGGGCCTACTACATCGAAAAGATCTGGTCGATGATCCCCGAGGTTTATCGCAACCTCGACGCGGAAGGGACCAACGGTCGCGTGCTCCGCAGGCTCGTCGAAGCCATCGCGGAAGAAGCCGCGCGCACCCGCCGCTCGATCAATCGCCTCTGGGAGGATCAACACATCGAGACGTGCGAAGACTGGGCCGTCCCGTACATTGCGGAATCTGGTCGGCACGCGGCTCCTCCCCGAGCTCGATCGAAGAGCCCGGCGCGTCGACGTCGCGCGCACCATCCACTACCGCAGACGTCGCGGTACCCCGGGCTTGCTCGAGACCCTCTCAACGGAGCTCTCCGGCTGGGACGTCGTGCTCGTCGAAGGCTTCCGCCGTTTGGCACGCGCGGTCCATCGCCTCGATCGCTTCCCGACGGAGCTCGGCCAAACCACGAAGACCCCGCGCGCGGGCTTCGCGACGCTCACCTCGTCGCGTTTGCCGGCCCTCGTGGGCTCGCCCTTCGACGAGCTCTTTTACACCCCCGACGTGCGCCCCCTGCGCGGTTACCGCGGCCAGCACAACATCAGAAAGCTGAACTTTCACGTCTATCGGTACCTGGCCTTCCCGATCCAAGACAGCACCCCCTCGGCCCTGCGCGATCCGGGCCCGCCCGTGTGGACCGTCGATCCGAGCGGGCGCGACATCCCCCTCTATTCCCCGGGACAACCCATCTCCCACTCGAGCCTCGGCAATTGCGGCGCGCCCTGGGGCGCCCTTGCGCCAAGCAACGCCCAGCTCGCGAGCACCATCTCGTGCGAACCGCGCTGCGTCACCCACAAGGAATGGGAACTTCGCCAGCCGATCCCCTGCGGGATGTTGAACGAGGTGCGTTACCGCATCACCGCGGAGAACATCGCCGACATCCAAGGGATCAGCGCCGCGCAACGCGCCGCCTTGGCTCCCCTCTACGGCTTCGAGTTCCGCAGCGAGCTTCGCCTGCGCCGTCGCTTGATCGCCCTCGGGTTCGATTTCTCGGGCACCGCGCAACCGGCGTTCTATCGCGATCTGCTCCGCGCCACCGCAACCTCGGATTCCACGAAGGTGCAGCTCCTCCCCGAAGGCGTTTCATCGACGCCCCTCGCTGAGCCTGTCGCCGCGCTCCTGGCCGAGCCCGTCGCCGCACCCGTTGCCCTGCGTGCCCTCGGCCCAGCGAGCCTCACGGCAGAGGCCGGCGCAACGAGCCTGGCCAGCGCGGCTAGCGCGGCCAGCGTATCGAGCGGGAGCAATCGCTCCGGGCTCGATCTCGAGCTTCGGCGGCGAAGCGGGCACCCAGACCTTCGACAGCGTTGCCGGCGGCGATCTGACCTCCCGCGTGTCCATCCCCACCACGACGGATCGCGGCGTGAGCATGCTCGTCGATGCCGCCCAGGGACGCTTCACCTTCCCGAACGACGGACGCCCCGTCGTGCTCCCGGAGCCGCCGGATCCACCGGATCCACCCGATCCGCCCGGGGACGGCCCCGATCTCGGCAGCGTTGGGCTCATGGCCTTGCAGGGCCCCTTGAACCTCGCCGACCGCGTTTACGTGCAAGGCGCCGTCGTCAATGCTGGTTCTTCCGGCGCGCAAACGGACATTGGCGTAGACGCAAGAGTCGGCAACGTGTTCAGCATCCCGAGCGTCAATCTGCGCGGACGCAACGACACGAGCATCCACACCGTCAACGGCTTCGTCGTCACGGGCGGCGCCGTCTACCAGCAGAACAACGCGGACATCACGGACACCGCGCACACGGTGCAGGGCCGCAATCCTGACTTGTCCGCGGTGCTCAAGGCCCTGTCCTTCGTCGTCACCTTCCCCACGGCGACATCGGCTGCGCGCACCATCGGCATGGGTCAAACCGTGACCTTGCCCCATGACGGCACCCTCGTCGGCGACGTGGACGTGCACGGCACCCTGGTGCTCACCTCCGGCGATTACTACCTGACGTCCCTCACCGTGCAGAGTCAGGGCACCCTCACCGTCAATGCCACGAGCGGCAAGGTGCGGGTGTTCATTCGAGACTCCTTTACCCTGCGCGGCACCCTCGGTCCGAGCAATCTCGTCGCGAGCAACGTCGAGTTCATCGTCGAGGGCTCGAGCGCGATGATCGACGCCCCGGGCGGATTCCACGGCATCATCGTCGCGAGACACGCCGCCCTCGTGATGCACCAAATCACGGAGCTGAGCGGCGCGTTCTTCGGGCTCACCGTCGAGACCGCGCCCGATCAGCGCTACACGCTGGTGCCCTGGGCGGGCCTCACGGAGACCGTCACCGTGTCCCTGCTCAGTCGCAGTGCCGTCTTCGAGACGATTACCGAGTCCATCGCCCTGCAAGCCGACACCAGCATTCCGACGACCAGCCCCGCGAACGTCACCACCTGGCGCTTGCCAACGGGGGTCGCGCTCGAAGCGGTCGTCGCCTTCGCGGGCGGCGGCAACCTGAACGTCGGAGCCTCGAGCACCTTGGGCCTCGGCGGTTACGGCACCATCGTCAACACCGGCTCGGGCACCACGACTTTGGGCGCCGGCGCACGCGTCGGCGAGGTGTACAGCGTGGGCAACGTCACCATCACCGCGGGAGCCGAGATTGAAGGGGACGTCCACAGCAACGGCACCATCACCGTCGCACCCGGCGCCGTCGTGCACGGGCAACTCCACCAGAACGAGGGCTTCACGCTCCAAACCGTTTCCCTCGCGCCGCCCGCTGCCGGAACCGCGGGCGCCAACCACACCGTCGCGGCGGGCTCTCGCTTGGCGCTCACGGCGGGCAACTACGGCGCGGTCACCGTCGCCGAAGGCGGGATCCTCGAGCTCTCCGGCAATGCCTTCCAATTCACGAGTCTCAGTGTGGCGGCAGGGGGAACCCTCCTTGCCGCAGTGCCGGACAACGGCGCGACCATCCGCGTCGCGGGCGCCCTCGCCCTCGAGGGCAGCCTCGGGGCCATCTCGGGCAATCTCTCGGAGCTCGTCCTGTTCGCCCTCGGGGAGGACAACATCGAGCTCTCGGGAACCTTCCACGGACAGTTGGTCGCCCCGAATGCCCGCGTGATCGCCGGAGGCGACGGACAGCGCGGTTACCTCGGTCGCATCATCGCGAGCGAGCTCTACCTCCTGAACGGCGTGCAGGTGAGCATCCCGCCGGAAGATCCCGTCGTGCACCTCTACCACTTCGGGTTTGCCGCCGAAGTCGGCGCCGGCACCGTAGGGTGGCGTCCCGCCGTCCAGGGCAGCGTCGTCGTGGCGGGTGGAGGCGCGCTGCCGTCGAGTTACCCGACCTCGACCCTCGAGTTCCACGACAGCCGAACGTATACCGTCACGTTGCCGGGCGACGCGGCCTCTGCCGTCACCGCGGCCACCTGGCAGTCCGTGCTCGGCAGTCGCCCCTACGTCTTGGTGTCCGGGAGCGGCGCGAACCTCCCGAGCTTTGCGCCGCGCAGCACCGGCGGAGCGACGCTAACGCTCGACGGCGTGTGGCTCGGTAGCGCCAATGCCGTCGATGGTCGAGTCGTGATCCTCGGCGGAGACAGCACCGGATCGGCCTACGACTGGGACGAGATCCACCTCACCCAAGCCACGCTAGATCCGGGGGGCACGCGCGCGGACGGCGATCCCATCGCGCCCATCGTCCTCGTCATCCGCGGCGTGGTGCGAAGGCTCGTCATCGAGCGCTCGATCATCGGCGCCATCATCGTCGACCCCACCGTAGCGACGGCGCGCGTCGAGCAGATCGTCATCACGGACAGCATCGTCGATGGAACGGGCAACGTGGTGCACGAGGCGGGAAGCGATCTCGACGGCAGACGCGTCGCCATCTCGGCGCCCCTCGCGCAAGTGGAGCTCCGCGGCGTCACGTTGCTCGGGGATCTCCTGGCAGATTGCCTGGAAGCGACGAACTCGATCATCGCGGGCGCCCTTTACGTCGCCAACGCACAGAACAGCTGCTTGCGTTACAGCGCCGCGTCCCTGGGCGAGCCAAAGGCCGGGGCTCGAAGCCTCCCGAAGCTCTTCCAAGTGCCGAAGCTCGATCACGTGACGGACAGCTACTTCTCGTCCCTGCGTTACGGCGATCCGACCTACTGCCAATTGTCGCTCGTGGCCCCGGCCGCGCTCCAAGAGGGCGCCGAGGGCGGCACGGAAATGGGCGTGTTCAGCTACCTGAATCGTCCCATCCGCGTCTCCAGCGTCCTCACCAAGATTCGATGAGTTTGCCCCCGTTGGGGTTCTCCCGCAGCTCGTTTTCCAGCAGCCCCAACCCTAGTCAGACCGAGTATTTCCCATGTCGAATCAGGACATCACCCGCACCCTCGATCAACCCGAGAAGCACTACGTCGCAGGCCGGCAGCAACAAGGCCGTCCCCTCGTGGACTCGGAGTACAACGAGAGCCAACTGCTCGCCGAACGCGATCGGCAAGCGGCCCTGCTCGCCATGCTCGGTCCGAAGGCAAGCCCCGCCCAGGGCTTCGCCATCGGCACCTCGTCGGCCCTGTATCGCAAGATCCAGTCCTTGCGGCCCATCATGGAAGGCGATCACCTGAGGATCCAACGGTTGGTCCTCGGTGGCACCACGCAGTGGGTTCACAACGTCACGATCATGCCCGGGAGCATCTACCTCGGGGGCCTGCGCTTCGAGCAATTCTCCGCGGAGCACGTCGCGCTCCAGCGCGGTTATCTGCAGATGCAGCAGGGCGAAGGCCTTCCGTACCTGAATCGGACGCAGTCGCCTTCGCCCCACTCGCCGCGCTCGCCCCAGCTCGTGTACTCGCCGAGCTCACCGAGCTCGCCCTATTCTCCGCTGCGTTCGCCCCATTCGCCGGGCTCGCCGGATTCCCCGGATTTCCCGTCCTTCCGCAATTTCTACTTCCTGAACGCCTGGGAGCAGGAGGTCACGGCCATCGAAGACGAGGAGCTCCTCGAGCCCGCCCTCGGCGGCCCCGACACGACCGTGCGCGTCCGGCGGATGCACCGCGTGGAGGTCCTCGGCAATCTGCCTCGGTACATCGACAGTTGCGGCGAGGCCTTCGAGGAGCTCATCCGGCGTTTGGAAGCGAACAACGGAAGATTCAATCGCGAGACCTACGCCCTCGAGAGCCGCGCCCGGCTGCGCCTGATGTTCCAGGAACCCGCCCTCTTGGATCAGTGCCGCGCGTGCACCCTCGATCCGGACGCGCGCTACCTCGGTCAAGAGAACCAAACCCTGCGCGTCATGCTCACCCAAGCGCGGCGTTACGTCTGGGCGTTCGACAACGGCGCGCCACTCTATCGCATCAAAATCACAGGGCTTTCTGCGAGCAACCCATCGAAGGTCCGGGTGCACCTGCTCACGCCGCCAAAGGATCACGATCACTTCCCAAGGCGTCACCAGGTCGCAGAGATCATCCCCTTCGGCGCCGTCCTCGAGGGGGCCGAAGATCTGAACCCCAATCATCCCCACTTCCAGAAGATCGCCGACGAGATCGGCGCCTTCGTCCGCGTCAGCGGGGATTACGACCCGAACGACAATAGCTTCGAGATCGAGACGGGCCCAACGACGGAGCTTACGGATCGCATCCAGCGCATCAAGCGATTCGTCACCCGCTGGAGCGAGGCGCACCCGGCGAGCCGCGCCCTGAACATCGCCGATCGCCGCGGCAGCGACGCGCGCTACTTCTACCTGCGGCTCTGGCACATTGCCGACGAGCCCTGGCAAATCGAGCTCCCGACGAGCGCCGATCCCCGCGGTCAATCCCTGGGCGATACCGGGATCGTCCCGGTGTTCTACTCCGCAGGCCGTCCCGGGGACACCTGGCGCGCGACCCTGCGCGTCGACGAGCCCTATCGCATCACGCCGTACGATCTGCTCACCACCCCGGGCGGCGTCGCGCCCCACGGACCGCGTCACTACTACGCGCCCCTCGCCCTCGTCTCCGGAGACGGCACGGAGGTGTACGACGCCTCCGACTGCCGCAAGACGATCAAGCGCGTCACCGAGCGCAGTTGCGCGACGCGCACCGTCGGCGACGGCCAGGTCAGCTTCGGGGATTACGCAAGCATCCAGCGCGCCATCGATTCGCTCCCCATCGAGGGGGGCACCATCCTGATTTATCCCGGTGAATACCGGGAAGTCGTGAACCTGAGCGGCCGCGGCAAGATCACCCTCCAGGGCTGCGGGCAATCGACGATCCTCGAGGCACTGAGCTACCGCGAAGGACAACCCGCCGCGGTCCACATCACCGACTGCGCCCAGATCACCCTCACGAACCTGCGGATCCACGCGGCGCAAGAGGGCGTTCACATCACCACTTCGAGCGACGTCACCCTCACCCAGGTGACCCTCGTGGCCGGCACCATTCAAGGGGGACGCTTCGATGCAACCGTGATCACGGACGCCACGCGACCCCTGATTTCGACGAGCAACCTGAACGGACTCAGCCTTTCGGCCCTCTCCCTCGTCGCGGGGCCGCGCCAGGCGCTGCACCTCGAGTCGACCTCGCGCATCCGCGCCGTCGGCCTCGAGAACGCGGGCGAATCCGGCAGCGGCACCGTCGCGCCAGCGGGCGGCTACGCGCAGCTGCGCTATTGCCAAGACGTCGAGTTCGAGGATTTGTCCCTCGCGGTCTTCGGGCGCGTCGGGCTCGACGTCGACAGCACGAGCTCCGTCGTCATGCGCAACGTCTCCCTCGACGGCCTACCGCGCGGCACGAACCCACCGCAATCGGTGCTCGTCTTGGGCGCGAGCTGCCACGACTTCGACATTGCCGAGTCACGGTTCGCCCTCGACTCCACGGTGCTGTGTCGCGACGCGGTATTGTCCCTCTGCGGCTCGAATCTCCTCGTCGAGGACTCGAACGTCGAGGTCACCGCGGAGAACCCGAATCTCGTCTGGGGCGGCGTGTGGCTCCGCTCGGGCGCGACGAACACCGTGATCCGCAACAATCGCATCCTCGGCGGCTACGGTCACGGCATCACCCTCGGCAGCGTGCAGTGGCTCGCGGGCACTCCCGCGGCCGAGCCCTCCCCCCTGCCGGGCCCCGGCGCGGGACACATGACCGTGGTGTTCAGCGGAGACACGCCGCACCACGCCGTGCGCGGCGAGATCGGCAGCTATCTCCTCATTGGCACGACGAGCTATTCCCCAACCTACGATCCGCGCGGGCTCAGCGGGATCACCCTGTCCTCGAACCACATCGAGGGCATGGGCGGAAACGGCATCAGTGTCCTCGTCCTTCAGACGAACAACCAGCCCCTCGCGATGACCCTCGAGGACGTCGTGATCGATCGGAACACGATCACGGGCAATCTCCTCGACGTCCGTTACGTCCCGCGGGACACGACGCACTCGTTTACGGCGCCGCGGGTCTACTCGACCTCGGTCCGAGAGAAGAACACGCGCATCGACTTGCCGCCCCTCGTGTTCGGGGCCGTCGTACTCGCCGTCGTCAATGGCCACACGGTGATCCGCGGCAACGGGCTTACCAACAATCGCCCGAGTGGCACGGATCACAACGCGCTCGGCCTGCCCATCAACGGGATCTTCCTCTGGGCGGGCGATGACGTCACCATCGCGGACAATCGGATCACGGAGAACGGCGTGGCCCACCCGACGGACGCCATGCCCCAAAATGGGATCCGCGCCGGCATCGCGGTCCTCGCGACGGGCCTCGGGCGACTCGATCCAAACGATGGCAGTCGCAGCGTCTCGAACCTCCTCGACAATAGCTCCCCGGACAACACCGCGTTCCCGAAGGATCGCTCGGCCCTGCGCGTCTACAACAACACCGTGCGCCACCCCGAAGGGCGCGCCCTTCAAGCGGTCTGCTTCGGTACCGCGGCGGTGTTCGGCAACTTCTTCAGCAGTGACGGCTATCGCGGTGGCACCGCGGACGTCGAGCAATCCCTGGTAGGCGATGTCGTCTTCTTGGAAGACGTCGCGGTGCCCTGGGAACGCCGCGGCGTCGTTCCTTCGGAACACGTCGCAACCGGTAGACGGCCCGTCACGCCCGTGTCGAGCACGTCACCCGATCTGGGCGGTTTCGGCTCCTCCACCGCGGCGGGCAACTTCCGCGGCAATCGGCGCGGCGGGCACCTGCTGTTCAACAGCAATCAGATCACCTTCGCGTGGGATCACGTGCTGATGGGCTCGGGGACCGTCTCCTATTACCCCGTTGCGCTCTACTCCCTCGATCACGTGGGCGTGCATGGCAATCAGCTCACGTTCCGCGTCGGCAGCACCACCTCGCCGGGCAATATCACGACGGACTATCGCAGCCCCTTCACCGTCGGCGCACCGCTCGTGACGCAACTCTTCGCTGCTGGACACACCGTCAACGTGGCCCACAATCGTTTCTGCGAGGGGCTGGGTTCCACGCTCTTCTCCGGCGTCGGATACGGGCAATTCCTTTGCCTCGTCGCGCACAACCAAGGCAGCCACGAGTTCGCGGCCTACGGCTCGGGCTTCGTCAACACCCAACTTGGCACGCCCGGGTACGCCTACAGCCATCCGCGGGTGAGTCAGTTCGAAAACCAAGTCCTCTACGCGGCGCCCGCGATTCTGCCGGGCGCGCGCAGTTCCACCAGTCGCACCGGCGCACGCACCTTCTTCGAACGGCAATTCCGTATCCTCGATACGCAAGGCCCCGTGAATCCCTGAGCTTCTGCCCGAAGAAACGAGACCATCCATGTTGACCTCAGATCTTTCCCGATTCCTCGTGCAGCCCCACAAGCAGTACAGCGGCGTGCGGCTGCAACAGGGCCGTGTCTTCACGGACGCCGATCACAACGAGCAGGCGTTCTTGCAGGAGAACGAGCTGCGACTGGCAACGCTCGATCTGTTGGGGCCGCGCGCGAGCACGGACAACGGCTTCATCCTCGGCACCTTGCCGAACCCGACGGAGCCCGTCGTTCCCTTCTCGCCCGATCAAACCCTCCAGACTCGCAGCGTGCTCCTGAACGGCGAGACCGTCACGGCCCACGACATCTGGCTCGGCGCCGGAAGTCTCTACGTCGGTGGGCGACGCTTCGAGCTCCTCGCCCCCGAAGCGTTCGTGTACCAGAGGGATTTTTTGCAGATGAAGCGCGGTGACGTCCCTTCCACGGACTACGTGGGGACGGGCCCGAACGAAACCGACGTCTCCTTCGCGCATCTCTATCTCTTGCACACGTGGGAACAAGAGGTGTCCGCCGTCGAAGATCCGGAGATCCTCGAGCCCGCCCTCGGCGACGTGGACACCTCGACGCGGATCCGCAGGATGCGTCGCGTGGAGGCCTTCACGGAGCTTCCCGGCTCGCTCACGTCCATCGACGGCGCCTACGCGCGCTTCATGGCGAAGGAACGCGAGAACAACGCGGACATTCAGCGCGCCACGGGGGAGCGGCTCTCGCGCGGGCGCTTGCAGCTCACCTTCGTCGAGGAGCGCGCGACCCTCGGTCGTTGCGACGAGTGCAATCCCATGCCCGCGCGACGGCTCCTCGGCGCCCAGAATGCGACCCTGCGCATCCTCTTGACGTCCCCCGAACGGTACGTGTGGGCCTACGACAATTCAGCGCCCCTCTATCGCGTTCTGTTGCGCGGCCGCAGCACCCTCGCGAACGCGGACAAGACCACCTGGTCCCTTCGCGTCGAGATGCTCTCACCGCCCATCGACGAGACCGCGTGGCCCATGCCCGGGCGCGTCGTGGAACTCTTGCCCATCGGCTCGATCATCGAAGGTCCCTTGCCGGACGAGATCACCTCGCCGCATTACAAGAAGATCGCCGAGCGCATCGGCTGCTTCTTGCGCGTGAGCACCGGATACACCCCGCAGAGCCGCGGCTTCGAGCTCGAAGCCACGGACGACGGCGGCGAGATCGCAGCCCAGCTCGAGCAGCTTCGCGGCTTCGTCACGACCTTCGGCAGCGAGCATCCCGAAGCCGAGCGACTCAATTACGGCGAAGCGGGCAGCGACGCGATCGTCCTTTATTGCCGCCTGTGGCACGATGCGAGCACCCAGAGCAGCCCCACGATCCCCATCGAAGCGGGCGCCCACGGCGCGCCCCTCGGGGACACGGGGATCGTGCCGGTGTTCCATCGCCTGGGTCGTCGCGGGGACTTCTGGATCGCCGCCCTGCGACCGGAACAACCGCGCCCCATCGTGCCCTTTGATCTCTCGGAGAAGGACGGCGGCGTGCCGCCCCATGGTCCCAAGGATTACTTCGTCCCCCTAGCCCTCGTCACCGGCAACGGCGCGACCCTCGGCTTCAACGCCGATGCGCGTCAGGGGATCGGGCGCAGTGTGGACACCGGTTGCGTCACCTTCACCGTGGGCGACGGCGTGAACAGCCAAGGCGACTTCCGGAGCATCCAGGAAGCCATCGAGGCCCTCCCCGCGGAAGGCGGCCACATCCTGGTGCGTCGCGGAACCTACCGGGAGCGCCTGCACCTCGAAATCGACAACGTGGTCCTCGAGGCCTGCGGCGAACACGTCGTCATCGAGACCCCGCCGCCGGAGTCGCCTCCGCTCCCCGAAGATCCCGATCGAATCCCTCATCGAGATCGACGGGTGCGAAGGGATCCGGATCGGCGGCTTCCGTCTCCACGCCGTGGAAGAGCGAGCCATCTGGGCCCATGGCAGTGCCACTTCGGATCTCGTGCTCGCGGGGCTCACCTGCCGGGCGGGGCTCCGCAAGGGCTGGGCCTTCGCGCCGGGCACCCTGAGGCCCTCGGAGCTGCCCCTCGTCGAGCTCGACGCCATCGCGAGCGCGGCCCTCTCCGGGCTCGTGCTCGAGCCGAGCAGCCGTCAAGGGCTGCGCATCTACGGCACTCGCGCGACAGTGACGGGCCTTACGGCGATCAGCGAGGCGAGCTCGGACGTGTCCCCCACGGAGCCCCTCGTGTCCATCGAAGAGGCTCACGACGTGCTCGTCGAAGACTCCGCGATCACCGCCCATGGCCGCGTGGGCCTCGCCGTCTCGGAGTGCAGCGACGTCACCTTGCGTCAATTGTCTGTCACGGTGAGCCGTCACCGCGCCGCGCGAAACAAAATCACCCAATCCCGCTCGGGGATCGAGCTCCTTTCCGTCACGACGTCCCGCTTGCTCTCGAGCTGGATCACGATGGACGAGACCCCGAGCGATCACGCGACCATCTTCGTCCACGGCACGGCGCTCACGATCGCGAAGAACCACTTCGAGGTGCTGGCGCGATGCTTCGAGTCACCGAGCCCCTCACCGCCCTCCCCCGATAGCTGTCGCGATCTGCGCGTGCAGGCCTACGGCGGGGTGCAACTCGCGGGAGGCTGTCGCAACGTCGAGCTCCGCGAGAACCAGATCTTGGGCGGCGTGGGTCACGGCATCACCCTCGGCAGCGTGTACTTCGAAGAGACCGAGAGCCGCGGCGAAGACGAGGAGGGCAATCCCTTGCCCCTCGTCGTTTACCGCTACGGTGCGGGCTTCGGGCAGATCGCACGACGGCGCGACGGTCACCTCGGCGTGAACGGCAAACCGCGGCTGCAGCTCTCGGGACGCTACCAGAGCGAGATCGTCGCCAAGGACGACGGCGCCCTCGTCGACGTGCGCATTCTCGAGAATCGCATCGAGCAAATGAACGGAAACGGAATTTCCGTCATCACCGTGCTCGGCTTCCCCGACGGGGATTCCCTCATCGACGTGCTCGGCTTGCGCATCGCGGGCAACACCATCGTCGACAACCTGCGGCACCCGGCGGAGAACATCCCCCTCGCCGAGAACTTCGGTCTCGTGTCGGACTCCGTGGCGGGCGGCGCGCAAAACGCCGGGGCGTTCTCCCAATCGAGCGCACGTCAAGCCGACACGGTTCACGTCCTGCCCCTCGGGGCCATCGTGCTCGGCGCGGTCACCTTGGGCGACATCACGGGCAACGTCATCGTGGGCAACGGCCACTCCGAGACCTTGCCGATCAACGGGATCTTCGTGTTGCTCGGCGAAGCCATCCGCATCGCCAACAATCGCATCGCGAGCAACGGCGGGCGCGCTCGCATCGATAGCCCGTCCTACAGCCCACCCCCGGGACCACTCCCAGGGATCCGCGCCGGCATCGCGGTGTTGCTCGCCGGCACCGGCAGCAGCAGCACCCCCGTGGGAGACGAGCTTGCCAACGAGCACTCCGAGAACCATCGGGACGCCGACGAATACACCCTGTCCGAGCTCCTCGCGGCCATCGGAGAGCGCGGCACCAAGCTCGATGACGGCGGGTCTTCGCTGCGGATCTTGGGCAACACCGTGCGCCACCCCGAAGGACGCGCGCTGCACGTGGTTGCGACGGGTCCCGTCGCGATCGTCGGCAATTTCTTCTCCTCCGAGGGCAATCACGGCGCGGACACGGTGAGTGACGCCTACCAGGTGGGCGACGTCGTGTACGTGCAAAACCTGGGAGCCCCCTGGGAGGCGGATCTCGAGCTCCCGAGCGGCAGCACCATTCTCGTCAATCGCACGGCCCCGCCCAACGCGGAGAGCTACCTCGATTTCCGCGTCGCCGACGCCGCCCACGCGGACGAGGACGCCCGCGCCGTGTTCGGCGAAGGCGGCGCGGTGCAATTCAAGGACAATCAGATCACCTTCGACTGGGAGGTGCTCCGAGTACCGCACCTGCGCGGACGCAGGCCGCCCCTCGGGCTCTTCCCCGTTGCCATCGTGAGCCTCGATCACGTGACCCTCGACGGCAATCAGTTCGCCTTCCGCCTGCGCGGGCGCAAGGTACGCACCGCGCCACCGCGCACGAGTCCTGCGCTCATTGGCTATGTGGAGCCCGTGTTCGGGCATGTCCTCGCGGTGGGCGGCACCGTGCAGGCGAGCAACAATCGCATCGCCGAATCCGTCGGCAGCGCGATCTTGTCCCTCGTCGCCATCGGTCAGCTCTCTTGCGCGGTGACGTACAACCAGTGCACCCACGAGGTCTTGGCGATCAGCGACGCCTACGACGAGCTGGCCCAGCTCGGTGCGCTGCAGAGCCGTTACCAGAGCTCGGGCACGGACGTGTACACGTTCGTCCAAGGCACGACGGCGATCTCCGGGATGCGCCTGCTCAACCCGCACACCGTGCAGAATTACCTTCAGGTGACGCTCCGGGTGACGCGAGGGGGCAACACGACCTCGACGACTTCTGCCGAACAACCGGAGTTCGAATTGGCCTTGCTCGTCCCGGACGGCTCGGACACCGATATGCTCCCGGACGTGAGCCAGACCGAAAGTTTCGTCTCAGCCGGCGGCATCGTCACGCTTCCGAAAACCGGCGTCATGCTCCAAATCCCGCCGGGCTCCTACACGAGCGAGGCGACCTATCAATTGCAACCGGTCATGCGTCTCGCCGCAGAAGGGACGGAGCCGCCCGCGGTCACCCTGCTCCCCTTCGTTGGAACGACGCTGCAAGTGCCGCCCGTCAACGCGGAGTTCGAGCTCCGCATCACGGCGCGGGGCACCATCACGACCGACGGCTCGGGAACCCGTCCACGCTGCCGCTACCGCTTGCGCGGCGGTGAAGCGTGGAGCGTCGAGCAAGATCTCAACGCGTCCACGGTCATTGCACTGCCGCGCGGCACGTCGAGCATCCCGTTTGCCACCCTCTCCTGCGCCACGGGCACCTACGGCACGGACAACGTGTACCGAATGACGACCTATCAACCCCTGTCGTCGGTTCTGACGCGCCCCGACAGCACGACGACGACGGCTCCCACCATCAGCTTGAGCACGAAGCAGAACGCACCATTGGGGGCGTACCGAGTGCTCGTGAAGGTGCTCCAGTCGGGCGTCATCGATTCCGCCAACGCAAACGTGCCCGAGTGCCGATACAGCTTGAACGGGGGACTCTCGTGGTCCCGCGTCATGCCGGTGAAGGCGCAAACGGTGCTCGGCTCGACGGGCGTCAGCCTGAACTTCGGCTCCCTCTGGCAAACCCTGACCGCGGCAGATTACTTCGAGTTCGAGACCTATCTGCCGCCCCTCTCGCGGGACTTGAGCTGGCCCTGGCTCACGCGCCTCGGCAATCAGGTCCTGTTCCGTCCTCAAGGCACCGCGCTCAATCTCACGTCGACAGAGCGCCTGGTTCGCTTCTCCAAGCGCTTCGCCGTCCTACTCTCGAAGGTGGCGTCATGACGCAGTACGTCCAGCCGCACCCAGCAACCGACCCCGCACGCCCATCGAATTCGCCGATCTCGAGGAACCCGTCATGGTGATGAAAGACGTCTCTCGCATCCAGCACCGCAGCAAGCTCCGCTACCACGGCGTGCGGCTCTCTCAGGCGCGTCCGCTCATCGACGCCGATCAGAACGAGGAGCTGCGCTTCGTCGCAGGCGACCAACTGACGACGATGCAAGCGCTCGTGGGCCCCAAGGCGAGCCACGATCGCGGCTTTGCCCTCGGGCAACCCTTCGATTTCGACAAGAGCAGTCCGCCGCGACGCATCTACACCCAAAACCGACCGGAGCTGCGCAAAAACACCCAGCTTCACACGGAGACCATCCACTTCAACGGTGAGGCCCAGGGAACGTCCATCCGCGCCTTCACCGTACGCGCGGGAACGGTGCTCCTCGGTGGCGCGCCCTTACGCCTCGAGCGCGCTGAGCACATTGCCTTTCAGCGCGACTACCTGCAGCTGCGCCCCGGCGATTTGCCGAGCCCCGACGCACCGGGACGCACCCTCTACGCCCTCGAGTGTTGGGATCAGGTCGTCACCAGTCGCGAAGACGAAGAGCTCCGCGAGGCCATGCTGAAGACCGGTGGCAGCAACGTCCGGATCCGACGCATGCGCCGCGTGGTCGCCTATCAGAACGTGCCCGCCGCGGTGCAGACCTGTCGCGACTTCATCGATTACTTGGGACGCGAGAACAGCCACGCCGAGCTCGATCTCGAAACCGCCGAGCTCAAGTCCCAAGCGCGCCTGCGCGCGGCCTTCATCGACGGCGTGCCCCGCGGCCGTTGCGCCCCCGAGGGCGCGGAGAATCTCACCCTGCGCGTCATGCTCACCTCCGCGCGCAGCCTGGTGTGGTCCCTGGATCGACCGCAGATCTTCCGCGTCGAGGTCCATGGGCTCGACGACGACGCGGTGCCCCTCCGCATCGTCATGCTCGATCGCCCGAAGAGCGAAGAGGAGCTGCCCCTGCTCAATCGCGTGGTGGAGCTCTTGCCCTTCGGCGCCCTGCTCGAGGGCGGCTCCCTCACGACCCACGAGAACCACGAGTTCTCGCGCAAAATCGCGACCCAACTCGGCGCGTTCACCCGGGTCACCCAGGGTTACGATCCGGACACCCAGAGCTTCATCGTCGATCGCGACACGGCGCGCCCCGACGGACAGCGCTTCAGTGACGTCGCGAACGGCTTCGTTCATCGCTGGGACGACGAGCACCCCGACGCGAAGGCACTCAACTTCCGCAAGGAGCGACCGGACAACAGTGAGCCGCGGTTCTTCTATCTCCGCATGTGGCACGACGCCGCGACGGCCCATGACGTCGAGCTCGACGCGTCACAGCCCATCACCTTGAACGATCTCGGGTTGGGTCTCACGGTGACGGACGGGATCCCAGGGGACTACTGGTACGTCAGCTTGCGTTGGAGCGCACCCGGCATCCAAGGCCATGATCTGCTCACGGAGCCCGGCGGCGTCGCGCCTCACGGCCCCAAACGCTTCCTCACGCCCATTGCACTCGTTGACGACCGGGGCACAGAGGAAGATCCGAACCGCGTCGTCGATTGCATGCCGCGCCTCGAGCGGGCCACGGGGGACAGTTGCGTCAACTTCACCGTGGGCGACGGGATCACGAGCTTCGGCGATTTCACGTCGATCCAAGCCGCGATCACGGCGCTCCCGAGTCAGGGCGGAAAAATCACGATCCTACCGGGGCACTACTTCGACGAGGTGCGGATCCTCAGACGGCGCAACATCGTCATCGAGGGCTGCGGGGACTCGACGTGCCTCGAGACCCGACGAGAGACGCGCAGCACGAGCCTCTTCGACGTCGTGGCCTCGGAGAATATCAGCATCAGCGGGCTGCGCATGAACGTCGTCGAGCAATCGGCGCTGCGCCTGCGCGATAGCATCGAGATCAAGCTCTCGAACCTCAACCTGGTCTCGGGGATCCACGACGGCGAAGGTGTGTTCGTCCTCGGTGCTTACGGCACCGCGACGCCCCTCTTCGATTGCGTGCGTTCGGCGGTCGTCGATCTCCACGGGATCAGCGTCTTTGCCGCCCAACGACCCGGGCTTCGGTTCTTCCTCTCGGAGCTCGTCACCGTCGAAGATGCCCACCTCCAGGGTCTCGAAGGGGACGGCATCGATCGGACCCAGGTGCGCCTCGGCGCAAGCCAGCCCCTCGTCGTGTTCTCGGGCTCGAACCTCGTCAAGTTCCGCAAGAGCAGCCTCGCGTGCTTCGGACAGGTCGGCGTCGCCCTGCGCGGCCGCTGCACGGACGTGGAGATGAGTCACCTGCGCATCGACGCGGACGAGCACGTCATCGTGGCCTCGATCAAGGGGACCGGCGAGAGCCAAATCGTCAAGTATGCCACCGTGGCGGAGACGAAGAGCGCCATCGACATCGAGTCCGCCGAGCGCGTGACCCTCGAACGCTCGCGGCTCCACATGTCCGCGAAACCGAGCGACCATGCGGCTCTCGTCCTCAAGGGCGCTGATCTGGCGGTGCGTCGCAATCACATCGAGGCTACCTCGCCCTACGGCGCGTGGGGCGGCATCCAAGTGCGCGGCGGCAGCGAGCGCGTGGAGCTCCGCTACAACCGCATCGACGGTGGCGTCGGGCACGGGATCACCCTCGGCAGCGTGTACTGGCGCGCGGTGAGCTCGCCCTCCCCGGACAGCCCCCATCGATACCGCTCCCCGTCGGGCTCTGGTAAGCGTCGCGAGGGCGCGGGGCAAGCGCAGATGCGCCTGGTGAGAAAGGATCGAAGCTCGGGCTACGTCGTGGATCTCGATCTCGGCTCCGGTTTCTCCGACGAGGGCGGCACGGATTATCTGCCGCTTCCGGAGGGTGCCATCTTCGATCTGGTGATCACGGACAACCAGATCGAGCACATGCACACGAGCGGGATCAGCGTGCTTACGGTGATGGGCCTGCAACGTCACGGCGGGGAGCTCTTCGAGATCGAACGCGCCCGCATCGAGAACAACGTCATCACTGGCAATCTCGCGTGGCTCGGCAAGCGCTTGCCGACGGTCAACTCGGAGGTGCTGCCCTTCCCGGCGGCCCTCGCCGGAACGGGCCTGCGCGTTCCCGTGTTGCCCCTCGGTGGGATCATCCTGTCGTCGGCGAGCGCGATCGACGTCCGCGACAATCTCATCACGAACAACGGCTCCACGGAGGCCGTCCTGCCCATCTGCGGGATCTTCGTCCTCACGGGGGACACCATCAATCTGACGGGCAATCGCATCACCGGTAACGGCGCGATCGCGACGGGAGTGCAAGATCCCGGCGTGCGCGCCGGGATCGCCGTCATGCTCGCAGGAACGGGGCAGATCGACGATCTCGATCGGTTGAGCCCCGTGCTCGACGGGCGCGTGCTCCTCGACTCCGAGGGATCGTCCTTGCGGATCTTGAACAACAACGTGGTGCACCCCTCTGGGCGGGCGCTTCACGTCGTTGCGACGGGCCCCGTGACGATTCAGGGCAATTACCTGAGCACCGAGAGCGCCCGCGGCTCGGACGCGCCGGAGGATCTCTTCGCCATCGGTGACGTGGTGTTCGTGCAGAACCTCGGGATGCCCTGGGAGGCCTTCGACGTTGGACGGCTTGCCATCGACATGCCGCGCGATCAACGCTCGCCAGACTGGCTCGGAACGACGGATCTCACGGATGATCAGCTCGCGCGGCTCTCGCCCCAGGGTTATCTGCCGAGTCCACTCCAAGGGACGGAGCAGTTCTTCAACCAATACACGACGCCACCGAAGCTTGCGCCGTATCTGCGCAATAGTTCCGCGTCGAGCCCGAACTTCTTCGTCGGAGAGGGCGGGCGGATCTCCTTCGCGGACAACCAAGTGGTCTTCTGCTGGGCGAGCCCCGTCGCGCGCACGACGGGACTGCGCTCCTCAGCGCCCCTCGGTTATTGTCCGGTGGCGATCGTGGGACTCGATCACGTTGCCGTCACGGGCAACCAATTCGGGATGCGCATCGGCGACGACAACGATGCAGCGGCACTCTCGACCTGGACGCCGCCCATTCGCGGCGAGACCGAGCCCTTGCTTTCCCAGGTGATGGTGATTGGCGCCACGGTGGACGTGAGCCGCAACCGCATTGCGGCTCCGGTGCAGGACACCAATGCGTCCCTCATCACGTTCGCGGAGGCCTTCAGTATCGTCTCCTTGAACCAAACGACCCGCGGGATCTACACGACGCACCTCGTCAACTCGTGGACGGACGGCACCATCGATTCCCTCGGGGTGCCACCGAACGGCAGCTTGTGTCGCGAGGTGGGCAATCAAGTGCTCTACGAGGAGCCCGACGCCCTGAAAACGAACATGCGCTCGATGCTGTACTTCTGCTCGAAGAAACTCCTGAGCTTGCCCGACGCCGGCAGCGACGACTGAGCCCATTTCCCATCAACCCCAGACCCCTCCGGACCCTCTCCGAAAGACGACAATGACCGACTCGAACTTCGTTGAACGCCGCGGCGCCCAAGCCCTCCTTGCCACGTACCTGCAGCTCACTCGTAGCGCAGGCCTCGCCCAGCAGCTCCATCAAGCCCGCAAGCGCGCCATGGAGCGACGCATCCAGGAAATCGAACGACGACCTCGAACAACTCCGTCTGCGCCAACGCTTGGAGGCGCAAGAGACCCAAGGCGAAACCATCGACGGCGCCCTCTATCGCCTCCAAAGCCGCGTCACCGAGCTCTCGAGCTTCGCCGAAGCCGGCCTCACCATGCAAGACTTCCGAGATTTTGGTTTGCACGACGTGGTCGACGAAGAAGCGGTGGAAGCGGCGCGACTTCGAAGGGAAGCGCGAGCAAGCGAGATGCGGGAGGACACGCGGGAAGACGGACGGGAAGAGCGGCGGGACAACGCGCGAGCAGCAGAGCAAGACGCCGCCCGAGATTCCGAAGCGTAAACTCGCACCGGAGCCGTCCGATGAGCAGGTACGCCCCGCTTCAGGTCAAGCCGAAGGAAGTCGCCGCTGTCACACCGCGCGGTGGCTCGAGCGCAAGTGCGCAGAGTACGGTTCGACGAAAGCGCGCGGCGCGTTCCGCGCGCTCTTCCGCACGCGTCGGGGTGTCCCAGTCGACTGCCGACACCATTTCCGCGTTGCAGCAGGCAGGCGGGGCGCCCCTTCCAGAGACGGTTCGACGAGACTTCGAAGCGCGACTTGGCGATGACCTCAGCCAGGTGCGCATCCACACCGACGACCGCTCCGCGACGACCGCTCGTCAATTGAACGCCAAGGCCTTTACCGTTGGCACTGACGTCGTGTTCGGCAAAGGGCAGTTTCAGCCCGACACCGCGTCGGGAAAACGGCTGATTGCGCATGAGTTGACGCACGTGGGGCAAGCGTCAACGGCAGTGCAGCTCGATCGCGAGACCGACACCGCACCGAGCGGCGCGCCCGCGGTACTCCCCGCGAGCCTTCGCAGCTCGATTGGCAACGTCGACTACTACCGCCATCGAAATGCGGACTATCTCCGTCGCCATACCAAGCCGCCTCCGCCCGATTACTACCTAACCTACGGGGACAAATACGCTCGCCGCTTCACCAGCGTCCTTCGACCCAAGCTCAGCTTGACCGGGCAACACTGGCTCGACCGCACGTTCGTCTTGCTGCAGGAGGCCATCGAAGGACGGCGGGATGATGAGCCGAGAGCGTTCGAATCTACTCGAGCAACGTAATGACGCCTTCCGATCCTTCGCGTATGGTACGCATCAGGATGCGTATCTGAATGCCGGACTTCGCTTTCTGCCCGTTACGGATTTGGCGCGTATTGCGGCCACTCCGGATCTTGGTGATCTCCTCACCGTCGACGGAATCAAGCAGTTGCTCGGCACAGGGGTCTCACTCGTTCCGCAATGGGGCGAAAACGTCATCGACTCGGCGCAACGGTCCTACGGCGAGCTGGAACGCTCCATCTATCGGCTCTATGGCGTCCCGTTCTTCTAGTCCCCAGCGGTCGGGGCGACCACGTTTTCGCGTAGAGGCTGCCTTACTCGGAATCTTCGCGCTCACGGGATGCCACTGGTTTCGCACCAGTTGGAAGTCCAGCATGACCCTTCCCTCTGACTACCAAGCGCACTCTACCATCGCGCTTTCTGCTGATGTCGCACTATTTGGCGGTCGCCTGCTCCCGCCATTCATGGATCTGAAGTATGCCGAAGCCGCGATCTTTCGTTGGCAACCCGACGCCACTCCGAGTCGCGTTTATTCGGGCCGCGGTTGGATTGTCTGCATGGCAGCAGCGGAGAGAACCATCTGGGCGGTGGCGGCGGTATTGCGCGAAGATCGCAACGGTGGTCACCTTCGCCTCCTGATGTCAGCGGATGCGGGGCAGAGCTTCGAAGAGCGCGACGCCATTCCGTTCAGTGAACTCGATCAAATGGTGGCACTCAGTGACAGGGAAGCATGGGTGCTGGGCGCCTGGACCCTCGCGCGCACCGTCGATGGCGGCAAGACATGGCGCAACGTGGAAGCGCCAGGCGACCGAAACTCCATTGACGAACAACTCGCGCGCCACGGAAGACGCATACAGCTCGTCGGCCGCGACGGAATTCGCGAGACGGAAGATGGCGGACAAACCTGGTCTCATCATCCGGTCGACGGCGTCCACGTGCGCACCATTCACGGCACAACCTTCGCTGGTACCTTCGAGAAGAGACTTCGCGTGGGCCGTCTCCACTCGGGCTCACCGACGTGGCTTGCAACGATCGACGACGGCAATACCGTCCCCTTTCGCATCGTCGCCGAGGGCACGAGCATTCGTATTGCAGCCTACTTCACGGACAAGCGCGCGGAGCGCGGCGTCGTCGTCTACGAAAGCAAGGACGATGGTAAGCACTGGAAAAGTGTCGACGTGCCTTGGGCAAGCCAAGAAGGCATCGCCCTGGGTCCAAAAGGCTCGGGTTTCGCCGTCGGTCTCGAGAGGCGATTGTTGCACCCATGACTCGACAAGGTGCCCTCGACGAGTTCCCAACCACGCAAGGGGAGCGACGTGCGCGCCGAAGCAATTAGCCCCTGCCCAGCTTCGCCGGAAGCACTACTTCACTCGGCGCTCGAAAGTTGCGGGGTGAACCGCGACGCGACCCTCGAGCTCCCCAAAGGCAGTGCAGTCCCGTCCCACGATCAAGCGCTCGCCTGGTTCCAGGAGACCGAGCTCGATCGCGTCGGAATTGATCCGCTCGTCCTCAAGGACATCAACGGCGTCGCCTGGGATCCGAACCTCTGTCGCCGGCTGTCGGAGCTTTCGGGCGGCTTTTGCATTGCTTGGTACAGCGAACGACGGCTGAGCCGTTTGGCCCTCTTTGCGTTCTTCGCCGGCCGCACCATCGAAGCGCGAATCGAGTCGCTCATGGAGCAGCCGAGCTGGGTCCATGCTTGTCCAAAGAACTCGCTCCAGATCGACGATGGTGTACTCTTCGGACGGTTTTGTGAAGCGTTGACCCACCGCACCAGCGCGGACGTCGTACGTCCGATTCGCGCAATGCCAGAGAGTTGGTACCTTCCCACAGCGCCGTCTCCAGACTTGGTTGGTTTCGATTGGTCGCGGGAACACCCCATGAGCCGAATCGTCCTTGGCAACGTCACCCAGCCACAACTCGAGGACGGGCTTTCGAAGCTCCGCGCCCGTTACTCTCGCGAAGGCTGGCGCGTGCGACATGTCACGCCCACGCTCAAGTGGGATTGTATCGGCACGGAGATCCCCTACGCCTTCCTCCAACGCGAGGGGACCACGGATGACTTCCTCGCCCGAGATCTTGCCCAAGTGCTCGAGCGCGACGTGCTGCACCTCGTCGTGCCGGGGCGCGGCCAGCCCTTCACCTGGAGTCTGACGACGGCCACTGGAACAACGCCGCAGCAAAAGGACCACGGTGTCCTCGCGTTGAGCTCCGTCTGCGAACGGATCCTTTTGCCCCTCTCCTTGCCCCCCATCGCCATCTACTGGCCACATGACGAACCGGGGGGATTTTTGTGACTTGCCCCCTCAGCAGGCAGCCGCACGCTGCCGCGCAAGGCGCAGAGAACGCACGATCCACTAGTACTTTCCGATGATCGACAACGCCGCCCAGTCCAACGAGCACAAGCTCAATCTCCTCAAACAACGGTGGACGACCGAACAGGGGCGGTCCGTGCGTGACAAGCTGATCTTAGCTTTTCGTGAAGGAGACTTGGAATGGGGCAAGCAGCTCATTGGACTTCCATTCGTGGACGAGTTGCCCTACCCGGATGATCTGCGGGGGATCGATTTGTCCGGACTGGATCTCACTGGCATGAACGCCGCCTACGGCAATCTCGAGGACGCCAATCTCGAAGGGTGTGTTTTCAGAACGCCAGTTCGACTGCAGATGGCACGCCTTCATCGCGCTCGCTGTCACCGATTCGTTACAGCCAGAAAGGCGCAAATGTCACCGATTTTCGGCGATGACGTCGATTTCAGCGAGGCGGATCTCAGCGAAGCGTTCCTCATGAGTTCGACTCTCCAGCGTGCGAACTTCCGAGGAGCGAAGCTGGTCAAGACAGCATTGGAATCCTCGAAGCTCGATGACGCGAATTTCGAGGCCGCCGACCTCACCCAGAGTACCATCGAGTATAGTTCCTTGAAGCGAGCGAACTTCCGCAACGCCATTCTGCGAGGAGCGAACCTGACCTACTGCGATCTCACTGGCGCCGACTTGCGCGGAGCCAACCTCACGCAAGCGATGCTCGATAACGCCAATCTCACCGACGCAAGACGGTAAGGCCCAATATTTCGTTCATAACCGCTAAGGCAAATCAAAGAACAGTATCGCCATCCCGACGGCAAGGGTAATTACGGTAGCCCAGAAGATGGCTCGAGCCAACTCGAGGTGAATTGCGGCGGCGGCGAGAAGCAGCAGAGCCGATGGAATTGCAAGAGCGCCGCCAAGAACAAGCTGCCATTGGTGCCGCCCGACCACTGACCGCAGTATTTCGCTTTTTGCGACCAGTGCTACCCACACAATGGCAACACCTGCCAACAAATAGGCCACCGCGGATATGAGGTCGGCCGTGCCAGTACTCAAAGCCAGCCAGACCGCACAGCCGCCAATCGCTATCGCCCCAACACCCGCAATCACCAGCAATATGCGCGAAACTGAAGTCACTTCCGCCATTGTGCGGCAAAGGTGCCGCGCTGCCTATGACCATTTCGCCCGACATCGGCGGCAACGCACCCTGAGCTGCCGGTGCCAAACGTAGGCCCCTCCCGCGCCATGTGCAAAACGCGCAGGACGCACTGGGCGGTCCCGCGTCATTGCCTGCGCCGCTCGGTCGAAGTCGAGCATTTCCTCCACGAGAATTGTCAGAATCGGTGTGGTAAAGGCTATGTCTTCGGGGAAACTTCGCGGGGAATGGCTCGACTAAGATGTTGAACGATCTCGATAGCAGGCTTTCTGCACTCAAGAATCGCTGGCTCTCCGAGGCGGGACAACGCGTGAGGGAGCGACTCATACAGTGCTTTCGCGAGGGTGACGAAGCCTGGGGACGCCACCTGACAGGATTTCCGTTTAGCAGTGAGCTCGGTCCCGATGAAGACCTCCGGGGCATCGATCTTTCGGGCCTCGATCTCACCGGAATGGCAGCGGCTTACGTAAATCTGGAAGATGCGAACATTTCCAGATGCACTTTTCGAACGCCGGTCGTCCTCTCTGGTGGTCGACTGCATCGAGCTCGCTGCAACGGTCTCGTGACCGCAAAGAAAGCTCAATTGTCATCCATCGTCGCCGAAGATGCCGACTTCAGCGGAGCGGAATTGAGTCATGCTTTCATGATGAGCTCCACGTTGAAGCGATGCAACTTTACGTCGACGAAGCTGGTGGGGACGGCTCTCGAGTCTTCTCTACTGGACGATTCGACCTTCGAGAACGCGACGCTCACGAACGCCAAACTCGAGTTCGGCTCCCTCAAACGAGTCAGTTTTAGAAATGCGGATCTACGAGGAGCGGACCTGACCTACTGCGACCTCACCGGCGCAGACTTTCGCGGAGCCAACCTCACGCAAGCGATGCTCGATAACGCCAATCTCACCGACGCTCTCTTTTCCCCTTCGTGAAACGAATGCCTCACGCCAACATCTCGAGGAATCGCGACTACGTGATCCAGAGGGCGTTCGGCGCCAAGCTGCCGCTGCTGGTGGACGCTCTCACCCGAATGAGAGCGTGGAACATCGCTGCGGCACCGGAGCCGGTCGCGCTCATCCCGACGAGGGAAGGTCATGTCTCCGTCAGCCGCTACTGGGCGTGCGCCGGCGAGCGGCTTCTCCCGGTGTATGGGTCCGATATTCGGCTTGCGCCCGAAGCTTGTGCCCGCTTCCGTCAGGAGATGCAACTGTTGGCCGAGCGGGACATGCTCGATCCCTACTCGGGACGAGGCCACAATGCATGGCTCGTCGGGGAGCGCTCCGGGATCATCGTGCTCACGCATTGGGCCGCGTTTCTACCTTTACTCGAACGCCAGAAGGAGAAACTGCTCGAGAGGCTCGACGAGCTGTTGCTCCGCCGTCAGGAGGGCTCATGAATCGCGTCGTCGAGGCCTTCGGATCGAGACTCTCATGCCTGTGGTTTCCGATCATAGTTTTCGGCTGCACGCGAGATCCTCAACCGACGAACACTCGTTCGAGCACCACGTCGGTATCCCGTGCCGTCACGCCTGCGATTGCATCCGTCGACACCCAGTTGGCTGACGCTCGCGAAAGTCAGACTTGCGTTGCGCAATTGCGTCCAATCCTGGTGGAGGGTGATCTGTCGCAATATCACGGCCTCCCCTCGGACTGTCGACTCGCCGACATCGAGAGCATCCTCGGAGATCACGGGGTGAGCGGCGAAGGCAAACTGTCGGGAAAATGGCGTCGTTGGGTCAAGTTCCCCGTGCCACGGTGGAGTACCGAAGCCCGAGCTTGGATGAGTTCCGAAACGAACGCACAAGAACGGGTCATCCTTCTGGAGGTCAAAAACCCACGCATGAAAACATCTCCGGAGGCACTGCAGCATCGGTTTGGTGGGCCCGCGGCTTCCATGCCGGCGCGACTCGACGCGAGAAACGTGGAGTGGCTTCACCCTGCACACGGACTGACCGTAGCCGTGGGCACCTACGGGGATCCACGAGACGCGAGAGCTCGGATCACCTACCTGTTCCTATACACACCAAGTACCATGAACCGCTATGTTGAAGAGCTTGGCGGCAAGGACGAATGGGTGAGGCGATGGCCACAATCTCAAAAGCCCACGCTCGGTCGACCCAAGGGCGCCCCTCCACGCTCGAACTAGTGTGACGAACGGCGCACGGAGATCTCTAAGGGTGAAGGTGGCGCACGAGCGGACGACTTGCGAGTTGCCCGACGCCACGGTGAGTCGTTCTCCGATCGTGTGTTGACGCGAGGACGACATTCGCTCTCCGTCTCCGTCTCCGTCTCCGTCTCCGTCTCCGTCTCCGTCTCCGTCTCCGTCTCCGTCTCCGTCTCCGTCTCCGTCTCCGTCTCCGTCTCCGTCTCCGTCTCCGTCTCCGTCTCCGTCTCCGTCTCCGTCTCCGTCTCCGTCTCAAGGCATCGACGGCGTGCCCTCGTCGCGGCGCCCCCGGCGTAGTTACGGGGCCCCTACACAACCAGCAAAACGCCTGATCTTCGAGGAAAAGTGGGCGATCCCATTGGTCCGGACGTCCGAGCACCTCGTCTGTTTCTGGGAGCGTCGTTGGGCTGTCTCGGTGTTGCGGCGGCGACGCCTTCGTGTGTCGGCGGGTCGTCTCGGTGTTGCGGCGGTGACGCCTTCGTGTGTCGGCGGGTCGTCTCGGTGCTGCAGCCGTGACGCGGCATGCGTCGTCGGGTTGTCTCAGTGTTGGCACGCAGGCGTCCGCGTGCATCGGCCAACGACTCGTCCCTTGACTCTCCCCCGACGCTCGCCGATAACCGATAACCTCGAATGGGCCTTTGCGAATTCGCTGCGCCGCGCGTTGCGGCTCCCGTCTCGCCGCGTCGCGTGCAGCGTGCCGTGACCCAGCGTCGTCTCACGCGAACGGCCCCCTCGATGACGCGGCCACCCTGGCGGCGCGTACGGGGGTCGACATCGCCGACGCGCTCCCCGCGCGATGACTCCGCCGTGGCCGTGACGTCCTTGGCCTTTCCGCAGTCGCACCCTCATGTCTAAGCTCGCCGCACCTCAGAACCAGTCCGCCACTCTCGTCAACCAGAGAGCGACGTCGCGCCAGCGCGCGCAACGCAAGAAGCGCGGCTCGCGCTGGAACCTGCCGTTGGCAGAGGTAAGTGAGTCGGGTGAGGCAACTCAGGGCCAAGTGCAAGGCCAAGTGCAGGGTCAGGTGCAGCGGGCGCTCGAAGTCAGCAAGCCCGAGGACGAAGACGAGAAAGAGGCCGATGCCGTAGCGGACGAGGTGATGCGCAAGGAAGCGCCCGCCTCGAGCGACGAGACTTCGCGTGACGAGACTTCGCGTGACGAGACTTCGCAAGAGGGACTCTCCGTTCATGACGACGCGGCGACGTCGAGCCTAGGCAAGAAGCCCATCAGCGGCGTTTGGCCCGTCGCGACGCGAGGGACGTCCGCTGCGGCGAGCACCGGCATCGGCACGGAGCTGCAACGCGAGCCCGAGACCGACAATCAGGACGAACAGGATGACACGCCCGTCGATATGTTGCAGCGTGCCATCGATGCAGCCGGCGGCAGCGACGATGACGACGAGGAAACTCGCGCGCGCAGCAATGTGCCGCTCCGCAGCATGGCCGGCGGTTGTGCCAGCTGCTCGGTGCAGCGCGAGCCCGACGCAACGCCGTCGAGCACCGACGAAAAGCGCGAGTCCAACGAGACGACATCGAGCGCCGAGGTGCAGCGCGAGTCCGACGAGACGCCGTCGAGCGCCGAGGTGCAGCGCGAGTCCGACGAGATCCCGGAAGCGGCGCCCGAAGAAGACGAGCGCATCCAGGCGAAGCTCGTCGTGGGAAAGGTCGATGATCCCCAGGAGCGTGAAGCCGACGACGTAGCCGATCGCGTCCTACGGATGCAAGACGAAGATCTTGGGATCTCCCGGGGCGACGCATCGACCCTACGCCGCGCAAAACACGAGCCCGACGAAGACAGCGACGAAGAAGACCGCGACGAAGATCCTCGCAACCACGACGACCGCAACCACGACGACCGCAACCGCGACGACCGCGACGCCCTCGCTCGGCACGAGCGGGATCGCGAGCGAGCCCGAGTGCAGGCCATCGCGCGCGGCGGCCATGGCGTGCCGTCCCACGTGTCGGAAAATATCGCGGAGCTCAAGCGCAACGGCGGCACTCCCCTGCCCGAATCGGTGCGTCGTGACTTCGAAGCGCGATTCGGTCAGAGCTTCGAGGACGTCCGCGTGCACACGGGAGACGGCCCGGCCACGGTGGCGCGACAGCTCCGCGCCAAAGCGTTCACCTTGGGTCGCGACGTGGTGTTTGCTCGCGGGCAATTCCAGCCCGAAACCGACACTGGCAAGCGACTGCTCGCTCACGAGCTCACTCACGTGGTGCAGCAACGTGGACACATTGGAGCCGTGCTCCGTCGCGTGCAGCTCGAGGGGGATCCGACTGGGCAAGAGACGGTCACCCTCGAAGAATTGCTCCAGTGCTTCGGCTTGGTTCGGGGCCGGATCGCGCCCGAAGCGCTCTCAATCGTCGAAGCGCTCCTGCGCCAAGCCTTGGCGCGCCCTGCGAGCGCGGGTGCACTGAAGGCACTCATCGAGCCGTCCCACGCGGTCGTGCGACGCACCCTGCGCTCCGCGACGCACGAGCTTTTGCTCGAGAGGCGCAAAGACGTCGAGAATGCCCAACGCTGGGCGCTGCGCGACGCCAAGGGAACCTTGGTGGGCAAGAGTGACGGCGCGGTCGCCGGCGTGGTCGGTGGTGCAGCCGAGGCGGACTCCGACGAGGCGACGTTCAATATCTGGTCCAGTGAGCATCCAACGGCAGCCGCCGCAACCGCGACGTCCGTCCCCACCGCCGCCGAGTCGACGTCCGCAACCGCGACGTCCGTCCCCACCGCCGCCGCGACGTCCGTCCCCACCGCCGAGCCGACGTCCGCAGCCGCGACGTCCACCGCCGAGTCGAACACGGCAACCGACGAGACGAAGGTCGAAGACGGCAAGCGCGACGGCGCGCCCGATGGATCCGAGGCCATCGCGTCGAAGCCCCCGACGCTCTCGGGGATCGAAGAGCAGGCTCGAGCAGCCGCGCAGAAGGCCGCGGAAGCCGCACAGGCCGCAGCGGTGCCGGAGGCGAAGGCGGGCAAGCTCGAGGCGCCCTCGAGTGAGGCCATCGCAGCGGAAGCAGCACCAGGAGCCCAGAAGGGCGAAGCGGGAGGGTCGGCGAGCCTAGCTGGTGCGGAAGCGAGCGTTCCAGAGGGGGCAGCTGGAGCCAAAGCCACCCCCGCGGCCGAAGCAACGGAACCGTCTTCGGCGACGGGCTCCGGGGCAGGCGCGGCGGATGCGTCAGCGGAACCTGGCGAGGCCGCCGTCGATCCCGAGGCGGAAGGAGACGCGGTGGAGGCGCGCATGGCAGCGGCAGCGCAAGCGAGCGCGCCGGAGCCCGCGCCTTCGTCCGAGGACGCCGAAGCCAGTGAGATTGCGCCCGCAGCACCCGAACCCGCGCCGCCCCCCGAGCCCGCGCCAATCCCCGAAGCGCTCGGAACGCCGGGCGCCGGGGCAAATTCGTCTATTGCCGAGTCGAGTGAAGCCGCGGCCGCGGCTGCAAATCCCGGCGCATCAGCGGCAGAGGCCGAAGTCGCGCCGAACCGACCCACTTCAGGAGAGGCGGCGGCGCCGATGGCGGTGGGCGGCGAAGGCGCTGCGGCTGGAGTGCCAGACGGCGCGGGCGCCGAGACCGAAGCGGCAGCGGCGGCGCCCACGGCGGCGGAGGCCCAAGAGGAAGCCGAGGTCGCGGAGTTGGGCGGCGAGGCAGCGGTCGCAACACCGGACTTGATGCCCGCTGAGAAGGACGCGGCCCTCGAAGCGCTCGGTGAGGGTGGTGGCGAGGGCGCTGCCGCGGCTGAAGGCGGCGGCGGCGGTGGAGGCGGCGGCGGTGGGGGTGGTGGCGGCGCTGCAGCCACTCCAGAGCCGGCGGCGGCGGCACCGGACGTGGCGTCGATGAAGCCCATCGAGGCGATGGGAGCGGTGGCGTCGCTGTCGCCCGTGGCGCTGCAGAAGTCCCTCGGGGGACTTTCGACATCCGTGGCGAACGATGTGTCGACACGCACGGAGGAGCTGGCGTCGGCGCCGCCGTCGATGGAGCGTCCGACGGGAGCGCCGATGACGAAGGCGGACGCTCCGGATCCGTCCGCGGGTGCGGTGCAAACGGGACCCGATCCGACGAAGGTCGCGGAAGCGCCCCGCGGCAAGGACGTGAAGACGCCCGAGCCGACGCCGCTTCCGCAGGCACCGCCGCCGGCGATCAACAACGTGAGTCGTCCGCCGATTGCAACGAGCGACACGGCGAACGTGAGCGCGGCGGATGCGGAGAAGATGCGGTCGCAGATCGCGTCCATGCCCGTGAGCGATCCGGGATTGGACATGACGACGGGTCCAGCGCCGACGGTGGCGCTCGAGGGCAATGCCAATCCGTCGAAGATGGTGGATCAGCACGAGGAGCTGCGGGGCAGTCTCACGGACGCGCGCGTGAAGGGAGCGCAAGAGGCAGCGGAGCCCATGGGCGAGGACGCGATCTTCCCCGACGTGCCTGCGGAGCAGTTGAAGGGCACGGCGGGCGGTGCGGCCACGGCGGGTGGAGGGGCTTCCGGAGCCGGAGCAGGTGGTCAGGGCGGCGCGGCCACGGCGGGTGGCGGAGGCGGCTCTGGCGGCGCAGCGGACGAAGACACGGTTTCCATCATTGCCAAGGAAAAGAGTGGCGGTGGAGATCGCGGCCTCCGTGGCGAGCGCGCAGTCCGAGATGTCTTCGGCGGAGTCGACGCACGGCGAGGCCGTGACGGACGCCGAACGAACGAGCACGGAGCAGATCGCCGAGGCTGAGGCGCAGAACGCCGAGGAACAAGCCACGGCGCGTAACCAAGCGAAGGGCGACGTCGCGAAGCAGCGCGGCGACTGGACGGGGGCGCAGCAAGACGAGATCCGCGGTGCCGATGAAGAGGCGAGCCGCACGGTGTCGGAGGCCGCCAAGAACGTGTCGTCGAAGCGCACGGAGGCCAACGACAAGGCGACGAAGGAAGTCGAAGACGGGAACACTGAAGCCCGCAAGGCAAAGAAGGAAGGCCAAACCAAAGCCGAGCAAGAGCGTGCCCGCGGCAAGGAGCAATCCGATGGATTCTTCGGTTGGGTAGCAAGCAAGGCCAAGGCATTCTTCGATAGCATCAAGGCAGGGATCCAGAAGGCCCTCGACGCGGCGCGTGCCGCGGTGAAGAAGGCCATCGAGGCAGCGAAGAAGGCCGCGACGGATCTCATCGAGAGTGCGCGCAAGTGGATCGTCGACAAGATCAAGGCGGCAGGCGACTTCCTCATTGCTCTAGGCGATCGAGTACTCGCCGCGTTCCCGGGTCTGCGCGAGAAGTTCCGGAACGCGATCAAGGCATTGGTGTCCGCCGCGGAGAAGGTCGTCAACGCCCTGGCGGAGGGTCTGAAGAAGGCCGTCCAAATGTACCTAGACGCCTGGGGTGCACTCCTCGACGCAGCCCTAGGAGCACTCGCCTTCGCCCTCAAGGCAGCAGTCGACGCCGTAGCCTCCGTCGTGAACGGCGCCATCAGCGCCGCCAAGGGCATCGCCGACACGTTCGGAGTCTTCGCGGCCCTGATCAAAGACATCGCCCCCAACCCCAGCGGCTGGCTCAGCAACCTCGGCGCCTCCGTCGTAGACGGCATCAAGAACCACCTCTGGAAAGCCTTCAAAGCCGCAGTCAAGGAGTGGTTCAACGCCAAACTCGAAGCCGTCATCGGCGTCGGCAAAGTGATCTGGCAAATCGTCACGGGTCAATTGGGGTTTCCCGCGATTGCAAAGATGGCCTGGGAAGCGATATTGGCGATGCTCCCGCCGGTCTTGATCCGACTTCTCATCGAGAAGCTCGTCGCGGTCATCGTGCCTGCGGCAGGGGCACTACTCGCCATCGTCGAAGGGCTACAAGCAGCCTGGGGCACGATCAGCTCGATCATCGCCGCCATCGACAAATTCATCACGTTCCTCAAGGCCGTAAAGGGTGGCGGCGCAGGCGCGCAGTTCGCAGCGGCTCTCGCGAGCGCCGCGATCGTCGTTCTCGACTTCGTCGCAAACTTCCTCATCGCGAAACTCGCATCGGGTCTGAAGAAACTCGCGGGCAAGCTCGGTGGCATCGCCAAGCGCCTCACGAAACGTCGCAAGGCCGCAGGCGGACGGTCCGCACGCAAGGCAAGACGCAACAAGCGCAAGGGTGAACGCGGTCCGAAGCGGAAACGTCGGGGTGCATCGAAACCACGGAGGAGACCGTCGAGATCGAGACCACGGCGTGGACCGGGGAGACCGAGAGGACGAAATCGTGGGAAACCACGAAGGAAGCCGGAGGATCGACGCGAGAGAGATCGCAAAGAGAAACTTGCAAGGCTAAATCGCGCCAAGACTGAACTCCCCCCTAAAATCGACGCGCTGCTCACGCGTGGAGTAAACGGCCTCTTTCTTCGAGGCAGACTGCTTGTGTGGCGACTGCAATATCGACTCTCCGCCCTTTCAATTTCAGGGAGTGGGAAGTCGTTCGATATCATCGCCAAAGTAAATCCAACTGCTTCCGTCGGACACGGAATCAAGATGGATTGTGACGAGCTCCTCACTTACCTTCGCGATCTCGCGGATGAACTCATCACGAAACGTGATGACGTAAAGAGCCAAGCGGCAGCGATGCTGGCAACGCATGGAACCACAAAGACTTCCACAGACCGTATCATTCCCCAAGTCACGGTGCCCTCTGGAACCAGCATTCCTGCTCAGGTGCTAGCGGGAGAGCAGCTGCCCCCCCTTCGAAGGGGCCAAAATCGCGAAGTCGCCTTCAAGGATGCAGCTGGCTCCACGATTGGCGCAACCCGCCAGGTCCAATCACGTCATGAAGGAAGACAACATCAACTGATCAAAGAGGCTACCGAAAACGGTCTCACCGCGAAGACCTATGTGGAGATTGCGCGCGACGCTGGCACCAACGGCCCCAGACTAGCGCAAGCTCTCATCAGCTTCCAAAACGGAGTCGTTCCTGAGGGGCATAGTGCAACACAACTTGCCGCACTTCATCAACTGATGTTCGGCCAAGAAACGATGCGCAGCCGCGCCGCAATGGTGCAAGCGCAGATGTCTCTAGAGCTACTGGGTAGCGGCAAATCCCCCGAACAGATCTTCGGGAAAAACGCAGAAAAGGGTGGTCTCTTCCCCATGAGTGGGGAAGGCGCGCAATCCAGAGCGCTGGCCGCGGATCAATCCTTGGGCCGAGCAGAAGTGGCAGGGCGGCCTTCTCCAACCAATGTGTCCAAGCGCGCTCTTGAACGCCAACTGAGACGCGAGGTGGCACTGGTTCGAGCTTGGATCAAGACACTTGACATCGAGTTCAAAGCAGGAGCATCTCAACGAGAGAAAATTGAAACCCTAAAGCAAGAAATTCGGCGTAGACTCCTCGCGAGCTTCAATCTCCCAGACTCGATGGCCAAAGGCTAACGGAGCGCGTCTATGGCGGAACACACTCGACTAGTTCTAAAGGCCCCGGATGAGACTACTTTCGGTGCCATTTGCGTAGCCAACTTCTGGCTCCTTCGAGCAGAGCGACGAGGCGATCCAGAGAAGCAATTACCGTTTGAGCTCGTCCACGCGTCACGCAACGGAGATATTCAAGTCACTTACGTCGATGATCCGATCGCGGATTGCACGTATGTGATCGTCGAAGGCGCTGCTCACGCAGAGGGCTGCAGGATTCTAAGGAGAAAGCTCTCAGTCTTTTCCCAGGAGGAGCTATTTTCCCTTTGGGATGAGGCACCACACGACAGTGCCCAAATAGCTGCGATACTCAAAATAGGAGTAGCTGCGCCGCTCGAATTTCGATGAGCAGTTTGCGACTAGACTTCGCCTTGGGCTTGGCGACAAGAACGAAGAAGTACGCGAGGCAACGCTCGCAGCAATCGGTTATCGCGATTGGCCCGAGTTCGATAAACTCCTGCAAGACGTGTCAGCAAATGACGAATCAGAACGCTGCCGACGTCGTGCAACACATATGCTGAAGGTTCGCGAATCAGAACGGCAGCTCCGAACATAGTGGAGCTGCGCTCGCCCTTCTTGCACAGCTCGTCGACGAACTCCAGGAATACACATAAGTCGGTTGGTGCGAGAACGCGCCGCGCTACTCGACGCATTCCGAACTGATGCACAAGGGTGACCGTTCTCGCTCGCTTCACGGAACAAGTGTCGATTCGATGGCCATCCGTACCTCCGCCACCGCTCCCTCCAGCTGCCGCTCCACCGCCTCGGCCGTCAGGTGCAACACGGTGTACCCCAAGCGACGTAAGTCCCTGTCACGGCGAGCGTCAGCGGTGCGGCGGCGCTCATGGTAGCCGCCGTCGATTTCGACAATGACCCGCACCGAGGAAGCAACGAAATCCGCGATGTAGCGCCCTCCAACGACCACCTGCCGCCGAAACGTGACCCCAAGCTGCCCCGCACGCAGCGCAGACCACAGAAGGGCTTCCGTGCGTGTGGGGTTTTGACGAAAGGCGTGAGCGCGCTGCGAGAGGGTGACGGAGCGGCTGAGCTGTTGGCGAGTGGGCGTGACCATGTGACCTTTCCGAGCCCGCCTTCGCGGCAGGGCTACGCCCCTACCGGCGCAAGCTTCATGACGAGCGCGGGCCGCACCGTGCGCTGAAGCGTCGGCGCTCGGCGGGAAGGTTGCGCCGCACAGCGGAGCCCTGCTGCGGGGGCGGGGAGAGTTCGTGTTGCTCACCGTCGACTGTCCGCTCACCTCACGGCAACGACATAAGTCACCAAAGTACGCTTTCACTTCCCGGAGCGGCAAGGACTCCGCTCATCGGTGGCACTCCCGTTCAACACACTGAACCTCGAGCCCCCGTCTCGCCCTGCTGCGCGCAGTGCGACGAAGGAGCACGAGCACAGCTTTGGGGGAGACCGCGCCGCCGCAGGCGCACGTGACGCACGGCACGTCTCCATTGCTGTCCCTCACATCGCCGAGGAGGCGCGAGTGGGGGCAGGATCATCGCCGCGATCGCCAAGATGGCTTGGGAAGCGATATTGGCGATGCTTCCGCCGGTCTTGATCCGACTTCTCATCGAGAAGCTCGTCGCGGTCATCGTCCCTGCGGCAGGAGCACTACTCGCCATCGTCGAAGGGCTACAAGCAGCCTGGGGCACGATCAGCTCGATCATCGCCGCCATCGACAAATTCATCACCTTCCTCAAGGCCGTGAAGGGTGGCGGCGCGGGCGCGCAATTCGCCGCGGCTCTCGCAAGCGCCGCGATCGTCGTTCTCGACTTCGTTGCGAACTTCCTCATCGCGAAACTCGCGTCGGGACTGAAGAAACTCGCCGGCAAGCTCGGTGGCATCGCGAAGCGCCTGATGAAGCGTCGCAAGGCCGCCGGTGGACGGTCTGCACGCAAGGCAAGACGCAACAAGCGCAAGGGCGAACGCGGTCCGAAGCGGAAACGTCGGGGTGCATCGAAACCACGGAGGAGACCGTCGAGATCGAGACCACGGCGTGGACCGGGGAGACCGCGAGGACGGAGCGGCCGAAATCGCAACGGTCGGAACCGGAGCCAGCGAGAAAAGGAACGGCGGCTGCGTGAAGCGAAACGTCGGCTTCGAATAGCTCGCAGTCAAATCAAGCGCGTTATCTCCCGCGGAATGCCACAGAAGAAGGCCGAGCGACAGATCCATGCCATCGCGCGACGCAATCGCGTCAGTGCGGCAATCAGCGACGCGGTTCTCGCTTGATGGTCACGCTCTCCGTGAATCCAAAGCTGCCGGCGTTTGGATTCCCGGAAACGACCGTTTCTAGCATCACCAACGAGCTCAAAGCGCAGGGTCGTTCCGGTGCCTCGCTCGACAAGTGGCTACATCAACAATGGGTCAACAAGATTCGACCGATTCTCCAAAAGGCCGGCGTCGATTCCACTAACGTCGACGATTCGGATTTGGGTCGCCTCGGACGACAGAAACTTGCTTCAGGTCAGAGCGCGAGCGAACTGGCAAAAGAAGGAGTTCGAAAAGACGTCAACGCCTTGGGCGTAAACAAGCTGGTGACCGAAAACGCCGCAAAGCTTCCGCCTCAAGTGGCCGCAGGACAGAAGTTCGAGTCAAGCGCACTTACCAAATTCGCCTCGTCGCTAAAGCCTACGGGCACGCCCGGAGTATTCATCGAGCCGACGGGTCGCACCATCGTCTTCGTTCCTCGCAGCGTCAGCCCCGAAATGGCAGCAGCTAATCCGGAGCTGGCCAAGCTTTACCAAGGCAAGACGCAAGCGACCGGATCGGACTTTGCGATTGTAGTACTCAAAGGAGCCGAGGGTGAAAAGTATCCCAGCCGGAGGCACCCCGATCCTCGGCGACGTCAAGACCAAGCTTGGAGAACAGCTTTCATCTGAATCCAGCAAAGAAACCGCAGCCCGAATGGCGAAGGGCACATTCACCCCCAAGCCAGAGAACCTCGTCAACACGACGCTCCGTGAAGAAGCAGAGCGAAACCCCCACCGGGCCCTTTCTGGTCAGGCCTACACCGAGGGCGACAAGGTACACGATGATGGCACCAAGACCCGCGTGGTCCGCCGAGTCAAAAACCAGCTCAGTGCTTTGACGGTCGAAGAGGCATTCAAAAAGAACATCCGCGGAATTGTTCGACAGCTTCAATCAGCGATTCAACGAGTTAGGAAGCACGGCGGAGATTCAAGCGGCCTCGAAAGCGCCCTAGCCCTGTTCACTAACCTTGAAAGTGGAAAGTCTATCGATGTCGAGCGCATCATCCGAGTGGAGACTGATCTGGAACTTGGATGGTGGCAACACAATCCTTGCTCAACGCTGGCGCGTCGCAAATGAAGATTGCGACCAACCAGCTCTACCGCGCCGTGGCAAAACTAGAAGCTGACGGTGACCTAATCGGATGAAAGATGCTACCGTCGAAATTATCCGATGTCCACTCGAGCAGACTTCGATCCAACGAGACTAAACGGTACACTCTCGGGCATTACCCTCGCGGCGCGTGAGGCCCTCGTCGCACCCGTACCCAAGCGCGATTGGCTTGAGCTTGCATTGCGTCTACTGGCTGGAACTGCCGAAATGACGTTACTCAAGACGCCCCAGCAGGGCGCGCCTGAAGGACATCCTGTTTTTGACGCGTATCGCGCTGCCTGTGCTTTGTGCGCTGACGTAATCTGCGGAAACCCACTGGATGCGGCCCTCGCCGAGCTTGAGGCAGAACTCACGCGAGTAAGGACAGCGCCTCCGCCACGGATCCCGCGCACTGCGGAACTGGTCGATTTGGAGTTGATAGGATCCATCGTGTGCGCGAGCGCACCTAAAATTGCTGATACACGCCACTTAAGGCTCGCCCTGCCTTCGGATTCGCCCAACGAGGATCTTCCCGCGCTCGAATTGTTGTACTCAACAAGGCAAGGTGGCCTAGAGCAAGATCTGGAACTTGTCCGTATAGAGGCAGCAACGCTTCTTTGTGTTCTCGGAGGAGAACCCGACGCCGGCAGAATCGCGGCGTCCATCATACAACGCTCCCGTCAGTTGAACCGTTCATGCCTAGAGATCCTCTCTGGATGTTTCCACGATCTTTCCAGGGAGTTGGGGCCAGAAGGACAACCTGAAGCGCCACCGTCCGTGGTAAGCGACGAGTTAGGCTGGCGCTACGACAAGAAGACGGATTCGCTAGAAGCGATGCTTGCCATACAATCGTCGAAGCGGCCCGTTAGGTGTGTGCTCTGGCTGCTAGAGGGATTGATGAGGAACTCCTTCTACGACATCCGTCAGATCCTTGATGGAGAATTCCCTCGCAAGAACGTCAAAGGATTAACCCGTACCCGCCAATTGCCAGAACTCCTGAAGACCCCCGACGTGTTCATCACGATCCGCGTCGTCGAAGGCGGACAGCATCTGGACGATGAGGCATTCTGTTCGTGCCAACAACGCGTGGACGTGATGGGCGAATGGCTGCGTTCCTGGAAGGATCACGAGATTCGATGTCAGTTCAAGCTGGTGCGTGACTGACAAGCGACGCCGGCAGGGCCTCTTAGCGCTGGGACCGCAAGAACCCAACAGCTCTTCCCACCTCCGCCACCGCTCCCTCCAGCCGTCCCTCCACCGCCTCCGCCGTCAGATGCAACACGGTGTACCCCAGCCGATGTAAGTCCCTGTCACGGCGAGCGTCAGCGGTGCGGCGGCGCTCATGATAGCCGCCGTCGATTTCGATAATGACCCGAACCGAGGAAGCGACGAAGTTCCGCGATGTAGCGCCCGCCAATAACCACCTGCCGGCGAAAGGTGACCCCAAGCTGCCCCGAACGCAGCGCAGACCACAGAAGGGCTTCCGTGCGTGTGGGGTTGTGACGAAAGGCGTGAGCGCGCTGCGAGAGGGTGACCGAGCGGCTGAGCTGTTGGCGAGTGGATGTGACCATGTGACCTTTCCGAGCCCGCCTTCGCGGCAGGGCTACGCCCCTACCGGCGCAAGCTTCATGACGAGCGCCAGCCGCACCGTGCACTGAAGCGTCGGCGCTCGGCGGGAAGGTTGCGCCGCTCAGCGGAGCCCTGCGGCGGAGGCGCGGAGAGTTCGCGTCGCTCACCATCGACTCTCCGCTCACCTCACGGCAACGACATAAGTCACCAGAGTACGCTTTCACTTTCCGGAGCGGCAAGGCCCCCCGCTCACCGGTGGCCCACTCCCGTTCAACACACCGAATCACGAGCCCCCGTCTCCCCCTGCTGCGCGCAGTGCGACGAAGGAGCACGAGCACAGCTTTGGGGGAGACCGCGCCGCCGCAGGCGCATGTGACGCGCTTCACGTCTCCATTGCTGTCCCTCTCATCGCCGAGGAGGCGCGAGTGGGGGCAGGATCATCGCCGCGATCGCCAAGATGGCTTGGGAAGCGATATTGGCGATGCTTCCGCCGGTCTTGATCCGACTTCTCATCGAGAAGCTCGTCGCGGTCATCGTCCCTGCGGCAGGAGCACTACTCGCCATCGTCGAAGGGCTACAAGCAGCCTGGGGCACGATCAGCTCGATCATCGCCGCCATCGACAAATTCATCACCTTCCTCAAAGCAGTGAAGGGAGGCGGCGCAGGCGCGCAGTTCGCAGCGGCTCTCGCGAGCGCCGCGATCGTCGTTCTCGACTTCGTCGCGAACTTCCTCATCGCGAAACTCGCGTCGGGACTGAAGAAACTCGCCGGCAAGCTCGGTGGCATCGCGAAGCGCCTGATGAAGCGTCGCAAGGCCGCCGGTGGACGGTCTGCACGCAAGGCAAGACGCAACAAGCAGAAGCGCAAGGGTGAACGCGGTCCGAAGCGGAAACGTCGGGGTGCGTCGAAGCCACGGAGGAGACCGTCGAGATCGAGACCACGGCGTGGTCCGGGGAGACCGAGAGGACGGAATCGTGGGAAGCCACCCAAGCGGGGGCAACAAAAGCGAAAGGAATCTTTCAGCGACAAACAGAGACGAGTCGACAGAGCGGCAGCAGCGATCGGTCCTCGGTTGCGAAGCATGCTCAGCAAGGGGGTCCCACTCCCGATACTCGGCATCGCACTTCGAGTTTGGAAGGTTCAGTACCGCCTTACGGCCTTGGCTCTGCGCAAGAACGAGGTCAAGGCGATCATCAATCCTGAAGCCCAGGCTTCGCCCCGATTGGAGCTCACTGACTCTGTTCTCGCAACTGCCATTCGCAACGTCGGGACACAGGTCATGAACGACGTGTCCAAGGAGACCGAGTTGCTTCACGCAAAAGAAAAAGCTGCGCGACAAAAGCAGACCCAAGGAAAGCCCACGGGGCGCGCAGAGATTCCACTCGAAGGTGAAAGTGCAGCCGCGACGGCCTCGTTCCTTCGAGAACGTCAGGAGGGCAAGGGCTCCGGCACCGGGGCGATCGCGTTGACAAGCACTGCGGCGGGTGAAGCCGCGACAAACGCCACGGGCGTTCACGTGAGTATGCGGCGAGGTTTCTTCACGCGCGGCTACGTCGCAGCAGCGAATGCGGTGCAGCGGCTCACAGCAGCTGCCAAAGCGGCCGTCGTTCGATTGGGAAGGTACTTCAGTGGACCGGACAACATGACCGGAGTTGTCAACGGCATGGGACTTTCCACCTTTACGCGGAACCTCCAGTTGCGGGCTCAAGGCAAGCCGCTGGAGTTCCCTCCATCCATCATGTCCAATCCAAAGCTGCTCGCCCAAGCGAAAGCAGCCGTGGAGTTGATGGCGACCACCGAAGCAGCGCGCGACCCGTCGGTGCTGATCACCACCATGATGCTGGTGCAACTGGTCCAGAGCGGAGAATTCAAGTCAGTTGAAGAGGCACTTGGAGCCTTCCCCCCGACGCCGGCTGGAGCTGGTGGGGCCGAAGGTCAGCGAGTTAAGACCGAAGCTGTCTCCGGCGGTGGAGTCGACTCATTGACCAAGAGCGCACAGGAAGCAAAAGAGAAGGCAGCCAGCCTTGAGCAAGCAGCATTGAACGAGAAGGATCCTGAAACGTCGGAAGCAATTGGCGGAAGCTGCCAAGCGAACGCGCAACTCAGCGTTGAGTTCGGGTGGAGCCGCAAGTCATTTGACGGCCGAACTGGAGCTGGCGCGACGTTGGTTGGCACTGAAGGCGCGCGGACACGCCTTCCTGAACATCGCGACCCTTGAAAAGTTTCTCCGTGACGCGTACAAAAGCTTTTCGAATCGCTAGAAACCGCGCCAGCTACTTGCCGACGAGCACGTAAAATGTTCAAGATTTCCTTCGACGGACTGCAACTAGCTAGTGGAGACCCCTTGTCATGCATGTCTGTCGACCGTTTCACAAGCAGAAATGTTCTCGCCGACGTGCATATGTTGGTTGCAGGAGAGATTACTCCAACAGTTACAAACGGAGAAGGGAAAGCCCCGTTCAACGTTTGGTGTCAAGCTGTCGATGGGTTGCCCATCAATCTGCTGCTTGAAGATGGCAGTCGATACAAGGTCACCGATCAGTGGGGCCGGTTAAAAGAAGTGCTCTTTCGTCGAAAAGGTGACGAAGTGACGGTTTCCTTTCCTGGCGAGAAGCGGAAATTCCGCTGCACGTACGAGGAACTCCGCCGAGGTGTCCAGGAGTTCAAAGGAGAGGTTCGAGAGCGCCTGCTTGCGTCCGCCTCACGCGATGTTGTCGCGTTGTGGTGGAAAGAAGTTTTCATTGAGACACTACCTTGATGCTGGCGCGTTCGCCAAAGCTCGTTAAACTTCTGCATGTTCAAGTCTCGGGTGGTCATACGGCAAGGCATCACCGACGAAGACGTACGTGCCCTTGCGGAAAGCCTCGGATGGGAACTCGTCGCCGAAGTTGATGGCGACCCAGAAACCGGTCGCTCTCCAGAACTTGTCTGGCGAATTCCAGAGAGAGACGTTCAGGTGAACGTCATCGAGGAGCTCATCGCCTACGCAACGATAAGCTCACAGAATGAGTCTTCCGTTCTCGAGATGGTCTCGACACTCGAGGACGAACACTCGACGTTCTTCCACTCCAAAGAGGAGATCTTGGATGTTTGGGAGGAGGTCGTTTACAACGAGGATTTCGAGGCGGCACGCGCTGCCGTCATGTACGTCGGCATTGCCGCACCACAACGTCCAGATAGTCGCTTTGTCTCTGTCTTCGAACAGGCGTTGACCATTGATGATGAGGAAGTCCGCGTGGCGACGTTTGATGCCATGTCGTATCCGAAGTGGGTAGAACTGAAGCAGCTGGCGGAACGAGCAAAGAAAGACGACTCCAGCGAACGTGTTCGTTGGAAGGCCAATCGTCTCTTGGAAGCCTTCGCGCACTTTGGTTGGGACAAGCTCGCCCTTCCACCGGCGTGATGCCAACCGGCCGCTAGCGTTTACTTCATTCACCTCACCGCCCCCGTCTCGCCCTGCTGCGCGCAGTGCGACGAAGGAGCACGAGCACAGCTTTGGGGGAGACCGCGCCGCCGGAGGCGCAAGTGACGCGCAGCACGTCTTCACCGCCGTAACACACTCCGCCGAGGAGGCGCGAGTGGGGGCAGGATCATCGCCGCGATCGCCAAGATGGCTTGGGAAGCGATATTGGCGATGCTTCCGCCGGTCTTGATCCGACTTCTCATCGAGAAGCTCGTCGCGGTCATCGTCCCTGCGGCAGGAGCACTACTCGCCATCGTCGAAGGGCTACAAGCAGCCTGGGGCACGATCAGCTCGATCATCGCCGCCATCGACAAATTCATCACCTTCCTCAAAGCAGTGAAGGGAGGCGGCGCAGGCGCGCAGTTCGCAGCGGCTCTCGCGAGCGCCGCGATCGTCGTTCTCGACTTCGTCGCGAACTTCCTCATCGCGAAGCTCGCATCGGGCCTGAAGAAACTCGCCGGCAAGCTCGGTGGCATCGCGAAGCGCCTGATGAAACGTCGCAAAGCCGCAGGCGGACGGTCGGCACGCAAGGCACGACGCAACAAGCGCAAGGGCGAACGTGGTCCGAAGCGGAAACGTCGAGGCGCATCGAAACCACGGAGGAGACCGGGAAGACCAAAGCGGCGACCAACAAGACCGAGACGGGATCGCTCTCGGATCAAAGGCCGCGGGAAAGACGACGGCAAGCTCGTTCACGTGCCGATCCCCGATGGTGAGTTTGGCGAGAAGCTGCCATTCCAACTTGACGAAGAGAGTCACACGCTCAAGAGCGAGAAAAGTGGCGGTGGGCGAGTGGTTGTGCACTCGGCGCCAATGTCAGTCAGCGCGTTTTTGTCGATGCTCTCGAAGCAGAAGGAGCATCGCAACAGCAAGTCTCGCACCGAGATCAGCACCGCGCGAGCGCAAGCGGCTGCCGCAATTGCGTCAGCCAAGCGACTCGCAAAGCTCGAACGAAAGAAGGTGCCCAAGAGCAAAGCGGCAGCCCATCGCTCCAAAATCGCGAACGCAGACAAGGCGCTGGAAAATCACCTACGAAAGCTGCGCGCGACGCTCAGTCGAATCACGGGCTACGTTCACATCAACACGAAACGCCTCTGGAGCGGTCAAGGCAGACCGGGCGGATTTCGCACGAGCACTCAGTTGGAACTGGCAAGACGGTGGCCGAACCTGCACGTGCTCGACGCCAATGGTGATCCCACGACAACGCTTCGTCCGGACATCGATAGACGCCACATCAAAGCGTTCTCGATCATTCGCGATGATTACCAGCTCTCGCTTCACGGCAAGCCGTTCCCAGACGCCGTAGCGTTCCTCAAGACCAAAAAACAGGCGCCGAGACCCAACAATCGCTCCGTCGAGAACGCCACTCGGAAAGCTTTGACGGATGAGTTCAACGACATTGACAACCTGTTTCCGGGCGCTGCGGACGTGAATCGTCGCCTTGGCCACGACATGAAGGCGGAGCGAGACAAGAAACGTGAAGCCCTGGAGCGAGGCGACAAACCCGCCGCGGATAAGCACGCAAAGGGAGAGGCGAAGCACGGGGTAGATACGCCGGAGCGCAAAGAACAGAGTCCGAAAGGCAAGAAACGACCGTTGAGCGTTTTGGGAGAGGGGGCGATTCAGAGAATAAGAAACGCGGACGCCCAGTACCAGAGTCTGGCAACGTCGCTGAAGCGAAGTCGCTCTGCAGCCGCAAAGCAACAAGTCGAACAGAGGATCAGCCTCCAACTAGCCTTCGCAGCTGGCTCGGTGAAGATTCTCGCTCGAGAGTCCCTCGTTGTGCGCACTCAAGACATCGAACGTGTTCGCCGAGCACTGACGACCGGCGTTTACATCGAAAGAGCCTACCGGGAGCTCTTGGCCCAAGGCCCACGCATCCAATTAAGCGACGCCCCCGAGGACCGCAATCTGCTATAAGATCAACATGGTTGACGTGAAGGGATTCAAACGAGGACTAGCTGCAGGCAAGAAATCCTTCCCTGAAGCGTCACTTGGTTCGGCAGATTCTGAGCGGGATGCAGCTCATCGACGTCGATCTTGGCAACTCGCATCTAGTCAAAGCTATTCTACACAATGCAACATTGACCCGAGTCAACCTCATCCATTGTGTCGCACACCAGCTCGAAGGTCGCTCAGCAACCTTTACCGAGTGTAATCTAAGCTACGTTTCGCTGTACAAGTCAGACATTACGGCTGCAACGTTCAGCGCCTGCACGTTCGTATCGAGCGAGTTCGATGACGGCACGTTGCGGGATGCACATTTTCAGCACCTTAAGCTCGACAATGCCGTATTTCGCAAAGCCACTTTGGAGAGCATACGGTTTACGAATGTTGAGCTGGAGCACTGCAGCTTTAACGATGCGAATGCGCGTGGCGCAACGTTTCTCCAATGCACATTTCGGAAGATGGGCTTCTACGGAGTCGACCTGCGTAAGGCTAGCTTCCGGCTGTGCAACTTCGAAGAAGAAGTCTTCTTCTTGGACTCGGACGCCACCAACGCCGACTTCTGTGGCGCCGACATGCGAGGCATGATTCTTGAGGACGAAGACGACGAGGACAGTGGTCCCTCGATCTTCACCGGCGCCAAGTACGACGACTCCACGCTCTTCCCAGAAGCATTCGACCCGGTAGCGTTCGGCATGGTCAAGGTCCCGGGAGGAGTTCGAGCCCAAGTACCCCCGACGTCTGCATCGAAGAAGACAAAACCGAAGGAGCCCGAGCTCGTTCCCGTTGCTCACGAGGGGTTCTTCTTGCAGCCCACCGCATACGAGTATCTCGCCAAGTACATGCGTCCCGTTGCAAGCAGCCTCGGAGGGCCCAATTGGCCACCGAAGGGCTACCCTGGGGCCAAGAAGGACATCGAGCTCGTTTTGTCACTTCAAAAGCTTCTTTCGCCGGCGCATGAATCGACCAGCAAGGACTGCGAATACTTCCCGTTCGTCATCGCCCCTGGCAGCTCCATTCCTGGAAACGAGGACGATGAAGATGGGCGGGTCAAGGAGCATCTAGACGAGGCCCAAGCGCTCTTTGGCGAGGTCAATGAACTGCTTGCACAAGCCGGGGAGGAGCCACTCGACACGTCCCTCGACGACGAAGACGACGAAGACGACGAAGACGACGAAGACGACGAAGACGAGGACGACGACCGGGAGAACGACCCCAAACTCGTGATGCTCGGGATGGATGCCGACGAGATTGAGAACGAAGAAGAAGACTACGGCAAGAAGTGGTGGAAAGAGCACTGGTCAAAGGAAGAATACAAGGCTCGACTAGCGACCGGTGCTGCCATGGCGGATGCTCTTACCAATGTCGACCATTGGATCCGCTACCTCGACGACGGCTGGGCCATTGCCTTCTATGAGGGCACTAGTAAGACCGGAGCGCGCGTTGGATTCTTGGCGGCGCGATATGACGCCGACTGAACCGCACTAAGCGTTTCCGGTCGCGCACTGCGGCACCCTGTCTAACGACACTTCCCGCTTGTTCACCGCCCCCGTCTCGCCCTGCTGCGCGCAGTGCGACGAAGGAGCACGAGCACAGCTTTGGGGGAGACCGCGCCGCCGCAGGCGCACGTGACGCACAACACGTCTCCATTGCTGTCCCTCACATCGCCGAGGAGGCGCGAGTGGGGCAGGATCATCGCCGCGATCGCAAAGATGGCATGGGAAGCGATCTTGGCAATGCTTCCGCCAGTCTTGATCCGGCTTCTCATCGAGAAGCTCGTCGCGGTCATCGTCCCTGCGGCAGGAGCACTTCTCGCCATCGTCGAAGGGCTCCAAGCAGCGTGGGGCACGATCAGCTCGATCATCTCCGCCATCGACAAATTCATCACCTTCCTGAAGGCCGTAAAGGGTGGCGGCGCAGGCGCGCAATTCGCCGCGGCTCTCGCGAGCGCCGCGATCGTCGTCCTCGACTTCGTCGCGAACTTCCTCATCGCCAAACTCGCATCGGGTCTGAAGAAACTCGCCGGCAAGCTCGGTGGCATCGCCAAGCGACTGATGAAACGTCGCAAAGCCGCCGGTGGGCGTTCTGCACGCAAGGCACGTCGCAACAAGCGCAAGGGTGAACGCGGTCCGAAGCGGAAGCGTCGGGGTGCGTCGAAACCACGGAGGAGACCGTCGAGATCGAGACCACGGCGTGGACCGGGGAGACCACGACGAAGAGGACCGGGAAGGCGAAGACGACCGCGTCCCAATCGCCCTCGTGGGCAGATGTCGCCGCAAGCCATCATTGCGCGAGTGCTCACAAGCTTGAGTCGTCCAGCTCGAGCCAAAACGCCTGAGTTGGGCATCAAGGAGAAGCAGGTGCAAGCGGCTCTACTGCGGGCGCAATTACAACGGCGCGCTCCCAAGGGTCGCACCCTAAAGATCCGCATCGAGACGAGCCCATCCGACGTCGAGAAAGACGGCTACATCGACTTCTGGGTATCGATGAGCCCAGAACGCCACGGCAAAGCAAAAGCTCGTAGCCGAATGCGCCAGGTCACGGTGAACTTCCTTCCGCACACCGAACAACACCCAGACTGGCGTAAAGACTACCTGCGACAAATCCGTGGGCAAGAGCGGGGCATCAATGCAATGACGGTAGGACGGTGGACAGAGCTGCGGTCGTTATTCCTCGCACGCTCCGCAGCCACGGGTTCGGGGCGCCACGATCAATCCGACAGCGTGCAGCAGCGCGCGCGAACGGCAAAGCTGGCCGAGCTCCGACAAATGCTGGTCGTTCGCCTTGTCCCGTACTATATGAGCAAACATGGCATGACGCGACCGCAGGCCATCATCAAGGCTGGTCTGGTGGCCAAGAACGCCGCTGAATACCGATTTCGAGATCTTGCTGCGTTACACGATCCAGACCAGATCGCAGGTGGCAACCATGATCGAATTGGAGGAGTCCCCATCGACGAATTCACGCGCAATGCGCGCGACCGTGCCAAGCAGCTCGAAATCGAATGTTCGGCAAGGCTCGTCAATTGAGGTCGGGGATACGTCGGCGATGCCTGAAGGATTTGGTCTGACCACGGTCAACTCGTCTTTGGGATCGCAGTGGAAGGGATTAGTTTCTCAAATAGAGAGCGTGGCGAAGCAGCGCGCACAGCATAACCCCCACGACAGCATGAATGTGCGGCTTTACCCGAAGAGCTAGAAAGAACAGCTATGTCGATTGACAATGATGACTTCGAACTGCTGCAGGCCTTCCACGAGTTACTCGGCACACCGGAACACTCGGTCCCGCTTACGGAGCAACAACTCCAAATCCTTTCGAAACTTGCTCCCGAACCATTAATGAGATTCTGGAAGACGTACGGCTGGTGCACCTATCTTGGAGGGCTGATTCGCACCGTGAATCCGAATGACTATTTGGATGTCTTGTCCGACTGGCAGCTGGAACCAGGATCGATGGTATTCGCGCGATCTGCTTTCGGCGACTTGGTATGTCTCATTGGAGATCAGCTTCGGATCATTTTCGTTCACACGGCAACCTGCTTGAACTCGATCCTTCGATACCCGGAATTCCTGGCTACGCAATTCTATCCCGATGACATCGACGGCTTCTTCTTTGGACCCTTGTATCGCGAAGCCGTTGAACGATTCGGTCGCCCCGCTCCAGACGAGATCTTCACCTTCGAACCCGCACTCGCCCTAGGTGGCCAAGCAGACGTGAAACACGTTGTCCGCGTCAAACTCAAGCCTGCGCTCGCCCTTCTTGCACAGCTCGTCGACGAACTCCAGGAATACACATAAGTCGGTTGGTGCGAGAACGCGCCGCGCTACTCGACGAGTTCCGAACTGATACACAAGGGTGACCGTTCTCGCTCGCTTCACGGAACAAGTGTCGCTTCCCGAGCCCGCCTTCGCGGCAGGGCTACGCCCCTACCGGCGCAAGCTTCATGACGAGCGCGAGCCGCACCGTGCACTGAAGAGTCGGCGCTCGGCGGGAAGGTTGCGCCGCTCAGCGGAGCCCTGCGGCGGAGGCGCGGAGAGTTCGCGTTGCTCACCGTCGACTCTCCCCTACGTCACGGCAACGACACAAGTCACCAGAGTACGCTTTCACTTCCCGGAGCGGCAAGGACTCCGCTCATCGGTGGCACTCCCGTTCAACACACCGAATCACGAGCCCCCGTCTCGCCCTGCTGCGCGCAGTGCGACGAAGGAGCACGAGCACAGCTTTGGGGGAGACCGCGCCGCCGCAGGCGCACGTGACGCGCATCACGTCTCCATGGCTGTCCCTCACATCGCCGAGGAGGCGCGAGTGGGGGCAGGATCATCGCCGCGGCTCTCGCAAGCGCCGCGATCGTCGTTCTCGACTTCGTCGCGAACTTCCTCATCGCGAAACTCGCATCGGGTCTGAAGAAACTCGCGGGCAAGCTCGGTGGCATCGCCAAGCGCCTCACGAAACGTCGCAAGGCCGCAGGCGGACGGTCGGCACGCAAGGCACGGCGCAACAAGCAGAAGCGCAAGGGTGAACGCGGTCCGAAGCGGAAACGTCGGGGTGCGTCGAAGCCACGGAGGAGACCGTCGAGATCGAGACCACGGCGTGGTCCGGGGAGACCGAGAGGACGGAATCGTGGGAAGCCACCCAAGCGGGGGCAACAAAAGCGAAAGGAATCTTTCAGCGACAAACAGAGACGAGTCGACAGAGCGGCAGCAGCGATCGGTCCTCGGTTGCGAAGCATGCTCAGCAAGGGGGTCCCACTCCCGATACTCGGCATCGCACTTCGAGTTTGGAAGGTTCAGTACCGCCTTACGGCCTTGGCTCTGCGCAAGAACGAGGTCAAGGCGATCATCAATCCTGAAGCCCAGGCTTCGCCCCGATTGGAGCTCACTGACTCTGTTCTCGCAACTGCCATTCGCAACGTCGGGACACAGGTCATGAACGACGTGTCCAAGGAGACCGAGTCGCTTCACGCAAAAGAAAAAGCTGCGCGACAAAAGCAGACCCAAGGAAAGCCCACGGGGCGCGCAGAGATTCCACTCGAAGGTGAAAGTGCAGCCGCGACGGCCTCGTTCCTTCGAGAACGTCAGGAGGGCAAGGGCTCCGGCACCGGGGCGATCGCGTTGACAAGCACTGCGGCGGGTGAAGCCGCGACAAACGCCACGGGCGTTCACGTGAGTATGCGGCGAGGTTTCTTCACGCGCGGCTACGTCGCAGCAGCGAATGCGGTGCAGCGGCTCACAGCAGCTGCCAAAGCGGCCGTCGTTCGATTGGGAAGGTACTTCAGTGGACCGGACAACATGACCGGAGTTGTCAACGGCATGGGACTTTCCACCTTTACGCGGAACCTCCAGTTGCGGGCTCAAGGCAAGCCGCTGGAGTTCCCTCCATCCATCATGTCCAATCCAAAGCTGCTCGCCCAAGCGAAAGCAGCCGTGGAGTTGATGGCGACCACCGAAGCAGCGCGCGACCCGTCGGTGCTGATCACCACCATGATGCTGGTGCAACTGGTCCAGAGCGGAGAATTCAAGTCAGTTGAAGAGGCACTTGGAGCCTTCCCCCCGACGCCGGCTGGAGCTGGTGGGGCCGAAGGTCAGCGACTTAAGACCGAAGCTGTCTCCGGCGGTGGAGTCGACTCATTGACCAAGAGCGCACAGGAAGCAAAAGAGAAGGCAGCCAGCCTTGAGCAAGCAGCATTGAACGAGAAGGATCCTAAACGTCGGAAGCAATTGGCGGAAGCTGCCAAGCGAACGCGCAACTCAGCGTTGAGTTCGGGTGGAGCCGCAAGTCATTTGACGGCCGAACTGGAGCTGGCGCGACGTTGGTTGGCACTGAAGGCGCGCGGACACGCCTTCCTGAACATCGCGACCCTTGAAAAGTTTCTCCGTGACGCGTACAAAAGCTTTTCGAATCGCTAGAAACCGCGCCAGCTACTTGCCGACGAGCACGTAAAATGTTCAAGATTTCCTTCGACGGACTGCAACTAGCTAGTGGAGACCCCTTGTCATGCATGTCTGTCGACCGTTTCACAAGCAGAAATGTTCTCGCCGACGTGCATATGTTGGTTGCAGGAGAGATCACTCCAACAGTTACAAACGGAGAAGGGAAAGCCCCGTTCAACGTTTGGTGTCAAGCTGTCGATGGGTTGCCCATCAATCTGCTGCTTGAAGATGGCAGTCGATACAAGGTCACCGATCAGTGGGGCCGGTTAAAAGAAGTGCTCTTTCGTCGAAAAGGTGACGAAGTGACGGTTTCCTTTCCTGGCGAGAAGCGGAAATTCCGCTGCACGTACGAGGAACTCCGCCGAGGTGTCCAGGAGTTCAAAGGAGAGGTTCGAGAGCGCCTGCTTGCGTCCGCCTCACGCGATGTTGTCGCGTTGTGGTGGAAAGAAGTTTTCATTGAGACACTACCTTGATGCTGGCGCGTTCGCCAAAGCTCGTTAAACTTCTGCATGTTCAAGTCTCGGGTGGTCATACGGCAAGGCATCACCGACGAAGACGTACGTGCCCTTGCGGAAAGCCTCGGATGGGAACTCGTCGCCGAAGTTGATGGCGACCCAGAAACCGGTCGCTCTCCAGAACTTGTCTGGCGAATTCCAGAGAGAGACGTTCAGGTGAACGTCATCGAGGAGCTCATCGCCTACGCAACGATAAGCTCACAGAATGAGTCTTCCGTTCTCGAGATGGTCTCGACACTCGAGGACGAACACTCGACGTTCTTCCACTCCAAAGAGGAGAATCTTGGATGTTTGGGAGGAGGTCGTTTACAACGAGGATTTCGAGGCGGCACGCGCTGCCGTCATGTACGTCGGCATTGCCGCACCACAACGTCCAGATAGTCGCTTTGTCTCTGTCTTCGAACAGGCGTTGACCATTGATGATGAGGAAGTCCGCGTGGCGACGTTTGATGCCATGTCGTATCCGAAGTGGGTAGAACTGAAGCAGCTGGCGGAACGAGCAAAGAAAGACGACTCCAGCGAACGTGTTCGTTGGAAGGCCAATCGTCTCTTGGAAGCCTTCGCGCACTTTGGTTGGGACAAGCTCGCCCTTCCACCGGCGTGATGCCAACCGGCCGCTAGCGTTTACTTCATTCACCTCACTGCCCCCGTCTCCCCCTGCTGCGCGCAGTGCGACGAAGGAGCACGAGCACAGCTTTGGGGGAGACCGCGCCGCCGCAGGCGCACGTGCCGCACGACGTGTCTCCACCGCCGTAACCCATTCCGCCGAGGAGGCGCGAGTGGGGGCAGGCTCATTGCCGCGATCGCCAAGATGGCCTGGGAAGCGATCTTGGCGATGCTCCCGCCAGTCTTGATCCGGCTTCTCATCGAGAAGCTCGTCGCAGTCATCGTCCCTGCGGCAGGAGCACTTCTCGCCATCGTCGAAGGGCTGCAAGCAGCGTGGGGCACGATCAGCTCGATCATCGCCGCCATCGACAAATTCATCACGTTCCTCAAGGCCGTAAAGGGTGGCGGCGCAGGCGCGCAATTCGCAGCGGCTCTCGCGAGCGCCGCGATCGTCGTTCTCGACTTCGTCGCAAACTTCCTCATCGCGAAACTCGCATCGGGTCTGAAGAAACTCGCGGGCAAGCTCGGTGGCATCGCCAAGCGCCTCACGAAACGTCGCAAGGCCGCAGGCGGACGTTCGGCACGCAAGGCACGTCGCAACAAGCAGAAGCGCAAGGGCGAACGCGGTCCGAAGCGGAAACGTCGGGGCGCGTCGAAACCACGGAGGAGACCGTCGAGGAATCGAGACCACGGCGTGGTCCGGGGAGACCGAGAGGACGGAATCGTGGGAAGCCACGAAGGAAGCCGGAGGATCGACGAGAGAGAACGTCGAGAGAAACTAGCTAGGCTGAAGCGCGCCCAACAGGAATTGACTCCAAAGGTAAACGCTCTCCTCGCTCGTCGTGTCAGCAAGCTGTACTTGCGCGGTCGTCTCCTTCTTTGGCGTTTGCAGTATCGACTGACGTCATTGGCAGTGGTTGGAAGTGAGAACGCGTTCCAGATCGTGGCCCGCGTCAATCCCTCGGTCACTTTGGCGCCCGGCTGGACCTTCAATCACACCGAGTTGTTCCAAGTACTCGATTGAATTGCAGCTGACATGGTGAAGCAAGCCGAATCGGAACGCGACGCCCAGTCAGCTCAACCTCAGTCGTCACCCAATGCCGAGGCGCTTGATCTCACGTCACGAACATCTCCTGCGGCACCACTCGCAGCGCTTCGACCGGAAGCAGCATTCATTACTGGCTCCACGGAGAGTGGGAAGCAAATTGGATTTGAACACCGCGGAGAACTCGCTCCTTTCGGAGCGTGGCTAGGCTTTAAGGGCGTTGGCGGACTTGGGTCGACCAAAGGACATACCTACGACAAACTTGCGGAGAAACTACATGGAAAGCCGGTAGGCCAGTGGCTCACTGCCATGCTGCGTGGAGAAAAGCTGCCGGAAGCAGCGGCAGAACACGCGAAAGAACTCGGCGAGTTGCACGGTCTGCTGTTTGCAAAAGAACCAAGCCACGGTAGCGGCGCACAGCGGCGCGACTTGGCTTACTCGTTCATGACTACTGAGCTAATGCATCAACCCAATCGGCCCGAGCACGAGCTGGCGCTTGCACAGGTGATTGGAAAGGAAGGCATTCACCCGTCTGCATACGGTAGCGCCCAAGCTGGAGCCAAGCGCGTCACCGCCGAAATGACCGGTGTCCAATCTGCGCCGAAAGAAGGCACCAAAATTGGCCAGAAGTATGAGCAACGTCGAGACCGCGAAATCGCCACACTTAAGGCGTGGTTCCGACTACACACGCAAGACTTGCCTACGGACAAGAAAGCTCCGACGTTAGCGGACGTCGAGGAGTTCGTTCGCAGAAAAATCCGTGAGTTCCTCACGCGAAGAAGGTAAACTCCCGACCATGGCTGCCGAAGAGGTGTTCCGAGTACTTGAGCCCGACGTGACACGCGAGGATTTCCATCGCGCGGCACAAGACATGGGATTTTCACTTGTCAATACATGGCCAAGCAGAAACTCGAGCGAAGCCTATGAAGAGGTGTGGTCGGTGCCAGACCGCACTCAGGCTATTCACTACCTAGAAGACCCGATTTCTGGCACCAATTACCTCCGAATTCGCGGACCAAATACGGAAAAACTCCTTTTCGAACTGCGTCGCGTGCCGTACTTTTACCCAGAAGAACTGCTAGAAGAAGCGGCCGAAGCGGACAATCACGACGATCAGGTGAAAGCGGCATTTCGGCTCACCGTCACGTTTCCGCAATTTGAGCCTAACGTGTACAAGCTCTTGGAGGCTTACGCAACGCAGGACGCGGATGCACTTCTCCGACAGGCGACTTTGAACGCAATCGCGTATCGGTGTTGGCCGCAATTCTCGGCGCTCTTCGAGGACTTGAGCCGAAACGACCCCGATGAACGCGTACGAGAAACGGCAAAGCGGCTCCTTCCATACGTAAACACTCAGAGATAGAGCGCGAGTTCAGCCGCTGGCGTTGCACACGACTAGTCCACTGCTGGGCTCCCTCAATGTATACGTTCGGCACGTAGCAGGCGCTTCCGCTCAGCGGAGCCCTGCGGCGAAGGCGGGGAGAGTTCGCGTTGCTCACCGTCGACTCTCCGCTGACCTCACGGCAACGACATAAGTCACCAAAGTACGCTTTCACTTCCCGGAGCGGCAGGGCCCTCCCCATCGGTGGCACTTCCGTTCAACACACCGAATCGCGAGCCCCCGTCTCGCCCTGCTGCGCGCAGTGCGACGAAGGAGCACGAGCACAGCTTTGGGGGAGACCGCGCCGCCGCAGGCGCACGTGACGCACGACGTGTCTCCATCGCCGTAACCCAATCCGCCGAGGAGGCGCGAGTGGGGGCAGGATCATCGCCGCGATCGCCAAGATGGCCTGGGAAGCGATCTTGGCGATGCTCCCGCCGGTCTTGATCCGACTTCTCATCGAGAAGCTCGTCGCGGTCATCGTGCCTGCGGCAGGAGCACTTCTCGCCATCGTCGAAGGGCTCCAAGCAGCCTGGGGCACGATCAGCTCGATCATCGCCGCCATCGACAAATTCATCACCTTCCTCAAGGCCGTGAAGGGTGGCGGCGCGGGCGCGCAATTCGCCGCGGCTCTCGCAAGCGCCGCGATCGTCGTCCTCGATTTCGTCGCGAACTTCCTCATCGCGAAGCTCGCATCGGGCCTGAAGAAGCTCGCCGGCAAGCTCGGTGGCATCGCGAAGCGCCTGATGAAGCGTCGCAAGGCCGCCGGTGGACGGTCTGCACGCAAGGCAAGACGCAACAAGCAGAAGCGCAAGGGCGAACGCGGTCCGAAGCGGAAGCGTCGAGGTGCGTCGAAACCACGGAGGAGACCGTCCAGATCGAGACCACGGCGTGGTCCGGGGAGACCGAGAGGACGGAATCGTGGGAAGCCACGAAGGAAGCCGGAGGATCGACGCGCGCGGGAGCAGAGGGAGAAACAGCTACGCCTCGATAGAGCTGTAGCGGCGATTCAACCACAAGTCAGTCGGATGCTCGGTAAGGGTGTCTCAAAACTCGTGCTCAACGGCCGTTTGCTCTATTGGAAGTTGCGCTACCGGCTCACGCGTCTCTCGCTACAAAGTGATGGCGCGATCCTCGCTGTCGTAAATCCGAAGAAGGTCGTTGATGTAACCAACCCCGCAGAGATTGGGCGAGTGCTGTTGCCGATCCTCATCAAGGTGGAGCAACGTTTCATGGCCGCCAATCGTCGCAACCGTCTAAAGGGTGGAACGTCGGACAAAGAGCTGGACACGATCGAAGCAATACGCGACTTCCGAAAAGGCCGCGATGTGCAGTTGCCACCGGAAATCGCCGTATTCAACCGGCACAATCTCGCACAATACTTCAAACGCGGTGATTCTAGCTATCTCAAGATGGATAAGGCGGGACGAATCCCGAGTCGTCTACTCATGTTGCTAGAACGCGCACGCGGAATGGGAAATGTCGTGGCGATGGATATCGCAGACTCAATGCTGGGAGAAGACGTTCCCGGCGCCACTGAGTTCACTGGAAACCGAAACGTGATGTCCGGGCTCGGTGCGGCCAAAGCTGCGGATCAAACTCACTTCGTCGAGCAGGGCGAGGCTGGCCAGCTCACCTCAAGCAAGAATCCGAAAGCCGTAGAGAATGCACGACGCAAAGTTGAACAAGGCGAGCTCTCCCGAATGGAAAAGCTCGGAGAGGTATTTCTGGCGCTAAATCTGCCCTACAGACAAGAGACCCCAGTCTGCTCGCCAAACCCGGAAGCCCCCTCACCGAACTCGCACAAGCGTTCGAATCATGGTTGAATGCGAACCTACCCGGAGATGATGGCAAGGTTTCAACGCAAGAATTGCGAACTGCCAAAATGAATCTAGTCGTCAAACTACGAGCATTCATGCGATCGCGGCGCGGAGTTTAGCCAATGCTTAGACACATCATACTTTTCGGTGAAGACGGCCTGCGTGATTACGAGATCACCTCAAACCGCACATTGCGAAAACTGATACCGAGCGGCGTGCCTCGGTTTGACTCCCTAGGGATCCGAACCCCTCGCGCCGCACAAGAAGTCCGCACCTTCTGGTCCATCCCCGACCACGAAAGCGTCGTGCGCCTGGTCGAAGATACGGAGATGGGCGTTTTGATGGCGTCCGTTGACACCCTCGACGCAAAGCTTGGTGAGCAGATCGCTGCAGCGCTTGCAGCTGAGCTTCCCAGCGTTCCGTTGGAGGAGATGCTCAGCGACGAGAGTCGATTCGATGAGGTGCCTGACCTCATCTTCTTGCTTGCACTTGCGGCCCGGAATGACGCAGACGATCGCGTTCTGGCGCTCGTACGGCGGTTGCTCCTCTCAGACAACGAGAACGCTCGAGTGTCTGCCGCTGGAGCTGCGGTCGTTTTGGATAAGCTCGAATTACTCGAGGCCTTGAAAGAGGCAGCCACCCGTAAGGACAACACCCCAGCCGCGAAGCGTGTCTTCGACAACGCCATCGTCGATCTCGAGAATCACAAGGCGGCTCATCGCAGGACGGAACCGTTCAAAGATCCGGAGGAGACGTTCAAAGTGGTGTGGTGATATCAGCACTACGCGTTGCTAAGCGCCCTCCCCACCTCCGCCACCGCAGCCTCCAGCTGCCGCTCCACCACCTCCGCCGACAAATGCACGACCGTGTACCTCAGCCGCTGTAAGTCCCTATCCCGGCGAGCGTCCGCGGTACGCTGACGCTCATGGTAGCCGCCGTCGATTTCAAAGTCATGTCCACACTGCCCAGAAAACCAACCGCCGCCGCGTCGAGTATCGGTGGCATCCCTTGTTTGGGCAAGAGCTCGTCGTACGCAGCGAGCTAACTCGCACCGGTGAGACCGTCCTACGCTGTCATCTGTCAGAGGATGACCAGTGCGATTGCTTCCGCGTTCCGGCGTGGATGTTCGAATCGAGCACGCTGCGCGGCGCTCCACTCCGGTGAACATCCCGTTGTTTCCATCGACGCTTTGCGAAGCCTGAAGGCGCTTCTCGAGTTGAGCTGGCAGGCGAGTGCCAGCAAGGAGCAGGATCGGCTTGTCCAAGTCCCGGACATTGGAGGTGTCGATGCGCCAGCTCGAGATGTTGATGGTTCAGGTCTGGCTCCGCACAAAAGCGAATCCGAGCAGTGCGAGAGTCACGTGGAACGAACTGCCCGAGCGAGTACGCGCCGAAGTGATCGAGCAACTCGCAGAAATGCTCCGCGCAAAGGTGGAACAAAGCACGACCGGCGTGGTGGACCATGAGTGACGAAAAGATCGGCGAGCAGCATCGCGCGCGAAAGGCTATGCTGTATGTTCGGCAGTCTTCTCTGCATCAAGTGGAACACCACCACGAAAGCCGGCGACTCCAGTACGCGATGCAGCAGCGATTGGAATCACTCGGCTGGCAAGAGGTCGATGTGATCGACGACGACCTTGGGCGTTCAGGAGAATCCTCCGCAATGCGATCCGGATTTCAACGTCTCGTCGCAGAGGTGTGTCTGGGCAACGTCGGAGCTGTCGCTGCGCGCGAGATCTCCCGTTTCGCGCGCAACAACAAGGACTGGTCCCACCTGGTCGAGCTGTGCCGAATGTTTGACACCTTGCTCATCGATCAGGAAGTCGTCTACGATTCGCGGCGAGCCAATGATCGTCTACTATTAGGAGTCAAAGGGAGCTTGAGCGAGTACGAGCTTGACTTGTTGCGGATCCGAGCCCACGAAGCGCGCCACCAGAAGGCCGCGCGTGGCGAGCTCTCAGTTCGGTTACCTGTCGGCTACGTGCACACGGACAATGGCATCGAGAAAGATCCCGATCGTCGTATTCAGCAGGCGCTGTCCCTTGTGTTCTCGAAGTTCCTAGAGCTCAATAGCGCGCGTCAGGTCCTGCTCTGGTACGTGAAGCACGATCTTGAACTACCCGTCGGGGTAATTGGTCACGGCGGCGATATTGTCGTCTGGAAGTGTCCATCGCAGCGCAGGGTGCTTCGAATCTTGACCAACCCGGTATACGGGGGTGCATACGCCTACGGCAAGACTTCGAGAGTCACCGAGGCACGAGAAGGGCAACCGAGAAAGCGCATCGTGACCAAGCCAAGGAGTAAGTGGCCCGTCTTGCTCCTTGATCACCACGAGGGATACGTGAGCTGGGAGGTCTACGAACGTATTCAGCAGGTGCTGACGAGCAACAGCTATCGGTATGGGAATTTGCATGCCGGCGTGATCAAGCGCGGTCCTGCACTGCTTGGAGGCTTGCTGCGCTGCCGCCGCTGCGGCCGCAAGTTGACGGTCCAATACTCAGGCGACAGGACAATTCCGCGGTATGCGTGCAGTCGCGGCGCGATGAACAGTGGGGAAGCACGCTGCATCTCGTTCGGTGGAACGCAACTGGACGCCAGCGTCTCGAAGGAAACCTTGCGCGCCGTAGAGCCCGCCGCAATCGACGCCGCCATGCTCGCAGCCGACCAATCCAACTCATCACAAGACGGACTGATCGCAGCTCTCGAACTGGACCTCAAGGAAGCACGATACGCGGCTCAACGCGCCTGCAAGCGCTACGAAGCGGTTGACCCATTGAATCGTCTGGTGGCAGAAGAACTCGAATCTCGATGGAACGCTGCGCTAGTGCGCGTCGGCGAGTTCGAACAGCGCGTCGAAGCGGAACGAGCACGGAAGCATCCGTATGCGGTCGCCAACCGTGAAGACTTCCTGCACCTGGCCGCTGATCTCGACGCAGTCTGGAACGACCCAAACGCCGACGTACAGCTCAAGAAGCGGATCGTGCGAGCGGTGATTAACGAGATCATTGTCGATCTCGACAGCGACTCGAGTGAGATCGTTCTTACGATTCACTGGGCGGGTGGAGTACATACGGACTTGCGGGTACCCCACCGCAAACGTGGGACCACCACATGGCAGACGCCCAAGGAAGTGGTCGACGTGGTCCGGAGTCTCGCCCGTGTCTGCGCGGATGACCTGATTGCCGCACTGCTCAACAAGAACGGTTATCGCACCTTCACGGGCAGCCGCTGGTCGCAAGCTCGCGTGAGCGGCCTGCGATGGCGCCACGACATCGCAGGCAACACGGCGCAAAGGCGAGCATCCCATGGGTGGATGACGCTCAAGGAAGCGGCTGCACATCTAGGCGTTGCGCCTCTGACCCTCCGGCGCGCCACGGAGCGAGGAGAGATTTCCGCCGAGCATCCACTCCCCAACGGGCCATGGATCTTTACTCGAGAGTCGCTCGCGAGCGGGAATCTCAAGCTCTGCGCGACGCCCAAGGGCGGCCGAAAGGGTACGAAACCACCACCAGGTCAACGTAGTCTCAAATTATTCGACACTTAGCGAGGTGTGCATTGTGATCCGTACCACTCGATGATGAGCCGCACTGCTGGAGCGGCGAAGTCCGCGATGTAGCGCCCGCCAATAACCACCTGCCGGCGAAAGGTGACCCCAAGCTGCCCCGAACGCAGCGCAGACCACAGAAGGGCTTCCGTGCGTGTGGGGTTGTGACGAAAGGCGTGAGCGCGCTGCGAGAGGGTGACCGAGCGGCTGAGCTGTTGGCGAGCGAATGTGACCATGTGACCTTTCCGAGCCCGCCTTCGCGGCAGGGCTACGCCCCACTGGCGCAAGCTTCATGACGAGCGCCTGTCGCACCGTGCACTGAAGCATCGGCGCTCGGCGGGAAGGTTGCGCCGCTCTGCGGAGCCCTGCTGCAAGAGGCGCGGAGAGTTCGTGTTGCTCACCGTCGACTCTCCGCTTACGTCACGGCAACGACACAAGTCACCAAAGTTCGCTTTCACTTCCCGGAGCGGCAAGGCCCCCGCTCATCGGTGGCACTCCCGTTCAACACACCGAATCACGAGCCCCCCGTCTCGCCCTGCTGCGCGCAGTGCGACGAAGGAGCACGAGCACAGCTTTGGGGGAGACCGCGCCGCCGCAGGCGCACGTGACGCACAACACGTCTCCATCGTCGCAACCCACTCCGCCGAGGAGGCGCGAGTGGGGGCAACCCAGCCGGAAGAGACCTTCCGGGTGGTTTGGTGATGCGTGTGTCACGCATTGGTGAGCGCCCATGCCTGCCAAGCGATCTCAAGCCCCTCGCGAGCTCCGGGGCACTGGCGGGGCGGCAAAAACTTCCGAGCCTGACGGATCTCGGCAGAATTCGTCACTCCCCACCGAAGGTTGACCCGCGTTCAGGCTCAAAGCCTCCATGACGAACCGGATCACAGCGTTCAACAACAAACCAGTTCACTCCGTCATCGGTGGGCTCCTTCCCATCCTGGGTATTTGCGGCTGCACGATGACTGATGTGGAATCGGAACCACAACCAGAGGTCGCGATTGCGCGCGCAGCGCAGGCCCTCGACGCGAGCACCGTCATTTCGACGACGTTCGACGATTCCGCGGCTCCCGTGCACATCCAAATTCGCGCATGCAAGAGCACGACGGCAACCGCGGCGCATCAAGTGGACTGCAAGGTGAACGCGGAGTACGCGGTCGTGGGCGGAGGCGCCCTCCCCGAGGCCACTTCGGGCAACGCCGCGAAAGCGTACGTTACGGAAAGCCGCCCCGTGGATCCACGCACGTGGCGCGCGAGCTCCGTCGAGCCTTCGGCGCTGGCCCATGACTTGACCGTCTATGCGATTGGCATGCGGCTCGATGGGGTAAACACCCAGAAGCTGCGTGACGCGATCGGCTTGAAGACGGCCACAACGACGAGCACCAGTGTCACCGTCAACGTCGACTCGGGCAAGCGTTTGCTTGGAGGCGGCGCGCTGACGGCCCCGAACTCCGGCGTGAGTGGCAACCTCGTGCTCACCGCGACGGCATGGTCGGGAACCACCGGCTGGAACGCTCGCTCGAGATCCGAAAGCGGAACCGTTCCGGGAACGACGCAGGTTACGCTGCTTCAGCTCGACAAAAAGATCATCGAAGGCTTCGGCGCCCTCGAGGTTCAGACGCGCTCGGGTTCCGCACGCAGCACCTCGGGCGGAACGCAAACGACCTCCCTTTCGGTCACTTCGGGTTGGGCGCTCATGAGCCTCGGAGCGTTTGCGAACACGAGCTCCGGCCCCGTCCGACGCATCACCGGCATCATCCCGGACGCGACGGGTCGCAACGTCACGGTCAACACCGGAGACGCAAGTGGAACGAGCGTGGGCTCGACGACGCCTTACCTCACACAAGTCCGGAAGATGCCGGGAAGCCACGGCTTGTGCAACCCCGGAGGGCCACTGCTAAGCTCGATGGACAGCTGCGTCGCGAGTGTGTGCTCCGCGAGGAGCGAATGCTGCTCGAGCGGCTGGGATCCCACGTGCGTATCCATGGTGGAGACCACCTGCGGGCGCTCCTGCGCCCAAGACAAGTGTGTCCCCTCCGTCTTCGAACCCGAGAAGTGGCAGAATCCGGATGGCACCGTAGTCGCATCCAATTGCTACTACTACGCGCTGAACAAGTTCCCCGACGGCAAGAGCATGGATCCCGGCGCGAGTATCAACCCCGATCCGGAGGACTTCACGGCGTCCCGCCTTATCGCGCTGGCAGCGGGCGACGGTTTGCTGCCGAGCAGCTTCTCCGCCTCGTGCCCAGACAATCGCACCAAGGTCATGCTGACCTGCAACTCCAACATCTTCAACTACCATTGGTACCGACAAGACGTGGGCGGCCTTTGGAGCAACAAGTTTGCAACCTGGGGACAGGCCCTAATCAAAGAGAACACCGGTTACCGACCGTACACCGACGTTCAGAACAACACCTACGAAGCCTTCTTCTGCGCATGCAACACGGCATTGCCGTGAGCGGATAGAGGCACGCCGGCAGTTGCGCGCGCCGACGCGAAGTGCGCAATTGCCGGCGAAGCGGCGCAACCAGAGCCCGACGAAAAGACGCAGGTGGTCGCCCGGTTGCTGTTCTGTCGCGCTCACTGTCTTTAGACGCACGGAGGACGCCCGTGGTAACTCTACCTGTGGGACACAGCACTCACCGCGTCCGCACTCACTGCCATCGAGGCCGCACTAAATTTGAATCCGTGATTGCTCCCCTCACGGATGCGGGATAGACTCACGCCGTCACCGGGAATGGGCAACGTCGCGCATCGAACATCAACGTTCATGCCCGCAACCCGCCCAAACTCGGCGACACACCAAGGAGACGCTCGCATTCCATAAACAACGAAGTCGCTTGCGAAGACCGCGCCTCGATGGCGAGGCGGAGGCGAGGAGCGCCCGAAGCGTACTTGGGTACGTGAGGACGCACCGCAGCCGACAACGAAGCCAGCGAGGATGCGCTCGAAGCAAAACCCGCTTGCGAAGACCGCGCCTCGATGGCGAGGCGGAGGCGAGGAGCGCCCGAAGCGTACTTGGGTACGTGAGGACGCACCGCAGCCGACAACGAAGCCAGCGAGGATGCGCTCGAAGCAAAACCCGCTTGCGAAGACCGCGCCTCGATGGCGAGGCGGAGGCGAGGAGCGCCCGAAGCGTACTTGGGTACGTGAGGACGCACCGCAGCCGACAACGAAGCCAGCGAGGATGCGCTCGAAGCAAAACCCGCTTGCGAAGACCGCGCCTCGATGGCGAGGCGGAGGCGAGGAGCGCCCGAAGCGTACTTGGGTACGTGAGGACGCACCGCAGCTGACAACGAAGCCAGCGAGGATGCGCTCGAAGCAAGCAAACAAAATAGCGGGGTTCGCACTGTTACAGCAGCCGAACCCCGGGCCACGGAAAGTACAATTCCAATGACCACTACAAATGTACCAGGTTCATCGGTAAGTTCGCATCGTTTTGCTCTCTCGCCCCGTCTCCCAACCCCCAAGCATTGGGTTGGTCCGGCGTGGTAAAGGTTCCCTCGGCTGTACGTCCAGCGACGCTCGTTTGCCCAATATTCCGCAAGGATTTAGGCATTCCGTCGTCGTTCGGCTCGAAGGCGAACCGTGGGTTCGCAGGCGCCCCACGCGTCGCCACCTCGAGTGTGGGCTTCTCGAACTCGCGCGTCTGGCTCGAGATTCTCGAGCTCGCGCACCTCGATCCTACCCGTCTCGAGTCCACGCAGGTCGGGCTCACCCATCTCGTTAACGAGGTGCAGCCATGACTATCCACTATATTCACATCGAGGACTCGATGCCCCGGGGAGACGTCATGCGCGTGATGGGTGCACTGTATGATCATGCCCGTCAACTCACGGACGTCGGCTCCATCGTCGCAGATTTCCAACTCTCGACGAGTGACGGCGTTGAAATGATCCGCCAAACCGCAACCGGGATCCGTTCGAACGCCGTACAAACCACTCTGCTCGCCAACCAGCTCTCGGAGTTGGCAGGAAGGCTCGACACCGTAGCGAGCTTTCTAGAGAGTGCCCAAGATCTCGATCGCGACAACGAGAAAACGGACGTCACCCACCGACGAGACAAGTAGGCTCGCCTACATCTTGAACGGCGGGGGCGGCTCGGCGCGAGTTCACGCCGTCCTCGCCGTTCATCTATCGCGCACTCGCGCGTCGCGGACGTCGTGTTCACGCACTCGCGCGTCGCGGACGTCGTGTTCGTGCACTCGCGCCTCGCGGACGTCGTGTTCGCGCACTCGCGCCTCGCGGACGTCGTGTTCGCGCACTCGCGCGTCGCGGACGTCGTGTTCACGCACTCGCGCGTCGCGGACGTCGTGTTCACGCACTCGCGCGTCGCGGACGTCGTTTTCACGCACTCGCGCGTCGCGGACGTCGTGTTCGCGCACTCGCGCGTCGCAATGCGACGTGCACGCACTCGCGCGTCGCGGTGCTCGGTTGGTGCGTTTGAACTACGGAAGCTTTCGACGCAGGCGGTACTCGGAAGGGCTCACGCCCTGAAGGCGACGAAACGCGCGCGAGAAGTACAACGGGTCGTCGAAACCGACGCGGCGCGCGATCTCCTGAATATCGTCATGGGTGGTGCCGAGCAGCTGCGCCGCGTGATGAATTCGCAGCTGGTTCAGATACTGCCTAGGAGGTGCACCCAAGAGGCGATGGAACAACGCCGAATAGTGCGACGGTGAGAGGTACGAAAGTGCCGCCAACTTCGCCGTGTCCACGGGTTGGTGAAGGTGTGCCTTCATCGCCGCCGCGCTCGCCAGTACTCGCTGACGGGCGTCGGGCAACCGGGGGTGCGCGCGAGCGAGTCGGATTATGAGCCCCACGAGGTGCGTCAGAAGCTGCGACGCATAGAGCAGCGTCGGCCATGCAACGTCTTGCTCCAATCCTTGCTGCAACTCCTCGAACAGCTCGATGAGCCGCATGTCGCGGCCCAAATCGACGACCGGACGTGCCCGATCGATCCCGAGCTCCGAAAGCACTTGGTCGATGTTGGCACCCATGGCGTGAAACCAGTACAGCGTCCAGGGGCGCTGCTCCGTCGAACCATAGGCATGGGGCGTCAACCGAGGAACGACCATCAGTTGACCCGACTCCACGTCGTGACGACGACCGTCGATTCTCGCACCACCCGGTTCCCCGTATGCAATAGTTGAAGACGGTCGACTCGATCCCTTGTGGACGTTGCGCCAAGTGCTGTCGAGCTTGCGGGAAGAACCCGACATGGCTCGGGAAGAGCCCCGCGGTGAGCGGGTTGTTCAAAGCAACGCGACGCACGGAGGGCGGCAGGGTGACCCAGTGCCGGGGAAGGCTCGTCGCGCTGTGGAGATGGGTTCGAGAGGGTGAGACACGGCGCCGAGTCATCGTAATGTCCATATGGGCGATAGAAACGGCCCAAGCCAGCCACATTTCTTGGTAGACCAATGGAGATGGCTCCGTAGTCGAGTTCATGTCAATCCCGGGCGCGTCCATTCACCCGACACGCGACTGCTGCTAGACGACAGGTGCTGGTCGCTCGACTCGCCCCTCGCGCTCGGAAGCTACGATGAAAAACCGCACGGCATTTCCTCCTATCTTGGGTGGCCTTGGGCTCTCGTTCGCCTGCGGTAGCGGCAACCGCACCTCACCTGGAGGTAAAACGCCGAGAGCCGGCGCAAGCGGTGGCGGAGCCGATGCAGGCAGTAGCGGCGCCGGCGCAAGCGGTGGCGGAGCTGACTCGGGCGGCAGCACGGGAGATGGCTGGCTCACCCCGACCGCCTGCGAGCCCATGACATCCGAGGGCGAGCCCATCCGTGTATCCCTGGACGGAGACGCTATTGCGGCGAAGAACGTCAACGGCCTCACCTTCAAGGGTTTTGGCGTGCTCAGCGCGAACGGCACGAGCGAACTCCTGATGGACTACAAGTCCGACACCCCGAACGCTACGCCGAGATGTTGGCGATCCTGTTCGGCGGCACGCGCCCCGTCATGACCCACGTGAAGATCGAGATGGGCAACGACCGCAACAATTCCACGGGGCCAGACGCGGCCACCATGCGCGTGGCGGACGAGGCCGCCAACGTGAGACGCAATCCGGGGTTTCAACTGGCAGCCGACGCAAAGCGGTTCAACCCGAACCTCCGGGTGAGCATCCTGCGCTGGAACTCTCCCAGTTGGGTCAATACGCACGATCAGATTTACGCCTGGTACAAGAACACCATCCTCGCGGCGTACCGCACGTACGGATACATGGTCGACTACGTGAACCCCGGCGTCAACGAGAGCGCCGCGAGTCTCACGTGGACGAAGCAATATGCGGCGCGTGTCAAATCCGACACGGAGGGCTTCGAGAGCCCGGAAGAACAGGCCAAGTACAACGCAATCAAGATCGTCATCTCCGACGAGGCCGCAATCGGCTCCTTCGGCCCGGCAATGGTGGCCGACGCGGAGCTTCGCAATGCCGTGGCCGCCGCTGGTTACCACTACAACACCGATGACGATGCCGGCGGCAACTTCAAGCTCCTCGCAGAACGGCACGACAAGGAGATTTGGAACAGCGAGGCACAAGCGACCTTCAGCAACACGGCATTTCGTCCCAACAACAACACGAAGGATCCTTCCGTCGCGGGTACGGGGATTGGGGGGATTGGTAGTCCTCTCGAAATGGGCAACACCGTCATCAAGGGGTTCGTCGATTCTCGCCGTACGCACTTCATCTACCAACCAGCGATAGGCTCCTTTTACGAGGGTGGTCAGTACGGTTTCAAGGAGCTGCTGAGCGCGCGCGATCCCTGGTCCGGCTTCGTGCACTACGACGCGGCGCTCGCAATCTTGCGCCACTTCAGCTGGTTCGCGAAGACCGGTTGGGAAAACCAAGCCAACACCGAAGGGACATGGCGAGTCGTGGCTCAGGCCAGCAACACCGGCGCAACGGGAACCAACCCCGTCAACGGACGCAATGGTTCACCGAGCTACTTGACGTTGGCGGCGCCCGATCGACGAAACTTCTCGGTGGTCTTGGTGAACGACAGCGAGCAGTCGAAGCAGTACGAACTGCAGACGGTCAACCTGGCCTCCGAGAAAAAGCCCGCGCTCGAGATTTGGGAAACCCGAGCCGCGGCTCCCGGTGCCGCATTCAACAGCAATTACCTGAAGTACCTCTGCAACCTTTCCGCCACGGACGATGGCGTCTACGCCGTCACGGTGAAGCCGTACTCGATCGTGACACTCACGACGTTGGCCAACACCCGCAGCGCCGAATACGCCGAGCCACTTCCGGTGGAAGGTCCGCGCAGTGTGCTCGACACGGACGCGACGGGTTCTCGCGGGGACGTCTCCGACCGGATCTTGTATGCGGATGATTTCGACTACTCGGCGAGGACGGTTCCGCTCTTCGCGAGCGGTGGCAAGCTAGCGGGAGCCGAAGGCTACGTGAGTTCTCGCGGTGGCACCCAAAGCGTCATCCCGCGTTATCTGTGCGATCGCAACGGCGCATTCGAGGCGTACCTCGTGACGAACCCGGACAACTACGTACTCCGACAGCAACTCGATCAATCGGTCATGGGGCTCGGTGGATCGTGGAATAGCGGCGATCCGATCACCGGGATCGGAGACCATCGCTGGCTCGACTACAAGGTGAGCGTCGATGTCTCCTTCGAGCACCCGAGCATGGAGGGCGGCAAGAACTACGCAGCACTTGGCGCGAGGCAGCAGGGCGGCGCAAGCTCGCACAGTCTGGCCGGTACGCCCTACGCCTTGAAGTTCCTCTTCGACGGCAGCTGGCAGCTGCTCGTGGACGGCACGGCGGTGGCCTCCGGGAACGTGGTCAGTGGCGAAGGTGGCGTCGCGATTGCCGCATTCGACGCGCGCTACGACGCTTGGCACAACCTTGCGCTGGAAGTCCTCGGCTCGAAGGTGACGGCGTTCTTGGACGGCACGGCACTCACGACCTACACCGACGCGCAAACCAGATTGTCGGGCCGCGTCGATCTCGCGAGCGGCTACGATTTTACCCGATTCGACAACCTCAAGGTCGAAACCATCGACGGACAGCCTGCCTATTACTCGGAGCTGCTCGACAACCTCGAGATGACCGATTGCGCATCTCCCCCCGCGACGAAGCTGATCTATGGTGGCAACTGGGCCCACGCGAATGGCAAAGGCATGTTCGACTACCAGCGCAGCCTATCGACGAGTCTCGGCGCCGGTGCAACGCTCGGCTCCGCGTTCACCGGAACCGGACTCGATCTCTTGGGGCCCAACGGTGGTTCGGCGGTGCTCGAGGTGACCGTGGATGGTCAGATTGTCGAAACAGCAGCCAAAACGAAGGCGTCGAAGTCCTTTTACCAGACGTACGCCTTGCGGGGCCTCGTCAGGGGTGCCCATGACGTCCAAATCAAAGTCACGGGCGGCACCCTCATCGTGGACGCCGTAGGGATTGTTCCGTAATCCGGATCCCGTCAGTTGCAGCCCGAGCCCGTCGTGGGGCCCAGATCGGCCCACTCGATGGGACCATCGGACACGCCCCAGCGTGCGTCCGTGTAGCTCTCGATATCGATGAGCTGATCCGCCGTGCCTCGGTTCTCCGTGCAGCAGCCGCTACAATCGCTGTCCGCGCAGGTGTCGAGCACCGTCACCACGATTGTCTTCTGTCCCTTGCGAAGACACAGATCATGGAGCTTTAGCGCAGTGAAGTCCGGGAACGCCGAGACGATGTTGTGAGACGCCACCCAGTCCTCGGACTTCTTGCCGTCGCACCCTGCAAACTGCCCGGCCCAGGTGCAACCGTTGTATTGGATGCACTCTTCACTGCCCGGATTGGGATAAGAGGTGTAGTTCGTCTTGTTCGCGGTCTTCCACACGAGGCTCGAGTTGGTGCAGACATCGCTCGATGTCGTGCTTCCTGCGGAGCCGCCCGTCGCGCTTCCCGTCGCGTTGCCGGTTGCGCCTCCTGTCGCGCCTGCTTTGCCGCCCGTCATAGCGCTCACTGTCGAGCCGCCCGCGCCGCCCCTCGACGTTCCGCCACCGGAACTCGACGCGGAGCTGCCTCCCGTGCCGGCGTCGGCAGCGTCCTCGCTTCGACAACCGGCGGCAAGCGACGTGACGAGGGCGAAGGCGACGAGGACGCGGACAGAGTTGGTCGGCATGGGTCGAATCCTAACTTGGGCGGTGACGGATTTGCGCGTGAAAATCCGCGCGCTGAGACGAAAGGCCCGGGCACTCCTCCGCGCACAAGCCCCATTCAGGGGCCGCGCGACAACCAATTCGCGGAGGGGGTCTGGGTGAAGGTCAGTCCCCCACCGACCGCCCCGGGTTTGAAGTAAAAGACGACGGGGCGCGCAGTGTCGTTGATTGTCGGTGCCAAGGCGACGACGCCCGTCATCAGCTCGATGGCTGGCATCTCGAAGGGATTGGAGCCGCTGCTCGACATGTCGACCAGCTGGGGATTGGCCATCGCGAGTTCGTTCGGGAACTCGCCGTGCACGATGGGCGCCCGCGCCGCGTTCGCGAAGAAGGCCCCGCCGGGATCGGCGTCGGCGTCGTAACTGCGCAAGGTGCCGCCCTTGCTGTCCGCGTTGATGGCATGCAGATAGACTCGCGCGCAATGCCCGCTCTGTCGCGCCAAGGCGAGCGTGTCGAAGGACGCGTCGCGGGTGCATCCCACCCATCGCGACAGGGTTCCGTCCGTCGAGTACTGCTCCTTGTGCGTTCCGTCGAGATTGACGACGGAGGCAATGTTGTACGTCTGATAAAAGAGTCGATTCTGCGATAGCAAGGGCGCGTAATAGTCCCCCGTGAGCACGGTGGTCGGGCTCGGGTTCGCGAAGTTCGAGTCCACGGCAAGGGTTTGGATCCCTGCGGAAAGGGGCGGACGCGTCCGATAGACGAGGGAGCCCTGAGCGATCCCGACGATCGATACGGCAGCCGAGGTCGAGCTCACGTCCGTGAGGGCGTCGACGGTGGTGCTCCCGTTCGTGCGCATGCGGTAGAGCAAGTAAGCGCCTCCGACGGTCTTCGTACCCGTAAAGAAGGCATATTGGTCGTCGTGGACGATCCCACCGATCCCAAAATTGACGTTGTACCAATTGCCGAGCAGCGCGCTTCGCGTGTGCGTGGCCGCGTCGTAGACGTACAAGTCCACGGTGAAGCTGTCCGCGCGCGTGACGGTCAAAAGGAACATCGAGCCGCCCAGGGAGAAGGCTGTCGCGTAGCGAACGTTCGAAGCGACGACTTCGGAAAGCTCCGTTTCGTCCCCGACACCGGTCGCACGAATGAGTCGCTGATCCTCCGTGACGTACAGCAGATCGACGAGTGCACCGCTCCCATCGAGCACCGGAACGTAGTTCGCGTTCGCCGTCACGGGCGCATCCGTGGGGCTGGCGAGCAGCCTGACGGCAATCGTCGGTAGCGTCGAGGTAAACCCCGCACTGGGGCAGCTCCCCGTTGTCACGTACTGAAAGACGACGACACTCTTCGAGCGATCGTTGCGATCGGAACTCAGCCAGCGCGCGCAAATCTGCTGCACGCCGTAAACGGTGCTCACCTGGACGGGCGCCGGCGGAACGTTCGAATTGGCCTCGCCCTCCAATCGGTAGAGCCGTCCGTCCTTCAAGATCAGTACCGAAGCCCGGCGCCACGTCGCGTGGCCATCCGAAGACCAATCCGCTTCGGGGAATCTGATGCCTTGGACTTCACCGTTCGTCAAATCGACGAGCTTGCCCTCACCCTCCGCACTCACCCATCGGATCTCCCGTGTCCGTTCGATAGTAGTCGAATACGCGTCTCACGCTGGCGCTCGTTCCCGCGGTGGCCGCGGTCGAAGTCCCTCCGGAAGCAGTGCCGCCCAGGGACGTCTGCTGCGCACCGGTGCCGCCCTCCGTCGCGAACGACGCGCCGCCGAGTGACGTGGTTGCCGCACTCGAGGCGCCACCTTGGACGCTCGCGCCACCCGAAGCATCCGCGCCACCGGTGTTGCTAGTGCCACCCGTCAACGCATTGCCGCCCGATGTGCCGCCGGAGTGTCCCGCGCCTCCACTACCGGCGCCGCCGACGTTCTCGGCGCCGGAAGCGCCGCCGTCGTTCGATTTCGAACCGCCCGAGTCCGAACACGCCAGTAACCACGACGCACCGACAACCCAAATCCAAGGCGCCAATTCGATACGCGAGCGCGATTGTTTCGTGCATGAACCCATCGAGAGACCTCCAACCTGCGATCCCCTATTCTCCGTCCGTTCCGAGGTTCTCTTAAGGCGATGGCTAGACGAAGCTCCGTTCGGCGCAGATCTGTCGACACTTGCCCCAACGTCGTCATCGCCAACGATCCGCCTCGTCGCCCTCCCAATTCAGCCCTACTGCAACGCCGCGCCCGCGCGGGACGGGTCAAGGACGCGGAATTCGACTAGCATCACGACCATCGCCGGACGTCGAACATGAAGACTCGCTTCCAATCCTTTCTTACCTCGCAGGCACCGCGAGCCACCCGTACGACGACATGCGGCGCTCTGATTCTGGGGCTCCTCGCGTCGATGCCAAATTGGGCGTGTCAGCGATCGCGCTCGCAGTCGGGAGCAGCGCCGAAGCCGAGCAGCAGCGCCGCAGCCTTGGGTCTTGCAAGCGCGACTACGACGCCTCCGGACGTGATTTCCCACGCGAGTGAGTATCATGGCGGTCCCCCCGTGCGCGTCGCGGAAACGGTGGACGGCGCAGCACTCCGCAAGCGTCACATCGAACGACTCAAGAACGACCGAAGTGCGGTGACGGTTCTCAAAGGTGAGAGTGCGCTCGAACTCGGCGAACGGATCTGCCGCGCCGTCGTGCCCATGCGACCCAAGTGGACGCCCATCGTCATCAAGCCCAATATTTGCGGCTTCGACGGCTTCAAGAACCCCGAGAAAACGGGCGGAGACGACGGCGCCAACGGCCGCGTCACGGACGCTGAATTCGTCCGTGGTGTCGTGCGCTGCCTGGTTGCCCGTGGGCACGACGAGATCACAATCGCAGAAGGCTGCGGCAACTCTCACGCTCACTGGCAGAAGGCCATCGCGGTGACGGGCTTCGAAGCGATGGCGCGCGAAGAGCACGTCCCCCTCGTCGCCCTGGACGACGACGGCGTGTACGACAAAGTTGGCGAGCAGCCCGGAAAGCCCCTCGCCATTCGCGGCATCGAACGCACCCACGTGCCGACGCTGCTCATGCCGAAGCTCCTATCGGAGGTCCTCGAGCACGGCATGTTCATCAGCGTTCCGAAGCTCAAGGCCCATCGGTACTCCGTGGTGTCCCTGGGGATCAAGGGCATGCAAGGCACGGTCATGCGCTCGGAAGCGACGCCAGCGTACAACCAGAAGTGGCGCATGCACGAGGAGCTCAACCAGTACACTCGCGCTCGCGCCAAGAAGGAACCCGAAGATCGCGCAAAGTACGTAGATACCCTTGAACGCTTCGCAGAGCGAATGGTCGACGTACTCGAGATCTCGCTCCCCGACGTCGTTCTCGTGGACGGCGCGCCCGCGATCGCAGGCGATGGATTTCAAAAGATCCGAAAGCTGCCGGGCATGCTCGCCATCGGTGGAACGAACCCCGTGCTCGTCGATCGCGTGGGCTCGGAATACCTCCGACTGTGGAACAATTCTGCCCTCGCGGCGCAGCTCGGCGGGCATGGCTCCTCTCCCTTGATCGAGATTGCCGCGCGCCGTTACGGCGTCGACTGGAAGACGCTCACACTGACCGGCGACGGGATCGAACGTCTGAAGTCGCCACCCCCGGTGTTCTACAAGGCCATCGCCCCGTTCATTCTCGACGGCGCGACTCAACCCCCTGGGGACGCGAATCACGATGGCACGGCCCAACCCGACGCGAGTCACGACGGCACGAGTCACGACGGCACGAGTCACGACGGCACGAGTCACGACGGCACGGCGGAGCCCGGCGCGAATCCAAAGGCCGACGCTTTCGTCGCACAGGCGACGCGGGCCTCGCACCGACCGAACATCGACGGCCGCATCGATCGAGTGTGGGGCTCCGTCAATCCCGTCGTGTGGACGACGGATTACGCCGGCAAGGACACGCAAGTCATCACGCGGGCCCGTTTCCTCTGGGACGAGACGGGGCTATTCGTCCTCTTCGAGCTCTTCTCCACCGATTTGAACGTCGACGTCTCGCGCCCGCTCGATACGGAGCGACTCAAGCTGTACGAGGAGGATTGCGTCGAGCTCTTCCTTGCGCCAAATCGCGCCGAGCCGAACCATTACTACGAAGTCGAGATGGGTCCCTTCGGGCACTGGATGGACGTGGAGGTGGATCGCGCGCGGAAGCGAGAAGACGTCGCGTGGTCGAGCCAAATCCAAATCGCGACGAAGCGCAATCCAAAGGACCACATCGCGATCATCGAGGCCCGTCTGGCTGCCCCAGAAATCATCGAGGCCCTGCGCGTCGGCGCGCGGCTGCCCCTGGCGCTCTACCGCATGGACGGCAAATCTCCGCGCAAGTACCTCGCTTGGCGTCCGCCGCGCACCAAGAAGCCGAACTTTCACGTGCCAGAGGGCTTCGGAACCCTGGTGCTCGATTGAAACGGCGTCCTGCGTTCGTCCTCGCGAGCTTGCTCGGTCTCGCCTCGGTGGGTCTTGGGCTTCGCCTCGCGAACAAGAACTCGAACGCGACAAGCGGCTCGAACTCGAACGCGACAAGCGGCTCGAACTCGAACGCGAGTTCGCGAAGCGTCGAGCCGCCGTCACCGAGTACGGAGATCGTGCGCATCGAGCGCCCATCGATGGGAACCGAGGTGCAGATGGTCTCCTATGTGAGTCGCGAGCACTCGAGGCTCGAGATCACTCGAGCCATGGAGGCAGCCTACGTCGAGATTGCACGCCTGAGCGGCCTATTGAGCTCCTGGACGCACACGAGCGACGTGGGACGCGTGAACGATGCCGAAGGGCGATGGATCTCGATCAGCGAGGAGACGTCGGAGGTGCTCGAGCGCGCCCTCTGGACCAGCCGCGTCTCCGAGGGTGCCTTCGACGTCACCTTCGCGATCCTCGACGAGCTTTGGCGTTTCGGCGACGCCGCCGAGAGCCCGCCGCGCATCCCCGAGCCGCAAGTCGTCGCGCAACGACGTGCGTTCGTCGACTATCGAAGGCTCGAGTTTCGAAGCGGCGAGCGCGCCGTGAGGCTGCCGAAGGGCATGCGCATGAGTCTCGACGGGATCGCCAAGGGTTACATCGTGGATCGAGCCGCGCGCGTGCTTACGTCGCGGGGCATCGAGAGCTTCTTCGTCCGAGCGGGAGGGGATTGTGAGTGCCGGGCGAAAGCCCGATGGCAAGGAGTGGTCTGCGGGTGTTCGAGATCCCCGAGGCTCTTCGGACACCGATTTTGCGACCTTGGACTTCAGCGATCATGCCTTCTCGACTGCGGGAGACTACGCGCGAGCCTACGTCGTCGATGGCCGTCGCTATCACCATGTCCTCGATCCTCACTCGGGCTATCCCGCGACGGGTTGCAGGAGCGTCACCGTGTGGGCACCCGATGCGCTCACGGCAGACGCCCTCGACGACGCCGTCTTCCGTTCTCGGCCCCGAACATGGCCTCGCGCTCATCGAAGCCACCCCTGACGTCGGCGCCGTCATCGTCGACGCCAACAATCGCGTGCACATCAGCGAGCGTCTCCGCCGTCGATTGACCGTGCTTCGCGAACCCACTGACGCTCCGTGAATCGACGAGGGAACGAGCCGTGACAGCCCGTTCCCTTCCGCGGCGCGGGGAAGCCTCAACCCCAACGGCCCTACCAGGAATCCACGAGATCCGCCCAAGGCCTGCCCGCAGCGTAGCCGTCACCGAGTTGACCTGAGGAACCGGGTCCCGCACAACGCACTTTACCGTTGGTGAGAACGGCGCAAACATGCGCGCTGCTATCGAGATCCTTCACTTCGCCGAAGCCGGGCTCGATTGCCCATCCGTTGGAGCTCTTGCTCATGACGAGGCCGGAAAGGAGTCGCACTCGACTGTCGCTCGCGATCTGGGCGACACCGGAGGGACCATTCCAGAGATGCGGAGTGTGATCGGTAAGTAACGATCGTCGGCTCCGTCTCCTTCGGCGGATAGACGATGGAAACAATCCCGCCCCACTTGAAGACCTCCCCTATGGCGCTCACCGCATAGGTGGACGTTCCAACGATCTCGAGCTGCCGGATCCCGGTCACGCCGAGCGGAGACACCAGCCCCGTCGTAGCCGTCGTCGTGCCGATCCCGAGCTCTCCACTCTGATTTTTGCCCCAACACCGGACGCCTCCGTCTTGCAAGATGGCGCAAGAGTGTCCCGGGCCAACCGCAACACCAGTGACGTTCGTCAGGCCCGCGACAGTGACGGGTGACAGCCGATCCGTCGTCGTACCGTCTCCGAGTTGCCCGGACTCGTTCTTGCCCCAGCATCGAACCGTTCCGTCCCGTCGAGCTGCGCAATTTTGGGTCCCGTTCGTCGCGACGGTGCTGACCTCGGTCAGGCCGAGCACGTTCGTCGGAGTGGGCTTCACCGTGGAAGTGCCGTCTCCCATCGGAAGGGTTCCCCAGCATTTCACGGCGCCATCCTTCATGACCGCGCAGAAGTTGTCTCCCCCAACGCATTGCGCCACCTCGGAGAGGAGCGCAAGGGGTGAGGCGCTATCGTGATTTTTGCCCCAACAGCGCAACACGCCGGCATCGTCGAGTGCGCAGGTCGAGCCACCACCCACGCAGACACTCGCCGCATTCGTGATGCCACCCGACTCATAGGGAACGACGCGTGAGGGGCGCGAGCCGTCGCCCAATTCACCCTCGTTGCCGCCGCCCCAACAACGGAGATCACCGCTCGTATCGAGCGCACAGCCAAAGCTGAAACCTACTGCAATTTGCGACACCTTCGCGAGCCCCACGGAGGGCACAGGAGCCGAAGGTCCACTAGTTATCGTGCCCAAGCAAAGTTGACCGTAGTAGTTGTACCCAGAGCAACTGACGCCCCCGTCCGAATGAGCGGCACACGTGAGGCCACTTCGCGACGTCACCCGGAGGACGTCGGAATACCCGTCCAGAGGTTGATAAGCGTAAGGATAGTCCTTCGACGTCGGGGCCAGGATCGTGCCGTCCTGCATCACGGCCAGCGGGGCCCCTCCGATTTCACCGCTCGCACCAAGCGCCACCACGTGTTCGAGAATGGATGTACTCGACAGCACGCCCGACGTCTTCGGTATACAGTGCATGGCGCCACTGGTGACCAACGCGCAAACCGTACCGTCATTGGCATAGATGGAGCGAACGTCATGTCCGACTCTCTCCGAGACGAGATAAGACGAAGACACGAAGGAGTTCCCCATCAGTCCCCAGCAGAACGCATGTCCGTCGTCGATGACGGCGCACGCGGTCCCACCGCTCGCGGAGACGGCCTTCGCCCCGTGAAGCAGCTCGACGACGGTCGGTGTCTTCAAGGTTCTGCCCCCGACGAATCCCCAACACTTGACGAAGTTGATCTGCATCCACGACGCATGCGGCGTGCTGTGAGCCACCGAGCGCAATCGCATGTTCGATGTTGGGAACCTCGAGGGGAGTGTTGCTAGAATCGTTGCTCTCGAGCACGCCGTCACCCAAGGCGTAGTCGAGGTTTTGCCCCCAACATCCCACCGTGCCGTCCGAGCGCAAGGCACAGGCGAAGCTGTCGCCAGCAAAGACATCGGTGATCGGAGAAGTCGACATGCACCGACCCTCCTTCTGCACATAGCCGTCTTTGCAGGCGCACGTCGCCGTATTCGATGCACTCACCACGCATTGACCGTTCTTGCCACATGCGAGGACGGCACAAGGATCGATGGGGATCGTTTCGGCACTCGAGGTTCCACCAGCGCCGCCCATCGGCGCGGTTCCACCGACTCCGCCGCTCGCGTTGCTCGAACCACCCACGGAAGCGCCACCCGCGGAAGCGCTTTCGCCACCGGATCCGTTACTCGCACCGCCCATGGTGTCACCGCCCGAAGTACTCGTCTGGGCGTTGCTGCCGCCCATTGTCGATGCAGCGCCACCGAGTTCCGTTCTCGTCGTTGCTCCACCGTTCTCGGATCGCGGCGTCGTATCTTCGCCACCGTTACCGCCGTTACCACTTGTGCCGCCGTCGTCGTTTCGCCGTGTCCCGACGACTCTATCGTGATCGCCGCAACCAAGGGTCACAAGCCCGATGAGCAAAGAAAGCGCGTGATGATCGTATCGTGACATCATGATTGGCCAGTGCCCAAACGCCGCGTCATCGGGTCACCGAAACGTGGCCCGGCCAGCGCAGCACGAGGTCCAACCCCGGTTGCACGTGGCGAGGTTTGCCCACGACATGCGTCGCGCCCTCGTCGGAAGCGGTCAGATACCGAGTCGTCGCGGGCAAGACATCGAGATGCACACCGAATCCGAAATCGACGACGCCCGTCGCAAAGACGCGAAGTGCCGGAGTAACGAAGGGTTGATAGTCCGTGTCACCCCGTGAGGGTGCCATCGCGTCGCTCGTGCTGCTCAAGGGCACGTAGTGGTTGATGTCGAGTCCCGCGCCGATCTCGAAGAGGAGCGAGATCTCCCGTCCAATCCGGGATTCGACGAACGCCGCGAGCACGGTTCGCGCGCCGCTCGTCTGGATGCTGAGGGTCGAGCGCTCGAAGCGGCTCGGCTCGACGAGTCGTCCCTCGAGCAACAGACCGTAAGCCCAGATGCGCGGAGTCGTCACTTCGAGCCCGAGCGTCAACCTTGGCCCCATCGCGAGCCCCTCGACGCCACGATACGTCACGCCGTAGCCCACGCCGAGCCAACCACCCAAGGCTCGACCTGTAGGCGTGGCGCTCGCAAAGCGTCGTTCTCCGCAGTTCTCGAGCTCTCACGCATCGATGTGCGAGCTGGCGCAGAGCGAGCCTCGCGCTCATCGGGATTTGGATTGGGTCGGTGCGGCGTGATATCCGCATCGCGGGCGGGGACTTCGGTGATTGCCGGCCCTTCGACGACGGTCCCCACCTCGTCGACGCGGCCTTCGATGAGCGCCATGGTGCCCGAGTGAACGATCTGGGCAAGTCGCTCTTGCCCGAGTTCATCCAGCCCACCCGGCAACGGGATTTCCCGACGAACGAAGCGCCGTTGTCCAGATTGTGCGTCACAGTAGGCGAACGTCACAATCGCTTGATCGAGGGACGGAAAGGTCACCTGGGCCAACACTCGTTGCGCGTCGAAACGCGCTGCGCACGCGGGCAACTCGGGCTGCACCAGGCTCACCGTCAACGCGGTACCTTCGGGGAACCAGCTCTCGAGACGGCTCCGGAAGGTCGGCGGCTCCGAAACGTCCAAGAGCACGACGTCCAACCGTATGGACATGGTGCCTCCGTCCGTCGCGCTCGTGCTCGCGTCACTGCGCGGCGCGGTTCCTTTATCCGTCGCGCTCGTGCTCGCGTCACTGCGCGGCGCGGTTCCTTTATCCGTCGCGCTCGTGCTCGCGTCACTGCGCGGCGCGGTTCCTTTGTCCGTCGCGCTCGCTCCCGAATCCCGAATGGCGACGGTTTCACCCTCGTCGACGGCTGCTGTCGCGTCATCGGCAAGTCCAATGCCCACGAGTGCGACCAAGAGCAAATGTGAGCCGTGACGTGCGCCGCATGCGCCCCTTCGCTCCCGTGGAGCACAGAGAAGTCGATCCCATCCCATCGTTACCAGGTACTCGACTAAGGCGAGAGCTCCTTGAGCCGACGTCGAGCCGCTTCCGCGAAGGGCGCACTCGGAAAGGAGACGACGAGACGCGAAAGAGCGTCGCGCTCTTCCTGGGTTCGCCCGAGGATGCGAAGGGCTCGCGCTTCACCCCACAACGCATCGGCCGCGAACGCGGAGGACGTCTCCGCGCCATAGCGACGGAATTGCCGAAGGGCGGCGGCGGGAGCTCGCTCGAGTTGGAGTGTGCCCAAGAAAAGGCTGCATTCCCGCGCCTCGGGAGATCCCGGAAACAGCTGCTGTAGCCGCTCGTAAAGTGCTGTGGCTCGATCCGTATCCCGGGCTCGACGCGCCAAGTTCGCGGCGGCAAAGAGCTGTGCTGCCGTTTCACCCGGCGCGTTTCCATCAAGGGTGGCTCGGCTCGACGGAGACGCGGAAGGGCCCGGCTCTGCCCCCCCGGAGCCGACTGTTTCTCCGACGGAGATCCCGCGCGCCTTGGCGCGTGCGCTCCCTTCGGAACCGAAGCCAGAACTTGGTACTTGCGTCACGTCGCGCGCAACGAAGCTCCTCGCGAGCTCCAGCGACTCGACGGCTGAACGCGGCTCTGCCGTCACGTCGCGCGCGCTTTTGCTTTCGGCGGACTTCGGCAAGTCACTGTCTGGATCGGCCTCGGCGAGGGTCGTCGACGCGCTTTCGCTCGTTTTACGCGCACGCAGCGCCTTTGCGCCAGTGCTCACGGCCTTGTGCATCGGCCCCGTCGTCGCGACGGCTTCGCGTCGCTGAACGACGAGATCGACGACGGACCAGGCTCCCGTCGCTGCCGCGGAGAACAAAACCACTCCCGCAATCACGCGAGCACCCATCGATCGCACAGCCCAATCCCAGCTGCGCGACACTTTTGTCGGCTTCGCGTTCCCCTGGACGGCGAATGCTCTCACCGCAAACTCTGCCAGGCGCTCGACGTGCATCTCGTCGCCGGACTCCACGGCTCGCGCCGCGTCGAAGGAGCGACCGGCGTCGAGGAGCAATCGAGCCTCCAGAGACGTCTGGAGTTCGCCGCGAAGCGCACGTTGGTCGTTCGCCGAGAGCTGCCCTCTCCTCAACAAGGCGATCCGATCTTCGATGTTGCTTTGGGACTTCATCGTTCCTCCGCAACTTCGCGCAATAGCGGATGAGCTTGCACCTTGCGACGCAAGGCTTGTCGCGCGAGCCGCAATCGACTGCGCACGGTTTCCGTGGGTGCGCCGAGGGTCTCGGCAATTTCTGAAACCGTGTGACCCAACACGACGTGCAGAGCGAAGGCCTCCGCTTGATTCTCCGGCAAGGTCGAAAGAAGCTCGAGCACCACCGCGGACGAGCGCTGGGCGTCGACGAGCTCCTCCGGCTCCGTTGTGTCGTGGGCACAAGTGTCGGCGTCTTCGACGACCCGCTCGCCGTACTCGGGAGAGAGCGCACGGCGCTGGGCCGCCTCTCGTCGTCGCTGGTGAAGGGCGCACATGACGGCGACGCGGCACGCGTAATGAACGACGGTCGCTTCGCCGCGAAACCGATCGAGGGCGCTCAAAAACTCGACGACGGCCTCTTGGGCCACGTCATCGATAGCCGGATGGGCACGTCCGAGGACCGCCCGGACCGTTCGCAGCAGGTGAGGCCCGACGATGTGGATGAGCGTACGGATCGCGCGTTCGTCCCGACGCGCGGCAGCCTCCGCGAGCAGGACGAGCTCATCCTGGGACGGCTTTGCCGGCCTGGGAGGCACCCGTTCGCCGTTCTGGAAGATCAACTTGAGCACGCGCAACGCCCTTCGCTCGTACCAGTACCCATCCCCGGAGGAACGGGTCAGTGAAAACCGCACATCCAAGTCACGGGCCCGCATTTCTCCGGAAAAACCCGCGGAAACCCAGACGAGCGTCCACCACCAACCCGCACCTGGCCACCGAGCCCGCCGACGCGGGTCCCCGTCGCGACGCCACGGGAGGGCCCCGTCAGGATAAGACGGGAGCCTCCATCGCCACACGACGCGGGGCCCATTGCGAGGCGGAGCGCAGACGCGGGGCTACTCCCAACCACGAATCCGCAGCGTGCGAGTGTATCTCTTCGTTGATTCCGACGGCACCGTCGAAGAGCTCGACGGCGAGACGGCGAGCGTCGAGGAGGACTCCTGCGCCTAATTGCAGGGGTCCCCGACAAACGTCGCCATTCGGTCAATGGGCTAATCGTCGTAAACCCAGTGAACGACGCGTGAGAACGCGCGCCGTCGACGGCGCCGTTGTCGCGTCGAGCCACCCTTACTGGGTGCGCGTGCAGCGCCGCTTGACGAAAATAGTCGATGGGGCAGACCCAAGCCGTTAGAAGTACTGTGAGAGAAAGCAATTCAATGTCGCTCACACGTATCCTCCTCCAAATCGGGCTCGCCTCGCTGGTGACCATCGGTTGCGGCGCAAGTCAGCACAAACAGGGAGCCAGCGAGGATTCTGGTCCCTTGGAGATCCCGGCAGCACAACGCCCGAACGTCGAGCGCTCTCGTCAGCTTGGGCAAGAGATCTTCGAGCAGGATTCGATTTCGGCGCGCGCAACGGATGCACTCCGAAGCAAGGTGAAGACCCTCGATCCGCGAACGCGCGGCTGGCTCACGCTCAAAAACGGTGAGCAATGGACGGTGCCCTTCCTGATCCGTGACGGGAACGCGCTCGATGTGCTCTATCGCGTGAAGTTCAAGAACTTCTTGGACGGGTCTCCCGAGGTCGAAATCTCGGATCCTCCGACGCCAGCCGACGACGGCATTGGTAAAATGTTCGCAGCGCGCGAGACGGCGATGCAACAGCAATTCCAGGCGTGTTCGGATCGATACAACACGGTCGTGTTGCCCGCGACCGCGCTAGGCAAAGAAGGTTGGCTCGTCTACCTACTTGCAGCCACCACCGAACCGAACGTCGTCGTCTCGGGCGGGCACCACCGTTTCCTCGTGAGCCCAGACGGCACGAAGATCCTCGACCATTTCCAATTCACGAAAGCGTGTCTGAACCTGCCCTTCCCCAAGGTCGAACGCGGGGAGCGAGTCGGGGCAATGATGATCACCCATCTGACGTCGGACACGCCCACCGAGATGCACGTCTTCTTGAGCCTCTTGCACCAAACGCCGCTCTACGTCGGTGTCGTGGAGCCAAGGGCCGTGTGGGCGGTCGACGGCTCGCGCGTTCGGCTGATCGCGACAAAAGAATAAACGCGACGGAAGCGGGGAGCAGGGGCTGAAACCGGGACTGGGACTGGGACTGGGACTGGTACTGGGACTGGGACTGGAAGTGCATCAGCATCAGCACCTGCCACTGCATCAGCACCTGCCGCGGCCGCGCTTGCGTAATGATGTCCAGAATCTGACGCAGAAGCTGATTGCGAAGTGGTGTGTGCATGACCACCCCCTGGCGCAGCTTGCGTGCCCCGCTGGTGCACCAACCTTCGTGAATATCGGCAGTGGCGAGGAAGGTGCGCCCGCAGGCCATGCACACGCCAGTTCGCATGCGGCTGAAACAGCAACATTGTCGGCAGCAGCACCAGCACCTGCCGCTGCGGATGCACCTGCCGCTGCGGATGCACCTGCCGCTGTTGCTGCTGCCGGTGCCGCTGCGGATGCACCTGCCGCTGTTGCTGCTGCCGTTGCCGGTGCCGTTGCCGTTGCCGGTGCCGGTGCCGTTGCCGGTGCTGTTGCCGGTGCTGTTGCCGGTGCTGTTGCCGTTGCCGTTGCCGGTGCCGGTGCCGGTGCCAGTGCGGATGCACCTGCCGCTGCGGATGCTGCCGTTGCCGTTGCCGGTGCCGTTGCCGGTGCCGGTGCCGTTGCCGAGGCAAATGATTCCGCATTCCCAAATCCAGCGTTTTCCACATCTCGGAAAACCGGTTCCAGCTGCAGCGTTACTGGACCGAGCGGAGAGATTGTGCGTTGAATTCACGCTAACATTCACGATTAACAATCGAACGTCCAGGTGACACAGAGGAATTCGTGGAGTATGTTGCCGGTCCCTTGGGTGCAAACCATTGGAGCGGAATCAACTTTGGGAGAAGTTTCGTAATGAATACGACGCGAAGACCGTGTTTGGGGCGTATTTGGGGTTCTTGGATGATGGGGGCGTTGCTTGTGGCGAGCATCGCAATCCCGGCTTGTGACGAGCCAGCAAGCGATACTGCGGGTACCGGTGGTGCGGGTGCAGTTCCCGCCAGCGGCGCCGGAGGCAACCCGGGGCTCACGAGCGCGAAGGACGGTCTCGACATGCAAGCATGCGAGAGCTGCGCAAAGCCGAGTTGTTCGACGGAGATGACGAAGTGCAAGTCGACGACGGGCTGTGAAGCAATGGTGCGCTGTTTGGCACTCTGTAAAACCGGTGACACAACGTGTTCAAACAAGTGCACCGGAACCGACGCGACGGCAGCGGCGGCCGCCGTCGTCTTCGCAGCATGTGCACTGACGGCGTGTCCCGCGCAATGCTCGGCGTCCACTGCGACGGGCACCGGTGGAACAGGCGGCAAGGGATCTTCGGGAACCAAACCTGGCGCGGGCACCGGTGGCACCACGTCGCGAGGAGCGGGCGGAACGACGGCAGCGGGCGGCACGACGAATGCCTTGGGGCTTTACTCAGGCGTGAATTGGCTCACGATTGCGGACGGCTGGGCAGATCCGGGAGAGGCACCAAACGGCGCGCTAAAAGTGAGTGGCGCGCTCTACGCTTTCGGAGACGAATGTTCCACCCTCGAATGGACGCCAACCGGAATGGGGGGCTGCATTTCGGGAAGAATGTGTCCTCCCGACAATGCTGGGGCCAACTGGGGCGTCGGAATTGGGTTCGATCTCAGCAACACCGGCGACGCGGGAACCCCGCCAAATACAAAGATGCCCTGGGATGCCACGGCGGTGAATGCGACTGGCTTTGCCTGGATCATTCAGGGACAAGCCCCTGGCTTGGGCGTCTGGGTCACGAACATGGCTCCGAAATTTGGTGGGCAGTGTAGTGCTGCAGATTGCGCCATCGCAGGCCCTGCCGACGGCGTGCTTGCGCCGGCGCTGAATGGTCGGCTCAACTTCGTCGGCATGTACAAGGACGACTGGGGCGGTGGAGGCATCGCCTATAACTTCGAATCCGTCGAATATTTTGGCGCTCCAATTCAAGCTCAATGCGCGCGAAGCCAGTCTGACGTCCTTGGCCTTCGACTTCTGCGTGCAAAAGATCGGGGTTGTCGTGCCCTGAGCGCCTCCAGTTGGCCACGGCAAGGCCACGCCAGAACTCCCTGCGCCTCGTTGCCGGAGGGCTCCTTGCGCGGAGTCCTCCGGCGTGACAGCGAAGAGCGGATGCCGAAACACACGCTGAAAGACGGAACCGAAGCCTTCGAAGTCACCTTGCTCGAGGCGCGAGAGCCAACTCGGGTCGTGCTGTTCGCGGTGGGCGGAGGGGGCAATCCTGAGCTTCATCTGCCGCTCCTCACGCACCTGGCAGAGTCCGGTTGCACCGTGATTGCCCCTCACTTCGATCGCCTGCTTGCGCCGGTTCCGACGGAGAACGAGCTGCTCCTTCGCGGTCGTCGATTGAAGCTCGCGTTAGACACGTGGGTGCCCCAAGACAGACCCGTCGTGGGCATCGGTCATTCCATTGGCGCGACGATGCTCATTGCACTCGCCGGAGGTCAGGTGTGGATGCGCTCCGGACGGCGCCTCGACGTTGCGACGGACGCGCGGCTGTGCAAGCTCGCTCTGCTCACGCCCGCAACGGGGTTCTTCCGAGCACCTTCAGCCCTCGATGCAGTGAACGTCCCCATGCTCATTTGGGCTGGCACGGAAGATACAATCACGCCACGAGAACATGCCGATTACCTGCAGCGGACGCTCGGAAGCCGACTTCCCATCGACGTGCGCGTCGTCGAAGGGGCGGGGCATTTCTCGTTCATGAACACGCCGCCCCCAAACACGACGGAGCCGCTTCCCAATCGAGAAGCGTTCCTCGACGAACTCGCGAAGGAGATCCTCCGCTACGTGACGGACATCACATACTGCTACACGTAAACATCGTGGCTTGCGTCGACAAGACCGGCACCCCGGCATTCCCACCGCCTGCGGCGGTCCCACTGGTGCCCGCCGAGCCGCCGACGACCCGCACCCAAGGGGCCTGAGCCGCTGCGCCGCCGGCGGCACTCACACCAGAGGCTGACGGCGCGAAAGTGGCAAACGTCGTTGTCGCGGTCGTCGTGTGCGAGCTCGCGCCACCCGCACCAGTGGGCAGCGGCAGCGACCCGCAATGGGGCGCCGAAAATGCCGACGAATACCCGGTCAAGTTGCGATCCAACACCGTGCCGATGCAACGACGATTGACGCAAGAGAGCTGCACTGGAGCCGACAGGCAGGAGGGACAGGGAACGACTCCCTGTGCGTCCAAACAATTCTGAACTTTCCCCCTTTGACTCGCGTTCGCCAGATAGAGAACGGAGTGACACGTGTTGCTCACAAGACAGCAATCCTGATCGGTGACGCAGCTGAAATCCGTCGCGACGGTGCCGCAATCGACGCGCGTACTCGTGCCGCCCGTTGAGCTGCCACCGGTCGAGCTTCCCGTCGATCCTCCCGTGGCACTTCCCGTGACACCACCAGTTGAATTGCCACCGAGATTGCCACCCGTGGTCGAAGAAGCACCACCGCTCGATGAGTTGTTACCAGGATTCGAACCGCCCGTGGCGCCTCGTGTGACGCTGCCACCCACTGCGGCCTTACCTCCAAGCGCGTTCGTCCCCGCGACAGAAGCGCCACCGACGGTCGAGCCGTTACGCTCCGTCGATGCGACTGCACCACCCGCGGAGCCATTGATATCGGAGGTTCCCGTACCATCGTTTTCGTCGGAACTACATCCAAGGATGGCGGCGACGAGGCCAGTGGCAATGAGATTCACGGAGAGACGATTCAAGGTAAGCGGCTTCATGGGATCCTCCTGATCGGGACGGGCCCGACGGTAACGAACGAGACGAGGCTAGCATCCAGTCCGCGCCGAATGCCGTTACCGACGTGTCCGTCGCCGATTCTGGCGTTGCCACGGAAGGAGGTCAATGACGGAACACGCGGAGTAGGTTCTCGACGTCCAGGCTTCGAGTCGCGACGTCTTACTCCACCGCGCTTCGCCCCGTCGCCTGCGAAGCCCCGCTTTCGAGCTGTGTAGAGAAATCACCAAGGACATTCGAAGCGTACACCCAATCCTCCGCGACGTGGCTCCCCTGGTTTTTCTTCGCGAGCGCCCGAGAGTGACGCGCCGTCTAGCCCGTTGGACACTCCTTTAGCGACTTCATAATTGCTCTGATTCGGCACGAATGATATCGAGTGTTCATGATTGGGCGAAAGTTACACTCGGGGTCTCGGCGTGCATTTCTCTTGTCCTGCGTTCCGTTGGCGGTCGCGCAAACCTTCATCGGTTGCGGTGGAGGCAACGATCATGGCTCCGACCAGACGAATGAAGGCGGTACGGACTCGAGCAGTGGCGGAAGTCAGGCCAGCGCAGGGGCCAGTGCAGGGGGCGGCGGCGAGAGCAGGACCACTGGAGGGACCGGGAGCAGCACGACTCTAGCCTCGGGAGGCACGGTCGCGCTGGGATCTTCGGACATAGGAGGTGGTGGAAGTACCACAGGAAGCACCGGAACCAGCACCGAACCCGTTCGGTGCATGGGCACGCCCACGGCCGACTGCACCGCGCGACTTTGCGACGTCATGCCAGGGTGCACCGTTTCGACGCCAGCAGAGTGTCGAGGCACGGCTACACCGTGCAGCGCGTACGATGACAAGCCCGCGGATTGTGCCGCACACTGGGGCTGCGGCGCAGGTGCGAACGGACATTGCGATCCAGGGGAAGTCGTCTGTTCCGACGCGGAAACGCAAGTGTACTGCCGCGCGCTCTCGGGATGTTGGTGGGATGGATTCTACTGCAGCGGGAGCATCGTCCAAGCTTGTGGAGTTTCGGTTGAATCGACTTGCAAGTTCAATCGTGCGTGCGAGTGGACGCCCTCCGAGGTCAAGTATTGCGTCGGGCAGGCGAAGACTTGCCCCACATTGAAATCGGAGGTTTGCGATCGACAAAACGGTTGCACCCTCACGCCAGCGCTCTGCACCGGGACGCCCACTACTTGCGATGCTTTGTCGAACGATGAATGCCTATTGCAGCCGGGATGCAAGCTGTCTAGCGGCGCAACCCGTACCGTCGTACCGCCAGCGGTGACCAGCCGCGGCGCAGACTTGATCATGACTTACTGCGCGGTCGGGCTGGGCACGGTTTCGGGAAAGGAGGTGGTGTATTACGACTTCGAAGAGATCAACCGCGGTTCGGCAGAGGCTCGCATTCACACGAACGCCGTTGTACTGAGCCGAAACGACGTCTACGGCGACGCGGATGACTTCCTGCTCGAAAAGGTCGACACGAAAGCGGTGCTCCTCGAATACGGGATGAGCAGCGGCTACGTCCAAGAGAGCGCCGAAGTGCCGGACCCCGCGTTGGCACCGCCTGGCTTCTATCGCCTCATCTGCGTCGCGGATTACCCCGGCACGATCACGGAGCTCGAGGAGACGAACAACACCCTCATGCTTCGCCCCACCTACATTGGCCCGAAGAGCGTCGACTTGGCGATGCCGACGGCGTCACACAAGTTATCGGGAACACTCACGCCGGACACGAGCTTCACCATCACGGTCGAGCTCGAGAATCGCGGTTCGGAACCGGTGACGGGCGCTTCCGTCGCGGTCTACGCCTCCGCCGATACGGTGCTCGACACCGCGGACGCCGGAGCAACATGCGAACCCATCCAGAAAATGGATCTGAAGAGCGGTGAGACGGCGACCTACACGACGACTTGCAAAGTGCCACGAGCTAGAGGCACCTTCTATCTCATTCCATATGCTGGACCGTCTGCTTCGATGTCGGATCGGGATAGCTCGAACAACTCCGCGACAATCTCGACTCAAGTCACGATTGCGGCACCATCTCCAGATTTGCAACTCTCCGGGCTCGGAAGCGACGCCAACAATTACGCGTGGCAAGGAACGGTTGGGCTCTCTGTAACGGCGACGAATACAGGTGTCGATCCGGCGCCCGCGACGTCGATTGCCTTCTCATTGGACGACAAGGCGCTTTGCACCACCAGTGTGCCGGCACTCGCCGCTGGCCAATCAACACCGATCGCGCAAAGTTGTGATCTGTCGTCCACGATGTTGGGCACCCTCGCCCTCTCGGCAAAAATCGATCCACAGGACGCGATCTTCGAGACACTCGAGACGAACAATACTGCAGCGTCTGCGACGAAGATTGTCGTAAAAGCACCCGACCTCGATCTTTCAGCGAGTAACGTAACGTTCACCGGCAGCTCGCCCGTCGGTATCGGTAAGGACATCGGTGTTTCATTCACACTGTTCTGCGACGGAACCGTCGACGCTCCGCCGTTCCAGATGATCTTCTACGCATCCACGGACAAGACCATCACTCAGGGAGACCATGAGCTCTGTATTCGAAACGTGTCAGGAATGAAAGCAGGCACGTCCGTCATCAATGGAGCGCTCGCCGGCTGTCAGGTGCCCAGTATCCCCGCTGGCACCTACTATCTCGGTTTCATCGTCGACACCGAGTTCGACCTCCCCGAAACCAACGAGCGGAACAATACCGCTGTGGACACGAACAACACCTTCGTAATCTCCCCGTAGAGGCGCGGGCTCCGCTCGCCACACGTCGTGAGCCTTTCCGCCAAGATCGCGTTCGCGCCTAACCCGAGTTCGCCGAGGGCACGCCCTCGGCGCTCGGTTTTCGTGGAGGCATGCCCTCCCCCCACTTTCCAAGCTCGGCGAGCTCTCGCCGGGTGAAGGATCCCCGCAGGGGTGACCAGGTGTCGCGGGGACGCATAGGGATGGGGCCCACCGCAGCCGTGTGCGCGTCACGGCCGAGAACGCGGCGCTCTCCAACCCTTCCCTGGAGCTATGCAAGGTCGCGGACCGCGGGTCGCGTTTCGAAGCAGGACCGTCCCGAGGGTTGACCCCGATCATGGGCCTCGCGCGCAAAGCATCGGGGCGAGCTCGCGACACTGGAAAAACGTAGCTTTTCCGCGGACGAGTGTGACAGGACGCCACAGTTTTCGCCCTAAACGCCAAACGACGAGAGGAAGGGCGTTAAATTAAGCCATTCGGAGCGCCCTTGCCCTTTCGTGCAACGCGGCCCCGGCCGTAACTCGAGACAACCATGTCCTCGCCCGAATCCAAAGACAGCCAATCAGCGGCAAGCGGCTACGCGTTGTCTCTCTTCGAGTTACTTATCAGCCCCAAGAACGACACAGTGACCACCGAAAGCGTCAGCGTCACCTCCGAGCCGGAGAGCGCCACCCGTTGGCGCGTGCCGGCCGAGGGAGCGCCTGCGGGCACCGAAAAATCGGGCCCCATGGATCTCACTCCGGTGACCTCGAAGAGCGCCGCAGGCTGATCCCGCACACATCACACAACCCCGAATTCTGCTCCGTGACACAGATCCGACGTACTCCGCGATACCTCGTCCGCGCGACGCGTACCTATATGGCGCGCACTCCGCGACGTGATGCGCACTCCGCGACGTGATGCGCACTCCGCGACGTGATGCACGCTCCGCGACGTGATGCACGCTCCGCGACGTGATGCACGCTCCGCGACGTGATGCACGCTCCGCGACGTGATGCGCGCTCCGCGACGTGATGCGCGCTCCGCGACGTGATGCGCGCTCCGCGACGTGATGCGCGCTCCGCGACGTGATGCGCGCTCCGCGACGTGATGCACGCTCCGCGACGTGATGCACGCTCCGCGACGTGATGCACGCTCCGCGACGTGATGCGCGCTCCGCGACGTGATGCGCACTCCGCGACGTGATGCACGCTCCGCGACGTGATGCACGCTCCGCGACGTGATGCGCGCTCCGCGACGTGATGCGCGCTCCGCGACGTGATGCGCACTCCGCGACGTGATGCGCGCTCCGCGACGTGATGCGCACTCCGCGACGTGATGCACGCTCCGCGACGTGATGCACGCTCCGCGACGTGCCCCTAATCTCGCGCGATGCGCGTCCAGCCGCGAACGCGTTGAGCTGCCGCGTGAGACGAAGCGCGAATCGATGAGGGCGCCACACGGAGATCGCCGTTCGAGCTCTCGTGCTGTCGCGTTCGTCATGTGGGGGCTAGAGTAGAATGTACTTTCGTGTGACGGTCTCCGCCGATCACCTCCTCGATTGCTCGATCGGTACGTTGCTTGCACTGGTCAGGCCTGAAGTCCCCTTCACCCGTTCAACTCCCCTGACCCACGAGGCAAGCATGTCGTCATCAAAGTCGTCGTCACGACGTCAGTCGGTCGAGCAAGCCTACGCGCTTCCGCTTTTCAAGTTGCTGCTGGACCGCAAAGCCCCCTCCGAAGCCGAAGTACCGGGAGTGAACACCGATCCCAAAAGTGGGACACGATGGCGCGCGCCCACCGCGGGCAAAAACGCCCAAGCAGGAGACATTTCAAGGCTCGCAGCGGCACATTTCGCCTCAGCGAGGCGAAGTGCCGGGTAAAAGCCCGCAACTGAAACGCCATCGATGAAGGCACCGGGAGCCCTCTCAACCGGGAGTCTGCCGGTTGCCACCCCCGATCCCCGTTGTGCTCGAAAAAGAGATCGCTCAGTGCGCCGGACGTCGTTCCAGCTGCAACCCGATTGCATTTGTCACTTGCAACTTCATTGCATGTACCGTAAATAGGGCGCCAACACCGCTCCACTCGAGTGGTGTGTATCGAGTTCGAACGAAGGACGCACCCATGGCTTTCAGCTCGCCCTACCTCACGCGGTTCACGGCATTGACACTTCTCGCAAGCACGTTCCTTTGTGGCTGCGGCAGCGAATCGTCAAAGAAGTCGGGCGAGCTCCAAGTGACGGTATCTGCCGAAGGCCTCGGAGCCCACGGATACGCCTTCCCTCCGACGTCCGGACAGGAGATTGCCTTCGTGGACGGGTGGAGCGTCGATTTCGACCGCATCATCGTGGCGATCGACAACATCCGGCTCTCCAAGGTGCCCGACAAAGATCCGGGCGATCAGAGCGTCCTTGGCACCGAGGTAGCGATACGCAAGGGCCCGTTCATCGTCGATCTGAAGGAGCCGGGGAATGTTCTGGACAAGGGTGGCGCAGGAAAGGTCGCCATTCGCCTGCCCATCGACGATCTCGAGGATCTCTTCGATCTCGAGCAGCGCTATGCCTTCAGCTACGATCTCGTCGCGGCGACGGCGGACGCCACACGGGTCAACGTCGAAGCGGATGATCCCGACGTCCTTGCGATGATTGATGGCGGAAATCGCGCACTCCTGAAGGGCTCGGCCAAGTTCAAGGAGCAGTCCTGCAAATCGTCGATTCCGACTTACGACTTCGAGAAGCTTCCGAAGGAGGTCGCGTTCGAGTTCGGTTTGGACGGCGAGATCAGTTACGTCAATTGCCAGAACCCGGACAACACCGGCGCCGCCATCGAGGGAGAAGAGGCGCAGCGCGGGATCCAAATGCTGCCGAGCGGCGTGACGACGGCACAGATCACCATCCACACCGATCATCTCTTCTGGCCCGCCATCAGTCACGAGAACCTCCCGCTGTTCGACCCCTTCGCGGCAAACGCGAAGCTCGTCGACGGAACCTACTCGGTCGATCTCGAAATGCTCGAAGCCGTGCCGCTCCCGGGCGTTACTGACGGCGACGGCCAGCCGCTGCCCTGGCGCTCCTGTGTGGATTCGTCGATGTACATCCTACCGACGCAGCCGACGCAGCTGACCTTCGACACGGGCTCGCAGGCACTCGATAACCTGCACGACTTCGTGCAGTTCAACGCCGCTACGATGGGTCACCTCAATGCCGACGGACTCTGCTACGTCAAAGGCTTCGAACACGCCGATTGACCCGGTTGCGCAACCTCAATCGTGAGATGGGCGAGGCCGAAGGGCAAGAGAGCCCGCCGATAAACGGCGGGATCGCGGGGCGCCTGGCTCACGACTGTCACCACGCAGCTCCGCGCGCCTTGACCGAGATGCCAAACGTGTAGATCTGCAACAGTTACGCCGTCCAACGCCTCGAGCGTCCGACGGATTTGCTTCTCCAGGTCCGCTCCGGGTTCGATATCGAGCAGCTCGAAAGCCGCGGCTCGACAAAGCCCGACCGACCACCTCAGAATCAACAGCCCACCCAATATCCCCGATAGCGCATCGAGCCACCACCACCCGAGGTGACGCCCCGCCAACAGGGCTCCAATGGCCAACACGGAGGTGAGGGCATCCGCTAGAACATGGGCAAAGGCCGCGCGGTGGTTGTGATCGTGGATCGCACCGGGGCGATGCTCATGGCACTCGTGCTCATGCGTCGCGCCGGGGCGATGCGCATGACTCTCGTGCTCGTGTCCGGCGTGGTCATGCGCGTGGAGCGACGGCGCCGAACCATCGGAGTCGTTGTCGTGTCCGGCGTGGTCATGCGCGTGGAGCGACGGCGCCGAACCATCGGAGTCGTTGTCGTGCAGGAGCCAAGCGCTGAGCAGATTGACGACGAGCCCGATAATGGCCACGGGAATGGAGGATTCGAAGTCGATTTCCCGCGGAGAGAGGAGCCGCATTGCGGACTCGAAGGTCATGAACACCGCAACGGCTCCGAGGGCGAGGGAGCTCGAGTATCCGGCAAGCGTATGGACTTTTCCGGTACCGAAGCCGAACGCTGGGTGCTCCGCGAAGCGCCGCGCGACGAAATACGCGGCGCCAGCGAGCCCAAGGGCGCCCACGTGCGTCGCCATGTGCCAACCGTCGGCCAAGAGCGCCATCGAGTGAGTGAGATAGCCGAAGGCAATCTCGACGACCATCGTCACCGCGGTCAAACCCACGACCCAATGAACCCGACGTTCACGCCGCGGCGTCCCTTTCGGACACCGTACCTGGCACATCGTTGCTTCTGAAGACACGGTTTTGCTCCTCAAGTGACGAGTTGCCGAATGACCTTCGTCAATTCCATTGCTGCAGTGGCCCGATCTTTCGCCTTTGCTGCTGCCTCCCCCAAGTGAACGTCGACATGGCCGCAGAGGACTTCCGCCGCGAGCGCGTTGATGGCGCCCCGCGCCGCCATGATGGTGCGCACCACCTCTTCGCACCCTCGCTCTTCCACGAGCGCGCGCTCCACCGCCTCTATCTGCCCGCGTACCCGCCGCACGCGCGCCGTCAGACGCTTCTTGTCGCGTATGGTGTGCATGCCTCGGACTATACCCCCGGGGGTATCTGGCGTCCAGCGTCGGAAGGCGGCATGCGTCGCTGGCATATGAATGCTTTGCAGGAACGGGAGCTGTGATGTGGATGGGAGCTGTGACGGCAACGGCAACGGCAACGGTCCCCGTCCCGGTCTCAGTCCCCTGCGCTATCAGCCATCAGCCGTCAGCCATCAGCTTTCAGTCCCCGTCTCCGTCTCAATCTCCGTCTCAGTCCCTGTCTCAGTCCCTGTCTCGGTCTTCGCTCCTGGACCCGGCGCCTCAATCAACTTCACTTCGCGCGTTGTCCCGGCGTCGCTGATTGGTCACCGCACGATGCGCTTTTCCGCGAGATCTAGCCAGGCGTCGAAACTTGTACGGTTACTTCGATACAGTAAACCCTGCGAGTCCCCCCTCTGCAGCGAGGGGCGTCCGGCCTTGTCACTGCGCGGGGTCGAGATCCAGGTACCCTCCACCCAGCGTTTGAGCGCTTGCTTCGCACTAAAAGCGACTAAACCTTTCCCTTGCGCCTCTGCGGCAAGGACCGCGCGCGTCATTCTCCCGATGCCGCAGAAGGTAGGCAGCAGCCATGACCCGCACTGTTGGACGCTCGTCAATCAAGCAGCTTGGCCAAGGCGTCTCGCCCCGCGTCGCCAAAAGACTTGAGTTGTTCGAATGCGTGAATATACCGCTTCGCGAACTCGTTCTCACTTTCGCGAATCATGAGACTAACTATGGCAGCGCAAGTCACCCGAATCCTGGAGGCAACTCCCAAACCCACAACACCAACGCACCTTCTGGTTCGCCGACTTTGATAGAATAGGCTCCACCAGAAAACATCCATATCTCGCCAGCCCTGAGTAGCGCGGCACCTTGCTCAGTAGAAAACGTGAGGCTTCCACTCAACACGTAACCTCTGCATTTTTTCCCCTGACCTTCAATCACGTCGCCAGGATCGTAGGCATATTTGCTGATGCGCACCTTCCCTGAACCTTCATAAAGGAGACGGATCGCCGCCTCCGTCATTGGTCCACGAGTCTCGAGTTCCCAGGGTTCCTTGGCTAGAGTGACACTCATTTGAGCTCCAGAATTCCTAGAAGAAGATGCCAACTTTCGCAAATGCCTCAATACCAATTTCGACTGCTCCTGCCCCAAAGTGACCACTACTCGCATTGATGCTCATTCCAATGAACTGTCCGCCTCCCGCGGCAATTTCCGCGTGACCCGCGGCAAGCACCGCCTCTCCGCCGGAAAGGACAGCGTGCGAGATCTCCACCCCACCCACGGTGTGCGGAGTGATTAGTAGCTGTCCGGATTGGGTCACGACTCACTTGATTGTGCCTTGGTTGACCGCAGCTTCGAACGCCGCCGTACCGGTTTCAATGGGTACCGCGCCAACTTCAGCTGCGCTCGCGAGCTCAAGCCCAAGTTGACCTGGCAGTAGGTTTGCCAGTGCCCCCTCTGCAGCAGGAAGCATTAGGCTTCCTGCAATCACAAGCGCTGACGCTGCGGTCATGCCCAAGGACATGTAGGTGAATGCTTGGCGCTGTTGGCTGAGCGATTGCTGTTGAGCACTTCCTTTCGTCAGGCTCTGAATTAGGGCAACATTCCGATTTACGGCTGATGGATCATAAACCGAAGAGGAGGCCACGGGTAGCAGGGAATCCGCATAGCGCACCCCGCTTCCGTCTCCAGCTCGCGATATGAATGCTCCAGAATCGCTGGAAGGACCGCCCGACTCGACTGTCGCGCCCGATGCCTCAGATGCCGCACCGCCTATATCTGCAGGCGTGCTCCGTGCCTGCTCTACGGCCGACGGCGAACCGCCACCCTCCTGCACCACAATGTGTCCATCGCTGCTTGCATAGCCATATTGGGCGGGATACCACGATGAGTTGCCACAAGTATTGATGAGAGCATCCTGACTGTAGAAAATGCTCCCTGACGAGGGCCCGTATATGTACTCCTGTCCGAAAAGGTAAGTGCCTCCTTGTATGGAGACGTCTGGGCCTTCGTTAGGGCTTCCAGTCTCCATGAAGCCACTTGGGTCGACGAAGTTCATCGGACTATTGCGTACACATTCTCGAGGCGCGTTCCTTCGAACCCTTCGGCAGAGCCCAATCCCCATTTGTTCTCGACCAGACCCGTCACTGTCGGCGTTCAGCTTTCAGCTCTCCGTTCGTGACGGTGTGCCAAACACCTTCACGAACAAAGACTTGACGCAACTGTAACCGATCGAAGCGAAGAAATGATCCCGAAGACTGCAGTCTTTAATGGCCACGCCGAGCGTCTCCAACCTGTCTTTCTTCGCGGAGCGTCGATTTCGCTGCAACACCCCCGTGCTGCCCTTTAGCGTGTAATCGACTGGTCGTCCAACACGCGCTCCAGACGAAATTCAGCGATGAAATTCCGGTCGCGGTAACGAAACGACTTCACCAAAGCTCAATGGGCGATCTATGGTCGAGCGCTCACAACCGCTCAGACACGACCCCTCGCGATGACCAGGGACGGGCGTGCTGGTTCGGCGGCAGCAGAGGAAGCGGCACCCATGCAAAATGCTCTCGACGTCGTGTTTCAACGCAAGGAAGAGATTCTGGCGCTCCGTACCCTGAGCGCGACGCTCTTTTTCGACACGGCCGACGCTGCGCAAGTGGAGGCGGTGGTTCTCGAGTCTTTGCAGTCCATGCTACCTCACGCGCGTTGGGTTCGGATCGACGACATGCCGCGCAATCGGGCGCTGAACGACGAACTCTCCGGCTCGATTGCGCCAACGATACAAAAGGCCACCGCGCGAGGGAAGGATTGCTTCATCATGTTGGATTCGGGCGACACGTTGGACGGCGTCGGTCCCTGGTCGTTGAAGTACTCCTGCTCGCCAAGCTACGGCGACGAAATCGTGGCCTACGTGCAGGTTCATTTCCCTTGCGAAGGCGGGCGCGAGCCCTTGCGCGTTTGGTTCGAGAAGGCCACGTCTTCTGCCGGGTTCCTCCACGGTTACGCGGGGTACGGCGTGAACTTCGATCATGGCGAGTCCGATCGTGAACGCGATCGGGCAATGCGCGCGCATTGTGAGCGTTATCGCGGTGTCATGGTAAGCGATCTGATCACGGAGAAGGAGAACCTGCAGCGAGTCATCAAGGGCGCGCAGTGGCTCAGCTTCATCGGGCGTTCGCTGCTGGCGGAGCACGACCTCGCAGCACGCAACCTGCTTGGCGAAAGCGGCGTCCGGGATACGGGGCACGGTGTGCTCATCCAAGCGACGCCCGAGCCGCTACTGGGTGACACCAGTCTCGGTGAGGACATGACGGCCTATGCCAGAGTCAACGGGATGCTCGAACCCTGGCTCGTCGACAATCTGTTCCCCTTACCAGGCTTTCCCGACGAAGACGCGACCCGAGACTGGCTTCACTACTTGCGCCGTTAAACGTCTCCTGAGGGCGGTTAAGCCGAAGTACCGTCCCCTGCGCTATCGGCTATCAGCTATCAGCTATCAGCTATCAGCTATCAGCTTTCAGCTTTCAGCTTTCAGCTTTCAGCTTTCAGCTTTCAGCTATCAGCTTTCAGCTTTCAGCTCTCAGCCGCCGTCCCTGTCCCTGTCCCTGTCCCCGTCCCCGTTCCCGTCTCAGCTCTCCCTCGCGTCGCGCGGCTCGTCGTGCGTCGTGTGCAGGGGTGCGAGTTTGCCGTTGACTGGATCGCGTTCGGAGAGCGTGACGACGCCGAGCGCGGCAATGTCGTGGTGTGAGCGTTCGGCAACGTCGGAGCCGTACCACGACCACACGCCATACTGGCCCGCACCGAATCCTGCTGTGACAGCAATCCCTCGTCCGTTCAGTAGGGACGTGCTGGCCCACCCGCACTCCGTTGGAGACGTGTCGTACTGCTCACCGAGCGTTCCCGGTCGTACGGCGACCTCCTTCGGATCGACGAGAGCAATGGCGCCGCTCTCGACTGCTACCGAGTCCAGTTTTTCACAACGACGCCCCATCTCGGCCTCGCGAAATCTCGCTTCGTCGAAAACCACGTACACTGCGCCGACGACCTGGCCTTCGGGGAGCGACACGACGTCCGCCAATACCGGGAATACACCTTCGGGGACGTTCATGTCGATGCCCTCGAGGTTCGGTTCGCTCAACCACCTCGGATCGGCAATCCGTAGCCCCCGAGAAGAAATGCGAATGCGATCCAGCTCGACGCGCCTGTAGTCGGTCACCGAGATCTTTTAGCAGATGCGCGTGTTATGGTCACCGCTTCCGTTCGAGCCCACACACGATGGGCTCGGTGCACAGTACGAATTACAGCCTGGTTCGGGGAAAAGCTCGACGACATTACCAATCCGTCCAAGCTCGCCCCCCGATCATTTCACGCCGACGACCCCGATGCCCATCGCCCCGTAGCCGCACCCACAGCCGCGCCAAGCATCGCAGAAAACAGCGCAATGGGAGCCACCGACTTCGGATCTTGCTCCATCACCATCGCAATGACGGGCACCGCCGCTGCCAGACCAACGACGAGCCCCTTCATCCAATGGCGCAACGGAAGCTCGATGTACGTGATCACGAAGCCCAGCAGCACCCAGTGCAGAAATGCGGACGCCATCGCACTCCTAGATGGGGCTAGGAATATCATTGGCAAAACGTCGAGAACGCCTGCAACCGCACCAATCAGTAAACCCCTTGCAAGTCTAGACATGCTCGTTCTCCTCACTTCCGCACCTGGAAAGTAGTCGCGTCGAGCAGCTCCCGTATGCCCGACACGAGCGCTTCCGGGGTAGCGTAAGCCGGATTTTCACGCAGCACCTCGCCTGCAACCTCGAAGCCATCGAGCTCACTCGTCGCCCGCGCCACCGTCGTCGCGGGCAACTCACTCCTTGGCTTGCCTGCGAAGAGCAGATGGTTTGGGTCGACGTGACCACGGGCCTTGGCCGCGCCGATGCGTCCATCGCAACGACACGTAACGGCGGGATCCGCGAGTCCACAATGGCGCTTCAGGAACCCGCCGAGACGCTCTCTCGCGCGTGACAGACGCTTACGAAACGTCGCGGGTTCGATCGACAACACCTGAGCGCCGACATCGCTCCCGAGCGCCATGATCTCGGCGAGGATGAACACGACGCGATGCTCGCGATCCAGCGCCAGGAGCATCGCGTGCGTGCACCCGACCTTGACCTCCTCGACGAGAAGACTGCGCTCCTGAGGAGCGAGAGACCACGCCGGCTCGGAAGGTGTCGCGAGGCCAGCCGCAAACGCCTCGAAGGTGACCTCCGGTTGCTCGGCCCGTCGCTTTCGCGTCGAGAGCAGGGTATTGCACGCAATCCGGTAGACCCAGGTCGAGAACGCACACTGCCGCTCGAAGGAGGACAGATGCGTCACGACCCGAATCAGGATCTCCTGCGTCGCGTCCTGCGCGTCCTCGGGATGCCAAAGCATGCGCAAAGCCAGGTTGTAGACTCGATCTCGAACGGAACCAATCAACTCATCGAGGGCCTTCCGATCGCCGGCCAAAGCGCGCTCGAGTACGACATCAGACATGTTTGCGGGTCCTTTCTGAATCAGACCCCCTTTGGACTCGAGCTCGCAAGACATCGTGACAGGAAATCGGTCAGCCCCGCGCTTTTTCCAGTTGGTTCGTCGGCAAAGCCACCGAACGGCCAGGCGTCGCGCCGTCGATCGGCACACTCGATACTCAGCGAATCCACTTCTTGCTACCGAATGCGCAACCCAAGCAGGACGAGCCCGACGCGTTCGCGAAAGAGTCGTCGATGTGTTCGAGACGGCAGCGCGCCATCATCGTGGTGCGACGCTCCATCGAGTGGCCAGATGCAATGCTAGGTGTCGTTCCCGCGGGCTACAGACAACCACCTGCTCTGCATTCTCCTCGGCCGAAGTCGAAGGGTTGACTGCTCGACATTCCAGCACAAGGACTCCGGTGGAGAATGTCCTACCGATGAACTCCCCCCTAGGGCGGCGCAACTAACGCTTCGTATTGGACGTAGGTCTCCATCATGGGACGCAGTTCGAGCCCGAGACAGCGAACGATGGCCTTCTTTTCTTACCCTGCGGCAACACACTTTGCGTGGTTTGCGGTAGTCTTTGCGATGTCGTCCGCAAGCTTCGCTCAAACGGAGCAAGGCGCGCCCGCACCGAGAACGGAATCGGCAACGGGAGCGCCGCCCACGGCGAGTTTTCCCCTCGAACCCAGCTCGTCGCCCCCAAGCGCGGCACCAACGACCCCCGTCCAGAGTGCTCCTGCATATGGGCAGTCGTTCCCTCCGAGCGCGCCAGCACAACGGACTGCAGTCGCGCAACCTGCACCGACGGATTCGACGACGTCCGCTTACCAAGCCGCCCCCTACGAACCCGCTGCCGCGCCGCCACCGCGAAACGAATACACATTGCCGCCGAGCGAAGAGCGACACCGCGACGACGATGACGCCGATCTCATCCGTTTGGGCCCCGTCGTCGGCGTCGGCTTGCCCAACCTGCTCAACTTTGGCGGCATGCTCAAGCTCACGCGATACTTCGCTGCAGGCGTCAACGTCGGGGTCATCCCGTCGACGAAGATCACCTTCTACGGTGACGCAACGCTGTCTTACCAAGAGTACGACGTCTACGGTCACATCCACCCGTTTGGCGGCGGCTTCTTCCTCGGTGCCGGCGTCGGCTACGCGACGATCAACGGCACCCTTACGGACACATTCGACACCACTCCGTATCAGAGCCAAATCCCAGCATCCATCGCGCTACCGAATCCACTCACCTACGAGAGCAAGGGTTCCGTGAAGACGATGGTCCTCACGCCGCAAATTGGCTACTTCTACACGACGGACATCGGCTTCAGCATCGGGCTCGATCTAGGCGCACAAGTCCCCATCGCACCCAGCGACATCAAATACGAGAGCAAGATTACGCTACCCGCAAACACGCCGCAGATCGTCGTCGATCAGATCCAAACCAAGTACCTCGATCCGAGCGACAAGAAAGTGAAAGACACCCTCGAAACGATTGGGCGCACCCCCGTGCCCACGGTGAACATCAAGATTGGATGGCTGTTCTAGCGAGAGAGACCGGGACTGGAGCTGGGACTGGGAGCTGAGACGGGGACGGGGACTGAGAGCAGCTGTCAGCTCTCAGCTGTCGGCTGTCAGCTCTCAGCTGTGAGGTCGGAGAGCTGGGACTGGGACGGGGACTGGCTGACACCCGATAGCTGATACCCGATAGCTGATACCCGATAGCTGACACCCGATAGCTGATACCCGATAGCTGACACCCGATAGCTGATACCCGATAGCTGACACCCGATAGCTGATACCCGATAGCTGATACCCGACAGCTGATAGCCGATAGCTGATCCCCGATAGCTGATACCCGATAGCTGATACCCGATAGCTGACTGGTGCATTCACGGTCACACTCACCGTCTCTGTCCCCGTCTCTGTCCCCGTCCCCGTCCCCGTCTCAGTCCTTCGGCATCAGCACCGGTACGCCTCGCTCGTTCTTGATCTCGAGCTTGTCGCCGTCCTTGCAGAAGCCGCCGATGGTCTTGCCGTCCTTGCTCTTGCCGACAATCTTGCCGGCAGCGATTGCGGTTTGAGTGTGCGAGCCGACGACTTGATTCGAAGTGTTCCCCGACGTGACCACGAAGGACCACGGCGTGTCGTTGTGGATGTCGCATCCGGCAATGGCCGAGCCGGTCATCGAGAGACCTACGAGTAGAAAGAGCATCCCGAGACACGATGGCTTTGTCATGTGTGCACCTACGACCGGAAAGGTTACTTCGCCTTCCCGCCCGGCGCCATCTTCCCGTTCTTCTCCTCGAACAAGGCCTCGATAATCCCCAGGACTAGCCGTTCGTCGCTCAGTCCGATCCGACATTCCTCGGGGATCCGCACCTGCTTCTCCAGGTCTGTCGCAATCGCTCGAAAAAGCTCGACGCGCGCCTCTGGAGTGAGTTGTTCGCGACGCAACACGGCGTCCAAAGCGACACGCGCTTGATCCGGACTCATCTCTTGACGCAAGCGCGCCACGAGTCTCGGATGTTCACGAATGGAGTTGTAGTGGCTGTCGATGAGCCGTGACAACTCGGGCAAGGGGCGATGCTCCGCATAGATGACCACGGTCCCTGCCGCGAGATCGCCGAGCCGCTGCGCGTGCTTCGACAGCAGCGACGCGACGCCGCCCACGGCGTAGCCGACGGGAAGGATATCGACCACGCGGAGCAGATTGCGAACGGCCACTTGGGGGAAGGTGAGCTTTCGACCGCCCTCGTCGACCACCCGCAGGCGAAATAGCCGTTTACCCAAGGTCTGTCCGCGAAGCTTCCACTCGAGCGTCATCGAGTAGCCGAAAAATACGACGAAGTAGAGGATGATGGCGATCGCCGTGCCCAGATCTCCGCTCACTAGGCTGATGACGGCCGCCAGTTTCCCGAGACTCGCGGTAAGCACACTGACGATGAGTGTGTCGACGAGCACCGCCATCGCGCGCGCGAAAGGGCCTGCCAAGGGCAACCGAAACTCCACGCCTTCAGCGGTTTGGAGCACGACGAATCGACCAGCGGCAACGCTCATCGCGCAGCGACTCCAAGGCGGTTGCCGCTGCGACGCGACACGCGCCCCGCGGGTAGCGTTTCGTTTTTTGTCTTCACGGCGCGCAAACGACCACCCCACGCGAGAAGTGCCGTAAGCCCGAACAGCTCTGCCACCCCGAAGGCAATCTTTGACGCGTAACTGACGACGGGCTCGTGATATTGCGAGAAAAACGACTCGACGATCCCAGCCCACACCAACATGACGGCGACCCCACCGATGAGTGGAGACGACGTCTGGTGCCACGCGTCGCAGTCGTTCGGTCAAGGGCGTCGACTCACCCCAGCCGAGTAACGCGCTCCCGAGGACGAAGCCCGCCTGCCCGGCGATGAGAATGGCCGGGATCTCGATGCTTCCGTGCGGCAAGAGCCAGCCCGAAAGAAACACACCCTGCCCGGCGTGCAAGTAATCCAACACCACCGCACCGAGGATGACCCCGTTATAGAAGAGCAACACGAGAGTACCGAGACCGAAGAAGATCCCGAAGGCCAACGCCATGATGGAGACGCGGATATTGTTGGCCATCAGCTCCGCCGCAAACTGTCCATGATGAGCCGAAAGCTCGCGCGAAGGTCCCTGCTCCTCGTGTTTCACGCGCTCCGTTGGTCCACCGTGAAGATGCGAGAACGGTAAGAGCACCTCTTTTACGTCGGGTTGTTCGACGGACAGCGCGTAGGCACCGAAGCCCGCTCCCACGAGCGTCACCGTAATGGCCATCGCAAGTGCCCCGAAGTGACGACGGAGCGCCCGAGGAAACCCAGCGAAGAACCAACGCAGGGGACGAAACCGCGTCGGTACCGCTCGCACGTCATAGAGCTCGAGGTGGGCTCGCGCGACGACCTTGGCGAGATGTTCGCGTAAAGCTTCCGTCGCGGGCAAACTCGAGAGCTTGGAGAGGGCCGATGCGGCGCGGTGATAGAGATAGTCGAGCCGCTCGATCTCCTCGATCGAGAGCTTGTGCTCGGGATCGTCTTCGAGGGTCTTGAGCCATGTTTCGAGCTCTTCGAGCGCCGGACGCTCGCGTTCGAGGAACTGCTTGAGGTGGACGATCACAGCAACTGCCCCCGTTTGATCCGCGTGTAACTCGACACGACGTGCGGTACCATCGTCTCGTGGTCGAGGGGAAGGAAGCGGATCCCCGCTTGCCCCAGTTGACGCGCCGTTTGCCGCAATCGCTTCCAAGAAAGATGCGAGGCGAGCCGCTCCACGATCGCCTCGGGAGACGCGATGGGCGACGCTTGCCCCAAGGATCTCGCGCTCCCTTGTGTGACCGCCGCGGCAACGACCAGATGGCGATCGGCGATGATCTTTGCGCTCTCCACGAGCTCTTCACAGAGTGCGGGGTCATCGACGCTCGTCAGAACGAAGAGGAGCGAACGCCTGCGCACCTGATTGCCGAAGAACGTGAAGAGCTCGCGGTAATCCGCGTTGACGCGCCGCAAGTGAAACTCGAGCACGGCTTCGCGACAGGCACGATAGTGTACCGGACCCGCACCCGCAGGGGTGAACGCCGTCACTCGGTCGCTGAAACCGAGCAATCCGAACTGATCCCCCTGGGCTTGGGCAACGGATCCGAGCAAGAGGGCCGTATTGATGTAGCGCTCGAGCAGTGTCAGCGGTTCCGCCTCGGGAGGGCTCTGTCGTGGTGATTGACGCGCACTCATACGCGATAGATCCACGGCAACGTAGATGCGTTGGTCGCGCTCGATTTCGTAGAGCTTCGTGATCGGTTTGCCGCGCTTCGCCGTGGCGCGCCAGTGGATGTCGTCCACCTCGTCGCCGGGAACGTATTCCCTCAAACGAATCGAAGGAGCGCCCGCGCCCCGAAAGCAGGGTTTGCACGACGCCCGTGTCCTTGGCGAAGTGTCGCGCAGCGAGGAGGCGTCGATCGGAGCGTAGATCCGGATACCCATGCACCAAAAGGTTCATGGGGATGGTGCGACGTATCCACCAGAAGCCGAGCAGAGAATCCGTCTGAACGTGCAATGTCTCGATCTCGTGACGACCACGCTCGAGGACGCGCGTCGTGCCGGTAAGGACGCTCCTCACGCCCTCGCCCGCGGACCTGTGGATCACCCGGGGTGGGAATTGCACCGCCTCGAGCTCCGCGGGCACGTCACACGCGAAGGACAGCGGGAGCGAACGTTCGCTCGACGTTCCGCGATTCGTAAGCAGACGGATCCGCAACTCCGTGGGTTGCCCGACGATTGCGTGAACTGGGCTCTCGGGCTCGATTCCGAGATGCGACAATCGATCGAGAGACGAAACCGCGTCGAGCACCGCCACGCCCACCGCCGTGGCCGCGAGCAACAGACCCAAAGAAAAGAAGGCCCCTCCCAGGGAGACGAGGGTCAAACCCGGTAGCAGCACGAGCGCCGCCCATCCGAGCAATCTGTTCGATGGGACGATCATTTGGGAATCGCAACGTCGTCGAGGATCGTCTTGATGACGTCCTTGACCGAGAGTCCCTCGAGCAATCGAACTCGGGGCGGAGTGCGATGCGGTGGGACAGCACTGGTACGGCCATTTCTTTCACGTCGTCGGGAGTCACGAAGTCTCGTCCGCGGATTGCAGCGATGGCGCGGCTCGCGAGGACGAGGGACTGCACGGCGCGCGGTCCCGCTGGAACCAAGACGGTCTCGAGGGTGCGACTCTTGCGCACGACGTCAACCACGTATCCCACGAGCTCCGGACGAACCACGACGGTTTCGAGGGATGCTCGCAATGACGTCAATCGTTCCTCCGTGAGAAGAGGCTGAATTGCGCCGCTCTCGACCAGGGTCTCCGGTGGAGACTGTCCCAAGCTCAGGTTGGCCAGCGTCAGCTCCTCCTCGCGCTCGGGAAAATCGATGTCGATCTTGAGCATGAAGCGGTCCTTCTGCGCTTCCGGCAAGGGATAGGTCCCCTCGTGCTCGATGGGGTTCTGCGTCGCGAACACCGTGAAATTCTCCGAGAGCTCGTACGTGCGCCGGTCGATGGTCACGGTACGCTCGGCCATCGCTTGGAGCAGGCCCGCTTGTGTCTTCGCAGGAGCTCGATTGATCTCGTCCGCCAACAAGAACTCCGTGAAGACGGGACCCTTCACGAGGTTGAACTTGCCGCTTCCCAGATCGAAGACGTTCATTCCCGTGATGTCACTCGGCATCATGTCGGGTGTGAACTGGATACGACCGAATTCGCACCCGAGCACCTTCGCCAAGGTTCGGACGATGAGGGTCTTGCCCAACCCGGGCACGCCTTCGATGAGTGCATGTTGTCGAGTGAGGATTGCGATGAGCGCCTGATCGATGACGTGGTTCTGCCCCACGATGACTCGAGCGACCTGCTCCTTGGCCTCGCGAAGAATCTCGGAAAAATGCGCTATGGTCATCCAGAATCGGGCCTTTCTTGCTCCGGACAAAAGATCGAATTGAAGGTCTCTGGCGTCGCGCTGAGCCGACGCTTGGCCGCGCGCTCGGCGACCCCGGGTACCTGAGCCAGTTTGGCCTCCTCGATGCAGGCACGAAGCGCCTGGTCGAGCGTCATGCCGCGCCGGAGGAGGGACAAGAGCGCCGTGTTCTCGGCACCCAAATCACCAGTGCGCGAGATCCGCGGCGTGGCACGGCGACCCAAGGGAACGACGCGTTGCCATGAAAGAAGAGCCCCGACCACGAGGCAACCGACGAGAAACCCCATGAGTCCGAGCTCGCGCATCAAGGTCACGATGCCTCGAGGTTCCGTGATCCCGAGGTGACTCTCCTCGAAGATGACACGAGGGTGATCCCCAACGAGCCACACGAGTAGCTCTGGATGACGATCCCAACGTTGGGCCTCGTTGCTCAGCGGATAGGTCTCACCGAGAAGCACGAGGGTGCCCTTGCCGAAGGCTCGTTCGACGATGAGCGCCCCAGAGGCCCGCTCGTATACCGTCGTGAAGGCTGGATCGAGCTCGATGAATTTGGCGGGACTATGCCAGCGGATCTGCTCGGGTAAGGATGTGGGAGCACCTTCGTGCCGCTCCGCTACCGAATGTGGAAGCACCTTCGTGCCGCCAATCTCGAAACCCCAGAGACCGAGCGCTGCATCGGCGCAGCTGACGTCCTCGGTCCGCAATCCATCGGAGTCCTTCGGCAGAGGTGACGCACTCGCGCTCGGTGACGCGCTTGCACCCGGTGACGCGCTTGCACCCGGTGTCACTTCGACGGGTCCATTCTTCGCGGACGGCGCACTCGCGCTCGGTGACGCACTCGCGCTCGGCTCCCGTTGCTCGAAGGACACGCACCGGGTGCGTTTCTCTTCGTTGCAATAAGTGAATCGGCACGCTTGACTCTCTCGGTCGTCCAACGACACGACGACGCGAGCGCCGCCACGCATCGCAGCCGTGAGCTCCTCCACGAGGGGCTCCTTCTTCGTGACGAGTTGCCCGAAGGAGAGATGGGGGACGAAGATTGTCGCGTCCGTTGCCTTGGCGAGGCGACCTGTGCGACCGCGGTGACGCTCGACGCGTTTGCCCAGGGCCTCCGCAAATGCCTCGTGGATTGCGCGCAGACCAAGGGCATCACTTCGGAAACTCGACCCCACCGGAAACACGTCGCCGGCCTCGAATCTCGCTTCGAACAGGGACACGAGTCCCCATCCGAACAGGGCGAGCGAGACAATGAGCAGGATCTTGCCGCGGCTAAACATCTTGCGTCAAAAGCTCCGTGTGCGCCGAGAACCGCGCGAGAGCCTCGTCCGTTACGGGATGGTCACCGTACCAGACGGCCTCGAAGACGAGCGCTGTCCCACAATAGCCGCGATAAAGGTTCGGATGTGCGTGCGCCCGTCGCTCGAGATCCCCTCCGATAGTCCCCGACGGACTTGTGTGGTGAAGCCACGATGTGACCGGCGTGAATCAGCCTGGCGAGGTTCGCCAAGAACAATGCTCGCAGGGCGAGACGCCGCTCGCCGCGGCGGAGCAGCTCTTCGGCCTGAGCGCTCCACTCCGCGGCGGGACGCTTCGCGGCCTCGGCTCCTTCGCTGCTCGCCGCGACTTCCGCCAGAACTGGCGCAATGACGGCCACGCGAGCGGAGCGTTTGCGCAAGAGGAGCTTCAGCAGCGGAACGAGCGGCACCAACACGACCAAGATCGCGAGAACGACGAGCGCCCGGTCGGACCATTTCGCGATGGAGCTGCCGCTCGTGGCGCTCGGCATCACGGACGGGTCCGACAACCCGAAGAGCCAGCGGATTGCACGCATGGCCCAATCGAAGACCTTTCCCATGCCCTCCCAAAGGGAGCTGAAGGTCTCCGTCAGCCACGTTTGAAGCCATGAGGGGGCTTCTTCGGGCTCTTCGACGGCGCGACGGGGTTCTCGAAAGGCAAACGCCGGACGCTCGAGGATGTCTTGCAGTCTTGCGTCGAGTTTCTTGCCGTCGATACCGACGGGTGGAGTGGACGCATTCGCTGGGCGCTCGAGTTCGTCGTCGTTCGTGCCCTCGTTCGCGCCCTCGTCGTTCGCGCCCTCGTTCGCGCTCGCCGAGACGGCCCGTGACGACTCCGCTCCTTGCTCGGCATGCGCAGGCGACGCCAACGCGCCGAGCAGGCAGAGACAGAGCATCGCGCTTGCGGTGAGCCGCGTCCGTACGGCGCGTCGCCAATCGACACTCAAGTCCCGCCCCGTCGTTATGGACTCGGCTCGAAACGCTCGAATGGCGTAGGCAGCCTTGAGAAACGGATCGACGAGAGCCCAAGTGAGTGCGAATGCGACGGCGAGGAGCGTGGTGTTGAACGGAGGTAGCCCAGCGATCAACAGCCGAGTCTCGAGCCCGAACAGGGTGTGAAGGAGATGCGGCGCGATGAGGAGCATTACCCAGACGTTGACGAACACGACGCACCCAAACGCGGCGTGGAGACTCAACATGGTGTGATTCTGTCGCGGCCAGCGCTGGGAGTCGGCGAGCGCCGCTCGCAAGGTCGCAAACACGTCAGCGCGCTCGGGAGCCGCACTCGTCTGGGCGTGGTGATAGAAGGCGACCGTCCACGCCGTCGGAATGAGCAGACACGCGGCAAAACAGGTGACGGGCAGCGCCGAGGTCTGGATGACAGCGGCGTGAACCGCCATCTTGACGAGCTCTCGAAGGGACCAAGCGCGCGAGTCCTCTCGCAAGATGACGAGCAAGCGCTGGACGAAGAGGGTCTGCGCGATGCGCATCCAGACGTAAGCGACACACAAGGAGCATACGCTTTGCCCGAAATGCCGGGCCGCGTTGGCAGAGCGACTCATCTCGGCCCAGAACCAAACGAAGCTCCAGACGAACGGCAAGGTCCCGAGCACGTAATAGAGGTGGTCGGCGGCCCGCGCCGTCCGCAGCAAACCCGTCGCTCCCTCGAGCAAATCGAGCGCGCTGCGCATGTCGTCTTTGAAGACGTCCGATTCGGGTGTGCGCGCCGTCACGGCATCGGCGCTCCCTGCCAAATCGTGCCCTCGTGCAATACGGAAGGAAAGTTAAGCAGCGTCTTTCCTAGCAGGCCGAAGATCGCACCGAGTGCGATGAGCGACACCGAGAACGCCAATGTCGACGCGAGAATCGGTGCGAACCGAAACCGCCGCTTCGAAGTTTGGGCGGACTGGGCGAGGCACCCAGTACAGAGCACACGACCGTCGTGCTCCGTCACGCACTCACGACAGTGGGGCTTCCTGCATTTCGAACACAGCGCCGCCGCTTCACGCTCGGCGTGATTGTGACACCGCAGCTGAGTGAGGCTTCCCATGGCCTAGCTCTGGGCCCCGCGCCGGAGAAACGAAAGGAAATTCGTCGCGGCGAGTGCAAGTGCCCCGCCCAACCCGAACCAAAGGACGGCGAGAACGTAGCCACTCGAGGGGTCGAAGGCCTCGAACCCCATGAGCTGTGGATTGGGTCCGTTCGCAATGGCACGGAAAGCGGACACGTAAGCCGCGCCGTAGCTCGCGATCCCGACGACGAGACCGTGAGCCATGCTGAGCACCGCCGGCCAGCGCTGCTTCTTGGCCAACCGCGACAACAGAACGCTGCTGACGATCAGCACCAGCACGAGGGAAAGGAAGAAGAGCGTCGCGCCCTGGCGAAAGGCTGGAAATCCCATCACGACGGCCGCGCTGATGGCAACGAGCAGCTCGCTTGCACCTTGGACGAGAAGTCCAAGGGACGCCGCCCGCGCTTGTTCGACAGACGGCCCTTCATCGATCGGTTTGCTGCGCCGTGCCGTGTCCAAGTGCTTGCGACCAAGCCCGAGGGAGCTCGCGTCGACGGTGCCATAGCCGAGCTGCGACGCATCGGCGGCGCCTTGAACCTCGTGGACGAAACCAGCGATGAGCGCCGCCGCGCGCAAAGCCGCTGGCCGTCGTCCCAAGGACGGCAGCACGACGTCGGACACGGCCGTGTAAATGCGCGTCACGCAAGTCGGACCGCGTACGAGGTTCAAAATGAGGGCGATGAAACAGGGCGCGGCGATCGAGGCAAAGCCGATCGCCCACCCGACGTGCACCCGCTTCGCCACTGCCAAGAGCGCAACGAACATGGCGAAAGCAACCGGCACCCCAAGGGCAATCGTCAGATTCCGCGCCCGCCTGGACGGAACGATCCTGAGGGCCTGGATGTCCTTGAAGTAGTACCGATGGTATCGCTCGAGGAAGCCCACGTTGCGGATCCAGAGCAGGTGATCCTCGGCGCACCACAGGCTGTCACGTGCGAACCAACCCACGTGCCGTCCCGGAAGTCGATGGTACTTGGGCTTCTCCATCAGGTCGCCTTCGCGATGAGATAAATCACGGCCGCTGTCGTCACGATTTCTGCGATCCCGAGCACCATCGAAAGCACGAGCTTCCACCGGGCTCGCCCGAGGATTGAGCTCTCCTTGTTGAAATATCGGATGGCTCGATAGACGACGTAGGGCGCCGTAAACGGCATCAAGGGCCAAAACACGAGAGGCACCAACACCGCAAGACTCAGGGTGATGCTCTCGTGAAGGAGCCGCTCGTTCTCGAGCTTCGCAGTACCCGCGTGAGTTCGGCCCGATTGGAGGCAGTTCGTGCAGAGATGCTCCTTGCCGAGCGGTATGTCGCACACGGTGCAGAGGAATCGCCCGCAGCCATCACAGGCGACCGCAGCCGCCTTCTCGGGGTGATAGTAACAACTCGCTTCTGACTCGAGCCGGGTTGGTGCGACCTGCCCCTCGACCTCCGCGCGATAGTAGGCCGGAAAGACCCAGTAAGATCCGCTTGCTCCACACGATGTGCACCTCGACCACCCCGGCCGATTGAGCAACGACGGATCGACGCGTTCGTGGCACGCGTGACACAGCAACGGATCCTCTGCAGACAACGGTGGCTCCTCCGACTCGATGGCGACCTAGCCCGAACGAATCACCGGGCGGTATTGTTCCGGATCACGCGCGTGTTCGCGATTCTGTCGTGCAGCGCCCGGCGTTCGGAGTCGAAGGCGACGAGCAGATAGCCCACGAAGCACGTCAGCGAAGAGACGAGTTCGGCCAGGTACCGCCCGAATGCTTGCACGTAATTGAGGGGTGCCCCCGTGGGACGCACGACCTTCAGCTTCAGCGCCATCTTGCCGGGGGTCGCGCCGAACCGACCCAAGAAGAACACCGTGAAGGCGATGCCCACGACGAGGTTCAACGAGGTCGCCATTCCCAATCGAAGGAAGTAGCCACCCGACAGCGGATTCTGTCCCGCCTGACCCGTCATGGAAATCCCAAAGGCGTGAGTAATGGGCATCTGCGCGACGTACAGGATCACGCCGTCGATCAACTTGGCAGCAACGCGCAGCCAAAACCCCGCATATGCGAGATTTTGATGAGGAACCTCGCCCTGCTGGATGCGTTGAAAGAACCCTGGTTTGCATCCAGCGCACACCCAATCGGGACCATACGCGACCATATCCATGGTCCGAAAGCGCCCACCACAAGAGATACAGACCGCCTCACCCGTGTTGTTCATGGCCACTCAGGCTATCCAACTCGAAGCCGTCCACCAAGAGCCAAATCCCGAGCGCGCAATGCCACCCGTCGGCCTAGAAGCCTGGACGCAAATTGCCTTTCGGGCACTCCCGGTTCGCATTCCCGGTTCGGCACTCATCGCCCATCGGGTACGTTGTCGTGTCGCGACGAGGCAAACCGAGCCCGAGTCTCAGGATCCCGCTGGCGGCGCGGTCGTCGTCAAAGGTATGCCGAGCTCGATCCCGAGGGCCACCGAGATCGTCGGTCGACCGAATTCGGCGACCTCGCGTCCCAGCATCCGAATCGCAAGCGGCTCCGTCTGATAAGAGGCGGTTCCGTCGAGGCGCAACCCAAGGGAAGGCATGAACCGGTAGGCAACCCCGAGCCGCGCCACGGGTGCGATCCGCACGCGACGCTGCTCTTGGGCGTAGTTGGGAGGCGATGTCTCACCCGTCGAGGTCACGCTCGTCGTCTGGAGCCCTGCCGACATGGAGGGGTTCAGGGCTCCGACCGTCGGCGCATAGCAACCCATGAGAGCAATCTGTTGCGCGCGAAGGAGCGCCTTGTCCTCGCGCACTTCCACGGACTGGCCCGAGAGCGGCAGGCTCGCAAAGAGTTGCCCCCCCAAACCAGCACGGCCAAGTACCTTCAGATCGAGTTCGAGGGTCGCTCCGGCTTTCAATCGCCCCACTCCGAAAACCACCCCGGGCTCGATGCCGAGCCAAGCCACGACGGGCGGCTGCGCGCCGTCACGATTGTCGCCGAGCAGTCGCGATCCCTGCCGCGAAGCCGCGCCATCGCGCTTCTGCTGCGTCGGTTTTGGGAGCAACTTCGTCGGCGTGGCTTCGGGTTCCACGTCTCCCTTGAGATCCTCGACGGTGGCGACTTCGAGCAGGCTCGCCCGAAGCAACTCCACGGCTCCGAGGGAAATCGCTTCGTCGAAGCCCTCCACGTTGCCGCCGGAAATCACCTCGCGGACGAGGGTCTTGCCCGTGACGCGATCGGCGACCCACACCTCCGCTTCGTCACCGGTCGGTACGATTCGAACCGCCGCGAACGCGCCCTGCTCCTTTGCCAGGCGTTGGAGCGACTGCCGGATGTGGGTACCATCGTCCGAGGACGTGACGCGAATCACCTCGACGTCCATGCTGCGTAGCTCGGCTTCGAGCCGGAGGGCCGTCGTCGACTCCGAGTGTGTGGTCACGACGATGACTCGCGGGCGCGAACGGGCCTGGCAGATGTGCATCTGCCCCAAGAACAACGCGCAAAGCAGCGCCGATGCGAGTACGGCGCGCACGCTACGTTTCATGGATTGTCGAGCAGGCTCTTCGCAAAAGACGCATGGGGGCCCGTGGGGTACACGGCAAGATACCGCTTCGCTGCCCGCTGCGCTTCTGCAAAGTGTCCGGCTCGATGCAAGGACTCGACGAGTCTTCCCGACGCCTCCCGCGCGAAGTTCCCCTGGGGTTGCTCGGCGAGATAAGCCGAGAACCACCGAGCCGCTTCGACGGGTGCCGCCTGTCGCCCAAGCAAGAACGCAGCAACAGCGGCTTCTTTTGTTTGTGCGAAGCGGTCACGGATTCTTGACGAGCGCCCTTCGCGACAAATTCGTATCGCCCAAGTATCGACCGAGACGCGAAAGGCACAGGAGATCCTCCGCCTGACCCATGTCGAGGAGTCGTGAGATCCCGAAGGTCTCGGCAACCGCGAGGGCGTTCTTGTACTGGCCCTCTTTCTCGAGGCTCCGCATCGTCGCGATCGACGCGGCACCCTGCCGGATCCGTGACGCGGATTCGGACGCTACATCAGTCGAGGAAGCGTCGTCGGTGCCATCCACGAGCGGTAACGAAGTAACGTCCGCCGGCTCTCCTCGAGTCTCGTCGACGGGAAGTGGCTCCTGTTGACCAAACGCCGAAGTCGAAGCCGCAGGCGCGGGCTCGATGGGATCGTCCAGGCGCGGTTTGCCCGACGAACAACGGACCTCCGCGGTGACGACGGACACCCTACACCACTGTCCCGCGCGAATCGCGCGCCCCGCACCGAGCAAGGGACCTTCGGCAATGACGCTTCCCGATTCGACGGTCACCACGAAGTCTTGCCGCTCGGGGCGCCAATCGACGGACAGGACCGTCCCCGTCACTTTGACGTTGAAGGGACCCGCTGCAAACGCCCAGCGGGTGTCGTCGCGATGCACGATCTGCGCACGAACCCGACCGCGCTCGATGCGCACGCTCGCACCGCGCGGATCGACACTGTTCACGCGCACCCGCGAGGACTCCGCGACTTCGACCTCGCTGCCTTCGGTAAAGCGAAGTGGCAAACGCTGCGCCCGGTGGGTCTCGAGCCAGGCGCCCGGCGCGACGGAACCACCGACGGTTTGCACCGCAATGGCTCGAGCCGCAAGCTGTTCACGGATCAAGAAGAACGCTCCCGCAGCTACGGCGCAAGTGCATGAAAGGGCCGCGACCAGAAGCCCCCGGGAGCGGAATCGAGCCACTTTCGTGATGGGATCTCGCGTCACGGGATCTCGCGTCACGGGATCTCGCGCAACCGCCTCGAGCAAAGCCACCAAGGAGCGTTGCTCGTCGATGGGCGCCTCTCGAGTGGCGTCTGCCCATTGCCGTCCGAAGCGTTCGAAAGAAGCGGAATTCATGTCGCCCTCCCTTCTTCGGGCTCGGTCGATGACGTGATGGACTCATTTGGAGAGAGCCAGCCCTCGAGGGCGGGTTCTTTCCGCGAGAGGAGTTCGAAACGACTCTCGGCGTGAGCGAGCCGTCGCTTCACCGTGGAGACGCTGAGCTCGAGCTGCGTCGCGATATCCGCGACGGTCATCTGCTCGTTGTGCCGCAATACGAACACGAGGCGATCTTCGACGGACAGCTGAGACAAGATCCGATACGTTGCTCGGAGTGCCTCGCGCGTTGCCGGCGACACGTCCTCCGTGACAATCTCCGGAACTTCTTCCGTTGGCCAAAGCCTGAGCCAAGCGCGCCGAGACTTGCGCTGGAGGTGTGTCTTTGCCGTAAGAATGGTCACGCCCATGACCCAGCTGTCGAAGGCGGAAGGTTCACGCACGTTCTCGATGGCCCCGAGGATCCGGACGAAACAATCGTGAAGCACGTCGCTCAGCTCGGGATCGGGCCCGAGGATCCGATAGAGCATGCCACTCATCCTCGCGACGTAGCGTTGGTGAAAAGTGGCGGCCGCACCCGGATGACGGCGCCTGAGCCCGGAAATCAGGCTTTCGGGATCGGCCGGGTAAGGCAACGCGTGGACCTCGGCAACGCTATCGCGTGCACTCGGGGAGCGCGTGGACAAAACCTCTGGGGAACGGATGAGAAAAGCCAAGGAAGACCTGAAGGTCTCGAGTAAGTCACGGGACGACGAGAAACTGGTCCAGAAAAAAACCTGCGAAGGATGCGTGAAAAACCTGAACCAAAACTACGAGCCAACGTGACCCACCTAACAGCGGCCCCGATGGGTGTAGTTGCTTGGAGGTTACCATGATTAAGTGGCTTATTCCTACGTTTGGACTTGGATTCCTTTTCGTCGCCTGCACCGATGACCCGGTTGATCCGGTTCAGCAGAACCCTTCTGTCGGCGGCGCCACGAGCGTTCTCCCTGGTTCCGGCGGCCAAGGGCCCGTTACGGGCCAAGGCGGAGCAACCGTCACCAAGGGTGGCTCGACGAGCACGGGCGGCAGTCCCGGTACTGCGACTACGTCGACCACCACGCCGCCCGGCAACGGCAGCTGTCCGCTCACTCCGTCAGCAGACACCGGTTGGATCGATGGCGCGACAAACGACTGTATGGTTCAGGGCGCTTGGTACTCGTACAACGACTGCAACACCTCTCCCGGTGACTGCACGACCGACCAGAAGCCCGCCGTGGGCGGAGATGGGTTCCCGAACGAGGGTGGCAAGATGTGCACGAGTGGCACCACGGTCGCCATCAACGAGGCATACGAGACGAAGTGGGGCGCGGGGATCGGCCTCAACCTGAACCAACCTGGCGGAGACGACACGAAGAACCCCATCGGCACCTTGCCGAAGGCCATCAAGGGATTCCGCTTCAAGTTGGAGGGTTCAGCCTTTCCAAAGGAACTTCGCGTCACCTTCCCGACGGCGACCACCGAGAAGACGGGGCACTTCAAGAAGCTATCGAGCCCGAAGGCGGGCGAGTACACGGTGCTCTTCACGGAAGCTGCGCAAGGCGACTGGGTCACATCGCCCGTCGGATTTGGTGCCGGGTGACGTCAACGCAATTCAGTTCCAGATCTGCGCCGAAAACACCGCAACCGCACCCTTCGACTTCTGCGTCACGGATCTGACGGCGCTTTACTGAGCAGCCCCGTCGTTGCGTCCGAGAGGGAGCAGCGTATGCTGACGAACATCATCCGATGGACATCGTCATCCCGTCGCTGCTCCGCATCAAACCACAAGCCCTCAACAAGAATCGGCAAATACCTCCGTCTCAGTGAGTTCACGGAGGTCGCCATCCTGTGGGGCGAAGGTCTCAAGGATCGCTTTGGTGCGACGATCGGCGTCTCCCTCGACGCGACGGACGTGTCCGTCGCGTTCGAGGCCGTGGCGCAGAGTCACGACATCGAGACCCTATTTCGATTGTCCCTCCGCATCCCGCCGCGCGTGAAGGCCATCGTTGCCGTCGGCGGCGGGCGCGCCATCGATTGCGCGAAATATATCGGACATCTCCTGCAGAAGCCCGTCGTCGTCGTTCCCACGGCCATCTCCAATGACGGCTTCTGCTCGCCCTTCTCGTCCCTCCTCGTCGAAGGCAACCGTCGAACCGTGCGCACGGTGCTCCCGGAAGGGATTCGTGCTCGACACCGAAATCCTGAAGGCCTGCCCCGAACCCTTGCTCTATTCGGGGATCGGGGATCTCTTTTGCAAGTACACGGCCATCTTCGACTGGAAGCTCGCTTACGCGAAACGCCGCGAACCCGTCAACGATTTCGCCGCGGAGATGGCTCGCAATAGTGCCGACACCTTTCTCCACTTCGTCCCGAAGGATTTCCATGACTTGGATTTCCTGCGCGTGCTCGCGAGCTCCCTCATGATGGCCGGGATCGCGATGGAAATCGCCGGCGGGAGTCGCCCGGCGAGCGGCGCCGAGCATCTCGTGAGTCACGCCTACGATCAAGTCGCACCCACGCCCTCGCTCCACGGTCTGCAGGTGGGCGTTGCGAGCTACCTCATGTCGCTCTTGCAGGAGACGACTCACCCCGCCGTCTCCCGCGCGGCAACGGAGAGCGGCTTCATCGACCACGTTGCGGCGCATCCCTTGGACAGGGCGGCTTTTCGTGAGGCCCTCAAGCGCGCGCCCCTGGTCAAGCAGGACTTTTACACCATTCTCAGCGAGCCCTCCGTCATGGAGCGCGCCATCTCCCTCACCGACACGGATCCGGTGTTGACCCGATTGCTCGCTTAGCTTCACCCGCACTCGGGACACGTGCGGTCTCCAATCTCGCTCGCACTCCGGGGCTCTTCGTCACGGCGGCCCCGCTGTTCGCGCGTCCAGGGAACCCAGGAGCAGTTTTCGTAGTCTCGGGGAGTTAAGTCCTCGATTGCTAGCGTCGTATGTTGCGCGAAGCACCTTCGAGTGCCGCCATCGAGCCGACGCTACGCAAGCCATGTTGCCTCCCCCAAGTGATCCCCGCTGGGCCGATTTCGTTCAAGGTCACAAAACTTACCCATTCAAGTGCCTCGCCTCGCGAATCATGTACGGACAAGCTCGGGTGCTAGCGAAACGCGATCCCGAACAGGCGATCCGGCTCGCTTACGAATATTTCCAAAAGAATCAAAGCCTTGCAGCGGACGATCTCGTCGCCGTCTTCGGAAAGGGTGCACTTCATGGCTGAGCTCCACACCTTGGAAGAAGCGACGCGGCTCGTCGCGCGCGGTGCGCCGTTGCTCATCGCCGCCGATGCACGGCTGCTCGCGGCGCTGCCTCGGGGACCCTGGATCGGTGGAACCACGGTCTACTTCCTGACGAAGACCGGGGGCAAACTCGATCGCGATCACCTCTACGTGACGGAGCTTCAACCACCGCTCACGTCGGTCGCGGTTCGAAGTTACGAAGAGACGGAGCTCGCGCAGATCCCCGCGCATTACCCCGAACACGGGTGCTCCTTCATCGTTTTACCCGCAGGGAGCCGTGCGCACCTGCTCTTTGCGCGAGATTGCGCCAATTTCCCGGGGCTCTTCCACCAGCCCTTGGTGGGTTGGAACGCGGGCGTCCACCTGAGCGAGGTCGATCGGGTCGCGCCGCTCGTATTCGACGGGACGACGGGGGAGTCCTTCGAGAATCGCGCCGTGGTCATGCACGGCACGCTCGATCCTCGATTCACGGCTCGCCTCGAGATCCACAATCCCTTCACCGTCGGCGGTGGTGACGTCATCTCCTTTGCCAACGACGGCTTCTCGGTCACGGACTGCGCGATCAACGGCAGCCCGAGGAACTTCGCGGAATACCTCCTCGAACACTCCGTCGACACCCGTTGGCCCCTGATTGCCGACTACGGCGGCGCGCAGGTCAACGTAAGCTTCCAGGGGATTGATCTGACGAACCGGCGCGTACGCTTCTATTCACCGGTGTTCGCAGGGGTCGAGTACCGTCTCAGCGAAGCCCACGAAGACTTCGCTCGGATTTTCGAGGCAAATCCGGTCGCGACGCCTCCCGCTGCTTCGTTCAGTTGCAACTGTGTTCTCAATTTCCTCTATGGTCACCTCGAGGGCAAATACACGGGGCAAGCGTCGGGACCCGTCACCTTCGGTGAAATCGCTTACATCCAGCTCAACCAAACCCAAGTCTTCCTGAATTTCGAGCCATGTGAGGCCCCACCGAGCTCGGCGTAACGGGGAGTTTACTGCGAATCGACGTTCTTCTGCAGTTTCTGCCCGCTCTTCCGGAAATGTATGACAGCAACAAGCTATTGCCTTGTCCCCCCACCAGGAGGACAATCAGCGGCATGCCGTCGCCATCTCACGCGGAGCTGTTGCGCGAGTATCTGGAACAACTGTCGGAGGTCGATCCGGAGACTCAGGTCCTCGGTTGGCGCGACTGGCTTCGCGCCAGAGTGAGTGGACCCGTTGCGATCACCGCAGCGCTCTCGTTGTTCGCCTGTGGTGGTGAAGACGAAGATCCGGTCGCGACCGGTGGCACCGCAGGCGCGACCCAGGCGCAAGGTGGATCCGTCGGCAGTGGCGGAACCAGCGCTCGAAGCAGCAGCACGGCTGCGATCGCGGGTAGCGGAAACGTCGGGATCCTCTACGCCGCACCGATGGGCGGAGCCAGCAACATCGGTGCGCTTTACGCGATTGCGATGGGTGGGAGAGAAAATACCGGTGGAACGAGTGCCGCAGCCTCGGGAGGCAGCGGCGAGGGCGGTACGTCTGGGGCGGGCGTTGGCGGCATCACTGGCGCAAAATACGCGGTGCCCCTCGGAGGCACCACGGCGAGCACGTTCAGGGCCATCGGTGGAAACGGCCTGAAATACGCCGCACCAAGCGGCGGGTCCATGATCACCCGCTACGCGGCACCGCTCACCGGCAACGACGAATAAGGCGCGCAGCGACGCCGCGACGCGATTCACCTCGAGGCGCACATCGATATCGCGACGCGATTCACCTCGAGGCGCACCGCCTCTCACCCTCAACGGCAACCGAGACGCACGCGCGCGCGTCTGCGCAGCAGGCACTCACGCCGCGCACAAATACTGCTTGCCCTCTTCGAGTCCAAGCTCACGTGCAACGCGCCTCACCTCTTCGCGCGGTTTGGCTCCCGCGACTGAAACGACGATCTTCGTCTCACGGGTCATGCCGTTCATCGCATCTTCTGGAGCCATGACCTTTACGCCAAGGATGGTTTGGCCGATGCGTCGTGGATGACGTTCGAGGATCGCGGACGGCACTTTCCCGAACTTGGCCAGCGCTCGCGCGAGACTACGTCCGGTGTCCCCGTAGCCCCAAAGGACGTAACGATCCGTACTCCGTAACCAATGGTTCGCAAGAAAGTGCGCTTTGCACGTCACGAACCGATCCACGCCGTAACGGTCGCAGGTCCGCGAGAGTCGACTCGGCGCGTCGCGCCATTCGAGTAGTGGGGCGGCAACGGTGCCCAAGGCGAGCCCCGACTCGAGAACACGTAATACCCAATCGTAATCCTCGGGCCACACTTCGTCGCGGTAGGGAAAGCGACGAAAGAGCTCCCTTCGCACGAAGAACGTCGGATGCGCGAGGGGACACTCGACGTATCGATCGCGATGGATCGCGACCGAGGTCGTCAGGGAATTGAGCCAAGCCTCGTAAGCTCGACGCCCGTCGGTGAGAGACTCACTCGGAAAGAGCCGGACGTGACAACCGACGCCCGCGAGGGCCTCGTCATCTTCGAGAGCCGAGCGTTGTCGTTCGAGACGCGATGCGACCATGAGGTCATCGGCATCGAACCGGGCAACGTACTCTCCCCGCGCCTGCGCGAGTGCGAACTCGAGGGTCGGCACGATCCCCGCGTGATCGCGGGCATGGACGACGAACCGCCGATTTTGCTCCGCGAATTCACGAGCAACGGAGAGTGACTCGTCCGCCGAGCCGTCATCCACGACGAGGCATTCGAAATCCCCGAAGGTTTGCGTGGCCACCGAAGACAGCGCAGCTAACAGCGTGTCTGCTGCGTTGAAGACGGGGATCACGACGGACACGGACGGTGACGTCATTACGACGAACCAACCCCCAAATCTTTCTTCAGCTCCACGAACTCGAGATCCGGACGCTTCGGCAAACCAAAACGAGGATCATCGTAGGGAAACGGTAAACGCCGACCCGTTGCCACGTAGCCACGTCGCCCATACCACTCAATCAATTCGGAGCGTTGCTTGATGACCGTCATGGTAACGAAGCGCACCGCGCGACTACGAAACACGTCTTCCGCACGCTCGAGGAGCCATTTGCCGAGACCGCGACCTTGTTCTTCCGGAGCAATCGCGAACATACCGACGTATCCGGTGCCATCCTGATTTCGCAAGAGGACGCTGCCGACGAGTCGCGCGTCATCGAAGGCGAGAAGGAGCTGCGAATTTGCGTCGGTGATGAGATCCCGGATCTCGAGCTCGTCGGTGCGTTGCCCGTCGAGGAGCCCCGCCTCCGTCGTCCAACCGCGGCAGCTGGATTCCCCGCGATAGGCACTCTCGACCAAGGCAACGACACTCGAGACATCGGCGAGGGTCGCCTCACGCACCGAACGAACTGCTCCGGACATGAGGGCGACCCTACCGCGCAAGCGTCGTCCTTCAATGCAAACCATCCGCTCGAAGGGCAAGACGCTCGAGCCCAACTGCCGGGACGACTGCGATGAGTGTCCACATTCAACGCGACCCTCACACTCGAACGGCACCAAAGGATCGCCCCCAACAGCCCGGAGGATTGCGACGCCGGCGTGATTCCAGCGCGGCTTCGGCGTGACGCTGGCGCTTCGGGCGCAGCTTTGGCGCACCGTTGGAAGGTCCCGTCACGCAATCGCGCCTTCGGGGCTTCCGGTTTGGACTCCATTCCCCATAGTTTCGCGGTCACGAGTACAGAAAAGTGGGCCCCCGAGCCGTTCGGTGGAGCCCGATCGGAGTTCGCAATGGCAAAGACCGCATTCAAAGGTACCCCCGTCGAGACCACGGGTGAATTGCCCGCCGTCGGCAGCAAAGCCAAACCGGTGGAGCTCGTTGCTCTGGATCTATCCACGAAATCCCTCGGAGACTTCGCGGGAAAAAAGAAGGTCCTGACGATCAATCCGAGTTACGACACGGGTGTGTGTCAGGCCGCGGCTCGCGCCCTGAACGAGCGAATTTCCGGCCGTGGCGACGCCGTTGTGCTGATGATCAGCGCCGATCTCCCCTTTGCCCAGAAGCGATTCTGTGAGGCCGCCGGGCTCTCCAACGTGATCCCGCTCTCCTCTTTCCGTTCGTCCTTCGCCCGCGACTACGGCGTCGAACTCGCCGCGGGCCCTCTCAAGGGCCTCACTGGACGAGCAATCATCGTGCTCGACGAGTCGGACACGGTAAAGCACGTCGAGCTCGTCGCCGAGATCACGAACGAGCCCAACTACGACGCCGCCCTAGCAGCGCTCTAGAGCAGTAGAATGGGCGTACGCCCGAGTGAGTCGACGGGGCGCCAACCTAAAGCGCCCCGCGAGCCGCTCGCTCTACTTGGACGGCTCGACCCTCATGCGAGCCGCTCGCTCTACTTGGACGGCTCGACCCTCATGCGAGCCGCTCGCTCTACTTGGACGGCTCGACCCTCATGCGAAACGTGCCAATGAACTCTTGCTCGGTGCCGCGTGGGACGACGGAGACGCCGAAGCGGACATTTCGCAGCCGCTCGATGGCGCCGTGCAAAGAAGAGGACGGATCCGTCGCTTTCGGAAGAATGGGTTCGAGAAGCGTCCCGTAGACGGGATGGGTGCAATCACCGTTGGCCATCTGCAAGCCGGGGCCGTTGGGGGACGCAGGTTCGTATCCGAGCAGGCGCATCGCCCTTTCGCCACGCAAGGCGTTCACGGCATCCTCGCCGAGGCCGAGCGCTAGCAAGGAGAGTGCCTTGCACGCCCCCTCGTGCGCTCTCAGGCTCGAGCGCTGCAACGAGCCCGTGAGAAGGGCCGAGAAGGCGGCGCCATGCTGTTTGCTCAGGTCGAGATGCAGCTGTGCGGATCCATCGCGTCCCGCTGGAGTGGGAGTCGGGATTTTACCCGAGAGGACATCGTTGACGCGCTGCTCGAGGATCGGTCGACTCAATGCGAGAACCAGGGCATCGCGAGCGAGCGCGAAATAGAACGTGACGTGAGTCTCGTCGCCGCCTCCTGGTCGAACCTCCACGCGCGTCACGGTCGTGGCGCGATAAGGCGGATCCTTCGCGAAGACGACCCAGTCTTCGAGATCCTCCTTGAGTGCGACTCGAAGGGCTGCGAGTGCCGTCGCAAAAACGACTGGGCTCTTCACGTGAACCATGACCCAAAGCGGCATGCGTTGAAGGTTCTGCTCGAACCCGTATTCCTGCCGCCGAATACGCTCGGCTTCGTCGGTCGCGGCGGGATCGCCATCCGCCGTTGGTGCGGGCGGGATCTCGGGAATCACCGCTTCCGCGAGCCCCATCCCGTAAAGGATCGGATCGTCACCGAGTCCGGCCTTGATCCAACTCCCGAGAAACCCGAGCGAGAATTGCGAGCGCCGCAAGGAGCCGAGGAAATTGCCCGCCGCAAAGCGTCGCAACTCGGCATCGTCACCCAACGCGAGTAGCAGCGATACGCCGTCACTCGACGTTCCAGGACTCACCTGCGCGACACCGACCTCGCGCACGATGTCTCGGAAGGATTTGCCGACGCTACCACGGGGCGAAAGCGGCAAAATGCGCAGCTCCGCGTTCAGATCGTCGTCGCGTTCGCCGCGAAGCACGACGAGACTCGTCGGGTCGATCGGATCTGCTCCATTCTTGCTCGTAGCCGGAGCGAAAGGATTCGTACGCGGAGACTTCCGCTGCGTCGGCGGTCTCTGCCGCGATATCGACGATGGGAACGAGCTCCGTTGCGCGCCCCCAAACGCTCCTCGCCCCCTCCTCCCGAGTGTAAGTGATTCTTTTGACCATCGAAGTGGACCAGATCTTCGGGGCGCATCCAACCGGACCGCAGGAGGTCGTCGGCGGACGCGGCTTCGGTGCCGTCCATCAATCGGGCGAGCTGTGCCGCGAACTCGACGGAGCGAAGCTCGCTCTGCGCGCGCAAGCGTCGGGACTCGAGGATCTTCGAGCGAGCCCCGGTGACGACCTTCACGAACGCGTCACCGAAGAAGAGATAGCCGCGCTCTCGAGCCCCATCGAAGGGCGTCTCACGACGTGACCAGCGATAGTCCTCGGAAACGGCAAGGGATGGTGATTTCCCCGCAGCAATCCGCAAGAGCTGCGCCATCCGACCCGCAGAATTGGACAAGAAGAGGCGCGACCCGACAAAGGCTTGATAGCGCCGCACGCTTCCGGTCGAATTCTCGTGCAGCGTTACTTCGACGCCCTCGATGGTCGATGTCTTCGTCTCGAGCGTCGGATCGGCCTCTCGGGCCTCCACGACGTAACGCGTGAGCACGGTTTCGAGGACGTCTCTCTGTTTGACCTCGAACACCAGAGAAACGTCGGTTCCCTCGCGCAAGTAGGGGTCACCAACGACGAGGGCGACCGCGCCGGCAGCCACTTGTCCCAACTGTTCGGCAATCTTCGTCGGTTGGACGAGGAGCTGCTCGCGATAACGTTCGACGAGGCGATAATGTCCGGGTTGCCCCTCGAGGGCTCGTCCGATCTCGTCGAAGTTCTGGTCAATCCATCGCGGTAGGCGCACGAGATCGCGCACCGTCGCAAACTCCATCGAGAGAGTGTCCTGGGGCAGATCCCTGGACAATGGCGAAAGAACGGGCTCCGAAGGGCGACCGGATCCCGACGCAAGGGCGCCGTAGTCTCGGGGCTCGATGGTAACGTCGTGGATCTTGGAGAACGGAGTCTTCCGAACCGTATTTTTGCTCTTGGCGTCTAGACCGAGAGCGCGACGCGACGCGAGCGCACGCTCGATTTCCGTGCGTCCCGTATAGAAATCCATCAGCGATGCCAACTCCTCACGAGAGCCGCCACGCATATCACTGCGACTCGATTCGGACTTCTCCGACCACCGCTTACGGATCCGATTCGCGGCGAAGGCCACGTAGGGTTCCTCCGGCGCGAAGCGTTCGAGGAGTCGACCCAATCCGAGCTCGAAAGACCGCACGAGCTCCGATTCGAGATTTGATCTCGGGTGCACCACTCAGAACCACGCGCTGCTCGAGGCCGCGAGTCAGATGAGACGAATACGGGTATTCGAATCCACCTCGTGCTCGCAACACCACCGCCGATGGGAGAGTGTCACCGCTCTTCATGCGAACGAGCAACTCGTTCTCCTCCGACCAAACCCCGAAACACTGCAGTTTGCCTTCGCAGAGCGGCACTAACGGCCGCGCGAGCAACGGACCTGAGTTCCGCGGTTCCTCGAGGCGAACCCTGAGATAATCGAAGCCACCTCGAGTGGTGCGCTCGACGAACGTACCCCGCACGTCCGAAAGATGCTCGGCAGTGATGCGCCCAGCGCGTTGTTCTGGAATGGGTGCGTTCGGGGGCTCGGGAACGTTTTGCGTTTGATGAATCGAGACGGTGGTCACCCGTGCAGGGGGAGGGGCAACCGGTGCGCTCTGGGGAGCGCAGGCGCTCCCTCCCATCCCGAGAATCAACCACGTGAGCAAGTGGGCGCGATGCCTCATGACCCTCGAGCTTACATGGTCCGTGGCAAAGATCAGCAATACCGTGCTGGCAACAGTGGCCAGCTGCGGTCTCGTGAGTGATCTTTCCCGCGCATTCTCGTAGGTGCCGACCCTGCATCGCGAGAGGAAATGGCCCACTTTTGGCCATGAAATATCCCGAAATGGCACCCGAGCACCCGAGGCGCTAGTCGACCGGAGACAAAGGAGCATCGAACGTCTCGTTGCGTTCCTGACAGCAATCCTGGTCATTTACCGAGAGGGCGGCCCATGTCGAATTCGGCACAGTATCCACTTGACCACGCCGTGAAGGAGGTGTCCAAGCGATCTCGACGACGTTTCACCGCGTCGGAGAAGGCCCGAAATTCTGAGCGCCTTCGAGGGCGCAAGGACACCGTTCGAACGCACTTCCGTACTCCGCGCCCATGGCGTGTCCCGCTCCCAAGTGCGCGCCTGGCAGCGAGCCGTAGCGAACGCAGGACCCAAAGGACTCGAAGCGCGCAAACCGGGCCCCGTTCCTCGCTACGACGACAAGGATCAGTTGATCCTGCAGCTCCAGAATCGGATCGAACAATTGACTCGAGAAGTGGCGACGGCGACCGCCCTGGTGGAGCTGCAAAAAAAAGCCATCTCGATCTTCGATGCCGCGCAATCGAAGATCGGCAAGAGCTGCGCAATTGGCTCACCGAGCTGGCCCTCGCCAACGAACCCACCCTACCCCTGCGACGCATCTGCGATGCTCTAGGGCTCAGTCGGGCGACCCTTTATCGCAAACTGCAAGGGGAAAGCACGCAAGACGAGCGACCGACGACGGACGAGCCCCGCGCATCCGCGCGCAACGTCCACCCGTAACGCGAACCGAAGGTCCCGGGGACGTCTGAGCGGCCTCCATGGGTCTGCAGTGACCGCTGACGATCGCGCCCACTCGGACCGCGATCAGTCGCGCCCGAGTCCCTCGCACACCGTCGCTGCCGTCACGGCGACGTAATCCTTGGGTGCGAGCAAAATCTGCAGGCCACGCGTGCCCGCCGACACGCTGATTTGCTCGAAATCGAGCAGAGTCGCGTCGACGTATACGGGAAAGGCCTTCTTGGCGCCGAGAACGGTCACGCCGCCGCGGATGTATCCCGTGAGGGGCTGCACTTCTTTCAGTGGCACGACCTGGCATTTCCGTTCACCCGAAGCCGAAGCCAAGGTCTTCAGGCACACTTCTTTGTTGCCAGGCACCACACAAAGAGGGGACCTTTGCGATCCCCCCGACAAACCAGGGTCTTGAAAACGCGCTCGATCGGAATGCCGACCTTCGAGGCGACGGTAATCGCGCTCGAAATCCTCAGGATCGACGTCATAGTCTCGCAATTCGAACGCAATCGACGCCTTTTCTAGGATGCGAACCGCATTGGTCTTCATGATGTGTACTGCTTTGCACGTGGGTCAGGCCCAAGGGCGAGCAAACCGCACCGCAGCGTTAGGCTTGGACGGAGCCGGCTTCGACTCGCAAGCGATACGCCCCAGCCCAGGGCGCCGCAAGGCGGCAAGGAGGGCCGTTCCGCGAGCCGCGCGCTCGACCTCGAAGGTGTCCGAAGGACGGAGCGGGGCTTCGGGCGCCGGGCAGGCCCCTTCCCGCGTCGCGCGCTTTGCGCTAGACATCGCTGAGCGGTGCGTCCTTTGGAGGAAGAAAACGGACCGCACCGAGCGGTCCGTGGGCGAAGTTTTTCCTCCGCACGCAGCTCGAAGGTGTGAAAGGTTTCCCCGGCTTGGAGCCAACGATGAGCGATCAGTTATCGCGTGATCTCGCTTCTCTGAAAATCGATCGTGGTAACGCGCCCGAACAAGCGTCGCCACGCTACGGCAAATGGGTGCTGCTCGTTGGGCTCGGCGTGCTCGTCGCCCTGGGGTATCCCAAGGCCAAGGCGTACGTCGAGGGTCTCGTTTTCCAACGCGAGGTGTCCACCGCGGAAATCTTCCTCCAATCGCCCCTCTCGAGCCAGGTCGATCTCCACGGCTACGGGATACGTGGTGCCACAGATCACGGCCAAGGTCGGCAGCAAGCTCGCAGGGCGAATCGCCAAGGTCAACGTTCGTGAGGGCGAGACCGTCGCGGAAGGCCAAGTGCTCTTCGAGCTGGATCCGGCAGACGAACGGACTGCCCTCGCGTCCGCTCGGGCGCGAGTCCAGGCGGCTGCCGCGAAGGCTCAAGCGAGCCGCGCGGAACTCGCGGAAGCCGAAGCGCAAATGCAACGCGACAGCAAGCTCGTCGACACCGGCGCCATCGCGCCAGCGGTGCTCGAAGATCGCGAAATTACGAGTCGATTCCCTGCGAAAACAAGCCGAAGCCGTCGAGGCCGAGACTCGCGTCAGTCAAGCAGAAGCGCAAGTGAGTGGGCAGCAGCTCCGAAACCTTCGGATTGTCTCGCCCATCGCGGGAACGGCAGTGACGAAGCCGGCGCAACTCGGCGACGTGGTGGGAGCCACGATGACGCTCGTCGAGCTCGTCCCCTTCGACTCGCTCCTCGTCGAGGTCGACGTACCCGAGGCTCGATTGAGCCAGGTCAAGACGGACGGCCCTTGCGAGGTCGTGCTCGACGCGGCCCCGAACGAGCGACTGCGCGGAAAAGTCGCCGACTTCACGCCGCGTATGAATCGCGCCAAGGCGACCGCCACCGTCAAGGTCAAGCTCGTCGAACGCCCCGCGCGACTGTGGCCGGAAATGAGCGCTCGCGTCAGTTTCCTGGCCGCGGAAGTCGACGAGAAGCTGCGCAAGCAACCGGCCAAGAAAGTCGTAGCGCGAGCGGCAATCGTTCAAGTTGACGGACGCCCCGCCGTTTGGGTCGTCGAAGACAAGAAGGTCCGCAAGGTTCCGGTGAGCCTCGGACAAGCAATGGGGAGCAACGTGGAGGTCATGGATGGACCAGGACCTGGAACCCTCGTCGTACTTTCGCCTCCCGACGATTTGCGCGCCGGACAAACCATCAAGAACGCATCGCCATCGGACTCTTGAGAGGACCTCTATTCATGCCCAGTGACAACGAAGCCAAGCAAGACGTGATGATTTCTCTCCGCGGCGTCGGCAAGACGTTTCATCGCGGTGACGAGGCTCTCCGAGTGCTCCACGAGCTCGATCTCGACGTGCAGAGGGGTGCCTTCGAGGCGCTGATGGGCCCAAGCGGCTCCGGAAAGTCGACGCTGCTCAATCTCATCGCGGGACTCGATCGCCCGAGCACCGGCACCATCACCGTGTGTGGTCAACGCGTCGATCAAATGAACGAGCGAGAGCTCACCAAGTGGCGCGCCGCCAAGGTGGGGTTCGTATTCCAGACGTACAACCTCCTTCCGGTTCTGCGCGCCGTCGAGAACGTAGAGCTGCCCCTGCTGCTCTCGAAGTTCTCCACCAAGGAGCGGCGGGCAAGAGCCGAAACCGCACTTCGAATCGTTGGATTGTCCGATCGAATCAATCACTACCCGCGGCAGTTGTCGGGTGGACAGGAGCAGCGCGTCGCGATCGCTCGGGCGATCGTCACCGACCCCGACGTCATCGTGGCGGACGAACCCACGGGTGATCTGGATCGACAGAGTGCCGACGACATTCTGACGTTGCTCGAACGTCTCACGAAGGAGATGAACAAGACGATCGTCATGGTGACCCACGATCCCGTCGCGGCCGAGCGGGCCAGCATCATCAGGCGCCTCGACAAGGGAGCCTTGAAATGAATCTCGTCAGCTTGTCGGCGCGCAATTTGGCGCGCAACCGCTTCCGGTCCGTCCTGACGGTACTGGGCGTTGCGGTGTCCATCGTGGCCTTTCTGTCGCTGCGCACGGTAATCAGTGCCTGGACCGTGGCTGCCGAAGTCGCACCGAAGGATTGGCTCGTCACTCGCAACAAAGTGACGTTCATCATGCCGCTCCCGAAGCGCTACTTCGAGAAGGTGTTGCAGACGCCAGGCATCAAGGCTTCGACCTTCGCCAACTGGTTCGGCGGTCGCGATCCGAAACGCGAACAGGAGTTCTTCGGAACCCTAGCGGTCGACACCAACACCATCTTCGAGGTCTACACGGAAATGAAGGTGCCGCCGGATCAGCTCGAGAGCTGGAAGCAAGACCGCACCGGCGCGATCGTAGGCGACGCCATCGCCCAAAAGATGGGGTGGAAGGTTGGGGACCGCGTTCAATCTGCAAAGTGGGATCTTTTACGCACCACCGGACAACCCTTGGACCTTCACTATCCGTGGCATCTATACGGCCACGGCGAAGTCCGTCGATCGCTCGACGTTCATGTTTCACTGGTCCTACCTGAACGATCGCCTTCCGCAGAGCTCCAAAGACTACGTTGGTTGGATCGTCAGTCGCGTGAACGATCCGAAGCGTTCGGCAGACATCGGGCAAGTCATCGATCGGGGCTTCGACGACAGTGATACGCAGACGCTCAGCCAAGACGAGCGGAGTTTCAATGCGTCGTTTCTCGCGTCGATTTCTGCAGTCCTCAAGGCCATCGATATCGTCTCGCTCGTCATTCTCTCGATCATGATGCTGGTGCTCGGCAACACGATCGCTATGGGAGTGCGCGAGCGAACCAACGAGTACGGTGTGCTCCGAGCACTCGGATTTTCTCGTTATCAGCTGGCTGGACTGGTCGTTGGTGAGTCCGTTGCAGCCGGTCTCGTCGGTGGGCTCGCAGGCGTGCTCCTCGCTTACCCGCTCGTGGAGCGCGGAATGGGACGTTGGCTCGAGGAGAACATGGGCGCTTTCTTCCCGTTCTTCAGAATCGATCCAATGACGTCCGTCGCAGCCGTGCTCATCGCGTTGGTTCTTTCCATGTTGGCTGCGCTGCTTCCAGCTTGGCAAGTCACGAAGCTCGACGTCATCGAAGCCCTCCGCCGGGTGGAGTAATCGAACCATGATACCTTTCCGCTACAATCTACGGAGTCTCCTGGTTCGAAAGACCAGCAATGCATTCGCCATCTTTGGCGTAGCACTCGTGGTCTTCGTGTTGGCGTCGTCGCTCATGCTCTCTGCGGGCATCAAGCGGACGTTGGCCAGCACCGGTCGCGACGATATCGCCATCGTCATTCGGCGAGGCTCGGAGTCCGAGCTCGGGAGCGTCATCGAGGACCCCATCGTGGGATTGATAACGTCGCAGCCCGGAGTCGCTCAGGTGGATGGAAAGCCTGCAGGCCTCGGGGAGTCCGTGATGGTCGTTGCCATGGAAGAAGATTGGCGTTCCTGGCGTCACGAACGTACAGATCCGCGGTACCATGCCGGAAGGAGCGCATCTCGGTCGTGACATCCAGCTCATCAAGGGCCGCTCCGCCAAGCCAGGTTCCGACGAGGTCATCATCGGGCAGCGCCTCGAGGGTCGTTTCCGCGGGCTCGAGCTAGGCAAGAGCATCGAGTTACGAAAGAACCGCCCTGCAACCGTGGTCGGGGTGTTCACCGCAAAGGGTTCGTCATACGAGTCGGAGGTCTGGGCGGATCGATGACACGCTTCGCGCAGCCTTCGGTCGCGCAGGAATCGTCAGCAGCGTACGCGTGAAGCTCGAATCCAAAGGGCAATTGGCGAACCTGAAGTCGAACGTCGAGCAAGACAAGCGCATGGGGCTCGAGGTGCTCTCGGAACGTCGTTACTTCGAGCGGCTTTCGGAAGGAACGAGTCTCTTCGTCACGGTGTTGGGGAGCGTCATTGCAGTCTTCTTCTCCCTCGGCGCAATGATCTGGTGCAATGATCACGATGTACGGCGCAGTCGCCAATCGCCAACGAGAGAATCGGCGTCCTGCGTGCACTCGGTTTCCCCAAGGGTCAGGTCCTCTTCGCGTTTCTCCTCGAGTCTCTCATCATCTCGGGTGGGGAGGGGCTCCTCGGGTGCCTTGGCGCGCTCGCCATGGGAAGCGTCGAGGAATCAGCATGATGAATTTCTCCGAGCTGGTCTGAAATCGTGTTCCGCTTCCACGCGACTCCCGAAGCCTTGGGTTCCGCGCTAACATTCGCGGGCGTAATGGGATTGCTCGGTGGTTTGTTGCCGGCGCTCCGGGCGTCTCGCGTGTCGCCCTTGGCTGCAATGCGCGGCACCTGACCGAACCTGCTCGATCCCGACTATCACGAGTTTGGAAGTCGAGGCGACCTGCTTGGTTCGCCTCGACTCCAAGGGATCACGGTCTCGACAATTCGAGGTACGACGCCTGGATCCAGAAAAGGCCGAGCGCGATAGCCGCAATTCCACAGGCAAACATGAATCGTCGCAACCAGGTTGCCGATATGCGGTTGCCGACGAGGCCCATGGTAAAGCCAAAGGCTCCCATGGCGATCACCGCAGCTATGCCATAGCAGAGAAGATACGTGGCGCCGAGAGTCGGGGGTAGAGCGAGGGACGGGAGAACCCCCAACAAATGCCCCGTGCCGGCAGCACCGTGAATGAGCCCCACCCAGTACGAACTTCGATCGGAGGGATGATGGGACTCCGCGCGAGCACGCTCCTTCGGCGTATGCACGTGCAGATGGGCGTGCGCAGCAGGCGGTGCTGAGTGCAAGTGGCTCTCGTGAGACGCGGCGGAGTGACTGCGCTGACCAACCGAAGAACCAAGAGCGTTTGGTTGCATCGAGTCGACGTTGGCGCCCACGGCCGCTCCGTCCTGCGTACGACCGTGAGCCACGGCTGTGGCCGACGCTAGCGCATGACCGTGGGATTCACCGGAGTCTGCCCCACGTGCGTGACCATGCGGATGCACGTGGACCACGATCGACCGCATCTGCAGGATCGCCCAGATGCCAATTCCAATCAGCACGAACCCGACGGAAAACTCTGCCCATTGCGAAAGCAACGAGACGTCGAAAACCGTCTTGAGAAGAACACCAACTGCACCAACCAGCACGACCCCTGATGCGTGTCCAAGTCCCCACCCGAGCCCGATCCGCAATCCCGACCAAGGTCGCCTCATCGCGAGAGGCGCTACCGCGACGAGGTGATCGGGACCCGACACCACGTGGAGGAGCCCCGCCAAGGCCCCCGCTAAGGCCGCGTGCACGAGGAACGCTCCTGGCTCGCGCAATAAAAGCAGTGCCGATTGCGGGTTTGCATGACGTTGGGCGAACGCGACAGAGAACTAGTAGCACGAAGCCTCCGAGCTGTGCCATGCTGGTCCCACTGGCCGATCCAGCGAGAAGGCGACGAGACGGGCGAGCAACGGCGCGGTGCCGTGAGTACTCTCCGAAGGTCGCTTTCGTGCAAGGCATGTCCCTCTTGAGTCCCGGCGTGGATTTCGTGTCGCCCCTCGCAGACGAACACTGGATGCGCATCGCGCTGAACGAGGCCGATTTGGCTGCGACTCATGGGGACATTCCCGTCGGCTGCGTCGTCGTCGGAGCGAGTGGTCACGAGCTCGGGCGAGGACGAAATCGCCGTGAACTCGATGGGGATCCGACGGCACACGCCGAAGTCGTTGCCCTGAGAGAGGCGGCGAAGCGCACAGGGAATTGGAGATTGGTCGACGCGACTCTCTACGTGACCTTGGAACCCTGTACGATGTGCGCAGGTGCCATTATCAATGCGCGCATCGCACGAGTCGTATACGGGGTGGCCGATCCAAAGGCGGGAGCCATCGATAGCGTATACCGTATCGGTCTCGATGAGAGGTTGGATCACCGTATACGGGTCGAAGGCGGGTTTTATCGCGTCGCGTGTCTCGAGCGCCTTCGTCGTTTCTTCGCAACGCTCAGAGCGGAAGAACGAACGTCGTCACGACGCTCGCCCCAATGAACGCGACCGCTGAACCGAGCCGAAACGTTTGACGAGCTCATGAAGGTCGACGATCTGCAGCAGCACTTCCGTAGAAACGTTTGACGAGCTCATGAAGGTCGACGATGTGCAGCAGCACTTCCGTAGAGACGTTTGACGAGCTCATGAAGGTCGACCGTGCGCCTCAGGGTCCGTCGTTTTCGATTTCTCGGACGGTGCCGTCGAGATTGTCGTCGGTGGGCCCATCGAGATCCCCGGTGATACGCCGCGTCGGATGGACGGATGGGGGTGGCCCCGGCTGTCGAAAGGCTGGTTCCTCGAGGAGCCCGGCTTCGAGTTCCGCGGCAGAGAAATGTCCGCGCTTGGCCGCGATTGTCATCAGACTGCGGATTTGACGAAGCCAGCCCTGAAAGAGCCGTCCGTCTGCACCGAAGCGCGTCACCTTGGGGTTGGGCAGCAGGGAAATGAGAAAGAAGGATTGCGCAAGCGACAGCCTATCCGGCGTAGTGTCGAAGTAGTGGCGAGCAGCGGGACCGATTCCGTAAATCCCAGGGCCGTACTCGATCACGTTGAGAGAGATTTCGAGAAGCTGTCGCTTACTGAAGGACTGCTCGAGGAGCATCGTCAACGCGGCTTCCTGTAGCTTCCGAGACAGCGTTCTGTCACGACGCAAGTAGAGGTTCTTCGCGAGTTGCATGCTGACCGTGCTGCCACCTCGAGCGAACCTTCCGCTGCGCAGATTGTCTTTGATCGAATTCTCGATAGCCTCGAGATCGAAGCCTGAATGGCGGAGAAATCTGCCATCTTCGCAGACGAGAACGGCGCTCTCGACGTAGGGCGAGATCTCCTGTAGCGGCGTCCACGTCCAGGTGCCAGGACCGAAACTGATCGTCGCGGGGGTTCCCGTCGCGTCTTCGACCTCGAGTGAGAAGGGCGCTTGGAATCGAGTTGGCGACACCTCGGGCGGAACGGAGGCGACGCGACATCGATTGTCCAGTCGCAGTTTGACGACCGACTTTTCGGCGGCATCCGAACGATAGGCGACGCGAGAGGACAGCCCGAATGTTTCATCGACGCGCCAGCGGCCAAGAAGTGGGGCCAGGCCAGAGGGGAGCGCATCGAAGAAGTCCTGGCATGCCGCAAGTGGCACCTCGAAGGTTCCCTCGATCTGTCGCGAGGATTCGAGAAAGGCCAGAGTCGCATCGATTCGGGCGGACACGCGCCCAAGCCCCAAGCGCATGCCTTGCAGCCGCAAGCGTCCAGCGTTGGGATCGAAATTGACGCGGCCTTGCCAGGTCAGATTCAGTCCACTGATGTTGCCTTTGGCGAGCCAGGGCTGCCGAAATGCCAAATTGGAGAGTTCGCCGTCGCTCTCCAGAACGACGTCTGAATTTGCCGAGTCGAGGTTTGCGTTGGCTGAAATTCGGATCGACGTGCGCGTCACGTCTTCGAGTCCGAAATCGCCGGCCGAGATCCCAAGGCGATCGAGCGTCGTTGGTCCAATCGCCAACGAGGTTTTAGCGCGGCGTTCGTCTGTAAACATCGTTGCGTTGGCAACGAACGCGATCTGCGATTGGGCAGCACCTTGGCGGAGTTCGAAGGTGAGGGTCGAAGCGTCACGAGTCGCTGCAAGGGTAAAGGGTCCGAGATCGAGTTTTTGGCCGTCCTTAGAAATCCTCAGGTAAATTCGGTCGGATCTAACGAACGAACCAACGGGAACGGAAGAAAGCGCCTTTCGATATTCGTCCCTCCCGAGCGTGAGTAACTCGCGGAGTTCGCGCAGCGCATCTCGAGCAGGTGCGAGTGGGTTCGAGTTCGTCGTAGACGGTGACTTCCCAGAGTTCGGCAGCAATGTCGCGTCGCGGGGGCGCTCAGTCGAATCGATCTTCTCGTGCGCACGCTTGGAAACGCCTGTTTTACCCGGCTCGTTCGCAATGGGTACGTCCCTCGTGGCCGTGGACGTAGAGGTCTGATTGGCCGCCTTCGTGGCCACTTCGCCGACAGTCTTCGACGTTGGTGCTCCGATGGGAGATAGATCTCCGACCGTGAACTGGACTTCGTCCAAGTGCACTCGCCAAGGGTGCTGCTTCGACCTAACGTCGTCGGATGAGGCGCTGCCGGAACCGGCGTGCTCGCCTTTCGCTGCCTCCTCACCGATGGACACTGCGAGGGCTCGGGCTTCTATTTGTGCATGTTCGTCGTGGCAACGAAGAGACTGTGCCCGTACGTCGAGTGCGCTTCCTTCGCGAATAACGGTGATGCCCGAACCGTGACACTGGGGTGAATTGGACTTCGCCCCGCTCCAGTGAATTACCAATCCCTCGACGTGTATCGGTGTCGCCGAGTGTGTAGAGTGTGAGCTCGGCTCGCGTTTGGTCGTCTGAATGCGGTCCCTCAGCTCATTGGGATCGCCACGCATGGAGACAACTCCACCGTGGATCTCGAGGCGAGATTGACCCAAGAGCGCACTCCAAGGCACCGTGACGCGAGGAAGCTCGGCAGAGAGGAGGTCCGACGCTGGGATCTCCAGACGCACGGCGCCCAGGTTGACTCCAGCGAAATCCAACCAGGCACGGCCGTAAGAGACGGAGAGCCCACGGTCGCGCGCGCGGCGTTCGAGCATGCTCCCAGCGATGCGAGGGCCGCCCCAGAATCCCAGAGCGGAAGCCCCTAGAATCGAGGCGCCCGTGATCCCCCAAAGCTTGGATCGTGACGGCAAACGCACGAGACCGTAGTTACCGCGTTATCGCACTGCGCGATAGGGCCCGCGGCGACGTCGTGACCCAGAGATGGGAGCACATCCAACGGGCGATGCGGCCGATGACGGAAAACAAGTGACGAACGATGGACGTAATCGAGGAAGTCGCCCAGCGACGCCCTCAGGTGGAGTCTCGGGAACCGCTAAAGCCGGACGGCTGCGCCCTCAGGCGGGATCCACGCGAATCGCTGAAGCCGAGCGGCTGCGCCCTCAGGCCGGGTCGGCGCGAATCGCTGGAGCCGAGCGGCTGCGCCCTCAGGCGGGATCCACAAGCGGGACGGTTGCGGCGTTCTGACGTGAGCCGCGAGCCGTGTGGTGAATCGACGACGTCCGCAGTCGGCGAGAGATTGCCACGGCGCGTAAAAAAAAGCCCCGTTCCTTATGGGAACGAGGCTTTGGAATAACCCGGCGGCGTCCTACTCTCCCACACAGGAGTCTGTGCAGTACCATCGGCTCTGAAAAGCTTGACTTCCGAGTTCGGAATGGGATCGGGTATGACCTTTTCGATATCGCCACCGAAAACTTGGGCGCCTGAGCTAGCGAAGCTCTGAGTAAAGAGCATTCGGTCTCGTGTGTGAGTCGACTTGAGTCGAATCAGCACCCGGACTCCGAACGTGAACTACAATGTTTGCCTTAGCGGATAGGTTAAGCCTCACGGCCTATTAGTACCGGTTAGCTCCGCGCATCGCTGCGCTTTCACACCCGGCCTATTACCTTGTAGTCTTCAAGGGGCCTTTAGTGCCTTACGGCAGGGACACCTAGTCTTGAGGCCGGCTTCCCGCTTATATGCTTTCAGCGGTTATCCGTTCCGTACGTGGCTACCCGGCTATGCCATTGGCATGACAACCGGCGCACCAGAGGTACGTCCACCCAGGTCCTCTCGTACTATGGGTAGCTACTCTCAAGTGTCCTACGCCCACGGCAGATAGGGACCAAACTGTCTCACGACGTTTTAAACCCAGCTCGCGTGCCGCTTTAATTGGCGAACAGCCAAACCCTTGGGACCTGCTCCAGCCCCAGGATGCGACGAGCCGACATCGAGGTGCCAAACCGCGCCGCCGATGTGAACTCTCAGGCGCGATCAGCCTGTTATCCCCAGAGTACCTTTTATCCGATGAGCGATGGCCCTTCCATGCGGGACCACCGGATCACTAACGCCTGCTTTCGCAACTGATCGACCTGTCGGTCTCACAGTAAAGCTCCCTTATGCGTTTACACTCTACGGCTGGTTTCCAATCAGCCTGAGGGAACCTTCGCGCGCCTCCGTTACAGTTTTGGAGGCGACCGCCCCAGTCAAACTGCCCACCAGGCAGTGTCCCTCACCCAGATGATGGGTGCAGGTTAGATTCCCAGGTTATCCAGGGTGGTATTTCAACGATGGCTCAGTCGAATCCAGAAACCCGACTTCAAAGCCTCCCACCTATCCTACGCAGAACAACCCGAAAATCACTGCCAAGTTACAGTGAAGGTTCATGGGGTCTTTCCGTCTTGCCGCGGGTAGAGGGCATCTTCACCCCCTATGCAATTTCGCTGAGTCCCCGGTCGAGACAGTGGGGATGTTGTTATGCCATTCGTGCAGGTCGGAACTTACCCGACAAGGAATTTCGCTACCTTAGGACCGTTATAGTTACGGCCGCCGTTTACTGGGGCTTCGGTTCAATGCTTCGTTTCCTGACATATTCCCTTAACCTTCCAGCACCGGGCAGGCATCAGACCCTATACGTCCACTTACGTGTTCGCAGAGTCCTGTGTTTTTAGTAAACAGTCACAACCCCTTTTTCACTGCGACCAACAAGAGCTTACGGAGCAAGTCCGTTCACCCTCGTCGGCACACCTTTTCCCGAAGTTACGGTGTAAATTTGCCGAGTTCCTTAACCAGGGTTCTCTCACGCGCCTTGGGATATTCACCCCGCCCACCTGAGTCGGTTTGCGGTACGATCACCAAAGAGGCTCCACACGCGGCTTTTCTTGGAAGCATAGGATTACTCAGTGTCCGAGCTAAAAGCTCGACCTCATCACTTCTCGGCCTCGACCTACCGTTTGTCCCTATTGGGTCCTAGCAGATCAGCCTACTGGCTTGAACACGGACGACCAACCGCCGTGCTGAGCTACCTTCCTTCGTCCCCGCTTGCTTCAACGCCATCCTTGGCGGTGCAGGAATATTAACCTGCTTTCCATCACCTACGCCTCTCGGCCTCGGCTTAGGTATCGACTAACCCATGGGAGGATTATCCTTCCCCAGGAAACCTTGGGCTTACGGCGACCGAGTTTCTCACTCGGTTTATCGCTACTCATGCCTGCATAGTCACTTCTGACAGCCGTTAATAGTCGTCTCCGTCTATCGTGTATCTCTGTCAGAACGCTCGCCTACCACTCTCTTTCGAGAATCCGTAGCTTCGGTATCGTGTTTTAGCCCCGTTATATTTTCGGCGCAGGCCCGCTTGACCAGTGAGCTATTACGCTTTCTTTAAAGGATGGCTGCTTCTAAGCCAACCTCCTGGTTGTCTGTGCGTTCCCACATCCTTTAACACTTAACACGAATTTTGGGACCTTAGCTGACGATCTGGGCTCTTTCCCTTTTGGCAACGGAACTTATCTCCCGCTGCCTGACTCCCGAGCAGTTGTCACCGGCATTCGTAGTTTGGTTGGGTTTGGTAGACTGGTAGGTCCCCTAGCCCATTCAGAGCTCTACCTCCGGCGCAATTCACTCGAGGCTATACCTCAATATATTTCGGCGAGAACCAGCTATCTCCCGGCTTGATTAGCCTTTCACTCCTATCCACACCTCATCGCCCGTATTTTCAACTACGGTGCGTTCGGTCCTCCAGGCGGTGTTACCCGCCCTTCAACCTGGACATGGATAGATCGCACGGGTTTCGGGTCTACGTTACGCGACTGCACGCCCTGTTAAGACTCGCTTTCGCTCCGGCTCCACCTATCGGCTTAACCTTGCCACGCAACGTAACTCACAGGCTCATTATGCAAAAGGTACGTGGTGACGCATTGCCTTGCGGCCATAGCGCTCCCACTGCTTGTAGGCACACGGTTTCAGGTACTATTTCACTCCCCTTCCGGGGTACTTTTCACCTTTCCCTCGCGGTACTCGTTCACTATCGGTCAATGAGTAGTCTTTAGCCTTGGAAGATGGTCCTCCCAGATTCCCGCCGGATTTCGCGTGTCCTGCGGTACTCGGGTGTCTCTCGCGAGAGTTTGAGTTTCCGTGTAAGGGGCTGTCACCCTCTGTGGCCGGCCTTTCCAAACCGTTCCACTAACTCAAACCTTTGTAACTCGCCGAAGGTAATGCTGTTCCTCCAGAGAGATCCCACAACTCCGACATAGCAACGCCAGCACGCTTGCACTATATCGGTTTAGGCTGGTCCCCGTTCGCTCGCCGCTACTAGGGGATTCGCTATTTGCTTTCTCTTCCTCTCGGTACTTAGATGTTTCAGTTCCCGAGGTTCGCGGCCGATAACATATGTATTCTGTCATCGGATGGCAGGTATTCCCTGCGCGGGTTGTCCCATTCGGAGATCTCCGGATCAAAGCCTGTTAGCGGCTCCCCGGAGCTTATCGCAGCTGTCCACGTCCTTCATCGCCTCTCATTGCCTAGGCATCCACCGTGCGCCCTTTGTAGCTTAACCTTATATCCCTAAGGCACGCATTCAGCTCACGTTCGGAGTCCGAATGACGAACTCCGTTACATGCGCTCTCTACTGCCGATGCGTAATTGCGGACGCATCGACTTTCGCTAGCTATATTAGACGCTTACGTTTTATTGTCAGAGAACTAGGGGACACTTGCGCATCCCTCGCCGATTGACGGCTACCTGGTAGTTTTACCAGGATGAATCTTTGCTGCGCGGCTCACCGCTCAGCCCCGAGTGGAGCTGATCAGGATCGAACTGACGACCTCAGGCTTGCAAAGCCCGCGCTCTCCCAGCTGAGCTACAGCCCCGAGTGTCAGCGCTTCGACCGTGATAACTGCGTGGGCCAGGGCAGATTTGAACTGCCGACCTCACGCTTATCAGGCGTGCGCTCTAACCAACTGAGCTACTGGCCCCGAAAGGTAACTTTCGCGCACGGCCGCGCTAGGACCTTGTATCGGTCCTTCAAAACTGAGTCCTATCCGCTTCACTTCGGCGCCATGCGATGACGGCGGCGCCTCCACTCTGATACGGGGGTTTCGACCTTTCAGGATCCTTCACCGTAGTGAAGGTTTCACCTTAGAAAGGAGGTGATCCAGCCGCAGGTTCCCCTACGGCTACCTTGTTACGACTTCACCCCAGTCACCGAGCACTCCTTGGGGGCCTTCCTCCCTTGCGGGTTGGTTCAGCCACTTCTGGAGCAGTCGACTCCCATGGTGTGACGGGCGGTGTGTACAAGGCCCGGGAACGTATTCACCGCTGCCATGCTGATCAGCGATTACTAGCGATTCCGACTTCAAAGAGTCGAGTTGCAGACTCTTATCTGTACTGAGGCTGGTTTTTTGAGATTAGCTCCCCTTCGCAGGTTCGCAACCCATTGTACCAGCCATTGTAGCACGTGTGTAGCCCTGGACGTAAGGGCCATGAGGACTTGACGTCATCCCCACCTTCCTCCGACTTGAAGGTCGGCAGTCCCGTTAGAGTGCCCAACTGAATGCTGGCAACTAACGGCAAGGGTTGCGCTCGTTGCGGGACTTAACCCAACATCTCACGACACGAGCTGACGACAGCCATGCAGCACCTAACAACAGATTCCCCGAAGGGCACCCCGATCTTTCGACCAGGTTCCTGTCATTTCTAGCCCAGGTAAGGTTTTGCGCGTTGCGTCGAATTAAACCACATGCTCCACCGCTTGTGCGGGCCCCCGTCAATTCCTTTGAGTTTTAGCCTTGCGGCCGTACTCCCCAGGCGGAGTGCTTAACGCGTTAGCTTCGGCACCACGAGGGTCAAAGCCCGTGACACCTAGCACTCATCGTTTACGGCGTGGACTACCAGGGTATCTAATCCTGTTTGCTCCCCACGCTTTCGCGTCTCAGCGTCAGTCACTGTCCAGAAGACCGCCTTCGCCACTGGTGTTCTACCTGATATCTACGAATTTCACCTCTACACCAAGTATTCCGTCTTCCTCTCCAGGACTCAAGCTACACAGTTTCGAGCGCACTTCCACGGTTGAGCCGTGGGATTTCACGTCCGACTTACGTAGCCGCCTACACGCGCTTTACGCCCAGTGATTCCGAACAACGTTTGCACCCTCTGTCTTACCGCGGCTGCTGGCACAGAGTTAGCCGGTGCTTGCTAAGGAGGTACCGTCATCGAGTTGGATATTAGCCAACCCATATTCGTCCCTCCCCACAGAGCTTTACAACCCGAAGGCCTTCATCGCTCACGCGGCGTCGCTGCATCAGGCTTTCGCCCATTGTGCAAGATTCCCCACTGCTGCCTCCCGTAGGAGTCTGGACCGTGTTCTCAGTTCCAGTGTGGCTGTTCATCCTCTCAGACCAGCTACCCGTCTTTGCCTTGGTAAGCCGTTACCTTACCAACTAGCTGATGGGCCGCAGGTTCATCCTCAAGCGTGAGCTTTCATGAAGAGGCCCACTTTGGCCGCAGCATCCAGAGATGCCGTGGTCTCATGCTGTATTAGCTCTCCTTTCGGAGAGTTATCCACCACCCAAGGGCAGATTACCTACGTGTTACTCACCCGTGCGCCACTGTACCGGGGCCGAAGCCCTTTCTCGTGCGACTTGCATGTGTTAGGCGCGCCGCTAACGTTCGTTCTGAGCCAGGATCAAACTCTCCAGTTTGAATCTGGCAGGCTAGCAAGCGATCTTTTCAAACCAGCTTGCCGCCGTTTTCTCATCGCGTCTCTTGATGGGTATCAAAGAGACTTTCTTAGGGACCCCACGTATCTTTACGCGGGATAGGACTCAGTTTTCAAGGACCGAGGGAAGCGTTTCGCTTCCGTGCGGGGCGGTGTTTCTAGCTCACCGCGGCGTTCTGTCAACCAACTTTTTTCAGAAGCTTTTCAATCACTTCTGGGCGGTCGTCCGTAGACTAATGGCCACTGGTCGGCATCTCGCCATGCCGTGACCCGGGCTTCCGGGTCGTCGTCGCGGGGTGTGTCCCGCGGGGAGCGCCTATTTGGACCAGGGTCCCCGATCGCGCAAAGGAAAAGTGTCGGGCGAGGTGCGATTTCGTCAATCTGCTGAAATCATTGATTAAATTGACTGCTCAGATCTCCAGGGGTTCGAGGGCCGAAATTCGGCCAGTTAGAATGTCTGGCGATTGGGCAGTTGCGAGGTGCCCTTCTTGACCCGATTGGGACTGTTGAGTTCCCTCCTCCACCTCGCTCGAGCACGACTGATTGCGCTGGGACTCCCAGGGAGAGCGGGCAAAGAGGCCCAAGGCGCCCTCCGGAGAAGCCCACAATAGGAGAAGAGACGGAGCGGTGACGGGCCGACACACGGACCGGTCGGCTCGCCGCGACTGGACGACCCAAACTGGCGTCACCCGCAAGGGCGAGCAAGCCCCCGCGTGGCCAATCGGAGGACCAGGTCGCAATCGGGACCCTGACATCATTCTGAAAGGGGAGCAGCAGGTGGGCAGCTCCTGCTGCCGGGCGCAGCGTTCAGGACGAGTTCAAAGCGAAGGCTCCTCCCACGCGCCCGCAAGCGCGGAGCGCGAGGACGCGTCGGGGAGGAGCAAGCTCCGGCCCGAAAGGCCGGAGCGGTGGTGGGCACCAACCAATCGGTCGCTATTGGCATTGCTGAAATGATGCGGCGCATCGCAGGCGACGTCTAAACAGGGTGACGCTGCGCCGCTCCTGCAAAGGCTACCTGTCCAGGCCGGCGTCGCGGCTCCGAGAACGAAAAGCAACCGGGGCGCATGGCCCAACCGCGAGAACCTCGACGCGCCGAATGAGAGCGGCCTTTGGGTTTGTTCCTCGCGATCACGACTTCCTTCGGCGCACCCATGCCCTCCCGCGAGCCGTCAGCTCGCGCCGTCACTTGGGACGCGAGGGTCGCGGTCGGGACGCCGGTGCCGCAGGCAGTTCATCGGCGTACCAACGATCGAGTGACTCCCGAACCAGCGTCAATTCGGCGCCATCTGCCAACCTTGCCCGATAACCAACGCAACGCGCCCCCCGTTCGGACTCCGAATATCGGCCGAAGATCTCCAAGGGAAGCCAGCCACCCGAAAGCCAAATATCCGTCGGCCTGCGCCGAACCGCGTCGAAACGCACTTCGACGCGATACCAGCGCTCCTGCGATAGCTCGCTGCCATCGTCGAGAACGAGGCCCGCTTCCGTGGCGAGTAGCCGCACGGCTTCCGAAACGGCTCGAGTGGAAGGGATGAAGCTTCGTCTCGGACTCTGGATCACCAATGCATAGCCATCGGCGATCCCGAACACGGCATAGCTCTTCGTGCGCCCCCGAAAGAGAAGTCGATTGACGGCACCCAACGCGGTGCCCCCATTGGCACAATGCAAGACGAGACGCCATTCTGCCGCAGCCACTCGGATTCTCGAATGGATCGAGGCATCCTGCGTAGTCGACCGTCTCGCCCTCGGCATCCACCAGTGCAGCGCCGTGCGCCGACGTCGCATCGCACAATCGCATCAGTGCGCCGCTGAACGCCGAGACCGCTTGGTCGCGTGTCACTAGCGCTTTACGACGTCTCATGGCGAAACCTTGACCCGACCGGTGAGCTCGAGGGCCGCGCGTTCCATGCTGGGCGCGACCACCCTGCGACCGGTTTCGAGCCACTCGTCCATTCGAATTTGGGCGCGACGTTTCAAAACGTCTTCCGCGAGCAACTTGCGACGCTCCTCGAGAGGAACGGCGACCCCGTCGATTCGTCCTTCGAAGAGGAGAACGTGAAATCCAAAGCGAGTCCGCACGATGCCGCTCTGATCGCCCGGCTCCTTCAACTGGAAATCCGGCACGAACGAAGTCACCGTCGAAGCTCCCCCCTTCTCCGTTGGGTTTGCCCTTGGAATCGAAGGAAAGCACCCGACCGTCGCCCAATGCCGGTGGTAGCTCCTCAGCTACGACGGCCTGCCCCTCCCGTGGGAACCGCACGGGCAGCATCGAGAAACGCGCTCCCCTGGCGAATCCCCCTGACTGCCTTGGCGACTTGTTGGGCCAACGCCATCGCTGCATCTTCGCGCGTTCCCTCCAGTTTGACGACAGCATGTGCGATGCGCCGAGCCTCGGGACGGTCGAATTCGTACCAGCGGCGTTTCGTCGCATCATCTACCTCAGCGTCGGTGATGGGAGACTCTCGCACCCGCCGTTCGACGTCCTCGAGCAATACCCGGGCAAGAAGTGCACGTGAAACGTGATTCCTTCGACCTGCAGCAAGTCCTCCTTGCCGTGCCCAGTTCCCGAGCAGCCGCACGTCGATGACTTGCTCTGTCGCGCGATCCCCGGTGAGCACGGATGCGTCCCGCACCTTCATAACGAGCTCGGCGGATATCGGCTCGCTCCCAACCATGGCCAAAGCGCCAGAGTTCAATGCAGCTTTGCGTCGCGAAGCGGGCGCTTCCGTCGCTACATTTCCGCAACCCAGTCCGGAAATGAGAACCACCACGACCGCAAGCCACCGGACCGTCGACGCGCTGAATCGAGAATGACGGCACAATCCTCGGCGCAACATCGCCCAAGTGCACCCTACCCCGATGCCGCTCCGTACGAGGGCATGCGCGCTCCGGATATCGAGATTGTCCCGACGCTTCTGGGCATGCGCACTCCGGATATCGAGATTGCCCCGACGCACCCGTCCCGACGACGCCACGCCACCGAGCTCATCGTCTCCTGGCATCTCGGCTCCGTTCGAGGGCTCCCGTCGCGCGTGATCAAGGATCCCCGACGAAACCGCTCTCATTGGGCCTCCCGCAGCCAGCGGTCGACGTTCGGGGCGAGAAACCCGAGCGATGCCCAATAGGCAGCGAGCAAATCCTTGCCATTGCCGACACAGTAAACACAGAAGGCAAAGGAAGTCACCGTCAGGATGACATAAAGAAGCCGCAGGCCACTCGCCAGGTTCCGTGTGAGTTCGGGGGGAGTCGGTTCGACCTTCGGTGTCATGAGAACGTGATCCAGAAGCCAACCGCGACTAGCGCGGCAAGCACGAGACAACGGACACCCAGGGGCCAGGACATTCGAGGATTCTCCGAGTCTTGTCCCAGAGTCAACGTCATTCCCGACACCATCGATAACGTCTGGAGCGCGGCCAAGAGCGCGACGGCATGCCCGAGCAGCGCGCGTTCCCTTCCGTCGATCCTCCATGCCAGAAAAGACGGAACTGCCGCCCCGAGCACACCGGCGAACAGAACCAATCGCGCCGGCCAGGCAATCACCCGCCGAGGAGCGAGTTCGAGCGCAACAGCGGGCGGCTCCGTAACGAGCTCACGCGTTCCGCTGGCCCGAACCCATCCGATCGCGAACGCAGCCCATCCTATCGAACCGAGGAGACCGAGAGTGGGAGCATCGGAACCGACGAGCAGCCAAACCATCGCGGATGACGTGACGAACGCGCCCACCGCGACGGCGGACCACTGCCGATGTCGCGAACCGACGAGCACTGCCGCTGCAGCAAGCGCAAGCAGAGCCACTCCGGCAAACGGTCTTGCCCACGCGACCACGCGCTGGCCCATGACGGGCCAGGCCACGGTGACGATCCAAGCGTACCCACCCGGGATCGCGACGTCGAAAATCGGACGATAACGCTGCCGCGACCCAAGGTTCAACGGAGGGCCTCGACGAACCGTACGAAGGTGAGCACGGGATGTCCCGTGCCTCCCTTCGGAACTACACCCTTCGATCGTTCCGCCAGAGCCGGGCCTGCAATGTCGCAGTGGATGAAGGGCACCGAACCCACGAACTCCTTCAGAAACAGCGCTGCCGTAATCGATCCACCCCACCGTTCGCCGGTGTGTTTCAGATCGGCAATGTCGCTCTTCAACTGATCGCGGAGCTCTGCGAGAAGCGGCATCCGCCAGAAGCTCTCCCCTGCTCTATCCGCGGCAGTCGCAAATCTTCCGGCCCAGTCTTCGGCCGTCGAGTAAAACGCGGACGTGGACTTGCCGAGCGCAACGAGACACGCGCCGGTCAACGTGGAAGCCTCGATGATCAAGTCGGGGTTAAGGCGTCGCGCGTACGCCAAACCGTCCGCCAGACACAAACGGCCTTCGGCGTCCGTGTTGATGATCTCGACCGTCTTGCCGTCGAGAGACGTGAACACGTCACCGGGACGATAGGCGCCGCCGTCGGGCATGTTCTCTGCCACGACGAGCAGGCCATGAATCTCTGCATTCGGCTTGAGATCGGCAATGACGCTCATGAGGCCGATCACGGCAGCCGCACCCGCCATGTCACTTTTCATCTCTTGCATGCCGGCTGCGGGCTTGATGCAGAGGCCACCCGAATCGAAGGTCAAGCCTTTGCCCAAGAACACGATGCGCCGTTTGGCTTTCTGCTTCGGCGAGTAGGTCAGATGCACGAAACGCGGACCATTGGTGCTTCCCTGGCCAACCGCGGCGAGAAGCTGCATGCCCATCCTGTCGATCCCTTTTTCGTCCAGAACGCGGATCTTGAGCCGGCCTCGCTTCGCGACCTCGGTTGCGAGTTGCGCCAAAGCTGCCGGGGTCATCGCATTCGGCGGCTCGTTCACCGCGTCGCGTGCAATGCACACGGCATTTCCGATCCGTTTGCCCAACTCGATCGCGGCTTTGAGCGCAGCCGTGTTGCGACCGGCGTGAACGAGCGTCACCTGTGAGAGCTGATGTCGCGCACGTCGCTCACCCGTGAAATAGCGATCGAAGCGATAGGCGCCGAGCACGACGGCTTCCGCGACGGTCTGCATGCCGCTCGCGTCGAGCGTCCAAGGCAAAAGAACGGCAACCTGCGCCGCACCCAAGCCATTGCAACTTCGCATCGCGGCCGCGAGGAGATGACGAAGACGCGCCTCGCTCGGAGGTTGCTCGTCGCCGACCCCCAACAACAGGAGACGTGTGGCGCCAAGCTTGCCCAAGGTGGGAAGCTCGAAAACCTGATCGGCTCGACCAGTGAAGTCCGCCTTCGCGCAAAGCGCCTTGAGCTGACCATCCAATTTCTGATCCAGTCGGGCGACGTTCGCATCATCGACAAGCTTCGCCTTGGATAGGGGCACGACGAGAACGTCGGCGCGCTGTTGCTCGGGCGCACCGGACGAGAGCGAGATCTTCAGGTTCATCGGGGGGAAAGTCTCCAGTGAGCAGCCTAACCTTGATGGGGCGGTTACCGCAAATGCCACCGCTCGAAACAAGGCTCTCCCCATCCGAACGCCGTCGGCCTATCCTGATGCACCTATGGCCAAGTTCGTCCTGCCAATTTCGAAATCTCTGGCCCTGCTTTTCCTCGCTTTGCCGGCCTTTGCGCAGTCGAACACCGAAACCGACGCGACAGACCAGGCCCCCACGCAGGTCCCCGCGGGCACCGGTACCACGTCGGTTCCGCCCACAGTCTCCTCCACTTCCGGAAATCCAACGCCGGCGCAGCCCCCCGTGCCAGCTCCTGCCAATCCCCCGGTGGCCCAGTCGTATCCACCGCCATCGGCAGCAGCGCCAGCTCCGCCTCCTTCGGCGGACTATCCATCTGGGGCCGCACCCGCGACTCAATACGACGCTGGCGACACGAGAACGAACTACGCCCAACCTGCGGCGTACGACCAGGGAACGTCGGGCATCGCCGAACCGCCACCGCCCCCACCGCCAGACGAGAAATCCGACTTCAAATTGCCCGATTTCTCCGTCCGCGTGGATCCCCTGAACTGGCTCCTCGCAGGGCGACTCGGATTCGAGCTCGAGTCCGAACTCTGGAAGTTCATCTCGGTCGAAGTCATTCCGGTCTTCGTCGTCAACGAAAAGCCCCCGCTCCTCAATCTCTCGGGAATTCCAGACACGTTGAGGCAGCAGTCCAACGGCGTCGGTGCCCTCGCGGGGGCCTCGATTGGTGCGGGATTCTGGCTAATGGAAAGCCCTTCCAAGGAACGGTACTGCGCTTCTACTACACGAATTACGGGTACAAATACTTGGCTGAAGACGACATCGGCGAGATCGATCACGTGAAGCACACCGAGCGCTTTCTCGTCGGGATGATCGGCTCCCATTCGAAGTGGGGCCCGTTCACGATCGCCTCCGGGATTGGTCTCGGCGTGGAAATGAACCGAGAACAACGCTGCTTCGGTGAACAGGGTGACGTCGTAACGAGCGGATGCCCCGACGACGAGATTCAGGTGCGCGTGCGTCGCTCACCCGACGAGACTGTCACCGCCGTCACCGGGCCCTTCCATCCCGTTTACATCCTGGGCCGGTTGTCCCTGGGCGTCGTGTTCTGAGGCACCCGGCCGACTCCACGCTTTCGGAGGCGACCAACGATCTTTGCGGCGCCCGACGTCGTTGGTCGAACGTTGCTGCCCTGCCCGGAATCGACGTCGCTGGTCGAACGTTGCGTCCTTGCCCTAGACCAGGGAGGGTCGAACACGACGACCTCGCTCACAGCCGACGTCCCTGGTCGAACGCTGGGCCGCAAGCGACCCAGCGCGACCGATTCGGAGATTTCTTTTAGACTGCGACAATCCCCGGTAGGCTTGCAGGAGCAATGCCCTACTCCGTTCGCTGCAAGGCGTGCAGCGCCGTCTTTGCCATTCCCGACGAGATTTGGGACCGTCGCGTTCGTGGGCGACAGGCAACACTGAAGTGTCGCTCCTGCAAGTGCGACATCGAGGTCGACGGAACGAAGGAAAACGCTGGCAAGCCCTCCGAAGCTCCTGCACCCACGAGCCAGGCCGCTGAAAGCACATCGACCGCAGCCGCTACGAGCAGCGCGGCCGAGGCGCGTGCAGCCTCGGGCTCGAACGAGCTCCGCACCCCGGAAGCGTCAACGCACGTCGCCCCAACGGCGCAAACCGCTAGCTCGTCCCAGCACGGGTCACCGGAAGCGCAGCCCGACGTGGCTCGGATGGCACCACCCCCGACGGATGGACCCACTTTAGCGAAAGCGGCGCCGCTCGCGACCCCCCCCGGGACGACGGCAGCAACGGCAAAAGCGACTCCCACTTCCGCCCAATCATCCCCGATCCATTCGACGCACGCGGCGTCGAGCGTGCACAAGCCGATGGCCAAGACGCCAACGGAGATTGCTGCGACGGAATCGGGATGGAGCATCATGCCGCCGCCTTCGGATCTGTCGAGTCTCGAACGGCATGAGCCGGAATCGCCAGTAAAGGCAACCGCCACTGCCGCGACAGCCACCACCACGACGGCAGCGTCGACCCGGGCTCAAGCCCCTTCGGCCGCGACGCTCGCGAAGACGCGAGCTGAGGCACAAGTCGTCGTCGAAGCGCGCACACCAGCAGCGTCGACAACGAATCGAAATGCCCTGGGGACGCAAGACACGGCGACGAAAGCAAAGGCCCCCATTGCCTCGTCACCTTCCGCACCAGAGGCGGCGCCCATCTCGGAGCTCTGGGTCGTCAGCTATGGAGACGACGACGACCGCGAGCTCACCGAAGCGCAGATTGCCCTCGAGCTGTCACGTGGCCACATCAACGCGACGACCATCGTGTGGCGAGAGGATCTGCCCGAATGGCTGCCGATCAGCGGCGTGAAAGCGCTAGCCAAACACCTTCCTGCAGCAAAGACCGCCACGAAGACGCGAACCTCCGGAGCGACTCCGCGAACGTCTGGCCCCTCGTCGCCCAAGCTTTCGTCACCGACGGCCTCCAAAGCGACGACTTCGGCTGTCACATCGACAAAGGTCGATTCACCGAGCACGAGCGCCGCCACTTCGACGACCAAGGGCCCCACCACGTCGGCGATTCCGAAGCAAGTCGCCCGAGAAAAGCAGCCGAGTGCACCTGCCCTGACCGGCAACACGACCGCCAAACCCTCAGCTCCACGCGAAAAGCAACCGAGCGCACCAGCCCTAACTGGCGGCGCGACGGCCACGTCCTCGAGCTCGCGTGAACCGCTGCCGAGCGCTCCCGAATCCCCGCAGACGGGTGCCGCGCCGAATAAAGTTGCCGTGAAAGGACCGCCGCCCCTCAGCCGGGCAGCAAAGCCAGCAGACGCTCCAGCGCGAGCGTCCCAAAGTGGTGGCAAGCCACCTGCTCTGCCGTCCCGAGTTTCTCGAGCAGCACCTGAATCCCCTCCCCTCGAATTGGCCCCCGATCCCGAGTCGGAGTCGCTCGTCGAAGCGAGCGTCCCCTGGAGAAAAGCGCAGGAGTCGAGCGACGAGGTGCTCACGAGCGCACCGCACATCGATCAGGTGTCCTCGCCGCAAAACGCCGCACCCGTGGAGCTCGAGACAGCTCCGACGGCGGATGACGCTGCCCAAACTGAGTCACCGAACCCGCCGTCCCCCTCTCCAGAGGTCGCCAATGCCACCCCTGGACCTGCGTTCCCACCGCTTGGCGACAACAAAGAGCGCCCGCCGGAGGTTGCGCCGTGGCCCAAAGCATCAATCCGACCGCCCAAGCCGGTCGAAACGGCTACATCGATGGTGGTGCACACGACGACGGGCACAGCCGACGTCCTCTCCATCACGGACGAGGACTTTCTGGCGATGCAACGGCGCTTCCCGAAGTGGGCCCTCCCAGCAGCAGTGGCCGGGGGCGTCGTGCTCGTCGGATTGGTCGTGTACGCACTCGCTTCCCGAGAAGCGCCCCCGCCGCTGCCCGTCGCACCCGTGGTACCGGTCGCTACCGCGCCAACCGAACCACTTCAGCCGCGTCACGCGCAGCCCGATCTTTCGACGCCGCCGGTGGCCAGTACCAAATCGGCGGGGGGTGGGGAACAAGATTTTGCCAAGGCATTCGCTCAAGCGGCAAACAAAGGCCAAGGGAGCTTCGATCCGAAAGGAGCCGAACGCTCTGCAAGTGCTGCGCTCGATCGCGCCGCGAAGTGTCGCGTCGGTGCAGAGCCGGCAGGACAAGTGAGAGCGGTCGTGACCCTTGCACCGACCGGCCAGGTCACATCCGTTCAGGTGGCGCCGCCGTACGCGACCACCGCCACGGGCAAGTGCATCGACACCGCGCTCCGAGGGTTCACGGCAAAGCCATTCCAGGGTGAGCCCGCAAAACTGCCCTTGATCGTTCCGCTGCGTTGAGTCGATGAGCCCCGGCGGCAGCGGGGCTCTTCGTGGCACTCCCTCCTGGCTCGTGACTGCAGACTCGGTGTTCGGCATCATCTCCGACCAACCGCGTCGCTAGTAGTCGGAAGTGGTTATGCACCTCGAGCCACACAAAGGCTCCCGAGTGCGTTACGTTGATGGTTGGCAAGCAGCTCCACATAACGCCGTTTCGGCACCGAGGAGCGTCGAGGAACGAGACACCATGGCTGATCAGTCGAGCAGCGTGATCCAATTCGAAAGCAAATTGTCCGACGGCCGTCAACGATTTCTGGCCTTTGCCATCGAGCATGCCCTTCACGTCGGTCGACGTAGCGCACGAGACTTCATTCGACATTTCCCGCCCGAAGTCATCATGGAGGGCATGGCCGATAAACCCGATCTGCGAGCGGAAATCCTCGCGCAGACGACGGGGCTCAAGCTCAAGATCGCGGCAAAGAAATCTTGGCAATCTGCTGCAGAAGACTTGCGCATCGCTCTGAGCGAGGGAGAGACGAATCCCGATGCGGTGATCGCCGTCTACCACCCCGACGATCGCGTTCGTTACCTCGACGCACGCAGGCTTTGGAGCTTCCTCATCGAGGGTGAGTTCTGGAACGTTGCGCCGACCAAATCCGAAGACTATCGGATCGGCAAGCAGCACATTGCTTTTCTCTTGGACCGCGCGCTCACCGAGGGCCTGATCACGCATCGGGTCATCATCGAAGGAATCACCGTTGCGGAACTCGCAACGCGCCTCCCGAAAGCCGAGCTCGGCAAAATCATCGAAGGCGCGCTCGCGGCGGGGCAACGCAAGATGCCGTTCACTGAGGTCGAACTCTGGAACGCTCTCACCGCATCGGTCCTGGTGGAGTACGTGCCGCTTGCGCACCTCTGGAATTCGGTGATCTCTCCGAAGATAGCGGACGTCCACGGTTACTCCCTCAATTCGAACCTCGAGAGCGGAGAGCCGGCTCCAAAAGAAGAAAAGTGGGTGGAAATTGCAGACGACGCGAACAATCCCTCTGGGGAGGTCATCTCCGAGGATGACTTCGCCTGAGGCGTGACATGGCCGACGTGGTGACCTTCCGGGTGGTTCGCCCTTACACGACCGAGGAAGCATTCCTCGAGGCCGAGGCGTGGACCATCAACACGAGAAGCGTGCTTCTCATCGACGTGGAGCCGCATCCGGAAGGAATGATCGCCCGCATCGAACTCGCTCTCGCGAACGGCAAGGCCCTCATCGTCGCTGAGGGAAGCGTTGCGAAACACCTCGCTGCTTCTTCCTCGCGCGCTGGGGGCCTGGTCGTCCGGTTTCGTCGAATGTCCGCGGCTTCGAGCGAATTCGTCAAACGTGCGGTGGCCAAAAGTGCCGATCGACCGGTCCTCTCGTCACCCTTGGTCTCGTCGCCCCTCTCTTCCGCCGTTGCGCAACCGCCGCCGCGGAAAGACACCATTCCGCCTTCCTCCGCAACCGCTGCATCTCCCGCGAGTGCGCCGGTGTCCACGCCCCTGGGGCACGGCCCAAAGAGCGCCCCAAGGGGGCACGGTGAGCGAGGAAATCCGGTGCATGGCGCCAACGCTCCTCAGTCAACTGCTCCGCAGGTGAACCCGCGAAACACTTCGGCTGCCCCACCATCGCGACGACTGTCGAACCGACCTGCGGTCAGGACTTCTCTCGAGTCCGGAACAGAATCGGATCTCCTCCGACGGGACTTAGTCGGCAACGAACGGGTCGAGAACGGCCTGCCCGCAATCAACGCCTCACGAGATCTTGTCGACTCGGGTTCAGAGCGTCTCACGTCTCACCCGTCCAATCCCGAACGTTCACCCCATGACGTCGACGCCATAGCGCGGTTGCGCCAACGTCACGGCGCCAAACCCATATCAGTGCCGCCTGACCGAGAAGCTGTATTGGCGCGCCTCAAGAAATCTTGATCGGCATCAGCAGACGTCCCACGTCGGTGCACTGAGCGAGTGCCTGCGCTGCTCGGCTGGTCGAAGCGCATCGGTGCGAAAGAAGCGGCGGCGGCGCTGCTCGGCTGGTCGAAGCGCATCGGCGCGGAAGGACGAGAATCCAAGCCCCCGCCCAAGCGCGAATGGCATTCGTTCCGCTCGAAGCACAGCGTTTGGCCAATGCCGAAGGAATGCGAGCGCCCAAGACCGCCGCGTCGACCGCTGCGCGCCCATGCGTGGCCCTCGGCCTGGTGCGCCCATTCGTGGCCCTCGGCCAATGCGAGCGCCCAAGACCGCCGCGTCGACCGCTGCGCGCCCATTCGCCCCACCTTGCGCTCCTCCCGTCGATGATGGCGTTCGACGAGGATGCTGATCGACGCCAGGTCATGATGGAAATCCCATGGGTTCTCCGCGTAATTTGTGTGTGACGATGGGTCTGGAAACGACGCCAGAGCTCCGCAACGTCGTTTCTGGCGTTCGGTCGACGCCCGCCCGCCAGATCGCGCAACCGAGATACTGGACCATTGCGAACGCGCTTTGCTGCAGGAACGCTCCGAAAGACCAGCTGCGCTCGCCACACTCCGCGCGAGCCCGAATCTGCACTCGGTCGGACATTCGCGACGGACAGCTGTCACGCTGACAAATGGTCACTTCGACCCCTGTCGCAGTCGGAAACCGCCTGAAGAGTGCCTAGGATTCACGGTGCTTTGGCACGAAGGACACCGAGATCAGCCCGACTGCGTAGCAATGTCGCCAGTTGGCGACGAACGTGACGCACTGCAACCCGGCGCGGTTGCGGTGAAACACGCAACATGCGGGATTGTGCGCGAAAACCCGAGCGAGTTCTGCGCAAACCCGCGCTCAACGCGCCGGTCATTCTAGCGACAATGCAAGTAGAACCTCGGCACGACGAATGCATTACGTGTTCTTCGCGAAGAGTAGTCACAAACGTGATTTTCGAAGCGGACTCTTCGTAGGATCCCATCTCGGACCTTTTCAACGCGAGTAACGAACCTTACATCATTGGAGACGAGCTCGGCGCACTCCGCCAGTTTCGGTGAAAGAAAATGACTGCTAGTCGCTGGTTGGTTGGCTTCGTGGTTGTTGCCGTCTTCGGGTCGGCAGCTATCGACGCGGGTCACCCGAGTGTTCCCACGGCGGAGGCTCGTCCAGCTGAGACGGAAGTTCCGGGATACTGCGCCAATGAAACGAATTCGAAGGGATCCAATCTCGACAGCGCTCGAGGTGTGAACACGGAGATCACGAAAGACGACGGCTCCCTCGGATGTCCCGCTGACATGGTGGAAGTCGAAGGCGATCACTGTCAGGTCGTCGAACAGATCTGTGAAGAGTATATCAGCGAAAAGAAGGACCGCTGCGCGAAGTATCGCAACAAAGTTCGCTGCCTCGGTAAGACCAAGTTCACAGCACTTCTGCATCGATCGGTACGAGTACCCCAATCAGGCAGGAACGAAACCAACGGTCGTGGTCAGCTACAACGAAGCCTCGGAAGTTTGCGCCTCGGAAGGTAAGCGACTCTGCACCGCAGACGAATGGACCCAAGCTTGCGAGGGTCCGGACCACTCGCCCTATCCCTATGGTTTCGAGCGCGACGCGACGGCCTGCAATCACGACAAACCCTACATCATTCCCGACGATTTCGCGTATCAGAACCCGACGACTCGCGCAGCCGAAGTCATGCGACTCAATCAGAGTGAACCGTCGGGAAGTCGCGCCGCATGTGTGAGCTCCTATGGCGTGTTCGACATGACTGGTAACGTGGACGAGTGGGTCCACAACGAAGCAGGTTCCGTCAATGGTCCCGAGTTCCAGAGTGCGCTCAAAGGCGGCTATTGGGGCCCCGTTCGAAATCGCTGCCGCCCAATGACGACGGATCACAATCAGTGGCACCACGGATATCAAATTGGTTTCCGCTGCTGCAAGAACCCCGAGGCGCCGTCCAGCGCACCCAACGACGCTCCGAACGCAGTGGAAGCACCTCACTCGAGTGAGAACGCCCCCGACTTGGTAGGAGAAGTCAGTCGCTCGTAACCGTCGTCCGATAGAACATTGCGGCCACGTCCATTTTCCTGGGCGTGGCCGCAAGCCTATTTAGGGCCAAACCTTGGACAGGGGCCGCGAGCTAGTTCAGCTTACGGCAGCCGCCATACTCCAATCTCCCCGGAGTAGGCCGGCCCCAAAGGTGCCTCGTGGAAGTCCGTCGCTTCGATCACCCCTACTCCGAGTTCCTCGACCGCGTTCGAAAAGCCGACGCGATACACGGGTCGCGAACATGGCGTCCATCGTAAGGACTGGAATGACGTTCAGGCACGGATTTGCCTAGCGTTCCCCGACATCTACGACATCGGGATGAGCCATTTGGGATATCGAATCCTTTACCGGCTGCTCAATGAAAACCCGAGAACGCTCGCCGAGCGCTGCTACGCGCCTTGGGTCGATCTCGCCCGAGAGCTGCGCGAACGCAATCTCCCCCTCGTGTCACTCGAGAGCTACCGCCCGCTCCACGAGTTCGACGTCGTAGGATTCTCCCTGCAGTTCGAGCTCTGCCACACCAACGTCCTCGCCATGTTGGAGCTCGGTCGAATCCCCCTACGCGCAGCGAACCGCGACGAAAACGCGCCGCTCGTCATCGCGGGTGGACCGGTCGCCACCCATCCCGAACCCGTCGCGCCGTTCTTCGATGCCATCCTCATCGGAGATGGCGAGAAGGCTGCAGCCGACATTGCGTTGAGCTGGGTCGAAGGCAAGAAGCGCGGTGACAGCAGGGAGCAACGACTCAAGGCGCTGGCCAAGCTACCGGGCGTCTACGTTCCGTCGTTGTACGACACCGCTCGCGACGAACGTACCGGCCTCGAAGTCGTCACGTCTGCCAAGACGCCGGAAGCACCCCTACCGATCCAACGTCACATCGTCGAGAACCTCGCAGAATACCCGTTCCCTACGACGGGCCCGGTGGGTGGCCCCGAAGCCATCTTCGATCGCATGAGCGTGGAGGTCGCCCGTGGCTGCACCGAAGGCTGCCGATTCTGCCAAGCCGGCATGATTTATCGGCCCGTACGTGAACGGCCTCCGGAACAAGTCATCGACGCCGTCATGACTGCGGTAAAAAATAGTGGGCAAGACGAGGTTAGCCTCACCGCATTGTCCACTGCGGACGTGAGCTACATCTCGCCCCTCATCAAATCGCTCACGAAGAAGACCGCGCCCGAACGAATCAGCCTCGGTGTCGCTTCCCTTCGAGCCTACGGCCTCGACGAGGACCTCCTCGACGAGCTGCGCAAGGTGCGTGCGACTGGCCTGACCTTCGCGCCAGAAGCCGGCACCCAACGTATGCGCGACGTGATCAACAAGAATGTCACCGAAGCGCAGCTCCTCGAAACGGCTGAACGCGTCTTCTCCCGGGGATGGGATCGGATGAAGCTCTACTTCATCCTCGGCTTACCCACGGAAACCGACGAAGACCTCGAAGGGATCATCCACTGCGGCCGACGCGCCATGGACGTCGGTCGACGAGTCGCGAAGAAGCGTCTCACGATCACGGTCAGCGTCTCCGTTCACGTGCCCAAGCCCCACACGCCATTCCAATGGTGTGCCATGGACAGCCTGAGCGAGATCCGCCGCAAACAGGCCCTCCTGCGCCAGCTCGTGCGCGGAAACCGCGGCCTCGAGCTCAAGGTTCACGAGTCGGTCGCAAGCGTGCTCGAATGCATTCTGGCGCGAGGAGACCGACGGATCGCGGACGTGATTGAACGCGCCTACGAGAATGGCGCGCGATTCGACTCTTGGGACGATCAATTCCTGCCCGAAGTCTGGGACGAAGCACTCAATCATTTCGGAATCGACCGTGCGCTCTACCTAGGAACCCTCCCCGTGGATGCACGGCTGCCGTGGAGCCACATCGACGTGGGGCTCGATCCGGAATTTTTGCCACGAGAGTACAAGAAGGCGCTCAAGAGCCGTCTGAGTCCCCCCTGCGGAAAACCCGTCGGGATGCACGCGCACCACACGAACCTGGCCGACGAACGAGACGATCAGCGCAAACTCGTCTGCTACGATTGCGGGATCGAATGTGATCTGACGGAGATGCGCGAGCGTCGCGCCGAATATCTGGTTTCCCTCGGGGCTCTGACGCGCCCGGAGCGAAAAGCGCCCCAGACCGCTCAGCTGCCGTCCACCGCAGGCGAAAGCGACGAAGCTCCGAGCAACGAGACTTTCGTCACCACGACGGAACCAACCCAAGGATTGGCGGAGACCTCGCACGAAGTCGCAAGTCAGACCCTGGCGATGCCAGTGCTCACGTCCGATGCTAGCTCGGAAGCTAGCACCTCGGAGGCGCGGACCGATGACGGCGTCGGTCTGGTCGCCCAGAACGAGAGCGCGGCATTGCAGATGGCTCCCGACGCGGACGTGGGTCTCTCCGATACCAACAAGGCGACGGCTGACGCTCCCGAGCGATTCCGTCCGGAGCAACCGCGTCAAAATGCAGAACGTTGGCGCCTTCGATTCGCTAAAACCGGAACGGCGTCCATGTTGGGACACCTGGATCTGATCCGTGAACTTCCGAGGAGTTTTCGACGCGCGAACCTCCGCGTTGCCTACACTCGGGGATTCCATCCAAAACCCGATTTGTCCTTTGCACCAGCACTATCCCTGGGTGTGCCGAGTTTGGACGAGTTCGTCGACGCCACACTACTCGACCCGCCGCAACGTGACGAGCTGCTCGCGCGACTCAAGGAGGCGACGAGTGGCGGCTTGATATTCGAGGACGCCGCTCGCCTACCCGATCGCGCGCCCACCCTGTCGAAAACCATTGGTGCCGGTCGGTATGCGCTCGTCGTCCCACGATCGCTCGTGGACGAAATTGGCGGGCCCACCGAACTCGAAGCGCGGATTGCTAGCTTTCTCGCCGAAGCGTCCGTTTTTCTCACGCGACAGGTCGACCGCGCCACGAAACGCGTCGACGTTCGGAAGCACGTCATCTCGATCGGCTTCGGCGACGACCTACTTGTCGATTACTGTCGAAAAGCAGGGCTTCTCGGGGAGTTTTTGACCCTAGACGTGTTGATCGCAATCAGACCCGAAGGCTCCTCGAAGGCGACCGAGGTCGGCCTGGCGCTGCTTGGCGATGCCGGACACGCCTGTCGAGCCGTGCGCGTCGCATTGCTCGACCATGAACATCTGCCGCTAGCGCAGCGATTTCCGCGGTGACGTGTTCGAAGTCGAGGTTCCGCCGCTCGCCGTCCCACGCCAGAAGCCGGCAGCGACCACAGACACGCCCTGATTCAAGGAGACGCTGCATCCGGACCCGTAGCCCACACGGCCCAGGCCGCTCGAGCACGGGTCCGGACCCGCTATCCGGCAGCCCCTCCACTTCGCGCGCGCGAGGTGCGGCGTCACTCGATTGTGTCCGCGTCGCGGGACAACCCTTCGGACGGAGACTAATATCAGCCGCGTCATGGCGAATGGTCCCGTCGAACAACCCGTCCCCTCGAGCGAGCCTGCCACGGTAGCCAAGCCCGAGCCCAGCGGTTCCGCACCGAAGCCGGTCGAAGCGGCAACGGCCGTCGATGACCATGGCCCTAGCCCCTCGAGTTTTCCCACAATCGAGGGCCCCACACTGAGCTCCCAGTCCTCGGATTCGCGGCTCGGCACCATCGCCACACTTGAAAGTCGAATCGAGGCTCTCGAGCAGCGGCTCTCCTCGACCGAACGAGAGCTTGCCGAGGTCTACGGGGCCGCAGAACATCTCGTGGCCTCACACGAGCGGCTCGAACGCGCAGTGCGGCAGCAACGTTATGGCAGATACATCGTTTGGGGTACGTTGCTGCTCATCTTGGGGGTCCTGTGGATGACGCTCCACGCGCGAGTCGGCACCGGCTTGCCGGGTTGAAGGAAGACTCATGAACGACAACTTCGGCGGCAACATTCCCCCGTACGCCTACGTTCTGCTCGCGTTCAGCTTGTGGATGCTCGTGGATGCAGCGCGACGCCGTGCGCCCTCCTATTGGTATTTCGTCATCCTGTTCTTGCCCTTCGGCGCCGTGATCTATTTTCTCTTCGTGAAGTTGCGCGACGCGCGCACGGAGTCCGACGAAGCGTCGCGCGGCCGCTCCTCGAGCAGCCCGAGCAATCCCCTGCTCGACTTGGGACGAAGCACCGATGCAGCACCCAGCCTCGCGCAGGCAGACCAACTCGAAGAAAATGAGCGCTACGAAGAGGCCGAGTCGATCTTTCGGCGTGCCATCGCTCGAGAGCCCGAAAACCTCCAGGCCCTTCACGGCCTCGGTCGCAGCCTCTTGGGACTTGGGCGAGCGCGCGAGTCCCTCGAGTATTTCGAGCATCTACTCGAGCTCGATCGCAGCTATCGAAACTACGGAGCTGCACTCGATTACGCGGACGCGCTCTGGGATGCCGGGCAAAAAATGGACACCATCGAACTGCTCGAGCAACTCGCAGCACACACGAAGCGAATCAACCATCGCTTGGCCCTCGCCCACTACATCGGCGAGCTAGGACAAAAGACACGAGCTGCAGCGGAGGTTCGGGCGGCAATCGATGACGAACAAGTCCGTCCAGACGCCAGCAGCGAGCGCTCACGTCGCTGGATCGAGCGAGCGCGGGCCATGCTCGCCGCCTTCGAAGCCCGCGATGCCAACGAAGACGCCTCGCACCTTCACTGATTGGCTCGACGCGAGGCGAATGACCGCTCGATGTGACGCACGCATCGAAAACGCCTCGCACCTTCACTGATTGGCTCGACGCGAGGCGAATGACCGCTCGATGTGACGCACGCATCGAAAACGCAAGACGAAATGCCTCCGAGAGAGCGCTCGACGAGAGAGACCCAAAGGTGGTTCAGCCGCTCGTTTGGTATTTCGGAACGAGCTCGTATAAGGGCTTCTTCGTTACCTTGCCAGTTTGCGTTTTCGGAAGCTCCTCGAGCTGGATGATTCGCTCGGGAACCTGGTGAACTTCGAGACGCGTGCTGCAGTGGCGACGCAGGTCTTTCTCGGAAAACGAGAAGCCCGAATCGAGAGCCACGAAAGCCCACACGGCTTCGCCCAAGATGGGGTCGGGTACGCCGATGACGGCAGCCTCTTTGATACCGGCGATCCCGTAAAGGGCTCCTTCGACTTCCGAAGGACTCACTTTCTCCCCGCGACACTTAATGATGTCGTCACTTCGACCGAGGAAGTAATAGAAGCCGTCCTCGTCCATCTTGAAGAAGTCTTGAGTATTGTAGATCCGCTCGTACGGATATCGGCCCGGTAGCAATACCTTGGCTGACTCTTCTGGAAGCTTCCAATATCCGAGCATCACGTTGGGACCACGCACGTGCAGGATGCCAGTCTCCTTCGGTGCAACGGGGCCACCCTCCGGTGAAAGTAGAAAGACCTCGGTACCTGGCATGGCTTTACCGACCGACCCCGGACGGGTCTTGCCGAGTTCCGGTTCCAGATAGAGAGCACGCTTGCACTCGGTGAGGCCGTACATCCTGTAGATCTTGGCGTTCGGAAAGATGCTCTCGAGAGAAACGACGAGATCCTCGGACAAGGCCGCTGCCGTGTTCGTCAAACATCTGATTTGCGGCAGCTCGAGCTTTGACTTCGCGTTCAGCGCGGCCAGCCGCGCGAACATCGTCGGGACTCCCGGGAACACCGTCGCCGAGACCTCCGCCATTCGACGCACGACGTGCGCGGGATAGGTGAAGTTGCGTTCGAGATGCAGGGTCGCACCGGCGGCAACCGTGAGCAGGATCTGATACATGCCGTAATTGAACGAGAGCGGCAACGCGCTCAAAATGACGTCGTTTTCGTTCAATCCGAAGACCTGCGACAGCATGGTGAGCGAAAACACCATGTTCTGATGGGCCATCATGACACCCTTGGGACGCCCAGTGCTACCAGAGGTGTAGATGAGTGCGGCGAGATTCGAGCTCGATCGTACGCGTTTCGATGCGCGTGTCTGTGACGGAATCGAGTGCCGAAGCAAAGTCCGTCTGACCTTCGACCGGAGCTCCCGCCGATGCTCCGATCGAAAACACGCGAGACAATCCGGACGCCTCGCGAAATAGGTTTGCAAATTTCCCCGCCAACGGCGGTTCGGTAATCACGAACTTTGGCTCGGCATCCTGCAGCAGAAACTCGAGCTTGTCCGCTTTGATCTGCGGACTCACGAAAGTATACGCGGCGCCAGCAAACAGAGCGCCGAATAGCGCAATCGCACACTCTGCGCGGTTTTCGAGGAGAATCATCACTCGATCGCCGCGCTCTACTCCCGCATCGAGCAGCAATGTCGCGAGACGTCGTGCTCGATCCTCGAGTGCTGCATACGTGAGGTTGGTTCCGTCGCAACAGATGGCGAATTTCTCTGGATGAAGCTGGGCGGAACGAGACAGAAATCCGTGAATGACTCTGGACACTGATTACCCTCTCCCTCGTGCGAGCCTTCCGTCGCGCACGACGCGCGTGGGTTCGACCACCGGACGCGTCCTTGGTCGCGCAATGAACTCCCGATGTAACAGCATCATCGAGAGAGAGCCGACCAGCGCCATCTCGTCCATTTCGCCAACCCCCGTCTCGACCGATCGCTTGCACTTCGCGTAGAGTTTCTCGATGGCGATTGGGTCGAGCAGATTGGCGCGACTCACCTCGTCGGGTGAAAGCAACTCGGCGACGTAGCTCGGCGCCTCCGAACCGACGAAAGCACGAAGGATTGGGGCTCGATAGGGCTGCTTCGGCCGCATCGCCGCCGCTTTGGGCAAAATCGTACTCGCGAACTTCCGCAATGCGTATTTGTCCGACAGAACGTGAAGGCGAAGACTTTCGGGAAGGCTCGCCGCGAACTCTGCGACGCGGTGGTCGAGGAACGGAAACCGGCCTTCGACGCTATTGGCCATGAGCATTCGATCACCCTGGGCATGAAGGAGATAACTTCGAAAGAACGTCGTAATCTCCAGATACTGCGCGCGCCCCAAGGTGCCGAACCGAGCAAAGTCGGGCGGAAGTGTCGCCAGCAGTCGCTCGTCGGAACGCCCACCGCTGTCCGCCTCTGACAGAAGATCTCGATGGAGCATGCCGCGAACCCGCTGTCCATTGAAGTATCGCGGGCGATGACTGTAAAGCAGATCCTCGGTTTGCTCCAAGTCGCGGCCGAAGAAAGCATTGAGGAACTGCCCTGAACGGGCCAGGTTCTGCTTGAGATACGGATGCAACTGGCGCAAAAGGAGCGGGCGGATCTTGGAGTCGGGTCGCTTCGCCCAAAACCGACGCACCTTGTCTTCGCGGAAGATGTGGTAACCCGCGAACAATTCGTCCGCACCCTCACCGGTCAGAACGACCTTCATTCCACGCTGTCGTACGTGCTTCGATAGCAGCAGCAGCGGTGCGGGAGCCGTGCGAAACAGTGGCACCTCTGCGTGGTAGATGACGTCAGGGAAAGCCTCCGCGATGTCTTTCCCAGTGATGTCGATCCCGTCGTGGTGAACCCCGAAGGCTTTGGCCACCTCGTCCTGGTGCTGTCGTTCGTCGAAATTCGGATCCTCGAAACGAACGGCAAACGTCTCGAGAGATGGCGTCTGAGGGCGGGCCATCGCGACGATGGTCGAAGAATCGAGTCCGCCACTCAGGTACGAACCCACGGGAACGTCGGAGCGCAACAATCGAAGTCGCGTGGAGTCCGTCAGCCGAGCGCCGAGCTCTTCGACCAGCTTGCGCTCGCGCTCGATTCGAACAGGTCTTCTCGTCGGTGAACCTCAGGTACCAATACCGGTGATAGCTGATCTTGCCGTCGGGTTCCCGCACCAAGTAATGCCCAGGAGGGAGCTCGTGAACGTGACGGAACGCGGTTCGGTCGAGTGCCGACCACACCGCGAGGGTGTCCACGCAACCCGTCGGATCGAGCTCACGTGGAAACCCCGGAACCGCCAAGATCGCCTTTACCTCGGAGCCGAAGTAGAGCCGCCCACCATACTCACTGACGAAGAGAGGACGCTTGCCGAGGCGGTCACGAAATACGAACAGTCGCTTCTCCTTGCGATCGTAGATTACGAAGGCGAAGGCACCGTTGAACTCGTGAACCGCTTCGACTCCCCACTTCGCGAACGCCTGAGCGATGACCTCGGTGTCGCAACGGGTGCGAAACTTTACCCCGAGTGCTTCGAGCCGTTCGCGGATCTCCACGTGATTGTAGATCTCGCCGTTCTGCGCCACCCAGAAACGCTCCGTCTCGTCACAGAGCGGCTGGTCCCCACCCGCCAAATCGATGATGGCGAGACGAGTGCCGACGAATCCGATGGGACCTTCGAGATAGAGGCCCGTTCCGTCCGGACCGCGATGCTGCATCGCGGTCGCCATCGCAACGAGATCCGCTTCCGCAACGGGCCGTCCGCCCACCTCGCAGATTCCAGCTATTCCACACATGGTCGCGATCTTCCTCGGGGTTTCCTAGGTGTTTCGTTCGACAACGAGTCCGAATGACTCAGTGCGACTCGATCATAGTGAGGGCCGATAGATGTAGGTAGGCCGTCACTCGACGTTTGTTGTCGATATCCGCGAACACCCGAGCGATTTGCTCTTCCTTGAGTTTGAGCGTTTCGGTCAGAGCCGCTGGCGGGTGCCCGTTGTTCTTCGCGTAGAGGCAAAGGTCCATCGCTTTGTACGGCAAGGAGAAGTAGAATTCGTCCTGTCCCTGGGGTAGCGAGTACGTGTCTGTCGTCGGCGGCCGATTACATACACTTGCCGGCACGCCAAGATGCGCTGCCATCTCGTAGACCTGCGTCTTGTACAGATGCGCGATGGGTTTGAAATCCGCTAGCCCATCTCCGCCTTTGACGAAGAAGCCTTGGTCGTACTCGAGCAGATTCGGTGTGCCCGCAACCGCGAAGTTTTGCTTGTCCGCGTGGAAGTACTCGAACATCGTGCGAACACGCTGCTTGAAGTTCGTGGACGCCAGGATCCCGAGATATGCGGCTGGAGTGAGACGCTTGCGAATTTCTTTGCCGTCGGGGGTCTGCGCGACGATGGAGAACAGGCGATAGCGGTCGTCGTCGATCACGCTTGGCAGCACGATTTTGGATTTGTAACCCGGACCGTACTCCGGAATGACGCTGCGAATGGCCTCTTCCTGACGCGTGTAGCAACCGAGCGCATCGAGTGACTTGGTAATGTCTTCGAGCACCCATTCCACTCCGAAAGCCTCTGGAACGGAACGCGAGATCTCCAGCGTTTCCGATGCCGAGTGCTGATCCGGCATCAGAAGTGCCGTCACCTTGGAGGCCCCGAGTGCCCGAACGCACAGTGCGGTCACGGCCGCGCTGTCGATACCACCGGAGACGCCCACGACCGCACCTCGTTTCCCGAGGGTGTCGAATACCGATTTGCGAATGAACGCGCAGATCCGATCCGCTTCCTTCTCGAGATCCAGCTTGAGATGGTCGTAAGTGATTTGGTTGGTCATTACGCGGCCTGCTTTCGCTTAACGAATTCGGTGATCTGTCCGATGCTGTCCAGATTTTCAGGCACGGTCTCTTCGTCGGTAACGCTGATGCCGAACTTGCTCTCCAAGAAAGCGATCAGCTCGAGCACTCCCGTCGAGTCGATGAGTCCCAGCTTGGACAAGGAGTCGGTCGTGCCTGGTTCTGCCATTCCATCGCGACCGAGCACGAAGTTGTCGACGATGAAGCCCTTGATTGATTCCTGTGTGTCCATGTTCGAGTCCTCTTTCCGAAGGGGTGCCCCCTGTGACTTCGGGAGCACCCGTAGCGTCCACGAAGTCGGGGAATAACTTCGAGCCACTCGGATAGATCGCCCTTCCTATCACAGTCGGTCGAGAAAGCACCAGTCGTGATGACGCACGGTCACCCAAAGTAACGAGTACCCGTCGGTTTGGCCCACAATCCAACACCCATCGGCAATCAAGGTCACCTGCGCCAATCGAGCACTTTTGAGACGAGCCACGGCGTCCGGCGGCCGACGAATGCGGAGCGAAATGCTTCCCGCCACACAGACCAAAACCGTGGGATTTCCCATGCCTATGACGATGCCGTGACGCCCCGAAAGTCTACGCGACTGCCGTCTTGCTCGACTGCTGATTCCGCCGCTCGTCCCCGCTTCATCGCACGCGAGAGGAAACGAGGCGTCCCCCGACTCGACAGAGGACGCCTCGGCCAATCCATTCTCAACCGATGGCTAGTCGCTTGTACCGAAGCTTCTGGGGATGATCGATGTCCACCCCCAAACGCCGACGTCGGTCTTCCTCGTATGCCTGGTAATTTCCTTCGAACCAGACGACTCTGCTATCGCCCTCGAACGCCAGGATGTGCGTCGCGATTCGATCGAGAAACCAACGATCGTGGCTGATGACGACGGCGCAACCCGGAAAATCGAGCAGTGCTTCTTCGAGTGCCCGAAGTGTTTCGACGTCGAGATCGTTCGTCGGTTCGTCGAGGAGCAGGAGGTTACCCCCTTCCTTGAGCAACTTGGCCAGATGAACGCGATTTCTTTCACCACCGCTCAAGGAGCTGACGAGTTTCTGTTGATCACTCCCGCGAAAGCCGAACCACGAGCAATATGCGCGAGACATCACCTCGCGTTTCCCGAGCACGATTTTATCTTCGCCTCCCGAGATGGTCTGCCAGACGTTTTCGTTTCCGGAAAGTGCCGAGCGGCTTTGGTCGACGTAAGCGATCTTCACGGTATCGCCCACACGCAGCGAGCCCCGGTCGGGGGTCTCTTGTCCCACGAGCATCCGAAAGAGCGTGGTCTTGCCAGCTCCATTGGGCCCGATCACCCCCACAATCCCCGAGCGCGGCAAGCGGAACGACAAGTCGTCGACCAGCAAGCGTTCGCCATAACCCTTGACGAGCTTGTCGGCTTCGATGACCAAATCACCGAGCCGTGGTCCCGGGGGAATGCTGATCTCGGTAGGATCCGATGGTCCCTTCGTGGACTTTGCAAGTAGATCTTCGTAAGCGGCAAGACGAGCTTTGCTCTTGGCCTGACGTGCACGCGGAGACGCCTGCACCCACTCGAGCTCCTGCTTGAGTTTACGCTGACGTGCGCTCTCTTGCTTCTCTTCGGAAGCCAGGCGTCGGCTCTTCTGATCGAGCCAGCCTGAGTAGTTACCCTTGTACGGATACCCACGTCCCCGATCGAGCTCCAAGATCCAACCTGCAACGTTGTCGAGGAAGTAACGATCATGCGTTACGGCTACGACCGTTCCCTTGTAATCGTGGAGGAACTTCTCTAGCCATGCCACGGACTCTGCGTCGAGGTGGTTGGTGGGCTCATCCAACAACAGCATGTCTGGGCGACTGAGGAGCACCTTCGCCAAAGCGACGCGTCGCCGCTCACCACCCGATAGCACTTGGATTTTGGCGTCGAGCGGCGGCAATCGGAGCGCATCGCACGCAATCTCGAGAGCAGAATCGAGATTCCATGCGTCGAGTGCATCGATCTTGTCTTGAAGTGACGCCTGGGCAGAAAGGACACGGTCCATTTCATCGTCGCTCATCGGCTCACCGAGCTTCATGCTGAGCGCCTCGAACTCGGTGACGAGCCCACGGATGTCGCTGATTCCTTCGTCGAGCGCATCCTTGACCGTCTCGGCAGATCCGAGATCGGGTTCCTGAGCGAAGTAGCCAATCTTGACGCCGGGAGCAGCTTTGGCTTCACCGATGAACTCCCGATCGACCCCTGCCATGATGCGCAACAGTGAGGATTTACCGGAGCCGTTGCCACCGATGACGCCAATTTTCGCACCGTAAAAGAATGCGAGGGTGATGTTCTCGAGCACCTTCTTGTCCGGCGGATGAACTCGAGTGACCTCCTGCATCGTAAAGATGAACTCAGCCATGATCTCTTTTCTTTCGTTTCTGGTTGTTGCGTCGTGGTGACGTCCGGGCTCGGACGATGATTCTCTCTCGAGCAGACGGGCATAGCACGGCATTCGGGCACCATGCCTTCAATCTTTCACCCTCGAAAAACCACGATAAAATGCCCCAATTCGAGTGGAGTCGGGTCACCTATCCACGTTACCCTGGCCGTGGGTAGGGATCCAAATGCCGAAGCGTCACACGCGCCTTTCGAAGCCTTTCCGTATCGGAATCCTAGCGCTCGCGCTCAGTCTTGCCGCGATGACCATCCTCGGAACGGGATGTGGTAATTCATCCTCGAGCGGCAACACCACGTCCGGAACAACCGGCGGCCATGATTTCGACGGTGGCACGCCAGCGAATTTGACGGAAACCGAAGCCTGCGCGGCTTACGTCATTTCGGTATGCGAACGCCGCAACGAGTGTCTGGGCACGACCGAGAGCTGCATCGATGCCGTTGCATACTGCCCGGATCTACTCTTCGCTGAAGGTTCGACTCGAAGCGCGAGTTCGACTTGGCAATGTGCAAAAACGATGCGAACGCGAAGCTGCGAGGACGTCGTAACCGGAAGGATTCCGGATTGCGTCGAAGCCGGCAACCGTGCCGTGGGAGAATCGTGCATCGCTGCGGCGCAATGTACGTCCTTGCAGTGTACGGGCTCCCCCCTCGAATGCGGACGGTGTATCGAGAAGCGAAAGCACGGTGAAGCCTGTAGCGCGACGGCCGCTTGCGTGCCGGGATTGATATGTACTTCGGAAGGAATCTGTGCCGAACCGTCACGAGAAAACCTCGAAGATCGACTGGCGCAGGCTCCCCATTCCATCGACGAAACCTGTGTCGGGACGGAGCGATGCATCGAGGGATCGTATTGTAGACTCGTTGACGGATCTGCCGTAGGGCGCTGCTCGCCCGAAGTACCCCTCGACGAGCAATGCGAGTCGACGTCGGCTTGTATCCCTACCACGTACTGCAGTATCGAGTCCATGCGGTGTCGTGCGCTGCCCAGTATCGGCGCGCGATGTGGCAACGACGTCTCTCTCAACGTCCTCATATGGTGCGATGCCACGAGCTATTGCAATGATGAAACCGAGCGATGTACGCCTCTCCCGACGATGAACGAACCTTGCGCGACCAATGAACAACTGGGCAACGTCCCATCGCTCTGTGATACCTCGAGCTATTGTGACCTCTCTCGAGAACCACCGACCTGCGCTGCACTCGGAGGAGCTGGCCAAGCTTGTGAGGGGGAGACGTGCATGGCCGGGCTCACCTGCGCCTGCAAGGACACGGGTTGTGCCAGTCGCGCCTGCTCACGCCTCCGGAATTTCGGCGAATCCTGCACGGCCGAGGGGGACCGATGTCCACCGAACGTCTCGAGTTGCGTCGACGGCGTGTGTCAGCCGAATGCCGCGCAGGGGCTATTTGCCAAGCTGTGCACACCGTCTTGAGCCCAGGCCCTGCGCGAGCCGAACGTCGCGCTCTCGCTCGCGCAAAGCAAGTCGCCAATTGAGCACGTGTATCTTCCCACTTGCTCTCAACTGCCGAACGGCACGTCAAAGGTCGACGTTGCGGATGGTGGGCCCGAGCAGTAGCTGGCGCACCGAGGTCGAGCGGTGCCGACGAGCGAGCCTGCGCGGCGATTCGCCTGCACACGAGCACACGCGGCGACTCGCCGCCAGACGAACCTGCACACGGCTTGCGCGGCGATTCGCCTGCACACGAGCACACGCGGCGACTCGCCGCCAGACGAACCTGCACACGGCCTGCGCGGCGAGTTGCTCGCGCGCGACGAGGCTACCGAGCAGAAGTGCCGGGAACGAACGACGCCGCGGACACAACCCCAGCAGGACTCCTCTACTTGTTGTAGACGACCGTCACTTGCGAGCGCGCCGGCATGCGAAGGGCGCGCTCCGAGTTGGCTGCGCCGAGATCCGCCCACCGATGTGACTTGCCGGGACGGTACGTCGTCCGAAGTACCTTTGACGTGGTCTCGCCGAAGCCACCGGAGCTAAACCTGACTTCGAGTGGTTCCTTCGAGGTATTGAGTACGACCACCGTGAGTTGCTTTTCGTCAGGAGAGATCCACGCCGAAGAGAGCAGTCCCTTTGCATCCGAACCGCAGGCGATCCTTTGGTATCCCGGATCGGTGTACCGAGCAAAGTGCCGCACCGCGTAGTACTGATCTCGCACGCGGGGAGAACGGCCATTCATTCCAACCAGACCGCTCGCTCCATTCCAAATTACAATCCCAATAGACGAAGGCCGCGGCACCCTCTTCGACCATCGTGTGATGAATCAACCAGGCGGTCTCGAAGCCACCTTCGATTCCCTTGTCCTCGTCGGTCATGAACTCCGTTTGGAAGATGGGAAGCCGAGTCCCCTCCGCGATGCTCAACATCTCGTCCACGTAGCTATCTGGACCGGGATACCGCCAGTCCCAAACGCCGTCGGTGCCGCGCTCGTACAGATGATGGGCCATTCCGTAGAGCAGTCGCTGGTCGAGCGACGAAAGATAGTTGAGTGCCTTGCTATAGTGAATGCCAAGCGTTTCGGCGCCGAGCATCTTCGGTGGATGTTTGAGCGTCGACAGCTTTTTGTGTACCGCCGCGAGGGCTCGGTCGTACCCGGGAAATTTTGCGTTTTCCGATGGATCGAATCGGCAACCTTCCCAATCGGGGGGAATGAAGTCAGGTTCGTTTTGGATACTGACGAACTCGGGGACGATACCGAGGGTTTCGTAGTGTAGCAGAGAGTTCTTCCAATAGTCTGCAAACTCCTCGTAGACGAACTTACCGTCGCGCTTCTTGAGAGTGCACGTCTCGTTGCTACGGCAACGCTCACGTCCGTCGGCCTTCAGTTCGCCAGGCGGAGACCAGCTCGTCATCAGAACTCGCGGTGCATGCCCTAAAGCCTTCGTTGCCCGTTCGAGAATCTCCTTTTCCGCATCGAGGTTGCGATCGGAGGTCTCGGATCGCTCATAGCGATTGCGCAGTCGCAATATGTCCAGACCGAGCTCGGGAAACAGCATCTCGTACATCCCCGGCAGAGTGTTGCCGGTAATGCGATCCTGAAACCATGCCGTGGCAGCTCCGTAGCCCTCGAGGATTTGGAATCTTCTGTCGAACGACACCTCGACCGTGGCTGGTTTGGCGTCGCCAACGTCTTCGAAGATCGCAGACTTCGGATCGTCGGAGGGCGCAACGATATTCCCCGTCGAAGACACCGCCGCATCGTCCGCCTCGACGTAGGATGAACCGCGACCGATGCAGCTTACGAGCAGAAATGGTGCACCGACCAGACAGAAGGCGAAAGACGCTAACGAACGGCAATTGCGCAGGGTCGTCATGGGTTTGGCCAAATGAGGAGTCCGACGTTACCCTTGGCGGGACGCCCAGCTCAAGTGCCGAGTCGAGACCTACGAATCGTAACGCAACCAAGGAACCGATTCCGTAGCTGCGAAGGAACGTGACATTCCCCAATAACTCTCAATTCTGACCGTGCTGCGCCGTCGAGGTGCATGGCTCACGTTTCACTCCTTGATGGGATCGGGACGTGCCACGGAAGCATGTACTGCCCGGCGCAAGTCCTTTGGAGTCTCGAGACATTTCACGCAGTTCCGTCTCCCCCGTTGGACCGCAATTGCGTCGTGCACCGAGATTGACCAACAGCATTGAAGCTCGGCGATCACCATCATTCAAGGCCGTCTTGACCAGTCGAACGACGTCCTCGCAGCGGGTCGGCTTATCACGAAGGTCCAAGCACAACGCGAGTGGAGTCGAAGCTCGAGAGCGCACGTCCTTTGCCAATAGCAGCGCCTCGGCAAGTTGAGTGGTCTCGGTTCTCTCTTTGGATCCGATCCGAGATCTCGTACAACACGTCCAAGGCGCGCGGTGATGCGACTTCGGCGAGCGTTTCGAGAATGACGCGACTCGTTGCGCGGTCTGCGGCGAATTGGAGGACCGCGCCGAGGATGTTGGCGTCCTCGAGCTTCTGCGGGTCCGCCCGTAACGATTCACGAAGGACGCGCAATTCGTCGAAACGCTCCTTCGACCAGTGCCTACCGAGCGCAATTGCATCGATGCGGGTTCGGTCTCCGGGCGAAGCGCTCTGCGATTCTTCGACGGGTCTGGCTCCTGGGGGTACCGACAAGTCGAACTCGAGTGACGGCGCGACGGGCGCCGATCCAGAACTTATCGGTGCCGTGCTCGACGACCGACCTTCGCCCACCTGTCGCGAGGGTTTCGTGTCCGTATTTCCGCCGAACGCCATACCCAACAGGAACACCAAGACCAGAGAAATCCCCCAAATTGCCACAGGATAGAGCCCTCCATTCTTCTTGCCAGAAAGGGTGTTCCGAGCAGGCGTCACGGCGACTCCTGCGGGAATCGAGTTCGCAATCGCAGGGGGCCGATCGCTCAGGAGCTCGGCTTCGGTATGCGCCAACGCAGCTTCCATGACTGGTGTCGAGCGAAGCGGCGCTTCGCACAACTCGGAACCCAATTGCAGCCGCGGAGTGACGCGAGACGGTTCGAGTTCGGTACTCGGCGAGAGTGGATCCTTGCCGTTCATGGCAACGAGCAGGGCCTCATCGGTGGGAGTATCGGCAACGGACACGTCTCCAGTTCGCGCATGCCCCGACCTTGCGACAACCGACACGTCGCCATCGGTTTCGCCGCGTTTCTTGTCCGCTCCGTCAGGACCGCTCTCGTCAGGACCGCTCTCGTCAGGACCGCTCTCGTCAGGACCGCTCTCAACGCGCGCCACGCCGTCCGCAGAGGCAATAGCCGAAGTTTCACCAGATGTTCGACCCAAAACCTCGCGGATCTCGTGGATGGACAAAACAATCCGACGCGCGGGCTCGGGTTCGCTCGTCGCTGCCGAGTCGCTCGTCACTGCCGAGTCGCTCGTCACTGCCGAGTCGCTCGTCGCTGCCGAGTCGCTCGTCGCTGCCGAGTCGCTCGTCGCTGCCGAGTCGCTCGTCACTGCCGAGTCGCTCGTCGCTGCCGAGTCGCTCGTCACTGCCGAGTCGCTCGTCGCTGCCGAGTCGCTCGTCACTGCCGAGTCGCTCGTCGCTGCCGACGGCAATTCGGCAACAGCCGAAGTCGCGGTCTCAAAGCCCAATTCCAGCTCGTGGCTCGAAGGTCGTAGAGCGACTCTTCCGTGGGGCGTACTTGCGACGACAGCTGCGTCGGTCGCGTCCCCTTCGCGCTCGATTGTATAGAATGAGTCGATCCTCTCGACGGGCTCGTCTCCCATGTGCGGACAATAACACCTCGTGTCGACCTGCGTGCCAATAACCCTTGGTCACTGCCGTTGCCGCACCGCTTCATCGAAGCGCGAAGCAGTGGAAACAGCGTCTTGCCTAGCGGCGATTCCGAGGAAATTGGGAAACATAGCGAAGAAACGCCCCTCCGCGCCCCCTTCACCCAGACGCCCAACACGTCGGTGCGCACGTCCCGCGCCGTTGAAATCCTACAGTTTCGCAGGTCACGAATCGATCCCCGCCAACGAGCATCCCTCCCACCTCAGCCGCCTTGAGACAGGCGCAAAGTCTTGCGCTAAGCAAGTCGCGCAATGAATCGCTTGGCTCGTTTGGCTTGCTTGGGTCTGCTCGGCATACTGACGTCTCTCTCCCAACCGGCATTCGCGGAGGACGCCGCGGAGCCATGGCTTCAACTGGGTGTGAGCCTCAACATGCTCTCGTACCAACGTGCGAGTTTCGATGTCGCGCCGGTCAATTCCGGTCGAAGCTTCTCGGGTGATCTCGTGCGAAAGAACTACGGACCCAGTGGGAGTTCCGTGACTCTCGAGCCCGGTGTGGTCCTCGGCAAGAGATGGGTCCTCGGCTTGTTGCTGGACATCGGCTCCGGCGATCTCGAGATGAAGGTCCCCGGACTGAATTTCGACATCTATCAGACCGTCGGTAGCTTCGCGGTTGGGCCGCGAATGCTCTACTTCTTCACCGATGATGGTCGCCTCCGTCCTTATACCGTGCTGGCTTTCGGCTACACGACGACGCCGAGCGAACAGACGGCGCAAACCATCGATATTACCGAATACCAAGGCTACTTCGGACTTGGCACTCATCTATTTCTGGATCGTGCCTTCAGTCTGGATTCATCGTTGCGCGTCGCATATGGGATCGGTTCCGGGTACGTCGACAGCCCGCCGCTCGAGGATGCACGCTTGAATGGATCCGTGTTCACGGTGATGTGGAACTTCGGTACATCGGGGTGGATACGCTGACGGATTTGAGGATAATCTTCTTGTCCTCATGAATCCCGAGTACGAGTTCTCGCGTCCGCTGCCTGAAGATGGTTATGAGCTTTGGCTCCGCTATCCAAGGGTACAGGACCCAGTTCGTCTCGCTGAGTATCGGGCCATCTTTACCAACGTGCAGGTTGCGCTCGACGACGAGACGGGCGAGCGAGAGGACGCGACACGTATTGGCGTCGTCCGCGCCGAGCTCGAAGCGGCACTGCCGAAGCTCCTTGGACGAAGTGTCGTCTTCGACAACCGATGTCGCGAATCACGACTCGTTCTTGCGACCGTGAATAGTCCATTCGCGAGCGTCTTTTACCCATCGCCCGACGACCTGGGGGACGAAGGATATCGTGCGGTGGAACTCGACGTCGAAGGTCGTCGTTGTATTGCAATCTTTGCCAACAGCCACACGGGACTGCTCTACGGCGTGTTCCAATTGCTTCTCGATCTCGCACGCGAGGTCCCCGTCAGCGAACTATCTCGCGTGGCAGTGCCACGGATTCGCCATCGTTTACTGAACCATTGGGACAACCTCGATCGCACCATCGAGCGTGGCTATGCCGGTTTCTCGTTGTGGGACTGGCACAAGCTCCCGGACTACATGGATCCACGTTTGGTCGATTATGCGCGAGCCAATGCCTCCATCGGAATCAATGGCGTCGTTCTCACCAACGTGAATGCGCATTCTCTGGTGTTGTCTTCGGCATATTTGTGTAAAGTGAAACGTCTCGCCGACGTGTTTCGCCCCTACGCCATTCGTGTCTTCTTGACGGCACGCTTCAGCGCTCCCATCGACTTGGGAAAGCTGCAAACAGCGGATCCATTGGCCGCCGAAGTCCGAGACTTCTGGCGCAGAAAGATCGACGAAATATACGAGCTAGTCCCAGATTTCGGCGGATTTTTGGTAAAGGCGAACTCCGAAGGTCAACCAGGACCGCAGAACTATGGTCGCAATCACGCCGACGGCGCCAACGTCCTCGCCGAAGCGTTGGCTCCCCACGGTGGAATCGTGATCTGGCGGGCGTTCGTCTACGACTCGGCGGTTCCGATCGATCGAGCCATGCAAGCCAACCTCGAGTTCGAGCCGCTTGACGGACAGTTTTTGCCGAACGCTTGCGTCCAAGTCAAGAACGGCCCCATCGACTTTCAGCCGAGAGAGCCCTTTCACCCGCTCTTCGGAAGAATGCCCCGAACTCCATTGTTTCTCGAGTTCCAGATCACGCAGGAATACCTGGGACAAGGGAGTCATTGGGTCTTCCTGGCGCCCCTATTCGAAGAGGTCCTTCGTGCGGACACCTTTGCGTACGGAGAACAGTCGACCGTCGCTCGCATCGTCGAAGGCACCCGTCAGGGACATCACTTGAGTGGAATATCCGGCGTGAGCAACATCGGGAGCGACAGAAACTGGTGTGGACATCCGTTCGCCGCATCGAACTGGTACGCCTTCGGTCGACTCACGTGGAATCATGAAGTCGATGCACGCAGGATTGCCGAGGAGTACGTCGCGCTAGCCTATAGTCGCGCGCGCGAAGTCATCGAGACGCTCGTCGATTGGATGATGCGGTCACGCGAGGCCTGTGTGGATTACATGACGCCACTCGGACTGCACCACATCATGGCATGGGACCATCATGCGGGACCGGGACCCTGGATTCATTCGAGGCCGCCCCGATTGGACGAGTATCTACTATCATCGCGCCGATGAGTTCGGGATAGGTTTCGACCGTACATCATCGGGCAGCAATGCCATCGAGCAGTATTTTCCCGAAGTGCGCGACCGCTTTGGCTCCTTGCAGGAATGCCCGGAGCCCTTCCTTCTTTGGTTTCATCACGTCTCGTGGGACCACCGTCTTCGCTCGGGAAGAACGTTATGGGAAGAGCTCTGCGCGCACTACCAGCGCGGCGTAGACGAGGTGCGTCGAATCGCTCGAACCTGGTCGACGCTCGAGACACGACTCGACCCCTATCGCTTCGGACAAGTCGCAGAATTGCTCGGCATTCAAGTGCGAGAGGCGAGATTCTGGCGAGACGCTTGCATCCTCTATTTTCAGACCTTTTCGAAGCGACGCATCCCGGAAGGCGTAGAGATCCCGAAGCTGCGCTCGATACCTATCGGGAATACACCCAGTATTACGTTCCAGGGATCCCGGAGCGTCGCTTCGGATAGTCGACGCTGTTTCGAAGTCGTTCATCTAGCGAAAGCCATGCCATGAAGATCACCCGAGCCAAAGTGATTGTCTGCTGCCCATCCCGCAACTTCGTGACTCTGAAGATCGAGACGGACGAAGGGATCTACGGAATCGGTGATGCCACGCTCAATGGGCGAGAGAAGTCTGTCGTTTCGTATCTCGAGGACTATTGCATCCCGCAACTCATTGGACGGGATCCGCGAAATATCGAGGATATTTGGCATCACTTTTACCGTGGCGTCTATTGGAAGCGCGGACCAATCACGATGACTGCACTCGGCGCAATCGACGTGGCCCTGTGGGACATCAAAGCGAAAAGCCTCAATACCCCGCTTTACAACCTGCTCGGAGGGAGAAGCCGCGAGCGCGTAATGGTCTATGTCCACGCGACGGGTCAAGACGTCGAGCAGACGATCGACAACGTTCAGCGACATCTCGACGCAGGTTACGTCGCCGTGCGCGTTCAATCGGCGATCCCGGGTCTCTCGCAGTGCTACGGCGTAGCAAAGTCGGGGTTTGTCTACGAACCTGCACAGAAGGGACTGCCAAAAGAGGAATGCTGGGACACAGCGACGTATTTGCGATACGTCCCGAAATTGTTCGATAAAGTTCGAACCAAAGTTGGCGACGACGTGCACCTGTTGCACGACGTGCACCACCGCTGCACACCTATCGAGGCGGCGCGACTGGCAAAAGATCTCGAACCGTACCGACTCTTCTGGCTGGAAGACGCAGTGACGGCTGAACTGCAGGAGGGCTTACGCTTGGTCCGTCGGCATTCCACGACGCCGCTCGCCCTAGGCGAAGTCTTCAACAGCATCTATGACTACAGCACACTCTTCACGGAGCAGCTCATCGACTTCGTGCGAATGCCTATCGTGCACGGCGGTGGCATCACCCACCTCGCGAAGGTGGCCGCGTTTGCTGGCGTCTACCACATACAGACGGGATTCCACGGACCGACGGACGTGTCGCCCGTCGCGGTAGCAACGGCACTCCACTTCGACCTCGCCATCAACAACTTCGGCATTCAGGAGTACATGCCTCATGCTGAAGTCGTGTCGGAAGTGTTTAGGAGCCACTATCGAGTCGAGAATGGACACATGATCGTCGATGATCTACCAGGTCACGGCGTGGACATCGACGAGGCGGCCGCGGCGAGGTTTCCTTACGAAATGGCTTGCCTGCCGGTGGCTCGCAAGCTCGACGGCACGATGCATTACTGGTAAACCGCATGGTCTCGAGCCCGATGATAATTGCGCGAAGTCTGCCTCGCGTCATGCACTCGACTCATCGCGCGAGGCTCGTCTTCGACTCATCGCGCGAGCCTCGTCTTCGACTCATCGCGCGAGCCTCGTCTTCGACTCATCGCGCGAGCCTCGTCTTCGACTCATCGCGCGAGCCTCGTCTTCGACTCATCGCGCGAGCCTCGTCTTCGACTCATCGCGCGAGCCTCGTCTTCGACTCATCGCGCGAGCTATGCGGCGTGAGGCCGCAACGCGGAACGGGGGCCCGGCGTGGATTCGACTCACGGGCGGTTCAGCGCTCGAAACTACGGCGTGCCGTGTCGCGATCCGCGTCAAAACTCGTCGGCGCAACCAGCCGTAGATTACGAATTCTATGGTGCGGGCCTCTTTGCGAGGCCCCACAACCGAACGAGTTCGAACTTCAGCCGACAGCGGCAACCGCAGGTGCACCCGCGGTGACATTGGCGGGAACGTTAGCCGCTGCAAGTTCCGCAGTCTTCGCCGCCACTTTTTGCACGACGGATTCGTAACGCGCCTCGAGCTTCGACAGAGTGCTGCGGAAAGCTTCCGCTTCTTTGACCCATCCGTCGTCGACGAGCTGACGCAAGTGGCCGATCCCGCCCACGAGACCCTTCTTGAACCGTTCGAGCCACTTCGCCTGCGGACCGGTCGCCGGAGTGTCCGCGAGTTCGGTTTCTAGATAGTCGATGTACAGCTCGAACTCACGAAGCGAAACATGTGGACGCTGCGTGTTTGCCGGGAGCACGTTGTTGCGACCGTAGATATGTCCGACCATCTCGTCGAAGGAGACGATGCGACGGAAGTTCACCGAGTTCGGACCGGCACACAACAGCGGCGTCGATTGTGGATTGATGCTGTATCGTCGCTGCGGCGAACCAGCCAAATCCTGGCAGAGGCAGGACTTTTCATAAGCCACGGCCATTCGCCGACGCGCGACGTCTTCTGGCGCCTCGGAGCACGCTGCCTTCAGTTTCAGATGGTAGTTCCGCGAGGCGGTACAGATGGGATACTCAGAAAATTCCGTATTGTACGCGAGGAACCCTCGAGGGCAGCTGCTTCCGCTTCGGCCAGTGGCGTTGCGCTCACGACGCGCGTCCTCACCGCCGGACGTCATCAGATTCCAAAACGGCACGCCCAAGGGCGAGCTGTGGCTGAGAACGACTTCCTTGTTCGTGGCCACGAGCAAGCGTTGCAGCGTGTCGTCATCGATGGAAATGACCTCGGGGCAGTAGAGGAATGGCGATCCCCAGCCCACCGAATCGACCTTGTAGCGATTGAACAGAAGCTGCTGCTCTTCTGCCGTTCCGACCCCGCCTTGAAAGGTGACACGGAACGGAGGCAAGCTCGCTGGCACCGGTCTCCCCTGAGCCTTCAGCGCCTCGACGAGAATTCCGTGTAGTTTGTTGGTGAGTGCCTCGCGATTCTTGATGAAGTCATCGAGAATCGGCCCCATCAGGAGCCCTTCGGTGGGGAATGCATGCCCGCCACAATTGAGCCCACTCTCGATTCGGTACTCGCTCACCCAAAGGCCCTTGCGAGCCAACATCGTCCCCTGCACGTCGGCAGAACGATAGTCGCTCACCTTCAAACAAAGTCGCTTACCGAAGACACCGTTTTCATCGGGATAGAAGTCGTCGAACGTAGCTGCGCAGGCAAAGAGACGTTGATTCATGCCGGCAGAAAACACGATGCTCGATCGCAACTTGCTCTCGGCAAAGCCTCGCAAAGCGGCAACGGCATCGCTCTGGTTCGGCGGCTTCGGTGCCCCCGTGAGCGTAATGCTGCTGTCGAGCTTCGTCATGATGTTCGCTTCGATGTGACCAACCACGACCGCATCGCGAAGTTCGGCTTCGAGACGTGCCCGTTCTTCCGCAACCGTGACGGTCTGGAGCTTTCGCCACTTTGCCTTGGTCTCGGACTCCGGGAGGAGTTCGAAGTACCGCGTTATCGGAGATGACGGCTCGAAGGGCGCTGCCTTGAGGAGCTGGAACCGCCGTTCAACTTCGTCGGCGATGAGGTCGAGGAACGCGCGAACACGACGCGCACGCGCGTCGTCTTCCTTCGGTCCAATCGGCTCGAAAGGAACCCCAAACTGCTCGGACAACACCTTGCGCTGCTGCTCTAGTAAGGTGTCGTCGACGAGAGAAACTACGGAAGTGATCCCGAGTGGTGCGACCTCGAGAGGTGTCGTGTTAGTGAACCCGGTCCCCATGACCGGAATGTGGAATTGGTGTTCACTCTGCTTCACCGGGGTACGTGACATCATGGCCTGACCGATTTAGCGTAACGTCCGAGGGATTGCCCGGTAAGAAAGCGGAATCTTTTGCGTGGAGTACTGACCGCAGGGCGGTAACGCCCCGCGTCAAGGGCGCCTTCTCGCGAGTCGGAGGAGCAAAACTAGGGAAGTTTTGCGCCGAGCCCGAAAGACTCGAGTCGCCCGAGGACCCCACCCCCTGACGCGCCTGACGCGCGGTGACTAACGCGAAATTGCAATAATCCTGACATTTCGAGGACCGCGGGCACCTACACCAACGTATCAGGCCGCGCCCTCGCCCGAACCGTCTTCAAACGATGACGCGGCGACCACACGAAGCATTCATGTGCTTAAGGAACGCGTCATCCATCGCAAGGTAACCGCGGCTCGCCCGCGGCAGTGTCAGAAGCTCCGTCACTCGATGTCTTCTGGATAGTCCCAATCGCGCAGTTCCCTCGATTCCTCTGCCGAAAGCCCGAGGACCTTGCAGCCGTCACCCAACGCTTCGAGCAAGCCATGAAGCGCGAACGTCCGTTCGATAATCATCCGATCGAGATGAGGAGAGGCCTTGGCCACGTCGTATCTCGCGCACAAGGGTTCGAACTTGTCTCGCCGCGGTACGAGTGCCAACGCCTCCGGCTCTTCGCGAGCGAGCCGGCCAATGATGCCTGCGGTGAGATATGGCATGTCACACGCCAGGGCGATCACGTACCTTACTTCATCGAGCTTCGCCTGATCGAACAGCGCGGCAAGCCCGGCGACAGGGCCCCGAGCATTGGGACGATCCACCAAGGTCGACAGCTCCAAGAAGTGATACGCTTCGTGCTCACCCACGAGTACCACACGATCGAGCCCAGCGAGTTGCACCTGCTGGACGAGCCGTTTGATGATGGTCGTGCCAATTGGAGAGGAGCCGCGTCCAGGCGAAGAAGGCGGCCCGTCGAGGACTCCCGATGGTCGAGACGCAGGATTCACGGAAAACCCAGGTCTCGATACAAAGGGAAGAGATCCCCGGGGCCGAGAGGTGCGCGCCAGCGAATGTTCGGGCCGGCCACAGCTTGGTGCAACCAATCCCTCGTTCTCCGGAGCCTTTTGTCCAGCTGCGCCACTCCAATCCCTGTTCTTCGAAGAGTCCGGCTCCTGCAGGGGCGCGCGTAGCAGCCCCTTCGCAACGCCACCCATGCGTGAGCCTGCGCCTCCCACGAAGATGCCGACGAGGCAATCGAGTCTCGAGCCGTTCCAGAGCGTCGTCATGACGTGCGGTCCTTCGACGTGGGAAATTACCACACCATACTACGACATCGCGCTCGGCCGACGCAGCGGATTTTCGGGACGAGTCGAAATCTATCGTCTCGGCTGCAGCCCCAGAGCACGCCGCGCCTCGTTGAGGAGCATCAACACCTCCTCGCTTGGCCACGGGCTGGGCTTGGGAGGAACCCGCTCTCGTGACGGCTCTCCCAGAGCCTCTCGCGGAGCCACCCACACGTCCCAGGTATCGAGTACTCGACGCTCGTGTACCGTCGACGCGAGCAGCGCGTTGCGCGAAAGCACGTTGATTTCCGAGAGCAGCCCGCGGCTTCTGTGGGCAATGAGAAGAACAGCATCCGGAGTGAACAGAAAAGGCACTCGCCCCGGTTCCAGGGTTGCCGCCAGCCACGTTCGCAAGTACTCGCCGACCTGAGCGACGTCGAGGGGTCGTAGAACGACGGACTCGCCAATGGCATCGAGCCTTCCGCCTTGAAGTTTCACGATGGACGGCAGCACCTCGTCGCTCCCGATCACCACCAGGCGAAACGCGTTCGACAACTTGCAGGCAAGAAGTAGCGAGCCAATCTCGTCGAGGTCGCAACCTGGACTCTCCACGTCGTCGATGACAATCAACGGCGGCACCGAGAGATTTGCCTGGGAAAGGCAGTGGTCGAGCAAAAGGTCGATGAGACCACTCTTTCCACGATCGAGAACTGGCGCAATCCCCAGCGCTCTCAAGATTTTCGCCACCACGAGGCGCGACCCCGGCGACGGTGCACAAGACACCACTGCGGTCTGCCCAGGGTAGCGGTTGCGTCCGATCGAATCTGCAACGAGAGTCGTCCGTCCGACCCCCTTTGGCCCGACCAATAGAACGGGACCACAGGATGTGCGAAGCAGCAGCTCCGTCAGCCGAGCCTCGACGGCCCGATGCGGTTCACCGATGTATGGCAAATTACCCGGTTCGGCATCGACGAATGGCTCCGTACGGAATCCGAGCGTTTGAAAGGTCTTCGAAGAACTCGGAACGATGGACGGAGCCTTGGGTGCTGCGAGATTCTTTGGAAGTTGCGCGCCACGGTCCGAGCGCGGACCTGGAGGCACGCTCGCCAGATTGCGCAGAACCGCGCGGGCCTCGAATCCGAGCGCCTGCGCCGACGGAATGCGGTTTTGCTTGGATTTGGCCATGCAACGCGCAAGGAGATCTTGGCAGGCCTGCGGAACGCGGGCATTGACGGTGCGCAAGTCGGGCAACGGCGCGTTGAGATGCGCGGAAATGAGCTCGGTCAAATCGTTGGCAGCGTAAGGAGGCCGCCCCGTGAGCAAGTAATAGTAGGTCGCGCCCAGCGCGTAGATGTCCGTGGCAGGCGAAGCCACCTCGCCGCGCCAGATTTCGGGCGCAGTATAATGGGGTGTGCCGGCACGGTTGGCATCAGCGCTCCGGTTGTTGACCGCGTGATGAGCCATTCCGAAGTCGCCGAGCTTGGCCTTGCCGTCACGACCAACGAGCAAATTTTCGGGCTTGATGTCACGATGAATGACGTTGGCGTCGTGTGCAGCTTGGAGCGCACCTGCCGTTTGAATGAGGATCTCCGTTGCTTGTTCGGGTGAATACGGGCCTTGTCGCTCGATCCAAACGTCGGCACTCGCCCCTTCGACGTACTCCATCGCGATGTAGCAATACGATCCATGCCTGGCGACACCGTAAATCTGTACGACGTGAGGATGATTCACCCTCGCCACGTTGCGGGCTTCGGCCAGAAACCACGCCTCTGGGTTTTGTCCTGCTTGTTCGGGTAGGGACCAAGAGAGGATCTTCACTGCCGTAGGACGGAGAAGTGCCTCGTCTCGGGCTAGGTACACCACTCCCATCCGGCCACGTCCGAGAAGACGCTCCAGTCGGTAATTTCCGAGTTTGGTGCCGACGAGGTTATCGCTCATTGCTGCTGTCTCGCCCATGATCCAACTGCCCGGCCACGATTCATCGCCCCGTGGTGCTTTGCTCATCCATGACCTTGAATATCTCCAGCAGCACAGACTGCGGATCGAGCGCAATCTCGACGCACTCGCCTGGTGACTGAACCCCAGCATCGGCGTTGAAGGCGAACTGTCCCTCGCCCCAGGATAGTAACTCGCTGATGGCGGCGTGGATCTGCTGACGTAGCATTGCCTCGAGTTCCGCGGTCTTCAATCGACCTGCTTTCACGAGCCAGGTTCCAATCGGCAGCGAGCTACTGCCATCCGCCGAATTCGCAGAGAACCGTTCGAGATCGGATGGTTTGAATCGCCCGGACGCGATCGGCAAATCCTGGAGCTTCGGCGTATTGGGGGCCGCCGCGCCGGCAATCTTTCCCTCCGTCAGATGCACCGCTCCAATGCCACGCACCGAGCTGCACACCAACGTGCCGCTGCGCCGACCTGCTCGCAAAAACTCGAGCAGATCCGGAAGGCAAAACACCTCGAGATTCCCTGTGAATACGGGCGGAACCGCTTGCCCTTTTCCGTTGCTCGCATTTCCCTCGCCCTGAGGGACGAGCACAGATGATGGTGGGGGCTCGAGGGACACCAAATCGACGGGACTCGCGACACGCATGTGACCACTCGACGCCGCGGGCGGTCGCACGCTCTGCAAATGCTTCGGAGCAGCCTCTACCGTGGCTCGAAGTTTTGCCCCTGAGCTTACGTTCTTGGTTTGATAGGCGGTGAGCCATCCCAGGGCCAAGAGCACCGACGAACGAACATCGTCGGGAAGATCCATGCGATGGCTGAGGCGATCGAACGTCACGCTCGCCCGAGCAATGTCACCAGCCTTGAGCAGCTTCCATCCGAAGGTCTCGCGAAATGCATCGACCCTGGGATGCGCTTCGCAAAGCTCCTCGAGTCGCGTGAGATTCGACCTCGACGGCGGCGCCTCCTCGAGCGCCAAATACTCCACCACGACCGTCGCCGGAAGTGCGCCACGTTTCGCCATGTCGACGAGACGCCACAACCTCAGCAGTTCCTTGGCGGTCGTTCCATTGGCGACACTCTCTGCCACGATTTCTCGCGCAGCCCTCACGTCGCCGTTCAACAAGGCACATCGACAACGTAAGACGATGGGAGCGTGCCACTCGGGACGGAACGTGCTGGCCGCTGCGGCTGCACTCGCTGCGGCATCCAGGTCTCGCAGCGCAAGATAGGTCTTGGCTTGAAGTAGCGAGAGCTCCGACAGGCACTCATTATCGGAAAGCGATTCAGCGAGACGACGCGCTACTTCGATACATCTTCCCGTATGCTCGAAGTCATTACGATGGAAGCTCACTTCTGCCAAGTTCTTGTGACTGGCAGCTCGCGTCTCGACGTCCAATTGCTTGGCAATTCTCGCTGCAGATTCGGCATAGACGCTCGCTGCCTCTAGACCTTCATTCATTCCAATGCTTGCTCGCGAGCTCCAGAACGCAGCCGCCCACTGAAGGGACGGGCCGATGTCGGGACGTTGACTGACCGCATCGAGTAACTTCAGTGCCGAGACGTTGTCACCCGACAAAGCTGAAGCGATGCCTGCGATGAGTGGCCCCACAGCATCGGCTGACGATCCTGCCCCGCACGGATCCGTTTTGGACGCCGAAGCACCACGAAGATGCTCGGCGATCTCGCGGATTCCTCTCAGATCGCCCTTCGCGATGGCTTTCCTCAGACCTTTCGAGTTGGCATTGGCAAGGCCAGCAGTCTTCGTTGGCGCCTTCGCGGCAACGGACGTGCGCTGCGGTGCTGGAGGTCGCGACACCATCGGTCGAGGAGGTTTGGCGACGGGAGGCAAACTCGTCGCTGGGTTCGCGGAGTCAGACGCGACGTACTCGATGTCCGTATCGGTGATCTCCCACTCCGACTTGGGCTGCCAGTCGCCTGCACGAACCGCAAACTCCACATTTGCCGTCGGCACCGCTGCGTCAGTCTCCACTGCGATGCAATAGCCATTTCGATAGCCGACGATCCATGACGCAGAAGCCGATCGCGCCGTGACCGCCGCGGTATCTCCGATGCCCAAGAGCTTTCCTATTGCCGAAAAGGTGTTGGCGACGACGACGGATATCGCCACAACTTCGTCGGCTCGACTCGAACCTCCGAACGCTTCGACGGCGTTTCCACCACCATCACCGACTGCATAACTTCGCACACCTGCGAGGCTGGCAATCGGTGACGCGCTGCCGACGGAACGGGTACTTTGAGGTCCTTGAGCTTCCATCTGACGATGCTCGTACGGCAAGATCCACTTTGGGGTTCACCGGGGCCACATCAAATGACGGAAATCCCATCGCGGCCACGCGGAAGGCTGGACACGTGTTGCGTCTTCGACATCAGAAGCCTTGGTCCCACTCGGAACATTCCATCGCCCGTCCGCGCGCAACTCCCTGAAATTGGGCAGCTTCTCCGCTCACTTCGAGCCAGGACCGCAGCCGCGCCCTCATGCTTGCGTTCCACACGATGACATTTCAGTAATGCATGCCGTCTAAAGATGCCGACAGTGCCGTCGTATGGCCCAGTGCACCCCGAGCGTGAGACATTGCCGAACGTTTGCACTCGATGGGGCCTCGGCGTGCGCGTCTCGTCTGTCATTTTTTGCTGAGCGAATCGCGGTCACGAAGGTTTGGCGTGCACCCCTGGCACCCATAAAACAACTCCGAAAGTCCACGACCATGAAGGAATTCAGTGCGATTGCCAAGCTCCCCGACGTTCTCGGGGCGGTCCTCAGCGACCATTCAGGAGCGTTGCTGGACTGGTCGGGATCCGTCGATGGCGAAACCGCAGGTGCCGTTCACGCATTTACGGTGCGCGCCTTCACTCAAGCAGGAGATCTTCTCGGTGTTGGGGCATTCCAGCGAGTCTCCATCGTGGGTCCCACCAAGGCCTGCGTCGTCACCCTGCACGGAGACACCATCCTCGGCACCTATACCGATCCGACCAAGCCCATCGCTTCGGTAGAGAAGCGCCTCCAAGACACACTTCCCAAGTAGGACGATTCCCGATGCATACCATACTTCAAGGACTGCGCGATCTCGAAGGGGTCCACGGCACCTTCGTTTCCGATTCGGCTGGGCAATTGCTCTCCTACAACGCCGAGAGCATTTATGACGCCTCTCTCCTCCAGCAGGTTAGCAAAGCCGTCGCGAATGCGATCGATTCCGTAAAGCTCCTCGAGGAGGACTGGGAAACGATCACGGCACAATTCTCCGAGGGGCGACTGCTCATTCGAAGCATTCCGCCATCGGGAAGATCAAAGGGGCCACCTTTGACGCTCTCACTGGTAGCCGACACTCGACTCAACCCGTCGTTTGCGACCGTCGCCATTCGTGTCGCCATTGGCAAGATCAAGACTCTGCTCGAGTCCAATGGCGGAACGTTGCCGACGACTGCACTGACGAGCAGCATGGCGCTACCGGCGCAAATGCCGCCTCCCGCAACGGCAGCCGTTCCCATGGCGGCATCCCATCCGATGACGGGATCGCACATGGCGATGGGCGCTCCCAACGCGGGAATTCCTGCGCAGACATTCTCTAGTGTGTCGACGCCCGAGGTCGCCGGTAGTGGGCTGAGTTGGTCCGGGCTTGGAACGTCGTCTCAGATGTCCGCATCTGGAGTGGCAGTCGCCGACGCCGCCAGTTCGACGGCGCTGAGCGCTTGCACGAAGTGTCTCGCAAAAGCAGTAGGACCGATGGCAAAGGTGTTCGTCAAGGAGGCGGTTCGAAAGATCACGCCCAATCAACCCTTTGCAAAGGCAATGCTGCCTGCACTCATCGCCGAACTCGAGAAGGGCATCGAGGATAGCGATGATGCAAAAGAGTTCCGCAAGGCCGCAATGAAACTGGTTTAGTCGCATACGGCGTCGATCCTAGTGAGGTCCGTCGCGCTCGCTTCGATGCGAGTCAGTTGGCGATTGCGGACCATCGTTCGTATCTGTCAATCGGGAGGAACATATCATGGTTCTGGATATCGTCCGTAGAAGCCTCGGACTCAAGGTTTCCTTGTTGCTCGCGGCCATCACCCTCGTAACGACCGCAGTAGTCGGCTCGCTCATCATCGCTCAAGAGTCCCGTTCACTCGAGGAACTCACGTTGAGCAAAGCCAAGATGTCAGCGCGTGTGGGCGCCCAAGGTTACGGGCACCTCTTCGATGAGGGAATCGACAACAACATCTTGTCGGTTCAAGACGTGTTCGACACCAAGTACGAGGAAATCAAGGGCTACAACTGGAATGGTAAGCCCAAATACCATACGAAGTACGACTTCTATACCGATCGAGTGGCCGTCGCGTTCCTCGATCGCTTCCTCGAAGGCGATGAAGTAACCGCAGCCATCGGGTCCGACATCAATGGCTACATTCCAACGCACAATACCCGAGGCATGCGCCCGGTGACAGGTGAGAAGGAAAAGGACCTGATCGGCAATCGCTCCAAAGCGATAGGCAACTACGACGTCGCGAAAAAAGCCGGCAGCAACGAGCTACCCGTTCTGGTCCAAGAATACCTTCGCGACACCGGCGAACGTATGTGGGACGTGTCTTCCCCAATATACGTCAAGGGCAAGCACTGGGGCGCATTTCAGGATGATCATCTCCGTCGTCGAAATCGATAAGCGACGTGACGCGTTGATCATGACACTCAGTCTGCTCTTCTTCGTCTTCGCTCTCGTCTCTGCGGGGATCATCTTCGTCATGATCCAACGTTCGATCAAGCCGCTCGTGAATCTGACCAACATCGCTGACGACCTGAGTACCGGTGAGCGATTGGACGATCCTATCAAACCGGCGACCATAGACGAGGTAGGCCGAATGGCTAAATCGCTCGATCGGCTTCGCTCGAGCCTCAAATCGGCCATGTCACGCCTAGGCGAATGAACTGGACACTTGACCATCATTACCCTCGAGGGATCCCCATGAGTTTATTCAAGCACCAACGACGACTCCATCTGGTGTCCGCTTCAATCGTGGTTCTGTTGGCTTCACTCGTATCCGCAGGAGAAGAAGCCAAGGACAAAGGCAAAGATCGCGACAAGGCGCCCGACCCGCCTGCGGTTAGCGCCAAGTCCGAGGAACTGTCGGCTCAATCCAAAGAGATGCTTGGCTTTGCCAATGAAATGGCAAAGGAAGTCACGTCGACGATTGAGGGCTGGATACAATCCGGCAGTATCACGCAGGAGCGACTCTTTTCCTATCTCTACTATCCCATCCCGGACACGGAACCCACCAAGTACACCACGGACTACGATAGCTTTGCCGATAGAGATTTCCCCGCCATCCTGGAAAAGTACTTTTCGAAGTCGAACATGGTTCTCTACGCAGTAGCCATGGACCGCAATGGCTACGTGCCAACTCACAATCGACAATACGCGCAACCCCTGACGGGCAATCGCGCGGTCAATCTCGTAAACAATCGTACCAAGCGCATATTTGGCGACCAAATCGGATTCAAAGCTGCCCGCAGCACCAAGCCGTATTTGGTTCAGACCTATGCACGCGACACCGGTGAGACCGCCGCTGACGTGTCGGTTCCCGTCACGATCAAAGGCCGACATTGGGGATGCGTTCGCATCGGGTTCCGTGCGGTGGATCGTCAACAGTAACCCTACTGCCATTCGGCTCGGTCGCTGCACGGTCACCTAGAATCAGGCTCAGACGTTGACGTCACCTGAACCTCCCGACCACCGATGAACCTTCATCGGTGGTCTCGTTCCATCGAAACGAACCGAGGCGCCCAACACGGGCCCCCGTCCATCGTCCGTCTCCCTTTCGCGCGCAGCAGGTGGAAGACTCGAGCGTTACTTACGTCGCGCCCTCCCGCTTCGTAACTTCCGCTCTCGAACTTGGTGGCCCAATCGCGAGAGAGACACCACGTCGATACGCCCGGAAGTATTGGCGCAACTCGAGCGATGAGAACGGGGCGGACTTGGCGGCCCTCGATGCGCACGCCACCTCGATTCGTCCGCAAAATACTCCCGTCGGCGCGGCATGATCTATTGGCTCTACGCCACGCAGGCTCGTCGACGAACGGGCCCGAAAGGAGCAATCTGCAGGCTCGGCGGAGCGCCAGGTGAGCTCGCAGTCAATCTTCGCGGCGGAGCGCCAGGTGAGCTCGCAGTCAATCTTCGCGGCGGAGCGCCAGGTGAGCTCGCAGTCAATCTTCGCGGCGGAGCGCCAGGTGAGCTCGCAGTCAATCTTCGCGGCGGAGCGCCAGGTGAGCTCGCAGTCAATCTTCGCGGCGAAGCGGCCTGACACGAGTACGGACGCGTTTTGCCAGCGTGTTGACGCCGACGTGGAGCGAACTCGAGCGACCAAGACGTTTCGCTACGAGTATGCGCGGGTGAGATCGTCGAGGATGAGACGAAGTTCCAGTGGCTACTCTGCCTCGGCCCACTCCACGCTCATGGCGACGGTGACTCGCGCAGCTGGATCGAGAATCTCCGAAAGCACGGCTCGACGGAGTTCCAGGAGCCAAGTTCCTAGTGGAGCGCCTCCACGTGGCGCCTTGCGCATCGCCCGTTCGAGCAGCGGCTTGCCGCTCGCGCCCAGCTCTTCGACGAGGAGTTGCTCCAAGCGCTCCAACCGCTGAGTCAGGCCGCTGTCTTGCTGCTGAGCGCTCGCTGTCGGAAGCGATGGAACCACCATGCTCGTCCCGGTCTGAGTTGGAATACTCTGGCGAACGGTCTTGCCGAAAACTACGGTCGACAGTTCTTCCACTGCCATCGAAGCGCTCAGCTCCACGGCTTCGCGTACGGCATTCGGTGCCGCCAACACGGCAAGCAGGGCCTCTTCACCGAGCGGCCACGTAAGTAGGGATGCCCGTTGCCAATGGAACGCCGTCGCGCAGCGGTCGAAACCTGCCTTCTGTGACATTTGGTTGATACGCGAAAGTACTCCGCCAACCTGGACGAGACGCGCCGTGTCGTACTGCGGAGGCAAACTGGTTGCCAGACAATCCGCCTGGTTGAGAACGAATGCGCCGACCACGCCGTCCAACGCCTTGAGCTCCTTACGAATCCCTTCGACCGTCTTCATAGTCCAAGCTGGCTCCAGATGGCTTCCACGTCCGCTTCGGGTGTGATGTGCGAGACCTGCAGTTTGTCCTTGTTCGCTCTGCACAAGAGAGCCTGATCGTTTGCGCCGCGAAGCTCGAAACGCTCGAGTCCACGCATGCCAATCAAAGTTGCGATCGTTTGCGCCTGCTTCGATATCAACGCCGCAAGGGCGACCTCTTGAGTGGCGATACTTCCCAATTTGGCCGTCGTTCGTCCCGTCAGATCGGCAGTGGCACGTCCGGTTTCTCCCTTGAGCAAAGCCTCGGACACCGTCGCACCGACGGACGCGTCGTTCGACGCTGCGCTAGCTTCGCTGAAGCTGTGAGTCGGTGCCGACGGTTGCTCGACGCTCACGATCGGCGACACGGTGACGCTTGGACTGGATACTCGGTGGACGCCGCTCATCTTGTTTTGCGCGGCTGGTGCGGCACCGCTATCCTGGCGACTCCGGACGCGCTGCTGATAGTGTTCCTTGATGGCTTGCATCATCGCGTCGTGCAGTGCCGGATCGTGCTGGTCACGAGGAATCTCGAGCCCTCTCGCGAACTCGAACTCTCCTTCGGTCATCGCAAAGACGACTTTGAGCTGCGCCAAGCCGTTTTCGGCGCTCGACATCACCCCGACGAGACGACCTTGGTCATAATAGAGCTCTGCGTCGGTTTGATCGTTGAAGACCAGAAGTCGGCCAGTATTGCCTTTCGCCACTGCGATTCGCAGTAAATCGGGTATGCCGATGGCTTCGATGTTGCCGTGCAGGGCCGTCCCACCAACAGGCTGAGCTCGCCTGTCCGTCGCCGTTGCGCTGTTCGATGAGTTTGCCATTTATCTTCTCCCCTGAACGGGCAAATTGACCAAGTGATAAGCCCAGCGCATTGCAGCTTCGGGCTCGATGCAACGCAACGTCAGTGTTCAATCATGGCGAGCAATTACGTTCTCGCAATTGCAACATCGATTACGGTCTACCAGCCAGAGAAGCCTCCTTTTTGCCTACGTTCGAGCACGCCCAGTTCGAACGTAGCGGGAGAGGAAGTCGTGAGATTTCCACGATTCACTCCGCCAACGCTGGATGTCGTGGCAGCAGCTTTAGCAAGTAGAACTACGATAGCTGGAAAAACTAGTGCACGAACGAGACGTCGTTCGAAATGTAGGGCAGCTGCGCCCAGAGTCTTCGGACTACGACAACTTTCTCGGAATTTTGCGTCGAGAACTTCGTCGGCGCAAATCTGGCATTGCGCGCCTAGTTGCGGGTGCCCACTTAAGTTCGCACCGACGTCACTTTCGACGAAGCTCTCCAAGTGGGTCCGCATCACGCACCGTTGTGCTTCGCGACTGACCTCTTTGGTCGACGGGTTACGTTTGGCGCACCATCTAAGTCGTCACTCAAAAATCAACCGTCACCTCGACTGAAGCCTCGATGACGGAGACGTCGAGGTCAGGCGCGGACTCATTCGGCGTTGAACGTATGTGTTCGCCTGATCTGGTCGTTTCGATGCATGGTCGAGGGTGTGGCCGCGCCTGACGCGCGTGTATTCGCAACGCGGCACTTACGCCCGTCGATTCTCGACACCACGCAAACGTCCGTACGCTGAACGCGTCCGCTCGCAACTCGCCAGGGGTGCATGTAGAACCTCAATACGGCTTCTGGTTGACGTAATTGCCAGGCGGTGTGTAATTGCAGACGACGTTCCACCAATTGGGATAGTTCGTGAACGGCGATCCCGTCGTACAATATGCCATGCCGCAACCGACGCCCACGGAGCTGCGCCAAACGACCTGCGTATAATGCCCGCACATCTTCCCGCTTTGGCACGTGTTCGTGGCGTAGTTGTAGTCCGTTGCTTCTCCCGCCCAATTGTCGACGATGTCGGCTGCGGCAGGTGCGGACCCTCCCGCCGATGCATACATGTTTTGACCATACCCTTGCGCATTGTGCGACCAGTTACACTGGTTTGCCCAAGTCTGCGCGGCCGTGGCAGCGGCCGTGTGCCAGGTCATGACGGGCAGTGGCGTCGCCGGCACTGGATTGACGTTGGCTCTCACCTGATTGTGTGCAGCGACGATCCCACAAAATTGCGCGTTTCCCTCGGGACAATTGGGAATGGACGTCGACGACGTAGTCCCACCCACGGACGTCGTCCCGCCCGTCGATGCCGTGCCACCTCGTGACGTCGTGCCGCCTCGTGACGTCGTGCCACCTGGTGACGTCGTGCCACCTGGTGACGTCGTGCCACCTCGTGACGTGGTGCCACCGGTAGACGTGGTGCCGCCGGTGGAGCTCGATCCACCGCTGGTCGAGGCGCCACCGTTGGTGCTCGCTCCGCCGCGAGCCGCGACTCCCCCCTCACTCGATGAGCCGCCCAGGTTCGCAGATCCACCCAAACCCGCTCCGGCACCACCGCGCGCAGCAGTCGCTCCCGCAGCGCCGCCAGAAGCACCGATAGCAGTCGTTCCGCCACCTCCGATGCCGGCAGCAGTACCGAGAGCGCCGGCGGCGCCTCCGAGGCTCGAACTCTCGGAATCGAGATCATCGCTGCCAGAACACGCCAACGCAGTCAGACTTGCCACCACGGCGATCGAAACGTTCTTGAGAGGACGAGGCATGATCTTTCTCCCTTTGTCCGAAACAGGCTCGTGGCTCGAACGGCCGGTGAACGGAGCTCCGATCCTGTGTCCTAATGTCGCGTGCGAGGCCCATGTCGCGTCACCAAAATCTCGTGCCTTCTCAACAAAACTGCGCAAGTGTGTGGGCAGGGGTGACAGTTTTCGTCTCTCGTTGAGAATTTCCGCGCTGAATCGGCTAGGTACTTGCGGACCCACGACAGCTCGCCTACGCAACTCAGGCAACGAAACGCAAACCGCGCGCAAGAGCTCGATTGCGAGCGAGCAGCGACGCGACTCCTCCCTCCTAACACATTCGGTTCAGGGCGACGCGCGCTTCGGCTCCAGCCGTACGAGCACGACGGCATCGGCGATTGCACCCTGGCCAGGTGAGCGGGGCGTCGACGCAGCGAGCCAAATCACCCGCTCTCGATTTGCGGCGATCGCGGTACTCAATATCCCGAGTTCGCTCGTTACGTATTGCGAGCTCAGAGAGCCGTCCGCCTGCACCTCGGCAACGAAGCCATACTGACCAGTACCGCCGAGTGTCGCAGTGGGTAACCGTCCGGCTACGTACGACGTGCCATCGGAAGTGACCACGAGCGAATCCACTTGCCCCTCCGCACCGAGGCAGGTTTGTGTGAGTTCTCCAGAACCGATGCGACCCGACAGCAGGTAGGGCGCACTCACCGACGTAACGGTCGCTCCGGTACCCGACACTCCGCCAAATATCGTTGCAGCAAGACGCTCACCCTTCTCGCCCAAGTCGACGTAGCCGGCGGGTTCGGTCCCGAAAGGAAGCGACAAGAGAGCACCCGACGAACAACGTCCAGTCTCCGTCTCGCAGCGCGCATACCAACCGTCGAGCGCGCTCATCGCTGGTGTGATCACGACGTCCGAAAGCCGCAACGGAGCGCTCGAACGTCCCGCCACGAGTAGTGTGCCGTCAGCTGACACGGACAGACTCGTGATGACGGCCATGCCCGTAGATAGCGAGCCGGTCATCCCACCGAGCATCGAGCCCGCGATGCGAAATCTCTCGTGAAGGGATGCGTCGTAACCTCGAATCTCTGGAAGCTCGTTGCCGAAATCGTCCACGACGTTGATCGCGACATATACGCGATGGGCAGCATCGACAGTGACGGCACTGACTTGCGCCGAGCCCGACACGTCGCCCCCAACACCTGCCACGAATTCCCAATTCGAATCGAGCTTCACGACGAAGAAGCCTTGCCCTGCATTGCCGATGCCCGTTCCGCCGTAAGAGACGCTACGCGTCATCGCGCCAGCAAGAACGATCGCCCCCGTGTCGTCGCTCGCGACCGCCGTGGGCAACGGATCATCAGGAAATAGTCGCGTTCGCGTTGGCCATTGCGATGATTGTGAGTAAGCCTCGAGCGAGGGTCCCGCTGCTCCCTCGGTTGGAGCGACGAGTAGAACCTCCGAGTCCGACAGGGAGGCTAGAAGCGGTCGATACGCCAGCAATTCCGAACCGAATCGAAATATGGACAGGGTTGGTTCGTGTTCGCTCGGGCCCAACGGCTTGACGGGAACGTCCGTCACGCCAACGGACGGCTTGTTCGGATTATCCGACTGGTCGTCAGCGGAAATTTCTCGGTCCTCGTAGTTGTCGATGAGCGTTTCGCTAAGGCAACCGGACGCCGTCAACGCCACCCCGAGTGCCATGATGCGCGACCACCATGACGAGGACGGGGCAATACGCACATTGATGGAACGCTCTGGCAATCTCACGGCATGTCCCTACATCAGTTGAGGTCAGCATAGGACCACTTCCGACGAAATGGAACGAGACCCCTCGATGGGCTCGCAGCGCTCGGCTTTTGAGACGCCAGCCTGACCAGTCCGGGTTCGGAGGTCTGGATCCCTCGCAAGCAACAAGCGTCGCATCGGACGGAAACGCCCGCGGTCCGCTCCCGGCAGCTCGCGAGGTCCGCTATCCGGAAAGTGGCTGGTATTCGAACCAAGCGAAGTCCGCATCGGCCTGAGCGCGCTGACCTTGACCAGAAGCGTACATTCCGAAAACCACACCCGTGAAGCCAAGTGGACCGTGCCGAAGAGCGTATTCGATCGACAGCGCTCTCGTGGGCAAGGACCCAAGCACCTTGCGCCGCCTTCCGGAGCCGATGGAGAACTCGTAGTCGGTTGCGGTGGCGCGAACGGCGAGTTCGACAGTCCCTTTTGGCAACGGACTTCGACCGACGAGCTTCCGCTTGCCTGCAATCACCGACCAAAGTTGGGCTTCGCGCTCACTCTCGTCTTCGAGGGAGCTCCGTCGAATCACGAGGTCGTAGTGGAAGTTCTCGCAGCTCCGCACGACCAGTCCAGCTTCGTCCGCCATGGCCTTCGGCGAGAACTCGAGCTGCGTCCGGGCCGTGCACTCGAAGTGCTGCTGCCGCCTCCCTACGAATGCGACCGGCTCCACGTCGTTCATCGTCGCGGCGAGACCTCGCAGACGCAAGTAGCCCGCCCGAGCCGTGAGCGAGTGGGATTTGCGGTCGGGATTGCGGAGGAAGACGAATTCGTGCGGAAGCTTTTTGCCACCAAACTCGACGCGTGGTTTGGGCGATTCGACGTGGTACGCTGGTAGATTCGGGCTCGGAAAGCTCTCCTCGACGATGCCTTGCTTTCCCATTCGTGGCCAGCCGTCGTCTCCCCACGTCACGGGAACGAGAAATGTCTCCCGTCCAAGGTGATGATAACGGCCTCCTTTGGGACGGATCCCGAGTAGCACGCCGTAGCATTCGCCGAGCTGGGTCTCGACGAGATCCGCGTGACCTATCGCCTGAAACGGATGCCGCGGACGCGTGGAATGGCAAAGGATGGGGTTGTGCGGGCAGGTTTCGAACGGGCCTTTCGGTTTACGACTTCGGGCCACCACGACGGAGTGGTCGTAAGAGGTGCCGCCTTCCGCGATGAGCAGATAGTAATACCCGCCGAATCGATAGAGATGCGACGCCTCGGGCCACACCCCACCAGTTCCGGCAAATATTGGCTTGGGCTTCTCGAGCAGCTTTCCTTTGCTCTGGATCGATGCGTGCGCCGTAGATGAGCGGATGATCCAGATCGGGACCCTTGCCGTCACGCGTATAGTAAACGGTCCCATCCGTATCGAAGAATAGCGAAGGATCGAACCCCTCGTCGTCGATGTACTTCGGTTCGGACCAAGGCCCTTCGGGACGCGTCGACGTAACCACGAAATTTCCGCCGCCCCCTACGTTCGTGCAAACGACGTAGAAGCGTCCCCCATGGTAACGAATCGTTGGCGCAAAAATGCCGCCGGAGCTCTTCACACCAGCGAGCGGCAGCTGACGCTCCCGATCGAGAACGTGACCAATCGGCTGAAAGTGCACCAAGTCACGACTGTGGAAGATAGGAATTCCAGGGAAATACTCGAAGCTGCTCGCGACGAGATAATAGTCGTCGCCGACGCGACAGATGCTCGGATCCGGATGAAAGCCAGACAAGATCGGGTTGTCGAAGGTTCGCGACGCTTTGGGCATGACTGCAGGTCAGTAGGTTAGGCGTTTCCATTCACCGGCGATATGGATTTCCTTCGACAGCGGGGCGCGTCCGAGTAACTCGACGCTTCGCGCGTCCGGTTGGCTTCCGCCCAAGTGGACAACCTTTCGACCGGGCCCGGCGATCCGCTTGCCGTCGAGATCGATGAGCGAAAGATCTCGCTCGGAAAGCTTGAAGCAAACCCGCTGGGTTTGACCTGGTGCTAGACGAATCCGCTGAAATCCTCGGAGTTCGTGATGCGGAACGACGAAAGGCGCGTCGACGTGCCGCAGGTAGAGCTGGACCACCTCGTCACTTTCGACGTTGCCGACATTCATCACGCTCGCCGTGATCTCGACTTCATCGCCCACAAGGTAATTCCCATCTGCCCGATCCAGCTCGATGTCTCGGTATTCGAACGCCGCATAAGAAAGGCCATACCCGAAGGGATAGAGTGGTTCTGCCTCCGAATACCGGTAGGTACGTCCCTTCATGGCGTAGTCCGTAATCGGAGGAACGTCCGCGATACTCTTTGGGAACGTGATGGGCAATCGACCCGCGGGGCTGTACTTGCCGAACAGCACATCCGCGATCGCCGTCCCGCCCGTCTCTCCTGGATACCAAACGTCGAGAATCGCACCAACGTGCTCCTGTGCCCAGGTGATGCTCATCGGACTTCCCGCCATGAGAACGAGCACGGTCGGCTTTCCCAGGGCGACGATCTCCTCCATCATGCGTTGCTGGAGTCCCGTCAGATTCAAATCCGTTTTGTCCCCCGCAGCTTCGGAATTGCTGACGTCGCCTTGCTCCCCTTCGATCTCGGCGGACAACCCCAAACACAGCACGACGACCTCTGCGCGAGCAGCAACGCTGAGCGCCTCCGAGAGATTGCCTGCTCGGCCCAAGCCGTCGGTGGTAAGTCCCGTGAGTTTGCAGCCGTCGGTGTAGAGCACCTCGGTTTCCTTCGACACTGCTGCGCGAATTCCCTCGAGCGGCGTCACGGGGCGGCTCGGGATCCCAAAGTAGTTCGCGACGAGCACCGAGTCGTCGTTCGCGTTCGGGCCGATGACGGCAATGCTTTTGATGTCGGTTCGTAGTGGTAAAAGCCTACTCTCGTTCTTCAGGAGCACGATACTCTCACGCGCCGCAGCGAGCGCCACCTCCCGATGCGCCGTACAAGCGTTGACCTCGTACGGAATGTGCGCATAGGAGACCTGCTCCGGAGGATCGAACATTCCGAGCAGCATGCGCGCGCGAAACAGGCGCTTCAGGCAACGGTCGATATCGGCTTCTTCTATCAGACCTTGCTCGACGGCTTGAGGAAGGTGCTCGAAGGTGCACCCGCAATTCAAATCGCAGCCCATCTTCACGGCGAGAGCTGCGGACTGCTCCCACGTCGAGGTTACCTTGTGGTGCTCGTGAAAGTCGCGGACGGCCCAGCAATCGCTCACCACGTAACCGTCGAACTTCCACTCTTCACGCAAGATCTTGACCAGCAAGGTCTCGCTACCGCAGCACACCTCACCATTGGTACGGTTGTATGCGCCCATGATGCTGTGCGCCTTCGCCTCGGTGATGCACGCATGGAACGCCGGAAGATACGTCTCGCGGAGATCCTTCTCGCTGACTACTGCATCGAAGCTGTGCCTCAACCCCTCCGGTCCACTGTGGACCGCGAAATGTTTCGGAGTCGCGACGATCTTCAAGTACTTCGGGTCATCGCCTTGCATTCCCTTACACAGTGCAACCCCGAGTCGCGCCGTGAGGAACGGACACTCGCCATAGGTCTCGTGACCTCGCCCCCAGCGAGGATCTCGAAAGATGTTGATGTTCGGAGTCCAGAAGGTCAAACCCTTGTAAATTCCGTGGTCGCCTCGTCGTAGAAATTCGTGATGTTTGGCGCGCGCTTCGTCGGATATGACGACGGCAATTTGATGCATGCGCCGCTCGTTCCACATCGCCGCGAGACCAATGGCTTGGGGAAACACCGTCGCTACGCCAGCGCGCGCAACGCCGTGAAGGCACTCGTTCCACCAGTTGTACGCCGGTATCCCGAGGCGCGCGATCCCAGGCGCCCCGTGCAACATTTGAGATACCTTCTCGACCAGGTCTAGCTTGGACACGAGATCATCGACCCGCTCGTCGATGGAAAGGCCGGGGTTCATGAAGGCGTGGGGGAATTCTGTCGATACGGCCATGACTACTCTGTGGAGACCGAGAGGTTAGCATTCGCGCGGTTCGGCGAGAATGCGGTTCGGCGAGAATGCGGTTCCAGGAGTCGCTCGCAGACTCACCTTTCGCACGCTGCAGACTCGCACGCTTCGTGGCTCGACGAGTGCTGCATGCACCACTTGAAGCGCAGAAAAACGATGCTCGATCGCGAGCCAATGCTCGAAGTCAAGCGCTCACGTTTGCCCCCGCACACCTACGTTCTCGAACAGAAATGCGAGATTGGCTCATCTGGCAACGTTATCCGATCCAACGAGGAAAGGATTGCCGACTTTACGCCGACGTCGTTCCTTTGAGATACTCCCTCCACATCCGCGCGCTCGAAAGCACCATGGCACCAACTCGTACCCTCGCACGTCTCGTCACTCCTTCCCTATTGGGAGTCGCTATCCAGGGCCTGGTCCTCTCGGGATGCGAAGCCGCTCGCAACACCGAAGAACGACAGTCCGCCGCCAAGGAACAGCAGAGCTCGCAAGGGGGAGATTCTCCCGTCTATAGCGATAGCTGCCTCAACGGTGTGTGCACACCAGATCCAGGTTCCCGCATCCTCTCCGAAGCGGATTGCAAAGCGGCGGAAGAGGACTTCGAGTTCTTGCCGATCCCGATCATGGACATGGAGCATCTGCGGACGAGGATCGTCAATGAGAAGTCGATAGAAGAATACTTCGCACTCCACTCCTACACCTACGACGACGACACCGTCCAAAATCTCGAACCTAACGGTTGGGAGCCCAAAGCCGAAGTCGATCCGTGGGGACGTTGCGGGCAGCCCGAAAACCACGTGCTGCATCTCAAAGGCGGACCGTTCCTCGAATGGGGCGGCGGCGTCGGTCGCTCCCTACGCTGCATGAATGGCAATGGCAGTGCTCTTCAGACAGCTATGGTTTCCCAGAACGAATACTGGGCGGAGCGCTTCGAACCACAGCCGCGAACGGACGGCAAGACGATGTACGGCGAGGGTGAAGGTCAAAAGGCTGCGGCTTTGGACAACATCTACTGTCATACGGGCTCGGGACACCCAGTCCTCGACGCCTGTTTGACCACGGGCGGTGATCCACTGGTCGAATCCGTATGCCCCGACGTCGATCGGCGATCACTTACGGATCCGAGCAAGGTCAAGCCCGAGGAACGTCCGCTCCTTGGCGTGACCCTCGATCTCTCCGAGTGGGAAGGAGTATCCTTCTGGGCTAGGCGAGGACCCAATAGCCAGGCAGGCATTCGTCTCCTCGTCGGCGACAAAACCACGGACGACGACATCAGCGCTGCTCAAACTTTTGCGGATCCAGAAGCCGAACCGAACTGTCGACGAACCGTCGAGTGCGCCTGCAAGCGCAAAGACCTACCGTGCACCATCCTAACGGAAAAGGACGCGGAGAGTTATCGGACCTTGCGAAAGAAAGAGGACGGAGAGGCCGTTGACAACGACCTCAATCTTCCAGCTGCCGGCGACGGCGTCTGCTGGGATCCCAAGACCGAACCGCCCTTCGGCACCCGTGACGACTACCAATACTGCGGCAATTCCGCTTGCGTGCATCAATCGGACTCCGCAAAAAGTCTGAACATGACGGTCGACCCACTGTATTACGGCACCCAATGCCGCGAGTACAGCTTCCGTGGCAGCATCACGAGCAAGTTTTGCTTCGATCCGAACAGCGATCTCGAAATCCAACGTGCACCGATGGAACCCAGCCAAACCTGCGGTGACCACTGGATGTACTCCGTGCGTCTCTCTTACGACTGGGAGTTTTACACCGTGCCCTTCACGGCCCTGCTGCAGCAAGGCTGGGCCAAACGCTCCTACTGGCTGGATCTCACGGCGGTCAGCATGACTCGCATCACGTGGGATCGCGGCTACCTCGACATCTATCTCGATGACATGCGGTTCTATCGTCGGAAGAAGTGATCACGAACTCGACGTCATTGCGGGGCAGACGGGGCCGAATTCCACGCCTTTTCGACTTCCGGACGCGTGCGGAGGAAGCGGTCCAGGGGGCAACAGCAACGTCACTCGTCAATAAGAAAACGAGAGACCCCCATTACGGTCGTCTCTCGTTTCAGTTGTCGACAATGGGCAAACGCTTGCTTTACGTAAGTTGGTTCGACTTCGCCAGCGATACCTCGATCACACCGTCGCAGAACTACAAATGTGCTCGCGTGCCCTTCCCCACCTTGTCTATCTCAGACGGGCACATCGATTACTCGGTGCACATCGAGACGCCAGACGTCGTGTACTCGTAGATCTTCAGTGACTTTCCGTCTTGGGTTATCGTGCAGGATTTGACAGATCCGCTAGGACAGCTGTCGACGACCGTCCCCCCCCCATCCTTGCACTGTTGATCAGTCATCTCTGATGTCTCCCAGCACTGCATGTGGGTGCCCGCCAAGAACGAAGTCGCAACTGACGCTGCCACTATCGCTGTCGTCGCTGCATCCCGCAACCAACCCCAACGCCATCACGCCCAACACGACAGAAAACATGCTCTTCATTGTGTCTCGTTCCTTTGCCACCGCCGAGAGGATCTCGACGTACCAATAGAACCGTCACCACACAACAGCTGCGTTCTGCTGTCAATAGGGAGCGACTGCCCACGCTGCGATTTCCGGTCCTTAGTCTCGAGCGCAGTACTCGCGGTACATGAAACGGCGGTGGTCCTCTCCTACCCGTATATCCCGGGAATTCGAGCCGAAATTTGCTCTACGCAAAAGACACCTCCAATCTTCCCCTTCTCGAAATTATAGCCGCCATGACGTCAGAAAAGCCCGCCGACTACCTCGAGCGCATCCTCAACGCACAAGTTTACGACGTTGCCATCGAAACACCGCTCGATTTCGCAACGAACCTTTCCGCGCGTGCCGGCAATTCCATTCACCTGAAGCGTGAAGACCTGCAGCCAGTGCGTAGCTTCAAGCTGCGCGGCGCATACAACAAGATGTCACGACTCGATGCGACATCGAAGGAACGGGGTGTCATCTGCGCGTCGGCGGGCAATCACGCGCAAGGAGTCGCACTGGCAGCGCAGCGACTCCGACTCCGTTCGGTGATCGTCATGCCGATGACGACACCACGCATCAAGATCGACGCGGTAATGCGACGTGGTGGCGAAGTGGTTCTCGCTGGGGAATCCTATTCGGACGCCTACGAGCATGCCGTTCGACTCGGAAGCGACCAGGGTCTCACTTTCGTGCACCCATACGACGACGAGGACGTCATTGCGGGACAAGGTACCATCGCGATGGAGATCCTCCGTCAGCCGATACGTCCCATTCACGCGATCTTCTGCGCCGTTGGTGGCGGCGGTTTGATTTCTGGCGTGGCCGCATACGTGAAACGGCTGCGGCCAGAGACGCGCATCATCGGAGTCGAAACCTTGGATGCAGACGCGATGACCCGATCTCTCCGACGCGGAGAGCGTGTGACTCTCGATCAAGTCGGGCTGTTTGCCGATGGGACTGCGGTAAAGCAAGTGGGCCAAGAGACCTTTCGTCTATGTAAGGCCCTCGTCGACGACATGGTGCTCGTCGACAACGACGCCATATGTGCAGCAATCAAGGACGTGTTCGAAGACACTCGCAGTATCTTGGAACCCTCGGGTGCCCTATCCGTCGCTGGTGCGAAACTCTACGCAGCTCGCGAAGGTTGGGAAGGCAAGACGCTCGTATGCGTCACTTCGGGTGCGAACATGAACTTCGATCGCTTGCGCTTCGTCGCTGAGCGAGCCGAGCTCGGTGAACAACGCGAGGCCATTCTGGCCGTCACCATCCCCGAACGACCCGGAAGCTTCCGGAGATTTTGTCAGCTACTCGGGGACAGAAACGTCACTGAATTCAACTATCGGTATGCGGATTCGGCTTGTGCTCACGTGTTCGTCGGATTGACGATTCAGAACCGACGCGAAGTCGACGGCATCGTGGCCGAGCTCGAGCGTCAGGGACTGCCAACGCTCGACTTGACGGACGACGAAATGGCAAAGACGCACGTACGATACATGGTCGGCGGTCGAGCACCGGCGGTCGAGCACGAGCGACTCGTCCGTCTCGCGTTCCCCGAACGACCAGGAGCCTTGATGAAGTTCTTGACGCACCTGCACTCGGATTGGAACATCAGCCTGTTCCATTACAGAAACCACGGCTCGGACTTCGGTCGTGTTCTGGTCGGTATGCAGGTTGCTCCGAGCGAGGACGCACCCTTTCAGGCGTTTCTCGACGGACTTGGCTACGAGTATGCGGACGAAAGCGAAAATCCCGCTTACCGGCTATTTCTCGGATGAACCACGCCGCCTCGTGAGGCGAAGGCCAAATCCAGCCCTAGGCTCATCATCAGACCCACGGTGAGCCCACCGAAGACCGTCTGCCCTTGAGATATCACCACGTCGCGAATGCGGTATTCCCAAGGTACGCTATGGCGAGCCAAATCGAATTGCGCAAAGAACGCCGCACCGAGGCATGCGGCAAATCCGGTTTCGGTTGAACGGTCCGTGATGGCCAGGCGAAACGCGAGTGAAGGCACCGAAACCTTCGCGCCCGAAGGCCCGTAGCGGCGGTCATCGTTGTCGAAGGAGCGGATGCCGATTCCGACGGTAGAATGCACGTCGACCCAGTTCGTGTACGGAAGATGTGCACCAGCGAACCCTCCAACGTACGACCACTGTTCCTTGGTACGGTCGCTACGTTCGAGCTGCCCTCCTAGCTCGAAGTAGCCGTAGGAGGCTCGTAGTAGTCCCCCGTAATAGGCATGACCGACCCGCCTGCCGTCCATGGCAAGCATACCGATCCCCGAGTAGCCGTCGATTCCAACGGCGCCCCCCGGCGCTTGCTCGAGGTGAATTCCGCGCACGCGGTGCTCCTCGCGAAGCCGCAGAGCCGTCGTAGATGGCTCTGCCTCCCGCCCATCGGAAGACTGCGCCGTAGCAATCCTGGCCCAGCCTCCCAAGAACGCTGAAAGGGGCACGACGACTCGGGTGAATGACCGCACACGGCCAAGCAAATGCCACATAAAACCCCGTTTCTTACCTCGATCTCGACACACTGGTCCCGCCCGAGAACCAATGCAGATCCTAGAAGTGATGATTCGTACCGCTCAATGATTCATCGCCGCGTCCGCGCCAATCGATCGGTCGTCGTCACTTTTTTCCGAAGGAGCTCGACCGGTTCGGCTCGCCGATCCAGAAGTTCTGACGTGTCCTACGGCAAGCTCGGCGCATGGTTCTACGATCTCAATCAACCCACGGCGCGACCAGACGCCCTCGAGTTCTATCTCGAGTATGCGAGGGCCAGCATTGGCCCAATCCTCGAGCCCATGTGCGGCACGGGAAGATACTTGCTCCCCATCGTGGCTGAAGGCCTGGACGTTTCGGGTACGGACGCCTCGAACGACATGCTCACTCGCTGCCGAAGCCGAGCCGATGCACTCGGCCTCGCACCGTCTCTTCGTCTAGAGCGACTCGAGGAGCTCGATGCGCCGAACACCTTTGGACTCGTATTCATCCCTTCGGGCTCCTTCTCTCTTCTCATCGACGGAGCTACGGTGCGTCGTTGTCTCGCTCGAATCTACGAGTGCCTACTCCCAGGAGGCACCTTCGTCGTCGAAATCGAGCGCGCCGGATTCATTCGACCGAGTCTCAGTGGCCCCTGGGAAGCGCGCTGGCTCAAGGATCCGAGCGGAGCCACGTTGATACAGAGTTGGGTCCAGCAGTATAGCGGCGTCGAGGGCATAGCGCGCTCAATCCACAGATACGAGCTCGTCGTGGATGGAAAGCTCGTCACGACGGAGTTCGAAGACTTCGCGGTCAAACACTACGAGCTCGAGGCGTTCGCACACCTCCTCGAAGACGCCGGGTTTTCGTCCTGGCAATGCATTCGACCTTACGGGCACGAAGCTCCGGACGAAGACGACGAGGGCCTCGTCTTCGAATGCCGCAAGTCCTAATCGAATGCCACCGTCCGTGGCAGCGCCTCGGCTTCGAATGCCAATAGTCCTCATCCGCAGTCACTTTCCGCAGTAGCGCTCTCGGAACGGCTGCTTTCGTCGCCGTTGCAACGTTCGTCGAGATCTTCCATGAAGGAAGCAAACCCCTCCTCGAAGTCACGACGGGAGCTAGCGAGGCGCGTAGCGCGCGGCAGCCCTTCCCTCTCCCGACGTTTGCCGATACGCTGCCGCCCATGCTGGTATGCTCCCTATCCGGTAACGAGATCTACTGCCTCCAGCAAAAGGGCCTACTTCCTGGCGACATCGTTGTCGGCAACAGCGTTAGAAGCCTCGGCATTGCCGGCGCCATCGGTTCGTCTTTTCGCACCTTGGCAGGCGGTGAGGTAGAAAATGTGACGGACCTGATCTCGGAGGGTCGACATGCCGCAATGGCGAGACTGGTCGAAGAGGCCCACCGTCACGGTGCCCAAGGGGTTACTGGAGTAACCACCGAACTCTCGACACTTGCAACTTATACGGAGTTTCTATCGCAGGGCACCGGTGTGACCGCGATGCAGCCGGGAGCACCGTTCTTCACGACCTCCGCTTCAGGTACTGAGCTTTTTTGCCACCTGGAAGCCGGCTATCTTCCGATCAGCTTCGTCATGGGTAACGTGGCGTACGCGCTCGGACTGCGCCGCGGCATCACGGGCGGCCTTTCGACGCTCGCGAAGGGCGAGGTGCACCAATATTCCGAGATGTACAATCGCATTCGGCACCTCGCGTTGGTTCGCTTGCGTCGCGAGGCGGCCAGCGTTGGCGCGAATTCCGTGGTGGACGTGCGAATCGACCTACGTCCCTTCGGGCCAGGCGTGGTCGAACTACTCATGACCGGGACGGCCTCGCACCATCCCGCCCTCGTGCAAGGAAGCAACAATCCATCCCAGATCGCGACGAGCGAGCTCACTGGCGCCGAGATCTTCAGCTTGGCGCAACTTGGGTACGCGCCAGTGCAGCTCGTCATGGCGACGAGCGTCTACTCCTTGGGTGTCGTCGGCGGGATCGGAGCGAGTTTTGCTGCGCTCGCCAAAGGAGAACTGCGTGAACTCACCGAGCTCGTCTATGGCGCTCGCGAGAATTGTCTGTCGTTGCTCCGAAAAGAAGCGTCATCCCTTGGCGCCGAACGAGTGGTTGGCAATCGACTTCAAATCCGTGAACTCTCGCCAGGTCTCATCGAAGTCGTCGCGGTTGGCACTGCCGTTCGCCCCACGGCGGGGATCACGCCGCACAGCCAAACTCTTCCCTTCCAAGCCATCGTGCGAGACGACGAATCCCTCGCGATTCGCGGCGGGGGTTCTGCCGGTTTCGCGGAGAGTCTCGCCTTTGGTTCCAACGTAGAAGCTCAATTGCAGCGGCGCGCAGTGGCTTCGGGATGCCTACCCATACTCGTCCTGATCGTATTCTCGACGTTCGTGGCGGCGATTTTGGGTTTGGTCATGGCGGCGCGATGACGGCGCCATCGCGGACCGCTCGTCACCCTTTGACTCGAGCTCACCCTTTTACGGCACCCGACGTAAGGCCACTGATGAACTCGCGCTGGAGTGCAAAGAACAGCACCGCGGGCGGCAGCATCGCGAGCGCGGTTCCAGCCAAGAAAGACACCGTACTCGTTCTCTCTTATTGCGTAATGTAGAGATTGAGCACGACGGGTAGGGGTCAACTTGTCTTGGCTGATGAAGAAGACGTTCGGCGAGAAGAAGCTATTCCAATTGCCCAAGAAGCTGACCAAGCAAAAGGCTGCTGACATCGGGCGCACGAGCGGCATGACCAACTTGAAGTAGATCCCGAACTCGCTCGCACCATCGATCCCGACGAGCTTCGATGAGTTCGTTCGGAATCGCGATACAAGCTTGGCGAAAGAGAAGATTCCGTAAGCTGTAACCAAACCCGGCAGCATCAACCCGAAAGACTGTCGACGAGGTTGAACTTCACTGCCATGGCGTAAATGGGCGCCAAGAGCAACACCCCCGGGATCATCATCGAGCCGAGCATGTAACTCATGAGCGCCTTCTTTCCGACGAACTCGTACTTGGCCAGGGCGTAGCCGGCAAGGGATGAAAGAAGAGCTGCGCCGTCGTGCTCACCGTGGCGAGAACCGTCGAATTGAGGAGGTATTGCCGAAGTGAAATCCGACCTTGGAGGCTTGGTCTCCCTTGGAACAAGCGGTGAAAGTTCTCGAAGTTCACCATCGTCTTCGACAGCCACTCTCCGAGAGCGGCGGAAAGAACATGTACTCGTTCAGCACGGTGCGGTCCTTGAATACCGCTGAAAGGAGCCGAACGAAGGGCGCAACAAGAACGGTGATTGAAGCAAGCCCAAGAATGACGGCGCGACCGAATCGAATAGCCAAGAGGGGGTACAGGAACTTCAACCACAGCAGGGCAAACACGACGAGAACGACGAGTAAACCGGCTTGTAGCGGATTCATTGCGGCTTCAATCCTCCACGACTTTCGTCAAACGGATCTGAATCAAGCTGACCGTGAAGATGATGAGCGCCACGACCCAACCCACCGCCGAGCCCAAACCCAAATCACCAGAACGAAACGCAACCTCGTTGAGATAGGTGATGACGGTCAAGCCGGAATTGTTGGGACCGAAGCCATTCGTGGAACTGAGTAACGATACCGGCAGTTCGAAGAGCTGATAGCTCCCGATGATACTCATGATCACCACGAAGACCACGACGTGCCGCATCGATGGCAATGTGGACGTGCCAAAATACTTGCCATGCATTCGCGCCGTCGATGCGCGCAGCTTCTTCCAAGGCTATATCGACCCCCTGCAATGCAGCCAGGAAGTAAACCATGTGAAGCCGACCAGAGCCAAAGGGAGGTCAGCACAATGGCGGGCATGACGAGCACCGGTTCGACAACCACCGCTCCTCGAGTCCCCAATTCAATAGCAGTTGTACGGTGCGATTGATGAGCCCCGTATCGTGGAGTAAAGAGCACCGAGAACAGGATCCCGACGAAGATTTGCCCAACCAGGTTCGGCGAAAAAAGGACCAGTCGAAAGAAACATTTGAGACGGCTATTTCCTTGATTGAGCAACAGTGCGAGCCCCATGGACAAGGGAAGCTGCAGGCAGACCGAGGCAATGGCAAACACCGTGGTATTGGTAAGCGCCTGGTGAAAGGTACTGTCACGAAGGAGGTATTCGAAATCCGCCCAATCCGACGAAGACGCGACTCTTCGGACCGTTCGTTTGATAGAACGTGAGAACGAGCGCGTTCAGAAACGGATAGACGAAGAATATCGACGTCAGTAGCGAAATAGGGTCCGAGAAAGGCGAAAGGAACCCATCGTCGATATTGCAGCTGTTTCCCGGCCACGACTAATTACCCTTCTCCAGCGTCTGATTGCGTTCGGACATTCGCATCACGTGCTCCTGCGCAGAGCCGCAGCTCCTCGCGAATCTTTTCCATGAGACCGACCTGCCCATGTGCCTTGAAGTGCTCGATCGCGAGTGTATAGGCTTCGTTCAGTTTCGCCCGCGCAACGCTGTCGAGGGGGGACGAATAGAAGGGTGGTGTCTCCGGAGCGAGTGCTGCGTAGAGGCGCCCAACGTGTTGGCCCGAGAAGTAGGGATTGGGCTCGTTGAATTCCGGCAAATCCCAAGCGTCCTTGAACGGCGGAATGACGTTCGTCTCGCGGAAGCGCTCGCCCAAGGCGGGGCCATCGAGATAGAGGAATTTCCGCGAGTTCCCAGGCCAGATCCGGCCGCTTCGTACGCCGGGTAATGACGAGCCCCGTCCCACCCCACACACTCGTGCGTCGTCCGCCCTTCTCCCAGGCAGGAAGCGGCATGAGTGCCATCTTGCCAGCAAGCTTCGGGAGATCCGTCTGGTAGTTGTAACTGCGCCAGTCCGGTGTGATGTAGAACAGAGCAAGCCCGTCGGTAATTGCCTTGAAGAGCGGTTGCCCCCAGCCACAGTCATAAGCGATCTTCTGCTTGCCGAGCGTCATCTCGAGGTAGGCGCGAATATCCTCGGCGGTAATGTCGTTTGCGAACGCTGGGACCCCCCGCTCATCGAACAACTGACCGCCACGTTGGAGCATCAACGTGACGATCCCATAGCTGCCGCTATGGGGAAGATCGATCATGTACTGATCGATCACTCCGTCGCCGCTCTTTGTCACGCGTGATGCGGCGCCCCACTTCGATGAACTTGTCCCACGTATCGAGCTGTGAGACGTCAATCCCGAGTTGCGCCACGAGATCACTACGGTAAGCGAGCATTACCGGGTGCACGTCGTGAGGAACGCCGAACACTCTACCTCGATCGGACCACAGACTGAATCGCGAGTCGACCATTCGCTCTTTCAGCCGCTCGTGTTCGATCCGAGAGGTCAAGTCGAGGAGACCGATGTCCGACTTCGGCCCTCGCGTGAAGAAGCCGAGGGAACCCTCGAGCATCTCGACCAGATCGGGCACGTCGGTATCCGCAAGCATCGCGTTTTGCAAACGTGTGCGAAGGGATCCCCAATGAGCGAGCTGAACATCCACCTTGACGTGATGTGCCTTCTCGAATGCAGGTAGGGCCTTCCGATAGGCTGCTTGATGTGGCGCCGTGAACGTCACCAACACCAGATCGGGCCGTGGCTCCTTACGTTTTTGCGTGGCAAAGTAAAGCGTCGTAGAGACTATCGCGAGCAGCAACAGCACGAGCGGTGCCTTGCCGTACGGGTACTTCTCGACGAGCCGTCCTATCGACATGCCGGATACCCTGACTTTGCGCGCGTAACGGTGACGATCCGCACCAGTTGTCTAGCGCGTTCGGAGATCGGCTCCGGACCCTCTCGTTCGAGAATCCTCGTGTCGACGAGGGCCGAACCCAGACCCAACGCAATCGCTCCCGATTTCGAGATAGTCGGCCGCAGTCTGGAGATCGACCCCTCCCGTCGGCATGAACTTGAGATTCGGAAACGGGCCACGCAATGCGCTGAGATAATCCGGCCCTCCCACGGCAGCGCAGGGAAACACCTTGCAAACGTCTGCCTGCGCCTTCTGAGCAATCATGATTTCCGTCGGGGTCAGCACACCAGGCATGCAGGGACGGCCGAGCGAATGACACACGCGAATGATCTCGACGTCGAGCCCCGGCGAGACGACGAACTCCGCACCAGCAGTGATGCACGCCCGCGCCGTCTGAGCATCGAGCACGGTTCCAGCACCAATCAGGAGACGTCCGGAAAACTCCTGAGCGAGTTGGCTGATGACGTCGATTGCACCGGGTACGGTCATCGTCACCTCGACGATGTCGACCCCTCCTGCGTACACTGCATGACAAGCAGCTACCGCCACCGCGGGCGAGGGCGCACGAACGACGGGAACGATCCCAGTCTCCTCGATTCGTCTGCAAATCTCTAGACGCGACATACGGATCTCGTTTACCTCGTCAGGGTCACCTTGGGGAAGCGTCATCGCTCGATACGGGCGGAAGCTCCTTTCATGAGCTTCTGGACTTCAGAGATGCTGGCCATGGAGGTATCGCCTGGCGTCGTCATCGCGAGCGTTCCATGGGCCACCCCACAACGCAAAGCCCACTCCGCACCCTTCTCCTCCAGCAGTCCGTAGATGAAACCCGATGCAAAGGAGTCCCCTCCGCCTACTCGGTCGAAGATCTCGACATCGGTCTGCGGCACGACGTAGAATCGCCCTTCCGAAAAGGCAATCGCACCCCACGCGTTGACGGTGGCGCTCTTGGCCGTGCGCAGTGTGGTCGCGACGGTTCGAATGTTTGGATACTCACGAATGACACGTTCGATCATGCGTTGAAACGCTTGGACGGCGAGGTTCGAGTAGTCGCTCGTGGTGCCTTCGACCTCGAACCCGAGAGCCGCAGAAAAGTCCTCCTCGTTACCGAAGAGCACATCCACCTGCCTTACGATTTCGCGGTTCACCTTCTGTGCCTGTTCGGCGCCACCGATACCTTTCCAGAGTGAATCTCGGTAGTTCAGGTCGTACGAAACCGTGACACCAGAGCTTCGTGCCGCGGTGCACGCCTCCATCGCGACCGCCGCCGTATGCTGACCAAGAGCTGCGAATATGCCTCCGGTATGAAACCATCGCGTCCGCTCGATGCCAAAGATCCGATTCCAATCGAAGTCACCTGGCGCGATCTGCGACGCCGCTGAATTGCCGCGATCGGAACACCCAACGGCGCCGCGTGCACCGAAGCCGCGTTCGGTAAAGTTCAAACCACATCGAACGCTGCGCCCAATGCCGTCGTAGGGAACGAAGCGCAGAAGAGCCAGATCGACGCCTCCTTGAAGCATCAAGTCCTCGATGAGTCTTCCTACGGGATTGTCGACGAGTGAGGTTGCAATCGCCGTTCGTTTGCCGAAACAACGACGCAAACCACGAGCGACGTTGTATTCGCCTCCGCCTTCCCAAGCTCGAAAGCTGCGCGTGGTGTGAATTCGCTCCGGCCCCGGATCGAGACGCAGCATGACTTCACCCAGGCTCACCAAGTCCCACCGACACTTCGTACTTGCGTCGCTCGTCATCGTTCGTCCCTCATCCCATTTACGTGATCGATCATCACGCGAAAACACCGGCGCACTTTCGCATTTCTGCCGTAATCCTCCACGATTTTGAGGCGGCAACGAATCCACTCGAATGGGGAAAGGATTTCTACGCGTAGGTCATTGCTCGACTACACCATCCCGGCGAATGCTCGCTCGAGATGTTCTTTTTTCTCTCTCGATGGGCTATTGAAGTGGAGCCCGGTCGGGTTATCGTCGGCACCCCGCGCGCGACGCCACTCGCATGGCAGTTCGACATGAATGTGACTCGTACTTTGGGAGACGCACGTTGAGAGAATTCTCCTTGTTGCACCTGAGAGGCAGGTACCAATGACTCCGCAAGCGGGCACGCTTTGGGTGTTTTTTGTCGGTGCGTCGCGGCAACGTCGCTTCGGCATTCCCAGCTCGGGTACGCTCTCGAAGACGGGTCTCTGGCTCGTTGCGGGAGGGGTAACGTTCGCGACTCCGGCGTTCGTACGAGCGCAAGCCGTCGGCGAACAATCTGTGGGGCTCCCAGCCACGACCACGACACCAAACTCCGCGACGCCAAGCGAGGAACCTGTCGCACCAGGAACGAACGCGCCGACGACCCCTGCTGCAGCGGCACCCCAGGTCGTTGCACCTTCGCCTGTCGTCAACCCTGCCACGACGGAGACCACGCCGACGGCAAAAGTCACGGCAAAACCCGTCGATACGGAGCCGCTGCTCACAGAAGACGAGCTCGCCGTCAGCGGTTACATGCCGGGCTATCGTCGTTACGAAGCTTTCAGCCCCTCACCGCACGTGCCGATGAACGACGCCTTCGCGGGCGGCATCACGCCAGCGTTCGGCATGCCGAACCGCGCAGACGACTGGACCTTTCGGTTCAGCGGCTCGATGAACATTTCGCTCCAGGCCAGCTCGTACCAGCGCAGAAGACTTGCGGATGGTCAGAGTGAAACGACATTTCACACACCTCCGCAAACCATCGAAGAGTGGGCTTCGTTCACGAGCACGAGCAGCGTTCCGGGGAACTGGGTCGGATTGAACTTTGCCTATGGTAACTCCAAGGTCACGGCGCACACGTCCGTAGACACCTGGAACCCCACCGCGCCGACGACATATTACCAACTCGGCACTCAATACTTCATCAACAACGCGTACCTTGCTTACACCCCGATTCCGGTCGGCGATTTCCGATTCCAAATCAATGCCGGCTTCTTTGCGACGTCCTACGGCCTTCTCAGTCGTTACGGTGGCGGCGTGTACGTCAATCCGATTGCGGGGTTGATTCGAGGAGTGGGTGAAACCAGTCGTCTCGAATATGACTTGACCAAGGACGCCGTAGTGTCCGTGGAGCACGGCATCATGACGCCGCGCAACGGACGAATTCCAGACGGTATCATCTCGAGTCCCATCAACGGCTACAACCGCACCACATGGCCTGCGGCATGGATTCATCACGCACACGCAGGCTTGCTCCTGAAGGGCGATACCCAGTATCAACTCCAGCTTCATTACCTGCACAACTGGTCTCAGGACGAGCGGGTACAAATGGCCGTCGACAATCCGGTCACGCGGCAACTCGACGAGACCAACATCCCCGACGGACGCATCAGCGTCTACGCCGCAGACGTCCGCGCGATCAACGACACGTACGGTTACCTCTCTGCGGGCGTCGCGTATCTACGCATGAAGCATGCCTTTCCGCTGAAGGGGCTCATGACCTACGGCGGGGACGGAGAGAACCTCGCCGATCGCTGGCTCGGATTGCCTGCGGACGGCACTGGAAAGATGCTGGTAACCGCAATCAACTATTCGGTCAGCCTGGGCAAAATCGTCGCGCATCCCACGCCATTCAACGGCGATGGGCCCGACATCGTAATCAACACCGGATTTCATTGGGCCACGACCTGGTCCGACTACGCGGCGTGGAATCGACGTGATCGCTACAAAGGCGCCATCGACGGCCTGTACACGCTGATCCGCTACTTGGGCGTCGGGTGTCGATTCGACGCGGTCGTCCCGAACTCGAAGGACATGGACGAGACCTTTTACGTGCTCGCGCCGCGCATCCAGCTCAAGACGAACTGGACCAGTCGTGAGGCAATCAATCTGATGTACGCGCGGTGGTTCTACGGATCTCGCACCCGAAACGAGGGCACCGGTGAGCGCACGCCGGAGCGCCTGGACAACCAACTGTTCGCATTGAACTTCAACCTTTGGTGGTGAGAGAAGTCATGAAGCGTACAAGATTGACCTCGGCAAACACCACCAACCCCAGCACTTACGAGCGACGCGCAACCATGACTCGTGACCTCGAGCAGTCATTCGAGATGCCCGAATTCATCGGTCCGAGCGCGCTGTCACGACGAGATTTCGGCATCGAGGCGTCACGCAATATCAGGAGTACGAGCATGAGACGATGTGCCTTTTTGGTTGCACTTTTCGCTTCGGCGCACGCAGCCGCGCAGCAGACGCCCGCTACCCCGACGAGCCCTGGGGCAACCAACGAGAAGGCAGCAGCGGATAGCGCCGACGCGGAACCCATCGTCCTCAATCCTCGGCTGACTCTCGATCCGTCGATCCCACATCTGGCAGCGCTTCCCGGCGGCACGACGCCCTCCTTCGGCGAAGCACCTGTCGGCGAAGGCGATTGGCGCTTCGATTTCCACGGCATTCTCATTGCGCCGCTGCGAATGGGCATCAACTCCCGACAAGACTCGGGAGCGAACAAGAGCAAGACGGTACTGCATGCCCCTCCGGTCGTGCCCGACGATCGCGATACGTTCTCTCACACGGGCGTCGTCCCCAATCCGTACACGCAGCTCAATCTCTCCTACGGAAATAGCATCGTCACGGGACACGTCAGCATCCTCGCCCGCCAGCAAACGGTCTCCGTTGGATTCTTCGATCCGGCGTCCCAAGCCGGCATCAACGACGCCTATCTCAGCATTCGACCCGACTTCGGCAAGCGAGTGGACGTGCGGGCAAACGTTGGTGCATTCAACACGCGCTACGGCACCATGGGAGCATTCGACGAGGGGCGCTACGGAACGCCCCTCATCGCGCGCATCCGCGGTGTGGGTGAGCAGATCAGCGCTGCGCTGGCGATCAACCGCGATTTTACGGTTCTGGTCGAGCAAGGGTTCCTTGGGCAGAGCAATAAAGCGCCCGTGGACATCACTCCGGATGGTTGGAACGACTTTGCGAACGCCAACGAGGGCTCGAGCTTCGTCTCGCACTTCCACGCGGGTTTCGGCTACCGCGGCAAGGTGCTCGTCGGCGGCCATTACGTCAACGCCTTCAGCCAAGACGAGCGCGCAACTGGCACGCTTCAACCCGACGGGAAGATCCTGATTCTGGCAGGCGATGTGCGCCTGAACCTGGGACGATTCGGCCACTTCTATACTGCGGTGTCGCAAACCGAGGCCGAAGATGCGAGTACGGTGGGGCGCATCATCGAGGTCATGAACACACGGGGTGGTCCGGGGCTCATGCAGAGCTATCTCGGTGCGGGAAGTGGCGGCAACGGCAAGATGATCATGATCGGTGCGCAATACGATCTCAGCGTCGGCAAGTTGGTCAGCTATCCCGTGCCATTCACCGCGGACGGTCCCGATCTGGTCGTGAGTCTCTTCGGCATGAACGGCAAAATCCTCGAGAGCGACGACAAGAGCCGCAAGGGCCTAGGAATGTTGAAGTTTGGCGGTGAGGTCACCTACGGGATGCTCTCCTGGCTCGGTGCGTCCGTGCGCTACGATCGCGTGCAGCCCGACGTACAAGACGATCGCTATGGTTTCTCGGTCCTGTCGCCTCGCGTCATCTTCCACACGGACTGGAGCTCGACGGATCGGATCGTGCTCCAGTACTCCCACTGGTACAACGGTTCGCTTACGACGGTGCGCACTGGATATCCGCCGCGAGACGACGTTACGGCGGTCCCCGACGAAGACATGGTGTCTTTGTCCGCCAATATGTGGTGGTGATCGTAGCCTCGGAAGGTCCAGGATGCATTCCATGCTCTCTCTGCCCAAGTGCCTCGCCGGTCTCGGACTCTGTGTCGTTGTTACCACCGCTGGTTGCATCGGCGTGTCGGCGCATCGCAACCGGGCGCGCTCGGATGCCGACTCTTCGATACGGACGTGCTCCGGCGAGATTCGTACCTGCCGAGGAGGCCGGTCTCATCGACGATTTCGAAGATGGTGACACCCAGGTAGCCAAGCGCGAGGGGCGTGGCGGCTACTGGTGGCGAAGCACGGATCCGGATGGTTCGGCGTTCCTCAACGACGACTCCAAGCCGACCGAAGAAGGTTGCTCGGGCTCGACCTTGTGTTTGCATCACTTTGGCAAGACGAGCAGCAAGGCCGGCGCTTGGGGCGTCAACTTCGGCGCCAACGTTGGCGTCGACGGCACCGTGGACGTCTCCAATTACGTTGGGATCAGCTTCCGTGCGAAGGCCGGCAAAGGTGCAGGTCGCAAGGTGCGGTTCAAGATCGGCGACATCAACACGCACCCGAATCTCGGTGTTTGCAAGAGCTGCTGGAATCACTGGGGCAAGGACATCACGCTGACCCCCGAATGGCGCGAGTATCGCGTTCTATTCTCGGGTGTGCAACAGGCCCCGGGCTGGGGCGATCCGCGACCGACGTCACTCGACGCGAGACAACTCTACTCCATCGATTTCTCCGTCGAGCCGGGTCAGGTCTTCGACATTTGGGTCGACGATTTGAAGTTTTTGACGTGTAAGTGAACGGACGGCATTCGGCGTTTCACGAACGGACGGCATTCGGCGTTTCACGAACGGGACGAGGCCAGCTCGGCATCACTGCCGAACCAGCCTCGCTCGTCAGCACCTTCTCCGCGACGCCGCGGGTGGTGCTTTGCCGCTCAATAGAACGTCACGTCGTCGATGACGACGCTGGGCTTACACGCCGTCGCCCCGCAATTGAAATGCCATTGGAAGCCAAGGAGCTCCGCCGGCTCGAGTGGATTCGATCGGCACACCACCCTTGAAATCACCCCACGGCATCTGAATGGTCTGGGGCTCCGCCGTCAACACCAGATCCTTGAAGGTGTACGCGTTGCTGTTGCATGGGCTACCCCATGTTCCCTCGCACTCACCCTTCGAGTTCTTCGTATCGATGGGATAGTTGCGACTGCTCTGGACCTGAATCTGCAGCTCGGAGTCGCTCATGTCGCCGGAGATCTTGAAGGAGATCCCCTTGTAGGCGCGCGCGTCCGTGCACGAGGGGCCAAACCAGAATCCGAATCCGGCGTACTTGTTCGGCTGAATATCACCCGTCAGGTGCAGCGCGCCATCAGCCACTTCAGCGGACAGCGAGCTTGCCGGCACCGCAGGGGATGCCGCTGAATCCCCAGCATCACCGTAGAAGAACGTTCCACCCGTGAGCGTCTTCGACGTACCCCAGCTGAAGTTCTTGCTCGGGTCGTACTTTCCTGCCGTGACTTCGGAGAAGTTCGACAGCAACGCGTTGCCTGGTGCGGGTTCGGCAGCGCACGTGACACCTTCGGGGAGCGGAGTCTTGGTGCTCGAGCTCGTGCTGCTCGACCCGCCCTTATTCGAAGAATTCGAGCTCGATGCTCCGCCTTGCGCGGTACCACCGGTGGTCGTTCCGTCGGAGCTTCCGCCGTTACCATTGCCGCCTTCGGACGTCGTGCCACCCGTGGCGTCGTTCGACTCCTCCTTGCTTCCCGAGCAACCCACTGCTGCGGTTGCCATCGAAAGCGCAACCATTCCGGCAAGCCCAATCCACTTCATACTGACCTTCGTCATTGATCCCTACCTCCGCATTTGCCCATCGTACGGGCACACATAAGCCCACGGGCGACGCTTCTGCAGCTTAGCACAATCGCATCACTTGCTCGGCGAACTGCCTCAATGATTGGTATCCGCGGCATCGCAATTCCGCTTTCGAAGGTCAAAGCGTAACGACGACCTTCGACCCACCAGCAACGAGCGTTGCCTTGGCGGTTTTCAGTTTCGTCCCTTCGCGCTTACGACGATGTTGTAGGTGCCGAGGAAACCACGCAGAGAAATCGTTCCCTGAGGATCGGTGCGCAACGTTTGATCCGTGTGCCAGAGCTTCTTCACGAGCTCGCGATAGGCCTCACCCGCCGGCTTGAGCGACCAATCTCGACGATAGAGCGGCGCGTTGTTCTTCCAGTGCGAACCGTCCCAGAAACCCCACATGACGATTCCACCGACCGCGGGGTGGCTGAACAACGTGGTGTAAAAGTCGCGGGTGTAACCAGCCGCAAGACCTTCATTGTCGATATTGATGTCGTACTCCGTCACCCAGATCGTCTTGTTGAATTTCGCGTATCTATCCAGAATCAGAGTCAGATCTTCCGGAGCCGTCAGAGAATTGCCGAAGTGCCCCTGCATGCCGATGCCGTCGAGCGGAGCACCCTTGTCGAGCAGCATGCGAATCGTTTTCTCATAGTGATCGCGATGGGGTGTCGTTCCGCCACCACCCGACAGGATTGCGTAGTCATTGACGAACAGCTGCGCGTCGGGGTCCGACGCGCGCGCCGCCTTGAACCAATCGACCATCGCTTCATTTCCAAGTATGTCGATCAGATCATGGTTGTCATAGGGCTCGTTCAACACGTCCCAATGCACCACCTTGCCCTTCATGGCCGTGGCGGTCTCACGAATGTGCTTATCCACTTCGGCACGAAGTTTTGTCGCATCGCCCTCGAGCGCTCGCAACGACTTCGGGAGATTCTGCCAGCCCGGCCACACGAGCACGTGCCCACGAACGTCCAAACCCTTCGCAGTGAGCCAGTCTATGGCCGACGTGGCACGCGCAACAGTAAACGCGCTCCCCCAATCCCCAGCGAGTGGAACCCATTTCAGGTCGTTCTCGAGTGTCGCGACGTTGAATAGCTCCTTCACCACGGCCTTGAAACGCTCGTCTGCAGGATTCGCGGAGACGATGCGTCCAGCTGGAACGCAAGTGCCGAACCCGAAGGCATGTTCGCTGAGCGTCACCTTGACCTCGGCATCGGCGAGCGGCTTCCCTGCTGCGTCCGTGACCACGACCGACAGCGGCGCCTTGCGCAACTTGTCGATACGCTCCGCCGCAACCGTGCGCCAAGGCGCGTCGAGTTCCATTCCTCGGTAAGTGATGGTCGTGACGGGCAAGTCGGCAAGCGCGAGCTGCTTGCCGAAATTTTCGACACTGATCCCGCCGAATTCGACGATCTCCTTTTGATAGCCCAAACGTAAGATCATCTGCGCCGAGCCGGGCGTGTAAGCCTGCGCGGCGACGAATGGTACGTAGATCTTTTTCCAATCGCGACTGGCGCGCAAAGGATAGGTAACGGACTTCGTATACGGATCCCGTGAAAGCTCGAAAACGAACTCGCTCTCGCCTTCACCACTCTCTTGCGGAGCCCACTCCGTGCGGAAGTAGAGCGTCGCCAAAAGGACGTCGCCTTTTTCGACTTGCATCGTCGTCTTGGCGAACAACTGCACGTCCCAGTTGTTGGTAGGCGTCGACAAGATTTGAGCGCGATACGCAGACTTGAACGGCATTCCTTCGACGGGAACCGTCGTCAGATTGACCCGGTCCTTCTGTCCAAAGAGTTCGAAACCGGAGATCCCTTTGCCTTGCAGGAGATCGGTCCCTGCGACCTTGCCATAGAGCCCCGTCGGCGTACTCGGCGCAGCGTCGGCAGCTTGAGTCGGTTTCGCGCTGACCGGCGAAGCGCTGGAGGCCGACGCCGAAGTCGTCGCGTTCACGGGCTCCCGTTTGATACAGCTCGAGAGCGCGAGCAAAGTGGCAACCACTGCCGTCGTCGTAGTTCGTTTGCAAATCATCAGGAGGCCTCCGTCGCAAGCACGTTCACGGATCCGCGAGCACGAGGTTCTTGCCGTGCTCACCGGGTTCGAAGAAGTGAATTCGATTGGGATCGAAGTAGATTTTGATGCAATCGCCCAAGAGGACCTTGGCCTCCGAATCGAGCTGAGCGACCACGTGAGGATGAGACGGTGTAGAGAGGTGGACGTCGAATCTTGTCCCCCAGCGGAACCACGAGAGACACGCTCATCTCGAGCGGAATCCCGTCCGTCGGAAATCGGGCATGCATCCCGTTCGAAAGCGCCTCGGGTCGCGCACCCAACACCACCCTCTGACCGACCTTCGCGCGAAGTGCCGAATTCGCCCAAGTCGGAACTTCGATCGCGCCACTGCCTTCGTCAAAATACAGACGATCGTCACGTGCCTCGACGCGTCCCTCGAGGAAGTTCATGGGGGGGCTGCCGAGGAAGCCCGCCACGAAACGATTGACGGGCTTTCTATAGATCGTGAGCGCATCTGCGCACTGCTGGACGATGCCGCCGTGCATCACGACCACGCGATCGCCGAGAGTGATGGCTTCCTCCTGATCGTGCGTCACGTAGATGGTCGTCGTCCGAAGCTCGAGATGAAGGCGCTTCAACTCTGCCCGCATCTCGACGCGAAGCTTTGCGTCTAGGTTCGACAGCGGTTCGTCGAACAAAAAGCACTTGGGCTCCCGCACGATGGCGCGCCCGACTGCCACCCTTTGTCGTTGTCCGCCCGACAGCTGTTTCGGTCGACGATCGAGCAATGCCGAAATTCCCAGCACCTGGGCGGCGCGGCGCACTTTCGTGTCGATGTCCGCCTTGGCAACCTTTCGCATCGTAAGTCCGAACGCCATGTTTTCGTACACGGACATGTGCGGATACAGGGCGTAGCTCTGAAAGACCATCGCGATGTCGCGATCCTTTGGAGGCACGTCGTTGACGACACGACCATCGATCGAAATGGTGCCCGAGGTTACGGACTCGAGCCCTGCAACCATGCGCAAGGTCGTCGATTTTCCACACCCCGAAGGTCCGACCAGCACGACGAACTCTTCGTCGCGAATCGAGAGATTGAGGTCGTCCACGACCTTGCTCCCGTTGTCGTAGACCTTATCGACTCGTGCAAATTCGACGCTCGCCATCGACCTCTTCTCGACTCAACTCATCTAGAACCAAGACCGAACACGAGTCTCGATTCGATTCCTTGACGAGACGAGCAGGCTAATCGAGCCCAACGCGACTGTCTATCCGCTCAACGTTACCAGTCGAATCAACGTCCCTCTCGAGCAATGCCGGGTCAAAAATGCGAGAACTGGCTCAAATTCCCGTTGATTGTTCGGCTAAAACGAGATTTCGTGCACGTGTTGTCGTCGTACACCACGTGCACGAACGTACGCTCCAAGGATCGTGAAAAGGATTCCCGTCGACCGCGAACCACCCTCGATGGCTTCATGTTTCGCACGACGCCCTTCCTAGCCGCACGCGAATTCCAAGGGTTCACGGCCCACCCGTTCGTTGGGCCTAGACGTGCAGCACGGCTAGCTCGTTCCCCGAAATCCCTCGTGGGCGCACGGTGAGAATCGCCACGTCGGCGCGCTATTTGCCAGCGCACTAGTTTCCTTGATAGCGGGCCACGAGCACGGTCACGTCGTCGATCTGCCGCGTCTGCCATTGCTCCACGGCCTTGACTATCGCGTCGCTGACATCCATCGGAGGCCTCGCACCCGCGTCTTTGACCACGGCACAAAGGCGAGTGAGACCGAATTGCTCCCCGCGCTCGTTCATCGCCTCGGTCACGCCGTCAGAGTAAAGGACGAGCAGATCCCCTCTCTGCAAACTCAATGTCTCGTCATGGGTAAGGCTCGCGACATCCTGCAATGCCCCTGACCAGAAGCCGGGCGATCGCAACAACTCGATGCTCCGGTCGTGACACCGATAGACGATGATGTCTTCGTGGGCGCCCGCATAGGTCACGGTCCCGTCACGATCGTAGCGGAGCAACGTGAGCGTCGCGTGGTCGTCGCGGCTCAATCGATTACGCACGTTCTCGTAGAGCGCCGCATTCAGCGAAGTAATGAGCCCCGAAGGCTGCGCTGCGGGTTCTCGACGCACCATCGCGGCAATCATCCCCTGAACCATCAACATCACGAGACCTGCGATCAAACCATGTCCGGTAACGTCGCCAATGCCGAGCCAACAGCCGTTTTCCGTCGGAATGACGTCGTAGTAGTCACCCCCGATATCGACTGCAGGGACCATTCGCGCCGACACCTCGAGCCCCGCGACATCGGTCTGATGAGGCAGAATCGCGGTCTGGATGCGAGCTGCGATGAGCGCTTCCTGTTGTAGATGCTCGCGTTCGGCACGTTCGCGTAACGCCGCCTGCCGCAACGCGGCGCGATAGAGTTGCCCACCCTTGAGCGCCGAACTGATGTGATCCCGAAGCAAACCGTAAACGGTCTCGTTCGTAGTGTACTCCGCGACGAGCAGGCCAAAGAAGTCCTGTTCGAAACTCAGCGGGATGACGATGTGCGAGTGGCGTCGCTCGGGAAAGAAGCCTTTGGGGACCAAATCGATTGCCAAGAAGCGTTGTTGACTTTGCCGCTCCTGATCCACCTCGGGGCAGACGGTGACGAAAGGAACCAAATGCTCTGGCTCCTCCTCGTCGACGAGGCTGATACTCGCGCGACGAACGTTGACGTCCGGCAGCATCCCGAGAACCGCTTGACTCAGCGTGGGCCGACTGAGCGCCGTACCGATGCGTTCGAATCCGATCCGCACTGCGTCGATGACGACCTGCAGATCCAGCTTCTCTCGTCCCTGTACGTTCGTCGCTGCATTTCCAACGGCGACCTGTCCGACGTAAAAGAGGTGCTCGAGTTCGAGGGCAACGTCACTCACGGGGCCAATCCGCTGGAGTTCCGAACGGAGGATGAAGACCACCTTGCCTAGCTCGTCCACGAAGTCCGGATGAGGCTGCGCTTCCTCGAGCAGCGCAGTGATGGTTGCCATGAAACGACCCGCTTGACCGGTGAGTTCCACGTGCAAAGCATCGAGCAAGCGTTCGCCCCAGCCGCTGAGCGCCTCAGGGGGAATGCCAACATTGGTGTGCAAAGCCTCGATGAGCGACTCGCGACAGCGCAGGAGCTCCGTTACCGTGTTGTCCCGATCCTTCTTCGGCAGTATCGACGGCTGTTGGCGTCTCGATACCAGACCGCAACCGCAGGATTGACGAGCCACGACTTCGACATCGATCTGGATGACGTCGCTCGACGTCTCGAAAGCGGCCCGGCGCAACAACGAGTCGACGGCGATGCGAGCTACCTTGTCCAAGGGTTGCCGCACCGTCGTGAGCGACGGCAGGGCAAATCTGGCGAACGGAGCGTCATCGAACCCCGCCAACATGACGTCATCGGGCACACGCAATCCGTGATCACGAAGCACCTCGAGCGCACCGATGGCCATGTAGTCATTGGCAGCCACAACCGAGTCGAATGATGCTTCGCGCGAAAAGAGCTCCTTCATCGCCGCAAGGCCTGCAGGAAGGGAGAAGTCCCCACGCACGAATAGAGACTCGTCGAAGGGTATGCCTGCGCGATCGAGCGCCAGTCGATATCCATCGAACCGATCTGCTGCCTCACGATTGGCTTCTGGACCTCCGATATAGGCGATGCGGTGCGCGCCATGTTTCGTGATGAGGTGCTCGACGATCGCGTGGCTACCTTGTCGATTGCTGATGACGAGACTCGGAATTGCCGGAAGCTCGATCCCGACGCTACAGATTGGAACGGGATGGTAGCGTTTCGAATACTCCGCGAGAGCCTGAGCTCCCGAGGCATAACTCATGCACCCAGCGACGAGAATGATGCCGTCGACGTTGGTCGGCGTGAGCAATTCGTAGATGCGGTTCTGCGTCGCGTCGCCGATAGAAGGCGCGTGAAGCGCACGACCCGCGACAGTGAGTAGATTGACCCCACGCTCCGCGGACGCCCGCTCCACCGCTCGAATGAGACTGACCTGATAGCTCGCTACCAAGTAGTCGACGAGAATGGCAATGGTGGGCGTTCGAGCAGACACCGTGACCGTCCAGGTCTAGGGAGCTTGTTCGACACGTACGCGTTGGGGCGCGATACGTGCCAACACGGAAAATGCCCGCTCCTGCCAGTCGAGACGCGGATTCGTTACGACTCGCAGAAGGAGCCCGGCCGTGCCGTTCTGCATTCCAACGGTAAGGGTGACGAAGGATTTGATGCAGCTCGATCCGAGGTAGTACACCTCGACGACGTCGATGACGAGCTCGAGGAGCTGTTGCCGTCGGGCTTCCGAAGCAACTTGCTCGAGGTAGGCCTGGAGTGCGTTGGCGCTCGTCATATCGAAGGTGCCGGAGAGCTTGAGGATGAGTCGCCGATCCTCGAGCCGAGGAACGATGCTATGGCCCTCTCGAGACATGGGCTCGAGCGTCAGCTTCATTGTGGTCTTCCCTCCTCGTTGGATTGCACGGGCCGGCGTACCTGGATCCGAATCATACGGTCGTTCACCTCGTGAGAGACCTCGAGCTCGCCCTCTGCGCGAAGCCGACCGAGTCCGAGCCGAGACTCCGTGGGTGAGGCCAGCGATTCTTGCACGAGTTGATCGAAGTGCTCGATGGGGTCAGTCGCCGCTTCCGCTGCGGAAAGCCGCGCCGCGGCATCTGCCAGCCGCTCTGGCGTAGATTCGTTCTCCGTCGAGAGCACGATTTCGGGTCCACGGACGGTACTTTCGACGGCAATCCGCAGTCGAGTCCGATCCCCGACGGCGTATTTGACCAGGTTCTCCGTGAGCTCGTATGCGGCAAGCTGAAACGCGAACTTGACGCCAGGATCATCCACCACGTTGCGACAAAAGTCGGTAACGACGCTGACGATGCTCCCGAGACATCCAGAAGTCGGAGAGAACTCGATCGCAACGTAACGCTGGTGTCGTGCAGGATGACTGGACGCTGACATTCGGAGTTTTCTATTGATTACGATACGTCCCGTGTTGATTTCAGTTAAGGCGAAACCATGACAGCCTACCTTGACGACGCTTGCAACCCGGAACCGTTCCGCGATCTTCCGCAAGCGCGCGAGGTTGGGTTGGCAGTTGGGAATCCTCCAACGGATTCATCTAGTTGCGAACCGACATCGAAGGACACCTTCGCCCATGTCCTCGAAAGGAGCGATCACGGAACACACGAGGACGGTGCCGCCGTGCCGTGCCGCTGTGCCGCGCCGCGCTGTGCCGCGCCGCCGTGCCGTGCCGTGCCTGCCGTGCCTGCCGCGCCGCTGTGCCGCGCCGCCGCTGGCGCGCGTCGACCGTGCTCCCCCGCTCTTGTCGCAATGGACGACCGCAGTGCGCCCCGCATCCGCGGTCACACACCACGAAGATTTCAGCCCGTCGAAAGCCTGGAGGCGACGGGGACGAAGGCCTCGGGAACACCTTCACTCTCCTTCGCGGGCGCAACGCTGGGCGCTGCGGGCCCTAGGCGCGGGGCCGGAGTGAACGGCACGTCACGGTCCATGGCCGGCGTGTCCCATGCAGGTTCGATGATGTCCCGAATCGCGCGTTCGATGTGGGCCAAATGCGTGCAGTGCGCGGGCTTGTCGTTGCCACGATAGCCCCACATGTGAAGACCGCCGACGTCGACCGCGCTGTACAAACCAAAAGGCTCAGAGGATTCGGGCTCGGTCTTCATCGTCACGCCGAGCTCTTGCTCGAAATACCGCGCCGTCAGCGATGTCGATGGGTAGAGCACCGGATCGATCTCCGAATGCGTGAAGACGAACAGTTTCTCCCCGGTGAGCGCCTGGCGCGCGAACTCGAGCGTGGGAGCTATCGGTCCCGCGGTGACGTTCTGTACTCCGGAACCACGTCCGTGCCTGGGATCCCAAGCGGCATGCAGCCCGTCGAGCAAGACCACCGCGTCGATGTCATCGCTGTGATACTTGAGGATCTCGTTGACGGCGCCGTACCCCGCGCTCCACGCGGTGAGCGCAACATGGCGAATATGCGCTTCGGCGCGCCCCGTGTGAACCTTCAACGCGCGATCGATGTCCTCGCGAAGGAGTCGCCAAGCAGCCTTGGTGGCGAACTCGTCGGAGTAGGCACCACTACCGTTGCCCGAAATCAATCCCGACGAAGGCCACTCCGCGCGCGACCTGCGCGAGGGTCATGCGCAGCGAATTCTGACCGTGGAAGTGGACCACGACGTCGTAACCGTAGTCCTCGGTGTAGCCACCCTTTTGCGGGATCGCGATGCGACCGACTCGCAATTTGCGGAAGGGCGAGTACGGGCCCAGCCCGACGAAATCATATGGGTAACACTCGTTGTACCCGCGATGGCGCAGCTCCGGGGTGAGTGTTTGAGCCGTGAGCTCGGCCTTCGGAGAACGGCGCTCGAACACCTGGCGTAGATTGGGTACCCGAAGCCTGCCGAGGGCACTGCAGGAGGCATGAGTCCCAATGACGTTTACGCCAACCGTGAGTGCCACTCCGATGATGCCTGCGGCCAGCCTTCGCCCTCTTGGGCGGCGGAGCCGAGCGATCGGAATGGGGGGAAGTCCGGTCACGAGCTAAACGTTGTTGCACGCCCGCTGCGCCTCAATCAAGCACGACCCGAACAGGTGCGTAACTTTTTACCCATCGTTCTTGGAATTTTGTCTGTGCGGCGTAATTACGAGCCGAAAGGTGCGACAATTCGCGACGGCGCATCACGGCCCGTCCAGCAGCAAACGACTCCCAATGCCCCTCTTCGCCGCCGCTCGCCGCCGCTCGTCGCCGCTCGTCGCACATCGTACGTGATGCTCGACGTTGCGCCTTCGAATCCACGATGAATCCTGCTTCCGCGTGATCCTCGTGGCTCGTCGGAACCTCTCGAAACGTCGGCTCTGCGCCTGCGAAACCACGATGAATCCGGCTGCCGCGCGTGGCTCGTGGTCGCTCGCGCGGCAGCACTCAGCAAGCAGTCCATTGGTGCGCCACGAACGTTTCGAACCGACCCCCGCGAACGAGGATCGGTTCGAAACGTCTCAATGAAGAGCGTTACTGGAGAACTTCCAGCGGAATGTCGTCGCCGCACCCGAAGATGAACTCGAGACGCGCGAGCGGATCGCCCTGCAATCGCTTGCAAGTCGTGGGGCAGAGCGCGAGCTCCGTCGCCGAGTTCAACTTGTAACCTTCCCCAGCACAACTTCCGTTCGCGTCGCGACCGATGAGCTGCGCGGTTCCATCATTGAAGTAGATGATGGGACTCACGAGGTTGGGATCGACCTTCTCCGTGCCGTCGGAGGACTGCGTGGGAATGTCGTACTTGCAATTGGCAACCTGCGCGGTGACTTGGGCCAAACCGGCGCGAAGTGCCGCGCTGAAGTCGGGCGCCGTGGTCATGTCCATGTGACAGAACTTGGGCCCCTGATCACTGCAGCCGTCGGAAGCCGTTCCACCGGCACGCGCCGCAGCCGAAAGCCACGCTTTGCCCGGCTCACTCCCTGGTGACCCAATGACGAACGTCTTTACACCAGCAGCCTTCGCGCGAGCCACTTCATCGACGATGGGTTGCGTCGGGATATTCTCGTACTGGAGGTTCCCTGCTGGGTTGTAACACATCAGCTGAAGGGTCGGCATGCCGTCGGTGATGAGCAGCATGTACGGATCCCCGGGGAACGCCTTCTGCTCGTCGCTCAGCACCTCGGTCTCGAGAGCAAACTTATAAGCATCGTGAGTGGGCGTTCCAAGGCCGAGAGGCACGCCTTCGAGTGCGTCGTAAATCGCCTTGCGTTGGGCCGAGGTCCAGTCTCCCAGCGTCGCCATGGAGACGGATGACTCCGTATTCAGGCATTCGGCACTGCTCGCCAACGGGGTCTTCGAGACGTTCTGGATCCGCTTGCCCGGATAGAAGAGCAAACCGACGGCCGTGTTGGCCGACAGCCCCGGACCGTCCATACCGACGATGGCTTCCTCGAGCGCATCCCTCGTCACCTCCCACTTGGTCGAGCCATTGGCGCCGGGAGCGTTCTCGTTCATCGAACTGCTGATGTCGACGACGAGCTGAAGCTTCGACGGAAGCGCTTCGGGTTCGATCGACCAAGCGTTGCATGCCGACTCTCGCAACTTGTCGACCTGCGTCGGGGTGAGGTTGGTAACGTTGCTTCCCGTGCTCGTGCCGGTACTCGTGCCGGTACTCGTGCCCGTGCTCGTGCCCGTCGAGGTTCCGGTGGAGCTTCCCGTGGACGTGCCGGTGCTGGTCCCGGTGCTCGACCCCGTAGAACCAGCCGCACCGCCATTACCACCGTCTCCGTTCCCATCCTTTTTGCTGCAGGCTGCGGACAACGCAACCACTGAGAGCGCCGCCACGGAAACCAGAATTAGCCTTCTTTTCGCCATCGTCATGCTCCTTGGAATTGCGCCGCCAAAGCAGTTCGGATCAACGCGACAAAAGCAATGCGGGGGAATGCCGCGCGAGTCACCGCCAGATAGTGTCCCTGTCCTGATACGAATCGCAATCGAATCTTTCGTCGAACCCCGGTCACCAATGTCGGTTCGCGAGGCACCTCGTCCTTCGAGGGAGTGGGGCCACGCCGACGGCAAAGACATCGACCCTCACGAACGAAGTGGAAATCCGGATGCGTCAGACCCAGTGTCGGAGCAACGGCGCCGCAGGCCACTAAATCGTGAGATGCGCGTGAAAGCGTCGGCATACCGAAACCAAGATCCTCATTGTCGAGGAACGACGACAGTCAGTCTGCCGACACGCCAATCGAGTCCGCATGGAATCCAGTCGCCGAAAAACACTTCGTCGTACTGCACGGGTGTGGGGTGGCACCAAACGCGGGACTTTAGGCCAATTCAAGCGCTCACACAGATTCCATTGATCCGCGTCAATGGTTCAAAATTCCGTAATCACCGAAAACCAGGCAAACGTTACCGGAACTCGATCCGCCAGCGTACGTCCGCCCCGAGGTTGCCGAGCTGGGAACTCGAGATGTCGTTCACGTTGTCGTAGCTCCCCTCGACGCTCACCTGCGGATGCAGTCGCCACTCGACGTTCGAACGCACCTCTCGCGATTCGGCGAACCCGCTCGTGACGCTCGCGCGAATGCGTTCCGCAAGACGTTTCCCAATCGTGACAGTTGGTTCGGTGCGTCCCGTCCGCGCCGAATAGGCGCTCCCGAAGCGGAAATCGTCGATCAGAGGAATCGTATCCGTAACCGCTCGATCCGCGCCGCTCAGGGTTCCGAGTGTCTCGAGTGCGACGCTCGAACCTACGCTCGTGCTTTGCGCTTGGTCGAGCTCCGCGCGAGTCACCCCCAACGTCAGCAGCAGAAAGATGTCGTCCTTCGAGAGCGCCGGTTCGCTCGTCAGATCGATGCTGAGTTGATCGGCATCGCCGTGTGCATGCATGGTGATTCGCCATTGCCCGCCCGTCGCCCCGGCAACGCTTCCAGTCGAATTGGCCGCAGTTGCCTGTGACGATGCTCCGGTCTGCACCCCCGACTGGTTCGAGTAGCGTCTGAAGTCGGTGGTTGCCTTCACGTCGACGCGAGGCGCGATACGGGTGATGTCATCGAACCGAACGTAGCCCTCGCGGATCTCGAAGACGCTCTGGCGCATCGAGATTCCGTCCCCCCGGAACGACGCGAACGTTGCCACGCATGCCGAACCGTTGATTGGTGCCCAGCAATTGCAGCCCCTCTCGACCGAGCTCCATCTCCGCTTCGATGAGACCGTTGCGGATGCGCAAGGGACGTCTGGCGAGCAAGACCAGATCGAAGTCGACGAGATCGTCGTTCGGATCGTAGCTGTCGACGTGACTTCGACGTCCTCGCTGCGCGAGTTGCGCTACGTCCGCAGTCATGGCCACTGGTCGCGTGTACGAGAGATGGTCGAACCAAACTTGACCCGTGATTCGCGGTCGAACGCTTGGCGTGCTCGGATCCAAAGTAACCTCGAGCTCCGCGTCGGCGAGACCGGTCACGCCCAGCCGTTCTGGCAGCGACAAGCCCTTGCCGTGCACCGCCATTCGGAGCGTGCCGAGGGAGAGCCCGGACAGCGGTGCTCCGCCCTTCAGCTCCACCGTTCCCGAACCGATACGAGCGTGCCCTCGCTCGAATCCGCAATTCGCTTTCAGACAAGGCCAACCGCAATGCCACGTCGGTGATGGGAAGATCGAAGCTCTTGAACTCCGCCTCTCCCTTATCGACGCTGAGGCGCCCCGCAAGCTTCGGACTCGAGAGCAAGCCTTCCACGGAAAGCTCCGCGCCGAGCACCCCCGAGAGGCGACTCGTGCCCGGAACGTCATTTGCAAAAGGCGCGAGATTCACGGGACGTAGGGAGAGCGCTAGAGACACCTCTGGTTTGCTCTCGAGATTTCGAAGACTGCCTGCGAGATCCCACGTAGCACTCACGGTCTTGCCGAAGGAACTCTCGACCGAAAGCCCAGGCACATCGATGCGCCCGTCACGCATGCGAATGGGGCCGCCGCTCGGCATGGCGCGGAGTGCCAGGTTGCCTTGCGTGAGCGAGAGTTCCCGCAGAGACATCGACGCGCGAGTCTTCCGAGGTGCAGCCGGTGCGAAGTCTTCGACCTCCACGACGGCGGACATGAGCCCAGAGATGCGCTGTTCGGGGCGCTGGCTCGAAGGCAATGCGTCGACCAAAGTGCCGAGATCGAGTCGATTCAGCGTGATTTTTCCGCCGATGTGCTTCTCTCGTTGCCGGGAAATCGTCAGATTCTCGATTCCGCACCCGGCCACCGAAAAGCTGCCCACTCGCGCGATATTCGCCATCACTCTTGTCGGCTCGGTACTGATTGAGATCGAAGGGGCCGGGGATCGGTCGACCGCACGTGCTGGTCCCTATCGATTGAAGCTTGCGTGGCGGCGACGTAACCGTGACCGTGAGATCCGAAGCGGGCAACACCGTCGACCCGATGCGGGCCGGAGTCAGACTCGCACGCACCGTGCCATTGATGGAATCGAGCGTGCCCCCGACTTCAGCCACCAGTGGACACCTCCGTGTCGACGAAGGCTCCCCAAGGCGCCGTGGAATCCAAGCGATTGAGCGGAAGCTTGGTCGCCACGGCATGACCGACGAGCTCCGCACCAGGACGCACCTGGAACGCCCCGATGATGGCACCGGGACCCTTTCGCAGCACTAGGTGGGGCACATCGATTGAGAATCCCAGAAAGCTCGCATTTTGATTGATCCAGTGAAACGCAATCTGCCCGTCTGCCGAATCGTAGCGTTCTCCGAAGAGCCCGACGTTGCCGAGGTGCAGCTGGCCGTCGACGCTGAGGTTGCCGCTGTCGCACGTGTCCTCGGGCCCCCCGAGGGCATAGTGAATCTTCGCGTCGACGGCGCCGACGCCCGAATCTCGGCGTACCTCGGATCGTCCTCGAAGTGCCACATGGCGAGGAAGTCGCGCAGGTTCAGGTTCTGACTTTGAGCTTGAGCGTCCACGACGACCGTGGCTCGAGTGTCGAAGTCGAGGAGCGCCTTCGGGACCGTGAATTGACTTTGGCCCTTTTGCGCCAGGGTGTTCGTGATCTCGACCTTCAGCGGCCAGAACTTGACCTTCGACGATATGATATCGCCGATTGGGAAGCCACCGAACACGAAGTCTTTCACGCCGAGGGATCCGTAGAGCACTGGATCGGTCGCCTTGCCTCGCATGTGCGCCCCCATCTTCGCCTTGCCGGAAATGGGAATGGTCGCAATCGGACTGATGTCCGCGAGATCGAGGTGACTCGTGTCGGCGACGCCGATCTCGAGTTCGTTCGAGAACCCGATGGACACGACTTGAGTGAAGAGCTTGCTCGCCCCAAACGTCACCCACACGTCACGGAACTCGAGCGCCGTTGGCTTGACCAGAATCCGACCATCGACGTTGCCTCGCGCGACGCCGATCATGTGCCGACGTTTCGGATCGTCGAAGGCGCGATCGAACACCTCGAAGTCACGAGTGTGGGCAACGATGTGGCCTTCGAACTTCGGCAATCCGAGGTGTCCCGCGAGCTCGGTCACCACCGTGTCCCCGAAATCCCACGCAACGATCGTCTTGTTCGTGACGCCCAAGTCGCGCATGAGCCCCGGAAAGCTCATGTTCTTCACTTCGACACGCTTCGCCGAGAAAGGAACGTCGGGCTCGAATGGAGCGATGTCGACCCCTGAAATCCGTGTCTGCCCGTCGGCGAAACGCTCCTCGAGTTCGTCCACGAGAACGTGATCGTTCTCGAGTCGCGCGTGGAGGTCGAGCTCCTTGAACAGTCGGTACTGACCGAGCGCAAGCCCCTCGCCGTGCGCGGTCGCCTGCAGCCGTGGGAGCTTCGTGGAACCGTCGTAGGCGACGTCACCACGAAGCCCAAGCCAACCTTCGAGCGGCAAGAATCTGACGAAACGATTGACCAATGCAGCGGGAGCGCGAACGAAGTACTGTCCCTTCAGAGCGGGTGAGGCCTTCGAAAAGTCGACCTCGAAGTCCGAAAGACGCAACGCGAGGAGTCCCGGATCGGTTTCGTCCTCTGGGGAGTTGCAGTTGGGACGCGTTCCAGCTTTCGGATCCAAGTCAGCCCGACCGAGAGCCGAGAGTCTCCGAATCAAGAGTGTGCGATCGGTGAGCCGCGCGCGGAGATCGATCTCGCACACGTTGTCCTCGTCCGACGCGGGGTGGTTTGCTCGGTCGGAACCCGAATACGATCGCTTACGATGAGCCGTGAGCGTCGTGCCCGAACTCCGGAGAAACACCTCGAATGCGAGCTTGCGCTCGGCAGTGACGTCGAGATCGAAGCTCTCGGTCTGGATGGTCTGTCCGTCGATGGTGACGTCGAAAGCCGCATCGGTGATTGACACACTTGCGAAGGGCGATTCCGTGAGCTTCTTCTTCGGTCCGGAGCTCGACGGTGGAAGTCGGTAAGCGACGTTCTCGATGTGTCCGCCCGAGATTCGAAGCCGCACGCGCGGCGAATCGACGACGACGTCTCCGACGTCGAGCTTACCCGCCAAGAGCGAGAAGAACCGCGGCGCCACTCGCAGCCTTTCGATGCTGAGTGCCGGCGCGCCGCCGTCACTCGATGGCACGACCAGATCCTCGACCGAGAGCTCGAGGGGCCGCAGGTTGACCCGCGCTCGAAACGCAGCGACGAGCCCGAGCTGCTCGCGCAATAAAGCCGTGGTCTGCTGCTCGGCCCACGTGCGCACTCGTTCCGTGCGGAGTACGAGCCCAACGAGCAGAGGAAGCGCTCCGACCACGCCAAACAGCACGCAAAAGAACTGCGCCAGTCGACGACCGAGCGGCTGCTTCGAGCCAAAATGCGTGGGGAAGTGGGGGGACAAGGAGGCTTGCGAGCTCATCGTAGCGTCGCCATCGCATCGAGCCCACTCTTCAACGATTTCCGCTGCCTGATGCATTCCCTCGCGCCGGCTCTCGGTGGTCGTGCTAAACGCCCGCGACCTTGGAAACCACGGCCGTTGGGCCTATCCGATGAACTCGAGCCTCACGCCTCCCCCTGCCAACCCCGACCGCGCCATCGACGCGTTGGACCGTGCAGTGATTGCCGCCGAAACGGGTGCCGTCGACCGCCCCATCGTGCTCGTCAGCCGAGAAGATCTTGACGCCATTGGCGTCGAGGATGCGAGAAGCCGCCTCGATCGAATCGTGATGGGTACCAATCCCGAGGCGGGGCTCGACGCGCTGCTCACGACGGGTGTGCTCGACGTCCTGCTGCCAGAGATCAAGGCACTGGTCGGCTTCGGCGACGGCGAGTGGCGTCACAAGGACGTGTGGAAGCACACCAAACAGGTGGTTGCCCAAGCCGTGCCGCGTATCGAGGTCCGGTGGGCCGCACTCTTCCACGACATCGGCAAGGTCCGAACCCGCAGCATCTCTCCCGAAGGCGAGGTGCACTTCTTCGGCCATGCCGAGGTGGGTGCACGCATGTTCGACAAGCTCGATCGTCGAACGCACCTCTTCACCAAGGAAGTGAACCTCAGAGAGAGCGTGCGATTTTTGGTGCTCAATCATCTTCGCGCCAGCCAATACGACCGAAGCTGGACGGACAGCGCCGTTCGAAGATTCGCCCGCGAGGTCGGCAGCGAGCTGGACAACCTGCTGTGTCTCTCGCGCGCTGACATTACGACGAAGCGCCCCGAGAAACGCCGCCGCGGGGTGTCCTTGATCGACGAGCTCGGGACGCGGATCTCCGAGCTTGCAGCGCAAGACGCCATCGTCCCACCCCTTCCGTCGGGGGTTGGAGACGAACTGATGAAGGCATTTTCTCTGCCACCCTCACGTTTGATCGGCGACATCAAACGCGCGCTCGAAGCCGCTGTCGATTCTGGAGAGCTCGAGGGCCACCACGAGAGCGGATACTACGTGGAATTCGTTGGGCAGAATCGCGAGCGATTCGGCTTGCCGCGCTAACTCGACGAAGGCGCGCCGCAAGCGACGTGACTCGATGAACCCGCTTCGCGACCAGGACGCGCCGCAAGCGACGTGACTCGATGAACCCGCTTCGCGACCAGGACGCGCCGCAAGCGACGTGACTCGATGAACCCGCTTCGCGACCAGGACGCGCCGCAAGCGACGTGACTCGATGAACCCGCTTCGCGACCAGGACGCGCGACGCGCCCCGGAGGGGCTCTCGAGGCTCGCGCGCGTCCGATTCGAATCGCATCGGCAGCCTAGACTGGCGGCGCCGCTACTTCCACTGAGTGTCGAGCCACGCCGCACGCTTCTGCAGCCAAGTCTTCATGAAGGCGATCTGGGCTGCCCACGTGGATTCAGTCGGAGTATCGAAGGGATTGACGCGCGCTTGCGATAAAATCTTCCACTTGTTGAAGTTCCGCTCCGCGGCGTTGGAAAGCCCCTGAGACACCGAATCGATGCGCGCACTCATGGCCGTATCCGACAAGAGCCCCTGCCGCAACGACTTCCATCGCGTGACGAGTTGCGCCTTGAACGTGGGCTCGGAGAGAAGCTTCGGGAACCAATCAGCCGTGCCCTCCGATGACATGCCGAAGCCGCCGCCGCCGCCGGTCAAGCGCGACGCGTTCCCTTCGTACTGCCAGCCGTCTGCAGCCGTATTTGCCATGGTGCTCCCCATCATGCCGGGGTTCAAGCCGACGCCGGCAATCAGATCGAAATCCCAGAGCGGCCCTGCGTTGATCTTTTGATCGCGATCCTTGAAAAAGAACTGGCTCCGCACCAAGCCATCCATGTTGCGCGTCAATTCGTTCACGATGAGCGTATCGATGAAGCTCTGGGTCTCGATGTACGCTGGGTACCCCGTCGTCGCGTTCGAAGGAGTGGCGGAACGAACCGCGGCGTTGAACGCCACGAGATGCTCCGTCAAGTAGGTCCTCTGAGCGGGAGCAATGGGGACGGGATTGATGAGCTCGAGATAGTGCCAACAGTTCGTCGTGGTCGTCGGACAATCGATGGTCACGTCGGCTGACAGCATCCAGTCGAACTTGAAGATGTAACCGCCGGTAATCTCCTTGGCGAGAGTCTTCGTCTCGTCGAGCTGCTTCAAGTCCAAGCGATTCTTCTGATTTTTGATCGTCTCGACCACCTGGTAGACGCCTTGGTAGTCGTCCGCGCCCAAAGGTTGGTCGTCGACGTTGACGTAGACCTCCGCGAGTTTGATTCGCGGTGCGGCAAGCCCCATCTCACGCCCGAGTTCGTACACGAAATTGTTGTGCACCAGCGTCTTGTCCGCATGGGGACCCACGAGGGCCCAGTCGGATTCCGCCGGCATCCCGATCAGCGGGCAATCCCGATCTCCACCGTTCTCGTTGCGGAGCTCCAATCGATAGGGGATTTTGTCGAACATGGAAGAGCTGTTGCCACGCACGTGGAAGGCAGCGAACGATGCCATCGTCGGGACGTCCGAGAGTGACACGGTACCCCCGTCGGGCACGTCGTAGGAAAGCACCGCTACGTCGACGAATGGGCGCGGCTGATTGTAGTCCGTGGGGAGTTTCCCGCTTCCGTAGGAATCCAACACGAGGACGGGCAAGTCGTGGGTTCCTTCCGTCGCGCGCGCAACGTACAAGGCCGTCGAAGGCATTCCGGAAAGCGATCCATCGACGAATGCAGCCGCGCGTAAACGTGTCGTCGACTTCAGTTGAACGGCGTCGGAATAGAGCGTCGACGTTGCCGTCGGTGCTTGGCCATTGGTCGTGTAGCGGATCTGTGCGTTGTCTATGTTCGTCGTGAGCTCGACGGTCAGTGTGCCGCTGAACGTGCCACTCGGCGCGGAGAATTCGACGTCCCCTTGCGTCGGAACGGCGCACGCAGGCGTCGTTGGACCTTGCGTGCCGCCACCAGCCGTGGAGCTCGAAGTACCTCCGCCCTTGGAAGTCCAGGAGCCGCCAACGCCATTGCCACCCTTCGTCGACGTGCCTGATCCAGATTCCGCCACCCTTTGGCAACGAGCCCGCGCCTCCGAGCGCGCCGTTACCCGCGATTGGCGTGAGCCCCGCTCCACCGACGTTTCCAGGAGCGCCTCCGCGCACCGGAGTTCCGCTTCCTGGTTCGTCATCACCCGAACCACAGGCAACGGCAGACACCATGATGTACACGACGAACGAAAGCCCCGAATACGACGGACGACGCGATCCCATAGAGGTCCAGTCTGCACCGAGAACGCACGCGACACCAACCTTCGCGACGACTAAGTCGTAACCGGCGCACTCGTTGCAATGCGAAGGAACATTTGAAGGCGACAATGGAACTCAAATATTGCGAAAGGCAAGATCTGAAACTCATTCGTCTCCGTAAAGCTAGATTCGCTCGCGCAACGGGTGAAATGACGGCAAACCATAGTCTCGAACCCGCAGATTCATTGCTGCGCGCGATGGTTGCAAGTATCCATCCGAAGCTACGTCATCACTGAAGAAAGCGAGTCCCCTGATGAAGTCTCACCGATGTCTTTCGATCCTCGTCGCCGTCCAGATGTCAATGCTTGCATGCAGCTCGAGCAACGATGGCGGCGGAAATCCGTCGCAAGGAGGCGCGACGGCGATGGGTGGGCTCGGCAATCTCGCCGGCGCGAGCACAATCGGTAATCCCTCCGGCGGAAATGATCCAGGCTCGTCTCCAAGCACTGGAGGCAGCGTGAGTGGCGGTGGAGCTTCGGCGACGAGCACACCGGGAACGTCGACGTTTACGGGCAAGTTGTTCATCAGCGAGGTTTGCCCATCCAACAAAACGGGCGCCATGGACGAAACGGGTGCCTACCCAGATTGGATTCGAGCTCTATAACGGCAGTGACGAAGCCATCTCGCTTTCTGGCTTCCACCTGACGGACTCCGTAGACGACCCTACCAAGTCGAGCATGGACGCTTCACTCACCATCAAGGCTGGCGGTGTGCTCCTACTCTGGGCTGACGGCGATCGAGACGAGCAAGGCGCGCTACACACCACGTTCTCGCTTTCGGCGGCGGGCGAAGGCGTGTTCCTTTTCGACGCTTCCGGGAAGCTCGTCGATTCGACGACTTGGACGAACGCCGCGGCAGATGCGACGTTCGCGCGACTACCAGACGGAACTGGCGCATTCGCTTGGTGCGCCTCGGGCACGCCCAATCGAACCAACGGAGCAAGCTGCAAGACCAGCATTTAGTGCGTCAAATTGTTGGAATTGCCTACTGCAAACGCCGATCCTCTTGCTGCGCCGAGCGGCCTCCTCACTGTGCTCGTCAGATGACCGCTCGTCGTCTTCCGGTCCTCGCGCCTCGGGCGCCCGGTTCGCTTCGGTTTCGGCGTTTTCGTGACGGTAATCGAATCGATTGGCGCCCTCATCGACTCGCATCCACGCGAATGCACGACCAGTCACGCCTCGCCAAACCGTTCCAAGGCGCCCCATGTCGCCACCGTACGAATGGACTGGAATAGGGCGTTGCACCCTTCTTCGGCGCGCTGGTGTGCGCCTGACTATGGGTGGCCTACGATGGCCGGTCGCCAGCCGCTGTCGCCCGCGTGGCGCTCGTCATCGTTTTCGAGCAACTCGTCCCACGCGGAGCCGAAGCAGTCTCGTGAAAGGCTCCACATGGCATCCCGGCACCCGTACCCTGGTCCTAGCTCCGTTCGGCTCACTTCTCGCCTTCGAGCGCGGATTCTGGCGCTTGGAGCGGATGAACTCAACCGAGTCAATCTCGACGTACCGTCGGCCATTTCCGTCGGAACCAGGGCAGCGAGACTGCTGCGTTCCCTAGCGCGCGAGGTGGAGCGCCGACTCCCGGACTTCAGTCTCGGCGTCATTGACGACTTGGAAGTTTGCGCAGTTGCACTCGCTCGAGCCCATGAGATTTGTCGGTCGCCCGCGGCAACGTCGGGCTCCGATTCGTCGGTGATGAGCGAACTACGACGGGTCCACCATCGCTTCGAGACCGAGCTCGATTCTTTGACGAGACGTGGCCTCCTTTCACTCCCACATGCGGACCGCAATCGGGGTCGTCCGAGTAACCGGAAACGCTGCAACGAACTCGCGTCCCTCTGTCGATTGGTCCGCGCGCGGCTCGCGTTGGTGACGCGCAAAACGGGTATTACGGCTACTGAACTCACGTACGCGGAGGCGCTCGTCGACTCCTTTCGCCTGCACTACCAACCTACGCTGGACTCGAGAGAGGAGCACCGCCTACTTCGCGCAAAACTCTTTACCCTATTCGTGCGGGACTACGACGAGATTCGTCGGGCGGTGACCTATCTACGTTGGCGAGATGCCGATGCTCTTGTGCCTCCGCTCCACACCGTCCGCATCGTAGTTCGACGCGCAGCACCTCGCCCCGCGATCTCACGGGTGCACGCTGGGCCTTTGCGCAGCTCGCGTAGGTGATCGCTCGCCGAACCAGGCGACGTACGGATGGAGATCCGCGAATCGCGTTTCGATTCAGCACAACGACGCCAGCCCCCTCCGACCCGCACACCACGACAACCAGACTTCGAAACCGCTGGATTCGGCATAAGGCCGATCGCCTTTACGAGCGACGTCAGCTGCATCATTCCGAGGATGCAGCGCCGATGACGACGCGCGGCCCCGTGAACCGCGGACGCGTTCGCAGCAAATGCACGTCGAGGACTGCTCGGATGCGAGCCAGAGGCTCTCGCAAGCCCGTGAAATTTCCTTCCGAACCCACTACGTCCCTGGCGTTGTACGCCATCGCGTTCACACCCGAAGCAAGTGCGAGATAGAGCGCACGTTGATTGTGAAATCGTTGGGACACGATGACGATCCGATCCTGCCCGAACACCTCCTTGGCTCGGACCACCGAATCGAGGGTACGAAATCCCGCATAGTCGAGGATGATCCGAGCAGCTGGAACCCCGAGCGCTATCAACGCATCGCGCATCGCAGTTGGCTCGTCGTAGCCGCGACGATGATTGTCTCCACTCACCAAGAGATGATTGACCTTGCCCGCATGAAACAACCTGGCGGCGGCCTCCATCCGGTACCGAAAGTACAAATTGTTCCGTCCGTCCCGGAGACGCGGAACACAGCCCAGCACGACGCCGACCGAGTGATGGGGAAGTCGCGTCAAATCGTCGACCAGCCGCGCGTCGACTCCATGATTCATCTTTGCGACCTCATGGGCGAGCCATCCAGCACCAGCAGCAACCAGCACGCCGGCTGCGCCCAAAGCCAGCGCCCGCTTCGAGGGCTTCGTGACTGCCGAGCACAGCGCTATTCGCACTCGAGAGCAGAATCCGGACGTCCCTTGCACCCAGAGTAGCTATTACGAAGGCCTGCGAGTGACAAGTGGGCCTCCACTCCGTCCGAAAATCACCCGTTGCGATAGGGCAAGAGACAGCGAACCTTGGCCGCGTGCCTACGCTGTGCCGTGGCATCGAGGCTCCCTGGACGAGAGTTCAGCGGTCTCCCGCGTCTCCGTGTCCCCAAGTCGTGCGAAACCGCACAAGCCTGCTAGTAATGGCGCCGTGAACGTTCGACTGGTCAGAAAGTTCGGCTTCGAGTCAGCACATCGCCTGCCCGAGGTTCCCACCGGACACAAGTGCAGCCGCTTGCACGGCCATAGCTTTCGCGTCGAAGTGAGCGTCCGCGGACCTGTCGACGAAAAGGCTGGTTGGTTCATCGACTATGCAGATATCGATGCTGCCGTGCGCCCGCTGCGTGAGGCACTCGACCACCGGTATTTGAACGATATCCCAGGGCTCGAAAACCCAACGAGCGAGCACATTGCCAAGTACGTTTGGGACAGGCTCGTTCAGAATCTTCCCGGGCTCGAGCGGATCACCGTCATGGAAACGTGTGAGTCGCGATGTGAATACGAGGGTGACTGATACCCATCTCGCACTCAGGGCGCTTGACCGTGCGCACATAGCCACGCGTCATCGCCCCGTGGCTGGCCCAGCTTGAATTCGATGTCGCAACTCGGACGCGACGAGAGTTTTTTGACGAAGTCGACGAAGATGGGGAGCGAGTAATCCCTGGCGCCATCGATGCGCGCACGAATGATCCCATCCGAATCGATGAACCACGTCTCGGGATACAACTTCGTTCCGTAAAGATCGGTCACCACTTTGGCTTCCGGATCGAGCAGGACGTCGAAAGGAACGCCTTCAGGAAGTACGCCTGCGAGGGTTTGCTTCACGTCTTCGGCAGTGTCGTCCGTGCATATCGACACGAGCACGGAATCTCCACGAGCCCGCAGCGTCGTCGCGAATCGCGCCAAGGTCGGCATCTCCTCCAAACAAGGCGCGCAGTTCTTCGTCCAGAAGTTGAGCACGACGGTCTTGCCGGAATAGTCACCGAGTCGCGCGAACCCGCCACCGAGCTTCGGCAGCTCGAATCCAGGCGCGCGCCGGTCTTTCGCTGCATATCGTGGACGCACCTCGCACAGCGTCGAACAGCTTCGACGAAGCTCACCATCTTGCGCCGTGCGCACGAATGAAAAGACGCCCACCGCAGCAATGACGGCAAATCCGAGTTGTGCAGCTTGGGCGAAATTCACGGTTCGGCATTCTGCCAAAGATCGCGAGGCAAGCCAAACCCGGGCGCAAACGTGAAGGTGGCGCCGCTCTGAACGGTTGCGATACACCGGGCCCAGAGCCGACCGAACTCGAAGGGTCGCAGCTCGAACGAGAACGCACGGAGATGAGCCCAATTTCGCAGTGGAAACACGATGAGGATCGCAAGTGCAGTCTGCACACCGCATCGCCACCAATCGATATCCCTCGACTCGGCCACATAGCCTGTCGGCTGGCGCACGCGATTCGTCTCGAAAGGTCCACACGAAATGACATCTCGAACCGCTCGGCTTTCCAACGTCGTCTTGAGTCTCTGCGTCGGCTCCTCGCTTGGTCTCGGACTGTCGACACAAGCTTGTTCCGATTCGACGAAAGACGACAGCAGCACGCAAAGCTCCGGCGGAAGCGGCGAAGAAGGCGGCGCAGCAAGCCAAGGAGGTACGAGTTCCATTTCGGGTGGCACGACGTCGAGTACCCTTGCCGACGTCTGGGGAAAGCTCGAGCTCAAGATGGTGGCCGAAGATGCGTCTGCAGCTGCCCACACGAGTGTGCGCGGTACGATCTACGATTCGAGCTCCCCTCGACGAGTTGGTGCAGGTCGTTTCGACCGTGGGAGACTGCACGTTGCTAAAGCCCGTCGTGGCCTTTTGCGAGGAGACGTGTGCTGCGTCGACGGAGTCGTGCACCAAAAGTGGTAAGTGCGAGACGATTCCGGTCGCAGTCGATATTGGCGCACTTGCCCTGAAAGACGTGAAGCTCACTGACGGAAGAACGAGCTTCTCGATGACGACGGTCAATGCGAATTATCTCCCAAAGTCCACCGACAAGCTCGATTATCCGCCCTGCTATTCAGGAAAAGACGTCACGTTGTCCGGCTCCGTCGGGGGCAGCAACGTCGAAGTCGTCGCCAGCTGTAGCGAACCGCTCGAGCTCGGTGGTCCCGATCCACTTCCATTCATCAGCGGTTCTCCCCTCGTTCTCGAGTGGACCAAGCCCAGCGTCGAAGGCAAAACGCGCATTGCAGTGGAAATCGACATCAGTCATCACGCGGGCCTAAAGGGACTCATCCGCTGCGAGACCGCAGACACGGGCAGCCTGACCATCGACGCATCTCTCGTCACGGCACTCATCAGCCTTGGTACTGCGGGCTACCCGGAGGTGAGCGTGACGCGTTCGGCGCTCGGTTCCACCGCCGTCGGCAAGGGTCATCTTGCTCTCGACATCTACAGCATCAACACGCGCTTCCTGAATATTCCGGGCTACACTTCTTGTTCGAGTAGTGAGGATTGTCCTACGGACAAACCCACATGCACCGAAGGCCTGCTCTGCGAATGATTTTGTCGATGCGGCGTGGTGACGACCGCGCGTGGTGACGACCGCGCGTGGTGACGACCGCGCGTGGTGACGACCGCCAGTGGCGAGTCGGTGCCTCAAGGCAACTCGATGGCTACGCAGACTCCAGCCGGCGTTCGCGCCGAGAGCCGAATCAATCCTCCAAGTCTTCGCACGACGTCGAGACTCAAGTCGAGTCCCATCCCTCGTCCCGACAAGAGGTTCGGATGGGCGCGCGTCGACAGCCCAGGCACGAATAGAAGTCCGAACAGCTCGTCGTCTGCGAGCCGCAAAGCTTCGGCTTCGGTCGAGAGCTTGCGCTCGATGGCTCGACGGCGCACGAGCTCGAGATCGACCCCTGCACCATCGTCCTCGATGAGAACGCGCACGCCGTTCAAGTGCCGCTCCACCGAGAGTCGAAGGAGACCCTCGATGGGTTTGCCTTTTCGACGGCGCTCTTGAGGTAACTCGATCCCGTGGGAAATTGCATTCTTTACGATTTGCAGGAGCGGTTCGATCAGCCGCTCTCCAAGATCGTCCTCCACCTCGAGCTCGCCGCCAACCATCTCCACGCTGACGGACTTTCCTTCCGCTTCCGCAAATCTCTTGGCTGCGCGTTCGCAGCGCACGAATACCCGTTCGAAGGTGGCCTGCGCTGGTGGACTGAACGACGTTGGCGGCTCGACGCGCGTGTCGAGCGCGAGCGAGTTGAATGAGCGTTGCGCAGAGATCTCTTCGGACCGGAGAGACAACGGAGTCGTCTGCGTTTCGCCGATATGGCTGACTCGAAACCGCAAACGAGCGAACGCCACCTTTGGGTCCTCGATCAATTGACGCAGAGTATCGCTCTGTCCCTTCAACTCACCGAAAAGGCACGCTGTAGCACTCGGCGCATCAGACGAATTCCTAAGTCTTGCCTCGACGTGATGGCAGTACCATGCCGTCGTGTCGTCCCCGACGGAAGCCGCCAATGCCTTCATCGAGTGCACGATCCGCCGTGCGCGAGCGAGCAACTCCCAATCGCAGTTACACGATGCCGCGACCGCTGCGAGTTCACTCACGCGGTCCAACATCGTGCCTACGTATTCTGCCCGATGCTCGTGAACGACATCGCTCGGTAGCAACCCTTCTGGAGGCTCGGGCCAGACACTCTCGAACGGCGGTAACCCCTGCCGCAGACGAGTCGCCACACGGCGAAGCGAGGGGACCACTCGTTCCATGAGTCCGGCTTCACCGGACCTCAATCGTTGTCCGAATTGGGTTGCGAGCAACGTCAGAATCTGAATGTCCCGCAAGAGACGCATATCCCCTGAGTACGTGGAGCAGCGCCCTAACGGTCTCGAGAGACGGAGTGGGCTCGGTGACGGCGCCCAAACGCCGCTCGATTTCCTGGGCAAGTAGACCGTCGAGTTCCGTCTGGACGATCACCGGATGCTGCCGTCGCTCACGATGGTCAAGAGGCCCACGACTATGCCGCCTTCCGACGCAGCAGTTTCGAGTGGATGAACTGATAGAGGATCTTGCACAGCTCGAAGGAGCTTCCGGGGCTCTGCTCTACGAGTTCGCGCACGGTGCGCTCCCCGTCGACGGCGGACAGAACCACGAGTTCCTGCGGAGTCAGTTCCTGCTTGAGGCGATCGACGGCGAGATCGTCGCGATAGAGCACCTCGTCGAAGTCGAAGGTCCCCTCGATGAGTCGCCACTCGTCGACGCGACGGAACCCCTCCATCGTCAAGGCGCCCACGGGCAACTGTAAGCCGATGCGCCGTGCGGAAGGCTCGACGAACCCGACGTCGAAAGCGAATCGACCACTTTGCCACCGCACGACTTCGTAAACGAGCTCCGCCGTTTGTCGCTCGAGCGCCTTGCGGATTTGCGCCTCCGTAGCGAGCCCGAGCTCCTGCAGACGCTCGCCCAAGGGACGGCGCGAGACATTCTCTCGCACGACCTGCTCGAGGGTCTTACGCGTGAGGGCCTGCTCGTCGATGAGGAAACGACCGAGGAGAAACTCATCCCGCAGTCCGCGCGAACGCGCGAGATCGAGACTCCCCTCGTAGAGGTACATCGTGACCTCACCACCTCGCGTCGCCACGACGAGCGATCCCGTCTGACGCTGCAGTTGGAGCATCTGCAGCACCTCTGCGATGGAGATCACGGCAAGATCGCCCGCAAGCACCTGATGCGTTCCGCGAGAGCTCGCGATCGCGGAGAGGCGCGCTGCGAATCCCTGGAGCACCTCTGGCGTCACGGCATGAAGAATCGCTCGCTGCACCGTTGTCGGGCCCTCGGGGCCGAGCGACAACACATGGGAGAGCTCGGGCACCAGCGCCTTCGACAGCGCCTGAGCGAAGTCTTTACAGGCCTCGACGCGCCGGGCTGCGGTGACACTGGCCGGCTCGCTCTCGGGACTGCTCGAGATGTCGACATTCGAGACGATCTCGGGTTCGATCAGCGGCGGCGGAGCCGAAGACTTGGATCGCCCTTGGCGGATCCGTCGCAGTGCCCCCTCGACGACGGCGATCAAGCCTCGGGCGTCGAAGGGCTTCGTGATCGCGTCGATGGCGCCAGTCTGTTGGAGAAACTGACCGCGGATCTTGTCGCCCTTGGCGCTCATCAGCACGATGGGCACGTCGCCGAGATGCTTCTTGGCTCGGATTTCTCGACAAAATTGGAAGCCGTTCATCCGCGGCATCACGAAGTCGAGCAGGACGAGATCCACGGTCTCCCGCGCCAACACTTCGAGCGCGTCGAGCCCGTCGGCGGCCGCAAGCGACGAGAATCCACCCCGGTCGAGAATGGCCGAAACCACTCGTCGAATCGTGGGACTGTCGTCGACCACCAGAATGCGTGCGGTCATCTCGTTCGTGCCTCCGAGGATGACGACCGAAATGCACCTTCGTCAAGGGTGAGGCGGACGGCATGAACTCGTCCACCCCGCTGGCCCGCGCACTCGTCGCCCGCTCCCGATCGGCATCGACGAATGGCGACGCCATCGAAAGGCTGAAACGTCGCTACGCCGGCATGAACATCGACGGTCGCGATACGACGACCGAAGCTACTGCCTGCAAAGGGGCGCAGCCTCGGTCGTTCACGGACTCTGATCCTTGATGCGATGGGAGGTCCTACTTTCAATCACCGAGTGGGAAACGAACCTACCCTTGGATGATGCTGAGCCGCAGCTCGGAGAGCTGCTCCGGGCTGACCTGTGTCGGCGCATCGCTCATCAGATCGGTGCCCTTTTGCGTCTTCGGATAGGCAATCACATCACGGATGCTCTCGGTACCGCGGAGCAACATGCAGATGCGATCGAGGCCGAGCGCGATACCACCATGGGGCGGTGCGCCGAACTTGAGTGCCGAGAGCAAGAATCCGAACTTTTCTTGGGACTGCTTCTCGTTCATGCCCAGTGCCGTAAACACGCGCTTCTGAACCTCGGGGTCGTGCAGACGGATGCTGCCGCCGCCAATCTCGAAGCCATTCAAGACGAGGTCATAGCGGTAGCAGAGCACCTTGCCCGGATCCTTGTCGATGAGATCGACGTGCTCGTCGTGAGGACGCGTGAAGGCGTGATGGGCTGCAGCCCAGGTCTTCTTCTCGTCGTCGTACTCGAAGAGCGGAGGATTGACGACCCAGAGGAACTTCCATTGATTGCCGTGCCCGACTTCGGGGATGAGCCCCATGCGCTTTGCGACGGCAACGCGGAGATTCGCCATGACCGTGTGCACGAGCGCGGTCTTGCCGAATTGGAAGATGATGAGGTCGTTTTCCGCGGCACCCACGGCTTGATTGATGGCGGCGCGCATCTCCGGCGTGACTGTCTTGGCGAGCGGCGACTGCACCCAGCTACCGTCGGCTGCAACCTTCGCGCGCGCGAGCCCGCCCGCACCCATGCTCTTGGCGAGTGCCTCGAGCTTGTCCGCGTCGGTACGGGACAGGTTGGCGCTCGCGGGAACGACGAACGCCTTCACGATCTCGGAGGGGAGATCGCGTCGATAGGTTCCGTTCGCGAACTTCTCGGCAATGCTCTGAAAGAACGGAATGCCGCCACCCGCGTGCTGAACCACGATGTCCGTCAGATCGACGTGGGGGAGACCAAACCGCACGTCGGGTTTGTCGTTGCCGTACTTGTCCATCGATTCGTCGAAGAGCAAGCGCGGGAACTTCCCATCGGGATAGAGCTCCTTGAGGTCGATCCCGAGCGCCGCCTTCCAGATGTCGAACACCAAGCCCTCGATGAGGGTGAAGATGTCGTCCTGATTGACGAAGGAGAGCTCGATGTCGATCTGCGTGAACTCCGGCTGACGATCGACGCGCAGATCCTCGTCTCGGAAGCAGCGAACGATCTGGAAGTATCGATCGTAGCCCGCCACCATGAAGAGCTGCTTGAAGAGCTGAGGGCTCTCGGCAAGAGCATAGAATTTGCCCTGGTGCAGACGAGACGGCACGAGGAAGTTACGTGCACCGCCAGGAGTGTACTTGCACAGGAACGGCGTCTCGATCTCGAGGCAGCCTTGTCCAGTGAGGTAATTGCGCGTGGCTTGATTGATGCGGTGCCGCATCATCAACGCCTGCTGCAGAGGCTCCCGACGCAAGTCGAGATATCGATACTCGAGACGCACCTCTTCGCGAGTATCTGCTCGCGCCTCGATCGGGAACGGCGGGGTCTCGGCCTTGTTGAAGATCGTCGCCTCGATGGCAACGACCTCGACCTCTCCAGTGGCAAGATTTGGATTCGCCGCGGAAACCATCTTGCCTTCCTTCTTGCTGAATTGCTCACCGCGTGAACGAACCTTCCCGCGGATGCCGATGACCCACTCCCCGCGAATCGCCTCGGCGAGCTGATGCGCCGAGCCCGACGCGTCCGGGTCGAAGACGACCTGAGTGATCCCGCCACGATCGCGAAGATCGATGAAGATGATGGAGCCGTGGTCACGCCGATTCGCCACCCATCCAAAAAGCACCACTTCCGAATCGATGTCGGAAGCTCGGATTTGACCACAGTCATGCGTGCGTCGAAGCTCATCAATGAAGCGGGCCACTTGGATGTCCTTCTGGGTGAGGGGGCAGCGTTCTAGCGCGGCCTCGGTTGGGGCTCAACCACACCTCTTACCGGAGTTCCATTCGCGCGCAGATCCAGGCCAAATCCGCCTAAACTTCGTGGTGTCCCCGACGAGGCCCCTAGGCCTGTCGGCGCCAATCGAGGCAGAGCTCGTCGACGAACCGAAACCTTGGCTCCGAAATCGGGTCCGATCCGAGCGCTTGCGTTCGAACGGGCCTCGGGACGGACCGCGTGCTCCCAATGCCCCGGTCGACTATCTTTGGAGGAAGGAACCCGGTGCCCGAATCACTCGATCTGCTCCAGCGAATCGTCAACTACGTTCCGGTATTGTTGTCGTTGTCCGTGCACGAGTGGGCCCACGCACGCGTGGCCTATGCGCTCGGGGACGACACGGCGGCGCGCCAAGGGCGGTTGACGCTCAATCCGATCGTTCACATCGATCTCCTCGGTACACTCCTGCCGCTCATGGGCTTCCCTTTCGGCTGGGCCAAACCCGTTCCCGTCAACGCGTCGCGATTCAATGCACGCATGTCCATGCGAAGCGGAATGATGCTGACGGCAGCAGCCGGCCCACTATCGAACCTCGCACTCGCACTCCTCGCTGCAATGGTGCTCGCACTCCTACGCGTCGCGTCTCCCGAGGTGCTGCTCAACACTCGAGGCGTACTGCCGCTATTCGGTCAAGCCATCCTCGTCAATCTCGCTCTGGCTGCTTTCAACCTCTTGCCGATCTTCCCATTGGACGGCAGCCGAATCGTCGACGGCCTCGTCCCTCACGGGCTGCGCGAGAAGTGGGAGAAGATTGCAGCGTTTTCGCCGCTGCTGCTCATTGTCGTGATATTCGGACTTCCCTACCTCGGCGTGGATCTCTTTGGTTGGGTGGGCGACGGTGCACAGCTTCTCTTCGGCCTGGCTCTCGGAAGCCTTTGATGTTGGTCCAGCGCGCAAACATCGTGACTAAGGGCGCCGCGATCGCTCAAAAGAGCTGCTGCGCGACGCCGTAGGCGAGCGCCACACGACGGAGGTCATCCGAACCCAAGCCTTCGCCTCGTTGTCCAGTCACGAGGTCCATGAGCTCGTAAGTTGCCGCCGTTTCGGCGTACTCAATCAGATCGACCGCAGCTTGCGCGCTCGAAAATGAGCGCGCCATGACGCCGTGTTTTGCCCAAATCACGAGCCGACATCGGCGCAATTCGCTTTCGTTCGCCCGCATGAGCTCCGCCTGCCCGGGAACGAGAAATGGCACGAGCCCCAGTCCTTCGGGGAAGTTCAAGATGGCTTCCGGCTGCCACCGCAGAAGGCGTCGGTTGACCTCATAGGCGTTCTGAAACTCGGGCCGATGACTCAAGAAAGTCAATGAACGCGGCTGAGCGTGCACGATGGCGTGGTGCCCGGTGCCGACCGCATCGAAGACGGAACGGTGCACCGCCAAGTGTGAATTGAACTCGCTCGTGATCCGGGCAAAGGCACGCGAAGCGTCACTATAGAGCGTTCCGGTGCGTCCGCCATTGTCGACACGCAGATAACCGAGACAACTCCCCGGATGACGGAGAATGTCGCGCATCCTCGTCCCCGAACCCGACACCAAGAAGCTACGACGAGCCATTTCGGGAACGCTGAGTGGAAGCTCGATGGTCTCCGCGTTTCCGTAGGACGACGATGGCTCCACACCATCGGGCAAAAGGACGCTGAGATTGCCCGCTGCCCCCTCACAAGCCTTGAGCTCGACGAGACGCAGACCCGCTTCGGCCAGATCGGCCACCACCGCTTCGAAGGTCAATTCGGCTTGCGACATGCGGGAGCGTTATAGCTCACCTCGCGCGGATGGCCGCGGATCTCGACCGAACTCTTTCGTCGAGCGCGACGCGCCGAACTCAGGAGCGACCAGACTTCTTGCCCAAGCGGGACCCTTGCCACTCGCTTTCGTCGTGAATCCGCCAATGTCCGGAGGCCGCGATCGTTCCACCCTGCAGCCTCACCCATTGAACCATGGGCTTGTCGTCTTCCAAAATGTGCGTCGAGAACCAGGATTCCAAATACAAGGGAAGGTCAGGACCAAGACGCAGACTGCCGTCGCCATGCATCTCGACGAGCTGTCGACCCTTTGCGAGTAAAAGCAAATGTTTGGCCCGATGCTCGTCGCAGGACGGATAGCCCGTCGATACCATCAACGTCTCTTCTGCGGCGAAGTGCCGCGCGGCGTAATCCACGAGGTGACCGAGAATGTCCCCGAGCTTGGCGTCACTGACTCCCGACGCAATCAGCCGCTGGAGCTCGTTTAGCATCTTGAACATCGAACGATGTTCCGCATCCACAACGGAGTCGTGTGTCACGTATTCGTCTTTCCAGAGCACGTTGGTCATCCCGCTATCCCCGACGAGGACCTGACTTGGGTGGACGTTTTGGAGGCATTCTCCAACTCGTACCTACGGCAGGAAACGGAGCCAAGGAAAGTGCCCGGTAGCAGGAATGACCGTCGTCAGGAAGCCCCAGGGCGAAACTGACGAGTCGACATGGAATCGGGAAAGTGCTCAGAAACCGAGGGCTTCCATCAACGAAGGTCGGCCTCCCCAAACCTCGCCAATAGTGAAATTCCCAATCGCTGCGAACAGCTGCGATGATGTTCGAAATGCCCCGAGCCCGGTCACTTCGCCCGATCAGCAGCTCGCGTCAATTCACGCCTCACGCCGAGATGCCCCTCGTCGGAGGGCGCCTCCTCACGATTTTGGGAGTCACCTACGTGAGCCTCAGGACTTCCGAGGGTGGCGATCTCTTCCTGACTCGTTTCGGGCTGCAAGTACACGAGCTGCTCCAAATCGAGAACTGGTTCGAGCCCTGCTGGTTCAAAGAACACCGACGACAACTGGAGGGAACGAGCACCGTCTTTCACGTGCCGACGCGACCGGTCAACGGACGCAGCATCGAGTTGGTCGTCAAGAATTGTAGGGTCGGTGAGGATGTCCCGCTGGACACGCACACGGTTCAGCAGGCGTTGGGCGCCGAATTCAATAGCCCGTGGGAGGAGTTCTCCCTAGTCATGGAGATGCGTGAAGGTGCGTTCGGGCCCCGTGATTATGCGGTCGCAACACAACGACCCCTCGCGATCTACGTGCCACCAGAGTGCATGCAACTCTGGCAGACAGGCCGATCGCGAGCGAAAATCAACTCGATTTTGGCTCGACACCCCGGCATCGATCTCGACATTCTGCGTCAGTACAAGCTCGTCTATCAGTGGATCCCAGGGAAAAACGTGGTGGAGCTCCTGAAACGTAGCGGGGTCCTCGGCGCGTCCTGCGAGAGAATCAGCCTGAGCGCAAATGACCTGGTGACGCGTGATCTCGCCGCCAAAGGCTACTGGGTCGCGGACATGAAGCCGCAGCACATCATCGTCTCGGATACGGACCTTCCGCCCGCTTTCGGTGAAGGCGCTCCCATGGATGAAGTGACGGCAGAGCGGCGTGTGCTCTCGCTGCTCGATGCACGACGCTATTCCATCATCGATTACGAGCTGCTCGTCAGAACCGAGGAGCACGAGCAACAGGTACGAACCAATCGACGACGAAACTATCTCGACGAGCTCGCCCATTGCCAGTCCCCATCCGAACTGCCACCGAACCTATCGAGCATGACGTTGCTCGGTACGCGGTACGTCACGGGTGTCGTGGAAAGCACGGGCGGTCAGCTCTGGGTCATCGGGCAGAACCCGCGTCTCTTCGATTACTTTCTGCCCGAACGTTGGAGGAAGACTGCGCTTTGGCGGATCGCGCAGGAGACGGAACTCTCGTACACCGTCACCAAGGACGGCTTGAATCTCCTGTGGACACCGAGCCGCGTCGGAGAATCCATCGCGTCGAGAAAGGAGTCGCACGAACCCCGACACCTGAGCCCATTCGAAGTATTCACCGTGCTTCGTGAACTGATCGACGCCAAGGTCCCGGTGGTCGCGCCACGCGCGATCTATCGCACCGGAACTGCGAAGTCCGAGATTTCCTTCGATCTCAGATCCTATGAATTGTTGAAGGAACTCCGACACGCCGACGGCAACCCCGTCCTCAGGGAAGATCGCAATTACCTGATGATCTTCGGCATTTATTCCTGGGTGGACGAGGACGTCCCGCCAAAGGAGGACTACCTTCCCCGCCCCGTGGGGCTCGCCAACGCGAGGTCATTCGGCTTCGTGAGCGAGCTCGAAGCCTTGAGCAGCGTGTACCATCTCCAAGATCAGGTTCGGCGAGCCGGCTTCGAATCCTTCGGAGCTCACGGCGGATGATCTCCTCGTCACCCTCGACGATCACGATCGGGTGATCATGGCCGAACCCGGGCGCCCGTACGCCAAGCTCCACAACGTGGAACGCTTCGTCCGTCGCACGTGAACCCGAGAGATCCATGAATGACCGGGATCTCGACGGGTCGGCGTCGAACCGACCCGTCACGCGCGAATGCTCATCGCCCCTGCAGGTCGAATTGCTCGAGATGGTACTCGCGCCGCGGAACGAGATCGAGGCGCCTCATGTACCTGCGCTCGGCTTCCTGCACGGCAGCCTTTTCTTCGGTCTGGAGCAGATCGATCACCGCAGGGTGCGCGTTGACCACGATGCTGTACCCCTTGAGCAAATGCCGTTCTCGGCGCACTTGCCGCAAGATCTCGTAAGCAACGGTCACGCGCGACTGGATCTGGCCTGTGCCGTCGCAATAGAAGCACGGCTCGTGCAACATGCGCGTCAAGCTCTCGCGGGTTCGCTTCCGGGTCATCTCGATGAGACCCAGATCGCTTATCCGGTTGATGGTCGTCTTGGCTTTGTCCTTGGCCAGATGCTGCTCGAGCGCGCGCCAGACCTTGTCTCGATTCGACGCGTAGTCCATGTCGATCAGATCCAAGATCACGAGCCCACCGATGTTGCGGAGGCGCAACTGATAGGCAATTTCGGTGACGGCCTCGAGATTGGTCTTCAGCGCCGTCTCTTCGAGGTCTTTGCTTCCCTTGCCGACGAATCGCCCAGTATTGACGTCGATTGCCGTCAGCGCTTCGGCTTGGTCGATCACCAAGTACCCGCCACTCGGGAGTGGAACCTTACGACCAAGGGCACGACCAATCTCGTCCTCGATTCCGTAGGCATCGAAGATGGGTTCATCGCCTGTGTATAGCTCGATGTCCTTCACGCGTGAGGGCAGGAACATCTCGACGAAACGTACGAGCCGCGCGTGCTGCTCACGATCGTCGATGATGATCTTCTCCACGTCGTCGGTGAAGAGATCGCGCGCAGTCTTCAACACCAGATCGAGCTCCGTGTAGAGGACCGTCGGGGCTTTGGCAGCCGCCTTCTTCCTCGACACTTCCTTCCAGAGCGCGATGAGGTATCCGATATCGGTCTTCAGTGCTTTCTTCGTCAACCCCTCGGCCACCGTCCGCACGATGAGGCCGCCATTTTGCGGCTTCAGCGCTTCGATGACCTGACGCAGACGATTGCGCTCCTTCGTCGAACCAATTCGCTTCGAGATGCCGATATGGTCGACGGTTGGCAGATAGACGACGTGACGCCCCGGCAAGGAAACATGGCTCGTGACCCGAGCGCCCTTCGTGCCAATGGGCTCCTTCGAGATCTGAACGACGACTTCGTTACCCTCGCGAACGATCTCGGTGATGGGAACCGAACGCGACACTCGCGAAAGCGGTGCTTTGGCGCGCGACTGTCGATTGGCGTCGCGTCCCGACCCCTCGTTGCGACCAGCACCCGATCCAGAGCCCCGTGCCGCGACTTGCCCGGCGCCTTCGCGAGTGCGATTGCGCGAACCCTTGTTCACGTCACGATTGTTCTGAGTCGCGACGTTCCGATTGACGTCAGATGGATTTTTCCCCGACGTACCCTTGTTGGGCTGTGACTGGCTCTTGCCCGCCTGGCTTCCGGCAACCGCAGCATCGGCGTTTGGAGCGGCACCATTCTGTGCGTCGCCACCACGACGACGGCGACGACGACGACGACGACCACGACCTTCTCTCGTCGGGAGCTCGGCAATCGCTTGGGGAGGCAAGACGTCCGAATCCGCTACGGCGGACTTCTCTTCCTCTTCGTCTTCACTCGAGTCGTGCTCTGCGTCGCCCTCTGACACTCGCTCTTCGTCGACGGCTCCGTCGGGATCGAAAGTCGCGGAGACATCGGACGACGGTGTGTCCTTGTGGTCCCAGGTCTCCGCACCGATTTCCTCGGCCCCACGTGCCCTGACCGAAGCGCGCGCCGCCGCTACCGGTGCGTCGCTATCCTCGTCGAGTTCGCCATCGTCGTCGAGCTCGCCGTCATCGTCGCGTTCGCCGTCGAAGGACTCCTCCGAATCGTCGTCGCTTTCGTCGTCGCTCTCCGCATCATCTTCAGCATCGACGTCGGCTTCATCCTCCGAATCCTGGACGGGGACCACGTCGTCCTCGGATTCGGCATCAGGGTCGAGCTCGTCCGAGTCGGAATCGACCTCGCTGTCTTCTTCGGGATCGTTGTCGTGCTCATCCGCTCCCGATACCTCGACGTCTTCGTCGGAGTCAGAGTCGAGCTCGTCTGCACCCGATGCTTCCAGATCTTCGTCGGAATCCTCGTCCAGGGCTGCGCCCGCTCGGCGCGCCAAAGCGATCTCATCGGATTCGTCGGATTCGGATTCGTCGGATTCGTCATCTGAACCCTCCGCATCCAACGGCTCGCCCCTCAGGCCAGCTACTGCATTGACGACGCCCCGTGGAGGTTCGGAGTCTTCGTCGAGTCGAACCGCGGGAGCAGACGGTGTCGAATCCTTCTCGTCCGACCAATTCGGTCCAGAATCTGACTCGGGCTCCTCGTCGGAATCGGCAGCCGTGGAGGCTCCGAAATCGACGATTTCCGTCGCCCTTGCCCGATGGTTCTTCCTCTCGCCGATCTCCCTTGTCGAGATAAGCTTCGAAGTCATCCGGTCGGATGAGAATCTTCGACGTGAAGGAACGCGGCGCGCTCCATCCCAATGTCGATGAACGCTGCCTGCATGCCGGGTAACACACGAGTGACCCGACCGAGAACGATATTGCCTACCGTTCCGCGATGCAGCGAACGTTCGAGATGTAGCTCCGCAATGACGCCGTCCTCGATGAGGCAGACGCGCGTCTCGCGCAGGTCGCAATTGATGACCAAAGTGTTTCGGGACATGTGCTCCGCAAAGGGCTGGGCGTCCGCTCCTCACCGAGTTGCATCGCTGGGGCACGCCTCAACCTCTCGCTTCGACGATCGGGAGACGAGCCATCGCGAAGCGACGGAACCCGGAGACTTTTGGACGCAGAAAACCTGTTCACTTCAAGTGTGCGAAAGTAGTTGAAATTCGGCTCTGTTGCTAGCCGGATTGACTGTCCTGCCGCCCGCTTTCGATTTGACCGGATGGCTCGAAGCTCGCTCCAACTTTGCACCAGAAGCATCCCCCCGACCCGAATCGCCCTCCTCGGGGATCCAGAAAGGCCGAACGCTTGCCCGCACGTGCATCCTAAGGATGCGACGATTGGCGCCCTATCCATGGGCGAGGGCATCCATCCGCGCAAGGCAATCGCTCGCTCCCGCTTGACGAGATCGCGGGGGTTCTTGAGCGATTTCGCCACCTTCGTCAGAGACAACGGCGAGAGTTCGCCCATTGGCGAGCAGCAGTTCTCACATCCCTCGTGGCACCAGTGCGTCAGAGTGCCTCGGGCGACGTGGAGGGAATCGCACGAAGCACGGCCCCCGACGCCCGCCTCGCCCCACGCGAAGGGCACGCGAAAGCCAGTCGATCGACCGCGGGGCCGCACCGCCCAGCGGACGTGCCCTGACGGCGCGTCTTCGGTGGCCGCGGGCGCAAAGGGATTCGCCTCCTCTTCGTCCCAACGCCGCGACCGTCGTTCATGTCCTCGTGGCGGGCATCACCGGCGTCTGCCGCTGCGACCGTCGCCCGAGTTGCCGCTCGATGCCGGATTGGTCTTGTTCAGCGTGGTCACGTTCAGCTGACGTCACTTCGCTCCTTGTCGTCGTCGCGGCGCAAAGCCCCAATCCAAACCCTGCGCGAATTTGCCACGACGACATGCGAGTGGGATTGAGCTTCCCCGAAGACGAGCTCGAACGCCCTCGAAGCGTGTCCGCCCACGGGGCTCCCGCGTGACCCAGAACGTAACGGATGTTTGACGTCGCCGGGCACACCCGCAATCCTTGGACCGGTGTCCCGCAGTTACCTGATCATCGACATCGAGACGATACTCGATCCCGAACTTCCCATCGCGGAATCGAGCGAGGCCGAACGTCTCCCTGCACCTCCACATCACAAAGTGGTCGTCATCGGAGCACTTTCGATGGACGAGCGCTACGAGCCTCGCAAGCTTGGCTGCGTCGGTGAGGGAAAGAACGAGCGTGGACTGCTCTCGGATTTCGCTAAATTTCTCGACGATCGCCGCCCCACGCTCGTCACCTACAACGGACGCGGCTTCGATCTTCCGGTGATCGCGTGCCGATGTCTCAGGCACGGAATCCCCCTTCGACACTACTACGCGAGCCGCGACGTCCGTTACCGATTCTCCCCGGAGGGTCATCTCGATCTCATGGACTACCTCGCCGATCACGGCGCAGCCAAACCAGCCAAACTCGACATTCTTGCAAAGCTCTGCGGCATGCCCGGCAAGGTCGGCGTGGACGGCAAAGACGTCGGTCCTCTCGTTCACGCGGGTCGAATCCAGGAGGTCCGCGATTACTGCCTCTGCGACGTGGTGCAGACGGCTGGACTATTCCTACGCACACAGCTCCTTCGTGGAGAACTCGACGTGGAGGGGTATCGGACTGCCATGGCCCAACTCATTGCGCTGGTGGATGGCGACACACGAGTGCGCCCAGTCGCTCAAGCCATGGATCGCGCTCGGCTCCTCCTCGAGGATGCCGAGCAAGCCCACTGAACATCGTTGCAACTTCAGCCGCAAACGCGGACGCCACGACCGAGCGGTTCGCCGCGGTTGCCTACCGCTTCCGACGCACCTTACGCAGAGTGACGGGCACGCGGCAGGGGAAATCTCGCCCGGACTTTCGCGGAGCGCCCATCCGAGCAAAAAGCGATAGCTGCAACCGAAACGCACGAGCATAGCGATAGCTGCAATTGAAACGCACGGGCATAGCGATAGCTGCAACTGAAACGCACGGGCATAGCGATAGCTGCAACTGAAACGCACGGGCATAGCGATAGCTGCAACCGAAACGCACGAGCATAGCGATAGCTGCAACTGAAACGCACGGGCATAGCGATAGCTGCAACTGAAACGCACGGGCATGACGCCTTCCACGTCACGATGAGATCATCGTTCGCTGGAGCGGCGTCACACCGCGTCAAGTGCTCATCGCCGGACGCCCCATCCCGCGATAAACGAGACCGGCTTCCACTACCGCGTCGGGCAAAAGCACGTTGCGGCCATCGAAGACGTGCTTTCCCCGCATCAGCGACTTCAGACGGGATAGATCGGGATTGCGATACTCGGGCCACTCCGTGGCGATGACGAGTGCATCGGCATCGCGGCAGGTTTCGTAAGCGTCTTCGACGAGCGTCACTTGTGACACGTGGGCCGCCATCGATAACCGCGGACGAGCGGTGTCTCGAGCTTTCGGATCGGTACAACGGATCTCTGGCGCCGCGAGCGACGAGCTGTTCGATGAGATCGAGAGCTGGCGCTTCCCGAACGTCGTCGGTACCAGGCTTGAATGCCAGTCCCCATACGGCAATCGTCTTGCCGGAAAGTGCTCCGAGGCCCTGTTCGATGTAGCCGAGCATCCTTCGTACCGGCTCTGCGTTGGCGACCGTTGCCGCTTCGGCAACGCGACACTCCACACCGAGTTCACGCGCCGTGCTGACGAGCGCGCGCAGATCCTTGGGGAAGCAGCTGCCGCCGAAACCGAGCCCAGGAAAGAGGAACGGATAGCCAATGCGCGTGTCTGCACCGAGCGCGGCACGGACGTGCTCGACGTCCCCACCTGCTGCATCACAAAGAGCAGCGATCTCGTTCATGAAGCTGATCTTCGTCGCCAACATGGCGTTCGCCGCATACTTCACGATTTCCGCGCTCTTCGGGCTCATCCGTACGATGCGGTTGTTCTGTCGTACGAACGGCGCATAGAGCCGACGCAACACCTCGAAGGCTGCGTCGCTCTCCGTGCCCACGACAACGCGATCGGGCTTCAGGAAGTCGTTGATCGCATCGCCCTCCTTCAAGAACTCCGGATTGCTGACGACGTTGATGCGATGCCTGGACAACTCGGCAACGACGCGACGAACCTTTTCGTTCGTTCCCACGGGTACCGTACTCTTGAGAACGAGCGCCGTATCGGCTGTGACCGCCTTGGCTACCGCACGGGACACGTCGAGAACATGGGTAAGATCGGCCGAACCGTCCTCGTTCGGCGGGGTGCCCACGGCCACGAAGACGGCGCTGCAACCCTGGACGGAAGTGGCCAAATCGGAGCTGAAGGTCAGCCGCTTTTCCCAATTGCGCGTCACCATCTCGGACAGACGAGGCTCGTAGAACGGAACCTCACCCCGACTGAGACGCTGCAACTTCGCCTCATCGACGTCCACGCAAACGACCTGAGTTCCGGTGTCGGCAAAGCAGGCCCCAGCCACCAACCCCACGTAGCCCGTACCAATGATTGCGATCTTCACGTGATCTGCCCTAGCCCAGTTGTCGCCTTTTGTCGACGCTTCGTGCTCGCGGTGCCTCAGCGGTCGGGAGCACTAGCTCTGTCTTGTTCGAGCTCGTCGAGAATTGCCTCGGCTCGCTCTTGCGAGATCCCGAACCATTGCGCAAGCTGGTTGATCAGCGCGTTCTCTTCTTCGGCAACGGAGTCGTCTGCCAGAGCCACAGCCGCCGCCAACGCGAACGCGGACTCCGCTTCGACCGGAGACTCGCTCAATAGTTCCGCAATTTCTTCCAGACGCTGTTCGCGTCCCTGTGTGTTTAGCCGGGCTGCGTACGTCGTCATCATGTAGTCGATGGTTCCGCTACGCAGGCGATTACCCGTGAGGCCGCGGACCGCACCTCGAATGGCATCGAGTTCCGCTTGATTCACTCTGCCGTCCGCCGCCATCATCAGGTACATCGTCTCGACACAAGGATCGACGCGTTCGAGGGCCGCCGCCTCGGCAGCATCGAGAAGCCCTTGCCGCGCGAGTGTCTCGTAGGCTGGGCTCACGATCACGCTAGGTCGGCGACCGCTTTGGAGCAGAGCATCCCGAAGCCGCTGAATGGTCGCTGTCTCGATTTTCATCTAACCCTCGAGGCTACACGGGTTGGCTCGACCAATCCACGCGATCCCTCGACAAGCCCAAATTTGCCGTACGGCCGTACAGCGTACCTGGATGAGTGACTCTCCTCGACGCAAATGCGGCCCGATTCAGCGCCCTCGACCACCCCGACCACTTGGTGAGCGGACCACTCCGCGGCCCTTCGAAGGGGGTATCGCGACGTTCGAATGCACTGCCTGGAACACGATCAGGTGCTCGCGACGGGGAGCCGCACGAAACGCATTTCGCGTGGGAGCATGATAATGGCTCCGCTCCTGGCTAACGCCCGCCACGATCTTGAGTCCGTGACGAGGTGCCATGTCCTGAAGCGCCCGATCGGCATAGAAAGCCCGGCTCGCGACCACGCTGTCGGCAATGAGCAACGCAATCTTCCCCGATGGCGCGAGAACTCGTCGCATTTCGTCGAGACAGTCCCCCATCTGCTCGGCCCATTGCTCATTGGCCGCGGTAGCGGACTTTTGCGCAAAGTCACGATGGGCGCCGATCTCGTGCCGTTCGAGGTGCTTTGCGTCGAGCTTCAGCCAGTCCAGACGGAGGCGATGGTGCTCCACGTAATCGTACACACCCGGATAAGGCGGAGAAGTGATGATCGCGTGCGCACGCCCCTCCTTCATGGGCAAATCACGGGCATCTCCGAGTCGCACTCCCCAGGGGAGCTCGCGCTCGGGCAACGACGCAGAATAAGCTTGCAGTCGACGCACGAGCTCTTCGGTCTTCTTGACGAAGAAGCGAATGGTAAAACCACTTGCGAGACGGCGCGCCTCGGTTTGCGCACTCGTGTCGCTCCGTCGAACGCTGACCTTGGTCAACATGGAGGAGACCACGAGCTCGAGCGCCGGTCGATGTGCAGCCGGACACAGTTCGCTTATCCCCTTCCAAAGCCCATCGAGCTCCAACAGCACATGAGGAGGGAACCATTCGCGTTCGGTGCGACCATATGGACGTGTTGGTCCAGCCTTGGCCAATCGTCGCTCATCCGCGAGTTCCGCGACGGCATTTGCGACACCAATGAGGTGCTCCCCCTCGTCCGGAGCAAGCCCGCGCAGCTTCAACGACGAGAGCGCGACAGCCAAAGGATTGGCGTCGATTTCATACGCAATTCGTCCCTGGACTCGAGCTTCGACCAATACCGTTCCACTGCCCACGAACGGATCGAGCACGACTTCGCCGGATTGGGAGAGGACCGTGACGAGTCGCGCCGCGGTATCCGGATGCATTCGCGCCGGATAAGAATGAAAGCCGTGCACGTGCCGAGGAGTGGCCGTTTCGTCGGGATGGACGCGCAGCGCGGACTCGAGGGCAGCGCCGAGCCCGACCTCGTCCAGCCAAATCTCGCAGGGCCCGCCCACCTGCGTCAGCGCGCGTTTTGAACGATTGGTGGAGTGCGACGGAATTCGGGGCGGTTTCATTGTGCGAAGCAACGGGTCGCCAGTTCCTTGCCAGACGTGACGGAACGACCTGCTCCGAATTGGCAACCAGCAATGACCACGTACCCCGAGCGCACGATCAGATCGAGCTGCAACGTGACAGGATCCCAGGAGATTTGAGCGTCGCTGCGGGGCAGGATGAGTTCGAAGGGTCCCACCCAGAAGTGATACTCGGTGAATCTGGATCCTTCCACCTGGATCGAAATCCCTCCAGTTTCCAACGACAGATCGGCGCCCCGTCGATTCAGACCTACCACGCGCAACCGCGACGACGGCGCGATGGCCATTCGAACCCCGTCGCTAAAATTGACATCTACGGGCGAATCCGAAGCCGATGCGACCCACCGTCCGACTTCCAGTGCCTCGGGCGGACCGTCCGAAACGAGAGTGGCCTCGATCTCTGGGAAGACCAGTGCCGCCGCCACGAGCAGGACCGTTCCCACGATGCCCCCAACCAAAAACACCCCCAAAGTTCGAAGTGAACGTCGCGAGCGCGAACGAAACCCGGGCGCGGATCCGAGGAGATCGAGAGCAGAAAGCGACCACCCGCGCAGCCGAGCGTCTTGCTCGGCGACGATGTCCGGAACCAATCGGGAAAGCGGCAACGACATGAGTCGACGTTATCCTTCTGGTCGAGCGCCGGAACGGGTCGCGCTCACGTGTCCACCGCATGTCATGAAACGTTCAACCGAGCAAAGCGCAGTTCGGCGCGGTCGAGCAGTCGACGCACGCGAGCCACGGATGTCGAAAGGACCGTAGCGAGTTCGGACGGCTCCATGCCGTCGAACACCGTCAGACAAAGCACGATCCGCTCCTCGTCATTCAAACGATCCAATTGACGATAGGTATTGCGCTGTCGCTCGCTGGTTCCGGAAAGTACCTCGTCGTTCTCTCGTCTTCGCGAGAGCAACGAGAACCAGCGACGTTTGCGCCGAGAACGCAATCGCTGACGAATCGCGGAAATGAGATGATTGACGAGCCAATGCCGAAGCTCTCGTGGATCCTCGAGCTCGTCTAGCGCAGACAACGCTCGGTTCACCGCTTCCCCAACCACGGAATGCACCTGTGGATCGGGTCCCAAGACGCGCATCGCCACCCGGATCAATTCCGTACCATGTCGGTCGCAGAGGGCTCGTACGGCGTTGCTTTGCCCTGCACGTAGGCCCCGCACCAACCCGACGTCGGACTGGGGAACCGGAAAGGGCAACACCGTTGCCATTTCCCGACCGCGATACGCGGATGCTTGTCTTGCCGAACGTCTCATGGATGTGACTGCACGCTTAAGTGTCACGTGGTGCCCGATTCGAGTCACCAACTCTTGCTCCTACGGACGATTGAGCCCGCGCTCAACAGGCAACGTGCTTTGCGAAGGTTGCTTGCCCTGCATTTGCGCAACCTTGACCAGGACGGAAATCCGAGCGGCCCGGGGGCGATTCCAGCAAGAGAGAAATGGCGCTGGACATGTGGTCAGCACCCTCCGGTTGTCGCACTTTCGCGCAAAATCCAGCCGGTATCCCCTTCGGTCGCCGCTCATTCGAATCGACTTTCCGGATTCGCCGAGCGGGATGTGTCATCTTTCGCGCCAATTGTCAGTTCACCCTTCTTGGCAAAAACGTCGGCAAGAGCGACAACGGAGCGAGGTTGGTCGCATCGAAAAAGACGCGCCCATTCGCATCGCGCTCACCTATCCATCGCCCTATCACGTCGCGATGAGCTCGCTCGGGTATCAGACCATCTACCGGCTGATCCAGAACCTACCCGACTTTTGCGCTGAACGTTTCTTTCTGCCCGATGAGTCAGAAACGAAGGAATCGTTCCCTGAACCGGTGATGAGCTTCGACTCCGAACGTCGACTCGAAGACTTTCCGATCATCGCGCTGAGCGTGGCTTACGAACTCGAGATCGCGGGACTCGTACGCTTGTTCGAACGCGCAAAATTGCCAGTACTGAGGGAAGATCGCGACGACAGCGCGCCGTTGGTCATCGCTGGAGGACCGCTCACCTTCTCGAACCCGATTCCGTTGCTCCCCTTCGTCGACGTGGTGATCCTGGGCGAAGCAGAGGAGTTGCTGCCATGGGTCCTCGAACGAGCCACGGTAGCGAAGGATCGACAGACATTGCTCGAGGAGATCGCATCCAATGAGAGCATCCTCGTCCCCGCACTCGGCAAGGCGTCACCCGGCGTAATCGCCAAGGTCGACGATGAACTGCTTCCCGCTCATAGCGTCATTCGCACCCCGCACACGGAACTCTCCGACATGTTCCTCATCGAAGCCGAGCGCGGGTGCTCGCGAGGATGCCAGTACTGCGTCATGCGTCGCAGCACCAACGGCGGAATGCGCATCGTCTCGTCAACGAAGGTACTCGCGACGATCCCCGAAGACGTTCACAAGGTCGGACTGGTCGGCGCGGCAGTGAGCGATCATCCAGAGATCGTCGGGATCGTCTCGGCCCTCGTCGATCGTGGAATGCGCGTCGGGCTCTCCAGCTTGCGCCCTGACAAGCTCAAAGAACCCTTCGTGGCTGCGCTCGCACGTGCCGGCTACAAGACCCTGACGACGGCACTGGACGGTCCGAGCGCGCGCATGCGCGCCATCATCGATCGGCGAAGTCGTGAAGACCACTACCGCTCGGCGGCGCAATTTGCCCGACAGTACGGCATGGATCGTCTCAAGCTCTATCTGATGATCGGTCTGCCCGGAGAAACGGATGAGGATATCGACGAGTGCGTTGGCTTCGTTCGAGAATTGTCCCGCATCGTCCCCATCGCCCTCGGCATTTCTCCGTTCTGTTCGAAACGCAATACGCCCCTCGACGGTACGCCGTACGCCGGAGTCGGTAGAGTACAAGACCGTCTCGAACGCTTACGACGCGGCCTCTCGGGGCGCGCAGACGTTCGCGCGACGAGCGCCAAGTGGGCTTGGGTCGAACAGGTCCTCGCTCAAGGAGGACAAGCCGAAGGGCTCGCCCTCTATGAGGCCGTCAAACGCGGAGGGCAATTCTCCGCGTACAAGCGCGCGTTCGAAGCATTGGGCCACCGCGCCGACGGTACGGGTTACGAATCGATCGCGCTGCCGGATCCGGTGCGCCGTCAAGCCAAACGATTGCCAACCGTCGATCCCACGCAGTCGTAGCGCACGTCGCGACGCGACGCGACCCTTCGAGCGCACGTCGCGACGCGACCCTTCGAGCGCACGTCGCGACGCGACCCTTCGAGCGCATAGCGACTCGAACCGTGCACGTCATGCTCCAATTTCGGGGGCTGCGTGCTCACCAGTCATCATTCGATGGGGCGAATTGCAGCTTCGCTCTCGCTTCGACGAATCCGTAGCAGTTCGGGATGTTCAGCTTCCTCGTCGGCACTTTCGGAAGCCTCCGGAACTCCGAGGCAAGCAATCAGCTCGCGATCGAGCAGGTGTGACGCTCGCACGTTGCCCATCGCAGAAAAGATGCTGTTCTTCAATTGCGGAATATCTCGCTCGAGCTCGCACAATAGCTCCTTCACGCGACGACGCTGCAGGTTGGGCTGCGAGCCGCACAGGTTGCAGGGAATGACCGGAAAACCCTTCGCGTCGGAGTACGCTTGCAAATCGCGTTCGGCACAATTGACGAGGGGCCGAATGACGACGTTCCGTCCGTCGTTGGCTCTGAGACGCGCCGGCATGCCACGCAAACACCCCGCGAAGAATGCATTGAGCAGCAACGTCTCGATGCAATCATCGCGATGATGCCCGAGGGCAATCTTCGTCGCGGAGAGGCGTTTGGCCGTGGTGTACAATATGCCGCGACGCAGCCGAGAGCAGAGCGAGCAGTACGTCTTGCCCGCGGGGACCTTCTCCTTTACGACGGAATACGTATCGTCTTCGACGATGTGATACTCGTATCCCTGTTCCTCGAAATACCTCGGCAACGTTGCGGCAGGAAACCCCGGTTGCTTTTGGTCGACATTTACGGCGAAAAGCGAAAACGGAAATGGAGCCTTTCGCTGGATCTCTCGCAGTAGGTGCAAAAGCGCATGGGAGTCCTTGCCTCCACTCACTGCCACCATGATCCGATCGTTGGGCTCGATCAGTCGATGATCGTGACTCGCGCGTGCGATCTGCTTGAGCAAACGGCGTTCCAAACGGTCCGATTCGGCGGTCGTACGAAGCACGTGCGCTTGCTACCACGCGCACGACGGAACGCCGAACATCTCGAATTTCCCGCTCCCGGGGCGCCGACCGACTCGCTACCTTGACGTTCGGAAGCGAAAAGGGGCCGAGGCAAACTGGACCCGCCGACGCGGGTTCCACAATTTCGGGAGCGCATGGACGGACCGCGCGATTGGCCGTCAGGTCACAGCACGAGACGCTCCAATACGGAACCCTCGCGGTACGAATCGGCGTCAAATCACAGCTCTCACGGAACGATTGGCTTCGAATTGCGGCCATCGGCAGCACGAGTTCCCGCGAGAAACGGAAATGTATCGCTCCGAGTTCGGTGCCTATTACCCCCACCTTGGAAATGCCGACGGCACTCAGCCCTCACGACGCATCAGTTCGCGCACGATGGAACGCACGGCCCGGAGGTCGAATGGCTTTTCCAAACGGGGATTCTGAACCCGCGACAGAAATCGCGTGGCTCTGGAGGTAAAGGCGCCCCCCGACATGAAGACGATGCGCTGCTCCTGCCCCGGAAAGCGGCGCATCACCTCGGCATGGAAGTCCATTCCGGTCATTGCGGGCATGAGCAAGTCGCAAAACACGACATCAAAGCGTCGTTGTTCTAGCAGCTCGAGCGCATATTCGGCACTGGTGGCGACCTCGACGTCGTGTTCTTCCTCGAGCACACGACTCATCATGGTCGCCACGGGGAGCTCGTCATCCACGACGAGAATGCGAGCACGGCGGGCATCGGGCGCCGGCAGGGAGGCTGGGTATGGCGTCACGTGCCGTCGTGCCATCACTGCGGTCGGCAGGGACACCAAGAAAGTCGTTCCAACCCCGAGCTCACTCTCCACTCGGATCGAGCCCCCCATTCGCGTCACGATACTGTGGCAGATGGGCAGGCCGAGCCCTGTACCGAGACCAACGGGTTTCGTGGTGAAAAACGGATCGAAGACTCGATTCAATGTCGCAGGTGCCATGCCGAGACCGTTGTCCATGACTTCGACTGTCACGTACTGCTGCTCGCCTTGGCGCTCGACGAAGCTTCGCACTCGGATCAGGTTTTGCTCTCTTCGCTCAACGGGCAGAGCCTGAATCGCATTGATGAGAAGGTTGAGAAAGACTTGCTCGAGCCGAGAGGCGTGACCAACGGCCGAAGGGACGTCTGCGATGGCCTCGATGATCTGACCTCGGTCCATCAATTGGGTTCGAGCCACCTTCACTGCATTGCGCAGCACTTGCCGAAGATCCACGGGGCCGAGCTGTTCCTCGTCCGATTTGGAAAAGGTTCGCAAATCCTTGACGATACTGACGACCCGCTCCGCCCCATGACGAGCTTCGCGTAGTCGCTCGAGGAGGTGGCCGACGCGATCGTAGTTCTCTTCCTGGCGGGGTACCTCGCGAAGCAAGTACTGGAGATTCAAAAGTACGTAGGCGAGTGGATTGTTGATCTCGTGAGCAACACCAGCCGCCAACGTGCCGACCGCAGCGAGCCGATCGTTGTGGATGAGCTGGTTTTGCATGATTCGGCGTCCAGACAAATCCCTCACCGTGAGCATGTCGGCAGGCTTGTCGTCCCATTCCGTGCGCAACAAAACCACTTCGACCGGTACCTGGACTCTATCGCGTCGAATTGCCCGCAATTCCAGGGAATAGACCGCCGAGCTGTCTTCCCGGAGCAACGCGAGACGCTGCTCGAGCGTCCCGAGATCTTCACTCGAGACCAGTCGAGCGAGTCCCAACTGCGAGAGTTGCCGAGGATGCGAATATCCGTGAATCTGAGTAATTGCCTGATTGGCGTAAACGACGCGATCGCCCAAGAGCACGAGAATACCATCGGGCGCGACGTCCATCAGGCGACGAAATCGCAGTTCGCTGTCGAGCAATACGCGCTCGACGGCTGGCAGCCCGTCACTCGAGCGCACGAGCTGAACTGCGAACGCGCGCCCATCGACGACGGTTTCGACCCGTGTCCACCGCACGGTGAGCCGACGACCATCGGGAAGGGTCAACGTGCCCAGAAGTGCGAGCGTTCGCCCTCGCGTCGCGTCTTCGGGATCGTCCAAGCTCAGCGCTGCTTCTCCGAGGCGTCCTCGCACTACGGGAGTCCCGAGCAGCTGTGCGGATGTGGCGTCGAGTAGACGAGTGGCCGCGCGATTGACGAAGACATAGTCGTTTCGGCCAGACTTGGGATCGAATGCGCTGACGAACACCGCGATCGATCGGTGATCGGCAAGCCTGAGGTAAGCCTTCGCCAGACCCTCCGGGGGGTTCGAAGTGGCCAGAAACGGGAACGAGGTCAACGAGCCCAGTCTAACACCCCGTGCGCCGTGGGCTCGCGGAGCACGCGGCCCACAGGGTGCCGAAATTGCGAACCCGCTCTTCTGCGGAAAATTCCGACTCAACGAGTATCGCCACTTACCTGCAAGCCGAGGCGAGATCGGGACGAAAGAACCTCCAAAGAGCGATGGCTGCTCGGGCCAGGACCTGCGTCCGCGCCGCCCAACCGTCGCCGCAAGCACTCGAGGATGCGCTCCGTTCCGCTCGACGGAATCCTCGGATCAGGCGGCCCACGCCGCCGCTGCGAGATAACCATCGCTGTGCCACTCGTCGAACCATCCCGGAAGTTGATCGATGTCACGTTGCTTCAGCGCCGCACCTTGATCGCGCAGAAAACGACGATTGTATCGCTCATGGGTGCCAACGGGGTGAGACACGATGAGCGGGATCCCCAAGCCTGCGTAGAAAGCAAGCTCACTCGGCTTCGTCCACAGGACGTCGGCATGCTCCAACCTATGATTGAACGCGCGGTAATATGCTTCGAAGTTCGACTCGTGAAGAATGTCGAGTCCTCGTCCGAGGCGCGCCGTCAAACGCGCGCGATGCACTTGACGTTCGAACTGTTCGGCGACTTCACCCCGCGTTCCCGCAACTAGCGTGATGCGCAGACGTCCTGCCAATATTCTTTCGCGGAAATCGGGGCAAGAATCGGTCTGGAAGGTCCGCTTGAGCTCCGGCTCCCCCTACGGCAAAAAGGATGTCGACCGGAGCGCCGTGCTCGGTCGAGGGCAGGGGGCCGAGAACCGATTCGATGGAGAGGCCGTGCAAAGCGCGAAAGTTGCCCTCGGGATCGAGTCGCACGATGCGTCTCGCAACTTGGTCACGCAAACGGTCACGAGCCGTTCCGCAAGTGGACTCATGGGGCAACGGGAACCCCGTGAGCGTGATGTTCGACTCCCGAACACCATACGAGCGCAATCGTCGCACGACGCGCGCGCCGGGAGCGAAGTAGTCGATCTTGCTTTTCTCCGGTTGCTTCGCGACCCATATTCGCTGGACATCGGCGTCCGTCACCACGCAAAAGACGTCATCGCAACCGGCCCGATCCGCGATGATGGCCGGCGCGTAAAACGTGGTCACGAGCGCCGAACGACGCTCGTTCAAATGCCGAACCAGTCCCGTACCGAGCCCGCGGGCGATGAGCGCATCGAGCGCGAGTGTTCCAACGTCTGGAGCGCTTCGGTCGCTTCGTTCGTGAAGCGACGGAATCATGGTAACTAGATCCATGAGAGCGTTGGCAGGACGCTCGAGCAAGGGCCACGACGCAGGTCTCGACAAGAGACCGTGCGCTCGTCGCACCCATTGCCAAAGTTTTCGATCCGCGTCGTTGGCGATGGGCGCCTCGTCCGCGAGCCAAAGTCTCGTCCCAAGTGCATCCGCGAGCGGAAGCGCCGCGCGAAGGTGACCGTAGCCCATCTCGATGGAAACGATATCGATCTTCATGGAGCCTCGATTGCGTTGGAAAAGTCGTCCGATCACGCCGCGCGACTCACGGCGGATCTGCCAAAAGGAGCGTCGATTGGCCTTTTCACCGGCAAGAGTCTCGAGTTTTTGCCGATTCGATACTGCTCGTTTCGCCACCGGACGACGGGTACGAAAAAGGAACCCGCGTACGCGGTTACGGCGAGCACGGTGCGTAGGGGCAACGCGAGAAGATGAGCCAAGCGGAACTCTGCGCCCGTGACGTGTCGCAACAAGAATGCTTCGGCCAATGTCATGACGGCGGCACACGAAGCCACGACCATTGCCCCCACTACGGTCGGTCCGCTTGGCATCTGGCTCTGCATCAACGCAACGAGCGTTCCACTCAGCCAAAGGAGTGGATGCGCAAGGAGTTCGAACACGAATGCGCAAGGAGCAATCGCTCCACGGATCTTGCACCATCGGACGTGTCGATCCAGCATGCCGCGAATCGACCAGCGGACGTTGATCGTGTAGACGGGATGCCCCAACGTTACGACACGGTAACCAGCCTTCGCAATCGCTCGACCAAGAAGATGATCCTCGGCTAGAACGTCCGCGACTGCCGCGAATCCGCCGGCTTTGGCCAACGCATCGCGGCGCATTAGCATCGATTTTCCAACGACGACGGGACGCCCGAAGAGGGCCGATGCAGCGACTCCGCTCAGTACGAACGTATTGAGGTAGAGATTCTCGCAAATCGCACCAAGTGTTCGCGCACCGATACCGACGACCAAATTACTGACGAGTCCGACGCTACGGCACTCGAGTGCGCCAGCCAACACGGCTAGATAGTCCGCTCGTACCCGCACGTTGTCGTCCGATATCAATAGGTTTGGATATTGCGCGCGGGACGCCATGGCTCGCAGCAGTCTTACTTTCGGGTTCTGTCCTGTCGGCCACTCCCCATGGAGGATTCGGAAGGCGACCCTGGGATGACGTTCGCGAACTCGCCGCGCGATCTGCAATGCGGGATCCGAAGCATCTGCGGCCGACACCAAGATCTCGTACCGAGTGTGGTGCTGCAGACACAAGCTTTCGAGGTTCTCTTCGAGCCCTTCGACCACCCCTTTTAGCGGTCGAAGAATGCTGATGGGCGAATTCCCATGTGCACTTCGCTTCGAAGCGATCGACTTCTTCCACGCTGCGAAGTGCATCACCAAGGTGATGACGCACGAGAGCAGCGATACGCCGACTAGAGCTACAACAATCATCTCGACGAGGGATTCCACCGCACTTCGACGTCGAGCCGAGGACGGCGGTGTCACGGTTGGGTGACGTTGCGCTCGTGCCGATAGTAATTCTCGTTCGTCACCGCTTCGTCACCGACAGCACGGACACTCGCTGCACGAGAATGCAAATAGCAGTCATTTCGGATCTCCACTTGGGTCCGGGCGATCCCTCGGACAGCTTCGGTCACGACGACGCCACGTTTGGACGATTCCTTGCGCGGCTCGAGTCCGACTTCGAGCGGATCGTGCTCCTCGGAGACATCTGGGAAACCCTCACCTCGACGCGTCTCTACGATCCACGAGAAGGATTGCGTCGCGCGAAAGCAGCGCATCCATTGCTCGCAGCTCGATTCAGTAGCCCCCAGTACGAATACGTCCACGGCAACCACGATTGGATCTCTCGAGAAGTCGAGGCGACGCCGTCGGAGGTGCTCATCGACGCCGATGGGCTGCGGCTGGTCTTCACGCACGGACACCACCATGATTTTCTCGTAAGACGTGCGCGTTGGGTTTCCGAGTGCTCGGTGTGGCTCGGCGGGTGGGCGCGACGACTGGGACTTCGAGCACTCTACCGCGTCGGGTACGAGCTCGATGCTTGGTTGTCCAAGCCCAAGGTCGGACCGACTCTGGACAGCTTCCAGCGCTGGGCGTTCGGGATCGCCCGACAACGCTCAGCAAACGTCGTCGTCACGGGCCACACGCACGTGCCACGCATCGAACAATCACAGGGGAGGATCTTCTTGAACAGCGGCACCTGCTCGGAGGGTAATCTCACGTACCTCGCGCTCGACACGCGAACTCAGACGTTCTCGGTCGAACGGGGCCGAACGTGAGCGCTCGACACGCAACGGGTCTCCGTCATACGGGGCCGAACGTGAGCGCTCGACACGCAACGGGTCTCCGTCGAACGAGACGACACGTCGACACCCGGCGTGCACGCAGACGCGCTCGCGATTCAGGTACGACGAACCAGAGCTAGCGGAATGAGGAATATGGTTCGTGGCGCCTCTCCACGGAGTCCTCGTCGTGGGCTGAGCCGGTTCGCGGCAATCCTCCAGCTGTGCACACGTTCAGGTACCGCGCGATCCACGTGATTCTCTGGGTTTGTACGAATTGTGGTCCCCATGTCGTTTTCCCGCGCTCACGGCATAAACCAACACGCACGCCGCCCGTTTCGAACTGCGGAAGCGCCACGCACTTCGTGGTGCCACCGAGGGAGGCACGAGGCCGATGTCCCAGTTCGATGCGAAGCGCGAAATACCAGTAGATTCCGAGAGCGATCTCTCTCGCTTGCAGGCGAAGTACCGAAAACTCCAGCGAGCGATCGAGGTGGGCGATCTTTCGCATGCCAGGTTCCTGTTTCAAACCATCGAAGCCTTGCAGTCGCGGGTTCCACCATTGAGTGAAGTCGCCCAAGAAGCATTCGACGCACTTGGCGTCATCATTGCCACCGAATCGGAACTGGAAGTGAAGGCCGCCTTCGACTCTTTCAAAATTGCCCTCGAGCAGCAAGTGGACCGGGAGGAGGCGTACACCGAACACACCGCGCCAACCTGGCGTCCTCCACCCCGAGAATCCGATATCCCGCGCGGTTCCGAGGTGCCCACCCCGAGCGGCATCGCGCCACGCTATTCGGAAGAGTTCTCCGTCGAGGCGGTCGATCAGGAACTCCCCGAGTCAGCAACGCTTTTCTCGATCGAGCTCTCCGCTTGACCTAACGGCGGCAGTTTCGACGACCCGCTCGAGGAACCGTGTTACTGTCCCGCTTGCCCGGCTGCCGCAAGGTCGCGAGGCGATGACGAACCGAGTACCGTCCTATGGGGCTTCACACCGAGACGATCACTGGTCGCACGGGGCTTCTGGGGATCCTGGCCGATCCGATTGATCAGGTGCGGACCCCCGAGTTGGTGAACGCAGCCCTTGCCGAGCGCGGGCTTTACGGGAAATATCTGATGGTTCCCTTCGAGGTCCCCGCATCGCACCTCCCCACATGCCTCGAGGGACTGAGGCTCACCCATAACTTTCGAGGCGCCGTAGTAACGGCGCCTCATAAGCGAGCCATACTCGAGCTGCTCGATCACGTGTCGGTCGAAGCGGAACAGGTTGGCGCCTGCAACGTGATCCACCGCGACACCCGAGGCTACCTGTCCGGCAGCCTTTGTGACGGCGAGGGCTTCGTGCGCGGTTTGCATGAAACGGGCTACGGCCTCACTGGCTCGAGATGTTTGCTCGTTGGCACGGGCGGCGCAGGAGCTGGGATTGCCTTCGCGTTGGCACGAAGCGATGTCGAATCCATCCACATCTTGAGCCGCACGCCTGCAAAAGCCGTCGAATTGGCGACGCGAGTGAGGCGCGAATACCCTCACGCTGACGTTCGCACCGGGCCGGCCGAAGTGGCAGAATTCGAACATCGTCATCAACGTGACGTCTCTGGGACTGAACCCGACGGATCCGCTCCCCCTCGAGGTCGAGCACTTGAGTGAGCGCACGATCGTCGCCGACATCGTCATCGGGTCGGAACCGACGCCGCTATTGCGCAGAGCCCTGGCCCTGGGCTGTCCGACGTACTCGGGGTACGAAATGCTCGCCGCCCAGATCGACCTGATGATCGACTACATGACGGGCGAAAAACCTTACGTCGCACGGTCGACCCGCGCGGCCTCCGGCCACGACACCGCCGAGTAGCCCTAGACAGTGCTCGCGGGCCGAAACACCGCGGGGCACCCTCGTCGGTGCTCGCGAGCCGAAACACCGCGACATCCACCACTACAATCGCGGTATGTCCCTCTCCGGTGGGCGCTTCGTGGCGCCCGGACAGCCGCCAGCCGCCGGACCGGTATCAATTCGCGTTTTCTCGGTCATCCCCGGTTGATGGTTGTCGCGAAGGACTTACCTTCCCCCCAAGGATTTGCCCATGCCCACGGACTTTTACGCCGACCTTGGCGTGGCGAAGAGCGCCAGCGCCGACGAAATCAAGAAGGCTTACCGCAAGCTGGCGGCGAAACTGCACCCGGACAGAAATCCTGGCGACAAGAAGACAGAAACGCGGTTCAAGGCAGTCAACCGGGCCTACCAGACCCTGAGCGATCCGAAAAGCGCGCTCTGTACGACGAGTTCGGGGAGGAAGCACTGCGGGAAGGTTTCAACGCCGAAGCCGCGCGAGCGTATCAACGAGCCCAAGCTTCGGGCTTCGGTGGAATGCACAACGGTGGCTCCGGCGGCTTCCGGTTCGAAGACATGTTTGCTCGCGGCGGTCGCGGCGGAATGGGCGGCGGGCTCGGAGATCTTTTTGGCGATCTGTTCCAGGGCGGAGGTGGCCGCGGAGCCCCGCGCGGCGCGGGAATGAAAGGCTCCGACATCGCGAGCGAGGTCACGGTCGAATTCAAGGAGGCCCTCCAGGGTGCGGAGCTGAATCTCACGCTCCAAAACGGCGGGGCGCCCGTCACCGTTCGCATCCCGCCGGGAGCCGACGATGGTGATCGCGTTCGAGTGCCTGGCCACGGCGCTCCGGGTCCATTCGGCGGCGCCAATGGGGATCTCGTGCTGGCCATTCGTGTGCAACCGCATCCGCACTTCGAACGTAAGGGCCTCGACCTCTACTTGGATCTGCCGATCACGGTCGGGGAAGCCTATCGAGGCGCAAAAGTACGGATCCCGACGCCAGAAGGCGACGTGACTCTCACCGTGCCCAAACGAACCCAAAGCGGACAACAGCTCCGTCTCAAAGGTAAAGGCGTTCGCCGGAAAAAGGAACAGGGCGATCTGTACGTCCGATTCCTCGTTCGTCTCCCGGATTCGGACTCCAAGGACGTCGAACGAGCGATCGACGAACTCGAGCGGCACACGAAAGAAGACATCCGCGACGGTATCGAGTTCTAACCGCCGCTTTTCGTCGTCAGGGTCCGGCGAGCAGACGCACCACGTCGCCGCGACGCATCAACCCAAGTTGCGCCTAACGAATTCCGCTGCACTCGATCACCAACTTGAGTGCGTACCGCTTGGCGGCTTCGCAAGAGCACCCACAAAGCCCTATCTGAGAGCTCCCACCGGTCACGTTCGATGCGTACCAGCCGCCGCTCGTGCCAGTGGTGGGACAGCCCTCGGCAGCGCCAACGTAAGGCACTTCGAGTCGCCCCTTCTTGTCGACGGCGAAGTAGAGTTTGAGTAGCTCCGGATTGAGACGAAGACCCGATGCGATGGGCACGTTGTAAATGCAGACCTTCGTGTCCTCGTCCATCGGCTTCAAATTGAACGTTGCCCCTACGCAAAAATCGCTCGGTGTCGTGTCCGCGACGCCAAGGCAAATCGGTGACACCGTACCGGTGACGGGACCGAAGCCGCCCAATGAACTCGACGGCTTGCTGCCGCCTCCTCCGGCACTCCCGCCGCCCAACGAGGCGTCCTCTCCTTCGATAGCCCCTCCACAGCCGGTCATCGTGAAGATGACTACGACCACTGCACGAAGATAAGTCTCTAAGATCATATTGCGCTCGCAATCCTCGAACCGCCAAAATCAGGATAGCGCAGAGTGGAGCCGCTTGCAGGTGGTCCCGCGTCGAGTCGCACTTGCTGGGTCCGTCTAGGTTACCAATGAACGAAACGGCCGCGGCTAAACGAAGGACAGCCCTGCTGCGAAAAGCAATCAGACGACACGAAAAGGCGGCAAAACAACCGCGTCCCTTGCGCCAGCGGAGGTTCGTCCTTCGCATGTGCAGACTGTCCGCAATCCCATTGCAATCCTGTCGAACTCCACCCAAGCTGTGAAGACGTCACAACAAGGCGTGGTGCCGGCGATTCTACGCAGTGGACCGCGGAGCGACTCTCCGTGCGCACCCGTAACGTCGAGCTCGACCGATTCGACGTTACTCGACTCCGACGTTACTCGACTCCGACGTTACTCGACTCCGACGTTACTCGACTCCGACGTTACTCGACTCCGACGTTACTCGACTCCGACGTTACTCGACTCCGACGTTACTCGACTCCGACGTTACCGAACCGTAGGATGCGCGTCGCAGTCACTGGCGCCAGGCTACGACGAGTCTCGAGGTACGGCAGCTTCGCGCGTCGATCGAGCGGCGCTCGATTCAGTGTAAATTGGCGCAAAGCCGCCACCTAGGGTGCGAAAATTCGTGGTCTGTCCGTTATATAGCCGAGCAGCCCAGAGTTCCACTTTGCGATCGTAGACGAAACATCGCACGTCGAGTTTCAACGGCACCACCACACCTTCGACTTCGACGTGCCGCTGACTCGGCGGTACGAGTCGTTGGGCGACGTAGTCACGTTCGAGGATCTCGGCGAAGGTCGACTTGGTGAGCTTGTCCCCACGATACGCAGCTTTACTGCCGTAACCCTGAATCGGTTTGAAAAACCAGGACTTTCGATCGCGCCAATACGCATCGGCTTCGGACTTTTGGAGCAGCCGCGTCTCCGGCACGTTGCGCGCCAATGTCGCGCGCTGAGCCTCCGATAGCCCCGCTCGGATGAGAAAACTCTCGTCCCTGAACAAGGCCAAATTGCGCTTATCCGCGTACAGCGCGTGTGCCCGCGGGTGTGGCGTCACGACGACGCTCCCGTCCACGTAGGCGTCGTACAAAGCGCGATGCCTCGATTCCTCGAGATAAAAGTCCACCAATCGGTTGTACACCAAGTCGATCGCTTTACCCTCGAACGTCAATTGCCCCGACTCGTACTTCAGGGATGCAGCGTCGACGATGACTGCATCGAAGCCGGCGTGCTTCAGCAATTGCCGAAACAGGAGAAACTCTCGGTAGAGGAATTGATCTTCGGGTGCATCGTCGACGATGGCAATCGTCCGGAGCGGCCGTTCCCCTCGCGCCAATTCCCAATCGGAACGAAACATGTCGACGAAGCGTTCTTCGAGTTCATCGAGATTCGTGGCGCACTCGACTGGAACGTCCAACCCCGACACACAAGCCTTCTGAGCCTTTCCAAGCAGCAGGTTGAGCATGGCGCCTCCTGCATTCGTGTTGACTTCGATGAGCTGAGGCCCGTCCTGACCCAAATGGAAGTCATAGCCGAAGAAGACACCTCGACTCGGATTTTCGAGCTTGGCTATGTCTTTCGCCCGCGACAACACCTCTTGACGATAAACGAGACTGGTCGTCAACTCCTCGATGACGGTGACCGTCTCCATCATTTCATCGAGGTGCCGCCTGCCGATGTACACGGGCACCGATGCAAATAGCGCGGACTTGTCCCACGGCCCGAAAGCGACATGGGACTCTTCCATGAGCCGCTGCGTCTCGGCTTCGAGACGAGCGTGATCAATGCTGATGCAACGACAATCGCGATTCAGGGATTCGGCCAGTGACTCACCCATGGAGCGTAAAGGCTAAGATCGCCCTCGCTACCACGCAAGGAACGCTCGAGGCAAAACCAGGGTCAGGCGTGAACCTCGGCCTCGATCCGGCGAGCAAAGGCGGCAAGCCGACGCCCCTGAACCAAGAACTCTTTTTCAGCGCGACTCAGACGTTTGACGGCGCGCTCGAGCCTCAATGCCGCAGAGTGGCTGCTACAGCGGCGCGTGGCGAGGACCGAGAACGGACCGCGGCCACGGGTGTACTTCGCCCCCTTGCCGCTCTCGTGCATCGTCACCCGCTTCGAGACGTCACGTGCGATGCCCGTATAAAGGGTATCGTCAGCGCACCTGAGCACGTAGAGAAACCAGCGTGACTCGACAGCCATGGTGAATGTGCTTCGGACATTTGCACGTTTTGCCGGGAGTGAGCAGCGAAATCGTTCGGATTGCCCCCCAGCTCGCCCTGCCCTGAGGTCCGCAACGACTTGCCGTCCAGCCAGAATCGAGCAATGGTTTCATTTGGCATCAAGATGGTTTTCCAGGGACAAAACAGTCGCTCGCGCACGCTTTCCTCGCCCCAGAGGTCGCATGCACCACGTCGACCGCATAGGCTCGCGAGGCCCGTGTGCAGACGATAGCCCTTGGAGCTGCGCTCCTGCTCTGCTTGGCGTTGAACGGCTTCTTCGTTCTAGCGGAGTTCTCGATAGTGAAGGTGCGAGCGTCGCGAGTGGTCGAGCTCGCAAGCGAAGGAGATGGCAAGGCTCGTCAACTCCAGACGATTCAAGAGCACTTGGACGAGTACTTGAGTGTCTGTCAGGTGGGAATCACGCTAGCGTCGATCGCTCTCGGCATGGTGGGCAATTTCGCTACCGAGGCAGCACTCGGCAAAGCACATCCGAGTCCCTTTCGCTATGCCGCAGCGATGGTGCTCTCGTATGTGGTCGTTTCCGGCTCCCATATCGTTCTCGGTGAGCTCGTCCCCAAATCGGTGGCAATTCGAATCGCAGAGAGGGCAGCACTGCATTGCGTCGTTCCCCTCGTCGTTTTTCGAACCCTGTTTCTTCCTGCATTATTCGTACTTACCAAGCTCACGAATCTGACCTTACGACTCATCGGATTGCAGCGCCCCGCCGACGAGGACGTACACTCGGAGGAAGAGCTCCGAATCTTGCTCGAACATTCGCAAGAACGCGGCGTGATGAGCTTTCGTCGATTGCTCTTCATGGAGAACGTCTTCGACTTCGGAGAGCTAACTGTCCGCGATGCCATGAGAAGTCGCTCGGTCGTCCGCTGTCTGGAAACCGCCTTACCCTGGCAAGACAATCTCCAGGTCGTGCGCTCCTCGCGGTTTACGCGCTACCCATTGCTCACGACGGATCTCGAACGCCCCTCTGGCTTCGTACACCTGAAGGATCTCGTCATTCAAGCGTCTGGCGACGCGCCCAATCTGCTGAACTTGGTTCGTCCAATCCTCACCACAACGGAGTCGACGTCACTCGAATCCTTGCTCTCCGAAATGCAAAGAAAACGCATTCACGCTGCGATCGTCGTCAATGCAGCCGGGAAGTGGAGCGGATTCATCACCCTCGAGGACGTCATCGAGGAGCTCGTAGGAACCATCCGCGACGAGTTCGAAGACGAGGAGCCGATTCGCTTGGCGGACACTCTGACGCTGGAACGCATCTTCCTCGATGTCGAAGCGCCCTCCCCCATTGCCGCAGTCGGCCGCGCGTTGCGCGCGATTTCTCGAGAAAGTCTCCCGCTCCCAGCCGAGCAACTCATGTACGCGCTCGAGACGCGCGAGCATCTCGTCGGCACGTACTTGGGGCACGGCATCGCCATGCCGCATGCTCGTCTGTCCCGGCTCTCCCGACCATTCCTCATGATCTTGCGGTCCCTGAAGGGAGTACCTTGCGAAGGAACGACCGAACTCGCACACCTCATGTTCGTACTCTTGACCCCCGCGGGACAGCCACGGGTCCATCTACGCCTGCAATCGACCATTGCGGCGCTCCTTCACGAAAGCGAATTCGTAAAAGACCGTCTCATGACGGCGGATAGCCGAGAGCAAGTCCTCGAAGCCATTCGCACCGGCGAACAAGCTGCCCTCGACTGAGCGTCCCGCGAGGGTCGGTCGAACCTCCTACGGCCAAGATCACTTGTTTTGAGCGCATCTTCGATGGCTTCGTCGTCGGCTGCGGTGCGTCCTCACGCAGCAACCGACGATTTGGACGCTTTTCCTTCGCATTTGGCGTCCGCGTCGCCATCGACGCGCGATCTTCGCAAGTGATTCTGCTGCAGGATGCACTCAGACGAGTGCGCTCCCTTCACGTGGAGGGAGCGCTTCTCGACTCTACCCGCGCGTGCTCACTTCTCGGGGGCGGCGCAAACAGCGCGCACACCACGGATCCCTGCATAGTCGCTGCTCGAGAGCGTCAACTTACACTCCTCGTCCGTCTCGCAGCCCGGATCTTGGCAACGCCCATCGACGCACACCGAAAGCGGGCTACTCTCGGTATGACACTGGGCATCCCGCTCGCAGGCGATCTCACAGGTCGGCACTGGTTTCGCCTTCTTGTTGCAGGTGGCCAAATACGAATCCATATACGTCATGCACTCGCGATCCGTCGCGCAACCCACGGCCTTGCACGTGTTGTCGTCTTGACACTGGCTGAAGGCGGGACATTCCACGTCCGTAAGGCATTCAACCTTGCGGCAGGCATTTTCGACGCATTTGTAGCCAGAGCCCGTGCAGTCGCTGTCGACCGAGCACGCGACGCAATGACCGCCGGCGCACACACCGAAGTCGCAGTCGTAATCGTCCGTGCAGGTCTCGATGTTCGAGCAGATGTTATCCGTGCAGCTCTTGGTCGACGCGTCGCACTTGCAGCTCGGGCCGTTCGCGAGCTCACAATACGAACTCGTCGAGTCGGCAGCGCAATATTCTGCGTACGTTTCGCAACTAGTACTTGGCGTGAACGAAGAACAGCAGTCTTCGGCGGTGTTGCATTGAATTGCCTTGCAGAAGTTCTCCTCGCAGGCGTACTTGTTCGCGTCGCACTTGCACAGTGGCCCGTTGGCGAGCGCGCATGACGTGCTCGTGGGACTTGCGTCACATGCTGATTTGGCGCTAGCACAGCTCGATGCTGGCTGGAAGGCGACGGTGCAGCAATCCGCGGCCGCCTCACATTGAATCACCTTACACTCTTTGGTGCTCGGCGATACGTTGGCGTCCGCGGGACGACATACTCCGCCAAAACAGGCAAGAGAATCCGCGCAATCCGCGGTACGCTCGCAGCTCTCGCCCAGTTTGCTCCGTTCGAGTTTGTCGTCCTTACTGCAAGCGAACAACGAGATTGCACCAAAGAAAGCCACACACGCGATCGACGATAGTCGTGACATCCAATCCTCCGTAGGAGCAGGTACTCCACCCAGGCCCCTGATACGAGCCCGCGAGATTACCTCTTCCTCCGATAAACCGAAAGATTTCGTCGGAGGAACGTCGGCGTGTCGACCTCAGAGAGCCGGCTCGCACGAGGATGCAGCGCGCCGTTGCGCCGCGTCCGCAGGATTGGCCGGCGTCCGCAACACGCCGTTGTCGTCGAAACGCTCGATTTCCGACAAAATCTTACGAATGACGGCCTGTCTATCGTGAAATGGCCGAAAACTCGACTTGAACCCGGCGATGACGATCTTCTTGATGTCGGAGAAGGGCACGCCCACTTTGGTGTGAGCGAGCCAAAGCTCCTTTGACGTCGACGTGTCGGTAATCAACCGATTGTCGGTATTGATCGTGACGCGGACGCCGAGATCGAAATACAGCTTGAGTGGATGAACCGCGAGTTCCTTGACGGCTCCCGTCTGAACGTTGCTCGACGGACAGCACTCGAGAGCAATCCGATGATCGATTACGTAGTGCAGTAGATCGCCGTCTTCCCGTAGCCGAACGCCGTGACCGATGCGATGGGCGCCGCAAACATGAATGGCCTGCGCGACGGACTGCGGCCCGTACGCTTCTCCGGCGTGAATCGTCGTATTGATGTTATTGTCTCGCACGAGCTGAAACGCCGCGCGATGATGCTTGGGTGGAAACTCGGCCTCGGCACCGGCGAGATCGAACCCGACGACGCCTCGGTTCTTGTATGCCACGCAGAGTTCTGCCATCGCGTAGGACGACTCGGGTGATATGTTGCGGATCCCACACAGGATGATGTTGCTCTTGATTCCGTAGGTCTCGCGCGCACGCCCCAGACCGTCAAGCACGGCCTCGACCACGGCAGTCAACTTCATGCCGCGGCGGGTGTGCAACATCGGTGCGTAGCGAACCTCCATGTAACGGACGTTCTCACGATGAGCATCCTCGGCAAGTTCGAAGGCGATCCGCTCGAGGGATTCCTCCGTCTGCATCACCTTCAAAGTGATGTCGAAACCACGAAGGTAATCCACAAGACTTCCGAAATTGTTGCCACAACCAATCGCAGCGCGCAGTCCGGATTCGTCTGCTGCCGGCAATTCGATCCCCTCCTTGGACGCAATCTCGAGGATCGTGGAGAGCCGTAGCGAGCCATCGAGGTGAACGTGTAGATCGGTCTTTGGAAGCGCGTGAAAGACCTCGAAGGGTACGAAGTCCGACGGTGCGACGTCAGGCGGGGTCGAGGAGCTTGCTGCCATGGTATCTCGGATCGTAACCCGAGAGACGGCCACGGGAAAACTCCGTTGGACCGCCACAGTGTCGCACAAGGTAGCCATTGCGCTGGCGCCAGCCCCTTCCACAGCGGCGTGTCCACGCCCAATGCCCTCCTCGAGTTGACTCGACCGGCCGAACTCGGCCATAAAGTGGCGGTAATGCGACTTCCGTCATTCTTCGATGCCCGCATCTGGTTCCTTGCTTCGCTGTCAGTCGGAGCTGCAACTGCTTGTGGTCGGCGGGTAACGTCCGAGTCCCGTGAGACTCCCACGCCCGTTTCGACCTCGCCTGCCACCCCTGTCAAACCACCGAAGATTGTCGCCAACGGAGCACCGGAGAACGAGGCAGCGGTCGTCCACCTCACGCCAGAGAGACTCGACTCGCTCATCCGACAGGCGCACCGCAAGGGCACGCTGGTCAACGTTTGGGCGACTTGGTGCGGTCCCTGTCGGGAAGAGTTGCCGATGCTTGCCAAGGTATCGATGCGACTAGAAAATCGTGGTCTGGTCGTTCTTCCTCTGAGCGTGGATGAACCGGAAAACGAATCCAAGATTGCTCCCATGCTGAAGGAATTCGGATTCCATGGTCCTTACTACGTCGCGCAACGCCCGTTGGAAGCCTTGAAGCAAAGCCTCGATCCGACCTGGCCTGGGAACATACCCGTGAGTTTTCTCCTCGATGACAAGGCGACGCGACGATTTTTCTGGACCGCGCAGGTGTACGAGTCGGAACTGCTACCGAAACTCGAAGCATTTTTGGCTGGCGCGCTCGATAGAGGTCGAGCCGACTTCCCCGTCGCTCCCGGCAAGACGCTCTGAGGACGATTTGAAGCTCGAGTCACGTACGCCTTCGAACACGTACGCGGCATCGCGATACCAGCGATTGCGCCAAAGAGCGCCAATCGGTTCGATTATCGTCAGAAAACGCGAAACCGACGTGAGCCGAGCGCCCGAGGAGCGAGCACCGAAAGCCGATGAGCGGGCATCTGAGGAGCACAGCGACGAGGTCGCTCGGCGCAGCGAGAGGATCGGCGTTTGCAGCAGGCAGTTCAAACCGATTGGCGCTCTACGCCTTGACTGCAGAAGGCGCGGTCGCTCCACTGTCGGTCAGATAAGACACGAGACCCGACAACCAGGTCTCCATTTCTGCAGCCAAGTCAGAAAGCTCGGAGATCGGGACGAATCTCGTCTCGCAGATGCCGAGATCTCGCACCGAGACCCGAGCCGACGATAGCCAGCACTCGATCACGACGCCAAGGTGGACTCGTGATACGGCATTCGTGCTCTCCTTGATGATGCCTACGACCCGTATGCATTCTGGCGTGTCGCAATCAATCTCTTCGGCAAGCTCACGTTCGCACGCGCGAGACAGCGTCGACATCGGATCAACGGCACCATCGACGCTCACGACGTCGCTAACGTTCCAATGTCCTCCGATCCCGACGGACATTCGACCGTGCAGACGCGACTCGCCACTCTTCGGTGTACGACGATAGACGAGCACCGAGTCCGTCCATCGAACGACGATGTAGCTCACGAGTTGTCGATAACGTTCGTCGGTCTCGAGTGTGCTCCGAGGTCCAAGCCAGATCCGCCCCGGATCGAATATCTTGGCGAGCTCCGGCGGAGCCAGCGTCGTGAATCCCTCTTCGAGGCCCAATGCATCAACGTGAATTTTGTCCAAGCACACCAGCGTCTCGGTCATGACGAGTGCGGCACTTTACCTCGTCTGTTCTCTCTGGCTAGGAAGTTACTAACCAAGCATACTTGCCCCATGGTCGAGCGAAGCCCGCTTTCAGAACCCCTGGCCTGGAATCTCGTTGCTGAAGAGTACCAAGCCGTCACGGCACCGTTCTTCCGCCATTATGCAAAGGCCGCTCTCGATCGAGCGAAGCAGCCCGAGAATGCTCGTGTGCTCGATGTCGCCGCGGGTCCCGGCACGCTGAGCCTCATCGCAGCGGAGCGCGGCCACGCAGTATCTGCCATCGATTTCGCTCCCAATATGATCTCGATGCTCGAACGTGCTGCACGAGCACAAAATCTCGTCGTTGATTGCCGCGTAGGCGACGGAATGGCTCTGCCATTCTCGGACCAGCTCTTCGACGCCGCCTTTTCCATGTTCGGGCTGATTTTCTTTCCGGATCGCGTGCAGGGGTTTCGGGAGCTTTATCGCACGCTCAAGCCCGGAGGCGTAGCCGTCGTGTCCAGTTGGCAACCCATGGATCGGTTCCAGCTATTGAGTGACATCTTCGAGGCCCTGCGATCGCTCTTGCCCAATATGCCCTTCGGAAATGGAAAGGCACCGCTCGGAGAACTCGATGAGCTCGTCTCGGAAATGAGCCAGGCTGGTTTCCATGACGTCGAAGCGGAAGTCGTGAGCGCAACCGTCGACTTGCCTTCGCTCGAAGCCGCTTGGGACATGATGCATCGCGGAAGCGCACCCTTCGCCCTTCTTCGAAGCAACATTGGCGAGGATCGTTGGCGTTCCGTCGAATCCGGTATCAAGGATCGTTTGCTCGAAAAGTATGGTCCTGGTCCCCAGCAAGTGACGATGACGGCCAACTTGGGGATCGGTCGACGTCCTGGTAGCGGTGGCTAACCCCACCATTCGGAGAGCGGCCAGAGACTGAAATCCGCACATTCGCGTCATCGACGCTGTACGACTTCGTCATTTCGAGGGAGACGTGCTGAAGATTTCGCAACGAGAGGGTTGGCGCGGCTGCGCCACCCTTCGCTTGGCGTTGTTCAGTGTGGGAGATCCGGCGACGCGTGGAGGGCATGGCGTCGACCCTAAGGTGACCGTCAGGTACCGACCGAACCCCCGAAGCCGAGACTAGACTCGTTGACTCACAGTGAGGAGGAGGCGAACGCCGTGCCGCCGCGTTCATCCGTTTATGCCTAATGTTTACGTAGAAATCGCGCCGTACACAGGGCTTCGAACGAACAGACGAAGCCCTTAAGGGTTCGGGATCCTGGGTCGTACTGCCTGTTCGAACCAAAAGAATCCCATTTGTCGCCGATTGTGAGGATGAGTCCATGGACGAAGCCCAGACGAAAGCGCTGATCACGGGTTACCTCGAGCTTTCGACCATAGAGCTCCTACGTGACATCGGAGCCAGCTTCCACGTCCTCACGACGCCGGGACAATGGCTACCGGATACAACCGCCATCATCGGTTTCGCTGGACCTCACATGGCTGGGTCCCTCGCCTTCTGTACGTCCCACGACTGCTTGAGGGGCTTGGCTCGTCTTGGCAACACCGAAATGAGCGAAGATTGGCTCGGCGAGCTATCGAACCAGCTACTCGGCAGAGTAAAGCGACGGCTCGCACCGCACGGAGCGGCGTTCGCGCTGAGCACCCCCGTCGTCATTTCGGGCGATCGTTTACGGCTCTCTGCCGGTGTCCCCAATCGTCCGTCACTCGGAATACGTCTGGAATCGAACCTCGGACACGTGGAGGTATGGTTCGAGGCCGAGCTTAGGGATGGGTTCACTCTTTCGGATCAACCAAAGGACGACGGCACTCTCATCGAAGGTGAAGCATTGCTGTTCTAAACAGCCAACTCGTCCACGTCGAACGCGCGCGGAAGTGATTAAGGAGACAGAATAATGGGCAAAAAGATCCTGGTCGTGGATGATTCTGCCACCGTCCGTCAGCAAGTCGGACTGGCGTTGACACAAGCGGGATTCGATATCCTCGAGGCTGTCGACGGAATGGACGGCGTAGAAAAAATGAATCACGCAAACGACATCGCGCTGGTGATCTGTGACGTGAACATGCCAAGAATGAACGGTCTGGAGATGCTGGAGAAAGTCGCAGCTGAGCGCAAAGGCGCGATGGTCCCCGTCGTCATGCTGACAACGGAAGGACAACCCGAACTCGTGGAGCGAGCCAAACGCGCAGGCGCAAAGGGATGGATAGTGAAACCCTTCAAGGCGGAGCTCCTCGTCGCAGCTGCTAAGAAACTGACTGCCTGATTCAACCATGGCCGCCTCTTCGCCTTCGTCCATTCCGCAACGTGGTCAGCTCCTGATGGACTCGCTCGAGCATCATCGAAGTGCGATCATGGCTCGTATTCGCGAGGCCAACGGCATGACCGAACGAGAAGTCCTCGCCGTGGGTGACGCACTCAAGGCAATCGTGGACGAGGCTCGCAACTACGTCGAAGATTCTCGCAAAACGCTTGAAGAGTTCGCCTCCACCAGCCTGACCGACATGCTGTCACGACATGGTTCCGTGATGACGGAATTCGTCGACACGGTGACGAAACAGGTTCGAGATCAGGGCGAGGCAGCACAACAGGCAACCGACCAGATCAATCGAATCGTAGAACTCGGCAGAACGATCGAACGCGTCACGATGGAATCGAAGATACTCGCACTCAACGCAAACATCCAGGCGCGGCGACTGGGTGCCTCCGGAGAGTCCTTTCAGGTCATTGCCCAAGAAATGAAGCACTTCAGCGAGTCCGTGAACGACGCCAACAAGACCGTACAAGAGATCGCAGAGGGCTTGCTCCATGTCTTGCCGAAGATTTCGATGCTCGCCGCCAACATGCGCAAAACCTCCGAGGGATTTTCGAAAGACATCAACGAACGTGTCGCAGAAGTCGCAGAGACCAACAGCACGATGAAGCAAGGGGTCGCCGAGAGCATGGCTGCAGGCGAAGCGCGTCTGCAGCAAATCCTCAAGCTCTCGTACGAAGCCCTCTCACATCTGCAATTCCAGGACACGGTGGCCCAGTCTCTCTTGGGGTGCGAAGCAGAATTGAGCTTCGTTCTGAAGGAAGTCGATCAGTGGCGTGTTGGCGGTGACACAGGACTGGAAGAGGCTAAACCCAAGCCCCTGGAGCGCGCCGCCGACTCCTCGACCATGGAGTCCGGCGACGTCATGCTCTTCTAGCGGCACCTAGGATCGCGCTCGCCGCTCCAGAACGACACCTGCGCCGCGGGAACGAGCTCATTGTCAACGCGGCTCACCCGACGCGCGGCTCACCCGACGCGCGGCTCACCCGACGCGCGGCTCACCCGACGCGCGGCTCACCCGACGCGCGGCTCACCCGACGCGCGGCTCACCCGACGCGCGGCTCACCCGACGCGCGGCTCACCCGACGCGCGGCTCACCCGACGCGCCACGCTTGCGCTCGGGTCGACTCGGACCGGCCAGGCTTCCTCGCTTTGATGCGGCCGCCGAGCCGCGATCGCGATGATGCGGTCAGCTAAATGTTGCCCTCTCGAGGCGGCCCGAGCCGCTCTGGCGCATCGGAACGCTTTGACGCAAGCGCTGGAATTTCAGACTTCGAGGTGATTCTTCACGAAATCGGAGATCCGGCCGGTGCCGTCCGTCGTGCGGAGTTTGCGTCGATTGAGGTGGTCCCCCAAAACGAGGGTCGACACTGGACGTCCGTTCCAGTATCCCCCTTCATCTTGCGCTCTCTGCCGTGAGCAGCCATAGTGGCGCTCCCCTGGTACGGAGGAGTTCATCCCCAATGGCGCGGGTTACCGTCGAAGATTGTCTGGAACAGGAAGAGAACCGCTTTGCCCTCGTCGTGCTGGCCGCGAGCCGGTGCCGCACGCTGATGCGTGGCGCAAGGCCCCTCGTCAATGCGAAGAACAAGGCGCCCGTCGTCTCGCTGCGCGAGATTGCCAAGGGTAAGGTGCGCTTTCACCGCGATACTAGCGAAGTCGTTCAGGAGTACATCGCGGAGCTCGCGGCGTCCTCCAAGGTCATCTGAGAACACGATACCGTCTGCCGTCACCGTGCCGTGAGACTCCTCGGGCGACCACCCTTGCACCGAAGAGGATCGCGGCACTGTTGCATTTGAGATGGACAGCTCTTCACTTGGCCACGCCGGCGACTTCGGCTCCCTCGCGCACTATGCCGATTCGGCCTATTACGATCTGACCTATCGCGAGCGAAAGCACGACGTCGATTACTACGTCGCGCTCGCGCGCCGCACGCCGGATCTCCGCGTGCTCGAATATGGCTGTGGGAGCGGGCGAGTCACCATTCCGATGGCGAATGCCAGGTGCTCCGTCACGGCCGTCGACCTCTCCATGCCGATGCTGAACGCGCTCCAGCGCAAGCTGGCCGAGCTTCCCGATCAGGTTCGCGCTCGCGTCTGCGTTCACCGTGACGACATGCGCAGCTTCAGCATCGAAGAGCGCTTCTCGCTCGTCATTGCGCCGTTCAACACGGTCCTTCACCTATACGAGCCCGAGGAGATGTCGGCGTTTCTCGAGCGCGTCCGAGCCCACTTAGCACCCAACGGCCGCTTCGTATTCGACGTCTCCGTTCCCAAGGCCGCAGATTTGGATCACGATCCTTCGGAGTCACTCGAAGCGGATCCGTTCGTTTGTCCCACGACGGGAAAGCGAGTTCGATATTCAGAGCAATTCGAATACGACCCGATTCGCCAGCTCCTCGTGGTGTGGATGAACTTCGAACCCGAGGATGGGAGTCCGAGCTGGACCGTGCCTCTGACACATCGACAGTATTTTCCGCAAGAGCTGAAGGCGATATTGCTCTCCGCAGGGTTCCGCGACATCGAGTTCTTCAGTGACTTCTCCGAGGAGCCACCGGGGTCATACACGGACTCTCTCGTGATTTCGTGCCGGTGAGTTTCGAGCCAAAAAGGCACGCCCCAACGGAGACGCCTGCGCATATGAGGTGATCCAGCGACGAATGCTAGGTGACGCCGCGCATCGACGCCGCGCATCGACGCCGCGCATCGACGCCGCGCATCGACGCCGCGCATCGACGCCGCGCATCGACGCCGCGCATCGACGCCGCGCATCGACGCCGCGCATCGACGCCGCGCATCGACGGGACGCAACGCCGCGCATCGACGGGACGGCGGTTAGAGCAATGTATAAACCAAGCTCACTGCTTCCATAGTGTCTACCTTTTCGATCCCTGGCAGCGGATTGTGATCGTATCGGAGCGTGAACGTCGTCGCGAGACTCAATTTGCCAGCAAGAGAAGCGTTGATGCCAGCGTCCGCGACGATGCGATAATTTTCGGTCTCCGCGAGTGCCTGAAGATACTCGAGGCCAGAGGTTAGCGCGACCTTGTCATTGAAGGCCGTATTGAACCCAACGAAGAGCCTGCCGCTGTGCCGCTCTTGTTTACGCCCCAAACGATCGGCTCGGACTTCGATCGTCTCGTTCGCTTCTCGAACTGCGTCCAACGTCCTGATGTCGTACTGATAATCGTAACCCAACTCGGACCAGAGCTGGACGGGTTTACGATCGATGAAGTAGTACGCGATACCAGGATCGAAGTTGAGACGCAGATCCAAGCCCTGAAATTTGTCCTTCCTAAGCGAGAGCGCGCCGAAGAACGCTACGTGCTCCGATACGAATCGGTCGTAGCGCGACTTACCTTGGTAATTCTCGACCGTCGTTTGCATCCGATCCGAATCGACCGGACGTGCCCGCGCGTAGTTGACGGCAGCAGCTAGAGACACCTGATTTTTGCCTCGTCGCAAACGGAACGTGCCCGCGCCAGTCGATGCCATCGAACGGGAATTGCCCGTCGTGAAGATTGCACCAGCCGACACTTTGGCTTCCGTCGTATCGTTGGCCGCCGCATCCGCTTTCTTTACAGCTTCGAAATTCGAAGTAGCCACCTCGGTACTGCCCGTCGTTGCGGCTTTTGGAGCGGACAAGCCGGCAGCCACGGGTGGAGGTTCTTGCGCCCAAGCGGTCGACCCAAGCCCGAACCAAACCCACACCAACGCGCAACATCGCACGGTCGTCTTCATGGCTCAGCGTCATGCGGCCACGCGACGCCGGTGTCAAGGCTCTTCATTGCGAGCGGATTCCCGCGAGCGTCTCGGATATGGATGCGTTGCTCACCTTCCGAGCAAAGGAGGCAAAAGTCGCTTCGCGAGCGATGCTGCCAGGAACCACGAATAGAGCCAACGTGCGACCGCAGGGACGATACACCACTACGGGCAACCCTCGACGGGTCCGTACGGCAGCAGGCTGAGACGCGACGACGAGAAGTAGGGAACCGAGGGAGCGTCGAAGCTCCGATCCGATATTCCCGAGCTTTCCGGTTTTTGCAGTCAGACACGTGCCCCCGGCAAACGTCTCGAGAAATTCCGCTCGCAGCGTGGTCAACGATGCGACGTCTTCTCCCTCCCTAGGAAAAAGCCTCGACATTTCGGGGACAATCGCGAAAACCGTCGAGTAGCAGCGCTCTACCGCCGGAAAACGGTCTGCCGATGTCGAGGTCGAGGAGCGTTCCCGCAGACGCTTCGAGTAGACGGCGGCGCAGGTCCGCCTCGTCCGATGCGGAAGCACTGACGACGAACATCAAACGCGATCGCCCGAGTAACAAAGTCGGCGAAGTGAACCCCGCGTCGACCAAAGCGCGCTGAACGGCGCCCATCCGACCAAGGCGACGATCAACCGAAATACTCACGCACCTCAACGGTCCCCGCTCCGCTGCCACATGAGCGAGCCAAGCCTCCACGCCGAGTAATTCCCCGTCGCGAAACGCCGACTGCGTTCGGACAACCACGACGCCCAAAGTATGCAGCCGACGTAAGCGCTAGCGAGACACCGAGAACCTTTGCATCCTCACCGATGGGAAGCGTTGCTACGACGCTCAGACCAAACAATAGAATCGCAAGTTGACGGACTTGGACGCGCCAATCAACGTAGCTGTATGCCTCCACTTGCCTCAGGGAAAAGATTGAACGGGCGACGATGAAGCACGCGAGAGGCCACGCTGCAACATCGTAAAGCTCGGGGAGGAGTCGCCGCACGAGGGGCCACGCCAGCCCCCACAGGACGCAGGGAAAGACGATCGCAGTTGCGTCGAGCAAGCGCCCCAAGCGTGCGCCGAGCAGGGCGGAGGCATGTCGCGAGACACTCTTGAAATCAAAGTAGAAAGATCTGAGACCAGACGTAGCCTGCAGAAAGCAACGGCGAGAGTCCAGACCCGCAAGAGGATTGAAGCCGCGCTGCATCCTCGGACCCACTCGACAGGAGCACGATGGTGAGTGACTCGAGCTGCAGGGCGAGGTTGCCAAACGCGTAACCCAAGGCGTAACCGTAGGGCACCTCGCGCCATCGAACTCGACGGAACGTTCGGAATAGTGCAAACGAGGGCGCTGGTAGTCCGAGCGCGATGCGGCTCGCTCCGGTGTAATACTGCGTGAGGGCGGCACGTAATACACCAGTCACGACGAGCATGAACGCGAAGGCGAACGGTCCGATTCTCAACCAGGAAACCAGCAGACCGAACACCTCGACCACGTTGACGATCAAGCTTGTTAGCGAGCGTCGAATGCGTGCGATGGCAAAGACCGCAGAATGGTTTGCACGAGACCAGAGTTCGAGACTCGTCCGCACCGCACAAGCAATGGCGTAGGCGTCGTAAATCGAAAAGCCATCGAAGGGTCGAGGAGCGAACCATAGCCATGCGCCATAACCGAGCACCGACGCGAGCATCGCCAAGGTCGTCAAGACAGACCATTCATCCACACTTCGCGCGTGGCTTCCTCGATCGTGGCGGCGGTAAGCACGGCGAATCGCCTCGCGCTGACACTCGAGAACACCCCACCAGAAACTCTGAATCAGGGTGGAACCGTGTCGAAGCAAAAGGATGGGCGCGAGGTATTCGAGCGGAAACACGCGCGAGAGCGCCGCGACCTCGAGCAGGTGGAGCACGGTGCGAATAAGGACGCGCAGCGTGGTCATCCGGAGCCGATAGGCGACGTAGCGGAATGCTCGGTACCCGAGCAAAGCATCGACGAGACGCGGCCGAGCCGCCTCTTGACGTGCCGTACGCATCAGCCAACGTTCGATCCGCGTCATCCGCTTCCCGCCTTCACTCGATGCCCCACTCTTCGCCCGAGCGACGAGATATTCACACGTTCTCTGCTTTGCACGGCTCGCGCGATTCGTCTCCGCTCCGCCTCCACGGAGTACGCTCCGCTCCTGCGTTGAAGTTCGATCGGCACCTCACGAAACGCCCGTACTCCTCGTCGACCGGTGATGACTTCGGCAATGCACAACGCGATACGATAGTCGAGGTCACGCATCTGACTGCGGTCGTTCAACGCAGCGTGAAGGCGATCGGTGCCGGGAAGGGCTAGGACGTCGGTGGGATTCGAGCGCGCGGCGCGTAACGGTACATAGCAGCGGCAATAGCGCCTCTCGGTCCAATCCCCGACTGCACCTCGCCTGATTGATGAGTCGCGCCCGGAGTGCACGCATGAGGCGCCGGAAGTGTTCGAGCTTGAGACCGAGACGACCAGAGAACGTCACTTGCGCACCCAAGTATTCAAGGCTTGGCGTGGGCTGGAACGTGGTAGCAGGGGTTGTTTCCGAAGGGCGACCCGCGCCGTTGAAGTAGAGGTCCCGCCGCTTCGCCTCGTTCGACACGAGCCCACGTTCTGCGAGTGCGAGGTCGAAACGTCGACTGACGTGGAGCGCCACATCGGAGTCGGGATGCAAAAATAGGACGTCGTTGCCGAAACGAGAATAGAATCCACCCGGGACCGAGGACAGCTCCACGTCGACTGGCGCGAGGTAGAGATTGAGCAAGGGCGGTTGAATGGGCGATCCCGTCGGGATCCCACGAGGGAGCGACGCCAGAGTACCGTCGGGCCAATGTATGGGGTGGACGAGAGCCGCGTGCACGAGCGCTCCTGCGATGGCACGCCGATGCGGATCTCCGTCACGCCCAAGGACGCCGTTGATGGCTCGTGAAAGGATTGAACCGTGGTGAACGGGAATGGAGTCGCCGTATTTGGCGACGTCGCGTCGCATCACGAAAAGCCCTCGCTCGCGAACCGTCACCGCGCCGCGATAGGCCCCAAGAAAGTCGGTCAGCTCGCTCAGCGCCTTCCACGAAGAGTGCCCCGCACGATACGAGTGCAGATTCGGCACGAGTTCGGGATCGATCAACGCGGAAAGGTAACGAGCCAATACCGTCAGGACGACGGCATCGAGGAGGTTGGGGCGATAGATTACCCGCTCCTTGCCCTCGAAGCGACCGCGACGGGGTACGAGTGGACTGAGTCTGTACTCGCCTCGCCACACCGTTCGCGCCAAAAGGCGGGAGAGTTCATCGATGCGACTTCGCAGCTCGACCAAGGTGAGCGTTCCCACCTCCAAGCGTTCGAGCCGCCCGCGCTTCGTCCACTTTTTCGCCAGGCCTTCGAGAACGGCGCGATAGGTTTCTGGAGATTTCAGATCGGGAAGCAACGCGCCCAAGCGTTAACGAATTCTCCCGCGCAGCACAAGCGCACAAGCGCTCGAAAGTGGTCACCATGGGGGAAAATGCTCACCAATTGTGGGGTGGGACATGACGGCCGCGCAGAACCGCAGTCCCTAACGCGACCGAGAGCAGCGCGGGTGAACGCGCGAGCCTGCCATGGTGACCGTGGTCGAGCGTAGCAGAACCCGCTCAACGTGAGAAGAAGGCGTTCCCCGAGTCCGGAAGAACGAGAGCCCCGGTGTGAGCCGTTCGACACGCCGTATCTTCCGCCGCGCACTTGTCGGAGAAGAGGAGCAAGGTCTTGCGGCTGGGGCGGTCGTCGACCAGCTTTTGCCACATCATCGGATCACTCTTCGGCCAAGCGATTCCCAGTTTCGTCAGGACCGTGATCATCGGTGAGCTGTTGTTGTCCGCAAGAACCGGGATCCCGCTCACTACCTTGAGGCAAACGCCCGATCCGGCCTTGTTGAGAACGATAGCATCGCAAACGTTTCGGTACTTTCGCGCGCGGTTCCTGTTTCCCGTGATGCCGCCGAGGTAGGTGTCATGCACTTCGATTGCCGCCGCGTTGCACTTCCCGGCGCTTCGCGTCGACGAATACTGTCGTGCCACCAGCAAGAGTTGGCGGTTCGCGTCGAGGGAGAACCGATGACGCAGGGAGAGGATTCTTACTTCCTGTGGCGTGGTGGTCGCGGTGAAGGTGCCTATGTAGCTAGGCGTAAACTTAGTGTAGATGAAAGGATTCTTCAGCTGAACGTCCGTCGATGCGAAACCGGCCTGCGTCGTGCCCGTCACCAGATAGGTGCGTGCCGCGCTGAAGTACGCCTCGTCCGTCGCGAGCGGTTCACAGCGGAGCTTCGGCGTACCAGGGGATCCGTCACGCAGGCTATTGTGCGAGTAGAACGTCATCGTCGACGGATCGCTCGTCCGCCCATCGGTGTAGACGAACCGAAAATCGAACTGCGTGACACCGTTGGAAGCGGCAAGCTGTGCCGCGGCGTCGGTCATCGCGAAGAGCGTCAAATTGGTGGGGTTCGTGAGATCGCACGTGTTCCACGTCTTCGTACCGATGATGCTCGTCTTGTCCGTGCGGCATTCGACGCGGGCAAGCCTCAGATTGCTGTTCGGCGCAAGCAAACGCACCATGGCGTCATCGCCCCCAGTAGCGCGACCGACCTCGGGATACCTCGTGCTGATGACGGGACAATCGACGTTGCCATTGCAGTCGTTGTCGATGCCGTCCGTACATTGCGCCTGGGTGGTTTCGAGTACTGAAATCGTTGGGACACAAGCGGCGGTCGTGCCCCCAGTTCCAGCCGAGCCTCCGACTGCGGTTGCTCCGCCCGCCCCAGTCGAGCCTCCGACTGCGGTTGCTCCGCCGGTTCCAGTCGAGCCTCCGACTGCGGTTGCTCCGCCCGCTCCAGTCGAACCGCCGCTCGTCGCAGTGGTTTTTGCCGCCGTGGTGCCACCACTCGAAGTGCCACCACTCGAAGTGCCAGGTTCCGTCGTCCCTCCCGTCGAAGCGCCACCTTGGGAAGCACCCGCCGCACTTCTACCACCGGAATTGTCCGAGCTACTTCCACCCTTTCCTCCGGTCGAAGTCTCACCGGCTTGCGACTTCAGCTGCCCGAGGAATCGCGCTCCACTTGCGAACATGCAGCAAGCGCGAGCACCCCAAGACATGACAAAAGAGACGTGGAACGAAGCGAAGCAACGCGGCACTTGGACATTGGAATCTCCGTTCGCCTCAGAAGGTGAATGTGGCGCCCGCTTGAGCTGGACCCACGTAAGGAATGAACTGTGTAGCCTTCGCGGAACCCTTTGACGTCGAATCACGCGTCAGTAGCAGATAATCCCGGCAGACAGGGCGGCCGCGCCGACGCCATAACCGACGATCGACAAGGTGCCTGCTCGAGCGGCCTTTTTGTCGTCGTCGAGAAACGAATCAATCTCACTCTGCGAGCAAACACGGGATTTGCAGTCGTCGAAGGCTTTATCGGCGTCGCTCTGAAGCGAACTTCGCTGGAGCAAAAATACCGTACCGAGACCAACTCCGACGGCACCTACGCCGAGCGCGGTATACGCCAAAATGGGTGATTTGGAGGAACCAGCGGAGCCCGAATCCCGATCGGGGGATTGGGGTTGGCTCGTCGTGGCAACGGCAGTCGACGTTTCCGTTGGTTCGGCGGGTTTGGCGGCAGGGACCGGTTCCGCGTTTGCCCCTGATTTGGCGGCAATTCGAAGAGTGACTCGTTCACGCTTGCTCTCGTTCAGCACCACCTTCAGTGGCTCGCTGCCAATTCCCTGTCCCGTGGCGACGATCACGTGGTTGCCGGAATTCGCCGGAAAAGGAACGCCGAGAAGGACGGGACGGAACCTCCTTGTCGTCCATCGTCACGCGAACCTCCGAACCGGTCGCGCCCTCGAGACTGATGGTCAGGTACGGCAAACGAGCGTCAATCGCCTGGAGCTCCTGCTGGGCTGCCTGCTGTGCGTCGATAAAGGCCCGCGGCGCTCCGGCAACCAGCTGTTCCCGGGTAATCTTCAGATAGATCTCCCGAGCGCGGACGAGCTGTCCTTGCTTTTCCGAAGCCCGTGCCATGTAGAGTTGGTGCGGCAACGCGTGCACCAAGGTTTCCGCTCGACTCAACAGATCATACGCTTCTGCGTATCGTCCGCCATTGTACGCAGCCAGCCCTGCTTCTGCCGCCGCACGGGCTCCCGCGCGCTCGGTTTCGGTCTGCGCGACGGAGAGGGACGGAGCAAGCAGGATGCATGCTGCTCCAAGGATCAAACGTGACGCGAACTGCCCCGAACTCGATGCCATAGCGGAAAACGTAACACGGTATACGGTCCCGATTGGGAACAAGTTACATGACAGCCGGCAACGATCTTCCCGCAAGCGCAGCTGAGCTGCGATAGTCCGTGAATTTTCCCCAACCTCGAACGCTTCGAGCGAGTGGTTCGGTCGAACGGATAAGGCTCACCCCTGAAGTAGCGCAGCGACGCGGAAGTACGGCTCGCGACCAACGTCCAGTCTCACCACAACACCCCCCCGTCGGTCGGCGCCCATCACCCACATTCGGTCACTGCCCATTGCGCCGAAGGACGCCGCTACTCGAAGTCGGGTTCTCGCGAGATTGGGATGGATGAAGCCACGGAACTGCATGCAAGCGCCGGTCCCTCTCGGAAACATCCGACACACGAGGTGCGCCCGAGGACCAGGTAGCTCGTTGCACAACGGGCCACTGAAGCTTCAGGCGTAACGGGTATCGCACCAACAAAACTGATTGACGAACTCGACGAACCGACGCGGCATTCCGCCCATTACGGCGTGACGAAGTATCGATCCCGCGTGGCTCGGGATTCGTCGAGACCGACACGGCGCAAGTTCGGAGTTCCTTGGAACCGCGAAGATGCGCCGTGCACCGGGGAAGGAACTAAGACTTCGTCGCAGCCTTCTCCTGCTTCTTCTTCTTCTTTTCCTTCACCGTAAGCTTGGGCTTGTTGTTGGTCTTCGGTTTCTCTTGTCCCTTGGGCATGGTGTCTCCTCCCAGGTTTGGGCAAAAAAGAGGGTACACCGGAACTCCTGAGCCGGGCGAAATTTCGTCGCGCAACGATGGTGCGCGGCGCTCGACCCGTGCGGCAACGCGGGGGTATGCCCCAAAGAGCGCGTCCCCGATAGGCAATTGTCGACCGGAAGCAGACATGGGACGAGGACGCCGATGGTCATCAGTTGCAGACCCGCTGGGAGGTCATTGCGGCCAATGTGGCGACGGGGGTATGTTGCGTCGGATATGTTCTCGCAGATGCTACGGCGATGGGTCGTCGGTTCCTGCTTCGTCCCAGCAACGCTTTGGGCGGCGCCTGACACATCGCAACCGTTGCCTGTGCCGCAAGCCTCGCCCGCGCAGCAACCGTCTACTGCGCCCAACGGCACGCCGTGGGGTGATAATCCGCAAGAGCCCTCGGTGCCCCATGCGCCCACGCCCACGCCACCGACGGAAAGCCCCGCGCCCGAACGAAGCAACGCCGCTCCACTCCCACGAAAGCCCGAGCAGTCGCCCGCCCCAGGAACGCAATACGTCTTGGTGCCAGCGAGTCAACTTTCCCCGGAAAACACCGGCGAGCACGAGAAACCGCAAGAAGTGGCCGACGCTTCCAGCGTTCGCAATCACGACGGATTTTATCTGAGAATGAGCATCGGACTGGGCTATCTATTCGACGATGTTGACGGCGAGGCATCGGGAAATTGGTCCTTGCGCGGTTCGGCCCTTCCCTTGGACATCCTCATCGGCGGAACGCTGGCACCGGGACTGGTCTTGGGTGGAGGCCTATGGTTGACTCCGGGACTCAAGTTTCACAACGAGATCCATGGAAAAACCACGGATCTCGAGGATGACTACGATTCCGCGTTCGCGCACTTCGGTCCGTTCGTAGATTACTATTTCGATCCCAAACAGGGCCTTCACGCGATGGCCGCGGTTGGCTTCGCAAGCCTCACGTTGGATCCTCATTCGGGAAGTTCTTCGTCGTCGGAAGCGTCAGGCTACGCACTCACCATCGGTTTGGGACAGGATTTCTGGATCGGCAAGCAATGGAGTGCAGGGGTCCTCGGTCGGTTAACCTATGCGACTCTGAGTGAGTCTCCGGACAACGAAAAGGCGGATCATCGGGTCATTGCGCCAGCGCTTCTAGCGTCCTTCACGCTCCATTGAGCTAGACGAACGGGCTCACTTTCACCGTCGTGCTGCTTGGCGTGATCTTTCGGAGTAGAACCTCGGCAATGCCGAGCCTTGCAACGCGTACTCTTGGTTTCACGGAGTCCGTCATTCGTCGAATGACGCGGGTGGCGCTCGAACATGGCGCCATCAACCTTTCACAAGGTTTTCCCGATTTCGATCCACCGAAAGCCCTCCTCGACGCAGCACAAGAGGCCTTGAGGGGACCTTACCACCAGTATGCGATCACCTGGGGAGCGCAGAACTTCCGCGAAGCGCTGGCGCGAAAACTCACGAGCGCCCTCGGCTACGACGTCGATCCTCAACGAAACCTCGTGGTGACCTGTGGTAGCACCGAAGCGATGTTGGCCAGCCTCTTGAGCCTGGTCAATCCCGGTGATCCGGTCGTCGTGTTTTCGCCATTCTACGAGAATTACGGTGCAGACACGATCCTGTCCGGAGCAAGACCTATCTACGTCGAGCTTTCCCCTCTGGATTACGGCTTCGACGTCGTTGAGTTACGGCGAGCTTTCGCACAAGGTGCAAAAGCCATCATCGTCTGCAACCCGAGCAACCCCACCGGCAAAGTATTCTCGCGTGAAGAGCTCGAGAGCATCCTTGGTTTAGCGCGCGAATACGATGCGTTCGTCATCACCGACGAAGTATACGAACATATCGTCTATGGCCCGGCCAAGCACGTTTATGCTGCTTCTTTGCCTGAGGCTCGCGAACACGTGGTGATGTGTAGCTCCCTCTCGAAGACCTACAGCATTACCGGTTGGCGCCTTGGCTACGTCATGGCTGCACCGCGAGTCATCGACGCGATCAGAAAGGTTCATGATTTCGTCACGGTGGGCGCTGCAGCGCCATTGCAGCAAGCAGCGGTGACAGCGCTCGAATTCCCCCCGAGCTACTACGACGAATTACTCGAAGCTTACGCTCAGAAGCGCGAGCTCTTGCTGTCGTACCTCGAGAAAACGGGGCTCTCCTATTCGATACCCCAGGGCGCATACTACGTGCTCCTCGATGTCTCACCCCTGGGATTCGGACGTGATATCGAATGCGCGGAGTGGATGGCCAGCGAAATTGGGGTCGCAACCGTCCCTGGCTCGAGCTTCTTCGCTCGCGACGAGCAGCGTTATGTCAGACTCCATTTCGCTAAACGAGAAGAAACCCTTCACGAAGCAGGGAAGCGATTGCTCGCGCTCTCACGTTGAGTGCGACGCATCAGTTTCGCGAGACCGCTCGCCGATAGCACGACGGAGCGGTCGTCAGTGACGTGTCTCTCACCAAACCATGCGACACGTTCACGATGCGCCGCCGAACTTCGATCGCTAGTCGGTTGTATCCTGATCCACACGTGCCCGCGGGCCCTGCGAAGAAGAAACCTGGCGAACGTCCTGCCAGTGCACATACGTTCGGTTCGCATCTAGAACGAAGTACGTCTTGATCGCAACGCGTCGGTAACCATCAATCGCAGCTTCGATTGAAGCGCCCACGGTTGCTCGAATACGTCCCATCCAATCGGGACTCTACGGCTTGCTAAGAACGGGGCAGGTCGCCTTGGCAAGCCAGCCGTCGATGAACGCAACGCGCTGAGACATGAAGGACTTTACGGTGGCGATGGCGGCGAGGTGATCCTCATAACTGTAGGGCTTGTTCGGGTCATCACGGAGTGCGTCGTCGATCTGAGCGGCCCATGCGTCGAGTTCCGAGGTCATCAGCACCGGGTCGTACGCCTGACGTGCTGACCGCAATTCGCTCACGAATTGACTACAATAGCGCTCGCTGGCGAGCACCGTTTGAAGCAACGGCTCGCGTTTCCAAGCGGAGTTCTCGTACGTGAACGGGTCGGCTGAAACCAACTCTGGAAGCACGCGGACACGAACGGAGCTCGTCGCTACATCCGTAGACCCAGCGAGCATCGTCATGTCCATGTCGTACGGGAAGAACAGAAAGCCCCGTGTCGGGTGATCGTAGAGGTAGTAATTGATTTCGACGCCTGCCCAATAACTATCCGGATCGGGCAACAGGGCCGAGGCCGCCCATACGCGAATCGCCTGGTTCAAGTCCACGAGACGCTCGATCGTCGCGAGGTCACAAACGCTGGCCATCAACTCGTCCCGTCGACTCACGTCGGCGACGCCTTCATTGGTCCGAAGCTCGACTCCTCCGTCATAAAGATTGCCGTCAGCCTCCGCGTCGGGGAAGTGTCGTTGCAGGTACTCCTTGTCCAGACGTTCGACGTTCGCGTAGAGCCCGTAGTACTCACCATTGAGAAATAGCTTGGCGTGATTCACGCACGACCATTGGGCACCGACACGATGCATGAACGACGCCCCCATTCGCTCGGCCAGAAGCGTGACGTCATACCAGGGGGCGTCGAAGACGAGTTTGCGCAAACCATGGAAACGTCCTTGCGGATCGGTCTCGTTGAACGAGACGAGAAACTGCTTCTTGTCGCAGCGCCATGACCAGTTTCCTTTCAGACGAACCATCACGTCTACGGTCTCTGAGCCATACCTCAGGGTCGCTGGTCGATACTGCTTGACCTTTTGCGTGCAGTCTCTCTCCATGAGCGTCAATTGATCAGGAGCAATCTTCAGATCGAACTGAACCAACCGAGTCGGATCGTAGAGATCCGAGCAAGGTTTTGGATAGGTCGAACCAGCTCCGGATCCCCCACCGGAGCCACCTGCTCCAGCGCCACCCGAAGCCGTCGAACTCCCGCCGCCGCTACACGCGACGATGAAACCACCCAGAAGGAAAAGGACTGCGGAACGAACAGCGAGCATGAGAGACTCTAACGGACGGTGAGAACGGTACTTTCCGTTTCGGTGGCTGGAAGCGTCAAGGGTGGCTCCCGAGCCGCGGTGCGAGGTTATCTTACTCCACGAGTCGAGATGCGCCGACCGACCATACAGTGTCGTATTGGAATCGGCGGAGCTCAGGGATCCTCGACGACGGGACCACAATCGAAATCTTCATCGTCGACGTAGCCATCTCCATCGTTGTCGAGCCCATCCGCGCAACCGCAGGACTCTTCGGCCTGATCGACGAGACCGTCGTAGTCATTGTCGAGTCCATCGCAACACGACCCCGAGGAGCACCCGAGGTGACAATCCCCGGACGCGCAATTCGAGGACGCTGCGCCCTCCACGGGCATGCGCGTACAGAGGGGAACATAGCTCAGGGCCGACCACTGACGCTCGAACTCCGCCTGAAACGCGCATGCAAAGCCCTGATGTCGGACGTAGAGTGTGTTCTCGTCGTTTTGTTCGTCACCGGCACGCGTAAAGTTCATGGACCCAAAGACGACCGTCGCGGCCCCCGGAACTCCAATATCGCTGACGAGCCACTTGGAGTGTGATTTGCCGCCCCAGTTTTCGACCTTTACGTCGACCCCCGCTGCGCAAAGTCGCTCGTGTTGTGACCACGCACTCGATGCGCCGCTCGCATCGAGAATGAGACGGATCTGGACGTTTCGCCCACGAGCAGCGACGAGAGCATCCGCGATCTCCGGATGCGTCAAATAGAACATCGCAATATCGATCCGTTGCGTTGCACCTTCGATGGCGGGTAAAACGGCATGCTTTACTGCCTGATCCGTCGGCGAAAAGTAACTCATCACCTGCGCCTGGTCCATGAAGTGTGCAGGTTCGATCACGTGTTCCGTGTCGTCGACTTTGCGCTTGTGGAATCGCCCAGAGTACATTTCGTCGAACTCGTCCTCGTAAATCGACGCCAAGCGATAGGAGTCGAAGAACGCGGCGACATCGGCGCTGTATTCGCCTCCGAGCTCGGTGTCGCTCACGTTCGTGCTCCCCGTCCACAGCGTCTTCCAATCGAAGACGAAGAACTTGTTGTGCATGATGTAGCTGGCACCGACACCTGAGTCACAATGAACGGAGCCGGGCAGCAATGCATTTACGAGCATCGGACTATCTGCATAGCCATATTTGGTGCATGTCGCGTCTTCGGCGTCGATGACTCCACGCACCTCTACACCACGCGCCTGGGCGCGAGCAAGGGCCTCGATGATGGCTGGCTGCCCACGTACGCCATAAATCGCAAAGTCGATGTGGCTCCGTGCCGATTCGATCTGCTCGAGTAACGCTCGACACATCGGACGAAGACAGGTCGCCTCGGGCGCCCCCTGCTGATTGCTCGTGAATTGAACTCGATAGCGGAAGGGCTCCGGAAAGTCCTCCGGAGAACAATCCCCGACGCTTTGCCCCAAATTGGGCACTCCACAAGGACGGAAAACGTCCATCGAGCAATCACGACGCGACGACGCGGAGCCGTCGGCACAGGGAAACGGTCCTACTCGAGATCCCGCAAGCTCCGCTCCTTCTTCGTCGACGATCCACAGTTCGTCGGCTTGCGTGATGCTGGTGCCCCGAGACAAGACGAAGCGTTGCCCGTAGGTTGACGGTGACTGTAACGAAGAGCAGCTTTGTCCTTTACCACTGCTCGCGTCGCAGACGCGAAAGGCGCGACAACCGCTCGCGCGAGCACAGACGACTTCGACCTTGTCTCCGTGCGTGTTGCCATAGTCCACCCCTTGAGCCACCTCCGTGATCACGAGTCCAGCTGCGGTGGCGGAATCGCCCTCGGCCGTCGCCTCCGCTGTCGGCGAGGAAGCAAGCACGGTGGCGCGCCAGCCGCACGATAGCGTGACGAACAACACACCTCCGACCAACGCTGGAATGCGAAGGGCTCGTGCACCCGATTGAATCGAAGGGATCGCGGGTCTTACGAAATGGGCCATCGCCCCGAATCCTACATCACTGTTTCGCGAAGCATGAGCGTACCTGACGTCGAATTCGTTACAATTGCGCACCGTCCGCTCGAGCACCGTCCGCTCGAGCACCGTCCGCTCGAACACCGTCCGCTCGAGCACCATTCGCTCGAGCACCGTCGGCTCGAACACCATTCGCTCGAACACCATTCGCTTGAGCCCCTTGCGACGTCAGGGGGGGCGCTTGGGGCGAGCGGGCTGCGACGTGACGTCGTGCACTCGACGGGCTCATCGAGTAGCCGCGGCACCGTCGAAGGTCTGACTCGCAGGTCCCCCAAATGCACGCGGGGTCCGACCCAATTCGATCGAACCCCGACGCGCTGCAGTCAAAATCGCGAACGCGATTACTGAATGATGATGACCTCGGGCTCCTTGATGACGAAGTCACACTCGGTCGGCGGCGAAACGTTCACGATGGCGTTGTACCAAAACTGCTTCGCTTGAAAGACGTGCCCCGCCAGACAGGACGCCCCGGCAGTCTCGTCCCAACAGGGGTTGTAGGGATCGTTGGTGGACTGACCGCCACTGAGCCACTGGCTGGTGTACGTCACCCACTCGTCGCCAAAGATGAAGACCTTGCCTTGCCCCACTTGCTTGTAGGCGCCCACGGGGGTTCCTTCGAAACTGACCACCGTGGTACCGTCGCCGGGATCCACGGCGCGGCCGCGGAACGAGCCAACCGATTTGAGATCCCTAGCAAAAGCGGTGTCAGCCCAATCGGTCAAGGGGATCGAGTTACCCCAGCAGTAGCACTTGGCAGAGTTGCTCGCCTTGGAGTTCGGACACACGGCAGATGAAGCGACGGGGCAGGTCTGCCCTGGCACCTCCGTGGAGAGCAACCCCATTCCCGTGCTCTTGAGCAAAGCATTGGTGGGCTCGATCTCCGCCGCGTTGTCGCTGAAGTAACCCGAGAGAGCGACGATACCGCCACCCCCGTTGATCCAATCGTTCAGCGCGGCGATCTCGGCGTCAGTGAATGCCCATCCGCGGAGATCCTGCAGGATCAAGACGTCGAACCCCGCGAGCCACTCGGCGGTGAGCTGCTGCCGCGTTGGGAAGAAGGTCACGCTGGCGTTGCTCTTCGTGCTGAGCCACGTCTCGAACTCCGTCGTGCTGTCATTGCCGGTGCCGTAAGACTTCGACGCGGCCGCGCCGAGAGACGCGAGGTTGATGCACTTGCAGTTCCCGTCGGCGTCGCACACCTTGGGACGTCGGAAGGTTTGACCGTCAGGAATTGCGTTGGGATCGACCGTGCTGATTCCACTGGTACCCGTCGTACCAGTGGTTCCGGTCGTACCCGTCGTTCCGGTGGTGCCGGTCGTGCCCGTTGTACCCGTCGTACCAGTGGTTCCAGTGGTGCCCGTCGTGGTTCCGCCGTTGATTGGCGTCCCTGACTCACTCGTGCTGCACGCCCAAATGAGTAAGCCTGCTCCAAGAATGCTCATGCCCAAGTGAAGTTTCGCCATAGCCCAAGAATTGAACCAGACCCGGCTTGAACGGTCAAGGCGCGGCCCCACCGAACGCAGGCTTTGCGGGCCAAGTGCCGTCGACTCCGAGTCGATCGCTTCCTCGCCTGCCACGCGTGACTTGCCGATCATTTGGTCTGCGCGTCGTGCAAACGACAGGAAGCGATCCCCGAAGCTTCCACCACCTACATGACTCTTGCATCGGCCGAAACACGGTGCGGGAGCCCCGTGTCTCGTAACGCCGCCGGTGGATTCGCTTGTCAGCAGAACGCAGCGCTCGGCCGCGCACCGCGTGGTTCGCAGCGAAGCCGCTGCTTTCCGATTTGCTGTCCGCCGCTTCATCCCGCAGGCGTTCCCGCCTGACGTTCGAAGCCACTATCGCCGGACCCATGAAAGCGCCGCGGAGGCGGCGCCGATGGTCTCGCCAGTTTCAGGCCAACCGACGCTGCTCGATCGGCCCAATCCGGCTCATTCGGCGCGTCTTGGACCGTTCCAGATTTCAGTATAGCTAGGTAATTGCAGTCGCGACTGACCCCATTCACCCTCCCGACTTGTGCCCCTTGCACCCGCCATGTTGCGGAGGGTGGCATTTGCATTCGCTCGTGCCGCACTTACCGCAGTGACACTTGCCTGGCTCACACTGGGTTCCGCCGTCCTTCGGCGCGTCCTTGGGGGCGTCGGGGGGTGCGGCCAAGGCCAGAGAGGAAGAGAAGAGCAGGGCAATCACCGAGTATCGAAACATGGTATCGGAGCTCCTATTGATGAGAACGTCTCGGGTTCACCGCGATGCGATGCTTGCGTGTCCGGGACTGACGTCGAGGATTCGCTCACCGTCGCAGCGATGCCGCGATGGTTGAGCGTGACGGCCCGCGCGGCGAACGCACGCTCGCAAGACGTGGTCCAAAAACCCAATTCCGTCATTTAGCGGGCGAGTGCGCGTGCCCCGCATTCCAAGCGCTCGCTCCGGCCACGTGCCTCCAGACTATTCGACAAGTCCCCTGAAGACATGTCTCGACGACCGAGAATACTTCGCCCTACCCTGTCACCTCGTCACAACACTCATGGCGAACGCCGCCGCGGCAAGCTCACCCGACGGCAACGACGTCCGTGAGTCGGTCGATGCTGATTCACGTGGCAGGGGTGACGTCCGTGAGTCGGTCGATGCTGATTCACGTGGCAGGGGTGACGTCCGTGAGTCGGTCGATGCTGATTCACGTGGCAGGGGTGACGTCCGTGAGTCGGTCGATTCGGCGCAATTCGGGAAACAGTAGAGCCCACACCGCAACGACCACAATCGAACCCACGCCGCCGAGGATCACGGCTGGGACCGCGCCGAGCCACTGCGCAAGGATGCCGGACTCGAACTGGCCGAGCTCGTTCGAAGCACCGATGAACAACATGTTCACGGAACTCACGCGCCCCCGCATGGAGTCGGGAGTGCTCAGCTGGACGATCGTGCTTCGAACGATGACTGAAATCATGTCCGTCGCGCCGACGAAGATGAGTGCAATCAGAGAGAGCCAGAGGGTGTGAGACAAGCCGAAGAGAATGGTTGCCACCCCAAAGCCAGCCACGCAGAATAGGAGCGTTGGCCCAGCGCGCCGCGACAGGGGAAAAAACGCGACCAGAACCGCAACGCTGACCGCACCGATCCCGGGAGCGCTTCGCAGCAGGCCTAACCCCCAAGGTCCCACTTCGAGCACCTCTTTCGCATAAATTGGCAGCAGCGCGACGGCGCCTCCGAATAACACGGCGAACAGGTCTAGAGACATCGCGCCAAGTATCACCCGACGATCGAGCACACAGCGGAACCCTGCTAGAAGGTCGGAAAGCCCACGGCCACCGCTCGGCACCTGCTGAACCACTGGACGTACGAAATGCACGGCGAGCGCTGCTATCGCAAAGCCGCCGGCCGCTGCGATGTAGACCATCGTTGGCGAATGGACGGCTGCATAGAGCACTCCGCCGAGAACGGGGCCGAGTATGGTTGCACCCTGAAAAAACGAAGATCCCCAGGCAACGGCATTGGGGAAGTGCGGAGGCTCGACCAAGAGCGGAACCAAAGCCTGTCCAGCAGGACCCATGAACGCGCGCACGATCCCGGAGAAGAGCAAGATGGTGTAGAGAAGCGAGGGACTCGCGCGCCCGCTCCAGGAACCCACGAGCAGAGCGATTGCGCAAAGGAACGCTCCGACCTGGCAAGCGCGCACGATTCTTTCGCGGCGAAATCGGTCCGCGGTGCGTCCGGTCCAGGGCACGAGCAGTAGTCCAGGAAGGAACTGGACCAATCCAGCGAGCCCAAGGTCCAAAGGACGATGGGTCAGCTCGTAGAGCTGCCATCCAACGGCCACGGACTGCATCTCCGCCGAAGTCACCGCCAAGAATCGCGCTGCCTGAAATCTTCGAAAGGAGGGATAAGACAACGCCGCTCGGGCGGCCACCTGTGGACTCATGGGCTCGGCTCGCATTTAGCCCTGAATGACCACGAGAGCACGCTCTCGCTCGTCACCCGATCAACGGCGGTCGTCTGGGGGCTTCTGGCCGGTCCAATTTGCGGTGTCCGTGACGAGGGGTGCGCAATCGGGTGGACGTTGCACAGCGCCGCGAAACGGAGCACCTCTCGGCATTCTCAACGCTCCTTAATCATGAGCCCCAACGCCCTCTTCTTGGTCCACCTGCCCATTACCATTCTGTTACCGGCATGGCTCACCTACTACGTTGGCCAGAATTGGGTCGGACTCCTTCGTACTCGCGTGCTCCGACAGGTCGCGTGGTGGCTCGTCTTCGTTCCTCTCGGGGGCCTTTCGTCCCTCGCGCTCCTCTTTTGGAGCGAACAGGACCGCGTCCCGCTCGAATCGATCCTCTCGCCTGGATTTCGCTTTCTCGGATATCTCCTCACGGTGGCGCCGTTGCTGCTGTTGCTCGACGTGCTCCGCGGGCTCGGCGCGGTTCTTCGCCGGATTCGAGACGCACGGCGTGCCACGTCACTCGACGTGGTCACGGGTACAAGACAACAAAAGAAAGAATCGGTACTCGTCAAGGCCACTCCGGGCTTGCGAATTTTAGCGGGGCTCAGATGGTGCAGCCTCGTCGCGGCGGTGCTGCTTTGTATCTGGGGTGAAGCACTTGCAAACTCCCCCCCGCGCGTCCGCACCCGAGAAATACCGCTCCGACGAATCCCCCAGGCGTTCGTTGGCTACCGGATCTTGCATTTGTCGGATCTACACGTCCGCGGAAAACGCGATATTCGCTGGCTCGAAAACGTGGTCGCCATGGCCAACGGCACGACTCCAGATCTCGTGGCCATCACGGGAGACGTACTCGACGGCCCTGTCGACGATCCAAAACGCGTTCTCGCGCCGCTATCGCGCCTCCGAGCCAAGGACGGCGTTTGGTTCGTCCTCGGGAACCACGAGTATTACGCTGGCGCCGACGACTGCGTTCGCGAGCTGAATCGCCTCGGAATTCACGTCTTGCTCGATGAGCATCGAATCGTACGCCACCACGAAGCGACGTTGGTCATCGCGGGTGTCACCAATCCCCAAACGGGCCTGCACGGCTCGAAGCTTTCCATCGAGCGCGGACCAACGGCACGCCTCACGGGAGATCCCCGCGTTGCGCTCCACGACGTGGACCATTCCAACGAGACATTGCGGCTCTTGCTCGCGCACCAGCCGAAAAGCGTGCATCTCGCCAGAGGCTTACCCGTCGATTTGGCGCTCTGCGGCCATACGCACGGTGGACAATTCTTTCCCTACCCGTGGCTTTCCCGATTCGTGTTGCCCTACGTTGCAGGCACCTATCGCGATGACGACCTTTTGGTTCACGCGTCCCCGGGACTCGGTACCTTCGGTCCTCGACTTCGGTTGGGTGCTCCACCAGAGATGACCATCCTCAAGCTCGCGCATTCGGGTTACGACCAATGAAGACCACGGCGAGCGTCAGCGCGGTCATCACGCCAAGAAACGAAAGGAGTCGTGTTCTTGCTTGTGACGGTGATCGACGAACACGGTCGATCGCCACTCGATAGACTCCCTTCGGCATGGCCCCCGTAATCCGCTCCCCACCCACGATGACGGTGGGCAATCCCGTGCGCCCAAGAGAACGAAATAGTGCGACGTCTCGTTGTACCTTGGCTTCCATCTCGGGGTCGCCGAGGCACGCATCCAATTGCGCCGCACCAATCCCTTCGGATTCTGCCACGGCGCGCAGCGTCGCCTCGTCGAGCGCAGCCAGGGAAAAGAGCTTCGTTTCGAGACGTTGCCTGCGAGAAGGATCACTTACGCAATGCAGCAAACGTGCCGCCCCGCGCGCGTGAACGTGGCTCGCGAACGGCACGTGGTACCGGTGAAACCCGAGCGTGGTTCCGCTCTCCTCTTCCAACGACTGGAGGACGGGAAAGAGGGCTCGACAGTGCGGACACTCGAGATCGACGAACTCGACGACCGTGACCTTGCCGGCGTGCTGCACGGCGCGAAGCTCGACGGGGACCTCCGCAGCAGCTCGAAAATGCGGATAGATCGCCGGAGTCAGCGTCCCGATGAGCGCCAATCCGACGACTCCGATCGGACGAAAGGCAGGTTCGAAGTCCGCGCGAAATCCAAGTCCCAACCACCAGTATAGGGCCGCGATCGCGACGGCCACGGCAAGAACATCGACCACGACGCAGAGCGGACAGAACTGACGAAGAACGAGGGCCTGAAGTAGGAGAAACGCCGCACCAGCGAGGCCACCGGTTGCAGTCGAAAGCAGGAGCATGCGTCGAACAATCTTCCGGCGGATCGCAAGACTGAACGCCAGAACCACGGCAAAGCCTCCAAGTGCGACCAAGGGCAAAGGCACAGGGCCAAACCACCGCGCCGCTGCTTGCCGAGCCACGGCACAGCCTCCCTCCCCGTGACAATAGGCTGGTGTAATACCCCAGTGATCGACGAGAAGAGCGGACGCGGCGCCGAGAGCGATGATGGCGCCGAGCTGAAGGAGCCATAGACAACTTCTAGGGTGCACTTGGACATCCTAGTACGAGTTGGGCAGGCGAACGAAGCGCCGTGGGCCGAAACTCGATGACTTATCTGCCCACGTCACCGTTCGCGAGCGCCACCTCCGCGCGATTCACCGCGATGTTGCCACCACCCGATTCACCGCGACGCCGCCCGCGGCGCCCTCGGCTCGGTGCGCCCGCACCGTCTCCTCCGGACTTCACCGCGCCCCCAAACACCCGACGCTGCCCGCGGCGCGCTCGGCTCGACTTCACGGGACGGCGCCGGCTGCTCGGGCTCGATCCTCAAATTCCCGCGGGCAGAGCAGGTAAAGCTCTGGTAGACCGAGAAGCCATGGCTAGACCATTGCCGACGCGCGCAGAAATCATCCGTTGTCTCGAAGAGGCAGGTCGTCCGCTGCACTCGCGCGAAATCGCGACGAGACTCGGGGTGGTCGAAGCCTCCTTTCTCAGACTGTCCGAGTTGCTCGAGCAGCTGTGTTTCGAAGGGACGATACAGCGGCTCGGCGGGCACCGCTTTCGCGTTCGTGCGGACGCCAAGCAGCGAGAGGGTTGGGAGGGCATGCTCTTCCATGAATCCGCGTGGGTTCGGCTTCGTCACTGCCGTCGGACACGACGACGTATTCGTCCCGCCCGATGCGGTTGCAGGAGCCCTCCACGGCGACAAGGTGGTCGTCACGGTCGTCAACCGGTCGAGCCGCGGAATCGAAGGGCGTATCCAGCAAGTGGTTGCGCGGAGAAGTCCCCGAATCGCCGGCACGCTTCGCAAACGCGGTCGACACACCTGGCTCGAACCCGACGACACACGCCTGCGCGGTCCCATTCTGTTGCCGGAAACCCGTCTCGACAAACGCCGACAAGACGAGGGAGAATCCGGGGGACGGAACCCGCGAAGAGTGACGACACGGGCTCGAACGTGGTCATCGGTCGCGATGGTGACGCCGCCATCGTCGAACTCCTCAGGTTCCCGGAGCTCGCGGATGAAACCCTCGTTGCTCGACTCGTCGCGGTACTCGGAGCCCCTGGGGATCCGAACACCGAGGTCAGCAAGATCTTGCTCCGCGAACAAATCGTCGAGGAGCACCCCGCGGATGCCATGCAGGAAGCCGAAACCATGGCTGCTCGCTTGCAGCGACTGCCCGCGGAAAGTCGACGTGACTTACGTCACGTGCCGCTGCCGACGATTGACCCAAAGGATGCTCGTGACCACGACGACGCGGTTTGGGTAGAGAAGCGTGGCGAGGGTTTCCGTGCCTACGTCGCCATCGCAGACGTATCCGAATACGTCGTTGCGGGATGCGCACTCGACGCGGAGGCACTTGCACGCGGCTGCACGATATACCTACCCGACCGTGCCATTCCGATGCTGCCTTCGGCGCTGGCTGCAGATTCTGTGCTCACTCTTGCCGGACCGCGACCGGCTTTGCCTGGCCGTCATCGCCGACATCGACAAACACGGCAGGGTCGAGTCCTTCGAGGTCGTCGAAGGGATCATGTGCTCATCGGCAATGCTCACATACGAGGGCGTCGCGACGGCTCTGGGCTTCACGGAGAACGGTCCTCGAAGCCTGCAAGCGGAAGCGATGCGACCTGGATTGCGGCATCTCGACGATTTGTCGCGTCGACTCCGCAAAGCCCGATTGGCCCGTGGCGCGCTCGACATGGATCTTCCCGAGGCTCACGTGATTCTGGATCCGGAAACGGGTCGCCCAGCAGACATCGTGCGGCGCGCGAAGGACCCGGGTGTCAAGCGAGCCTACCAAATGATCGAGGAGCTGATGCTGCTCGCCAATGAACTCGTGGCTCAGTGGCTCAGTGCTCAAAAGTCCGTCGCCATTTATCGCATCCACGCCACCCCCGATACGGAGAAGCTCGAGCGAGTCGCTCGAATCGCCAAGAAACTCGGCTTCGAGCTCGATCCGGAGCAACTCGCCGAACCTAAAGGGCTCGGCAAGTGGCTCCGAAGCATTGCCGAGCACCCGAAGAAGAACGTGCTCGAAATGCTGACGCTACGGGCATTGAAGCAAGCTGCTTACGACATCGTGAACGTCGGCCACTTCGGCCTCGCATCGGATGCGTACCTTCACTTCACCTCGCCGATTCGACGATACCCCGATCTAGTCGTACATCGACTGGTCAAACAGTTGTTGCGCGGAGGCAAACCCAAGAGCACCCCGGAGGAAGTCGAGGCCGTTCGAAGTGCCGCAACGCAGTCGAGTCAGCGCGAGCGCGCCAGCATGGAGGTGGAACGCGAGGTAGTCGATCTCTATCGAGTGATCTACATGCAAGACCGCGTAGGTGAACGCTTCGAAGGTGTCGTGACGGGAATCAGTGGAACTGGCGTCTACGTCGCTCTCGACGATCCCTACGTCGACGTGCTGGTGCGCTTCGAACAGCTCGGTGCGGAGGAGTACGAGTTGTCCGACGACGAGCTCGCCGTCGTCGGCGTCCGCTCGGGAGATCGCGTCGAAATGGGCCAGCGGCTCACGGTCGTCGTCGAGGAGGCGTCCATCACGCGACGAATGACGCTCGGTCGACGCGTCAACGTGACGGAAGCCGGCCGTCGCGGCCAAGTCACGGCGCGAAAGCCATTGCAACGCGCAGCAACGTCGAGTAGCCGCGACCCGCGTCCGGAGATTTCGGCAGCCGGAAAGTCCAGTCCCGATCGTCGTGGTCGCGACGGCGGGAGCCGAAAGAGTGCCGCTCGAGCCGAGCGAAACGGCGATCGCGAGCGAGTTCGCGCGGAACAAACCTCGAAAAATCCGAAAAGCGGCGCATCCCCCAAGCGCGCGAAGAAGAGTGAACGCCCAACGTCGCGCAGTGGCAAGAAGCGGCAGCTCAAGAAGCGCAAGTAAATCACCTCGAGTCGAACTCATACGCAATGGCCTCGTCTCATCGCCCCAGCGCCCCCGCGACACCGCTCACGTCTCCAGTCGAATCCGACGACCTCGAAGTCTCGTCCGAACCCCAACGCGACCGAACGAATACGCCAGTTGCGGCTCTCCAAGCCGCCTTCGTGAGGCGATTCGCATTGGGTCGTGCACTATGGCGGGCGCTGCCTTGGCGTCCGCTGTGGATCGGAGTGGTGACGGACTCGAACTCGGCGCAGCGCTTCGAAACCCTCCGTCGCCGTTGGAAAGGGTTCACCGTCGCGGCTCCGCTCGAAGGAATGGCGGAAGGTATCGACCCAGACACTGAATGGGCGATTCGCCGTTATCCGGAACGCTACGCTGGCCGCTTGCGCCTCCTGCTCGGCCTGCGGCTGGGCAGCATTGCGGGCATCGTTGTCGGCGAGGATCTATCACCTTGGGTAAGGCACTTCGTCTTCGCGTGCAAGAGCTGGGGGATCCGCACGGTGCTGTGGCCCGACCAGTCCTTCACCGAAGCGGACATCGCAACGCCCCCTGCTCCACGAGATACAGACGAGCTCCTGGCGCTTCGCCCTTGGACGATTCGCTCCGCCTATGGACGCGAAGCTGGAGGCCCGGATAGCCCCGCCACGGATTTCGTGCTCGCGAACAACCCGGTCGAGCGACGATTCTTCACCAGCTTGGGTTATCCGACCGAACGAGTGCTGTGTCTCGATGAAGTGCCCGAGGCGCTCCGCGACGACGCCCCGAGCGCGCTGACCGACTCTGCGGCAACGAAGACACCGATCGCAGATCGCGAATCGGTGCGCGAATCGGTGCAAGTCGAGCGTGTCTTGCGCGAGCTCGGTCCAAAACTCGCGGCGCTGCGCTGGCCGCGGCCGAGTCCGTATGTTCCCGGAGATCCGGAACCGCTCTTTTCCGCAGACGTAGAACCGGCTCCTCGCGCAGGATTGGTGGCGTATCACCGGGAGATCGACGCTGCGTCTTTGTACGTCCCCGCCATGCTCGGGTTTCGCAGAATGACGAGCCCAACGAGCATGGAAGCGGCACAGACCGCGGACATTTTCGCCTACTGGGGAGGGCTTCAGGGCGAGAGTCGTAAAGTCCGGCTGAGCCGGTGGGCGCGTCGACTGAAGCGGCCCCGTTTACTCCTCGAGGACGGGTTGTTCCGCTCGGTCGAGATTGGCCTCTCCGGCACACCGGCGCTCTCGATCATGCTGGACGATCGCGGCGCCTACTACGACGCAACCGTCCCCAATCGCCTCGAGAACCTACTTGTGTCTCGGCGCGAATTCACCGACGAAGAGCGCGCTCGAGCCCGCAGCTGCATTCGCCGTATCGCGGAACTTCGGCTCTCGAAATACAACCATGCCCCCGATCGTCCCTTGGACTATCCCAAGGATTCCGTCCTGCTCGTCGATCAACGGCGCGGGGATCTATCGGTAACCAAGGGCCTCGCCGATGAGACGAGTTTCCGCGATCTCCTTCGGTTCGCATGTCGTGACAATCCCGATCGCACCATCTTGGTCAAGCGCCACCCCGACGCTATGTCAGGCGGAAAGCAATCCTATTTCTCGAGTGAAAGCCTGGCGGAGTGGGGTGAGTTTCCGAATCTCGTGCTCATCGACTACGAAACCAATCCTCACGCCCTCTTCGATTGCTGCAGCAAGGTCTACGTCGTAACCTCCGGAATGGGATTCGAAGCCTTGATGCGTGGCCTCGAGGTGCACTGCTTCGGCATGCCGTTTTACGCCGGTTGGGGGCTCACGAAGGATCGTAGGCGGTGTTCCCGTCGCGGCCGTCGACGTACGATCGAAGAGGTATTCTTCGCGGCATGCATTCTGCACAGTCGCTACTTCGATCCGACGAGGCTGACACCGTGCGCGATCGAAGACGCGATCGAGGCTCTTGCGCTCGCTCGTGACGGAAAGCACGGAACGAAGCTTGGAACCTAATGCGCGTTCGTCGGAATTCGGAGGCCCGCACCACGGCCCCGAATCCTTCGCTTACGGCTCGCGGTAGAACCGCGGCACGCGCCGCGACACGGCCCCGAATCCTTCGCTTACGGCTCGCGGTAGAACCGCGGCACGCGTCGCGACACGCTCGTAAGGACTTCCCACGGAATGGTGCCAACGTGGTCTGCAACTTCCGTGGCCGTAATCGTATCGGAACCCAACGTGCCTTTTTGCGGTCCGAGCACGACGCATTCCTCACCCAGGGCACATTCGGGGACATCGGTAACGTCCACCATCGTCATATCCATGCTGACCGTTCCCGCAATGGGCACACGCTTGCCCATGACGAGCAGGTGACCGCGATTCGAGAGCGCTCGGCTGAGACCGTCCGCATATCCCATGGGGATCGTCGCGATGCGGCTCTTTCGTTTCGCCGTCCAGGTCGCGCCGTAACCAACGCTTTGCCCGACCTCGAGAGTCCGAAGAGCTACGATTTCCGTACGTACCCGCATCACGGGCAACAGATCGAGCTCCAGTCTCGAATTGGGAGACACGCCGAACAACGAAATCCCGGGGCGCACGAGATCGAGATGATGCGTCGTACCGGAGAATATGGCCGCGCTGTTGGCCATATGACGCACCTGTGGCGCGAACCCACGCGCGGAGAGGAACGAGAAGGCTTCGTCGAACCGCGCTCGCTGTTCGAGCATGGATTCGCCGTCGCCAGAATCTGCGCACGCGAAATGCGTCATCAATCCCGAGACGCGAACCTCCGGATGACGTTCGAGTGTCGCGACGAGGCTCGGAAGATCACGTTGAACAATCCCCAAGCGACTCATCCCCGTGTCGATTTTGACGTGGACGTCGACGGGCGGGAGTCCTCGGTAGTGAACCTCGGAAGCTAGTTCTTCGATCTGTCCCGGGTCGTGGAGGACTGGGCTGAGTTGGTGTTCGAGGAGTTCACCAAATGCGCGGGCGTAATGCCCGCCAATGATGAGGATCGGGATGTTGATCCCCGCTTGCCGAAGCTCGATGCCCTCCTCGACGAGCGCGACGCACACCCCCGCCGCTCCGGCGCGCTCGAGTGTTCGCGCGACTGCCTTGGCGCCGTGACCGTAACCATCGGCTTTGAGCACTGCCCAAATCGGCGTCTCGCCAACGGCCCGGCGAACCACGTTCAGGTTGTGCCGCAGATGGCCCAAGTTCACCTCCGCCCGGGTTGGACGAACGGCATCGGAAGGGAGAGCTCGGGTAGGTCTGAACACGCGCGGCTGGGTGGTGAGGAGTTCGGCGGCGAGCGGTCGGGGCATCGGAACCTCGCTGGTTTCCTATTCGGATACGCCTCCGAACCTCGGCGGTACAAATTCGCGGCCGAGGACGTCGGCTAGGAGCTTCGAAGTCCGGAGCGTTTCAAGAGCGCCCCAATTCCCCCACAGGTTGCAGTCCGGGGCAAGTCACGCGAGACCACTCGGGGGGCCAGCAGCTGCTTCGGCCAACGTCCTCAATGCCCACGTGGGCCCGAAGATCCCCCGGAATGCACGGAAGCAGTGGTCCCAGACCGCGCCGCAGACCCTCCGGGGCCAGTGGATGATTGCGCAGCACTCGTGGACGAAGATCCGCCAGTACCGGTGGAAACGTCTGCCGACTCGGGAGCCGCCATCCGGGCCGGCGGGGGTGAATGAGCGTTGGTGGGCGCCGGGGCAGGTTGCATGGCGGAGTTTGAATCCGTCCCCGCATCTGCAGCCTCCACCAGGTTGAGATTGAGAGTCCCACGCTCACCGCCGGCCAATGAATCGATTCGACGTCGGGCGTACTCGAAACGATCCCGGGTCTGCCCGCGCGGAAATCGCTGCAACCAATCCTCCCAACAGGCCTTCCTGTGGGAGGGGGCAATGTTCGGATCGAAGTCGAGGCGATAGCAGTGTTCGAACCGAATGTTTCCTTCGTAAATGAATTGAACGCTCGGACCGCAACCCGCCCAGGAAACCAGCGCTCCCACGATGATCGAGCCAAGCAAGGCACCTCGAAATGCACGGAGCGGTGTCATCTCGCGAGAAGACTGCCGGCTTTTCCAACACCCCGCAATGCTTTCGAGGTTGGCAGTCGTTGCGGGAGCGTTCAGTCCCAGGATCCGCGAAGACGTTACGACGGACACGAAGCGAGCGGCCGAAAAGCGGCTGGAGGCGCGGAATCGGCGGCCCGCACGGCACGTCGATCACCCCCGATGCGCGAGTCGTCGCGCCAGCACTGAGCAGTCACCACCCCCAGAAATCCAGCTTCGATGAGGCCACCCGAGCCGCAACGCAGCTTGGAGGTTTCGGCGAGTTGCTGCTGGCACATGGCCCCGAACTGGGAGAGTTACGGGAAAATTCGCCACATCTGCTATGGCTGAGGACGTGTTTACGGGTCTCGTCCAAACTCAAGGTCAGCTGCTGGGCCGTACGTCCCGCGGCTCCGGCTACCGGCTCGCGATTCGCCATGATTTCGGATCCCTCGAGATGGGAGAGTCCGTTGCCGTCAATGGCGCGTGCCTCACGGTGGCAGCTTTCGCCGCCAATCGCTTCGAAGCAGATTGCTCGAAGGAAACCGTGGACCGGACGACCCTTGGTGGCCTTCCCATCGGCACGTCCGTGCACCTCGAACGCGCGTTGAGAGTGGGCGATAGACTCGGTGGGCATTTCGTTTCCGGCCACGTCGACGCTGTGATTGCCCTCGCATCGCTGCGTGCGGAAGGGGACGCCAAGGAACTCGTGTTCGCGTTGCCCCGAACGCTCGCGCCTTACGTGGCAGAGAAGGGCTCGATCACCATCGACGGAGTTTCTTTGACGGTGACGAGCCTTTCCTCGGCCAACTTCGGAGTCATGGTCGTGCCACATACCTTGGCTTCGACTCATCTTGGGTCTTTACGGCGTGGTAACGACGTCAATGTCGAAGTCGACGTGCTCGCACGTTACGTGGTGCACCACGCAACCCATGCCACCGCGGCCGTCGGCGGCAGCTCGGAGCTCGCAAGCGCTGCAACAGTCGATCGCTCGACGGAAGCCAGCAGCGATGCGAACGTCGACCGCGACGCTGCCTTTCGGAAGACGTTGAACCGCGCCGGTTGGATCTAGCTCGCCGAAGTTAACGCGACTCGTCACCCCCATTTACGCAACGTTTCACCTTCGAGCCACTCGCACTCTCGCGTCGTACTTGCCATGCCGAAAAAGACACAAGAAGCCGACACGCAGCGTTCCCTCGACATCGATCCAGGAAGCCTCGTACGCGTACAAGGTGCCATCGATGCCATCCGCCAAGGAAAGATGGTCATCTTGGTCGACGATGAGGATCGCGAAAACGAAGGTGACCTTTGCATGGCGGCCAGCCTCGTCACTGCCGAAGCCATTTCCTTCATGGCCGTCCACGGCCGTGGCCTCATTTGTCTGACGTTGACGGAGCAGCAGGTGGACCAACTCGAGCTGCCAATGATGCAATTGCCCGATCGACCTGGCCCGCCACTCGGCACGGCCTTCACGGTCAGCATCGAAGCGCGCCGCGGTGTCACGACCGGGATCAGCGCGGCCGATCGTGCACACACGATCCGAGTGGCATCGAACCCCGATGCCAGCCCAGACGACATCGTTGTTCCAGGACACGTGCTGCCGCTGAGAGCCCGCCGCGGAGGCGTGTTGGTTCGCGCTGGGCAAACGGAGGGCTCCGTCGATCTCGCACGCCTCGCAGGACTCAGTCCGTCCGGCGTGATCTGCGAGATCATGAAAGACGACGGCACGATGGCGCGCATGCCCGATCTCGAGATCTTCGCCAAAGAGCACGGTCTACTGATCGTCTCGATTGCCGATCTGATTCGATACCGGTTGCAGATGGAGCGGCTCGTCAAGCGCTTGGCACAAGAGCCGATCGTATTGGATCGCACCGGTAAACCGTGGACCTTCCACGTCTACGAGGACGCAATCCATTCCGTACAGTTCTTGGCCCTCGTGCACGGAAACGTCGACGGTTCGACGCCGGTCCTCTGCCGCATGCACGCCGGTTCCACCCTGGCCGATACCTTCGCGTCGACGAAGAGCGAGGGTCGGCGCAATCTGTACGAAGCGGTCGACGCGATCGAAAAGGCCGGCAAAGGCGTGATCGTCTACCTTCCGCCCCATGGGAACCTCCTCGAAGAACTGTCGGCCATTACGGGACAACGCCACGGGGCCGACACGCAATTTCGTCCGCACGGGAGCGCTGGTACGCTGCGCGATTACGGCCTCGGCGCCCAAGTCCTCAGGGATCTGGGGGTGCGGCAATTGCGCCTACTGACCAACAATCCGAAGAAAATTGCCGGGATCCAAGGGTACGGGCTCGAGGTCGTCGAGAGCGTTCCCCTGGTCTCGATGGGCGAGCAACGCTAACGTACCCCACCCATGAGCATCGATTCCGTGTCCGGTTCTTCTCCATCCATCAACGGTTCGCTCATCGTCCCGACGGATGCCAAGTTCGCCGTCGTCGCAGGACGTTTCAACACGTTCATCGTCGAACGGCTGATCGAAGGAGCGCTCGATGCGCTCACCCGCCATGGTTGCGCAAGTGAGAACGTCACTATCGTTCGCGTACCGGGTTCATGGGAGATCCCCACGATATGTAGCCGATTGGCCCGTAGCAAGCGCTTCGACGCCATCGTTGCCGTTGGCGCTGTCATCCGCGGAGGCACGCCTCACTTCGAGTACGTTGCGGCGGAGGTGAGCAAAGGCATCGCAGCAATCACCCTGGAGACCAATGTGCCCATCGGATTCGGCGTGCTGACCACCGACTCCATCGAGCAAGCCGTGGAGCGCGCGGGAACCAAAGCCGGAAACAAGGGTTTCGATGCGGCGATGGCTGCCATCGAGATGGTTTCCCTGGGACGCGCACTGTCGGCACAAGGACTCTGAACCGGATTCAACGCCATGGGAGCAAGAACGACCGCACGCGAATCGGCTCTGCAAATGCTATTCGCGCTCGATGCTGCAGAGGGCGACGTCGAGGACGTCATCCGTGATTATTGGCGCGAAACCCCCGGAGATGCCGAAGGACGAGCCTTCGCAGATCGGCTCGTCCGAGGTGTCTACGGTGATCTAGCGAAGGTGGACCGTCTCATCGGAACGGCGAGCGCGAATTGGCGCGTCGAACGAATGACGCGAGTCGACCGCAACGTCCTAAGAATTGGCGCATACGAGTTGTCGAATTGTCCCGATGTCCCACGCGCAGTGACACTCGACGAGGCCGTCGAGTTGGCGAAACGCTTCGGGACCGAGGAAAGCGGCAGCTTCGTCAACGGGGTGCTCGACCGCATCGCCGAGGATTGTGGGCGGCGCGACTAGAACGAAGAGGGACGCTTGGAACTCCGCTTCATCCTGCCGAATCTGAGACGACTCGATCTCGCTGGTACGGAGGTGCTCCTCGCCAATTTGACGGAGGACGAGCGCCCCATCCGTGGCCTCGCGGGACTCCTCGATTTTCGTTTGCAAGGCAAGCTCTCGAACCTCCTCGCATCCGGGTTCGCAACGGGCTCCCTCGGCGAGGTCTTGCTGCTTCCAGGTAAGCCAGCGCTAGCGTTCGATAAACTCATCCTTTTCGGGCTTGGCCCCAAGTCGGCGTTCGGCGACCAGGTCTATCGCGACGTGCTCGAACGAATGCTCTCGACTCTGGAAGGGATCCGCGCCCGCTCTGCAGTCGTCGAGCTACCAGGACGCCACTTCGGCGCAATTGGAGCGGAAGAGGCAGCAACGATTCTACTCGACACGGTTGCACAACGACCCGATCACGATCTCTGGACGTTGGTCGAGCCGAACGAGGCGCAGCAGATCATCACTCAGCAGGTCATCGTGGAACGTCGGCGGATGCGCAAGTGAAGCACAAAGCCCGAACCCAAAGGACCACGGCTGAACTAGCGCTCGGCGAGCGACGGATATCGGCGACCGATGATCTCGGCTAAGATGCCGAAATCTTCGACGAGAACCCGCCCTTGCTCACGAAGCGCAGGCCACTCCCCCGCCTTGCCCAATTGTTCGATCGATTCGGCAATGCTGCGCAGCCGCTCCGCTCCAACCGTCGCGGCGGCTCCCTTGATCGAATGGACCACGCGCGTCGCCGCCACAGCATCGCCCGAGGCAACGTGATGCCCGAACTCGGCGAGCCGCTGGGGAATATCCCTCAAGAACTCTGCCAAGATGAGATTGACCAAGGACCGGTCGTCCAACAGACGTCTCAACAGAGCGGGTTCGTCGAAGAGCACCTGCTCGGGTGAGGGACGTTCCCGAGTGAGCCAATGCTCGAGCTTATCGCGCAAGGCTCCGTTGTCTATTGGCTTGACCAACACGTCATCCATCCCACAAGCGCGGCAGAGTTGCTCGGCCTCGGCACCGGCGTTGGCCGTCAATGCCACCACTGGAACACGAACGCTGCGCACGCACGAGTCAGGAGCGCGAACGCGTCGCGTCGTCTCGTACCCATCGAGGATGGGCATCTGACAATCCATGAAGACCACGGCGAAGTCTCGTTCTCGCAAACGCTCGAGGGCCTGTTCACCATGCTCTGCCGTAACCACCACCTGTCCCAGATTCTCGAGCAGTGCCGTTGCAACCTCGCGGCTCGTCGGATTGTCATCGACGACGAGGACGAAGCAAGCAGGCAGTCGCCCTGAAGACGAAAGGTCTTGAGCGGATCCAGAGCTGCGAAAGACCGCAGACCTTGGATTGATCGATTGCGGGAGTTTTGCTCGGACAGGCGTCTCCTCTGTCTCGCCCGCGTCTGCCCGCGCAGATACTTCGTTGACACTCGGAGCGACAGCTCCGAAGGGAAGCGAGAAGAAAAAGCGCGTCCATTGGCCAACTCGACTTTCGACTCCGATTTCGCCTCCCATCAACTCCACCAATTGCCGGCAAATCGCAAGCCCCAGGCCGGTCCCGCCGTAGCGTCTGGTCATCGATCCATCCACCTGGGTGAAGGGGGAAAAGAGCACGTGAACTCGATCTGCAGGGATCCCGATTCCGGTGTCTTCGACATCGAAGCGCAGACGAACATCATCGTCCTTGGCGTCGAGACGAACGATGCTTACGTGCACTATGCCCGAAGAAGTAAACTTAATCGCATTGCCAACCAAGTTGAGCAAAACCTGACGCAGTTTTCCCGGATCGCCAACGAGCCACGCTGGTACGTTCCGTTCGATTTCGTACGTCAACGAGAGTCCCTTTTCGGAAGCAGACACCTGCAATAGGTTGATAACATCCAATAAAACCGCATTCAGCTCGAAATCGATACACTCGACGTCGACCTTGCGAGCCTCGATTTTGGAGAAGTCCGAAAATCCCGTTGATGATGGAAAGGAGATTCTGGGCACTCGAGCGTACGATGCTCGCGTAGTGATATTGTTGCGGCGTAAGCTTCGTATCGAGTAGAAGAGACGTCATACCAATGACGCCATTCATGGGTGTCCTGATCTCGTGGCTCATGTTCGCCAGAAATTCGCTCTTGGCGAGGCTCGCAGCGTTGGCCTCGACCGCAAGCGCGTTCGCGCGAGCTGTCTCCTCCGCGAGTCGCGCATTGGCGACACGCATCGCTTCTGTAGCCTCTCGCTGCATCGTGACGTCGTGGAACGTGGTGATGACGAAGTGCGTCGAGGCTGTATCTCCCCCGCGAATCGCCTGAGCGTTGATCAAGACCCACCTCACCGTCCCACCCGAATGATGAATACCAATGACGAGATCCCGCGTGGAAGCGTCGATCGATAGCAGCCGCTCCAATGGACTCTCCACGTCGGTGAATCGGTCCCCGTCACCACGGATGCAATACCAATCCAGGGGAATCGGAGACACCCGCGCGAGCTGTTCGTAAGAAAGACCGAGGATGCGCTCGGCGCTCCCGTTACACTCGACCACCGAACGCTGCCCATCCTGCACGATGAGGCCCTCCTGCAGGTTGGATAGTATCGACCGGTAACGCTCCTCGCTTTCGCGTAGCTCGGCTTCGAACTTGCGACGAAGGGTAACGTCGTGTAGCACCAAGTGAAGAACTGGCCCACCTTGAAACACGATGACCGATGCGTTGGTCTCGACGATGCGACTCGATCCATCCGCGAGTCGATGTGACAATTCGATCCCACGCGTGGCCCCACCGGACCGGTTCAGCGTCGCAGTGTCTGGCCAATTGACAGGAAGCGAAGCAATTTCGCGAAAATCCATCCCGAGCATGCGTTCACGGCCATGTCCATAGAAGCGAACGGCCGCATCATTGGCATCGAGAATCTTCAAGCTGTGTAGATCGACGAGCAGCATCATGCTGCCGCTCTCGTAGAATTGGCGACGATAGCTTGCTTCGCTCGTGCGTAGGGCTTCTGCACGTCGAACGACTTCGGCTTCCATTCGATCACGACTACGTGTCAAGACGACAGCGAGAGCGGAGAAGGCAACCGTCATCAACAAACCGATTCCGAACGCGGAAAGCACCCCACGACCTCCAGCCACTGGGAACGACGCCGACGGATAGGCAGCCAGCGCGTAAGTCTTTCCAAATGCGAAAAGCGGCAAAAGGATTGCACCGCCCGCAATCGAGTCCAAAGTGGTTGGAACCTTGGCATCGTGCCTTTGCGCCGACGATCCGAGCACGAGCGCAACACCATCGCCGACGTGAAACCAATCAATTTCGATCTGATCGCGCTGATTGCGGTGGGACCAATGGCCGCGCTTCAGCATCGAATCGAAGTGAATGACGGCCAAGGCAAATCCGTCGACTCGGCGACTCGATTGCGCACCCGACGTTTCGGCTTCGTGCGCAGCGTAAATTGGGCGAAACACCAATACCCCCGGGGTGTCTTTCGCGAATTGTACCAAAGGAACGGGATCGGTTGCGGAGGCCAATCCGGTGCGACGCGCCTCCTCAATTGCGTCGAGCCGCCGCCCTTCGCTCGCCAAGTCATAACCGAGCGCAATCCGATTGAGGGGTAACGGTGTAGCGTAAAGTACTGGGGCCTTGAAGGTAACGCGACGATCCGATAGGCCTCGAGGACGTTCCCAGATTGCCCAGTCCACGAGCCCTTCACGTCGGGCGCGCTCGACCACGCGACGTTCGTCATCGGTGCCTGAACTCAACACCGGGGCGTACTCCCACGCCTCCACGGTGTCACGGGACGTCATCGGTGCCACGAAGTGTTCAAAGGAAGTGCGCGACAAAACTTCGTGAGTCTCGATGAAGCGAGCGAGCTGTTCGAGTTGCACGTCGCGGGCCGAGGCTAGCTCGTGCTTGATCTGCTGAACACTGCGCTCGGCCATGGGAAAGAATCTACGGTGCGCGATATTGACGGTCGCTGCTTGTCCAAAAAACGCCGCTGCAAGCGAGAATGCGACGCCGATGAGGGCAACCGAGGCGCTCGTCCAGTAGCCGGTCCTAACGGGGCCATTTGCTCCATCATGACCACCGCGAAATGACGAGTAGGCAAACCAAAGAACGACCGCGGAAAGCAGAAGTGTGCCACACCAACAGATTGTACGAATGTGCCGAATCTCGACCTGCATGGCTCGAGAGTCGATGTCGATTCCGATGACGACCGGTGAGCCACTGACAGTACCACCAGGAACCTTCGCCAACGCGGTCAACGTGCTCGGATCCGTCGACGCGCAGCTCGTCGGATTGCTCAGCTCGGAATCGAATGCAGCAACGACCAGCGGTGGTGGCGTCGCGTATGCTACGCCGGGGATCCTGGCATCATGGCCCTTCGACTCGAAGCTATCGAGACCGAATCGTATCTTCCCGCTCGGTTCTCGCGATAGGCTATATACCCGGCGCAACTTGGCCACCTGCGCGAACTGCTGCATGCCGGTTGCGATTCTTTGGAGCCACGGTTGTTCTTTACCTGTTGCGCCAAGAACGAGCGCCGCACCGTCCGCATCACTGACCTCGTGGGCAAGAGCGTCGACTTGGGTTTCGAGGAGTCCACACCTCGTCCTAAGAATGTCGCGTTCACCATACTCGGCGCTGATCCAACCGACCGAGAGAACCAGCACGAGAAAGATACGAGTCTCCCACCCAATGACGTCGGATTTGGCGGCGCTCACACCGACTCGGGCACACAGCGAGAGCCCGAGAACTGCCAGAACGACGATCCGCATGACTGCGATGGCAGAGTCAATCCCAATCATTACGTGGGCACTGTCAGATGGATTCGGAACGACGACGCCAAAGCACAAAACCCAGTGGGAGGACTGCTCCAAGGCAAAGAGTACGGTCCGAAGCCTCGCGCCTGTGGCTGCATCATCTACAAAAACGCGATTGCGTTGGATTGCGCGAATCAACATTACCATTCCGACCGCGCGCAGAATTCCGGACGCGACGAACGGCATTCCCGTTCGGCTTCCCACGATTTCGGCCCCCGACGCCAATGCGACGAGGAGGCCGCATTTCCACCACATTCCCTTGGGTTTCCGCGCGGAGAGTCGAGCTGCACTCATGCGGAGCAGAAGCAGCGCCACCAATAGCGGCAAACCGAACAGCTGCGCCGCCCCAAGCACGCTGGAATTTCGAATTTCAAATACGTTGAGCGCCTCGATGCAAGACTGCAGAAGAAAGTAGAGCGGGAGCGTCGCCCACGGCTCACGCAGCCTTTTTCGCCGCCTCAGTTCCCATAAGGTCGACGTCAAAACACCAGACCCGATGGTCGCCACGACGAGGAGGCAATCCAGCTGTACAATCATGTCCCCGTCTCACCTAATCGCGAGCGGCACCGCACCGCCCCGCACGTCGTTTTCGGGGAACGATCGCTACTGGATCAGAAACAGTCCCCGCAGCTGTTCCTGAAGCTTCGACTTGTCGATGGGTTTCGTAAGGTAACCGTCGCAAGCGGCACGAAAGGCCGTAAGGATGTTCGACTTGTCCCGCAGCGCCGTAGTCATGACCACTTTCGCGCCACGACCCACGGGGTACCCGTAGCGTTCCTCGAGCTCGCGAATCGATTTGAGGATTTGCTGGCCATCCAGCCCCGGTAGCATGATGTCGAGACAAACGAGATCGAAGGGCTGGCGCTGTTCGAGGGAGGTCTTCACCGCATCCAGTGCCGGAACTCCTTCATCAACGGCATGCACGGGCCCGTAACTGGAAAGAAGTTCGACGAGCAGGAGTCGACTCGTTGCGTCGTCTTCGACGATGAGGGTTTTCATTGGAAGGACGCACTCCTTCTTCCCCGTGAGACGCGCACGATGCCGAGCGGCGCCAATTGACCGTTGATGTTCGGGACCGAACTCATTCCGAGGCGAAAAACGGCAGACGAAACGCGCTGCATAAGCCCTCGAGCGTCTCACGCATCTCGAAAGCGGCGCGCCGAGGACGGCGAGCAACAGCATTGCCGTCGTCGCCGACTGATCCTACCAGTCGGCGGGAAGGCCAGTCTGCGTCCTCACTGCAAAGCGCGCCCGCACTGCGAACACCATCTCCCCGCCGTTCCTCGATTGAGATCCAAGCGAACCAGCGATTCCGATGCCGCGTGGAACGGTAGCGTTAGCCCTTCTTCACGATCCGGATCCCACCGAGCATCAGCCGCCCCGTTGCCGGATTGAAGTCGTAGTCGAGAATCATTCCGTCGTAGATATCACGGCGAACGGTGTTATTCGGGTTCTTTTCCGTGATGGTCTTGGTCTCCTTGGGCTGACCAATCCCCTCGATGACAGCCTCTGGAACCATCGCCATGAGAACATTCGGTGGAATTCCCCCCGCAAAGACGCCCCACAATGCGCCGGGATTACCCTCCACAGGGCGATCGAATCGGTGAATTTGTATGGCGGACACCACTCCATTGCGCAGCTCGAACTCCACCCCAGCAGTGATGATCTGGCACCGAGTCTCCGATAGAACTTCACATTTCATGCCCATGTGCCGTTCGATGGTAGGCACGGTCGCACCGAACATGATGGGCCCGAGACCCATGCCAGCTTGGACTGCATGAGGCTTTCCGACGGGTCGTAACGAACGAGGCGGCCGCAACGTCCTTTGTGTTTGGCTCGCCGACGGCGCAGCGACGGACGCGCTCGTCGCGGACGCATTCGCGGCGTCCTTGTCTCTCTCACGGTTCAAGCGCGACCGGCAGCCGCTCACGACCGGAAGTGCAAGAAAGATCAGCAACGCAAGTGCTCGCATCGGTGGCATGGCGGACCCACCTTACCACGGGGAGGGCCTGCGCCAATCTCCTCCGCAGCTCCCCCAACAGCGTAGGAAACCCGATCCACCAGCGAGACGATCGCCCACTTTTTCGGGGATTCGACCACCTGGAAGCGATCGTCGGCAGTGGGCTTGCTCGAGCTCTAGCGCCGGCAATGGGCTTGCTCGAGCTCTAGCGCCGGCAGTGGGCCTGCTCGAGCTCTAGCGCCGGCAATGGGCCTGCTCGAGCTCTAGCGCCGGCAATGGGCCTGCTCGAGCTCCAGCGCCGGCAGTGGGCCTGCTCGAGCTCCAGCTCACCATCTAGGCCTCTAGCGCGGGAGCAACCGTATCAAAAAGCGCCAGACGAAGAGATCTCATGCCCGCGTCAAGCCGCGTTTCGCGGCAGCCGCCCAAAGAGCTGCTTTCCGAGTTCGTCGATGACGCACTCGTCGAAGTCGGGAGACACCTGAAGCACGACGAACGACTGATCGCGCAACACTTGGAACTCCAGATGCCCAAAGGCATCGCGACCGATAGCGCCATTGACGGCACGCCCGGGCACACCATTCACGCGAAGCACGATGTCGCCCCCACGCAACCCAGCACAGTGAGCCGCACTACCGAGCACCGTTCCCCAAACCGGGACACCGCCCAGAATCGCGGCACGCGATGCAAAATCTTCGTGGTTTGCAATGCTATTGGACAAGACTGCCTCCGAACCGAGGCTCGATAACTTCAAGATCCGGGCCAGCAGCACCGCCAAGGATTCTCGGTAGTTAACGGTCCGACGGCATGGCTTCCACGCCACTTTACCTCTCACTTTTGCAAGTCGTCTCACGGATCTGGGACCTTTCCGTGGTGTCCTCGGCCCCAAACAAAGCGCTGGATCTCGATACCTTACGGTGTATCTCCCCTGCTCACATCAATGAATTCGCGCAAAATTGAGGTGGGCGCGGAAGGGGATCACGTTAGAGTGGTGGTCGTGTCGGAAGGTCCGCGTTCAAAGCTCAATGCACCGCTTCGTCCTTCGTTGAATTCGCCCGACGGTGCTGCGCAATCGCCAAGCGAGCGCTCGCAGGCGCCGGAAGGAACACGGACCGTGCCCGAGAGCGCGAGCGCCAATCTGCATCGAAGAGCACCCAAGCCACTCGGCACCGAAAGCCATCTCCTTGCCACGAGCCGTCCGCCGATTTCCAATGTGGATCCATCAAAGGCAGGAACAGAGCGACCATCACGGGAAATGTCGCCTCAAAAACCGAACGCAAGCGTCCCCTCGCGACTGCGGGACTTCGGAACGAGAACGCCCCCAGTGACAGAGGGTAGCGAAGTGTTCGCCAAGGGCCACGGAGTGACAACGCAGGCGACGACGACCGTTCCCGCAACATCGACGACGAGGAACCCTACGGTCATGAGCCGTCCATCTATCCCGTCCTTTGGCGCGACGAGCGGTGCCATTCCGAGCATCCGTCCGCGCCCGTCGTCTTTCAATCTGGCGCGCGTGTCTGGGGGACGCACCGACGCGCCGACCGTCGCGATACCCCGAAATAGCATCGTTTTTTCGAGCCCCGGGTTGACCCAACCACTCGGAGAGCTCGCTCCCGATGAAGAGCCGGCCAACGCAGTTCGCGTCAAAGGCATCAACTTCTTGAGTTGCCTCGACGCAGTACAACGTCTCTACGGTCCTCTCGCGCGCGTTCGCATCGAAAAGGAAACGCCGGGAGAAGTCGGCGACGCACTCAAGTTCGGAGGGATCGTGGTCGGAGGTTGGTACAGGGCGAGCTGGTATCGTGCTTTCTGGCGTTCGGTGGCGAAGGAGCTCGATCTGGATGAGCTGGGAGCCCGCCACCTCGGCTATAAGGCGACGAGTCTCGGCGTAAGTAGCGCGTATCGGACACTCGCAAAAATGACGAATCCCGAGATGCTCGTAGTCATGGCATCCCGAGCGTTCGGGTTCTTCTTCGATCGCGGTCAGCTCCTCGTGAAGCAGCCCGAACCGCACCACCTGACTGCCGAATTCACCCAATGTGTCGGGTTCGATTCCCTGATCTGGAACGAAATCCTCGGCGGCGCCATCTACTTCCTGGAAGCCGCGGGAGCAACTCAAGTCGACATCAACGTCGCGGGCGGTGGAGGCAACGCCGCATGGATGTTGGTCCACGCGAAGTACCGCTGACTGACACCATACGTTGCCCGGAAAGGCTGACGTACACTGGCCATTTCATCTGAACGTCTTCGTGGCAGCGGAAGGAGTCACGCGTCGAGATGGTCGCACAGTCGTGTCTCAAGCACGCTCGAATGTCGACTGCGGCGCAGGTTCCACATCGGCATCGGCGTTTTCGATGGCTCGGCGCAGCATCTCGAGCGAGCTGTGTGGAACGTGGAAGAACTGCCAAGCCGCTCTCAATCGCTCGGGACTATGATCGTTGCCACGCATGACGACGTAAAGTCGGAGTAAGCGCGCGCGAATTCCATCGATCTCGCACGGACCGACTGGTTCGGGAAACGTCAATCGCACGTCAGCCGGCGCGAGAATCTGAGTGAGTTGCTCGGGGGTACGAAACTCACAGAGCATCCCCGCTTCACTAAAATTGATGATGTCTGCGCCAATTCCCGCAGTTCCGAGGTTCACGATGGCTCGACCACCAAAAATGCTCACTCGACGATGGGTCCGCTTGTGTCGCGGATCGAACACCTGTGCGATAGCGACAGCGATGTCCGTGCTCGAAGACGAAGCATCGATGAATGCACAATCGCCCTCGGCGGCCAGCTCGCGGCACCGCGTATCCGAGGTCGCCTCGAAAACCAAGTACACGAATCCAACCGAACGAGTACATCCCATGCGGCGAAGTCGTTCTCGCCAAGTCTGCCCAGTAGGTCCAACGAGAGCTTCGTCACAGAGTAAAAGATCGAAAGAGCACTCCTTGAGCGCAGCGATCGCCTGCTCTTCAGACTCAACCTCGTCGATCAGAAACTCTGGAACTTCGACGAGCGTGCGCCGTCGCAAGATCGAGCGCACGGCGCGCGACTCGTGAGCGATCAGCATTCTTCCTCGCATCATGGCTGATTTACCTCGAGATTCGAGCCTAGGCGGCTCCAGTCGGCACTGTCAACGTCGGCTTCTCGACGACGCAATCGTAGATGGCCCAGCCGATGAACTCATCCGATACGTCGATGCGAACCGGTCCAACGAAGTCGGTGTATCGACTCTGCATCGAGAATTTCGAATTACGCGCAAGCGCGAGACGCATGGTGCAGAGGCACGAATTCATCGCATCACGATCACGGAGATCATGCCTTCACGTCGACCAATTTGCCCAGATTCGGGTCGCTGCTCACGGGCGTGACAGATTGGATCAGTTCGAGAGCAGCCTCGCCTTGGGCGTCCATCTGCTTGCGCGCAAGACGGATCTGCGCCGCTTGCAGCTGCACCGATTGTGCGAGCGAACCCACGTTCGACACGTTGGACGATTCCATTCTCGAATGTACGGCCGAAGTCATGTCCTCCTATAGGGTCATGCGCCATAGGGATGGACTTTCGTTCTCGCCAACCCGAGGTCGAAGAACGGCGCCCCGGCTCGACAATGCCGGACCGGCACGAGCCCCGCAGGTGTCCTTTCGGGGTGTGTCACGACCGCAGCGATGAATCGCACGAGAACGAAAGGGAGGCGATGCCGAAAACATCGTCTCCCTTTCGCGACTTACGCCGATTTCGACGCTAAAGTGCTCAGCCGCTCATCACTGAATCGCGCCGCACTTGCCAGGACCGTTCAGCCCGCAAATGAGTCCCGCGGGGCAGTTTCCGCAGTTCAGCGACGCACCACAACCGTCGCCCGCTGCACCACATTCGATCCCCTGCTGGGTGCAGGTTTTCGGAGTGCAGCTCGGCGTTCCGCATTTTCCGGGGCCACCGACTCCGCAAGTCTGGCCGGATGGACAAGTTCCGCAATCGATGGCTGCGCCACACCCGTCGCCAGCAAGACCGCATTCGATGCCCTGTTGACTGCAGGTTTGGGGTGCACAACTCGCCTTGCCGCATCGCCCGGGACCGGCAGCGCCACAGATTTCTCCGACAGGACACACTCCGCAGTTGAGGGATGCACCACACCCATCGCCAGCGACGCCGCACTGGTATCCGAGAGACGAGCAAGTGCGAGGCACGCAGCTCGACGAACCACACTTACCGGGACCCGCAGTTCCGCAGGCCTGTCCCGACGGACAGGTGCCGCAGTTGAGGGCCGCGCCGCAACCGTCACCGGCAGGCCCACACTCGAAGCCCAGCGCCGTACAACTCGTCGGGGTGCACGTTCCAGCGCCGCACTTGCCTGGACCCGCCGCGCCGCAAGTCTGACCCGAAGGACATGTGCCGCAACTGAGGGTTCCACCGCAGCCGTCGCCCGCGGCGCCACAAACATAACCGAGATCGGCGCAGGTAAGAGGCTTGCACGTGGTGCCACATTGTCCCGGCTTGGAAGGATCTCCGCCACAGGTCAACCCTCCGCTACACGTGCCGCAATTCAAGGCATTGCCGCACCCGTCACCCGCGGGGCCACAGGACAGCCCTTGTTCGGCACAGGTGCGAGGCGTGCAACTCGTGCCGCATTGGCCTGGGCCGCCTGCGCCGCAGGATTGCCCCGATGGACAACTTCCGCAATTGAGCGCATTTCCGCAACCGTCGCCGGCCATGCCGCACTCGAGACCTTGGGAGGCGCAAGTGCGAGGCGTGCAGCTGAAAGCGTCACATTGCCCGGCAACCTTCAATCCACACACCTCGGAGCCGGTGCACGTGCCGCAGTCGATGGCATTTCCGCAGCCGTCTCCTGCAGCTCCGCACTCCACGCCCAGCTGCGCGCAGGTTTTCGGGGTGCAGGCTGGCTTGTAGGGGGTCACGCACGCGGAGAGATCGAAGAGCATGTACTCGAGGATTCTTTCCTGTGCCGTGAAGGTCGTTCTCGACCCGCAGCTGGTTGGGAAGTTCTTCGTCTCGTCGGACTTACTTACATGGAAATCCGAGAAGACGACTCTGCCGCAGGAATTGTCGACTCCGACGGGCGTATTAAAGGTGTAGTGGAGCGGGCTTGGCGCAGTGCTCGCATTGCTATCCCAATCGACCTCCATCCAAGCCTGACTCGGGCTCACGAGCGATGCGACGTCTCGTCGTGGATCGACGATACTGAGACTCGTAGTCGTCGTCATCGAGGACTTCGCCACGAGATTCAGCCAGTCCGCAAAGGCCTGACCCTTCGGATTCCGTGTCGGATCAGTGATGATTGTCGCGAGAAAGCTCGAATCCGAGTCGCTATCGATGGCCCAATTCGCAGTTCCTCTGAACGCGTTCGAGGTCCCCCCCGCACGTAGATACGTGTAGGCGAAATGTGAGGCAAAGATCCTGCCACCGGTATTGGCGTAGTTTACGAGATCTGCCCAATACGCGAGCGACGGCTGATGACTGACGGTGGTTCCCGAGGAACGTTCACCGAAGTTGCTGCCTTGGCAGGAGAGTACGGCCACGTCGTATTTGTTGAGCGGAACGTTCCCCTGGCTGTCCTTCACGAACAGGGCAGTCTCGCTGGGCGTATTCGAGTCGATCTCTGGTGCCTGCCCCCGTGTTGGTGCCGGCCTTGTCTACGCCACTTCCTTTGTAGAGGTTGATCCTACCCGTCCCGCTTGGGTTGGTGAATTCGGCGGCGTCCACGCCCATCTTCCAGAACACGCATTCCATTCCGTCGGCGCTACCAGTCACGACCGCAATCTTCGGAATATCACCCTCGGCCTTGTTCTTGGGCATGGTGAGTTTGCCTGCGTTCGGAAGGGTATTTGCGACGCATGGCGTGGGAATATCCACCTGGAAAATGCGTCTCCAGCGCCCGAGTTGGATGACGAGAGTGATCCCCTGTCCCACGGGAACGTTCGACAACGAGAACGATCCGTCCGTTGCCGACTTGGTAGACACCAAAGGATCACCCGCCGCAGTTGCACCACACACGTCACAGCTCGCGGTGCGCGTGGTGAAAGGAGCAAGCCCCGGATCTGCTGGGTTGTTCGCTATGTAGACGAGAGCATTGGGGAGCGGATTGATCCCACCCGGATCGTAGACCTTGCCGCTGATGCTCGTCGTCTTTCCGGCGGAACAGGTGGGGATCTGACTGCACACACCCGTACAGCCACACTTTCCGGGCTTGACCGGATCGCCGCCACAGGCCTTCGGCTCGACGCACGTGTTGCCGCAATTGAGCGTGCCGCCACAGCCATCACCCGTGGTTCCGCACTCCACGCCCAGTTGAGCGCAAGTCTTCGGAGTGCAGGTCGGGGCGACGCATTGGGTCTGCCCACCTTCTGTGATGCACATTTGCCCGTTCGGACAGCTGCCGCAGTCGAGGGACGCACCACAAGTGTCTCCAGCGGGACCGCAGAATATATGCTGATCGGCGCACGTCTTCGGAGTGCACGCACCGCTCGTGCCGCATTTACCAGGACCGCCGCCGCCACAGACTTGGCCCGTTGGGCAGGTTCCACAGCTGAGTGCGTTGCCACACCCATCGCCTGCAGGACCGCAAGCGATCCCGAGGGCTTGACACGTGGTCGGAACGCACGCTGGCGTTCCACACATGTTCGGAATCGTCGCGTTGCAGACCTTTCCATTTGGACAGACGTTGCCGCAGTCAATCAACTTGCCACAGCCGTCGTCGGTCGTGCCGCACTCCAATCCCTTTTCGGCACAAGTCTTGGGCTTGCATGTCGTGTCTGCGCCGCACTTTCCCGGACCACCTGCACCGCAGAGCTGCCCAGTCGGGCACGAACCACAATCGAGTGGAGCGCCACAGGTGTCACCCGCAGGGCCGCATTCCACGCCCTGATCTCCGCAGGTCTTCGGCACGCAACTCGTCTCGTTTCCACACTTGTCAGGCCCACCGAGCCCGCAACGTTGCCCAGTCGGGCAAGTCCCACAATCGATCTGGTTGCCGCAACCATCGCCCTGGATGCCACATTCGACTCCCACCAGATCGGCGCAAGTCTTCGGGGTACAACTCGAACCTTTGCCGCAATGGTTCGGCTCGAGGGCACCGCAAGTTTCGCCGTTCGGACAGCTCGATCCACAATCGAGAAGTCCTCCGCAGCCATCGCTCACCCGCCCACAGTTCGCGCCAATTTCATCGCAAGTCTTCGGGGTACAGGAAACAGTGCTGCTTCCGCACTGATTCGGCCCCGCAGCGCCGCACGTCTGACCAGTGAGACAAGAGCCACATTCAATGGTGCCGCCGCACTTGGTATCGGTAACGACGCCACAGTTGGCACCCAATTCCGAACAGGTGCTCTGACAGCCAGACCCTGTTCCGGAATTGCCAAGTCCGACCTCACCACCAGTGCCGGACTTTCCACCCTTGCCCGAATTCGACCCGTTGGCACTGGAGCCTGCGCTCGATTCGTCCAAGCCAACGTTCGGCGCGCCGCCGCATCCCCAGAATGTTCCCGCGATCAGCACGGGAATCATCGCCCAAGTCCATCGGTTCATGAACCACTCCTGGCCAGGTAAGAGCTTTCCACCTCTTGCGTCACGACAATGCGCAACGACGCAAGTCGCGACACGAGACAAGCTGGCATCGTAGCATTCGCGTGAAGTCGTAGCCGCACGTGGATGCTGAACGACACGAGATTGCTGACACAACACGCCACATGTGCACGGCGCGAATGCGCGCGCTTACGATGTTGGCGATCGGGGAGTGCTCTCGGTGAACTTACTACCTCGCAGCCGTTTTGCGGTCATGAGACTGGTCTGGTCTTACCGTCGTGCACACGTTCGCAGCGAGAGGTCTCCGGCTGTCGTACACGATGGAAGCGCATCACAGCACCACGCAATGTGCGCGTGTAGCGCAACCGTCAGATGAAGAAGGACGCGCGCCGGTCGTTGTACCCGCGCGTCGACACCATCGACTTCCGTTCCAAGAGAACGGTCGAGTGTGTCGCACCAGAACGAAATCGCAATCGAGGAACCGAGGTCAGACTATTCGAATGAAGTCCAAACCACCTGTCAGGTGACCAATTCGCACGCATCGAACCGCTCTCCTTCAGTCGGGCATCTCCGTGCTGCACACGTGAGGGAGAAAGACAATGGCACGTTCCGTGCGACAGTGCGGCCAAGCTCACGACCTATGCCGGATGCAGACTGGTTCGATTCAATATCGGGGTCGATCGATCTCGATCCCCAAACGACCATCGAGCGACGTCCAATAAGCGTCATGCACGTCTGCCTTCGACAAGATTGTCGAAGCTTCCCCACAACGTGTACTCATGCAGGATCGAAGCTTTCGGTCTTATGCGGTCGAATGGACCGTCTCGAGCCATTGACGGCCACTCAATGACCACCGCTTGCGACAATTGCCCGAGGCGGCCTCCTTTCGATGTGGTGACACATCCAAGTCCGCCTTCGTGCAGCATCAATGCTTGGGTGCACGCAGTGCAGCGAACCCGAGGTTGATTCCGTACATCGGACTATAGAGAACTACGGAGCGCAGGCTCGGATCCGGTTCACTCGGCAAGGCGATGACCTGACGCTCTGCCCCGCGTTGAAGCTCTGCCATGTCGTATTTGAGCTCGGCCGAATCGACGAGAAAGGTCGAAGATGCGCGGTCATGCCCCACGAGATAGACTCGCACCATCGAGTCGAAAGCAACGGTAACGTTCGTCAGCACGAGCTCGAACTGATCCCCGTTGCGGACGATACTTGCCTGACCGCTGGTCGCCCGAGACGCCCGTTCGAAGGAGCCAGACAAGACGACGACCTCGCCCGACGTCCCCACCGACGTCAGTGGCGAGGGAACGTTGCTCTGCGCCTTCTGGGGTGCTCCGTGGTTCCTGCAACCAAGAGCGAGTAGAAGGACTACGACGCTACCGACATCGCTGAGCGAAATCCGTGAGCGTCCGAAGGGGCCGTACCACGGAGAAGATAGGCGATGCATGGTCCGAGGATTTTTGCTTACTCGTGCCTCAGTGGCAACTCGAAGAAAGCAATTGCCGAAGGCGAGCGCGCACGCGAGCCCACGCACCCAAAGCCCAGGGCGAGGGGTCGCAGAGCTATCCGCCTCGAAGTCGCCACCAAGCGCATGGCAAATTTGGGTCCGGGACGATTCGGGTCAACCTGACGTGACAATGCTTGGGATCGACTTGCTCTAGCGCCACACGAGCGGCAGAGTAGACTCATGCTCCAACTCGTCTCGGTACTCGGAGCCTTGTGCATCCTGCTTCCTTTCGCCGCGAGCCAACTCGGAAAACTCGAGATTCAAAGCTTCGTCTACCAAACGCTGAACTTTCTCGGGGCAGCGGCGCTCGGCTACGTGGCGGTCGTCGATCGACGAGTCGGTTTCATTCTCCTCGAAGGCGTATGGGCCACGATGAGCTTGTATGGCCTATACATTTGGTTTCGCGGCAGACGGTCGAAGTCGCATCGACCTTGATCGAGCTTCTCGATTGGATTTCTCGTTTTCATGGCAGTGCGGTGCACCGTCATGGCCGCGCCCGGCGCAGCCATGACGGGTTGTGTAGCGTCTTTGCGTGAAATTCTTGGACTGCAACCCAACGCGCTCACGTCGAAGTGCGTCGTCACGTCGGTAAGTCGAACGTGCTTTACCCTGATTCCGCTAGGCCGAACGAGTAGAGGGCACGTAGCATAAACGCGTGCCCCTCCGGAATGGCCGTCGCTCAAACGAGACCAGGCAGGTACTTGTAAACCACTTGTTCTCGATAGGCCGCATAGTCCGCATTCGATGCAAGCATGAAATCTTCATCCCTCTCGGATCGAATCCAGTAGAGGAAGCTGTACACCCCAATCGAGACGAAGGTCATCAGGTTCGGGATGTGATGGAGTGACATGATTGCGAACATCACGCCCTCGAGCGAATAGCACGGATGACGAACGACACCGAACATCAGGTTGCGACAGATCCCCTTGTCGACCATCACGCCAAACTTGGTCCACATGTTGAATATCGAGAGTGAATAAAGCACGTTGAGGAGCAAGCCACTCCAGATACTCGCATAGTGAAGTGGTCCATCGACAATCCCGGGTCTCGTACCGAACAGATCGGGAAACATGCCCCAAATGGCTATGCCTAGCAGCGGACCGTAGCAGTTTGCGTTCACCAACCATCCAGTAACGGTAAAGTCTACGTTTCGAACGCTCTCTTTGCCCCAAAATATCGACACCACACCATAGAGATATCCGATGAGTGATCCGATGATGGTAATGCTGAAGACGAAGAGGTTGGTCGCCTGAATCGCTAGCGCGATGGTGAAATAGGTGGGACGCGTCGAAAGAAAGGCTCTGAGCGTGGCGAGAGTCGACCTCGTGCTCGTGAAGTCGGTGGTGATCTGCGGGAATGCCAGAGCCGCCGCTACCCGAAGGTTCGCCGCCAGAACGCCCACCAACGTATGGGCGAAGGCGTAGACGACGATCACCTGAAGTAACCAGACGACGAGACTTCGATCGAATCCGACCTTGGCAATCGTCCGAGCAATTCGGCCGTCGAAGGGCGGTGGGTGAAATTGCGTCTTTTCTCGTAGGACTTTCCAAGGACTGCGTCCAGTTTCGACGAACACCCACAAGAATGCGATTGCTGCAGCAGCGACAGCAGGCAGCAGCAAGGACCTCTCCCCAATGGCAAAGGTGAACAGCCACGTCTGTTGAAGGCTGCGACCCAAAGTGACCACGACGTGATCCCAACTGCGGAGCAGGAACCGGACCAAATAGTAAAGCATCAATGGTGCGAAAAGGAACATCCAGAAGCGGCGCGGACGAGCAAGCGTCGCGAAGAGCCACCTCGTCCGATCTACCACCCTGGTCCAAATCCGAGGCGCAACACCTCGGAGGATGAAGAGCGCAACAATCAGAAAGCCAACCACCCATTCCAATTTCTCGAGCACGGGATTGGCCAAGTAGCTCACGCTGTTTGGAACGGAATAGATGCTCGCTTGAGCGCCGAGCAGCGACCGATTGGTTCGACCGGGGTACACGAGCTCCGCTTCACCGTCGTGGACGCGCAATACTCGTGCTTGTCCACGATAATGTTTCAGGTCGAAAAGATCGATCCTCATTTTCTCCGTGATACCGACATCAGTTCCGACGTTGATGCGAAGCTGATGACGATCTTCGGACTCCCACACCACCGAGCCTTGGATCCCCAATGGGAATCGGAAGGACGGATCGACGGCTTGAGCGATCACGCCGCCGTCTGGATGGTTCCCGAGCACGCGTAAGCGACCAACCGGAAGCGTCCAATCGCCATGGAATCTGAAGTAGTGGATCTCGGTGCCGGCAGCCGGAGCTTTGCCCGGTTCGGGAACGAAGCGGATACGTCCGTTCGGCAATGTGTCGACGATGGGTAGCTCTACGGTCGACATCAGGTGCCACGGGGCAAGCACTAAGATCGCTGCCGCTACGATCAATGACATCACGTAGAGGTGATGGCAGACTCGATTAAGGATTTTCATGGGATGCTCCGAAGCCACGCGAGTATGGGCCAGGATCGATGTATCGAGTAGGTGATTTGACCGACCCCTCACGCTGAACGAGTACCCACGATTCCCTTCGACGTCGAAGACGAGGGATGGGCGCCAATTCGCCTCGAAAGCCCCCGCAATCCGCGGGCGATGACGCCCAACGATGTCAATCGGTGCTTACCTGGTGCAAGATTCCATCGAACTGCACCACTTGCGAGAGGACGGTGACAACGTACCGATTGCGTAGCGAATGCGCGGCATGGGTTCTGCGATCTTGGCCTGACCGCGGGGCTCGACGTCGGCACGCGAGAGGTCAGGTCCCGAGGCACTCCGGTCCTTCCAAACCGAACGCTCCAACCCGCGATGACGCACTTAACCTATTGTTTATACTATGATTTTCCCGGAACTAACGTTTCAGGCGGCCGGACTGTCTTCGCAATGAATAGCCGTATCCAATGTTGCACACGCACTCGCTCCTCTCTCGTCACCCAAGTTCAGGCCCCGAAGTGTTCCGCGTTCTCGTCTTGCTGCAGGATCGGGCGTGCCTTGCACCGTGGCTGGTCGAACTCGAGAACCATGCGAGCCACCGTGGAGTCGGTCGACGAGAAACAGCCTTGCAGCATCGCGGATGGTGAGTTCGATGTGTTCGTATCCGCCACGGAAGGAGAAGTGACCCCGGTCGTCGAGGAGCTCCGAGCTGCCCTTCCCAACGCCTACTTCATCGTCATGCATGCCTCGCGCAAGGGGAAGGATGCCAGGTGGTTGAGCGCCGGCTTCGACGGCTTTTTCTCGTCGGACGAACCCATCGATGTGTCTACGTCTCGCATCGTCGCCGCCGCACGATACGCACGTCGAGTGAAGAACGCCGTCAGTGCCCAGCGGCGAGCGGGCAGCCTAACACTCGACTATGCGACCCGAGCGGCAATGCTGAACGGCCAAAGGCTCGAGCTCACTGCGTACGAGTTCTCCATCCTTGCGACTCTGGCCCGAAATCTCGGACTCGTTCTGACTCGGCAACAGTTGCTGGAACAGGCGAAGGGCTCTGCCGATGAAGCCTTCGATCGGTCAATCGATGTGCAGATCTCGCGGCTTCGGGCCAAACTCGGAGACGACCCGCGTCGTCCCATGCTCCTGAAAACCGTCCGAGGCAAAGGTTACGTGTTGGTTCCCGGAACCCTCTGACCCGGTACCGATGGCGCGTCCCCTAAGCCGTTAGGACGCGCCCGTCAACGGAGGCGTGCGAGTCAATCCGAACGGTTCACCTAGAGCCTTGGTTTCGCCCTACGTGTGGAGTTCGTCGAAGAGCGTTGAGCGCCTGGTTGGTACCTCACGCCCGAAGTCCACGGATGAACGGCCCAACCGCAGAAACCCCATGGCTGTCCACGACGCGAATACTCTCCGAACCAATGACGGCGATGTCGACCTTGCCACGCAGGTGTTCGAGATCGGTTCTTTCCTTCACGCCAAAACCAACGGCCAAGGGAAGTGACGTCGCCAATCGGCACCGAGCCGAAATCGCGATCGGAATCATCGGAAAACTGCGTCTTCGAGCCCGTCACTCCCTTGCGGGCAACACAGTAGACGAAGCCACGGGCGTACTTCGCGACCTCCTGCATGCGTTCGTCGGGGCTGTTCGGTGAAAAGATGAAAATCGGGTCGAGAGAATGCCTCTGCATGGCTGAGAGGTACTCCGCACCTTCCTCGGGAGGTAAGTCTGGGACGATAGCACCGCGCAAACCGCTCGACTTCGCACGAGCAACGAACGCATCTACCCCTCGCGCGACGAGGGTGTTGTAGTAGCCCATGAACAAGAATGGGATTGCATGTCTAGCGCAGACCGTTTCGGCGAACCGAAAGCAGTCGTCAACACGAATTCCCGAACGCAGTGACTCCTGGTTGGCTTTCAGAATGACAGGGCCATCTGCGATTGGCTCGGAAAACGGTACCTGTAGCTCCATGAGGTCGACTCCGGCTTCCACCATCGCGTCGACAATCTCGAGTGATGCGGCAAGGCTCGGGTAGCCGATCACGATATGAGTCATCAGCAACAAGTCGCTCTGCTTCTTTCGTTCTGCAATGTATGCCTCAAGCATGGTGTCCTCTAGAAATGAAATCGGCGTCAGGCAGTCGCGGCATCGAGTCATGATGGGAAGCCGGCTCGCTCAGCCACCCCTCGACGCGAATGGCGCAGGAACGCTCGTGTCGTCTCCGACTCGGCTCGAATTCCCAGGAATGAATGCACCCAATTTGCTTACTTGCGCGCGTACGCTTCGGCCTTTTGCCGAATGAATTCTTTCCACTTCGGGTCGTCGAACGCGTCGGCAACGGTGAAGATATCCTTGTCACCGCGACCGGATTGATTGATGAGAATCACGTCATCGCGAGACAGAGTTGGCGCCTCCTTGTATGCCTGAGCGAACGCATGCGACGACTCGAGAGCAGGAATTAGACCTTCTTTCCGCACGGTTAGCTCGAGAGCTGCGACCACTTCGGGGTCCGTTGCAGCTTCGAATCGAACTCGTCCGGACTCGTGGAGGTGGCTGAGAATCGGCGAGACACCGACGTAATCGAGCCCCGCTGCGACACTATGGGTGTCCTTCATCTGGCCGTCATCGTCTTGCAGGAAATACGTGCGGTACCCCTGTGCAACGCCAACCCGAGCGGAGGGCGACGCGAGACGCGCCGCATGCGCGTTCGTATCGACGCCACGTCCCCCAGCTTCTACGCCGACGAGCGTCACTTCGGCGTCATCGAGGAAGCCACTGAAGATGCCCATTGCGTTCGAACCACCACCGACGCACGCATAGACGCGATTCGGTAGCTTGCCCACCTTCTCGAGCATCTGGGCACGGGCTTCCTTGCCAATGATCGACTGGAAGTAAGTCACCATCGTCGGAAACGGGTGAGGTCCACAGGCGGTGCCGAGGACGTAATGGGTCGTGTCCATGTTGGTGACCCAATCACGGAAGGCCTCGTTGATGGCATCCTTGAGCGTGCGTGAGCCATCCTTAACTGCGACTACCGTTGCCCCGAGTCGCTCCATCCAGAACACGTTCGGACGCTGACGTTCGACGTCGACTTCCCCCATGTAGATCGTGCACTCGAAGCCGAACTTCGCTGCCATTGTGGCACAGGCAACCCCATGTTGCCCTGCTCCGGTTTCGGCGATGACTCGACGCTTACCCATACGCTTTACGAGCAAGCCTTGCCCCATCACGTTGTTGGCCTTGTGCGCCCCAGTGTGGTTCAGGTCTTCGCGCTTGACGTAGATTCGAGCGCCACCGAAGTGATTCGTGAGGTTCTCTGCGTACGTGATCGGCGTGGGTCGGCACGAGTAGCTGCCCATGAGATCGACGTACTCCTTCCAAAATGAAGGATCCGATCTCGCGGATTCGAACGCCGCCTCGAGTTCGCCGAAGGTCGCCATCAAGATTTCGGGCACGAAAGCCCCACCAAAATCTGCCGAAATATCCGCGGTTCTTCATCGTGTGTTCTCGGAAGTAGGAGCCATCGCCGAAAGCAGCGTTGGCTCGGTCAAGGTTTGGGTCAGTGCAACGCGGTCGGTCATGAGGAGAACTCGAACGAAAATGCTTCCCGGTGCATCTTCGAAATCGATTCGTCGCTCGACGAGCAGTGCCGATGTCCCCTGCGCAACGGAAAGCAGTCGGGCGTCGTTTTTGGCGAGCTCGATGGCCCGAAAAGTCTGATGTCCCCCAATGGGACGCAGGTGATAGTGCCGAGCCACCAACTCCGATAAGGAAAATCCGTCGAGCTCCAGTCAATCGAAGGCGGGAAACACTGACCCGTCGAGACTCATGTTCTCGAGCAGTACGGGGCGCCCCTCGAGTTTTCCGACTCGCGTGAAGGTGTAGCCAGCGCGCGACACAAGGGACCCCGCTTCGGCGCCGAGTTTGAGGACGCACGAAACCGGCTCAACGATGCTTGTCTCGAGGGTCAGCCCCGCTCCCGCGAACGCCTTCCCAGTGCCCGCGAGATGAAACAAGTCGACCTGCTCGCGCGGCGACTGCACGTAAGTACCCGAACCTCGGCGCCGCTCGATCAGTCGCCGACCACCAATAAATTCGTCGCTTGACGGACCGTCGGACGACCGAATCCCGTACTGCGTCGCAAGCTCCGCTTCGGCGGGTAAGCGTTCGCCGACGGCCAGCTTCCCCGAAGCGATTTGCTTCGTCAGCTCTTCCGCGAGCTGGCGATAGAGAGGCAAGCCGCTGTCCAGGTTCAAGGTCACCCTCGAGAGCTTGACAGAACCGGTCAAGTTGTCAAGAGCAACTTGACCGGTTCCCCACGGTTCCCCACGGTTCCCCGACGGCGCCATATTCGAACTCGCGTTTCTGCCCAGATTTCGCTCCTGGCTGGACTTGCCCAACCTCACCCCTTGTCACCCCGGGTCGAGGACCTGTACGAAATTCAAGGTGCATCGCGATGACGTGCCTGGCGCGGCGCCCCAAGGACACGCATGCGGAGCTTGGCATTCGCGACGATCGCCTCCGTTTCTCCCCATTCCCATGACGGTGCCTCGATGACCCAGGTGCGGAACTGTGCAAACCGGACTTCACCCGCTCGAGTCACCTCGATCTCTCGTCCTCGAAGTCCGGGTGACGGCGGCTCACGTCCCGAGGCGAACTGCGTGAACCACGACCCCGCGGGGCGCAAGTGGCGCAGGTGCCAATCGGAACTCGCTGCATTGGGGCTTCGTTCGCTCTTGGCTCCCTGATGATGCCCACCCTCGATTCGAGATCGCAGCAAACCTGCGAATCCACCTTCGCGCGCCTTCCGACGTGCGACAGTACTTCCCGAATAGTTGAGTATTCGTGCGAGGCATCGCGATCCACGTTCTCGACGAAACCGACGAAAGGAGCCGTCGCGACGTCGAGACTTCATTGGGCGCCCGACCACCTGGGCAACTGCCTCAGATAGCAACCCAAAGCACACGAATGGGCACACTCACGTACCCAGAGCAGTAGGGTGGAGGCGCATACCCGTAACCCGCCCCTCTCGAACGGCGAAGCAATCAACTTCACATCCATTCAGCAATGATTGCAAGGTTCGAGTCTCGCGCATGGCAGCGGGCTGAAACGCGCCAACAATCGAACTTCGGGCTGACGCCAACGAAAGGAGAGAGAGCACTTGTCCAAATCCCTCTCGAAAGGCTATCTTTTCCGGACCCGCCATGAAGAAATCGCTCGTTGCTTGGTTGCCGTCCGCGCTGATCGCTGCACTCCTCGTGGCTCCGGTGTCCGTCGCACAAACGAAGTCACCGAACGAATCGGACGGGTCTTCCTCGAACGGCGAACAGAAGTCGTCCAAAGACGCGGTGCAACCCACGAAGGAACAATGCATCGAATCCCATAGACAGAGCCAGCAGGCACAAAACGAGGGTCAGCTGGTCCACGCGCGCGAGCTCGCACGAACCTGCACTAGCCTGGCCTGCCCAGGTTTGCTCGTTAGCGATTGCGCGCGGTGGCTGAACAACTTGGATCAACGTATTCCGTCGGTCGTCTTCGAGGGTGCGTCTCGATGGCAATCCGAACCGAGACGCAGCCGTGTCCGCGGACGGCAAGTTGGTGCAAGAGTGGACGCGAGGCGAATCTTTCCGGCTCGACCCTGGCGAACACCAGTTCCGATTCGAGCTGCCCAATCACGAGCCGATCGTTCAGAATGTGATGCTCGCCGAGGGCATGCGCTACCGCATCGTGTCGGCGGAGTTCAAGACGCCGGTCACTCCAACCGCACCCACGCCTCTTGCAAGTGCGGCCACCACGAACACGACGCCCGTAGCTCCTCGCGAGCGACCGACCCCAGTCGTCGTTTATCCGCTATTGGGAGTCGGCGTACTCGGTGTCGCAGGATTCGCGACCTTTGGTTTACTCGGTAAGTCCAAACAAAGCGATCTCGAGAAGTCGTGCTCGCCCGATTGCACGGATCACGACCTCTCCTCGATGAAGCAGAAGTACCTCATCGGAGACATCGCCCTCGGCGTCGGTGCAGCGTCGCTGATCACCGCAGGTGTCCTCTATCTCACTCGACCCGAAAAGGAATCACCAGCAACCGTTGGAGTCGTGCCCCTCCCGGGAGGCGCAGCGGGACTCGCCAGCTATCGCTTCTAGTCGCACCCTTCGCGGCCTCGACATGATGCAAAAACGAGATGTATAGCGAGGCGACGGAAGCTCCGCCTCGCTATACATCGGTTGCAAGTGAGTGATTTATCCGGCGCCGCGCGAGCACCTTACCGCGCGTGGACGACTCAGTTGCGGTCGTCGCGTGGACGACTCAAAGGCAGCCTGGCTTGTAAACTTTGATCCCGTTCTCGAAGTAAAATGGTGGATCACAGTTGCCAGGCGTTGCTTTCGGCGTGTTCCCTCGGGGGCGGGCAATTGGCGAAGCGGGAACCTTGGGAGACTTCGGTGAAGGTTCGGCGCTCGCAGTCGCGGCTGACGTTGCGCTCGCGCTGAGCAGGATCTCGAGGGAGAGATCGCGATCGAACTTCACGATCCGGAGCGCGGGCTCGTACCCCAGAGAGTCGCTCGAATTTCGTGATCCGCCAAGTCCCTCGGCACGGTCAGGGTCGCCGGGTTTCCACTGACGGGATTGCCATCCACGGTAAGGATCGCTTGAGCTGGCGATGCCATCAATCGAACCTGAACCTGAGCAGGGCGTACGGCGCCGGACGTCTGTGCAGAAGCATTGGCCAATTCAGAACCACGCCCCCGCCACGCAAGAAATCCTATGATTCCTCCCAGCAGGACGATGGCCGTCACCACGGCGCCGACGATGGACCACACGATGGGCGCCTTCCGCTCCATCACGAAGGAGTTCGTGGAGACACCCGAGATGATCGGCTCCAGTCCCTCCGGCATGGGTGGCGGTGGCTCGGACCGAGGCGCAGAGATCGCAGTATGAATCGCTCGAGCGCGTGATTCCTGCTGCTCCGAAAACACTTCGGATACTAATGCACCCACGTCGCGCAGGCTGACACTGGGATAGAATTCTGCGAGGTACTGGTCGATGAGCTTGCGCAGCTCTGCCGCCGTCTCGTGGCGATCCTTCGCATCGGGAGCGAGCGCCTTCATGACAATGGCCTCGAGCTTCGGATCGACTGGTCTAACCGTGGACGGCGACGGGATGGTCCCATCCAGCAACGCGCGCATGACGTCGCGTTCCTGAGCATTCGCCCACAACTTCTCTCCTGCCGCCGCTTGCCACAACATGCAGCCGACCGCGTAGATATCGGCACGTCGGTCGATCTCCTCGCTCATCAGCTGTTCTCGAGGCATGTACGTGATTTTGCCCTTGATCACGCCTGTCCGAGTCTGACCGGAGTTATTGGCGGCCTTGGCAATGCCGAAGTCGAGGATCTTTATCTGACCATCGTAGGTCAGAAAGACATTCTGCGGACTCACGTCGCGATGAACGATGTTGAGCGGCGTCCCATCGTAGTCTTTGAGTTCGTGTGAGTAATGGAGCCCCGCCAACACTTCCGAAATGACGCGCAGCTGCATTGGCAGCGTGAACTTGTCTTGCGCCTCGTGCAGGAGTGTCGACATGGATTGCCCTTCCAGGTACTCCATGACGATGCAAGGTTGTGCCGTGTCGACGACTTCGTATACCTGAACCACATTGGCGTGGTTCAAGCGAGCCGACAGGCGGGCCTCTGCGAGAAACATTTGGCGAAGCTCGTCGTCCGACACGAGCTCCTTGCGCATCGTCTTGAGAACGACCAGCTTGTTGAAACCGCTTGGACCTCGACTCAAGGCGAGCAAAACGTCGGCCATTCCACCCTGACCGAGTGAAATGATGGGTCGATACCGAAGCCCCGTTTGCGATTGAACTGCAGGGCTAGTCATGATTTCCGTCCAAACTCGGCCCGAATCGTGTTGCTCTTCATGACGTTCAGGTGCAAGGGCAGTTGCTCCAGGGGATAGGTTACACCGGACACCCTGCTGCGGGTGCAGCGATATTCGCACGCGCGAGGCTGTCCCCAGAAGACTGGCCTTACCCCCGTTCAGCGCCGACGCCAAATTGCGGGAATTGTTTCCGTATTGGCGCCAATCGGACCTGCTGAGCATATTTGCCCAGTTTCCACAATGGAACCCAAGAAAGGGAAGGGGCACTACCGCCCGCTTCACGACCGTTGCCCCTCACACCGCGGTGCGCGCAACTCCTTGGCTGCCAACGGTTTGATGGAACATCACGTCGGCCCGCGGGAAGTGCGCGACCGCCGAGAGTCAATCGCACCGAGCCCACGATCCCTGCCCAAATCCCCACGCCCAGGGCACGGTCGAGCGTCCGCCGCCCCATACGGCGCTCATGTCGACGCTCTCGAAGTCAGTGGCGCGAAATATCTGGCCCACTCTTCGACTCGAGGACGGCCAGTCTCAGTTTACCTAGCAGTCACCTTCGCGACGATGGCGCGTGTGGCGCCTCCATCGTCGCGAATCGCCGGTGAACATCTGGAGGATCCCTACAGGCACTCAGGCTTGAAGGTTTTTACACCTTGATCATCGATGTTGTAAGGCGGATTGCAGGCAGCCGCTTTCGCTCCGCTTGCCTCGGCGGGGGAGACGGCCGCATCGCTGTTCTCGTGCCGCACCGCTCGTCTCGTCTTGGAGACGGAACGTGTTGCAGACGCGGGTGACTTCGCATCTGCAGCGGCTTCCTCCGACACCTTGACCTCAGGATTCGTCGCCTCGGGAGGGGGGGGTGCTGGAAGAGCTGCCAGTCCCAACATCACCGTGAGGTCACGTTCGAAGTGAATGGTTCGCTTGAGGCTTTGATATCCAGGAGCATCGGCGACCAGTTCATGAGCAACCTTGTCCACCGGACGTTGGATGACGAGCGGATTGGGCACGGAGACGCCATCCAACGTCAACTTCGCATCTGCAGGCGAAACACTGATGGAAAGACTGATCCGACTTACGACTCCAGAGGGCGACGCTGGCGTGCTTCCGCCACGGGTCGAGTCGATGCCACGCATGACCAATGACGCCAAAGAACGTGAGTGCGTCACGATGGGAGCGCGAAACGTCCAACCCGCAACTGCTACCACGGCGACCAAACCCAAAGCCCAGTATCGCTTCCGTCCGCGCTGCGGAGGCTCCGGCGCGATGATGACGAGCGGCTCGGCATTCACTCGGCGCCCGGGTGAAGTGGCCTCACGCTCTTGCATGAGTGACTCCACGGGCGATTCGAACGTTCGGGTGATGTCGTCGTTGATGTTCCGCTTTGGACTCCCGCCCTCAGCACCAATCAACCCTGCGGGTGGACTGCTGTAGATGCGAGTAACGTCTTCGTCGGCCGCCACCGACACATTTGGCGTTTTTGCCTCGGGAGCCGTGGACTTGTTCGCCTCTTTGCCGCTGAGCAACCGGTCGATGGTGTCCGCGGAATACGTGCGCGTCTGATCCTCTTCTGCGACATCGGCTAGTAGCCCAACGTCGTCGCTTGGCTCCTCGATTGCGGGAATTGGAGCCGGAGCCGGCTTCGGAACGGTTGCGCCCATTCCGGAAGGCAACTTTGGTTCTCGGGGGATGACTGTCTCTTCGATGCCCGCTGTGTCTGCTTGTGGTCCGTGGCTGGGTCTCAGCTGCGGGTCGTGCAGATTCGGGGCAAATATGCGCGTTTGTTCCGAAGGTCAATCGGTAATTGGCGCGCGAACAGCGGCTGGCGGCGGCTTCGTCGGTGCATTTTGGGTTGCCAGCGACTTGGCCGTCTCGACCGCTTTTGCCTTCTCTGCTTCCTCACGCATCAACATGGCTTCGAGCGCCGAAGCCTGAGGAAACTTCGCTCCGAGTTTGGCGATCGGCTGCACCTTCGATGGCGCATCGTCGGAAGTCGGCTCCACCGCGCCGGCAGCAGCTGCCGCCGCACGTGGGTCCACGTGCGCTCCGGAGCTCTTCTGTAGTGGCTTGGATGCTTGTGGAACGGACGCAGTGCCAGGCGTCGAAGGCGGCCCCATCCGCGAGGACGTTGCCACAGGATGCGAAGGCAGCCCCGGACGAGCTGCGCCAGCCGATGGCATGCTGTTTCGCATTGCGGTGACCTGCGAAGCCGCAAGGCGGGGCGCCGGCTGATTCAGCGTCGATCGCACGGTCGTGGCCGGCTGTGGGCGAGGTGGTGAAACCGCCGCTTTGCGTGGAACGACGGACCCTCCGGAGGTGCTGCGCGGGTCCACCCGACCAACGCCGGAATGGGATTCCACAGGATTGTTTCCGGGGTCTGGCTTCCCGTTTTGGGAACTGCCCAATTTGGGGTCGTCCGTGTCCATGGTCATTGCGGATTCGCGATGAAGTGGGATTGCCACGTGTACACACCTCGTCGGTAAAGACCGGGCCCGAGATTGCAATCACCGTGCCCCTTGCGGAAGCGATACGAGGCTTTCATTGCGGTGACTATTCTCCGAACCTTAGAGATGCGTGTCTCGTCACAATCGCACATGCGGTATACGAATGTCGATCGGGTTGTGCAACGCATGCACAACTTGATCGGATCAAGATGAGCATTTTGATGATTCGATGCGAACGCGCAACCCGTAACTTTCGCGCGTTGGCATCGCCAGGGATTCCCCCCAGAGTTCACGCGCGCCGAAACGACGCGCCCTCGACTAAACGGCGCGGAAGCGCAAAAGTCGCACGGCCGACTTGACTCGGAGAACGACTGAGCTAAATGCCCGCAGCTACATCAGTAGCCCCTGTGGGCTCACCGACTTGTCGCCTTGAACCCCGCCAGATCCGGAAGGAAGCAACGGTAGAGGAATGTAAGTGTGGTGGGCCCTTACCTATTTGTACTCTCGAATTCGCCTCACCAACGACGACACCAGGCTGACTCTGCCTGCGAAACGTGGGCGCTAGAGCACACCAGCCGAGCAGATCGACGGCGGCGACGCAACGTCTCGTGCGCGAAAATCACTCGCGGCGAGGTGCCTGGACGAAGGAAAATCCAATCATGGCGTCGTGTTTCGAAGCGATGCACCGATGGTTCGGAGGGGTATGAAATGGTCCTGCTTCGGGTTCACGAGCCGGCCGTGCTCTGTCGTCGATATCACGAAACCTGGAATCTCACTCACACCGTTTCCCGCTCACACACCAAACATTTCTACGACGGCGCCATTGTGAGCAACTGACGCATCGAGAGCATAATGACAAAGTGTCCGCGCGACTTCTTCCGGAGTCATGCGGGGAGAGAAACCGCTTCCGGAGAGCATCTCGGTATCGACCGAACCCGGCAGCACCGCGACTGCGGACAGCCCGCTACAGGTCAGTTCCTCAGCCAGGCTCTTCGTAAATCCGACCAACCCCCATTTCGACGCACAGTACGCAGACGCACGCGCCGTCCCCAAGGTCGACGCGATACTTCCCACCTGGACGAAGCGCCCCGAGCCACGTCTCCTCATTGCGGCGAGGAGTCCACGTACGACGAGAAATGGCGCACGCAAATTGACCGCCTGTTGCCGGTCCCAACTCTCGAGAGTCATTTCCTCGAGAGGCAGACGCTCGATTGTAGCCGCATTGTTGATGACGGCATCCGGAACGCCCTGCGCCTCGAGCAATGCGTCGATCCCATGCTCGATGGACTCGGGCGAGCTCAACTCAACGTCATAGGCGCGCACCGTGGCACCGAGTTCCGACAAGTAACGCAACGTTTCCGTGGCAGCCGGCGACGAACGACCAAACAGCGCGAGTTCGACGGACCGCCGCGCAAGCTCGAGGGCAACGGCTCGTCCGATTCCGCGTCCGTAGCCCGTTATGAGCACCAATGGTGCTCTCCGAGAGGTCTCGGCGCTCACGGCTGCCCTCCGAGCAGTCTCGACAACTCATCGGACCATCGAGGTTCGAGGAGAATTCCCGCCGTCTTGGCGGTTCGAACCGTCGCCCGTGTTTGGCGCTGCCCGCGTAATCGAAGACAAGCATGGTCGAGGCGCAAGCAACAATACGCGCCGCGAGCCTTGGCGTGAGTCATCAACGCAGATACGACGGATTCGGTGATGCGCTCTTGGAGTGTCAGTCGTCGACTCAATGCAGAGACGAGAGCGGCGACGGTACCGAGACCGAGCAATCGTTCTCCCGGAGCGTACACGACTGTCGCCGTCCCTTCCGCCGGGAGTAGATGGTGGGGACAAAGTGAGCAGACCGCGATATCCGAAACGACGACGAGGCACTCGGATGCGCCGGGCACGGCGCCGGTTTCGATCAGAGCCTGAATGTCGACGTCTTCACCGGCGACCAGATCCGACAGGTACGCGTCGACGACGCGCGCTGGAGTGTCCGAGAGTTCGGGGTTCGAGGGATCGTAGCCCAGGGCGCTGAGGAATTCGGCCAAAGCACGCTTGGCTCGAGACTCGTCTATCGATCGTTTCATGGGTCTTCGCTCCAAAGTAGTCGGAACAGGTCACCGGTTGGCCCAGCAGTTTCTAGAACCTCGCAGCCTTCGCAACCTGTCGAAAACCTAGATGTATCCTTGCATGTCGAGCAGGTCGATAAGCAATCCTGCGCTCGCCGTAGACGTTGGCGAATGCTCACGAAGAGAGCAATCTTTTCTTCGACCTGGGTCACCTGATGTTCGAGAAGCGGCGCAAGCTCTCGCGCTGCACAACCCGGCACGCGGGAGCGCTGACGAATCGCCGTCATGGCGCGGATCTCGTCGAGGGACAGCCCAGCGCCTCTGAGTTCGAGCACAATGCGCAACCGCAGTAGCTCACTTGCCTCGAAACGGCGGTGATGTCCCAGAGTTCGCTCCGACGCGAGGAGAATGCCTTGTTCTTCGTAGAAGCGGACCGTGCGCAAGGTCGTCCCCGCGGCTTTCGCCAGCTCGCCAACGGACAACGTAACCTCGGCGCTCGGCTTTGCGCGCGTATCGACGGTCCGTTGGGCCGCCTCGCCCTCCGAGCGGTCACGCGATGCGCAAAGGGCCGCCTCGCCCTCCGAGCGGCCACGCGATGCGCAAAGGGCCGCGTCGCGCGTCGAATGCGGTTCGGCGATGCCGCGTGGACTTGCCGTCAACGCACGCTCGGCATCCTTCGACTTCCGGGAGTGACGATCGTCACATCGCGGCACACAATGAGCGCTACCGGAACCCGTGCGCACCACCTTGGGCAGAGCCGTTCTCGTCCGAGGCTGTTTCGTCCGTGCCACTTTCGTCCGAGCTCAGAGGTAGGGAAACAAGGCGATGGCCAGCTTGGTGAGAAAGAGATCGGCAATGAGAATGGTGATCGCGATCACGACCACGGTGCTGGTCGTGCTGTTGCCGACCCCCGCCGTGCCGCCTCGCGTGGTCAAGCCGAAGTGACAACCCACCAACGCGATGATGGCCCCGAAGAACGGCGTCTTGAAGAGACCGCTGACGAAATCAACCATCCCAATGCTCGAAAGCGCACTCCGCAGAAAGAACGAAGCAGGGATCCCGAACTCGATGTCGGTAATGAACATCGCGCCGACGAACCCGAGCACCAGGGCGATCAATGCCAAGATGGGCATCACGACAATCGACGCCAGTAGGCGCGGCAAGACGAGCTTCTTCAGGGGATCGGCGCCAAGGGCGCGTACCGCATCGATCTGCTCCGTCACTGACATGGCCCCGACTTCCGCAGCCATGCCCGCACCAATTCGACCGCCGACGATCACCGCCGTGAGCGTCGGCGCGAGTTCACGAGCGAAACTGAGCCCGACGACGCGTCCAGTGTACTCCATACCTCCGAATTTCCTGAGTCCGAAGGCGAACTGCACGCTCATGACCATTCCAATGAAGAGGCTCGTCACGATAACGATTCCGAGTGACGCTACCCCCAGTGCTTCCAACTGATCGACGAACGCGCGCCACTCGACGGGGCGACGAAATACGGCGCGGCACGTACCGAGCGTCATATCGGTGACTTGACCGAGTCGACCGAAGAAGTTGATCCAGACTTCCGTCTGACGCGATAGGAACTTGCGAAAAGTCGGAACCTTTGCGGCTGGTGCGCCCATGCGGCTCGAGCCCTGCACTGACGATGGCGGCGGTGCGTCGGATTGCGATTCTGCCATGCGGCTCCCTCCACCCTAGCGCTTGATGGTCGAAAATCCGTGAACGACGTCCTCGAAGACGCGATCGGAATCCGGGTTGGCGCGCTCCGTTGCGATCTCGGAGAAGTCGTAAACGCAGCCGTCCTTCTTGAGCACGTATACGCGGAACCTGCGCTTCACGCCGTCGAGACGCGCGGTCAGCTCGGTTCGCAATGCCTCACGTCCATCCAACTCGATTTTGTTCTGCGAGGTGATCTGGCGATCGGTGAATTGGATGAAAAGGTGCTTCGTCAACGCTTCCAGGGGAACATCGTCACCGTCACGGCCGCAACGAGCACTGACCGTGATGACGGTGCCCGTTGCAGGATCCCGCACAGCGAGGGCGTCGTCACCTTCGACGTCCAAGGGCTTCCAGCTCGAAGGTACGGGCCCGATGTGAAATGACGTGTCGCCACCGTGATATACCCTACCGTCGAAGCTCGAACTCGAGCCACAAGCAACCATCCCCGACGCCGCGATCGCGCCGAGGAGCACGGAAAGAAGAAACGGCAGCTTTTCCCCAGGTTTAGTCAAAGCGGGGCAACCCTACCATGGGTTCGCGGGAAGATCCGCCTTCCGCCGTCGACTCTCAGGCCCAATTCGCCCGGGCTCCCCGTGGGCGCTAGGCTCGGACTCCCCGATGATCCCCATTCGAGACGAGAATCCGACCCGGACGACACCTTGGGTCAACTACCTGCTCATCGCCACGAACGTATTGGTTTGGGGCTGGCAATTCCTTTCGGAGCTCGGTGGAATCACGTGGCTTACCGCGGAATACGGCGTCGTTCCTCGACGAATCGTTACCGATCCGCTCGGGGACGCCTTCACCATCGTTGCGAGCATGTTCATGCATGGCGGGTGGGCGCACATCGGCGGCAACCTGCTCTTTCTTTATATCTTCGGCGACAACGTGGAGGACAAGCTCGGTCATCGCCGCTATCTCACGTTTTACTTCTTGAGCGGACTCTGCGCGGCCTTGGCGCAAATACTAGTCGATCCGACGAGTCGGCTCCCTATGGTTGGTGCCTCGGGAGCAATCGCGGGCGTCCTTGGTGGTTACCTCGTACTTTACCCGAGAGCGCCCATCACCGTCATGAACCCCGTCTTTCCATTGTGGTTTCTCCTCGGGCCGTTCCTGACGTTCCCGGCATGGTTGGTCATGGGCGAGTGGTTTCTCTGGAACCTCATCCCGGGTGTCGCAAGCCTTGGCGATAGTCAGCAAGGTGGAGTCGCGTTCTTCGCGCATATCGGCGGATTTCTCGCCGGACTCCTCGCGGTCAAGCCGTTTTGCGCGGGACGCCTCGCCCACGAAGCGCGGAATCTGGCACGGCTTCCGCCCTCCGCCCGGGCGCTATCCAGGACGATGGCAACAAGACCCTCGTCGCATAAGACGCAATTTCTTCGACCGGGACGGCTGGAACTAGGCGCAACGGAACGCGACTCGCAATTGGCTTCTTTGGGTTGGTCCGTCGTGATCCAACGACCTCCATGCCGCCCGCGGCGACGCGCGAACTCGACCATCGCACGCGAAACTCGACGGCACGTGCGTCTAGTGGGCGCGACGAGTCCCGAGAGACGCACTCCAAACGCAGAGTACGACAGTTCACCGCGGTATCGAGCAAGCGCGCCGCAATCATTCTTTCGCAGCATCGCCCTTGAACGCGACGTTGTGATTCGACCTACGTCAATCACTCGTTCGCAGCATCGCCCTTGAACGCGACGTTGTGATTCGACCTACGTCTCTACTCCATTCTCGCACTACGCGCGCCGCGAACGCGGCTCGCACGATCGAGCATCCTTCGCCCGACGCGTCGTGTGTCAGCCGCGAACGCGGCTCGCACGTTCGAGCATCCTTCGCCCGACGCGTCGTGTGTCAGCCGCGAACGCGACTCGCACGATCGAGCGTCCTTCGCCCGACGCGTCGTGTGTCAGCCGCGAACGCGTGTCGCACGATCGAGCATCCTTCGCCCGACGCGTCGTGTGTCAGCCGCGAACGCGTGTCGCGTCCAACCATCGAGCGGCACCTGGCGAATCAACGGCACGGGAGATCACTCATCCATTAGTCGATCCCCGCACCCTCCACCCTCAGCGGTGCGCCGCGACGCGATTTGCGTCGCATTGCCGCTCGGGGTTTGATAACCGCGGGGCTTGAGACCATCAACAGACGGGTTCGTGTCCTGTCACGTGCGCTTGCTCATTTTCCAATCCTAAATGTGCAGCGGGGGCGAGACGACACGATCAACAAGGTTGGTAGACGGCCGCTGCGACACCAAGTTGTAGATGACCAGGTGCGTGTCTATGCTTCGCAAGTCACGTTCCCTTGCGAGGCTCTGCCGTGAACGAATACCCCCGGCTTCTAGCAATCGAGACGACGAACCACTGCAACGCGAAGTGCGTCTTCTGCCCGAACAATGCCCTTGCACGCGACAAGGGCCCAATGAAAGACGATGTCTTCGACAAAATCGTGGACGACTGCAAACAGTTTCCGCTCGAAGCCGTCGAACCGTTCCTGCAAGGAGATCCCTTCTCGGATCCACAAATACTCCCCGACTCGAGAAGCTAAAACGTGAACTCCCGAAAACGAAGTTGCGTCTCTATACCAACGGCTACGGCATGACGAAGAAGAAGATCGACGCCCTCGCCGAAATCGGCCTCGATCACCTATTCGTCAGCGTAAACACTCTGGATCCGAAGCGGTACGAAAGCACGATGGGACTCTCGTTGGAGCGCACCTTACGCAATCTCGAGTATCTCACCGAAGATCCAGCGCGAAAGCGACGCGTGGCGAAGAAAATAACCTTCCGCATGACTCGCCTCGCAGACACGTCTCTCGAAGAACAGCACAACTTCCTCGAGTACGTCAGGAAGCATCGCGTGAAGCCCTTCATCGTCGGGCTGTTCAATTACAAGGGTGACATCACGAGTTCGCTTCCAGTGCCCCGCTATGGCTGCGAACACGTCAACCGTCTCGACATCTTGGCGAGCGGTCGAGTAACGCTTTGCTGTATGGATCAGGACGGCGCCTACGGTTGGGGCGACGTGATGCAGAGCTCCGTGCTCGATCTCTACCGACACAGCGTTGCACGTCGTTATCGAACGATGCACGCCACCGGAAGGCGGCAGGAAATCGAACCTTGCGGAACGTGCAACCTCTTCTGGCCACTCACGTCGGGATTGTCGCCTCTCGAGGCCGCTCGCACAGGTATCGAGTACTGCGCATATCGACTGATGCACAAGCCCATCGGCGTCAAAGCTCCCGAGCCGCCACCATCGGTCGGCCCAGGATTGGTCCCGCTTCGATTGAACAAGTAGTTTGAGGTCTGTCGTTGGCGCTCCACCGCGGCGATCAACGACCACGCCGCGTTGCGCGTCGCTGTGCCGGACGACTACGCCGCGTTGCGCGTCGCTGTGCCGAACGACTACGCCGCGTCGCGCGTCGCTGTGCCGGACGACTACGCCGCGTTGCGCGTCGCTGTGCCGGACGACTACGCCGCGTTGCGCGTCGCTGTGCCGAACGACTACGCCGCGTTGCGCGTCGCTGTGCCGGACGACTACGCCGCGTTGCGCGTCGCTGTGCCGAACGACTACGCCGCGTTGCGCGTCGCTGTGCCGGACGACTACGCCGCGTTGCGCGTCGCATTAATGATGGCGGCGATCCCTTTCAAAGACAGCTTTCGAAGTCGCTCGGCATCCGCGCTTTGCTCGGTCCCAGCTCGTTGGTGCTGCAGATACCTGAGATACGACGAGCTCACGATAACGAGCAACGGGAGAACGATCTGCTCTCGCATCTCGATGCTCATTCGATTGATGGGATCGTTGGCGAGCAAACGTGGCTGCTGCGAAATCCGAAGAATCATCTCCGCGCTGCGAGCTGCCTCGTCTCGAATTCGTTGGAATAGCGCAGTGAAACGCGGGTCTTTCTCGAGATATCCGTGAATGTCGAAACGTGACTTTAGCAGACTCATTGCGGCATTGTCGAGCAACGTCCGAAAGAAGCGCGAATCCCGGTATAGGTGACGAAGCTCCGACTCTTTGCCGTCTCGGACGAGTGCTTCGAGCGCGGTACCCAAGCCGTAGAAGCCGGGAACCTGCATCTTGAGAACGCTCCAGGTGGCGACAAACGGAATTGCACGCAAATGCTCCAACTCCAGTCGACTCGAACGCTTGCGAGCGACGGGGCGACTCGCGATCGTCAAATGATCGAAGAGCGGCAACGGGCTATTTTCCGCCAAGAAATCGAGTAACGTCGGATCATCCCGAAGCTCGACGTATGCACGGCCTGCAACCGAGGAGAGTTCGCGTAAGATCGGCTGATAGGTACGCGGAGGGTCCTCTCCCTGACCGGGCCAGAGAAGGTTTTCTAGATTGGCAGTAAATAGTTGCTCGACGTGATGTTGCGCAAGTTCCAAACTTCCAAAGTTGCTGCTGATCGTCTGCCCTTGCAATCGTCAGCTGCTGATGCCACTGATCGATCCCGAGATCGCGCGAACGATAGAAGCGGTGCGTGTTGCCGCCGCCACGTGCAGGCGGCCCACCACGCCCGTCGAAAAAGATGAGCTCGATTCCATATCGCCGGCCCACCTCGGTCATGCATCGTTTCGCCTGACGAATGGCAAGATTCGCCGTCGAAATAACCGCCGTCTTTGGTCCCGTCGGAGAACCCGACCATCACGTTCTGGCGATTGCCGCGTTTGGCCAAATATTCGCGATAGGCGGCACAATCGAACAACTCGGAGAGGGTGCGTTCGGAAGCATCGAGATCTTCAATCGACTCGAAGAGCGGCACGATGTCGAGGGAGCCACGAGCCACGTCGTGTCCCGCCAGGCGAGCAAGGAGGAGAACGATCGCCACATCGCTTGCATTGCGGGTATGGCTAATGACCACGCGGTGGAGCCCATCCGGACCGTTTCGTAGTTGCACATCGTCAACGAGCCGCAACGTCAGCAGTGTGTCTGCGGCGAGCGGAGATAACGACGAGAACGACGAGTCCGCAACCGGCGTCACGACACCGAGCCAAGTCGCTAGTTGGTCGAGCGATGGCGCGTCGAACGATTCGTTGCTCACGTCCGTCGCGCCGACAATTGCGCCACGGCTTGCAAGTTCTCGCAAAGTCGATCGGAATACATCGCTATTTTGACGTACGTCGAGCGCCGCAAAATAGAACCCAAACAGGTGAACCTTGAGCAAAAAGTCGTCGATGTGTTCGACGAAGAGTCCCTGGTGACGAGTCAGGACGAGCTCCCTTAGACGAATGACGTCATCGAGCAATTCGCTGGCTGCCCCATAGGGATTCTTGCGTTCGGGATATTTCGAAGGCAGCGGATCGTTTCCGCGTGCCTCCAGCAGAGTTGCTTGCAGTCGACCGATGATTTCGAGCACTGCCTCATGTGCGCCTTCGAACGTCAAGCGTCGCGAAAGCGCTGCCGCACTCTCGACGTAACAGCCAAGCAAGCGTGTCTTGAGGATACGAGCAACCTCGGCCGTCGTTGCGGCGGTGACGAACGGATTTCCATCGCGATCTCCGCCTGGCCAAAATCCCAGTTGCAAGTTCGGTACGGAAGACAGGTGTCGAACGAAATGCTCCCGCCCGTGAGCAGCGACGAGTACACGGCCCGCCACGTTGGGCAGCACCTCGAAGAAAACGTCCATCACGACGTCGAGTACACGCTCTGCCTCTTCTACTGGAGTCGGCCGAACGCGATTGGTGAATCGCGTCTTGCCGAGTTGCAGCAGCAAGCGTTCTACTTCCGCTGAATCTCGTTCGATGAGCGCACTGCGCAAGTCGGAAATGATGCCCTGCACCGTCGCGGGATAGAATTGTGTCGGATGGGCCGTCAATACGATCCGAGTCGAAGTGCGTTCGAGCAGTCGCCCAAGCTCTGGGCCGAGGTCGTCCCGAGCAACGGATTCGATGAGGTGCGACACACTTCCCGGCGCGTCACGGTCGTGCGTGTGCGAGAAGCCTGCATCCTCCAGAGCATCGAAGAGAACGATTTGACGTTCCACCAGCTGGAGGAACAGGAATTCGACGTCGGTCCGCTCTACGTCCGCGAGAATGGGCGTCTCGGAGAAGAATCGGTCCACGATTTCCGTCGGAGATACCCCCTGCTCGAGATGCCGCCGGCAATGCTCCGCAAAGACAGGCAACAACTGAGCGGTGCGTTGCAGCCGCTCGAACGGCAAGCCCAAGAACAAGCCGCAATAGAGCCGATATCGCGAAAGTACGCGCTCTTCGTAGGTTCGTTCTTTGTCGCGATGGGTCGAAGTACGCTGGAGGATCACTGCAACATGCATCATTCTGCCGTACGCTCGCTGGCGCAAGTCCCATCACCCCAGATTGGCCCGGAGCCCGCCGGGCGTGTTCGGTAGGGCGCCGAAAGTCACGGAGAAACCACGGCCCATGTCCCTAAGCCTCCAATTGACCACCCCGGCCTTACTGTTCCCAGCAATCTCACTGTTGTTCTTGGCCTACACCAATCGCTTTCTCGTGTTGGCTCAACTCATTCGCCAGCTGCACGGCAACCAGCGAGTTGAAGTACGAGCCATCGTCTCTCGTCAGCTCGAAAACCTAAGGAAGCGGGTTCGCTTGATGAAACTGATGCAACTCCTCGGAGTAATCGCCTTCATTCTCTGCAGCTTATCCATGGGCGCCATCTTCCTGGGGAACATGCTATCGGGCCATTTGCTCTTCGGGTTGAGCTTGCTCAGTCTGACCGCGTCGCTCGTAGTATCTCTTGTAGAGGTGAGTCTCTCGACCGGCGCCATCGAACTCGAGCTTTCCGACCTCGAACACTGACGGCCCACGGGGCGTCCTCAGTCAGCGCGCTTTCCGAGCGAACTCTGCGCGCGCGGCCTGGCAGATGGCAAGCACCGCAGGATGACGAATCTTCCGCTCGACGGAGATAGCGTGAAAATCGCTCACGAACACTTTCTATTCTGCCGACGATTTGCAGATCGAATTGCCGCGCAACACTCTCTTCGATCGCCGTGGGCGTGGGAACGACACCAACCCCGTCTTGACCGAACACCATTAGAAGAGCGCTGTCGTCGAACTCGGCGACCACTTTGGGATTGATGGCCTCCGAGTCGAACCACACCTCCATTCCACGACGAAGGGAGGTGTTGTCCGTCGGAAGCAAGAAGGGAGCGCCGTCGAGACTTCTCGGAAAATCCTTTCGGTATCGAGCGGCCAGCGCTCGCGAAGCCATGATACTCACTCCGCATTCGCCCAACGCATGGTTGAACGCTTTGATTGGTGCGCCTGGAGCGAGTGGACTGTCGCTGATGACGACGTCGAGTTCATGGCCAGCAAGTCCAGAGAGAAGACGCTCGAGTTTGTCCTCTCGACAAACGAGTTTGACCTGTTCCGGATTCCGTCAAAGCCGGATCCAGAATGCGCTTCGCGATGAGCTTCGGAACGACTTCGGCGATCCCCACGACAAGCCGCACGGGACGACCCGTGGGACGACCTTGAACGGTCTCGACGAGCTCACGTCCGAGAGAAAAGATCTCCTCTGCGTAGCCATAGACCACTGCCCCCATTTCGGTGAGAGCCAGCCCTCGCCCCTCTTTTCGAAAGAGTGGCTCGCCGAGCGCATCCTCGAGGGCGCGTATTTGTTCACTCACCGTGGTGTGAGTCAAACGAAGCGATCGAGCGGCACGACTTATCCCACCTTCGCGCGCCGCCAACCAGAAATAGTAGAGGTGATGGTAGTTCAGCCAGTGCACGCGCACATTATATGTCGGCTCGACCGACATGTCGTCTAGAAACTTCCGGACTTTTCGACGAGAAGCTTCGACTTCATATGAATCGCCAGGAGCTACCGATATGCACACGCACTTCGATTCAACGTCGAGCGCTGGCTCACGACGGACGCCTCAGCAGTCCGGAGCAGCCGTAGGACGGTCATGATGCCCCCTCGTCGGAACGCCTTCGCGGTAATTGCTCGCGAGAGTTGACCCGACGTCACACGGAAGCTCGACGCAGAGGCTCTGTCCTGGACGTCGCGCTCCCCCAACACCCCGCGAATCACACGTGGAGCCTTGCACCTCCCAAGTCTTACTCGCTCCAACGTAGCGAGCAGACAGGAGGCTGCGAAATGGCTCTGCCCTCCCATTTACCAAAGGACCCGAAATGCAAACCACAACGATAGGTACACCGGCGCTCTGGATCGGATTTTTGATTTTCGTACTCGCAATGCTCGTCATCGATCTTGGCGTGTTCAATCGCAAGGATCACGAAATCGGGTTCCGTGAAGCAGCCGGATGGAGCGCCGTTTGGGTAACCCTTGCACTCCTATTCAATGGCTTCGTCTGGTTTACGTTCGGGGGTCAACGTGGCATCGAATTTCTCACCGGATATCTGATCGAGAAGTCGCTTTCCATCGATAACATCTTCGTCTTCGTCGTCATCTTCTCCGCCCTCGGCATTCCTGCCATCTATCAACATCGCGTCCTTTATTGGGGGATCGTATCGGCGTTGGCCTTGAGAGCGGCGATGATCGTTGGTGGTGCAGCCATGCTCGCCAAGTTTCATTGGCTCATCTACGTGTTCGGGGCGTTTCTCGTCGTAACCGGCGTCAAGCTCTACCTACAACGCAATCGGAAGGAGCACCCGGAGAACGGGTGGGTTCTCCGCGCCATTCGTACCGTCGTGCCTTCCACGTCCAAGCTCGATGGAAATCACTTCTTTACGCGAGAGGCGGGACGCACCGTTGCCACACCGCTGTTCATGGCTCTCGTCCTCATCGAGGTGACCAACGTGGTCTTCGCAGTGGATTCCATCCCGGCGATTTTCGCCGTTACCACGGATCCCTTCATTGTATTCACGTCGAATATCTTCGCTATCCTTGGGCTCCGCTCACTGTTCTTCCTGCTCGCAGGGCTGGTCGACAGATTCCGATACCTCAAGACCGGACTGGCAGCGGTGTTGGTGTTCGTCGGACTCAAGATGTCGGTGGTCGACCTTTACAAGGTTCCGCCTGTTGCCTCTCTCTTATTCATCTCAGCCATTCTCGCGGGTTCGATCATGGCTTCGCTGTTACTTCGGCCACGAGAGACGACCAATGACCAAGGTGTCGCAGTGAACTCGAACGACCAAAGGCAAGCCTAGGCCGCATCGCGACGCAAAGCCGAGGTCGCGACGCAAAGCCGAGGTCGCGACGCAAAGCCGAGGTCGCGACGCAAAGCCGAGGTCGCGACGCAAAGCCCAAACGACGACAGCCGTTTCGGATTGAAGGGTGTCCTGACGATGCCGCACGTTGCCACGCGGACGACGGTTGCCTAAACGCCGATGGGCGCGCGTCGCCACGCGGACGACGGTTGCCTAAACGCCGATGAACAGCCGATGGGCGAAGTTCCGTTCGAGACGCGCACGCAGGACCTTGTCTGCCGCGGTCTCGATGTCGTACTCGACTCGCTTGAACTCGAAGACTCGATTGTCCGTGTCGAATACTGTGAAGCTGGCGCGATTGTCGTAATCGCGGGGCTGCCCCACGCTTCCGACACTGACGATGTACTTCTTGTCGGGTTCGAGCGCGAAATCGATGGGCGGAAGCTCCTCGACGGAGTTCTTCGTCAGCGCGAACACCTTGCAAAGATGGGAATGGCCGATGAGTGTCAGCCCGGGGAGTTCGTCATAGACGGGCAGACACTCGCGGGCCTGCTCGGGCGCGAAGATGTACTCGAACTCCTCGAGACGGACAGGCGAGCCATGGCATAGCTGCAGGTTGTATTGCGGCAACTCGACCTTGTACGGAAGCGTCTTCAGCCACGCCATGTTATCCGGCGAAAGCATCTGCGCGTGCAGGTCGAGGGCAGTACGGGCAGCCTCGTAGTAGTAGGAGTAATCCATTCGCCCGGCGACGGCAGCATCGTGGTTGCCGAGCACCGTCGCCTTCACGAGTCCGCGGATGATCTCCGAGCACTCGTTGGGTGACCCGCCATAACCAACGGTGTCGCCTAGGCAGTAGTATTGGTCAATAGCCTCTTCACGATAGGCCTCAAGCACGGCGCTGAGAGCTTCGTAGTTGGCGTGGATGTCGCTCAAAATGCCGAGCCGCATGGCGGAGTCGAGAACGATAACACGCCTTGTGGCTTCGACTATGACGAGTTCTTTCGCTGAGATGCATTCTCGCCTTCGACGAGTCCGATCCCCGACCTCGGAGACGATGTGCCGGCCAAATGGCCTCGCCAAATTCCCGAGACTTTGGCGACAGGCTCGCCGGTCGCGCCAGACATTGGACGACGCTGGCGGAGAGTCTTTTTTTCTGACCCGGACGAGACTGAACCCTCTGCAAGGGGGGGAGCGACGCGGCAGGGGGGAGCGGCAGGAGAGGAGCGACCGAGGTGCACGAGCCGTGGTGCACAGTATGGTTCGGGACCATGGACGCAGGACAGTCGAAGCCGCAGGCAAAGGTGAACGAATCGAGTCCAGCCGCAGACCAGCAACACCCACGACGTGGTGATGCCGTGCCAGAACACGACGACACGGCTTCGCCTGGTGACACGGAGACGCGCAGTGCGACAGACGACGCTCACGGCGACTGCGCTCACGGCGACTGCGCTCACGGCGACTGCGCTCACGGCGACTGCGCTCACGGCGACTGCGCTCACGGCGACTGCGCTCACGGCGACTGCGCTCACGGCGACTGCGCTCACGACGACGACGCGCACGACGACGACGCGCACGACGACGACGCGCACGACGACGATGACTCGTGGCGGGGAGATGGCGCGCCCACCGTCGACGAACCGGCCCCCGAAGAAATCGATGAACTCGTTGCTGCCTGCTTGAGGTTCGTTCGTGACTCCATCGGAGTAGAGCTCGACTTCACTCCGGAAACGCTGCCGCTCCTCGATCACTATCTCTTGTCGGCGCGACAGGATCTGGAGGAAAAACCGGAACTCCGCGAGTTAGTCCTTCGAATCGGCCGGGGCCCATTTCGGCGAAGCTGGTCTCGACGACGACTCAACGGTTTCTGGCAAGTCCCAACGCCCGACACCCATACTTGGCGCGTCTGCGGGCGTCACATCATCTTTTCCGTCAATCCCGTCGGAGTCGTGGCCGAAACCGTCGTCGGTGGCCCGGACGGCGACGGCCCAAGCGGCTCGTTCCTCCTTGCTCGCGCCGATCGTGAAGACGTAACAAAACGGCTATCGGGAGATCCCTCCACTTCCGGAAGACGAGTTCTATCTCACGTCGACGCGCCTCGAAGTCATCGACATCATCGCCGAACACCTGCGCTTGCGGTGGAGCAGAAACGATCAGGCCGACATGGAATTCGATCTGGACGACTACCGCACGGACTTACAGGCATACGGCATGGCTTGAACTAGGCCCATACCGCGAACGTGATTCGGACGTCAGTCGACAGCGGAAGCTCACCCGGGGTCGGGTCGAACTGCACTGCGTCGAACTGCATTCGGTCGGACACCTGTCCACTCCGCAGCGCGGTCAAATGTCCGGGCGCCTACGCGGCGGTCTCGTACCCCTGATGTACGAGCGCTTCACGCAACATGCGACGAGCGTGATGCACACGAGTTCGCACGGTTGCTTCTGGCGCCCGTGTGAGTTGGGCGGTCTCCCAAGAGCTATGCTCATGGAACTCTCGCAGGAGAAACGTCTCTTGCTTCGCAGGCGACAGCTTCGAGAGCGCTTGGGATATTACGGCACCAAGCTGACGTTGGAGGAGGAGCTGCTCCGGAGAGAACACGGGCGAATTGCCGGAAAAATCGGCCAGACGCGTGATTGCCTGACGACGACGCATGGCCGTCCGCATGTGATGACGGGCCAAATTGACGGCAATCGACGTAATGAACGTGCGAAGCAGACACCCACCGCGGAAGTTCTTGAGGGCCTGGGGGAGAACGAGGAAGGTCTCCTGGGTCAGATCCTCGGCAACGCTGCGATCCACGACGATTCGAGAGATAACGGCGTGCACCGCCTTGCGATGCGCGAGATAAACCTCGCCGAGCGCCCCCGAGTCACCGGCACAGAGTAAGGGGACGAGTTCCGTGTCCTCACGCCGGGGACGCTCGAGGACTGTCCGGCCAATTGCGTGCTGCCGAGTCATGTCCTGGGCAAAAGCACGGCGCATGCCAACGGTCGCACCGCTCGCGACTGAAGCATGCTCGCGCTCCGAGACGACACCCCTGACCTCGAGCCATGGACTCGAGTTCCACGCGACCGCTCCCCTCGAACATCCTCAGGCGGCGCTAGTCAGGGTTCTCGACATCAGGGTAACCATGGGCTTCCGAGGTCCTCGTGTTTTCGACCCCAACACCGGCTCTCGACGTCGCCCTGACTCGACCAGACCTCAGCCCTTGTGCGGCCAGACCTGATCCATATCGAGAGCCTGATTGGCCATGAAAATGGTGCCTGAGCAGGTCATGCAAATGTTCCACCATCCCGTGTCGCCCAGGCTCGAGAGCAATGTTGTTCTTCTCGGTGGGGTCGGAGCGCAAGTCGTAGAGTCGCGTCTCTTTCGTGCTCAAACGATAGATGTATTTGAATGGGTATTCGACGACTCCAAGAAAGACGCCCGCATAGGGCTGAACGAGAAAGACTGGATGATTCGTGAGGGGTCTTTCGAGAAGTGAGGTTCCCATGAAGTGGGTTTCTTTGGGATGAACACCGACCAGATCGAGAAGGGTCGGCGCAATGTCGAGCTGCGAAAACGCGAGATTGGTAATGCGTTCCGGTGCCACGGTGCCCGGCGAGTACATTAGCAATGGGATGCGAAAGAATTCCTCGTAGGCTTCCGTTTCATTGTAGAAGAAATCATGTTCGCCGATGGGAAAGGAGTGATCGCCCGTAATGACGACGATCGCATCTCGGAATCGACTACGTCGGGACAACTCTCGAACGAACACTTCGAGACCTCGATCCGCCACGGACACGGAATTGGAGAAGTGCTCCTTTGGGGTCGACGCTTGAGGATAGTGCTTTCGGAGTTGAACCGGCACGCCGTCGAAGCGCATGTGGTTACTGATGGGCGCAAGGGTAGCGAAGATCGGCTTGCGCTCACCCACCTCCGGATAATCCCGATCGAGGTGCTCGAAGAATCTCTGATAGAAGATGTCGTCTTGTAATCCCCATCCCCAAGATGACGCCTTATCCTCCGGATGTTGGTGCTTCGACACCGACTCTACGTGTTGGAAGCCATTCCGTGACAGAAACCCCTTGGTGTTATCGTACCGAAGGTCGCGATACGCTTGGAAGAATTCTGTATGGTATCCAGCATCGCGAAGTACCCGGGGAAGGCATTTGAAGTGAACTTTGGCGTATTGGACGAATTCCCGACCGCGGATCGATGGGATTACGGAGCAAAGCGTGGCGAAGTGTCCCTTCGCTGTTTGCACCGAATTTCCGTAAAATCGATCGACGTAGAGCCCTTGCGGAATCAAAGCATTGAAGAACGGTGTCAATTCGAGGCCATTCGGGCCTTTGGCTCCAACCACATTCACGTTGAATGATTCAACCAAAACGACGAATACATCGGGATGCGCTTTCGAAGCGGCGTCGTTGGTTTGCTTTCCCTTACGGAGCAACGGATAGTACCCGCGAGGCAGCACGTAGTCCGTGGCGGGCTTCGATTGTCTGGCTACCAAGGTTCGCGCGAGAACACTCAACTCGCCACGTGGTGGGTAAGGAGCATACTGAACTCCCGTCAGAGCCAGTAACAGGACGATCGAGCCGAGCCAGCGATTGCCGGATTGCTCGGGAAACGTTCGGCTCGAGCAACGGTCCAGCACGCAAAGCCCCGCTATGGCGACGACTCCGAAGGCAATTGTCCATCCGTGAAAAGCCGACCCGACGACGAAAAGGACCTCACGAGAAAGCGGTACGTCCTCCTGATCCAGCACCACCGAAGGATCGAAGTGCATAGTCGTCTTCTGGTGGTAGGCCAGAAGCAGAATCGTCAGGGACAGCAACGCGAGACCGAAGGCGATCCGTCGTCCATGCCGACGGCCGCCGAGCGCGAGCGCGAGTTGAACCTCGAGGTTTACGGTTAGCAATGTCGCGAATGCTGCGAACGCGACGGTGCTCCAGTTCGTCGGGAGACCTCCGCGACGATCGAGATCGAATCGCCAAAATGAAAAGCCGGCAAGCAGCGTCAGAACGACGTTGAGCCAGCCCAACCTGAGCGGCAAATGGGCAACGAGACGGCGCGCTCCGGCAAGCGCTGAGTCCAGCATAGCGAGGCGAAGTGCCACATGATCTCGGCAACTTCAAGCGCCAGTCGCATCGCGACAGCCGCTATCTCGCAATGATGCTAAACCTCGCAAGATCGGAACTTCGGTTCCATATCGGTCGAAGCCGCACACGATATTGACACGAACCGAAGACGACGAAACTACGCCAAACTCCGGGTGACGGTCGACCGTCACCCGCCGGCATCTGCCGCAACCCCAAGCGCGATTCGAGCCGGTAGAGCGACGTTGTGAGGCGGCTCGACGTACGTCCCGAAGAAATCACGCCAAGCGATGCTGTAGATTCCGTTCCGTAGGTCCGGAATGGAAACCTCGCTTCCGGGTGGAACCCAAGCCACCGTCACTCCATCGATCAACAAGGCTCGGAGGGAGAGCGCTCGATTTATGGCGACCAAACCGGAGCTCGGTTGGAGCATTGCAGCTGGATTTGGTGTCGAGCCAACGGACGCAGAGCGTGTCCGCAGAGACGTGAGCAGCGAGCGCGCGAGCGTTCCGTTTGGTGGAGCCGGAACGCCAGTCGGTTGAAACCTCGCATTTTCGGGTGGAACCTGGACGGAAGCGAGAGTCGAATCTTGCTTCTTTCCAATGGCGGTCACATGGAACCCAAGCTTGCCGCCGGGAGCGTTGGTGAGCTGGGCGTGAAGCGGAAGCAGCTCGCCGCTGCAGAGATGTGCGTCGGGCTCCACTCCAGCGAGTTCGACCAAAAACCGACAGAGCAGCGCTGCACCCAGCCCGGCGCCGGGCACTGACGCTTGGTCGAGCTGAATCTCCGCCACCGGCGTCGTGAGAATCGTGCGCGTCGTTGGCAATGAGAGCCATTGCCCCGGCGGAAGGTTGGTCACCTTCGGCGTAAAGAGTGGGCCCAGGTCCAAGCGGCGCTCGGCGAAAAGTGCTCGTAGCGCACCCGGAACGATATTCCGATAGCTCTTCGCGTCGGGCCACACGAGAACCTGCCCCATCTTGTCCGCACGCGCGCGGATCTCGGTCCCCTCGGGCCAAGGGTAACCTTGACCGAGGAATACCGCACGCATGCGCCCGGCTGCCGCAAGCTCGATGTGCATGCGCAGACGCGTCTTGGTGCGCGCATCTTCCAGCCCCTCGAGAGAGGTTTCCGGCGCACCAGATGGCGCGGGGAGATCGCTCTGACGCCACTCTACGTCGAGCTGAATACCGGAGGATTCACGAGCCGCGAGCCCGTCGACTTGGAGCTGTTCTCAATCCCGCAGGGGATCGACCTGAATGAAACCTCCGTCGGCACCGAATCGCTTCAAGGTGCGGCCGTCCGTCGCAGCATCCTTGGTGAGTTCGTCCGTTGGCGCGACATCACCCACCACCCGTTGGGGCACTCGACTGGCCCGAACGGCCTTCGTCGAAATCTCCGGCCGCGACCCGTCGGCGTTGTCGCCACGGCAACTGGTTAAAGCGGACAGCGCCGTGATTACGCCGAACCAACCCAAAACCAGGATCGGAGCCGGAGATCGATGGGGCATGGCCTATTACTATACGCGCGCCTTGCCGATGAGGTCTTCTACGCTGACCTGATGTTTTTCGCAGTAGCTGGCAACGCCGTCGGCAATGCGACGGGCCGCAGCCGGATCCTGGAAACTCGCCGTCCCCACTTGCACGGCCTTGGCACCCGCGAGAAGAAACTCGAGGGCATCCCGAGTCGAGGTGATTCCCCCAATCCCAATGACTGGGATCTTGAGGGCTCCCACCAGCTCGTAAACCATCCGGACTGCAACGGGACGAAGTGCCGGTCCGCTCAAGCCACCGGTACGGTTGTTCAACTTCGGACGCCGCCGCTCGATGTCGATGACCATGCCGCGAATGGTGTTGATTGCCGGAAATGGCGTCGGCACCTTCGGACTCACACGCCCGCGCAACGCCGATGAGATCGCCCGCTTCGGGACTCATTTTTACCCGAGATCGGGAGCTTCGTCGCGGCGCGCACGGCGGCAGTAACCTGAGCTGCCATTTTCACGTCGCGACCAAACTCGATCCCGCCGTGAGTTACGTTCGGACAAGACACGTTCAGCTCGACCGCAGCAATCCCCGCTTCACCGTCGAGACGCTTCGCCAACGCAACGAAGTCCTCGATACTGGTCGCGAAGATGTTCGCAATGACCGTGACGCCTCGCTGGCGGAGAATGGGAAGCTTCTCGTTGCAGAATACTTCCACACCGACGTTGGCAAGTCCGATGGCGTTGAGCATGCCGCCAGGCGTTTCGCAAATGCGGTCGGGGGCGTTCCCTGGTCGCGGCAAAAGGCTCAGCCCCTTGGTGCAGATGCCACCCAAGGTCGCGACGTCGAAAAAGTCGTCGAACTCAAGCCCGTAACCGAAGCATCCCGACGCCGTAAGGACGGGATTTTTGAGCGAGAGTCGACCAACTTGCACCGTCTGGTACGTCACTTCACACCACCTTTCGACACGGTACCCGCAAGCCCGCCGCTCCGTTCCCAATCGATGCGCTCGGCGTCGATGCACGGACCTTCGGAGCAAGCATAGAGATAGCCCCCGCCCTGTGTTGGGATCGCGCAGCCGAGGCAGATCCCGAAACCGCAGGCCATGGGTGCTTCGAGCGAGACTTCACACGGCACCTTTGCAGCAGCGCACTTCTTCGCCACGGCCGCCATCATGCGGTCTGGACCGCAAGTATAGACTTCGATGTTCGACGAGAGCCACTTCGTCAGCAGCTCGGTCACTCTCCCTGGAAGCCCACGTGATCCGTCCTCGGTGGCTAGCTCGAGATCACAGAGCTCAATCGCGTCGTCAGCGAGCGGCAGATCCCTCGCGGTGCGACCTCCGTAAAGCAACACGGGGCGTTGACCTTGTGCGACCAACTCTCGCGCGAGGAACAGCAAAGGCGCGATCCCGACCCCGCCAGCCACGAGCACTTGCCGTTTCGTCGGGTCATGAGCACGCCACCCGTTACCGAGCGGCCCCAGTAAAACGAAGGGCTCGCCTGGCTCGGCTCGTCCCATTCGGATGGTCCCTTCGCCTTGTACCTTGACCAACATGCTTGGCGTCGTACCGCCGGACAAGTAGCTCATTGGGCGCGGTAAAAGAGGAGCATCTCCCCATTCTTCGCCCCGAATCATCGTGAACTGACCGGGCCGAGCCGGGGCGCCTTGCGGCATGTCGAACCAGAGTACGTGATAACTCTCGCCGATACTCTCTCGTCGTAAGAGCGGTACCGTGATGAGACTGCGCGACGGATGAGACTTTTCTAACGAAGGCACGCTCAGACCTCCAAAACCTTGACTTCATCGGGCAACTGCTCGAGCTGCCCGTGTTCGTTCAACGTGACAAGCATCTCGATTCCGTCTTCTTCGGGCGCGGCGTAATAGCCGCGTCGAAGTCGCGCGATTGAGAAACCAAAGGATCGATAAAGACGAGCCGCGGCCAGATTGCTGCGACGGACTTCCAGTAAGATCAGCCGAGCGCGCGTCTCCTTCGCGTAGTCGACCAGCGTCTCCACGAGTGCTCGAGCAAGACCTTCGCGTCGCGCATCGGGTCGAGTGCCAATCGCAATGACGTGGAGCTCGTCAGCAGCCGCCCACACGAGAAGGAAGGCTTCCGGCTCTATGGACGACGCATCGCGTCTCGCCACCCAAATCCGAGACAACGTGCGACTCTGCTCCTCGACGATGTCGAGGTGGAACCCAGTTGCACGCGCAAGCGCGTCCACGCACTGGGTCTCGCTCGGCAACATCGGGCGTACGTGCATCGTCGGGCGCGCTCCTACTAGCCCCGTCCTAGCGGGAAGCAAGGTGCGGCACTTCGCAGGGCATCGGGTCAACGGCCGATCAGCAGAAGCACTGCACCAATGTGCGGAAACCAAAGCTTGTGCCTGAAAGGGCGGCCAGCGCTAACCTCTCGCCCGATGAGCTCCACGACCGAACAGCCACTCGACGCACGTCCCAGTCCAGCCGCGAATCACCCGGGGGAGATTGAGTTGAAGCTATCGGACGTCGAAGCGGGTCTCGGCTCCTTGCCTCGCGCCAAGTTCGCGCGATTCGTTTCGATCTTTGGTGCGCTGTTGGTCGTCGCAATGGTGGCTTACCGGTGGCAGGAGGGACGCGACAGAACGACGCTCACTCTCGTCGGTCTCGCAATTCTCGCGTTGCTCGTCATCAACCGAAACCCCGCAGGCCGCATCGCCAAGCGTGTGTACGACTCCCTTCCGAAAGAGGCACGACGCATCGCCGTCACGTTGAACGACGATGGCCTCGTACTACGTTCGAGTGGAGCCGAGTCGGAGCTAGCATTCGCCGATCTTTGGAAGATCACCGAAACGCGTGACGTGTTCGTCGTATTCGTCTCCAGAGAGAATGCGCAGATCTTACCCAAGCGTGCGCTCGCGACGACGGACCAGGATCGACTCCGCACGCTGGCAAGACAAAAGATCGTGCGACGAGACGAGCCATTCTTTACGCCGCAATTGCAGAAACGTTTGACGATTTGGACGTTGATTTTCGCAGTTGTGTGGGCAGCATGGTACTTTTTCGGGCAACGTTGAGCATCGCGTTCGGTAAGCCGACGGAGCCCAATCGATTCGGAGAGCAGACTCCATCGACGTGTGGCCCCGGTCGCCTCGTTGCACACGTACCTTGCCGCCGTCCAATGGCGCCCAGGTGACCTCCGCACCATGCGTCGCAAACCGTGCCGCTCGGTGCCCATGGTGAGTCGCACCTTGGGTGAGCTCACGCCGACGTCGGGTGAGCTCACGCCGACGTCGATCGACATCGGTAGCTACCGTCGGTTCATCGTGCTACCGAGTTGCCGATGCCGAACGCCGGAAAAGGGCTCCTCGCTCCCTGCATCGATGGTTTGAAACGAAATTTGTTGCCCGGCTTAGCGCTCCAGGCTTGTGCGCTCCTCGTCGTCCTCGGTTACGTCTTCGTTCCCGAGTTCCATTCCGCGCTCGACAGCGTTGGTGAACTGAAGGTCCGCTATGGCTATCTCTACTCTGCCATCGCTACGGCATTCTTCGGTGGGCTCGTTCCCTTTCTGTACTTGCGGCTTTCGGGAAAGATCGCCGCTCGGGTCGCGCACCTCGAGCTAATCTTCTACATCGGCTTCTGGCTGTGGAAGGGAATGGAGGTCGACGCGCTCTATCGTCTGCAGAGCACGCTCTTCGGCGACGAAACCACCTTCCGAACCATCGCCACCAAGGCTTTCGTCGATCAGTTCGTCTACAGTCCGATCTGGGCGACGCCCACGCAGGTGATCTTCTTCCTCTACAAAGACTCCGGTTTCTCGCTTACGAACATGCGAGCCCGGCTGCGAGAAGAGTCATTCCCGAAGCGACTCATCGTGGTCCTGATCTCCACGTGGGTGGTCTGGATTCCGACGGTAGCAATCGTCTATTCGCTGCCGAGCGCGCTCCAGATCCCGTTGTTCAATCTGGTTCTCTGCTTCTGGTGCCTCCTCCTCAGCACGATCAGCAAGAACACCTGAGCGTTTCGTAGGGCACACGGCTTCCGCGGGATGCGCGATCAATCGACGAGACTCAGCGCAGCATTCGAGCATACCGCGGGTGGCAAAATTCCGAATGCGCGTCATGTCGGGAGCAACTGCGTGACATGGGCAAGCGCGACGGCGAACAGCTGGCAGCGGGCACAGCGAGAGCACGGCCTAAGGTCAGGCGCGACAGCGAGTAGCGGGCGAGGCAAGGCTGCGGGCGACAAGCCCAGACCCGTAGGAAACGACGAAGGAGTGCGTGCGATCGGTTGCGGTGGCAACCTCGCGACGCACTCCTTCAGGTCGTCCATTACGCTCTAGGGCACCAATCGATGCCGTCGAATCGTGCGAAGGAACCTTACTCGGACGCTTACATCAAATGGTATCGCCCGCTTTGGCTTCTGCGACACCGGCAACGATGCCTTCGAATAGCGGTCCCGACAGGTAACGCTCTCCAGCGTCCGGCAGAATCGTGACGATGGTCTTGCCAGCGAATTCGGGCAACGCCGCAAGACGAGCGGCTACCGCCGCGGCAGCTCCACAACTGATTCCAGAAAGGATCCCTTCCTCTACGGATAGTCGTCGAGCGAAGCTCAAAGCATCTGCGGAGTTGACCTGCTCGACGCGATCGACGACACCGAGATCGAGCGTCTTGGGAATGAATCCCGCGCCGATCCCCTGGATCTTGTGAGGGGAGGGCTTGAGCTCTTGACCCGCCAAATGCTGCGATATGACGGGGCTCTCCACTGGCTCGACCGCAACGGAAAGGATCTTCTTGCCCTTCTGCTGTTTGATGAATCGGGACACCCCCGTAATCGTTCCTCCGGTGCCCACGCCCGAGACGAGAACATCGATTTGCCCGTCGGTGTCTTCCCGAAATTTCAGGACCGGTCGTGGCCTCGTGAATGGCGGGATTGGCCGGGTTTTCGAATTGCTGAGGCATGAAATATCGCGCCGGATCGCTATCGCGGATCTCGGTCGCTTTGCGCACGGCGCCGCTCATACCTTTGGGTCCCTCGGTGAGCACGATCTTCGCGCCGAACGCCTTCAGTACCTTGCGCCTTTCGACACTCATGGTTTCCGGCATCACGAGAGTGATTGGATAACCTCGAGATGCCGCGACGAAGGCCAAGGCGATCCCCGTATTGCCGGACGTCGGCTCCACGATCTCCACCCCGGGTTTGAGCAGCCCGCGTTTCTCCGCATCCCAAATGAGCGATGCCCCAATTCGGCATTTGACCGAGTAAGCCGGATTGCGGCCCTCGATCTTGGCAAGCACGGTGGCTCCCTTGGGCACGACGCGGTTGAGGCGAACGAGGGGGGTTCGACCAATGGCCAGACTGTTATCGGAAAAGACCTTCATGGGGACCTCGCGGTGGATTGAGTGCTGAGCAAACCTCATGATTATTGCCCCCACTGTCAAGTCCCCTTTTCCGATGTGTTTTTCTCCGCCAAAGAGAAGCTCAGAACCCGTCACCCTCCCTCGATCGCTCGGACGTGAGCATCGCGCGAGCAACTGACCCATGGTCAGTGATACCCACCCGTGTGGACGACGGGTTCCTCGCGGCAGCACCGCTCGCCGACCGCAACCGTGAAGAATGCATTCCGATCTGGACCGAACGTTTCTCTGGTTGCGCGCGGCACCACGTGTTCTGCGAAGCGAGCCACCCAAACGCTCCGTTCCTCGCCAAGAGCAGCCATGAAAGCGCCATCCTCCGAATACGCGCAATCTCGAACGCCGCCCGATCCAAAACTGGTCTGCAGCGAACTGCCGTCGCCCCGGTACCACGTATCACCGGAACGGCCTCGTTGCGCGAGACGCTCGGTAGCCGCTATCATCACGACCGCGTTCACGAAATGCGCGCTCACCCGCGCGACGGGAACTGGGGAACGATGACCGAGCTGCAGCGACGAGCGACGAGCGACGACGATCCAGATGCTCACGGCGGTGGACCTTTCCCATCCAAATGTGACGCACTCGCCGTTCACGACTTAACTTCGCCCCGAATCGAACGAACTTCGAACCTTGATGGTTCACTGCGACTCCTCGAGTTCGCCCCAAATCCAACTGCGATTGCCCGTCCCTCGGGTGATCTCGTGTGGATGAACGATGCCTTTCGGCAAATGCTTGGTTGGCCACAGTGCGCGGGCGAGCAAGGGCACACGACGAACATATGGCCCGAACTGGACGCGCAATTCTCCTCGGCACTTGCGGCGTTTTGTTCGCGCGAACGCTTCGGCCGCTTGGAAGTGACTTTCCTGACACCCATTGGGCGACACATCTACGCCGAACTCTCCGGTGTACGGCTCGACGTAGAGGGTGAGCCGATGGTGCTCGTCACGGCGACCGACGTTACCGTCAGAAAGCGTGCCGAAAGTGACGCGCAACGGGCAAGCAAAGAATTAGGCCGCTACTTCGAGCATTCCCCGGAGCTCTTTTGCACCATCGACGCCGAAGGGCGGCTGCTGTACGTCAACCCAGCCTGGACACGTTCTCTTGGCCTCCCCGAGCAGGCTTTCCTGGGTCATCCTTATCTCGAGTGGATACATCCCGATGACGTGGAACGGACTCGCCTGGTCGTCGAGGCACTGCACATGGGAACGTCCGCATCGACGTTCGAGAACAGATTCCGACATCGCGATGGTTCGTATCGCTGGGTCGAATGGCACGCCGTCGGGGTGGTCGAAGCAGGTTTGTCTTACGCTTTCGCACGCGACGTGACCGAGCGACACGACGCTGAGGCTCGTCTTCGCGAAAGTGAGGAACGCTTTCGCACACTGTTTCAGTTGAGTCCGAACCCGACTGCCATAGTCAGCCTTGACGGTCTCCGTCTGGTCGAACTGAATCGGGCCTATGCACGCGCCGTCGGGAGTACGAGAAAGGCACTCCTCGAAGCAAAAGCGACGTGTCGATTCTTGTGCGACCCGAAGATCTTGGATTCCACTGACGATCCGAACTCGAGCGGAGGGAGGTTCGACGACGTGGAAGCCGAATACGCCAAGCCAGGAGAGCCGATGCGACTCTATCGACTCTCGGGAAGGCTGGTGCAGTACCTCGGCGAGCCTCACGTGATGGTCAGCGCCTACGACGTGACCAAGCTCCGAAGAGCGGAACTCCTCGCGGCACGAAGTCGCGAACGCCTCCTGCGCGTCTCGGAACTCGCCCAAATCGGCCATTTTTCTGCGAATATCGAGACAGGGCGCGCGATTTGGACGACCGAATTGCTTCGCATTTTGGGACATACGACGTCCAACGTGCCGGCATCGCTCGCTCAATTGCGGAATCTGGTCATCGCCGAAGACGTGGACCGCTTCGAACTTGCACTCGATGCCGCACATCGCCTCGGCAGTGGTCAGCATTTGGAATTCCGCGTACGTCGCCCAACCGGAGAGGTGCGACATTGCTTGATGATTGTCGAAGCAACGGGCGAAGAAGACGACTCGGACTTTCAACTGCACGGCCTGATACAGGATCTGACGGATCTGAAACGTGCGGAGTCCGATCGAAGACGCCTCGAACAGCAAGTCATGCAAGCACAAAAGCTCGAAAGCCTCGGCGTTCTTGCGGGAGGCATTGCACATGACTTCAACAACTTGCTCACTTCGATTCTCGGCAACGCCGATTTGGCGCTGAGCGATCTACCTTCGACGAGTCCCGTACGCGTGTATCTCGAAGACATCGAGACCGTTAGCCGGAGGGCGGCTGATCTTTGTCGCCAAATGCTCGCCTATTCGGGGAAGGGGCGTTTCGTGATCCAATCGATTTCGCTCAATCTGCTCGTCAACGAAATGGTCCACCTTTTGAGCGTATCGATTAGCAAAAAAGCGATAATAAAGTACGATCTCAACGACGATCTCCCCCCCATCTTGGCCGACGCGACGCAAGTCCGGCAGGTCGTCATGAATCTCATCACCAACGCATCGGAAGCTATCGGCAATCGGAGTGGAATCATCACTCTGACGTCCGGTGCAATGGACTGCGACGAAAAGTATCTGTCCACGGTAGTGGGTGACTGCGGCGCACACCTGCCCGGTCAATACGTCTACCTCGAGGTGGCCGATACCGGTGTCGGAATGGACCGTGAAACCATCGAGCGCATCTTCGATCCGTTCTTCACGACCAAGTTCACGGGTAGAGGACTTGGGCTCGCCGCCGTTTTAGGTATCGTGAGAGGACACAAGGGTGCCCTGAAGGTCACGTCCGAAAAGGGGAAAGGTACCAAATTTCGCGTTCTCTTCCCCGCGCATCACGACACGGCACAACAGCACGAAGAAAAGAACGCTCGACCAGATGCTTGGACGGGCGAAGGGCTCGTCTTGCTCGTCGATGACGAAGAGACGATTCGAAGCATGGGGCGACATCTACTCGAGCGAGCGGGCTTCGACGTCCTCACCGCTAGCGACGGGAGGGAAGCCATCGAGCGGTTCGAGAAGCATCGAACCGAGATCGTGCTGGTGGTACTCGACATGATGATGCCCCATCTCGATGGCGAAGCCTGCTATCGAGAACTTCGACGCATCGATCCGGACGTGAAGATCATCATGACGAGTGGATACAACGAACAAGATGTCGTGAGCCGATTCGAAGGTAGCCCCCTCGCGGGATTCGTGCAGAAACCGTACAAGTCCGGGGATCTTTTACCCGTCATCCAATCGGCTCTACGTCAGACATGAGCACGACACGACGAGCAACGGACGTTCCTACCAATCACGCGCTGCGCCAAAGCGCGATCGCGGATCGGGGTGGAAGCCCGGCTCCCAAGGCCCGCTCGGGAGCCGGTGGCGGGCATCGAAGACCGGAAAGTACCGGAAACGCTTCGCGCCTGGTTCCACTCCCGGGCCATCGGTAGCTCGCGCGACATGAGACTCGACCAAGCCCAGTTTTGCCGTCAGCCGTCCTTGTCGGAACGAGAGGCGACCGATCCCTCGGGACGGATTTCCCGTCAAAGCTAGGACATTCCGTTCCAGAGCGTGCGGCGAATGAGCGTCATTTTGCGCTTTGACGAAATTTCCCTGATCAATTGCCCGTGGCTCACCCATGGATGCGCGATGCAGTCATACGAACGGTTCCTTGGCACCTTTGACGTGACTGCCGCAAGATGCGCGTCGTGGTCCTCGGAGGCCGAATAGATGGCGCAGCATTTTGGCACCGTGGCGGCGTTCGCCGCAGCTCTGGTCTCGGGTTGTGGAAGCGACGACGATCCACTCGTCGTAAATCCGACAGGCGCCGGTGGTCGAAGCGTCCAGAGTGGAGGAGCCACTTCGGTCGGAGGAACTTCGGGAACCGCCGTGGAGACGCTCGCGGGATTCCGCTGCAGCGATCCGAACCGAACCATTTCCGACTGCGATGCCAAGGAATTGTTCGAAGCTTCGAAGATATCCACCTTCGATTTGACCTTGCCCACCGCGGCTTGGGAAGCGCTGCAGAAGAATGCGCTCGACGAGAAATACACTGAAGCCGAAGTAGCGTTCGACGGCACCTCGATCGGCAAAATCGGACTGCGCTTCAAAGGAGCTCACAGCACCCTGGTCGAGTGCGTCGACACCAAAGGTAACCTCTCGTGTCCAAAACTCAGCATGAAGCTGAAGTTTCACGAGTACCGAAGCGATCTGAGATTCTTTGGACTCACCCGCATCAACCTCCACTCGATGCGCCACGATGCGTCGCACCTACGCGAGCGCATTGCGTACCGCCTTTATCGAGAAATGGACGTCATTGCGCCAAGGAGCCATTGGGCGAACGTGCGTGTCAATGGGGAGACTCTCGGACTTTTCTCGTTGGTCGAGCAAATCGACGAGAGCTTCGTTGACGATCACTGGCCCGAGTCTGCAGGTGGCAACCTCTACAAGGAAGCCATGTTCTCCTTTGCCGAATCCACCGAATTCGAAGGAGATGCGAATGCTGCCGCGCGCGCCACCTACCAGGCTGCCGTAGCGTCCCTACGAACGGACGCGTACCTCACGGCACGACTTCAGACCAACGAAGGCACGCCCGATCACTCCCGGCTCCGCGAGTTCGTGGACGCCCTGGAAGATGCATCCCCCGACCAACGTTCATCGGTCATCGAGAGGTACATGGATCGCCCCTACCTGGCGCGGTACTTCGCCGTTGACGACGCCATCTACGACTGGGACGGCATGACCGCGATCTATTCGGGCATGGATTACTCGTGGATGTCCGTCCACAACTATTACCTGTATTCGGAACCCAACCGAAACGCTCTTTGGCCTGTTCCTTGGGATATGGACAAGGCGCTCAATACAGGAAGCGGTTTCTCGATCGTGCCGCATTGGACCCAGACGCCCACCGACTGCAGCCGGCTCTATCCGGTATTTGGTGGAAAGTCCTCGGTGCTAGCCCCCGGCTGCATCCCCTTCTTCCAGTCGCTGGCGCATGACACGACCTCGTATGGAGAGGCAGTACGTCGCCTGCTGGATGGACCATTCGCCGAGAGCTACGTGCTCGGGCTCATCGACTCGGATGCGGCACTCATCGAACCCGCGGTGTCGGCGGATCCTTTGGGGCCGTCCGTCGTAGCGTGGAGAGCCGCCGTGACTCGGCTCAAACGCGATATTTTAACGTTGCGTCAGCGGGTCCAACGAATCGCCGCGGGCGCACCGGTCGCGCCCCTTACGTTCAGCGCGACGCGAAAGGTCGACTTCGAGGATCTCGACGAGCTCGAAGTGCTCTTCGGCCCAGTCATGATGACGAACCCGAACTCCGATGGACGACAGTTTCTCAATGCCGATGCCCCCCTCGCAGGTTCGAGGGATCTCAAGATCGCCTTCGAGTACGGCAACGAACTCAAAGCTTGGGATCAATGGATGTACTTCAGCGTTCCAATCCGAGAAGGTAGCGTCGACGCCCGAACGCTCAACGGAGTGCGCCTCCGAGTGCGAGCCGATCGCCAACGTATCTTGCGTCTCGAATTGGAGAGCCCTGCACAAACGAGGACGGATCTGGGCATCCGGAATGGATGGGACGTCCCCGCGGGCCCTGACGCTCGACTCGTAGAAGTGACGTTTTCGTCTGCCGCAGTCCCGTCGTGGTCGGTCCAACAGGGCACCGATCCCGAAGACGACCGCGACGCCGTACTCTCTTCGGTGACGGGGCTTGCCTTTCATCCGTACTGCATCGGTCGCAGTGGTAACGGGTACCTACCAGGAAACATGACGGATGCTGGTTGGGTCCAAATCGACGATGTAGAACTCTTCTGATTCAGTCATCGATCTCCAAGGCAGATTACGTCCCGAACATCAACGAGTGAAGAAGCGACGCTCTCCGAGGAGAGTTGGGCCTCGAACGATGCGGGCGCATCGCGTATCGTGGCTCCGACATCGCACGATGCGCACGATCCACGATCCGTAAGTCCAAGCGAGTGTCGTCCGTAACGTGACTTCGATATGCCACGGCGGGCATTCCAATGGCCCCCAACCAGCGACTCGCGCTTCGACAGCGACTCGCGCTTCGAAAACAACTCACGCGTATTCGTGCACGCAGCTTCATCGCAGTGACTCGCACGCCCTCGTGCACGCAGCTTCATCGCAGTGACTCGCACGCCCTCGTGCACGCAGCTTCATCGCAGTGACTCGCACGCCCTCATGCACGCAGCTTCATCGCAGTGACTCGCACGCCCTCGTGCACTCCACTCGACGAGTGTTCTTCGCAGCGCGTCAACGGTGAAACGAGCCGATCGCGCTTATCGACGATGTGCACGCGAGCGTGCATTACGGCATGCCGTTTGGCGTCGATTGCCGCGCCACATCGCCACGTTTTAGCCGATATTGGGCCGATTTCACTCACACGAACCCCAAGCACACCAAACACCAACGTGGATTGACGCGACGTTTCGCGGCATGATTGTCTTGGTTGTGCCACGTGGCACAAGAGGTTTCCAGACGAATCGAGAGACGTTTCGCTCGTCAGCTTTTGGCACCACCGTTGCTTAGTCGCGGTCGACAGAGGAGCTCACCATGTTCTTGAAACACCCCCGATTACTCATCTCGCTCGCAAGCCTTGCTGCACTGCAGCTGGGTTGCGAAAGCGATAAAGATTCGACGATCAATGATGGATCGACCATCTTCGAATCGGACCGTCCTCAAGGAAGCGCAAGCGGTCGAGGAGCAATGGCCGCGGACGACGCCACGAGTGGAAATGCGACACCCTCGCAATCGGACGGCGCTTCCGAATCCGCCGAGCGAGCGATCGAAGAAGCCGACATCGTGAAGTTCGAAGGAAACCGCCTGTACGCGCTGTCTCAGTATGGTGGTTTGAACGTCATTGACACGTCCGACCGCGACCACCTACGCGTCCTCGGCCGCAAGAAGGTGCAGGCGTCGCCCTTCGAGATGTACGTGAAGGATTCCATCGTCTTCGCGCTCTACAACGGTTACGGCGAGTACGTCCGCGGAGCTACCGATGGCGCATGGAATTACGCCGTAACCAGCTACGTGATCGCGTTCGATACCACGAACCCCGCAAAAACGGAGATCATCGGCAAATTCGCAGTGCCTGGTACCATCTCCGATTCTCGAATCGTTGGCGACGTGCTCTACGTGGTTGGCTTCGAGGAAAACAGTTGCTGGGGTTGCCAACAGGGGCAGCATACGACGGTCATCTCCTTGGACGTCTCCGATCCGAGCTCAATCCGTAAGGTGGATCAGCTTTCGTACGCCGACGACACCTCCTCCTATTCGTGGCGACGCAGCATTTCGGTCAACGACCAGCGAATGTACATCGCCGGACCCGAATACGGAAACAACGGTCCGATTGGCTCGACGATTCAAGTCGTTGACATCTCCGATCCGAAGGGCGATCTCGTCGAGGGCACCACGGTCAAAGCCTCGGGCGTCGTGTCCAGTCGGTGGCAAATGGACGAGTACGCCGGTCATTTGCGTGTCATCACTCAACCTGGCAGCTGGTCCCTCACTGAGCCCGTTCGTATCCAAACTTACCAGGTTGCCTCCGCTCGAGAGGTGACTCCTCTTGCAGACGTCGCAATGAACATTCCGCTTCGCGAAACACTGAGAAGCGTCCGCTTCGACGGACTGCGAGGTTACGCGATCACGGCTGAGCAAAAGGATCCACTCTTTACGATTGATCTCTCCGATCCCGCGGCACCGAAGCAAGCCGGTCAGCTCGAGATCCCGGGTTGGATTTACCATATGGAGCCCCGCGGAGAACGCGTCGTGGCCTTGGGTTACGATCAAGGGAATCCCAATGGCGCTTTGGCCATCTCACTGTTCGACGTCTCGAAGTTGGCAGAACCAACGCTATTGGATCGCGTGAAATTTCGGCGGCGATTGGGCGTGGATCAACGAGGGGCAGGATCAGGTTCACAAGGCGTTTCAAGTTCTCGACGACGCAAAGCTCGTCCTCATGCCGTTTAGCGGGTGGGACTACTCCGCAGACAGCTGCTACGGCAAATCGAAGAACGGCATCCAGTTAATCGACTGGGTTGGCGACGATCTCACATTGCGAGGAGTCGCGCCTCTGGTTGGTCAAGCGCGACGCGGCCTCTTCCACGACGATCGACTCTACGCAATGTCGGACGAACGCGTGGAGAACTTCGACATTACTGATCGAAGCGCGCCGAAGCCCAAGAGCACGGTTCGACTGGCTCACAACGTGCAGTCCACACTCGCGGTCGGAGACACGATCGTGAAGTTTGCGCAGGATTGGTATTCGAACGTCGTGAGTTTGGATACGACTACGTTGGCCAACGTGGAGAGTCCCGAACCACTTGGACACATCGACTTGGCAATTGGCAGCAGTCAGTGCGGCTGGTCGAGCCTCGGCACCGTAGCCAAGGGTGATGGTCGCGTCTATCTCGTGATCAACGAGTACAAGTACGATGAAAGCAAGGAATCACAACAGACGTCTCGTCTCGTCACCGTCGACGTGAAATCTCCGTCGAGTCCGAAGGTCATCGGAAACGTCACCCTCGACTTCGGTGAGGGTTGGTCCTACTGGTCGCCGGGAAGCCTGGTGAATGCAGGCGATCGCTCCGTCGTAGTCGGAGACGCCTTGGTCATGCTCTCATCGAACACGACGTACGATGCTCAATACAACTACGTCGGAACGAACTCTCAGCTTCGAGTCATCGACGTCAGCAAACCCAACGAACCGAAGGTTGAAACCCTCACGGTCAAGGGTAAAGACGGCACGACCGGACTGTTCGCGAGCGGAAGTCAAGTGGCGCTCGGCCGCTACTCGGCTTCACCGACGAACCCGGATCGAGTGCGCTTCTATGTCGATCGGTTCGACCTCAGCGATCCCGCAACACCGAAAGCACTACCCTCCGTCAATGTGCCCGGGTCGCTCATCGCCTTCGACTCGAACGCATCGAACGTCGCCACGGCGGATTACAAGGACTTGGTACTCGACGCGGAAAACTCGACCGATTGCTACGACAAGTACCGCGGCGCTTGGTGGGAATGCGGCGCAAACGACTGCAGTGAGGGCAGTTGCCACACCATGCAACACAGCCTCAACTTGTTGAAGATCGGCGACGATACTGCCTCGCTGCTCGGCACGAAATCCTTGGCGAAGGGCTGGACGATTTCTAACCTCACGACGGGAGACGACCGTGTATTCATGACGTTGCGACAGGGTTATGGGTACTATGCCGTCGACGGTATGGGCGTCATGGATTGCATGAATTGCGGAAGCATTTGGTGGCATGCATTCACCGAGTCGAAGGTTCCGCTCGTCGTACTCGGCGGCTTGAGCTCGGACGATTTCGCCGTCGGCTCCTTGGATCTTTCCGGTGGGGACACGTGGGGTAGCGCGCCGATGGCTGCCTCAGGCGATCGCGTGTTGCTCTCGACGGGATGGCAAGGCAGGCTCGTCGTGATCGATGCCAAGGACGCCTCGTCTCCGACTCTACTTCGAGGAAATGAACGTCTCCGGCACCGCGACACAATTGACGATAACTCACGGCGTCGGTATCGCATCGCTCTATTACGATGGGGTGCAGACCATTGCCGTGGACGACTGAAGCATCGAAGAAGTCTCGATAGGTCCGCTCGTCCCGAAGTGAGACCCCGCGAGCCTCGACTGGAAACGGTCGAGGCTCGTGCCTTTTGTGGGAGTCAGAGCCGAGAAAGCGTCAACTTGCCAGCGGTTCCGAGCTCCTGGCGTTCGAAGCCCGGCAATTGAAGGGTGACGACGAGTCCGCCACCTTCACGATTGTCGAGTCGAATGGTGCCCCCATGAGCCTCGACGATTTCACGGCAGAGAGCGAGGCCGAGACCCGAACCGCGCTCCTTCGTCGAGTAAAACGGGAGCATCGCGTTCTGCAACACCTGCTCGCTCATGCCCGGCCCTCGGTCGGCCACCGTCAGCGTGGTTGCCCCGCTCTTGGCAACTTGAACCGAAAGCTCGATGGCCTGCTCGTCCCCGCCGGCTTCTTGAGCATTCTTGAGTAAGTTGATGACGACCTGCTCCAGTTGGGATCGATCCGCATACGCTGTTGCCATGGGTACGTCACCGATACGCACCTTGGGAACCAAAGCTTCGATGTGACGCAGGAAGTCTCCAATGTTGAGGTGCTCGCGACGTGGCGGCGGCAATCGAGCGAACTTGGCGTAACCCTCGACGAACTGCGAGAGATGCGTTGCCCGTTCCTCGATGGTCGAAAAGACGCGCTCGAGCTTTGCGTTACCGCCCGGCTGGGTGAGGACGCGCGCCGAGTGAACGAGAGAAGTGATGGGAGCAAGTGAGTTATTGAGCTCGTGGCTCAACACGCGAATGAGCTTCTTCCAAACGTCGATCTCTTGACGCCGCACTTCTCGTGTCAGCTGCTTGACCATCAGCAACGTGTGCGTCTTGCCGTTGAGCTCGAAGTGCCGCTTTGCCAAGTGGTATGTCTCGCTGCTACCACCTTGCTCGACGACGAAGAACCGATCCTGGACGTCCAAGACCGCTTCGCGCAGTGCTGGCGGCGCATCCTCCATCAGCGAGAGGAAGTTACGCTTGCCGACGTCTTGTCCCTCGAAGAATAGTGCCCGCGCGGTCTCGTTGGCATAAACGATATCGCCAATGTCCTCGAGTAAAAGGATGGCCATGGGCGTTGCGTCGATGAGCGTGTGAAGGAGTTGCTCGCTCTGCTCTGCGTAGCGAGCACGCTCGCGCAGCATCCGCATCAGGGACTCGACTGCAGTCGCAACGGAACCCGAACTCAAACCGAGTTCACCACCCGGCTCCAGGTGTCCCTCCGCGATGCGCCCGAGGATGCGAGTCAACGCGCGATCCCGCGATCGTTCACGGATCAGGAAATCCCAAACCCATAGCGAGCGCTGGAAGTAGGCCGACCGCAAGGGTAGTCCACAATCCCATTTCCCCTCCCATCGATAGCGCGAAAGTGACGGGCACGTTGTCGGCGAGGAGCAGGTAGGCTGAGTTCTCTAACATGGCTGACCCGGGGCTAGGCGCATGCGCCAGCGCCATACTGCAGCCTCGAATGCGGATCTGGCAAGCCAACCCCACCCCGCCAGTGGTGCTTGCCTTCGCGACGGAGGTACGGCAAAGGGTAATCCGATACTTTGCCCCGAACGGAATCGCCATCCATGTTGAAGGTGTTGGTCGTCGACGATCAGGCTTCGGTACGCACTGCCCTAGAGTTGCTGTTCGATGTCCACGACATTCCCGTCCTGCTAGCCTCCACTCCAGAGGAGGCACTCGCGCTCATTGCGCACGAGGAGGTGGGTCTCGTCATTCAGGACATGAACTATCGCCGGGATACGACGTCGGGCGAAGAAGGGGTCGACCTCATGCGTCGGATCCGCAAGCTCGATCCCGATCTACCCATCGTTTTGATGACGGCCTATACGTCGCTCGAGATGGCGGTCCGTCTGGTGAAGGAGGGCGCGAACGATTACTTGGCGAAACCATGGGACGACGACAAGCTCGTCACTGTTGCCAAAATCTCCTGCGCATGCGAGCGCTGCAGCAGGAGAACCTACGCCTCACTTGGCAAGGGATCCGCGCGCGACGTGAGATCCGCGAGCGATACGACCTCTGTGGCCTCGTTTACGAAAGCGTTCCGATGCACGAGGTCGTCTCGCTTGCCGTGAAGGTCGCAACGTCGAACGTGCCGGTCCTCGTCACGGGTGCGAACGGTTCGGGTAAGGAGAAGGTCGCCGAGATCGTCTTCGCCAACAGCCGACGGAAGAATAAGCCATTCGTGCGGGTGAATTCCGGCGGTTTGCACGACAACTTGATCGACGCGGAGCTATTCGGAGCGGAGGCTGGGGCATTCACGGGCGCGACGAAAACGCGCATCGGCAGGTTCGAGGAAGCCGATGGCGGAACGTTGTTCTTGGACGAGATCGGAAACTTGTCTTCCAACGCCCAGATGAAGCTTCTCCGCGTTCTTCAAACCGGCGAGTTCCAACGCTTGGGTAGCAACGTGACTCGCAAGGTGGATGTGCGTGTCATCAGCGCGACCAACGCAAATCTTCCCAAAGCGATCGAAGACGGGACGTTCCGAGAAGACCTCTACTTCCGCCTGAACGTAATCGAGATCACCGTACCGGCCCTTCGCGACCGCGGCGCCGATATCGTACCGCTTGCCAATCATTTCATCGAGTCGATGGCAAGAGCCGAGAACGTCGAAACACCGACTCTCTCGTACGAAGCCCAACAATTGCTCCTCGCGCACGACTTTCCCGGCAACGTGCGCGAGCTCGAAAACAAGAATCAAGCGCGCGTTCTTGGTGCGAAACGGTAACACCATCACTGCCGAGGACCTGGGCTTGACGACCGCCACTTCCATTCCGCCTCCCGCACCTGCTGCTACGCGAGATCCCCAGGTGAGTTCGTCCAGTGCGAAGGATCCGGAACAGGCCGAGATCGAAGCGGCTCTCATCGATGCCCGAGGCGTCGTTTCACGAGCCGCAGCTCAACTCGGCCTCAGCCGCCAAGCACTTTATCGGCGCATGGAACGACTGGGCATCGAACTCGAGCGACGCCCGAAGTGAACGGGTAGCGCAGCTCGCGCAGCTCGCGCGCAGCTGTTCGCATGGGCCGCGCCGAGCCCCCCTTCCCTGTACCGCGCCGCTCCCCGTCTCTGTCCCCGTCTCTGTCCCCGTCTCTGTCCCCGTCTCTGTCCCCGTCTCTGTCCCCGTCTCTGTCCCCGTCCCCGTCTCTGTCCCCGTCTCTGTCCCCGTCTCTGTCCCCGTCTCTGTCCCCGTCTCTGTCCCCGTCTCTGTCCCCGTCTCTGTCCCCGTCCCCGTCTCTGTCCCCGTCTCTGTCCCCGTCTCTGTCCCCGTCTCTGTCCCCGTCTCTGTCCCCGTCTCTGTCCCCGTCCCCGTCTCTGTCCCCGTCTCTGTCCCCGTCTCTGTCCCCGTCTCTGTCCCCGTCTCTGTCCCCGTCTCTGTCCCCGTCTCTGTCCCCGTCTCTGTCCCCGTCTCTGTCCCCGTCTCTGTCCCCGTCTCTGTCCCCGTCTCTGTCCCCGTCTCTGTCCCCGTCTCTGTCCCCATCTCTGTCCCCGTCTCTGTCCCACGCCCAAATCCACGACGTGTTTCGGTACACGTCACGACGCCCCTCACGTCAACGCACAAGACCGTTTGCGCGACGCGAAAAACCCACTCTTCACGGCCGTCGACTCAGAACCAGCCGCCTTGGATCTGGCCGCCCAGCGTCGGTCCCGCCAGATCGCTGGCGCTGAGGCCCTTCGTGTCTACCCCCGAAACGATGCGATACCCCGCAACCGCACCCAACCGCAACCACCGCGTTATGTTGACGTGCGCACCGACTTGGGGCTCGAACACGAACACGGCGTCATGCCGTTCGGCGTCGAACTGATCCGCCCAATCTTTGCCGCTTTTCGGCGTCCATGAGCCCGTCGTCACTCCACCCGCACCGACGAGCGCTCCGATCGATACGTTGACCAATTTGCGCGACCGGAAGTGATATCGCCCAATCGCTCCGCCATAACCAAAGGTCATGCGATCGTTGTCGTCGTAAGCCGTCGAGGAATAATCCTGCGCGCGCAACATCCGCGTGATCCCGCACCCCCCACCGCCCAACGTGAGCGCATGATCGATGATGACCGCACCTTCGCCGCAAATGAGCGGGCTATCCTTCCCCGCGATGCGCGTGTACATCACTCCGATGCCGCCCATGCCACCAAATGCGTAATCGACGTTTCCATCCAATAAGGTCGCCGGCACGTCGGACTTCGCTTCGTCCTCCTGGACCTTGGTAGCGTTCGAGGGCGGGGACGCGGGAGGGCCGTACGGAGAGGGTTCGACAGATGAGCTCGATGCCGGCAATGAAGCGCCAGCACTCGCTGGCTGAGCGCCAAGCCCCGCCTGGGAGGGTGCCGAAGGAGTCGTGGTCGAGGTGGTCGAACTCGCAGATGAGTCGACCAATGCAGCCGAAGGAGTCGTCGCTGAGTCGACGGTCGTCGTTGACGGAGCGACCGGTTCTTCTGGCGTGGCAGCCCAAGCCATTGGTGCGGAAGCGGTCATCAGAACGACGGTGGCAATCAGCGTACGATTCATGAAAAAGCTCCTCGGGTTGCGGATTTGACCCGACAGCAGCCGGACGAACGGGAACGACACCTCGAATCTCAGCAAGGCACGTGCCGCAGTGGTCGCGACGACCCATAGCAAAGCTTGACCCCAAGATGCGCGGATTTCCGCGTGATGGCGCCCGACCAATACCTGACCTTTGGGCTAAAAGGCCGGACAGATGTCCGCTCGCTGGCCACAGCTGTCCGATTTCCCGCCCCGAACTCCCATGGAACGGCAGCTGACGGCCGACAGAGGTCGACTATACTCGGCCGGGTGTCGAATCGGCGGGGATCCCGCGAGCAACTGCCCGACGAGGTTTCGTCCAACGGCAACGAGCCTGATCGAGGTGAGTCGAATGGCGATCTCGTTCCCGGCGACGTCGTGGGCGAATACGTCGTGATTCGCCGTTTGGGCGAAGGTGGATTTGGCACGGTTTACGAAGCGATGCATCCCGTCATCGGAAAGCGTGCTGCCGTCAAGGTGCTGCATGCGACGTACTCCGCCGACGAAAGCATGACTTCGCGCTTCGTCGCCGAAGCTCGTGCGGTCAATCAGATCCGCCACAAGAATATCGTCGACATCTTCTCGTTCGGCGATCTGTCCGACGGTCGGCACTACTACGTGATGGAGTTGCTCGAAGGCGTTCCACTCGACGCGTACCTCGAGAAACGCGGTCGACTGCCGGTCGAGGAGGCGCTCCCGATTTTGCATGCCATCGCCAAGGCGCTCTCTGCCGCGCACGAAGCGGGAATCGCCCATCGGGACTTGAAGCCCGAAAACGTCATTCTCGAGCTCGACAGCGACGGCTTCGTGCATCCGAAGCTCCTCGACTTCGGAATGGCGAAGTTGCTCAAGTCCGGCGCGATGCAAATCCACAAGACGCGGAGTGGCGCGCCAATTGGCTCGCCTCGCTACATGTCGCCCGAACAGTGCCGGGGAGTCGAGGTCGATTCCCGCACGGACGTCTATGCCTTTGGATGCATGGCGTACCGAATGCTCGCAGGCGTCACGCCTTTCGACGCAAGTACGGCCCTCGAGCTGATGATGGCCCACGTCAGCAGCCCACCCTCGCCGCCGTCGAGCCATACGCCGGAACTGAGCCCGCTCTTCGACGAGCCAATCCTCAGGATGCTGGAAAAGCAGCCGGATTCACGTCCCCAGACCCTGCTCCTGGCCTACGCGACGCTCCGCGAAGCCGCCACGAAGCAGGGCCGCTCGAATCGACGACTCGCGCATCACCCTCGACACGACATTTCGCGAAATGGCGGAGGCGCGGCGGTCTGCCGCAGAAGCCGAAAGTCCGCAGCTCAAACCGCGAAGCCTGGCACGCAACACCAAAGCCGCGAGCCGTTGGCGACGTCCCGTGTTTGTTGGTTCTGTCCTCGCGGTGACGGCGATGTTCGGTCTCCCTTGGATGCTGCGACAACGATCCAGCGACGTGCCTGCCGCGTCCGCTCCGCTCCTCTCGGTGGTCCCGTCGGCGTCCGCGGCGGAGCTTTCGAGCTTCGACGCGCCAAAGGCGATGCTGAGCACCGAAATGCCCACCGTTCACGTGGTCGTCGAGAGCCGACCGGTGCCCGCCGAGGTTTATCTCGGCCAAACCTTGCTCGGGAAGACCCCCGGTCCCTTCGAACTGCCGCGTCGTGACGACGAAGTAACCCTCGAATTGCGGGCGAAGGGGTATCGCTCGAGCACGGTTGCCGTACGTTGCTCGCAGGATGCGCGACTTGAGGCTACGCTCACGCCGAAGCCCCGCCGCACCCCGGGCGCTGCAACGCCGGGGGACCTCGAGGATCCGTACCGTTAGGTCGATTCGTATGGCAACGTCGGGGTGCGGAGGATCCCCGAGTCATGGCAACCCGTCGAAGCAAGCGAACGCACGTCGCTCTAGTCGCGTCGTTGCTCCCCATCCTATTCTTGGGGTGTGCCAAGCTCGAACAAATCGAAACCCAGGTGTGTGGGAATTCGGTGGTCGAACCGTCGGCGCTCGAGGATTGCGATGGTTACGCCGCAGAAGGGGAATACTGCAATCCACCTGGCGCCGAACACGCCTGCCACTATAGCTGCCTCGACGAACATCGATGTCCTTCTGAGATGGCTTGTGGATCCGATGGTGTATGTCACGCCGGTGTGAACACTTATACGGCATGGGGAAAAGGGCTCTCCGTGTCCGCGTCACGTCTCTTGCTCGGTGACTTCGACGGCGATGGTCGAGACAACCTCGTCACGCTCGGTAACGCCAACCCGCTGTGGCAGGCCTTGCCAAAAGTCGTGTTCTTCGACGAAACCGGTAACTCGCGGGACGTCTTCGATCCGAAGCTCGCCATCAACTCTCCGTCGATCCTGCGAGGGAGCCGCACCGAAGACGGCTCTACCGAAACGATTACCAAATTGCTCTTCTCGGTCCCCAAAGGGCTTGCGTCGCTTTCGGCCAATTCCGATCGGATCGTCTTACCCGATCCATACCCGTACCAAGCGCTGAGCGGGCAGTCTGCCTATCGCGTCATTCCCATTTCTGGCTACCGCAAGCAGTCGCTCGGCACGGGGATCCTCGTGCTCTATGGCGTGTCCGACGCCAATCGTGCGCTAACTCAGCTCATCGGCGCAGAGACCGGCCAAAGCATCGGCATCCTCCCCAAACCGATCGAGAAGCTCGTCGGAGAGTTTCACACCGCAGACGTCGATACTCGCACCGAATCGCCCTGTGACGAGTTTCTCTTCGGCTACAACGGAGAAGACACCGTGTATTCCGTCTCGCCGTGCACCGCAGAAGGCGCATGGAACGGAGGCGACATCGCAAACACCACGAAGGACCCTTCCATCCCAGTCGTTCGGCTTCCCGAAGGTCACGTCGTCGCTCAACCGCTGATCACGGGGTACCTCAATTCGGACCTCAATCTCGATTTGATCGTAGGCGACGGGACCGGTCACGCCTTCGTCACTTTTGGTCTGGGTAATGGGCATTTCGCCGCGGATCCAGCGCACGCCGACACGACGGTCGGTCAGGCATGGCCGCTCAGTCACGATGCCTCGAGCTGCGCCACGACCGAAGTCATCGCAGGGCATCCCCTGGCCATGGGTGATCTGAACGGGGATGGTCGAGACGACTTGGTAATGCCGAATGGAATCCTACTGGTCCATGACCTCACGATCGACGCGGCGAACTCCACGGTGAAGATCCAAGGGTGCGCTGGCAATACGCCGTTCGTCGGACAATGGTCGATGGCCGTCGTCGACGATTTTACTCGCGACGGCATGCTCGACTTGATAGCTGGCGCCAAAAGCGAGTCGGATCTCGACTTTTTCCTCGGAACTGGTCGAGACCGCATGAACCCTTTCGGGATCACGACCGACGGTAGCGTCCGGCACCTGAAGAGTGGCGACTTCGACGGCGATCTCACCAAGGACCTGGCGTTTTCCGCTCGGTTCGAGGGCACACGCGATGACGACACGACACGAGAGACCGTCTACATCGCGTTCGGCAATCCGAATGGCGCGCCATCGCTCGTCTCTTCGATTGGAACCTTCAGCGAGGTACGGCAGCTCTCTTCAGCCGACTACGTCGACACCGACGCCATCGCGGAACTGGGTGTCGTTTCGCCACGGACGAACACCGACGACGGTGTTGGCGAACAATTGGCGGTGTTCATCGGGAACGCTGGCCGCCACCCCATTGCCCCGCTCGGACTCTCCGTCGTCTCCGTGAACTCCGGTCCCGAATATGCAGGCACCCCACAGGCCGTCGTCTCCGCCCGCCTCGCCAACGTCGACGGCGTGCAGATCTCGGCGGTTGCTCTCGGGGCCTCTTGCGAGACGTGCCAAGAGCCGGATTATCGTCTATGGCGGAGCTTCGGAACCGACGACTCGAGACTCGAGAATCCGACCGTCAGTCGTGTTCTTCCGTCGGAAGTGGTCGTTTCCTTGAATCGAGTACAGTCGTCTTGCCATCTCTTTTCCGGCGACACGAATGGCGATGATTTGGACGAGATCTATCTGCTGAGTGCCACCCCGCGCTCTTCGGAAATCGCTCTGTGGCCCGTGAACGCCGATCCAAAGGTGTTCAGCACGAGACCCGACGCTCCAGACACCGATGCGAAGGAGCCCCTTGGTTCACCCAATTTTTTGCCGGGAAAGCTCCTACCAAACTCCAATCCGGTCATCATCGATCTGGACGACGACGGCCACAAAGACCTCGTATTTCTCGCCAAGCAGATCAGCGGAACGGGTGACGAGGTCAATCGCTTGCTCGTCGCCTGGAACGAAGGTGGCAAACTTGCTTTCCCGAGCACCGCGATGACATTCGACTTGAACGGCGAGCAACCACTCGGGTTCTACGCACGGGCTCTACCGACAGGAGAGAGCAGCAGCTCGAGTTCCAGTCGACAACCGCCACGACTCTGGACCATTACCTCCAATCACGTTTTCGAGATCCCCCTCGACGACACGAGCAGACGCACACGCAAAGGTCGCCTGCTCGAGCTGACCTCGACGACCGGAAGCAATTCGACCAGCAACGGCGGCAATGCATCGTACGTTCCTGGCGGGCAAGCCATCGCCGTCGGCGATCTATCGGGAGATGGCTTGCTCGATCTCGTCGTGGCAACTCAAAGCGGAGTGCGCGTTTTCGCGGAAACGGAGGGAAGGCTGTGACATCTTGGACGCGAGCGATAACCTGGTCCGTCGCGCTTTCTTTGGCTGCATCGGCCATTGCCGTAACCTGGTCGCCTACGACGCATGCACAACGAGCGGAACACGAGCCAGCAGACGTCGCGCGGGCACGCGACTACTTTAGAGCGGGTGCCCAAGCCTATTCGATCGGAGAGTACGCGGCTGCGGTTCAGGCCTTCGAACAGGCATACGCGTTGGCACCGCGCCCAGCCGTTCTCTTTTCCATCGCGCAAGCGGAGCGGCGACTTTACTTCGAATCGAGAGACCGAAGCCATCTCGAAAAGGCCGTACAACGATACCGAGATTACCTGAATGCCGATCCCCTGGCGGCACGCAAAGTCGATACGATTCAGGCACTCTCCGATCTCGAACCGTTGCTGCATTCACTGCCCACCGTGACAGAGACACGCAGCGAACCCTCGAGAGTCGAAGCCACTCCGGTGACGACCCCGACGCGATTGATGATTACATCGGCGGCAGAGGGCGCAACGCTCTCCCTAGATGGCGGCGAGCCGCAAGCGTCGCCGCTCATCCGCGAGGTGGAGCCAGGCGAACACGTCGCGCGAGTGTCTGCATCAGGATATTTGAGCGATGAGCGGCGGGTTACGGCAGTACGCGGCGCACTCGTCACCATCGACGTGGGGCTCATGGAAAAACCGGCGAGACTCGTCGTGCACGCACCGTCGGGTGCAGAACTGAGCGTGGATGGTCGACTCCAGGGTACGTGTCCGTTCCCGAAGCCCCTCGAGTTGTCTCCAGGACCACACCTGATCACCCTGTTCAAACGCGGGTACGTCGCGTGGTCGGAAGAGCGTCGACTCTCGCGCGGAGAAACATCGACAGTCGTAGCCACGATGCCCCGAACCACCCAAAGAACTGCAGCACTCATCATGTTTGGAGCAGCCGCTTCGGCAATGACGGCGAGTGGGGTGTTCGCCTATTTCACTCTGGGCCAGGAGAGCTCGGCGAAGGCGTTCCTCGATGCCCGCGGAAAGCGTGAGTTCGACGAGTCCGACCTGAAAGAATACGATTCGATCCGGACCGATCGCGATCGACTACGCCTCGCGGCGTTGGCCTCGGCTGGGATAGGGGTCGGCCTCGCCGCGGCAGGAGCCGTCCTCTTCAATTACGAGGGCAAATCAAACCCCGAATCCGTTCCTACGCGTACCACTGGAGGCTCCAAAGGAGCCCGCGAAACCGCCACCCGCACGGACCGCTGGTTCTCCGCTCAACCTCTGCTCGGCCCGCATTTGGCAGGGCTTGCCGTGCGCGCGGATTTCTGAGCCGCTCGATCGCCTTCTCGGGCGCTCGGGCTCGAATTCGATGAGGCTCGACATGTCACCGCTGTCTACCGCAATGCTCGCCTCGATGTGAGCGGGGGGACGATCTACGATTCGAGCGCTCTCAGATGTCTCGAGCCGTCGGATTCCGCCGAGAGACGAGTCGCCCTCGGCAGGTACACGCCGCACTCATCGAGTGAAGCGAACCGTGATGGGAGGCGTCGTCGAGAGCACGGGGCTGCCTTGACGGTCGAGTCCCACGGCGTAACGCTGGCTCATCGCACACGCGCGTGCCGCCGCACCAAAGCCATGCCCCGGATCACGCAGGATGGTTACTGACTTGGGTGCTCCGTCGGTTCCGACGGTCACCACGATGGAAACCGTTGCGTAGTCGCCTGCGTCTGGGTCTCTGGGGAAAAGGGAGGAGCAATTCCAGTCTGCCCCAGAAGGACGGGGACTGCGCGATAGGTCAGGGCCTGCAGCTGCGGCGTTCTTGGTACCAACGACAGCACGCGGAGGTGGAGGCGAGTCGCTTGCGGGTCCTTGAACCGCTTTGGCGCTCGTCCCAATCGAGCTCGTGGTGCCGCCGGCGTATTCGGTACCAGCTCCTTGAACCATCGTGAAATCCGCGACGTCACCAGCCGCATCGTCCGATGCAGTCAGTGTCTTACCGGCCTGGGCGGCCGCAGGAAGTGCCGTTGCTCGAGCGGCAACCTTGGCGATGTCTTTCTGCACGATCGGCTCGGGCTTCTGATTGTCTACTGGTTTGGTCTCTTCCACCACGGGGGTAGGCGCGGGCGGCGGCGCCTCGTACGCTTCGAGGAGCACTTCCGATGGCGGGCTCACCCTGAGGTCAGCCGCGCCGGCATCCCGCACGAGCCACGCAGCGTGCACGAAGACGCTCGTGGCAATCGCAATCCCCATCTCTCGAGACATCTTGAAGCGTGCCATACCGACCTCACTTGCTCGCCGCTTCGAGAACCGTCGGATCCACTCCGAACGCGATTTTGGCGATGCCACCTTGCTTGAGAAGATCCATCAGACGAACCACGCGGCCGTGACTGAGCGCTGCGTCGGCTCGGATGACCGCGCGTAGCTCTGGGTTTTTGGCGCGGGCTTGCTTGGCCAGGCTCAGGACTTCTGCGTCGGTTTTCACCGGCTTCGAATCCACCATCATCTCGCCTTTGGCGTCCACGGCCAGACTGAAGACGACTTGCTGTTCGCCACCGGTCGCGGCTTTGGGGAGGTCCATGGGCATGGTCTGCGACACGATGAGCTTCGCAGTCACCATGAAGATGACCAAGAGCACGAGCATGATATCGACGAGTGGCGTGACGTTGATTCCGGAGAACATTCCCTGAGAGCTACTTCTTGCAGCGGCAGCCATGACAACCTCCAGCGAACGAGCAAATTTGAAACGAAGCGGATTTAGGAGGTAAACGCGGCAGAACTTCGCGATACCGGCGCTAGCATCGAGCGGGATCCGGGTTCACGGATCGCCGGGGGTTCCGACGAGCGAAGCTTGGACTGAAGGAACGAGAGGATTTCGAGCGAAAGGATCTCGGCGTCGTCGAGAGCCGATTTGACGGTGCGTTCGAGCAGATTGAAAGCGAAGACGGCCGGGATCGCGACGCCGAGACCAATTGCCGTCGCAACCAGCGCCTCGGAAATGCTCGTCATCACCGCTTGGGGCGCGAGAGCTGCGCCGCCGCCGTGACTCGCGCCCAAAGCGTCGAATGCCTGCAAGATCCCGACGACGGTGCCGAACAATCCGATGAACGGTGCATTTGCGCCGAGCGTCGCAAGGAAGCTGAATCGGCGCTCGAGCTCTCGCCTTTGAGCAACGGTTTCAGCAGCCATGGCTTCCTTGGCAGATTCTGCAGTGGCATCGTGCTCCGAACCTTCGAGCCCACGCAAAGCAACCTTGGCGGCCGGATGACGATAACCCGCGAGCATTTTCCGAGCCTTCTCGAATCCACCGTCCCGCAGTCCAACGATCAGACTCTTCCTCAACAGCGAGACGTCCGTACGAAGGCTGCGCAGAGCCATGACACGCTCGACGATCACCGCGACGGAAGCAACGCTCAGCGCAATGAGCAACCACATGACCCATTCGGATCCCGCTGCCATCATTAAGGACTTCATTCGTTCGACGATATGCATTGGTTCGTGCCTCCGCCGCCGCACGATGCGAGGTTCGTGCCAGAAGTCCCAATGGGAATTTCGCGAGGTTTCTCCGTCGTCGACACTCCGTCGGACACCCTTCTCCGCAATGACCGGACACCTGTCAAGGCGGGTCCGGTTTCACTTGTCCGTCGCCTCGTCGCGCTCGGCACCGAGCCTGGCTGTCGCTCGCGCCTCTTCACATGTCCGTCGCCTCGCCTCGCCTCGCCTCGCGTCGCCTCGCCTCGCGTCGCCTCGCGTCGCGCGTCGACGTTCACACCCACGATTGCATCTCGTGGAGCATTTGACAGGTTTTGGGCACGACCGGCATGTTTGAACGATTCCTAAATCAGCGGGGCACTTATCGGGCTCGGTCCATGCGAAACCGAAGCCACGCGCAAGAGACAACAACTTTTTGCGAAGCAAATCCCCCAAGGGAAGCCCTCTGCACCCGCCGCCTTGACCCTAGATGACAACGCCCCATAGTTCGGACCGCGCCATGTTCGAGCCTCTTGCCTCACGCCGCATGCGTCCCGATCGCCCCATTTCATCAAACAATGGCCGCGTCCTTACGTGGACCGCATCACTTTTCTTGGTTCTTTCCCTCATCGCCTGCAATCGGTCGAACGCCGAAGCCGGTAAGGCCAAACGTCCTCCGCCACTCGTCGTGGCGGCGACGGCAATCACTCAAGACGTTCCCGTCGAGGTCGAAGCCCCCGTCGACCTGCGCCCCCTCGAGCAAGTCGACGTCGGCTCCAAAGTCCTCGGCTATCTCGACGCCGTGCTCATCGATCGTGGCGACCGCGTCCGCCGAGGCCAGCCGATAGCTCTCGTGCGACCAAGCGATCTACCGGATCAACTCGCCGCGGCTCGAAGTAGCGTGGCGCAGGTCCAAGCGTCGGCATTGCTCGCAAAAACGAACTTCGATCGCGCCACGAAGCTGCATCCCGCAGGCGTCGTCAGCGAGCAAGAGCTCGAGCAATCCAAAACGGCGCTCGTGGCAAGCGAAGCTGCCGAATCCGCTGCAAAAGCCCAATTGGAAGCCTTGGCAGTAAGGCTCGGAGAAACCCGCATCGTGGCTCCTATCGACGGACTCGTCGCATCGCGCAAGCTCGATCCTGGCGCTCTCGTGGGACCAACCGCCCCTGGCAGCATCGCCACGATCATGCGGGTCGATCGACTGCGTGCGTATATCACCGTGGTCGAACGGTTCGCGACCTCGGTGGTCGTAGGGATGCCAGCCCGCGTGCAGCTCGACGCCGCCCCGAACGAACCCTTCCAAGGCACCGTGGTTCGAGTGGCTCCCGCGGTCGATCCGAATACTCGCACGCTCGAAGCCGAGGTTCAGATCGACAACCGCGACGGCCGTCTTCGACCGGGAATGTATGGACGTGGGTTCATCCAGATCGGCAAGCATCAGCAAGCCACCCTCGTCCCCGTCAACGCCGTACAGTTCACGAGCAAGGGCGAGCAAGTCTTCATCGTGAACGGCAATCGAGCCCAATTGCGCAGCGTCCACGTCGGAGTCGAAGCCGACGGCGGAGCCATGCTCGAGATCGTCGATGGACTGACCCCCGGCGAGCGCGTCGTCGTCGCTGGAGCCGACGGTTTGGGCGACGGCTCTGAGGTTCGCGTGCACACCGGTAAACCCGGTACGACCGAAACGTCTACCGCGAACCAGCCAGTCCAAGGTGCACCCAGCACGCCACACGCGTCTGGCGCGCCCAAACACGCCGCGCCCGAAACCGCGGCATCCGAACGACCTTCATCCCCCACGTCGAGCGCGAGTGCGCTCTCCCCTCGTCCTTAGGGATCGTGCCATGTGGCTTACCCGACTTGCGCTGAAGAACCCCATCCTGATTTTGATGGTGTCCTTGATGCTGATCGTACTCGGCGGTGTTTCGCTGCAGAAGCTCCCCGTCGATCTCTTTCCTGACATCGCGATCCCGAGCGTTCGTGTCGCGACGTTCTATACGGGTGCAGGACCGATGGACATCGAAAAGTCCATCACTGAGCCCATCGAGCGCGCGGTTGCCGCGGCGCCTGGAGTAGAACGAATCGAAAGCACGTCGCGACAGGGCGTCTCGGTCGTCTCGGTGTGGTTCGCCTTCGGGACCAATCTCGATAATGCGCAATTCGAAGTTCAGCAGCGCATTGCACAGATCTTGAATACTTTGCCCCCGGGCATCCAGCAGCCCTTCGTGCTCAAGTTCGACATCACGAACATTCCCGTCGCACAGGTGGCCGTATCGTCGGATATCCTCGACGAAAAGCAACTTAGGGATCTCGCTTACAACACCATCGAGCCGCAGCTCGAGCGGATCTCCGGGGTGGCGAATGCTTCGGTGGGCGGTGGCAAAACGAGAGAAATCGGCGTGCGTGTCAATCGCGACTCGCTGTTCGCACGCGGCCTTGGAATCCTCGACGTCGTAAATGCCGTTCGTTCGTCGAACCTGCTCTTGCCGAGTGGGAACCTTCGCACGCTCGACCGTGACTACAACGTCTTTTCCAATGCGCAGTTCGACCGTGTAAATCAGCTCGAGGACGTGGTCCTCCGATCGGCTAGGTCCGACGCTTCCGGCGTCAATCTCAATGCGGGGACTTCGTCGGTGCGCATTGCGGACGTCGCTCGAGTAGAGGACGGAGTTCAGGATCAAACCGATGTGGTGCGCATCAACGGGCGCCGCGGCGTCTACTTGCGCGTGCTCAAGCAACCCGGAGCGAACACGATTGCCGTCGTGGATTCGCTCCGCAAAGTGCTACCCAGCCTTCGTGGCGTGCCGCCGACCGTGAAGACCGAGATTGCGTTCGACCAATCGAGCTACATTCGTGCCTCTGTCGCGGCGCTCAAGCACGAAGCCATCCAAGGCGGCGCCCTGGCCATCGCCGTGATTCTGTTCTTCCTCTTGAGCTTGAGAGCAACGGGAATCGTCGCGGTGGCGATTCCGCTCTCCATCGTGACTACCTTCGTTTTGCTCTACTTCACCGGCCAAACCCTCAATGTCTTCACGCTCGGTGGACTTGCGCTCGGGGTCGGTAGACTCGTCGACGATTCCATCGTCGAGCTCGAGAACATCCACCGGCACCTCGAACTCGCAGAAAACCCGAAACAGGCCGTGTTGGCTGCCGCACAAGAGGTGGCCATGCCCATTCTGGTGTCGACCATCACGACCATCGTCGTGTTCTTTCCGGTCTTGTTCATGTTCGGCATCGCTCGATACTTGTTTCTGCCGTTGGCATTGACGATCAGCTTTGCACTGATGACGAGCTTCTTCGTCTCACGAACCGTGACACCATTACTTTGCTATTACTGGATGAAGCCTGGGGAACGCGAGCGACAGTCCGCTTTCGTGCGTAAGGTCGAGGGGTGGCTCAATCGGCTCGATGCCTCCTATGCGGCGGCGCTCGGATTCGTGCTGCGTCACCGGGTCGCTACGATTGCGACGATCCTCGTATTTTTCGTGGCAAGCTTGGGTCTGACCAAGAAGATTGGTACGGAGTTCTTCCCCGAGACGGACGAATCCCAATTCACGGTCAACTTCCGCGCACCCATCGGAACGAGGGTGGAGAAGACCGAAGAAGTCAGCAAACAGGTCGAGGCTGCCGTCGAACGAGCACTCGGTGGCCCACTCGGAGCACCGAACGGGGGGCGCTGGGTCAAGACGATGGTCGGCAGTGCAGGACTTCCCGGGGGGCGCACCGCGCTGTTTACGAGCAGCACCGGATCGCATTCGGGCTCCGTTGCCGTAAACCTCGTATCGCCCCATGAACGAGATCCGTCAGACGTGGCGTTGGCCGAGAAGGTACGCGACGCGCTCAAAGGCACCCTTCCCGGAACTCAGATATTCTTTTTCACGGGCGGCATCGTCAAACGAATCCTGAACTTCGGTTCGTCCGCGCCCATCGACGTCGAAGTACTCGGATACGATCTCGAGGACGCTGCGAACTTCGCCGAACGAATCGGGTCACGACTTCGTGAGCTGAACGATCGCGAGGGCAGACCTTTGCTGACCGACGTCCAACTCAGTCGTGAGCAGAATGCGCCAGAACTGGACATCGAGGTGGACCGGCAAAAGGCAGGTCTGCTCGGAGTCACCGAGCAGGACGTCTCTCAAACCATTCTCACCAGTCTCGTCGGTAATACACAGTTTCAGCCCATCCCCTATACGGACACGAAGACCGGAAATCAGTACTTCATCAACGTCCGATTGGACGATCCCTATCGTCGAAGCACGAGCGACCTCAAGGACCTCTTCGTCCGCACGCCAAAAGGTCCACTGGTTTCACTGGAGAGCATCGCACAAATTCGACGCGGCACGGGTCCGGTAATGATCGAGCGAAAGTACTTGGAACGCGTGATTCACGTCACCGCCAACGTCGCACCGACGACCGATCTCGGAACCGCAACGAAAGCCGTGACCTCCGCGGTCGACTCGATCACGCCACCAGACGGATTCACCGCGCAGCTCGGAGGACAGAGCGTCGAGCAAGCCAAAGCATTTTCCGGAATGGCGATGGCGGCGCTACTCGCGTTGGCGCTCGTTTACATGGTTCTCGCGTCGGAATTCAAGTCCCTGCTCGACCCGCTCGTCATCATGTTCAGCGTTCCATTGGGTGTTTCTGGGGTATTTTTGACGTTGTATCTGACGAACACGAAGCTCTCGGTGAACAGCTTCATGGGTATCATCATGATGATCGGTATCGTCGTGTCGAACGGAGTGCTCCTCGTCGACTTCGCCAATCAGCTTCAACACCGTGGGAAGTCTCTCCTCGATGCAACCATCGAGGCGGGGCGCACCCGCCTTCGCCCCATTCTCATGACGACTATCGCAACGGTAGTCGGACTCGCGCCCATGGCGCTCGGCATCTCGGAAGGTAGTGAGACGAATCTTCCTCTGGCACGTGCGGTCATCGGCGGGCTCACCGTGTCGACGTTCTTTACGCTCTTCTTGATCCCCGCCCTTTACACCATTGCCGATCGCTTCGGAAAAAGCGACGAACCGGAGGAAGAAGCGTCGTGAAGTCAAACCCCGTTCCGCCCGAAGTCCGTTGCGTGCACGTCGGGTCATTTAAACGAGCCACGATTTCCACGGCTTTGGTCTTGTCCGTCGTGGCCACGAACGCCGCGGCGGCGCCAAACGCCCCGTTCGTCACCGGAGCGGGAAGCACTTCAGCGCCGGCAAGCGCACGCGCGACCACCAGCGATACGCCCCCGTCCGCAGGCACGTCACCTGCAAGCGCATCGTCGACGAGCACGTCACCTGCAAGCGCATCGTCGACGAGCACGTCACCTGCAAGCGCGCCGTCCACAAGTACACCGGTTGCAACCAACGGGCGTCAGTCCACTTTCGGTCCAGGATCTTCCGAGGGTGGGTCGGCTGCCACGATGAGCGAAAAAGCCACGATCGAGCGGGTATCCCTAGACGCCGCGATCGAACGCGCTTTGCAACACAACCCGACGGCTCGCGCCGCCCAGCTCGAGATGGAACGAGCAGAGGCATTGGTGCGACAAGCGCGAGCGCAATCACTACCGACACTCACGGGTAATGCGATTTATACTCGGCTCGACGACGATCGCGTGATGGGAACGGGCGCGGCTCGACGGGTCGTCGCTGCCAAGAATCAATTCGGTGCGAACCTGCAGCTCCAAGTTCCGCTTTTCGCACCGGGCCGCTGGTCGCAATGGTCTCATGCCAAAGAGAATGCGCAAATTTTGGGCGAATCTAGCGAGGAAACTCGACGACAATTGACGATATCGGTCGCCAGGGCATTCCTCGCCATCGTGGCCCAGCATCGTGTCATCGAGGTCGGTGAGCGCGCGGTTGCCGTCTCACGCAGTCATGACGAGTTCGCACGCGCGCGGCTGCAGGGCGGTGTTGGCAATCGTTTGGACGCAGTGCGTTCCGCTCAACAACTTGCGACCAACGTAGCAACCCTCGAACGTTCGCGCATCGGGCTCGTTCGCGCCATGGAAGCGCTCGGGGTGCTTCTCGGCGTCGAACACCCAGTGGACGTTGCGATCGAACCTTCACTTGCCGAGCTTCCGTCGACGCTCGATCGGAATTCTGCCATCGAGCAACGACGAGACGTACGCGTGGCGCGCGCACGCGCGCGATATGCGGCACAAATCTCCAAGGATAGTTGGCTCGACTACTTGCCGCTCATCACGGCGCAGTTTCAACCATTTTACCAGAATCCACCAACGCTCACTCAGCCCGAAACGGGTTGGCAGGCAACACTTTTGATGTCTTTACCGCTTTACGACGGTGGGGCTCGCTACGGCGCAGCAGACGAACGCGCAGTGGCAAAGCAGCAAGCCGACGAACAGCTCGACTCCCTACTTCGACAATCACGTTCGGAGATTCGAGTCGCCTTCGAAGCCGTGCGCAACGCGGAACGGGCTCTAGAAGCCGCACGCGAGGCTGCAACTCTGGCCAAGGACGCTGAAAATATGGCCCATACGGCTTACGAGGCCGGCGCGACGACGAATCTCGAAGTCATCGATGCAGAACGTCGTACTCGCGATGCGGAGACTGACGTTCTCGTTGCCGAAGACAGCCTCCGGCAATCCAAGCTCGACTTGTTGATCGCCTCGGGAAGGTTTCCGTCGCGTTGACGCCGGCTGGCTCAGAAGGCAAGCGTACAGCGAAGGCCACGGAACGGTAGCGTCGACGTGTTCCCAATTGAGCCGCGTGTCGCGGAATCCATGGGGATCTGAGAAATGTCCGTTGACCATCCGCTCTCGAGGAGCACGAAACCGATGGGAAGAGTGACCGCGCCACCCAGCAGGAGACCCAATCCGACCTCGTTGTGCGCGGCTTCCTCGTGGGAACACGAACCCGTGCAGGGTGATCCTCGATAGAGAACGACGCCGGCAATCATGGCTGCTACCCCGGCGGCCGTCACCGCGCCGCCCAAGACCAAATCGAACGTGGAAGGAAGAGAGATGTCGATCCGAGTGTCTCGATCGAGCTCCACCGCATCGTCTCCAACCACGCGTCCGTCTGCGTTTCTCGTCTGCAAGCGGTATCGACCTGGCCAAATGCGGAACGTGCAGCCTCGATGACAAGACAGCAGCACCGAGTCGTTTTCGACGGCGCGGATCTCGTATCGAGCATCAGGATCATTGCCCTCGAGTTTTACGTCGACGAGCAACTCCGCCTTCGGGCGTTGCTCCAACGCCACGAGATCGCCCTCCGGCGGCATCGTCGGCTCGTGCGCCACTTTGGCGGACTCACGGGCTTCCATTGACCGCGACTCCGAAACGTCCTCTGCATGCGCCAGCGACGCGAAGAGATCGATCATGAGTGCAGCAAGGAGCGCGCGGGATCTCGTCATGCCTTCGTTTCGTCGTGGGCGAACGGAAAGGGGGCGCCCGCCGCCAAATTGCCAAAGGACGAAGGATTTGCCAAGTGGAAGGGCTGTGTCGCTTGAAAAGCCCCATCCTTGTGCGAAATGGAGCAGCCCATGACCTCGCCTGCCGATCCATTGGCACCCCTTGACGGCCCTCGTTCCGATATGGCATCGAACGATGCGGACGTCGAGGAGACTCCCTACCGGCTGCACCGCAGATACGATCGGATGGCGCGATTGGTAGGGGAACCCGGTATCGAGCGCCGATTTCGCTCGCACGTAATGATTGTCGGCCTGGGTGGCGTGGGGGGACCAGCAGCGGAATCCCTCGCGCGTTCCGGCGTGGGGCGATTGAGTTTGGTCGACTTCGATTGCGTCTGCGTGACGAACACCAATCGGCAGGTTCAAGCGCTGGTCGGCAACATCGGTCGATCGAAAGCGGAAACCCTGTCCGCTCACTTGCTTCGTATCAACCCATCCGCACGGGTCGACGCCATAGGCAAGTTCTATAGTCCTTCTAACTCGGAAGAGCTTCTCGCCGACCGCCCCGACTACATCGTCGATGCCATCGACAACATGACGGCCAAGTGCCACCTGCTCGACACGTGTAAGGCACTCGGCATCCCCGTGGTGACGTCCTTGGGTGCGGCAGGGCGTATCGATCCAACCCAGGTGAAGTGCGCCGATTTGGCGCGCACCAAGTTCGACCCAATGGGTCGCGTTCTACGCAAGATTTTACGACAAAAGTACGGCTTCAATCGGTTGGGGGCCTTTGGAATCGACGCCGTATTCTCCACGGAGCCAGCGCGGGAACCCGAGCAACTCACTTATGATGGCGGGCTCGGCTTTCGCTGCGTGTGCCCCGGCGGGAGCAACGACTTTCACTCCTGTGAGAAACGTCGAGTCATTTACTGCACCGCAAGCTTCGTCACTGGAACCTTCGGGCTGTTCTGCGCTAGCGCCGTGGTGCGCGGCCTAATCGCGCAACCTTCGTCGCCCTCTTGAAGGCGAACCGGCTCTGACGAGGTTGGCTATGCAGTCGCTACGTCGGAATATGGCGAGGTTTGCGACGCAGCGTGTGTCACAACGCTAATATCTCGGTGGCCACGAGGCGATGACTCGTAGGGATGCTCCCCGCGCCGATGGGGTGAATCAACGGAGAGGCAGCAGCAGCGATTGACGGAAGACCGCCTCACGCGAGGCGGTCTTCCAGCCCGCATGCGACGTCGCGGGACGGACGCGCTTTGCGACCTTACTCGAACTCCACCATGACTTGGCCCTTCTTCACACTGTCGCCAGCGTTCACGAAGATGGCCTTGACTTTGCCGGAAACGGGGGACGAAACGTTGCTCTCCATCTTCATCGCTTCGAGCACGACGAGGGTGTCACCAGAATTGACTGCTTGCCCAGGCTGGACGAGCACCTTGACGACGATTCCAACGATCGTGCTCTTGCAGACCTTGTTGCCACTTGCCGAAGACGCCGGAGCAGGTGGAGCCGCGGGTTTCGGCGCTGCCGCGGCAGGCGGCGGCGCCGAATTACCGATCGGCCTCGGCATGGGTCGACCAGTGCTCGCTCCCGACTCGGGGCGTTCATCCTCTAGGACTTCGATGTCGGCTTCGTACTGCTTACCGTCGATGTTGATCTGTAGCTTCATGAATCGATTCCTGTACGAACGGTCCCCAAGTCACGGTCTGCGCACGTGTCTCTGTGCGTGTAGATGTACGCGGCCAGCCTGCGCCCAGCCGCTCTCGTTGACGACGCGCCTGACGTGTTTGATGCGAAACTTCTTGCCGATGGTGGCCGCGAACACGGCGCTCATGATGGCAAGGTGCTCGGTCGGGATCTCGCCCTCGGGAGCGATGTCGTCGAGCCGCGCCGCGAGTTTCTGCACCAGCGTGCGGAGCTCCTCGAACTCCTTTCGCGAGACAGCCGTCTCGTTCAGGTTCTGGAGCTTCGATTGGAGCTGGCCCAATTGTGCTTGAATGTCTTCGGCCATCGCGATGAAAGCTCCACTTTAGAGGGGGATCAGACCGTGTTTCTTGCCGGGGCGGAGCTCGCGCTTCGTCTGCAGCGACGCGAGAGCCTTCGCGAGGTAGCGTCGAGTGCCCGCCGGCTCGATGATGTCGTCGATGAGTCGACGAGAAGCCGCAACGTAGGGCGATGCGAAGGTGTCTCGGTACTCTTGAATGAGCTCCTTACGTCGAGCGTTGGTGTCCTTGGCGTCACCGATTTCTTTTCGGAACACCACCTCGACTGCGCCTTCCGCGCCCATTACGGCCACTTCACCCGTGGGCCACGCTACTGCGCGATCGGCACCCAAGTCCTTCCCACACATGGCGAGGTAAGCGCCACCGTAGGCTTTGCGTAGGATGACCGTGATCTTGGGTACCGTTGCCGCAGAATAGGCGAACAGCATTTTCGCTCCGTGGCGAATGATGCCGCCATATTCCTGCTGCACGCCAGGCATGAACCCTGGGACGTCCACGAAGGTGACGATGGGAATGTTGAAGGCGTTGCAGAAGCGGACGAAGCGAGAGCTCTTGTCCGAAGCGTCGATATCGAGGGCGCCCCCGAGCTCCTGCGGCTGATTCGCGACGATCCCGACGCTGTTGCCAGCGATACGACCGAAACCGACGACGATGTTCTTCGCGAAACTCTCCTGAACCTCGAGGAAGTCTTGGTGGTCGAGTGTCAGTCGAATGACTTCGCGAACGTCGTACGGCTTCTTCGGATCGTCGGGAACGATGCCCTCGAGGGCCTGAGAATCCGATAAGTCGTAATCGCCAGGCAGATATGGTGGATCCTCGAGGTTATTGGACGGCAAGAAAGACAGCAGCTTTCGTCCGATGGCGATGGCGTCGGCGTCATCCTCCGCGATGAAGTGGACGACACCGGAGTAACTCATCTGCGCCTCGGGGCCACCGAGTTCGTCGATCGTCACCACTTCCCCGGTGACCTGCTTGATCACCGAAGGACCGGTGATGAACATCTGTGCGCGCTTCGTCTGAATGATGAAATCGGTGAGCGCGGGACTATAGGCTGCGCCACCCGCACAAGGACCGCAGATGAGGGAGATTTGCGGAACCAGTCCGGAGAGCATCACGTTCTGATGAAACACGCGTCCGTATCCCGAGAGGCTGTCGATCCCTTCCTGGACCCGTGCGCCACCGGAGTCGTTGATGAAGATGAATGGTGTGCCCATCTTCAACGACTGCTTCATCATCTCGGCGATTTTGTCGCTGTGGACCTCACCTGCGGCGCCGCCGCCGACGGTGAAGTCTTGGCTCGCCAAGTGTACCAACCGACCGTCGATGTACGCTCCACCGGTAACCACGCCGTCCGCCGGGAAGTCCTTGCCCGCCATCCCGAACAGGGTTGCGCGATGCTGAGCAAACATCCCGATTTCTCGGAAGCTGTCGGGATTGACCAGGCCGTCGATACGTTCTCGAGCCGTCAGTTTGCCGGCTTCGTGCTGCTTATCGATGCGGTCCTGGCCACCACCAAGACTGACTTGCTGACGCTTCTCACGGAGCTTGCGGATTTTCTCTTCGGTACTCATCGTCCTGCCTTGTTCGTCGGGGAACCTTGAACCCTCAACTTGGCCTCAACTGGGTTCGACCGGCTCAACCGGGCGTCACCGTGACCTTGTGCTGCCTGCCATTGACCGTCACGCCGTAAGTGACCGGTCCTCGAAGGGGCGACGGGGCGGGTCCCGAACTCGCTGCAGCAGCAGCGCGCGCGGCTTCGGCCTTTGCCTCGGCTTCGGCTTTGATTTTCGCAGGATCTTTACCGAGATTCTTCGGACCTTTCTTGCGTTCCGGAAAGAACTTCTGCGCAACCTGCGGGAACATGGCCGCAGTCAGCACGTCTTCGTCCGTGCCGTTGAAGCCTTCGATGGCGGCTGCAGTCTTCTGGAGGGTCTCCCACTCCGGCTTCAGCAAATCCGCTGGACGACACGTGATGGCTGGCTTCTTCGCGTGAGCCTCGGCAAGCTTGAGCACTTCGGGATCCTTCGGAGCGATCGTCGTGCCGTAATAGCCGAGCATGAGATCCGCGAATTCCCCCGTCATGGTCTTGTACGGTCCCATCATGACGTTGAAGACCGCCTGAGTGCCCACGATCTGGCTGGTAGGTGTGACGAGGGGCGGATAACCTGCCGCTTGGCGAACGCGAGGAACTTCTTCGAGCACGTCCTTGAGACGATCTGCCGCGTCCTGCTGCTTGAGCTGACTCTCCATGTTGGAGATCATCCCGCCGGGGATCTGGCTCTTGAAGATGTCCGTCTCCACACCGGTGATGTTCGACAGGAACTCCTGGTAACGTGGGCGGATGGTCGCGAAGTAATCCTTGATCTTCGTCAAGCGAGCGCCGTCGAGCGCCGTCGTGTACGGGGTTCCCTCGAGCATCTCGACGAGGCTCTCGGTCGGGTTGTGTCCGGGCCCCAGAGAGAGCGAGCTAATCGCCGTATCGACGATGTCGGCGCCCGCTTCGATGGCCTTCATCAAGCTGACGAGCGTCACGCCCGTGGTCGCATGGGCATGAATGTGAATGAGCACGTGCTCGCCGCACTGCTCCTTGATCGCCTTCACGATGTCGTAGGCCGGCTGCGGCTTGAGCAAAGCAGCCATGTCTTTCAGGCAGATCGAGTCTGCCCCCATCTCCACCAGACGTTTTGCGAGATCGACGAAGCCCTGAGTCGTGTGGACGGGGCTCACCGTATAACAGATCGTGCCCTGGGCATGTTTGCCCGACTTCTTGACGGCACGCATGGCAACTTCCAGGTTGCGCGGATCGTTTACGGCGTCGAACACCCGGAACACGTCCATGCCGTTCTCGGCAGCCTTCATCACGAATCGTTCGACGACCGAATCCTCATAATGGCGATATCCAAGGAGATTCTGCCCACGAAGCAGCATTTGCAGCTTGGTCTTCGGCATCAACTTCTTGAACGTACGCAGGCGCTCCCATGGGTCCTCGTTCAAGAAACGAATACAGGAATCGAAAGTCGCGCCGCCCCAACACTCGGCAGACCAATATCCGGCGTTGTCGATGTCCTCACAGGCGGGCACCATGTCTTCGAGGGACATGCGCGTCGCCATGAGGCTCTGGTGGGCATCGCGGAGAATGAGTTCGGTTACCTCGATCTTGCGCGGCATAGTGAATCCTCTATCACGTCTCAGGTATGGGTTGTCAACGCAGCTGACGCGTCGCATAAAAATTGATTCCGCGCGACTCGCGACAACCATGAGGAACTCGTGAGCGCAAAGAGAACGGTCGCGCGAGTTCCCGAGTCCTGATTCGATTGGCGCGACCACCGCACACGCGCGCAGGTGCCCAGACGAAAGACCCCGCTGGAAGCTGGGCGAAACCGAGGAGGGAGTGCCGAGAACTGTTGAGGAAGCTCGGGGCTGCTATCCTGCACGCCTCGTGAACGATTCTGCTTCTGCCCTACAAGGCCCCGTTCGGTCCCGCGACAACGCTTGGACGGATCTCGTCCTCACTTTGCCGATTCTTTTGCTCTATCACGTTGGAGTCGTGTTTCTCCCAGTGCGCAATGCAGCGGATTGGGTGACGGCTTCCCTCGTCGACCTCGCCGATCGAAGCCTCTTTTCTTATCTCCTCGTCACGGCAACGGTGGGCGCAGCGGTCGTCGTCTTCTTTTTGTTCATTGGACAGAAGCGTGCGCTGAGGTGGCAACGGTTCGCGATGATCGCGGCAGAGGGCGTGGTCTATGCCGTGACCCTTCGAGTGGTGGCGGGCTACGTCGTCGGGCAGCTTCGGCTCGATTCGAGCGGGATTGTCGCGCCAGGGCCCTTCACTGGCCTGGTCATGTCCCTTGGGGCGGGCTTTTACGAGGAGCTCGTGTTCCGAGTCGGGATCTTCGGTTTGTTGGGACAACTCGTGTACTTGGCTGCCGTAGCCGCTCCGAAGCCGTGGAAAAAAGCCCTATTCTGGCTGGGGTGGGCCGTCGTCAGCTCATTCCTGTTCAGTGCTTGGCACCACGTGGGTGAGCTCGGTGAGTCGTTCACCCTGGAAGCTTTTGCATTTCGATGGGTTGCGGGATTGGTCTTCACACTCATCCTCGCTCTTCGAGGGTTTGCGACGGTCGTTTGGACCCACACCCTCTACGATGTCTGGGTCATGGTTTTGTAGTCTGTAAACCACAACAATCGGTCATTACATCGTTCCTACCAGTTCTAGGTACTTAGCTCGCTGTCCCGACACTCAGCGGAACGGGCGCACCTCGGAGTCGTTCGAGACGTACACGGGCATACGACGAGTAATTCTCTGAAAACTTTGGGTTTTTGTATTTAGCCCGCGCACACGCCTTCGACTGGGCTCTTCGCATGACGTGGGCAATCGCATTCGGGGCCTAAAGACCTCTCTTCGCCGGGCCTGAGTCGCTGCAACTGCAGATCCCGTGAGTCCCTTTCCCAGGGAGCCTGATCCCCTCCAAAGAGCCCAGCCCGCCCGAGCTTCGTTTGCGCCGCAGCTACCGAAGACGTCGCAGCGCGAGGAGGAGATCCGAAACCGAATGATACGCGTCGCATGGTTCCGCGGGCCGCTCGACGACGATGACTTCACAACCCAAAGCCCGTGCGGCACTCAGCTTCGCAGCGAGGCCCCCTTCGGGCCCTGAATCCTTCGTCACGATGACGTCTGCATCGAACCGGTCGAAATCCCGAAGGTTGTCATCGAGAGAAAACGGGCCTCGCGCAAACAGCACGGGCCCACGGAGCCCAAGGGCTTGCACGCGCAGACGACTCTCGGCGCAATCGAGGACGCGCAGGGCGAACTCTTGAACGCTGGTGTTGGCCTCGGTCACGTAAGGCTCGAGATGCCGCGTCCCAATGGTGAGAAAGACGTTGCGGCGAAGACCGAAGGCTAACCGTGCGGCTTCTTCATGAGAGTGGACCTGCGTCACCCAGGGTTCGAAGGTCATCGCCGAACGAGCGAAACGAAATAGGGGAAGGCCGGTTTGCACCGATGCAGCACGCAGCGCCTCGTGAAGGCCTTCAGCGTGAGGATGCCCAACATCGACGAAGGCATCAATCCGCTCGATTCGTGCGAGTTCTGCAAAGCCCGTGGCCGTCAGAGGCCCGGAACGACACGCAAGCTTCGGGTGGTCGGGCAGGGCGAAAGGCACGTCGGTTGCCTGAGACCAGAGCACCGAGTAGCCGTGCTCCAGGAGTTCCTGGGTTACGCGCCTGCCGTCTGTGGTGCCTCCCGCGAGAAGGATCCGAAACTCAAGGCTCACGCTTGAAGTATCCCCGTGGCGTAAACATTCGGTGCGAGGTTGAACGCGTCGTCGAATTGCCGACGATCACGATCGTGCGCATGTCCACTTCTTCCTCTTTCAAGTCGCCAAGGGTCGTCAGACGGTGCGATTCGTCGACGTGTCCCATACCGCGCGCCAACCCCACGGGAGTGGACGGACTTCGATGACGTAGCAAGATTGCACGGGCCTCGGAGAACTGAGTCGTTCTGGTGCGTGAGCGCGGGTTGTAGAGAGCGATCACGAAGTCTGCTTCGGCCGCAAGCTCGAGACGCCGAACAATCGTGTCCCAAGGAACCAACAAATCGCTGAGCGAAAGTGTCACGAAATCGAGCATGAGGGGCGCACCAAGAAGTGCCGCAGCAGCCGAACTCGCCGTCACCCCAGCAACGGTCTCGATGGGTACGGTCAAATTTCGCTCGTGAGCGCGTTCGAGCGCCACCCCAGCCATACCGTAAATCCCAGCGTCACCCGAACTCACGAGCACGACACGACGACCGGCACATGCCTCATCCAAGGCTTCGTCGACGCGCGCGACCTCCTGCCGCATTCCGGAAGGGCGGAGATCCTTGCCGGCGGTCAGATCCGCTATCAATTCGAGGTACGGCCGATACCCGAGAATCACGTCCGCGCAGGCGATCGCACGCTCGGCGCGATGTGTTCGGTCTTGCCGACCACCGGGGCCGATCCCGACCACGGTAAGGTTTCCCGAGCAATGGCTATCGTGACTCCCGGACGAAATACGGTTCGCGACATCAGACATTGAGTTCTCGTTCCTGCAAGTAATGCTGCGGGTTCTGCAACGGCAGGCAATCCGACGGCTTGGCGAACCCGCTCGCTGTCCGTCAACGCCCAACGGCGCAGTCGCTCGTTGGACATCCATCGAAGAGTAAGACCGAGACGCTCCGCTGCAGCGAGCAGCCCAGGCTCATCACGTTTCACTTCGGCACTCACGAGCCAGCGAACGTCTCGAGTGGTGAGGCCGACGCGAGAGAGGGCCTCCTCCACCGAATCGACGATGGCTAAAGCGCCCGTGCCACGCCGGCACCCGACTCCAACGACGTGGCACTTGACTGCTTCGGTGGTCGTCGTGATGACGGGCTCCGCGTCGAGAAGCTCGGCAAGAAGCATCGTCAGGGCGTTGGCTCCACCTTCGTGCCCCGAAAGCAAGCTGACGACGTGACGCGCCATAGCATCGACGCCAACCACTGCGGGGTCCGTTAGTTTGCTTTGAAGGAGCGGACCCAACGAACGCACGGTAACGCCCAATGGCGCAAACACTGCGATACCGCGTACCTCGGAGAACAACTTGGCAATCTCGTCCGCGATCCGCTCGAAACGAACCTCACCTCGGGCGCAGGCGAGGTTCTCTTCGGGTTCGGGTACGAGGGCGTGGACATGAAGGCTCGCGTGTGCAAGTCGCACGTGCAGATATCGCGCAACGGCCGCCTCTTCGCGCCCCAGAGCCACGAGCGCAAGTGACCGAGTGGACCATTCCTTAGGCGCGATACCCATGCGCGAATTCCTTTGCGTACAGACGAGAATCCGGGACGCTCGCGTTCGCGAGGGCTCGGCCGATGACGATCATTGCTTGGCGCCGGATCCCGGCGGAATGCACCTGTTCGGCGATCGTGGCCAGAGTGCCACGCACGACGATTTGATCCTCCCAGGTGGCCCGATAGACCACGGCAGCAGGACAGTCGCTACCGAGAATCGGCCGAAGTTGCTCGGAGATCTCGTCAATCACGTCGGCGCTCAGAAATAGGCACAGAGTGGCGGAAGTGCGCGCGTATGCCTCGAGGGATTCGGCGCTCGACACCTTGGTTCGTCCCCCGACTCGCGTGAGAACGACGCTCTGGCATAGCTCTGGAACCGTCAACTCCGCGCCCAAGACGGCAGCCGCACCTTGAAACGAACTCACCCCGGGTACTACTTCCCAGGGAATGGCAGCGTCGTCCAAGCGGCGTTGTTGCTCGCGAATCGCACCATAAAGGCAGGGGTCTCCCGTGTGAAGGCGAACCACGTCGAGGTCGCGCGCATGTGCCTCGGACATGATGCGGATGATTTCGTCTAGATTCAATTCGGCGGAGTCGTGCACCTCCGCACCGGGAGGAAGTTCCTGAAGGAGTGCCGGGTTGACGAGCGAACCTGCCCAAATGCAAACGTTTGCGCGCCGAAGTATCTCCTGACCGCGAACGGTGATGAGCTTGGGATCGCCCGGCCCCGCACCGACGAAGTAGACGGTCATCGCTCCCTCCCATCGAGATCGACGAGTAACGTCGAAAGGTATCCCAGCTGCTCGAGCTCTTCACAGTCGTTCAGATCGGAAAAGATTCGCTGTCCGGCCAAGCCGGCTCTGCTAACCAGGCGCGACCGCTCGAGCAGTCCGAGCGCCCGCAGCCAATTCACGAGCTGTGGGAGCCGCGATCCGACTTTCATCAACACGAGACGCCCTCCCTGCCGCGTTAGCCGTTCGAGTTCGACGGCGGAGTCCGGAGCGGGCGCTACGAGCAACTTCGAATCCTTTTCGCCGAGTACGAAACCGGTCAGCGCTGCCGAGGCGCAGAACGAAGTGACCCCAGGAACGATCTCGATATCCACCTCGGGCATCGATCGACGAAGTGCTCGAACCAGGTAGGCACAAGTGGAGTAGAGCATTGGATCGCCGAGGGTGATGAAGGCCGCGTCGTCTCCTTGGCGTAGTACCTCGCCGATGGTCGTTGCCGCGGCTCCCCAATGTCGCTCGAGGACGGCCACGTCTCGGGACATCGGATAAACGAGTTCGACGAGCTTCGTGGTCGGCGCGACGTGAGAGAGAGCGATCCCTTTGGCGATGGAGCCCAGGGCTTCGTCCGCCTTTGGCGCAAACACCCAAGAGACCGATCCCAGCAATCGGCTGGCTTTGACGGTGACGAGTTCGGGATCGCCGGGGCCCAACCCGATTCCGTAGAGGCGACCTATTTTGGAAGAAGATTCAAGCATCTTTTGACCATTCTCGAGAAAGCACGACGACACGCCGCGGGTGGGTTGGCAAGGTTTCGAGCTCGTCATAGTCGATCCGTCGGATGCACTCCTCGGCTAAGGACAAGTCATCGCAGACGAAGCAGTCACGCGAAAGTGATCGAGCGACGTTCGCGGCAAAGACTTCTGCACCCGAAGCTCCCAATAGGATGACGACGGGATCGGCCGTTTCGAGAGCCTCCCTGGACCACTCTGGCAGTCGCGCGTGAGCGTGCAAAAGGGCCATGTGCTCCCATCCTATCCCCAACCTTGCACAAGCCAGTTGTACCGCACTCACACCAGGGAGGATCCGACATCGCCTGCGCCCGAATCGACGTAGAATGGGGGATGCTAGGCTGCAAAGTCCCGGGTCGCCGGAGACGAGCACGACAATTGGAAAGTCCCTCAATTCCGCAAGTTGATCGAGCCAAATCTCGATTGACCCGGTGAATGGCAAACGCATCGCCGAGGTTTCGGGAAAGAGTTCGAGCAAACGTGGCGCGCCTGCGATCACCTTGGCTCGCCGAACCGTCGCTCTCACCAGTTCGGAAACGTACTCGGGTGCGCCGGGGCCACACCCAGCGACGACGATGGGCACACTCAGGTCGTCCATGGCAACGCATCTCCGTCTGCACCCAGCACGTTTCCCTCCCAATCGATGAGGCAAACCGCAATGACAAAATCGGGGAATCGACTCTCTACGGCGTGCCGAATCTCGAATGCGACGCGGTGCGCCAAGCAAGCGCGATCCTCTGCATTCAAGCTCGCAAACACTGCCTCCGTGGTCGGCAGATTTGGCTGCAACGGGATACCGATCTTCGATGCAACGCGCTCCACGACGGTCAATGCCGAGCCCGAGCGACTCGAGTGGGTATCGAGCTCGCCTGCGATCAACTTCGCCAATTTTCCCGGATGACCGAACAGAAGGACTCGTTCGAATCCGCGACTTCGGCACCCATCGAGCACCCGTCCAAACTCGTTGGCGACCTCGACGACGGCCACCCGTGGACAATGCAACATAGCGAGTGCAGTGCGCCGTCCGAGGTGGCCGGGAACCAGGACGAGATTGACGACTCCGGCCGCTCTCGCGACGTCGAGACTGACCATGAGTGCGCTGACGAGTCGTTCGTGCGAGAACGGTCGCACCCGTCCGTCAGTCCCGAGAATCGAGAGCCCGCCGACGATACCGAGACGTGGATTGAAGGTGCGCTCGGCCACGGCTTCACCCCCAGGAATGCCCAGAGTGACGACGAGCCCTCGTTCGGTAATCTCACGTACCGCTCGTAAGATCTGCCGTCGAGGCTCGGGGTTGATCGCCGGCTCCATCGGCGGAACGGCAAGCCCAGGTAACGTAACCGTACCGACGCCTGGCCCCGCGCGAAAACTCACCAACTCCCCGTCGGCAAACTCGACGGTAGCCTCGACGAGAAGTCGGTGTGTCACGTCGGGGTCGTCTCCGGCATCCTTGCGAACCGACGCGAATGCAACCGTACCGTCGCAGCGTTGAGCCTCGATGGACAATCGCGCGCGCTCGTCATTCGGAAGCGAAATCTCGACCTCTGGTCGCGCCTCACCACCACAGAGTAACGCAGTCGCGGCCTTTGCCGCGGCTGCGGCGCAGGTTCCCGTCGTGTAGCCCATCCTGAATGCCGCCGCACCGAGCACGTGCTCGGTGACGGTCACCCTGCATCTCCTAGGGCAGCCGAAAGTCTCTCGAGTAGCACGGGCACCAAGCGCTCATCGTAGCCAAGGTGTTCCGCGAGTACGAATTCCACGTTGGGGTGGCGTTCACGGAGATTCGCCAACTGCAAGGGTATGTCGTGCTGGATGTGCAATCCGAGATGCAGGAAGTAGGGCAGAACGACGATACGGTTCGCACTCGCCTCGACTAGTTCCCCGACGACTTGCTCGAGAGTAGGCTCGCACAACTCGCGATGTGCGGCTCGCACGATCATGGTTGGAACGCAAGCAGCAAGGGCCCGAGCGACGTCGAGCATACGATCGGACACGCCTTCGGCACGGGAACCATGCCCCAGGAGAACGACGGCGCAAGTCATGAAATCTCCTTCGCTGCAAGCATTGCTAGTGCATGAACCGTGGCAACGGCCAGGGGACTGCCGCCACGTCTGCCTCGGATCACGATTTGGGGAACATCGAGCTGCATCAGCTCTTCCTTGCTTTCGATGACGTGGACGAAGCCCACTGGCATCGCAACGACGAGAGCCGGACGCGTCCCCTCCTCCTGAATCATTCGATTCAACTCGAGCAGCCCGACAGGCGAGTTTCCGAAGCACACGATGGCCCCGTTCAACCGTTCTCGTGCGCGCCGCACCGCGTGAACCGCTCGCGGTAATCGAGAAGCCATGGCCTCCCGAGCAACTTCGATGTCCGCAACGTGCACGAGCACGTCTTCGCGAACGTAATCTGGGTTGCAACCCGTCAGGCGTGCCAGGGAGAGCCCCGCGGCAATCATGTTGGAATCGACGTAGATAGGTGCTCGCGCACGCAGAGCTTCACACCCCGCGGCTATGGCCCCGTGCGCGAACACGAGGTCATCGACGAGTCCGAAATCTGCAGTCGTGTGCACGAGGCGGCGGGCCACTTGCCATTCCTCCGAATTCAGGGATTGGTCTGTGGCTTCGAGATCGATTCGACGAAAGCTCTCCGCTTCGATCGCCGAAGCGTCCATCGGATGAGCGTAAAGGTCGTGGATGCGGGCTCGACTCACGAGAGCGCCTCCTGCCCCAACGGTCCACGACGAACGGCCACCGGTAAATTCGGAATCCTCCCCGAAACCAAGCGACGAACGCGACTCTCGCAACGTAGTGACGCGCCAGCTCGCGTGTGTCGTCGAATCGTCGAAGTACCTGGCGTGTGCGCGCAAGTCTTCCCTTCACGGACCACGTGACCCGAGAAATTGCCTAGAATGAACCGATTGGGGCAGCGTTCGCCATTCGGCCTTCGTCGAACTGCCCGTATCCGATGAGTGTTCGTCGCTCTGGATGCCTGCATTCTCGCCAAATCCCCCGATGGCGAGAAAGGAACGACCCATGGAGCCGGCCCTCGTGCCACCGGCTTCCGTCCTCGCAGAAAACGATGTCTCGTGTCCTGGGCAGGTCTTCTGACTCTCGGCTCGTCCTTACCCAGCTCCTTCCCGTTCTTGCGAACAGTGGCTCGACCGGGTTCGTCCCCGAATACAGCGGCGGGACCGCGCCGGATTCGCACCGGCTTCCCTATTGTGATCCGAAAGGATCACCCAAGACGCGAGTCATCTACCATTCGAGCTTCGCGGGGGCAAGCGTCGCGCGAACTTCGCGCGATCTCGCCCGAACGAGCATTTCGCGAGCAGACCGATACTGCCGTTCCGAACGGACCCACTAGGGCGCGATGGCGCCTGGACTGCTCGCCAATGGAGAAGAGAACGCCTCGTCCTGATCGCCGACGAGCCGCGTGAACTCTCCGAGCGTGGGATCGTAGTCGTAAATCTCTCCGCGCCCGATGTGATAGACCCAACCGTTCAGGTGCAGAGTGCCAGCGTCGAGTCGCTCCGCGACGAAGGGAAAGTCGCGCAAGTTTTCGAGCTGAACCAAGACGTTCTCTTCGACGGCCGCGGTGACCCGAGCGTCCCCAGAAAGGTGCGAATAGCGCTCCTCGATGACCTCGCGAACGCGTTCGGCGCGGGCCACCCACCGCTTCACACTGGGAAGATGGGCGACCGTCGCAGGGTCGAGCACCGCCTGCATCGCTCCGCACTGGGTATGACCGCAGACGATGATGTTTTCGATTCCGAGTACCTCGACCGCGTATTCGATGGCCGCGGACGTTCCTCCAGGAAGATCGCGGCCAGGCACGATGTTGCCGATGTTCCGCACGATGAAGAGTTCACCGGGTGCCGTCTGCGTGATGAGGTTCGGAACTACGCGCGAATCACAACACGTGATGAAGAGCGTCTCTGGCTTCTGACCCGCAGTGGCAAGCTGCTCGAAGAGCCTCTGGTGCTTGGTGAAGTAGCCGACTTTGAACGCGTGAAGGCCTTTTACGAGTTTCTGCATGGAGTTCCTGTCGGTTGCCGGAAACCTTGCCCTCGCATAGGTTACGTTTTCGCCTTTGCCAATCGGAGATAGGGATATTTCTGCGGGGTGACGAACGGACGCCACGGTCTCGGTCCACGGTTGTCCGGGTGAGCCAGGCGCTGACGGTCAGTGGACGTCCGCTCTCCCGTCGTGGCCACGACGAGCAGACCAATTCTGCGGAATGCTCCCAGGCCTATTCCGACCCTGCGTCCCACCCCACTGCGTGTCGGCCGGCGGTTTCGTCCTCGACCATGCGACGGAGCCGGCCCGACTCTTTGCGGCTGAAAAGGCAGGACTTTTCGGTCATTTCGCGCCGGTCCGCCGAAATTGAGGCGTAAGTCGCATGCTCGGGCTATCGTCACCCCGTCCAACCATGGGAGAACAGCAATCGATAGCTGGACGGGTGCTTGCCGAGAAGTACCTGCTCATCGAGCGCCTCGGAGAAGGTGGGTTCGGAAGCATTTGGCGTGCCGAACACCAAGTGCTCAAGTCGCCCGTGGCGGTCAAACTCATCGACCTGGAAGTCGCGCGACGCGAAGGCGCAGTCGAGCGATTCCTACGCGAGGCACAGGCCACGGCCGCCCTGCGCAGCCCCCACGTCGTGCAGATCCTCGACTACGGTCTCGACCATCGGGACGAGGGCGGCACGATCTGCGAGCAGCCGTTCATCGTCATGGAGCTGCTCGAGGGCGAGAATCTTGCGGAGCGCATTGCTCGCATCGGCGCCCTTTCTCCCTTGGACGTGGTTCGCGTCGTCACGCACGTGGCGCGCGCGATGAGCCGCGCTCACGAGCTTGGTATCGTCCATCGCGATCTGAAGCCCGAGAACATCTTCTTGGTGAGCAACGGCGACGAGGAGATCGCCAAGGTGCTCGACTTCGGCGTGGCCAAGATCGCATCACCGATGGATCTGCGCGGCGAGACGTACACGCAAACCGGCTCGCTCGTAGGTACGCCGTACTACATGAGTCCGGAGCAAGCCCAGGGAAACAAGACCGTCGATCATCGGTCCGATCTCTGGGCCCTCGGCGTCATCGCCTTCGAGATGCTCACGGGAAAGCGTCCCTTCGACAGTGACGCCTTGGGCGATTTCGGTGCTCTGTATTTGCGTTCGTGACATCCCGATCCCGTCCCAGTTCGGTCCCGTACCGGCGGGTTTCGACGCGTGGTTCGCGCGCGCCGTCGATCGCGATCCGGATCAGCGCTTCCAGAGCGCAAGGGAGCTAGCCCTTTCGCTCCTCGAGCTCGTCGAGAATGGAGACAACGGCTTACGCTTCACGCAGTTCGAAGATCCGCGAGTCCGCTCGACTTCCTCGCGAATCGATCTGAAGAACGGCGAGGCACAAGCGTCGCCACCCGAGATCCCGTCCCGTCCCGTCCACTCACCCTTCGCGGCAACGGTTCGGGATCGACCTTCACCGCCTCGATGCTCGGCAATCCCGCGGTGACGCCGCAACCTTTGACTCCGGTCGAAAGCGAACCCGACGAGCCGCGTCTCGCTCCCTGGGCACTCGTAGGAATGGCCGTCCTGGCGCTCGCAGCCGGAGCAGCCGCGGTCTACGGCTTGTTTCATCTTCTCAGGGATCCCGAGCCGTTGGACCCACTCGCTCCGGCCGACTCTGCGACGACCCAAAGCCTACGCAAGAGCGCACATCCATCGGGAGCCGACCGCTCCCGAGCTCCGGGCACGACTTCGAGTCGCTCCATCGGAACATCGAGCGCGTCTGCTTCACCGAACGTAAACGGAAAGCCCAACGGCGAGAGCTCGGTCGGATTGCTCCCGAGTGCACGAGACGTTCGAGCGGAATCCGCGGCAAGCGCATCGGCGCAGTCCGTTGCGCCTCGCCCACCGAACGAAGCGAAGACGACGGAGACAACGCTCCCACCACCGAGCACCGGCAACGCAACCGCACCTGGCGCGCGGACCTCGCCTGAGCCGACGAACGCGGAAAGCTCAGGACACACCGATTCGAACCGCGCTGGGACCAACCCCATCGACGCGTTGCCGATGGTTACGGATCGCAACTAATTCCTTGGGCGCAGGTGGGACTGGCGCTCTGGCGACGACACACGGCGAACTCGCCCAGTGCTCATCGACGTCGGGCGTCGAGATCATCCGCTCACCGACGCATCCCACGCCACGGCACCTTCGCGTCGAACGTCGACATGGCCTCGATTCGGCACCCGTGCGAAGCGTTCCACCCGCTAGACTGAAAGCGGAGCTCAGCGTCCAGCGGCTTCGCTCTTCGCAGCTCGACGTGAGGACGACTGAGCCTCGTAGAGGCCGAGAAGCTCCTCCACCAACTCGACGAGCGCGAGTTCGTTGACGACTCGACTCGAGAGAACGCCTGACGTGCCTCCACCAACGACGACTCGCACCAGCTGCTGATGAATCGACTGAACGATGACGAAGGGCGTGAAG
>JASGIX010000043.1:0-182732 GCA_049840955.1 Polyangiaceae bacterium
AAGGTTAATAGGGAAACGCGATAGAATCCGAACAGCACCCGTCATGTAGTCGTGGAACGCCTTGGCTCCCATCGATCCCATCGCGAGCGAGTTGAACATGATGCGGAGGAATCCAACCCTGGTAGGCGGTCGCAACCGGGGTAACGCCAGCGGCTTTGAGTTTGTCGCAGACGGTCAGGAATTCCTCGACGGTGGTCGGTGGTTCGAGGCCGTTGTCATCGAAGATTTGCTTGTTGTAAAGCAGCGTATTTTCGCGATGAATGTTCACCGGCATGCCGTAGACCTTGCCGTCGATCGTAACGTCGTCGATGACGTCGGGAATGATCGCCTTGTCTAGGCCATCCCGAACCAACAGAATCGTCCAAGGGTTCGAGCGTGTTGGGATGTGCGGTCAGGAAGGCCGAAAGATCTGCAGCATTGCCCTGAAACAAGTCCGGTGGATCCCCTGCGTCGATTTTGGAGGCGAGTTCGGCGCGAGTCGTCGCCCCGGAGTCCTTGGCGGCATTGAAAATGCGATCCTCGGGGTGCTTGTCCTGATGAAGCTCGACCAAGGCTTGCAATGCTTCGGCTTCACCCGGTGAGATCCACCAGGAGTAGATCTCCACTTGCTTTACGTCAGTCGAACCACCAGCGCCGCCAGCGCTTTCGCCCCCTGCACCACCAGCCCCACCGCTCCCTCCTCCGGACGAGTCGTCCGAGCTGCAACCGCCGAGGAACAAGGAAAGGCCCATCGTGAATATCGAAGCGAGAAAGGTTCGTCTCATGCTGCCTCCGTGGGGAAAACTCAGACTTCGACGCGGCAGCGACTCACCGGTGCTCGCTTGAGCACACGGAGCTCGACTGCGCACGTTGGGATATTAGAGCCAGTTACGGCGACCGAGATTCGAAAGTTTACAGGGGAACCCTGACGATTGCTTGAAATGCGTCGATTGGCGCGCCAAATGCAGCTGTCGATTCGACGGACATGAACGGACTCTGTCCCACGAACGCTCTCGATGTATTCGGTGTGGCACCGAGCACCGACACGAGTCGAACCCCTCTACGGAAGCTTCGTCGGCATGGGCACCTTGCCACCGCCACGCACGTACTCGACGACTGCCTGGCTCATCTTCTTGTCGAGCTTCTCGCAGGCCTTGCTGACTTCACCGCTGGCAGCGCCCTTACACTCCTTGCGGTAGTCGCGGTAGATATCCCGTAGCCCCGAGTCTTCCTTGAGCGCTTCCTGGATACCGTCGTCGAGAAATCGCCAAGTGATGAACGCATGCTTCTTCGCCGGAGGCACGGACTTGGTGACTTCTTCTCCCAACAGAGTCACACACGAGCCATCCCACCGCAGAGCGTCGTAGGACTCACTCTGCCCAGAGACTTGCATCCCACCGGGAGGCGCCTTGCGCATTTTCAGGATCAGAACTTCCTCGTCGAACTCGAGAAAGCCTTCGCGGGTGGCGCCGCCCGACGCGTTCACGGCCTCTGTCTTTCGCGTCATGTAGCGTCGCTCCCAAGGCGTCCCTTGCTGAAAGAGGTAAAGCCCGAGCCCCGGATGAACGTCACGACAAAGTGCGTCGACCCACTTCACTGGAGGACGACAAGGGTCGGAGAGCGCACACTTGGTCGGAACCTTCTCGTCCTCGGCCGCAGGCGCGGCGGCTTCGTCGGAAGACGCCTTCGTCGTTGCCACGTTCGCGGCACTCGGAGCCTCGGTCTCGTTCGCAGACTGTGCGGGTTTTGCCGAACCGCCGCAGCCCGAAAGCCCTAGGATCGACAGTCCCCACAGGACATTTCTCGTGAATCCGTATGACATTGGCGCACCTTCGCCAGGGTTTACGTGCCCTGTCAAGGTGCGCGCCATCGAAGTCACGACATCCAGCCAACGCCAGAGGAATTTTTTGGTCTACACGGCGCGGCTACGACTGCACACCGAGGCTGCACCGAATCCCGCTGCATCGCGGTCACGGTCGCAGTCACCACCACCGTCACCGTCTCGGTCCCAGTCACCGTCTCGGTCCCAGTCACCGTCTCGGTCCCAGTCACCGTCTCGGTCCCAGTCACCGTCTCGGTCCCAGTCACCGTCCCAGTCACCGGCTCGGTCCCGGCCGACCGCGAGCGGTCCGAGAGACTTCAGCCGGCTTCGGCAGCAAACCCCGACTTACGTCCGGAGCTCGGCGCCACGCTATCGCGACCACGTTGTGCCGTGCCGCGCTCAACGTAGTCGTCGTAAGAGCCCTGCCAATCGACGAGACCGTCTTCGGTGAAGGCAAAGATTCGGGTCGCGAAGCTGCTGACGAGATCGCGGTCGTGAGTGACGACGAACGCCGTCCCTTCGTACTTCTCGAGGGCGTCGCCGAGTGCGACAATCGACTCGAGATCGAGGTGGTTGGTCGGCTCGTCCAGGATGAGAACGTTGTCCTTCGTCAGCATCAACTTCGAGAAGATGAGGCGAACCGCTTCACCTCCGGACAATGCCTCGGTGGGCTTGTTGCCTTCGTCACCCTTGAACAACATGCGACCGAGCAGCCCGCGCACATCCTGAATTCCGGCAGAGGTGTCATGCGAATGGAGCCACTGGGTGACCGTCGTCCCGCCCGGGATTCCATCGCGATGATCCTGCGCCAGATATCCGATGGACGTCTGTGTTCCCCACTCTATCGTTCCGGCATCCTGCTTGATCTCGTCCATGAGCATCTTGCAGAGCGTCGTCTTGCCAACGCCCGTACGCCCAATGATGGCGACCTTCTCGCCCTTGGTCACCGTCGCGCGGAACCCCTCGCAAACGGTGACGTCGGGCCAACGCTTCGTGAGCCCCTCGATGACCAAGGTCTGCTTGCTCGAAGGCTTCTTGACCAGGAACTGAATGAAGGGACGCTCGATATTGGACCGCTTCAAATCCGTCAGCGTGAGGCGCTCGATCTGCTTCTTGCGGCTCTGCACCTGCGTCGCGCGAGTTCCCGCGCCGAATCGAGCAACGAAGTCTTGCAGTTGCTCGATCTTCTTTTGTCGCTCGGCATTCTGCTGTTCGACCTTGGTGCGAACCTGTCCCTTGGCACGGACCATGTCGTCGTAGTTGCCCGGGTACGTGATGATCGTCTCGTAGTCGATGTCCGCGATGTGCGTGCAAATCTCGTTCAAGAAGCGCCGGTCATGGGACACGGTGAGGAGAACGCCTCGATAGTTCTGCAGGAACCGCTCGAGCCAGCGAATACTCTCGATGTCGAGGTTGTTCGTGGGCTCGTCGAGGAGCAGAGCGTCGGGGTTACCGAAGAGCGCCTGCGCGAGCAGCACGCGGAGTTTGCGACCGCCGGGGAGTTCGCTCATGCACTTTTCGTGATCGCTTTCGGGCACGCCGAGCCCCGTGAGGAGCTCTGCGGCGTCCGACTCCGCGGAATAGCCGTTCTCCTCGGCGATGACGCACTCGAGCTCACCGAGCAGATGGCCGTCGGCTTCGGTGACCTCACTCTTGGCGAGCAGCGAGGCCTTCTCTTCCATCGCTGCCCACAACCGTGCATTGCCCATGATCGCGACGTCGAGGACACGCCAAGACTCGAAGCCGTATTGATCCTGCTTCAGCACGCTGGTGCGCTCGGGTCGGTAGACGGCGCCGGTGTCCGGCTCGATCTCGCCCGATAGGATCTTGAGGAACGTCGACTTACCTGCCCCGTTCGGACCAGTGATGCCGTACCGCTTCCCCTCGCCAAAGCCGACATTCACCTCCACGAAAAGCTTCTTCGTTCCGTAAACTTTGGTGACGTCGTTGACGGTGATCTGTGCCATGGGGCGGCCCTAGTAGCAGGTTCCGAGGCGAAGGCAGCAATGGCGGGAGACGACCTCGACGGCCAAGGACAAAACCCGCGCGGACGCAAGCCCTTTCAGCAGGCCGACCCGAGGGATCCACCAATATCGGAAGGATCTGGCGACGACTGCGGAGGCTGAATCGACGACAGCAGAGCGGAGTAGACGACCCCCGACCCCGATTCGAACCCGCCGACAAAGAACATCGAATCCGGTACGAATTCTGATCAACCCGTCGAGGTCAGGCCATTGTGCTCGTGATTCGGGCCGCTTCGGAAGCGAAGTGCCCAAGGTCCCCGCAGCCTCGAACGGAGCCCCAATGAGCCTATCCCTCGCCGCTTCGAATCCCCGAGAACCCCTACTTCGCGGCGTATATCCCCGCAAAAACCGCACGAACCTCGAGGTGATCAGCTCGGATCCCATCTGTCCGCTGAATCTCCTCGACGTTCGAGCCGAGAGCTTCACTTATCCGCTCCACTTCCACCCCGAACTCGAGCTGACCCTCGTCATCCAGGGTCGCGGGCAGCGCTACATCGGTGATTCCATTCAGAATTTCGCCCCGGGCGATCTGGTCTTGGTCGGCGCGCACACGCCACACTGCTGGCTCTCGGACAGGATCATCGGACAGAGCGTGCGTGCGCTTGTGGTGCAGTTCCCGGAGAATATCTTCGGAGAGGACTTCCTCGAGACGCCGCTCGGTCTGCCACTGCAGTCCCTCTTCGATCGGGCAGCCCAGGGCTTGAGCTTCAGCGGCCCCGTGCGTGACCGGGTCACGCTCAAACTGAAGACGCTCTTCAGCGGCTCGCGCAGCCCGCTCGATCGAACGGGAATGCTGCTGCAGCTCCTGTCGGAACTCACCACACCCGAGGATCAGGTCGTGCTCGGGCTTGGCTCGCACCTCGCGCTCCCGAAGACCAGTAGTCCCGCGGTGCTCGATCTCGTGATTGCGCACATCGACGAACATCTCGACCGCGAGATGACGCAGCGCGAGGTCGCCAAGCTCGCCGGGCTCTCCACGGCTGGGTTCAGTCGCTTCTTCAGCCGACACTTCGGCAAGACCTTCGTCACGTACGTGGCGGAGCTCCGCATCAAGCGCGCCTGCCAGCTCCTGCTCGGCAACGAGTACAGCATCGCCGAGGTCGCCCGACTGAGTGGCTTCCACAACCTGGCCAATTTCAACCGTCGGTTCTTCCGCTTCAAGGGGATGACGCCGAGCGAATACCGAAGACTCGCGCGCAGCCAGTCGCGGTTGTCCTAGAACCGCAAGAACGGCGGCGAAAGGACGTTCCGGCAGCACGGCGGCGAAAGGACGTTCCGGCAGCACGGCGGCGAAAGGACGTTCCGGCAGCACGGCAGCACCGCGAAGACATCCCTTGCCGTGTGGAGCGTGTCCCGAAGACGCTGCCGCCTTCGGGACCCACGCGTCACTCCACCGTTACGGTCTTGGCCAGATTTCTCGGTTGATCGACGTCCGTGCCCTTCAGATCGGCGACGTAGTACGCGAATAGCTGCAGCGGCAAAATAGTAACGAGCGGCAGAACGACCTCGGGCACCGCCGGAATTTCGATCTGATACGGCGCGATCCCCTTGCTCTCGGGATCGCCCTTCGTCGTAATCGCGATGATCTGTCCCTCGCGCGCCTTCACCTCTTGCACGTTGGACAAAGTCTTTTCGAACTGATTGTCCTGCGGCAAGACGACGACGACGGGCATGTTCTCGTCGATGAGTGCGATAGGGCCGTGTTTCATCTCCCCGGCGGCGTAACCCTCGGCATGGGCATAGCTGATTTCCTTGAGCTTCAAGGCCCCCTCGAGGGCAATCGGGTACCCGAGACCTCGCCCGAGAAACAGCACGTGCTCCGCGTGCATCCATCGTCGCGCGCAGGTCAGGGTCTCGCCCTTGACTTCGAGCGCGGCGCGCATCTGATTGGGCACCTCGACGAGAGCCTGGAGCACCTCTTTCGCGCGCTCTTCCGACAGGGTGCCGCGGCGACGTCCGAGCCACACCGCGAGCAAAAGCATGGCCACGAGCTGCGTCGTGAAACACTTCGTCGACGCGACGCCGATCTCCGGCCCCGCATGCGTATAAAGCGCTCCGGAGCTGGCGCGCGGAATCGCGCTGTCGAGCACGTTGCAAATCGCGAGCACCTGAGCGCCCATGTCACGGGCCGTCTTCAAGGCCGCCAAAGTGTCGGCCGTTTCCCCCGACTGACTTACTGCAACCACGAGATCGCGCGACGTGAACACGGGTGCGCGATATCGGGTCTCGCTGGCAAGCTCGCATTGAGCCGGCACTCTCGAAAGCTGCTCGATCCAATGTCGGCCGCACAGGGACGCATGAAAGCTCGTGCCACATGCAAGGAATACGACGCGATCGATGTTGCCAGCGATCTCCGGCGAAAGGCCGAGCTCCCCGTCGATGACGTCGCCCGATTCGAGCCGAAGTCTGCCGCGCAGGGTGTCTTCGACGGCACGCGGCTGCTCGTGGATTTCCTTGAGCATGAAGTGCTTGAACCCGCCCTTTTCCGCGAGAACTGGGCTAAAATCCACGACCTTGCTCGGCCGCTGCACGGTCTTGCCGTCGAGGGTTTCAAGTCGCAACCCCGACGCGGTAAGTTCTGCTATTTCCCCATCTTCGACGAACAGCATGCGTCGCGTATGGCCGAGAAGCGCAGGAATGTCGCTGGCGCAGAGCATTTCGCCGTCTCCGAACCCGATGACGAGCGGTGAAGCCTGCTTGGCCACGACGACGCGATCGGGCTCTCGCTTCGACACGATGGCGAGTGCATACGCGCCGCGCAGTTGGAGCAAGGCCTGGCGAACCGCGTCGATCAGTGTCGTCCCAGGGCCGTAAGCTCGATTGATCAAGTGGGCCACGATTTCCGTGTCCGTATCGCTCTGGAAGGTGACGCCGGCCGCCTTGAGCTCGTGCTTCAGAGCCACGTGGTTTTCGATGATGCCGTTGTGAACCACCGCCACGTCCCCGGCAGAGTGCGGGTGAGCATTCTGCTCGCTGGGGCGACCGTGGGTGGCCCAACGCGTGTGCCCAATCCCGACGGTCCCATCGAGTGGGCGCTCCTCGAGGGCACGCGCCAAATTCTCCAGCTTGCCCTTGGCGCGAACGATTTCGACGCTAGAGCCGACCTGCACGGCAACCCCTGCGGAGTCGTACCCCCGATACTCCAGCTTTCGTAAGCCTTCGATGAGAACGGGGACGACCTTACGCGGACCGACGTAGCCTACGATTCCACACATAATCTAAGCCTATAATCGAAGATCTTCGCGAACGCGAATTCGAAGTGACGTTTGCCCGGTGAGTCGACGAGGCCACCACGACGCGACAGCGCTCCGCGCGAGCAACGAAACGATTGGAAACCCTAGAGACACATGCGAGGCAGTCCATCGATCCTCAGGGTCGTGGAGGGTTCGTCTCCCGCTCGATCCCGCTCAACCGACGGCGCGACGTTCAAGCGGGCTGGCCGAGGCACGCCGAGGCCCCCGTCGAAAATGATTCGACGGCGGCAACGAGCGGTCGCCTCTCGACTGCGGCCCGCCTCTCGACTGCGGCCGCTGCTCGACGACGATCCCCGTTCGACTGCGGCCGTCGCTCGACGACAATCCCCGTTCGACTGCGGCCGTCGCCCAACTGCAGCCGCCGCTCGACGACGATCCCCTCCCGACTGCAATCGCCGTTACCGTCGACGGATTCGATTCGCGCCCTTCAGCCTAACGGCCGGGTACTCGCCAACGAGATTGCGCATCACCTGCCGAAGCCCGGCATCGGCATTCGCGTCGAAGTGGAGCACGGCGAGACCATCCTCGATGCGACAAGCGACGCGAAGCCGTGCGGGGCGCTCGCGCGCAACCACGTCGGCAATATCGTCGAAAAGCCGTTGCGGCATGCGGCCCGTCACGTTCGTGATCCGCCCGTCTTCGACGAGCAACACGAACAGCGTGAGCCGTTTGCGCGCCGCCCAAGCCAATCCGATGAGCGGCAATGCGATGACGAGTACCGTAAGTAAGAGCTCGATGGCAGGCACGACAGACCCGCGGTTCTTAGCACTGATCCGCGACGGCCGACGCCCATCGGGTACCGCCGATGCTGGCAAGTGGCTCGCCGTTGGCCGGGTCAAATGGGGCCGAAGTCACTGGGTCGCAGGGAAATCCAGCCGAAACTGGCTTGAACTTGTTCGACCGACAGGGTAGGAGCCCGGACCGTTCGGAGTCATCCATGCGCTACTTCAAGTACCACGGTCTCGGTAACGACTACCTCGTCCTCGATCCGAAGGAGGTGGGACGTGAGCTCACCGTCGAGGAGATTCGTCTGATTTGTCACCGAAACTACGGTGCGGGCTCGGATGGAATCCTCTGGGGACCGCTGTCGACGGATCGTGCGGACTTCGGACTTCGGATTTACAATCCCGACGGCAGCGAAGCGGAGAAGAGTGGCAACGGGCTGCGGATTTTCTCTCGGTATCTTTATGACCGCGGTCTCGTAAAAAATGCCCAATTTACGATCTCGACGCCCGGTGGCGTCGTTCGTTCTCGGGTGCACGAAGGGGCAAAGCTCATCGACGTCGAGATGGGTCGAGTGAGCTTCGACAGCACGAAGATCCCCGTCGCCGGTTCGCCACGCGAGGTTCTGAACGAGCCCATTCGCGTGCTCGATCGTGACTTCGTGTTCTGCGCGGCCACCATTGGCAACCCACACTGCGTCTTGCCCCTCGACGAGGTCACGGCGGAGCTCGCGAAGAAGTACGGACCTGTGCTCGAGGTCGAGCCGAGATTCCCCAATCGCACCAACGTGCAGTTCTTGAAGGTGCTCGGCCGCAACGACATTCAGATCGAAATCTGGGAGCGCGGCGCGGGATACACGCTCGCATCGGGCAGTAGCAGCAGCGCCGCAGCCGCCGTTGCGCGCCGCCTCGGCTTCTGCGACGAGCGAATCACGCGTGCACATGCCAGGTGGAGAGCTGGCCATCACCGTACATGATGATTTCTGAATCGAGATGGCTGGACCGGTGACCCGCGTCGCCGAAGGAACCATTTTGGACGAAGCGTTCTCCGTCAGCATTCCCCAAGAGTAAACGATGGCAAAACTGAACTCGAACTACGACAAGCTGGCAGCAGGCTATCTCTTCCCCGAAAATTGCCCGACGAGCCAAGGCCTTCGCGGCAGCTCACCCGGACATCAAGATCCTTCGGATGGGGATTGGCGATACGACGGAGGCGCTGACGCCCACGATCGTGAAGGCCATGCACGAGCGCGTCGAGCGACTCGCCAATCGCGAAACGTACACGGGTTACGGCGATAGCGAAGGCGAAATGCCCCTCCGCGAGGCAATTGCCGCGGACTACGAGGCGCGCGGCGCAGCCGTGAACGCCGACGAGATCTTCGTCAGCGACGGAGCCAAGCCCGACACCGGCAACATCCAGAGCATTTTCGACGAAAACGCGATCGTCGCGGTTCAGGATCCCGCCTACCCCGTGTACGTCGACACGAACGTCATCGCCGGCCGTGCAGGTACCTACGACGCAGCGCGTGGTCTCTACGACCGCATCGTGTACATGCCTTGCAACGAGCAGAACGGCTTCTTCCCTGAGGTTCCGAAGGCGAAGGCCGATCTCGTTTACCTGTGCAGCCCGAACAACCCGACGGGCAACGTCGCCACTCGCGAACAACTCGAGGCCTTCGTGGCGTACGCCCGCAAGCATCGAGCCGTGATCTTCTTCGACGCGGCCTATCGCGACTACATTCGCAATCCCAAGCTGCCGCGAAGCATTTACGAGATTCGAGGGCGCGAGGGATTGCGCCATCGAGTTCTACAGTTTCTCCAAGGGCGCTGGTTTCACCGGGGTTCGCCTGGGCTGGGCCGTCATTCCCAAGTCCCTCGTGCTCGAAGACGGCGAACCGGGTAAGGCGCATCGCTTGTGGACGCGACGGCAAAACACCTACTTCAACGGCGCGTCCAACGTCGTGCAAGCCGGCGCCCTTGCCGCGCTTTCGCCTGCCGGCAAAGCGGAGTGTCAGAGCGTCATCGACTACTACATGCAGAATGCTGCGCTGATTCGGAGCACGCTCACGGAGCTCGGCATCGAGTGCTTCGGCGGAGACAACGCTCCCTACGTTTGGCTTCGCACTCCCGGTGGCATGAAGAGCTGGGATTTCTTCGATAAGCTCCTGTCCGAGGCCCACGTCGTCGGCACCCCAGGCAGCGGCTTCGGCCCGAGCGGAGAGGGCTACTTCCGCCTGAGCGCATTCGGACATCGCGAGAACATCGAAGCCGCTTTGTCCAGCATTCGAAGCAACCTCAAACTCTGAGCTCTGCGCACGCGCCCTCGACCACTACTCGCAAGAACCAAGAAAGCTTGTACGCGATGAATCCCGATCGAGCCGGTCTACTTTCGCCCTCCACGGTGGCCCAAGTGGCCTCCCAGGTGGGCACGCCCGCCTACGTTTACGACGAACACACCATTCGCGAGAAGTGTCGCGCCCTTTTGGCGATGCCGAATGCGTACGGCCTCCACGTGGGCTACGCGATGAAGGCCAACAGCAGCCGCGCGATTCTGCAAATCATCGCCAGCGAAGGGCTGGGGATCGACGCAAGCTCGCTCAACGAAGCCAAGCGCGCCATCACCGCGTCCGTCGATCCCAAGCGGATCATGCTGACGACCCAGGACATTCCGCTCGGTGAAGATCGTAAGGAACTCGAACGGCTCATGTCGCTCGGCATGACGTACAACGTCTGTTCGCGACGCCAGCTCGAGCTCATTGCCGATTTCGCACGAACCGCAGGGTGCTCGCTCGCCATTCGAGTGAGCACCGGTGTGGGCGCGGGCGAAAGTGCAACACGCAACACCGGCGACAAGTACTCGAGTTTCGGGATCGCGATGGCGCACCTCGAGTTCATCACGAGCTACGCGAAGGAGAAGGGCGTCGTCTTCGGACACGTTCACTGCCACATCGGTTCCGGCGGAGATCCGGAACTTTGGCGGGCAAACATCGATCGAATCCTGGAGGTTGCGGAGCGTTACTTTCCCGACGCGACCACGGTCAACTTGGGCGGCGGCTTCAAAGAAGCTCGCATGCCCGACGAGAAGCCCGCAGACATCTTCGATCTCGGTAGAACCGCAAAGGCCGCCTTCGAGCAGTTGGCAGAGCGCACGGGTCGAAAGCTCAAGATGGCAGTCGAACCGGGCACGTACATCGTCGCAAACGCCGGACACATCATTTCGTCCGTGCTCGATACGAAGTCGTCGGGACCGGACGGCTTCGATTTCTTGGTTCTCGACGCCGGCATGGAGACGAGCACCCGACCGCTCCTCTACGGATCTCGGCACCCCTTCTACGTGGTGTCCTCGACCGGCACCCTACTCTCGAGCGAGTTCGAGCCGGCAATTGCGCAACGTAAGCCGCAGGTGCTCGTCGGTCGCTGCTGCGAGAGTGGCGACAGCCAAACCATCGACGACCACGGCAAGCCCGTGCCGCGACCCATGGCCGAACCCAAGCCAGGTGACTACATCGTCATCGGTGGTGCCGGCGCGTATTGCTCGAGTATGTCGCTCGTGGGCTACAACTCGTACAGGCAGGCGCCCGAGGTCCTCGTTCGCGAAGACGGTTCGTTGAAGGTCATTCGCAATCGGCAAACCTTGGAACAGCTGACGCAAAACGAGTTGCCACTCTGAGTGGTCAACCGAAGTAGCGACTGAGAGTCGTCCCCCAGCCGAAACGTGCCGTAGGCTCGGAAATCGGCGGGGGACGAACGCGCGCGCCTCGATAGGCAACAGACGCGCGAAGATCCGTCGCGACGCGAACCGGTTTTTTGTATGCTCTCGGCCCCATGACGGCCTACGGCAAATTCGACGACGACCGACGCGAGTACGTAATCACGAAGCCCGACACCCCTCGCTCTTGGAGCAATTACCTGGGTTCGACGGAGTACGGTGCCATCATCACCAACAACGCTGGCGGATACAGCTTCTACAAGTCCGCAGCGCAAGGTCGGTTCACGCGATTACGCTTCAACTCGATCCCGATGGATCAACCGGGGCGATACTTCTATCTTCGCGATCGTAAGTCCGGAGACTTCTGGTCGAGCTCCTGGCAACCCGTAGGCAAACCCCTCGACGTCTACCAGAGCACTTGCCGTCACGGAACGGGCTACACGGTCATCGAGTCCAGCTACGCCGGCATCGAGACTAAGGCGCACTACTTCGTTCCGTTGGGCGCAACCTTCGAGGTGTGGCTACTCGAAGTCACCAATCCTTCGAGCGAACCACGGGAAATCGACGTCTTTACGTACGTCGAGTACTCGAGCGAGTGGCACGGCTGGCACGACACGTTCAACCTGCAGTACTCGCAGTACATCGTCGACTGCAACGTCGAAGACGACGTTCTCAGCGTCGGGATCTCCGTGAATTTGCCGGAAATGCCCGAGCGCTTCGAGTTCCGGGATCAGAGTCGGCACTCGTTCATGACGCTCGTCGGCGCGCAATCGAGTGGATTCGACACGTGTCGCGAGGCCTTCCTCGGGCCGTATCGTACCTATGCCAACCCCTTGGTGGTCGAATCGGGCAAGACCACTCAAAGCCGAGCTCACGGTGACAACGCCTGTGGAACGCTCAAGGTCGCGCTCACTCTCGCTCCGGGTGAAACGAAGTCCTTCGCCGTCCTCATGGGTGTCGGACGTGCGCCGCAGGCCGCTCTACAAGCCAAGAGCGTGGTGCCGGACGTAGCTACGGCCAAGGCCAAACTCGACGAGGTTCGTGAGTATTGGCACAGCAAGATCGGAAGCTTCTCCGCGACGACTCCGGACGCCGACTTCGACCACATGATCAACGTGTGGAACGCGTACAATTGTCTCATCACCTACGCGTGGTCACGGGCGGCAAGCCTCGTGTATTCGGGCGAGCGCGACGGCCTCGGCTATCGTGACACGGTGCAAGATCTGTTGGGCGTCATGGCCGCCATCACCGATCCCGCCAAAGAACGCTTGGAACTGATGATCACCGGCCAGGACTCGAGCGGCGGGGCGATGCCTGTGGTCAAACCCTTCGCCCACAAGCCCGGGCACGAACCACTCACGCCCGATCACGAATATCGCTCGGACGACTGCCTCTGGCTTTTCGACACCGTGCCCGCATACGTCAAGGAGACTGGCGATCTTGCCTTCTTCGACAAAGAGCTGCCCTACGCAGACAAGGGAAGCGCAACGGTGCTCGGGCATCTACGCCGCGCCATCGAGTTCAACCTCGAACGCTCGGGCGCTCACGGACTCCCCTGCGGTCTCTCGGCAGACTGGAACGACACCTTGAAGCTCGGCTATCGAGGTGAAAGCGTCATGGTCGCCTTCCAGCTGCGACATGCCCTGAAGACGTACGCGGACATCACGACGCGACTGAACCGCACAGCAGAGGTGGCGTGGGCGAAGGCTGAACTTCAGAAGCTCGATGGCGCTCTCCAGAAGCATACCTGGGATGGCGAGTGGTTCGTCCGCGCATTCCGGGAGGATGGTTCGATCATCGGAACCAAAGCCGAAGCCGAGGGCAGTATCTTCCTCAACAGCCAGACCTGGGCGGTCCTCAGCGGCGCTGCGACGAACGAGCAGGCGATCGCGTGCATGGATTCGTGCAAGCAGCACCTCGCCACCGACTACGGCCTGATGCTCTGCAATCCGCCCTTTGCGAAGACGCCGTGCCAGGAGATCCGTGCCGTCCTCTACAACCCCGGAATGAAGGAGAACAGCGGCATCTTCTGTCATCCCCAGGGCTGGGCAGTCATCGCGGAGACGAAGCTCGGTCGCGGCGACAGAGCCTACGAGTACTACCGTGCCTACATGCCCTCGGCGTACAACGACCGCGCCGAGATCCGTGAAATCGAGCCGTACGTCCACTGTCAGTCGACCCACGGCCGTTACAGTCGAAGGCACGGTGCATCCCGCCTACCGTGGCTCAGCGGAACGGCAACGTGGTCCTACGTCGCAGGCACTCAGTTCATCCTCGGGGTTCGTCCAGAGTGGGATGGGCTCGTCATCGACCCAGTCATCCCCGCGGGGTGGGACGGTTTCGACGTGGTGCGCCAATACCGAGGCGCCACGTATCGCATTCGAGTGCAAAACCCGAAGCACGTGCAGCGTGGCGTGACTTCACTCGTCGTTGACGGCAAGCCCGCCGATCCAAAGAAGCCCATTGCCTTGGCCAAAGAGGGCACGACCGTCGACGTCATCGCAACGATGGGTTGACGCAACTCGCGCCGAGACGAAAGAGACGTGATGGAGACGCATTTCGCGGAACCATCACGTCCTCGAATACTGCGTCGCTCGACCGAGACACCGAGACGCCGAGACGCCGAGACGCCGAGACGCCGAGACGCCGAGACGCCGAAACACCGAGACGCCGAGACGCCGAGACGCCGAGGCGCCGAGACGCCGAGACGCCGAGGCGCCGAGACGCCGAGACGCCGAGACGTCGAGACGCCGAGACGCCGAGACGTCGGAACGGGCTTCGCCGCTCGCGTGGGGCTACTTCTTTACGTCGACGAAGGGCAGAAAGTCGCGATCCATCACGGTCTTGCGACCGTCCTCCGCCGCATGTCGAATTGCCTGCCGCGCGAGGGCTCGAAGGTGATTGGAGAGCACGGTCATGGCACCGTCCGAAGTATTCATGCCCGACTGATCACGAACGTACTTCTTCAGCTTCGAAACGACGACGAGGATTTCGTCCGAATCCACCGCGTCGTTCGATTCCTGCGCGGGAAGGCCCGTCACGATGCGAGCCGTACGAGAAGCGTCGGCTGGAGTCGAAGCGCCCGAGGACTCCGAAGCCCGTTGCTCGAGCCACGCGTCTCGGGTGGGTGAGCGCTGTTCCTCCGCCCACGCATCGCGATGGCGAGCTTCGGGGACATGCGCTTCCCAACATGGCAAGCTGCAAAAGTAGAGGGCAAGGCGCGGACGGTTGCAGGTCGATACGCTACACGTGTAGTACTTCTGCTCGAAACCAATGGGGTCTTTACACGTAGAGCACTTCCGAAAGTAGGCGTCGTCGGGAGACATGTCCGGAAGAAGCCTAACACCGGACGCCCATTGGCGTCACGCCTCGGAGCGCAACGCCCGTTCAAGGAAGAAACGAAGCTTGGCCGTTTCACGACCCCGAGCTAGGCTTGCTCCGTCGTGGGTACGGGCGGAAACTTGCCGAACCACGTCCGGGATCGGATGCATGAGACAGCCTTACCTCGCAAGTACTCTGGCGCTTGCTTTGCTATCATTCGCGTCGAGCCAGGTGGCTTTCGGGCAAGAAACCGTCCAAGAGCAGCCCGCCGATCCTCCTCGGTCCTCCGCGCCGCCTCCGACCGCACCCGCAACCGGCTCCGCTCGGAACAAGGAAGAACTGCCGAGATTTGCCCTCGCGCTGAAGACCGGTTTGGCCACCTTCGGATCGGGACTCGATCGCCTCGAGTGTTCGGGTGCGGACTGCAATGGCCTCGCCGCGGGGGAGAGAGACTACCAATTTAGGCCGAGCCCGGTCATCGCATTGGGCGCTTACTATCAGCCGACTGCGCTCGTGCGAACCGGCCCTGCCCTGAGCTATGGCTTTCAACAATCCGTTACCTTCAATTCATCCAACGGTCATACGGAACTCGGAAACCTACTCACTTTGGGTTTTAGCCTCGAGCTCACGCCACGGCTCTCCAGGAAACTGTGGTTGGTCCCAGAACTCCAGCTCAGTTATGCCCTGCTCTTTCCGGGTGGGGAGTTCGAACGGCAACTCGATCGCTGGCAGACGAGTTGCGGGCAAAGTTTCGCGACTTTCGATTGTGGCAGCTTGAAGGGCAGCCGCTCTGGCTTTCACGCAGCACTTGGTTTGGGATTGCTTTATGCCGCTGCGCCTTCGGTCCGTCTGCGTATCGATGTACTCGCAGAGTACTACTATTTTCCGTTGCTCGACCTGTCCGCGGCAAACGCCGACATCGAGTTGACGGAGCATACCTCAGGCATACGCCAGGTCTTACTTGCGGGACTGGAGTTCTAACCCATGATGCGCGTCTTACATTATTGCGTCGCAGGCTGCCTGTTCGCGTCGATGATCCTCGGCTGCAGCGCGAAAGACGAAGAGCCGATGCTCTGCACGACTTTTGCGCCCACACCCGACGACGACGAGGGATGCGTCAATCCCCTTTTGACCCTCGGCAAGCATCCTTGTGAGGAGTTCGTCGCGGAACGATGTACTTCCGGTTCCGCTCCCAACTGTGCGGCGTCGACCCTTGCCGACTGTGCAACGACGCACTACCTGCGCAACGACGACAAGGACGAGCTCCCGTCATGTGATCCGGATTGCCCGACGTTACCGATTCGATAAAGACCTCGAGATCTCGCTATATCGATATGGGGAGGTATCCGACGCTGCAACGGCCCTGCACACCCAGGGACTTCAGTCCTACTACGCCCCGAATCAGCTACTCATGCACACGACCGATATCGCACGAGTCGAATCGATTCGCTATGCGATTGGCGGCACCATGGAAGAGCTCAACCGGGCGCTCATCGAAGCCGGGATTCCGCCCGATGCAACGACATTGACGACCGAAGAGAAGGCACTTGCCCAGAAGGCGATCGGTAAGGTCCTCTTTGCCCCGACTCGAGCGTTCTTCGAGCGACATGCCCTTCCCGAACAACCCAAGGTCAACGTGGTCGTGATCGACAAGATTGTTAGCCCGAAAGTGGTGGATCTCCATGGGTGTTGACGGAATCATCGTTGGGCTCGGACTCTCGCCGACCCTGCTCGAACGCGTCGAACAGTCCGATCCGAGTGGAGGCTCACTAAATACGCTGCTCCAAATCGACGAACGCTTCACGCCGACCTTGTTCGTCGGGGACACGGACATCACTCGACTGAACGTGAACTTCGAACATGTCATCGCACATGAAATGGGCCACGCCCTCGGCCTTCCCCACGTGGAGGACAAGGACAACCTCATGGAGCAGGGAGGCGACGTCACGTGTCGTCACTGGTTGAGCGAGGATCAGATTGCCTCCATGGGACCGTTCAGCGAAGTCGTGGGCCCGAGTAGCGCCGAAGCTGTCGCGAGCGAAGCATTCGAGCAAATCGTCGCGGCGCGCCAACGGATCCTCGAGCGCCTCCTCGAACGCCGCCGAAACCAGCGCGACACCCCGACCGCGAAGTGACGCTCGAAACCGCGGCCATCACGCTCCCTCGACCACCGAGTGACGCTCGAAACGGCGTCCTCCGTGCTCCCCATGTGCGGCCCTTGTAACCCGCGCAACACAGGCGTCGGACCGCCGGGTATCCCAATGTCGCAATCGAAGTGAAGACGCTTCCCAATGCGTCGTCACCTCGTTCGAAGGAGTCGACGACCGGGTGGGTGTGCCACCCGGTCGTCATACTCGATTGCTTCCACGCACGCCCAAAGCACGCCAAAAGATGCCGCACCGCACGAATTGCTATGATCGATGACTCGGTACGATCCTTGGGAGAATCCTCGCGAAAGTGGTCGCCATAGCTGCGTCTTGGGAGAAAAGACAGAACGCCGGATCCACATAAGCCAAAGGAAGTGAAGCGTCGAACAGAGCCGGCGTCCGTACGCTGCTGGCTAAGGCACCTTTCGTGCCATCGACTTCTCGTACCAGATGGTGATTTTCGACTGTCCTCCTCATGCCATTGGCACAGTGGCACACCCCGATGACGACCGCGGTGCCAGCCTGGACGACTATTGCCCGAGGACGGCCCCGGTCACGGTCTCGAGCGTTCTGTGTGGGGCGGGAGAGAGCATGAACGGTCGTCATGTCTCGGCGAACCTCCTACTTCGCGCATGCCCGTGCGAGTGTCACGTGACGGTCGAGCACCGACCTCGGTCCTTGAACTCCGTCAAAACGCCTGAGTCCAACCCGCACAACACAAGTCTTCGAAAAGGGGCCACGCCGTTCCATGCGTCGCGAGACCTTCAGCAGCATCGGTCTGAAGGTCGCAATCCTTCCCCTCACCCGGGGTTCGGATACCTGCTCATAGGGGGTACTTTTCGAGAATGTCCTGCGGCAGAGGACCGTGTGGACCTGCCCATCGATGACGAAGCTCGGCGTGCCTTCGAGATTGAGACGAACGCCCTCGTCCAAGTCGGACTTCAGGAGTTCTCCAGCTTTGGTACTCACACAAGCCCGTAGGGCGGCAGCATCCACTTCGATGATGCGGGCCAGCGTCTCGAGGGCAACGGGCGCTTCGTCACGACCGTGTTTGAAAAGGTGATCGTTGGCTGGCCAGAACTTCCCCATGCTACCTGCGCATGCAGCAAGCCGCGCGTAGTAACAGGCATGGGTGTGAAACGGCTTTTTGATGGCGGGATTGCAGTCGTTATCGAGGGGAAAATGCCGATGCACGATCCGAATGGCATCGGGGTATTTCTGACCAGCGCGCGCAGAGTCTCGTGTGCCTTGGCGCAGAACGGGCACTGGTAGTCGCTGAATTCCTCGATCGTCAGCGCGGGACGCGAAGCTCCAATGTAATGATGACCACGCTCGTCCGTCCCCGTCGGGACGGGACGAGGTAGTCCGCGAGCGGAAGCGGAACCGACCGTCGCAGACGCGACGAGCTCCCGGACCACTTCATGCGTTCGCTCTTCCGCGGGACGCGTCACCATTCTGCCGACCAAAACGAGAGCAAATACGAGCGACGCGGCGAGCATTGCGACCCAAGCCGGGTTCGCCGAAAGGTACGCCCGAACATCGTTGCGAAGGACGGGCCATGACGCCTTCCGAGCCGCTTGCAACGACGCTACCAATATCGTGACGTCGACGATCCAGCTTCCCATGCACATGAGGCACAAGGAATGGATACGGAACAGCGACAAATAGGCGAGGACCACGGCGCCAACCGTCGCCATTGCGCCAAGGACGACCAGACCGAAGACTGCAGCCGGTCTCCGCCCCGCGAGCCCCCAAATCGCCAGTCCGAACGCGCACGAATAAGCAAATAGTCCCCACACGCTCAGGGGAACCCCGAGAAGGACGGAGTAGCTACTCGTTGCGACCGCGTCACCAATTGACGCTCGCGCTGATGTTGCAGAAGCTCTCGTAGCCCTTCGTCCGTTCGAGGATGAAGTGAAGGCGCGTCAGCTCTGCCGAAAGACCGAGACCGCAGAGCGCTGCTACGGCAACGACCCAAAGGCTTCCGCGATTTACTCGAGCCGCCCCCTGTGCGCTCTTGTCGTTCGTTGTCACAAGACCCTCAATCCACGCAATCGTGACCTACGCCTCGACCGTTGCCACCGGCAAACGCCCCACGAGCACGGGAAGCCGTAGGGGAAGAGCGAGGATGCCCCGACGAAGCGCGTCAATGCTTACGCCAAGGCATCGAAGCTGTCCACGCTCGAGTCTTCCCTGTCTCGCCTGGCCCCGGCTGCTACTCCTGCAAGGCGTTGGCACCACCGATGATTTCCATCAGCTCCGTCGTGATGGCCGCCTGGCGCGCTCGATTGTACTGAAGCGTGAGGCGATCGATCATTTCGCTCGCATTCTTGGTTGCCGAGTCCATCGCGGTCATTCTCGCCCCCAGCTCCGATGCCTGAGACTCGTAGAGCGCTCTGAGCAGCGTCATTTCCACGTAGCTCGGCACGAGCTGCTCGAGCACGGAATCCTTGTTTGGCTCGTAGTCGAATTCGACCTTCGTAGACTCGACGTTCGGATTCGCAGCCGGCGTCGGCGGATTGGATTCTGCCGCCAAGGGAAAGAGCGGCGAGCACACGACTCGCTGAGTCATCGCACTCTTGAACTCGTTGTAGACGAGCTGGATGCTGTCGACTTCCCCACGCAGAAACGGCACGAGCAACTTGGAAGCAATGAGCTCTGCCTGCTCCGGACCGAGCTGCTGCCAGACGTTCGGGAACACGTGCCAGATTGGCGCGCCGCGACGGCTCAGATACTCACGCCCCTTGCGACCGACCACCGCCAATTGGACCTTTTTGCCCTCCGCGGTGAGCTCGCGCCAACGTCGCTCGGCAAACCGATTGATGTTGGTGTTGAAAGCGCCGCAGAGGCCGCGATCACTCGTGACGACCACGAGCAAAACGCTCCGCTCGGGTCGTCGCGCGAGCAATGGGTGCTCCGCTTCGACGACCACCGCGTCGCTGTCGCTCGCCGAGGCAGCATCCCCGAGCAATGCCGCACGTTCCGCCGCTGCAGCGGTGACCGCCGCCAGCATCTCCCCGAGCTTGACCGCGTAAGGACGCAGCGCAGTGATGCGTTGCTGGGCTCGTGTCAGACGCGCGCCAGCAACCATTTTCATTGCGCGGGTGATTCTTTTGCGTCGACTTGACGCTCACGATGCGCTTGCGAATGCTCTTGAGATTTGCCACAGGGTCCTAGGCTCGGCTGGAAACGAACTTTGAACTGAACTCCGCGAGAACCTTCTTGAGGTCCGCTTCGATGGCCTCGGTCAACTCACCCTTCTCGCGAATGCTGGCAAGTAGACTCTCGTGCTTTTCGTCGAGCGTTCGGTAAAGCTCGCGCTCGTAGTCCTTCAAGGCATCGAGCGGAAGCTTGTCGACGAAACCTCGAGTGCCCGCGTAATCAGCACGACCTGCTTCTCCACCGGAAGGGGCACGTACTGGCCCTGCTTGAGCAACTCCGTCAGGCGCGCGCCACGCTCGAGCTGAGCGCGAGTCGCAGCGTCCAGATCGCTCGCGAACTGAGCGAATGCCGCCATTTCACGGTACTGGGCGAACTCGATGCGGAGAGCACCCGCAATCTTCTTCATGGCCTTGATCTGCGCGTTGCCGCCCACGCGGCTCACGGAGATACCGACGTTGATTGCCGGACGCACACCGGAGTAGAAGAGATCGCTCTCGAGGAAGATCTGGCCGTCCGTAATCGAGATGACGTTCGTCGGAATGTACGCAGACACGTCGCCAGCTTGGGTTTCGATGATCGGCAAAGCCGTCAGCGAGCCACCCGAATGGGCATCGCGCTTGACTTCGTAGCCGTCACCGAGCTGCTTCTGTGCAGCCGCAGCCTGCTTCTTGCCTTCTCCTCCGAGGTGAAGCGCGCCGTCCGCACCGCGGAAGTTGTGATCACCCGCGGGAACTTCCGTCCCCGACTTCACGACGTACCAGCGCTCGGCCATCTTGGCGGCGCGCTCGAGTAGGCGCGAGTGAATGTAGAACACGTCGCCCGGATACGCCTCGCGACCTGGCGGACGACGGAGGAGCAGCGAAAGCTGGCGGTAAGCGACGGCTTGCTTCGACAAGTCGTCGTAGATGCACAGAGCATGACGACCGGTGTCTCGGAAATACTCACCCATCGTCACGCCGGCGTACGGAGCGAGGAACTGCAGCGGCGCACTTTCCATCGCGGTCGCGACGACGACCGTGGTGTATTCCATCGCGCCGTGTGCCGCGAGCTTGTCGACGACCTGCGCGACGGTCGACGCTTTCTGACCGATGGCGACGTAGAAGCAGTAAACGCCCTTGCCCTTCTGATTGATGATCGTGTCGATCGCGATGGCCGTCTTGCCCGTCTGGCGATCGCCGATGATGAGCTCGCGTTGCCCGCGACCGATGGGGATCATGGCGTCGACGGACTTGAGCCCCGTCTGCAGCGGTTCACGCACGGGCTGCCGCGCGATGATGCCGGGCGCCTTGAGCTCGATTTGTCGCCGCAGCTTCGTCTCGATGGCTCCCTTGCCGTCGATGGGCTGACCCAGGGCGTTCACGACGCGGCCGATGACGGCTTCGCCGACGGGCACGTCCGCGATGCGCCCAGTGCGCTTCACGGTGTCCCCTTCTTTGACGCCCGTCGCGTCGCCGAGAATGGCCACGCCCACGTTGTCTTGCTCGAGGTTCAAGACCAAGCCGTAGATGCTGCCCGGGAATTCGACCAGCTCGCCCGCCATGACGCCGGAAAGCCCGTGAACACGGGCAATACCGTCGCCACTGGTGAGCACCGTTCCCGTCTCGGTCACGAGAGCGGCACGGTCAAAGCTGGAAATCTGCTGCTTGATGATCTGGGAGATCTCGTCCGCACTAAGCTGCATGAGTCATCGCTCCGAAAACTAGGTACGATTCAATGGATCAAATTCAGTTGGGAGACTCGCCCAAGCGGCGCTCGAGTTGCTCGAACCGCCCCGATAGGCTTGCGTCAATTACGTGATCCCCAATCCGGGTCACGAGTCCCGCGATCAGACTGGGATCGACAAAGCGCTCGAGGACGATCCGCTTGCCGGTGAGTCGTTCGAGCTCCTCGACGAGCTTTTGCGCCTGCGCGTCGTTGAGCGGGGTTGCGCTCGTCACGCTCGCACGGATGACCCCCGTACGTTCGTCGGTCAGGCTCACGAGCCTTTGCACGATGTCCGGGAGCACCGCGATGCGACCACGCTGCACCAGGATCAACAGGGAATTCTTCACGAGTGGGCTCAACGCGAGGCGCTTGGTCAACGCCTCGACGAGACCGCGCACCTGATCCTCGGTTACCCGTGGGTCGGTAAGGACGCGCTTGAGCTCCGCACTGTCACGATAGGTATTCGCAACCGTGCGCAGCTGATCCGTCAACATGGCCAGCTGTCCCGACTCGATTCCAAGTTCGAAAAGGGCGCGAGCGTAGCGCTCGGCAACGACGGACTCGCTCATGCCTGACCTCCAAGACTGCGCGACGGTAGCTTCTTCATGCTCGCGAGTGCGTCATCGAACATGCGCTGCTGGTCTTCACCACGCAGACGCTGTGCGATCTGCGCTTTGGCGCTGGCGAGCGCCTTTTCTACGACGAAGCGCCGGAGTGACTCACGGGCGGCGTCGAGCTCGGTTTCGATGAGCCGCTGAGCGTCCCGCTCCATGCGCACTCGTCGTTCGACGGCCTCTTGCAGGATGCGTTCACGCTCGAGCTCTCCAGCACGCGCCATTTCGGTTCTGATGCGCTCGATCTCGCTATCGATTTTCGCGAGCTTGCCTTCGAGCTCAGCGAGTCGCCCCTTCGACTCCGCGAGCATCTTCGACGCCTCTTCCATGCCCTGGACGATTTGCGCCTTGCGCTTGGCCAGCGCGGAGGGGATCTGCTTTCGCGCGAAGGCTACGATGAGGGCGACCAAGATCCCCCAATTGAGGAGGGTGGCCAAAAACGGAACCGGCATGCCCTTCGGGCGGACCGCGAAGCTCGGCGTTGCGCCCTCTTCTTCCCCGAAGAAGCCGTAGTACCAGTTGATGTCGGAAAACTTCGGAGGCGCCTCGGCGTGCTCGCCGTGACCCGACGCGTGCTCGCCGTGACCCGACGCGTGCTCACCGTGACCCGACGCGTGCTCACCGTGACCCGACGCGTGCTCCTGGGCAGCCGCCTGATCCGCCGTGAGCGGCTCGGACTGTCCGAGGGCTTGCCCGTCGTGGGCCTGCGCGGCATCCGGATGCGCATCGTGTTCGGCTGCGGGCCGAGCCTGTTCGCCGATCGGCGCCCGCAGCTGAGCCTCGGCCTGTTGCGCGCCGGGTTCGACGTGTATCGGCTCGGCGAACGCGAGTCCGCACGCGGTCGTCGTTACGACGACCCCAAACCAAAAGGAAACTCTCTTCGGCATCGTGGTTCGTCGCGACATCACTCCACCTCGCGCCCGAGAACCCGCAACGCGATTTCTCGACTGATCTCGTTACTCTGCTGCTCAAGGGCGGAACGCATGCGTGTGACCTCGGTCTCGATGCGGTGGCGGCCCTCGTCGACGATTTTCGTCGTGGCGACCCGCGCTTCTTCCAAGATCTTGGCTTCTAGACGCAAGGTCTCTGCGCGCAGCTTCTCGCGCTCTTGAGCTGCGACCTCTTGAACTCGACCGAGCTCGCTTTCGTAGCGAGACAGGAGCTCTGCAGCCTTTTCCTGCATGGCTCTCGCATCTTCTCTCGCGCCTTCGGTCCGTTTCTCCCGCTCCTCGAAGAGGCGAAGCAGCGGACGGAACAGTAGCGGCGCGAGCACCAGCATGAGGACGACGAAGAGCCCCATCTGCACGAACACCGTGCGATCGAAGTCGATGTCGACCCCGCCGGAAGCGAGAATGAACGGAGCGGTGGGTGGGAGATTGGCGACGATTTGCACGCGAAGCGATCCCTGCCTAATGCACCGTACGGGCGCTGGCCTTTCGACCAAAGTCGCCCATAAGCGGGCGTCCGCTCGTACCATCGGCAGCTCTAAGTGTCTATACCGATGGACAAACTCTCGCAATTGACGGCAAATCGCACCCGTTTCGAGAGGTCCGCCCCCCACGAATCGAGGGCGCTGGACGGCAATTTCGCCTGAGATTGGGGGTGTTTCCCCAATGCGTCGTCGATGACGTCTTTCCGTCGCGTTGGAAGTTTTCCTCACGGACGGCACCTCGAGAGGACATCAAGCCCCTCCCCAGGGGACCGAGGGAGAAGGATTGGCCAACCTCTCGTTGCGCGTTGACGGGACCATCGAGCAGTATGCGCGTCGAGCCATCGCGCTCACTCAAGGGGAACATGACGGCATCGGACAGACCAAGTTTCGGGGAAAAAATCTCCTTCGGCTTCGGAGATCTCGCGTCGGTTTTGTATTGGCAAACCTTCATGGCATACTTGGTGTTCTTTTACACCGACGTGTTCGGGATCACGGCAGCAGCAGCGGGCACGATGATCGCCGTGAGCCGTATCCTCGACGGAGTCGTCGATCCAGTCGTTGGAATGCTTGCCGATCGCACCAACACGCGTTGGGGCAAATTCCGCCCGTACCTACTCTGGCTTTGTGTCCCCTTCGCGATCGTCGGGGTGTTGACCTTCACGACGCCCGGTTTCGGACCGGGTGGGAAGCTCGTGTGGGCATACGCGACGTACATCACGTTGATGGTGCTCTACACGGCGATCAACATCCCGTACACGGCCATGCTCGGCGTGATTTCGCCGAATTCCGACGACAGAACTCAGGTGTCGTCAATCAAGTTTCTCTTCGCCTTCGGTGCGGGCACGCTCGTTTCTGCGACGCTCCTTCCGATGGCCAAGGCCTTCGGCGGCAACGACGCGGCCCATGGCTGGCAGATGTCTTTTGTTGTTTATGGCATCGCGGCGACGATCTTCTTCCTCATCACGTTCTTCGGCACGCGCGAGCGCGTCACGCCGCCCGAGGGACAGAAGACGTCGATTGGACGAGATCTGAAGGACCTCTTCACGAACGGTCCCTGGGTGATCCTACTTCTTACGACGATCACCTTCATTCTCTTCATTGCGACGCGCATGAGCGTGACGACGCATTACTTCAAGTATTACGTCGGTCGTCAGCACGTAAACTTCGGCGTTTTTCAGGCGGACTGGGGCTTCGAGGCGCTCGTCAGCACCTTCAACACCCTCGGGCAGGCTTGTTCCATCGGAGGCGTGCTGCTCGTCGCTTTCATCTCGCGAACCCTCGGCAAGAAGCGCGCGTTCATCACGCTCTACGTCGTATCTCTCATCAGCACGGCAGCGTTCTACTTCTTGAAGCCAAACCAAGTCGGACTCATGTTCCTCCTCCAGGGCATCGGCTCCGCCGCGGGCGCGCCGCTCAGCGCGTTGATTTGGGCCATGTACGCCGACACGGCGGACTACAGCGAGTGGAGGAACGGACGGCGCGCAACCGGGTTGGTCTTCTCCGCCTCGACGATGTCGCAGAAGTTCGGTTGGGCCATCGGGGCCTTGGCCGCGACACAGGTCATGAGCCTGACGGGATTCGTGCCGAACGTGGCTCAGACTCCCGAGACGCTGAACAGTCTCGTCCTGCTCGTGAGCCTCATCCCTGCTGGGCTTGGGCTGCTCTCGCTCATCCCGCTTTCGCTCTACAAGCTGGACGAAGCAACGATGAGTAAGATCTCTTCGGAACTCGCGGAGCGACGTGCACAAGGCGCGCCGACGCAAGCATCGCCCCAGCTCTAGCTGCCCCATTACCGTCCTGGAGCGGCGCTGCACCAAGACCTCCCGATCGGCGACAATCGGGAGGTCGGTGTCCGACAGCCGTGGCCGCGAACGGTGCCCCGCCACGCCTGGCCGAGGCTTAGGTAAAATACGGCGCTTGGATCCCGAGAAGCGAGCTACATGCGATGCGGCGCTTGGATCCCGAGAAGCCCGAGACCGCACTCGAGCACGCGCGCGGAGAGCTCGCATAGCTTCAGACGACTGGCGCGCTGCTCTTCGGATTCGGCGCGAAGCACGGGACACTTCTCGTAGAAGCCACTGAACGTCGTCGCCAGATCGTAAAGATAGCCGCAGAGCTTGTGGGGAAGCAGCGTCGTCGCGACCTCGTTCACGACCGTGGGGAAGGTCAGGATGCAGAGGGCGAGGAGCTTCTCCTCTGGCGCTGCGATGACAATCGGCGACTTCGAGACATCCGTCTCCGAACGTCGGAAGATCGAACGGATGCGCGCATGCGCGTACTGGAGATACGGCGCCGTGTTTCCGTCGAAGGACAGCATCCGATCCCAATCGAACACGTAGTCCTTGTTGCGATCGTTCGAGGAGATCCGCGTACTTTACCGCGCCTATCCCGATGGCCCGAGCGATGCTTTCTTGAGTCGCGCCATCCAAGGTCGGATTCTTCTCGACTACGATGGCGAGCGCGCGAGCGGTGGCTTCCTTCAACAGATCGACGAGGCGGACGGTCTCGCCGGCGCGAGTGCGAAACATCTTCTTGTCCGAGCCGAGAACCGCTCCAAACGCCACGTGCTCGGCGCGAACGTTCGAAGGGAGCCATCCGGCGAGACGACTCGCCGCGAACACCATCGAAAGATGCTGCGCTTGGGGAGCGCCGACGACATAGAGGATTCTCGAGGCACCGAGGGTCGAGACGCGGTGACGGATCGCCGCAAGATCGGTCGTCGCGTAGCCGTATCCGCCATCCTGCTTGCGGATGATGAGGGGCACGGGCTGCTCGTCGCGCCCGAGGAAGCCAGGTGGAAATACGCAGATGGCGCCATCGCTCTCGACGGCCAGCCCCTTGGACATGAGCTCCGCGACGACTTCGGGGAGCCACGGGTTATAGAGGCTCTCGCCGGCAATGTCTCGCTCGGTCAGACTGATCCCGAGGAGCGCGTATACCGTGCCGAAGTACGACGTCGAAGCGGACACGAGCCGCTTCCAAAGAGTGAGCGTGGTTTCGTCCAGCGCTTGAAGAAGTACCACTCGCTTGCGAGCACGCTCGGCAAACGCCTCGTCCTCGTCGAATTTCTTACGCGCCGCCTGGTAAAACGCGTTCAAGTCGCTGACCGAGTGCTCGGCGCCGTCCCCGCCCTCGTCGAGGAGATGCTCGATGAGCATTCCGAATGGGGTACCCCAGTCACCCAAGTGATTCTGACGAATGACCTTATGGCCCATCGCGTCGAAGACACGCGCCAGAGCGTCGCCGATAATCGTGGAGCGGAGGTGCCCCACGTGCATTTCCTTGGCGACGTTCGGCGAGGAATAATCGACGACGATGGTCTCCGTAGTCGCGGTTGAAAGGCCCAGATCTCCCGAAAGGGCTGCTTCGAGTTCCTTTTCGAGAAAACGCGACGAGACCCAGAGATTGATGAAACCAGGGCCGGCAATCTCCGCCCGTTCGATGAGCGAGCCGATCTCGAGGTGCTTCAAGATCTCCTCCGACACCTCGCGCGGTTTTTTGCCGCCCAAGGCCTTTGCGAGCCCCATGGCGAGATTGGCCTGATAATCTGCGTGCTTCGACGGGCGAAGCATCGGATCTGCCTTTTCGTGCGCCGCACCGAACGCCTTGGCGACGGCAGATTGCAGAATTGGGACGAGCTGAGCAATCGGATCGAGCATGGGTGGCGGAAAAGTGCCGGCCAACCGAGAGTCCGTCAAGGTCTCCTCGGCAAAGAGCATCGAACACCGGAAAAAGGCCGCCTCTCTTCGCTTGGACCGGTCGATTTCTCGACTAATCGAGGGGCCTTCCGCGGTAAATAGTCTCTATACGCCCATGCCCGATCCGCTCATCTGCCTCAACATGATCGTGAAGGACGAAGCGCACGTCATCCAACGGTGTCTCGATTCGGTACTGCCATTCATCGACACTTGGGTCATCGTGGATACGGGCTCGACGGACGGAACCCAACAGGTCATCCAGAGCTATTTCGACGCTGTGGGAAAGCCCGGCAGCCTCTACGAACGCCCCTTTCGCGATTTCGGAACGAATCGCACCGAGGCACTCGAACTCGCCAGGGATCGGGCACGCTACTCCTTCATCATCGACGCGGACGAGGTCCTCACCGCTCCGCCGGGGTTCGTCCTTTCGAATCTAACGGCGGACGCCTACCAGACGCTGCATCGGGCCGGCAGATCCGATACTTACTTCTGGTTGACTCAGTTCGTCAGGAACGCGCTGCCATGGCGATACGAAGGCGTACTTCACGAGGCCCTTGCCTGTAACGCGCCCCATCGCACGGAGCGGCTAGAGGGACCACTCATTCAAGGTTTCTTCGATTCTGCGCGGAACCGTCTCCCGCAAGAGGAGAAGTACCTGCGTGACGCACGCGTGCTCGAGGCTGCGCTCGAGCGCGAGCCGAACAACTCGCGATACGTCTTCTATCTCGGCCAGAGTTATCGAGACGCGCGACAGTACGAGAAGTCGCTCAACGCCTACCAAAGACGAGCACAAATGGGCGGTTGGGAGGAAGAAGCGTGGTTCGCGCAATTTCAGGTCGCACGGAACTTGGAACGGCTGCAACGCCGAGCAGAGGCAATCGAGGCCTATATGGCGGCGTTTCAACGACGACCGAGCCGAGCGGAACCCCTTTGTGAGCTATCGAGAATGCTCCGTGAATCGAAGGACTTCCAGCTCGCGTACTTGTTTTCCGATCGAGCCCGACGCATTGCACCGTCGAAGGACACCTTGTTCGTCGACGAGAGCGTTTATCGGTGGCGCTGTTTGGACGAGTTCTCGATTGCGGCGTACTGGGTCGGAGAGTACGCGGAATGTGCTGAAGCGGCGCGCCGTCTGCTCACCGAAGGCCAACTCCCTTCCGACCATCGCGAACGCATCGAGAAAAACCTCGCCTTTGCCGTCGATGGCCTAAAAAAGGCCGCGGTAGCAGGCTCTTGACCGACCGTTCGCCGCTCGGGCCAAGGAGCGCAGCCTCCACGCCACTCGGCGTCCTCGGCGGGGTGCTCGTCGCGATGAATGCCGGACGGCGCAAACGTCCCACGCCGATCGATCGGCACAGCTCAATTGCGTCCCACCGCGCGTGCAACGGCGACGACGCCCGCGACCTCGATGTGCACCGCTTCGAGAGCACCCATGCAGGCACGAATGGTGGCTCCCGTGGTCACAACGTCGTCGACCAAAGCCACGCGAGGAGGAAAGGCTCGCGACGCAACCGTGTTTGCGCGAGTGAACGACGTACGCCGCACGGGAAACCTCGCCTCGAAAGCCCCCTGCACGTTGGCGAGACGAGCGGCTCGATCGAGCCCGACTTGTCGCGCAACGAACCGAACACGATGAAGGAGCCCTTGCTCGACGGGCAGTCGCCAACGACGTCCCAACGCTCGGGCGAGCAGGCCAGCTTGATCGTAACCTCGCTCGACTAGCCGCTCGGGATGGATCGGCACCGGCACCAAGGAGACACCGTTGAGCCAAGATGGATGGCCAGTGAACGCAATGTCGGCGGCCAATCGACGGGCGTATTCGGAACGCTCTTCGTACTTGAGACGGTGTACGGCACGGGTCATCGGTCCCGCGAATCGATAGGGCGCGAGCAAGGGCACGTCACCGAGCTCACGCTCGGCATTTCCCTCGAGCGATGAACGGCATCGGACGCAGAATCCCAGTGCTTGGGGCACGGTCGCAGAACACCCCAGGCATTCCGCAGGAAAAAGTTGGTCGAAAACCCAATTCGAAACGGCACGCCAATCTCCGAACATGTTGGAGTGTCGACCGCTCCTCCCTCGAGTTGCGCGAATTCGAGCGTGCGCCTCACAACTCGAGCTCGCGCCTCACAACTCGAGCTCGCGCCTCACAACTCGGGCGCAGGCCGAGAAAAGACCTGGCGACTAGAAACCCAGCAGGCGAGTCATCGAAGTCTCGTCGGCAGGAGTGAAGGGATACGCCTCGAACTCCTGACTCTTCACCCAGCGCAAATCATTGACGTTCGCACGAGTGGGCTCCCCCTCGAGTAGCCGACACTCGTAGAGGTAAAGCTCGACGATGTATTGCTCGTAAGGGTGGCTGACGAAACTGATCAGGGTTCCCGGTTCGACCTCGACGGCCGAACGATGTCGCACCTCACGACGCAATGCCGCCGCATCGTCCTCACCTGCAGCCACTTCCACCTTGCCTCCGGGAAACTCCCACAGCAAAGGAAGCACGGCAGAAGGACGTCGTTGGGTGATGAGGTAGGCGCCGTCGCGCTCGATGACCGCCGCGACGACGCGAACCGTTGGGATGGCTGGCTCGACCATCAGTAATCGACGCGGAACAACTGCTGCCCCATGAGCAGCACCGCTCCGGGGACCAACGGATGTTCGACCTTCAAACGCACGAAGGTTCCGTTGGAGCTTCCCACGTCGGTCAAAGCGATTCGTCCATCGGCGCCCTTGGCGATTCGACAATGGAGCCCAGACACGTAACCGTCTTCGGAGAAAAGAATGTCCCCACGTTCGCGGCCACAGTGAATGCCGCGTTCCGGGATTGGGAATGCGTTGCCAGTGGTGTCACGACCGATGACCAGCGCCAACCGCCCCACGTATCCCTTGGCGGGACTGCCGAAGCGACGAACACCGTCGGCTGACGTTGGCTGGGCTACCAGTTCCTCGAAACGAATGATCTCCTGGCCGATGCGGAACACGTCCCCGAACTCGAGGGGCCATGGCTCCTGAGGCCGCAGTTTCATGTACACGCCGTTGAGCGAGCCCGCGTCTTTGACGAGCACATCGTTGCCTCGACGTGTGATGACCGCATGGCGGGGCGACAGGTAACTATCACCCGCAAAGATGGACCCCGTGTCACGACCGACGGTGACAATGGCAGTGTCGGGCATTTGGTAGCGGCCGGCTTCGCTGCCGTCCGCGCGCAACGCGACGAGAACCATTGGACGAATCGCGCCGGCGCTCACCGGTGCAGCCGCGGCCTGAGCCGGTGCGGCGGCGGGAATGGACTGAGCGATCTGCTGCAGCGCACCCAAGTTGTATCCACACCCAGCACAGAACCGGTTGCTCTTCGGATTCTGGTGCTGGCACTGGGGACACACCACGAGATCCCCCTGCACCGGCGGCGGATTGGATGCCGGACGCGGCGGTTGCACCATCGTTGCCCCGGGATGAATTGCCGGAGCTGGTGCGACCGGTGCTGCCGCGGCTGGAGCCGGTGCAACGGGTGCCGGTGCGGCAGGCGCCGGTGCCGGGATCGCAGAAGCCGCGGGCGCAGGTGCCGGACGTGCGACGGCAGCAACACCTTGTGGCGGTGTGTTCGGGGTGAAAGGCTTTGGGGCCGTTTCCCGAGGCAGCTCAGCTCCACATCCCAGGCAGAACTTATAGTGGTCCTGGTTTTCCTTCCCACACTTGCGACAGGTAATCACGCTGCGCCTCCTCGGGTCGGGGTGCGTCCGCAAACACTATCCGGGACTTTCCTCGACAAGTCCGCGATTATCCACGGACGAAACGTGCGGTCAAGCATCGAGAGCGAAGGGGGCGACGCTTTGCACCGGCCGTCTACCGCGTCAGCAAGGCCAAGGCTTCACGAAGTAGCTCAGCCAGGCTCTTGGTCTCCACGGAGTCACCGAGCTTTTCGACCGCTCGAGCAGCCTCGGCCGGCCGGTACCCCATATTCGTGAGGGCAGCCGTCAATCGGTCCGCGTTGGCGTGATTGGTGGCGGATTTTGGAGCCACGCCCACCGAAACCGCGGCGAGCGGGGCGAGCTTGCCCTTGAGCTCGACGACGATGCGTTCGGCGGTTCGCTTGCCGATCCCGGGCGCCTTGGCCAGCTTGGCGAGGTCCCCCGCCTCGATGGCCGTGGACAACTCTGCGGGACTCAAGAACGACAGCACGCCGAGTGCCGTCTTCGGACCCACATTGGGCACGGCCACGAGCGCGCGAAAGCAAGCACGCTCGACCTCGTTCGGGAACCCGAAGAGTTCGAGGGCATCTTGACGAAACACGGTGTGGATGAACAGCGTCTGCGAGCCGTCGGGCTCGACGGGAACCCGTCCAAGCGCTCCAAGGGGCACGTGGACGTCGTACCCGACGCCGTGGACGTCGATGAGCGCAGTTCCATCGGACGAGTCCGATGCAATGATTCCTCTGAGCCGTCCGATCATGACGGACGCACCCTAGCATGCTAGTGCCCTTGCCCCATGCGACTTCGGAACGCTCGACCCTTACTCACCGTCCTCGGGATCTCGTGCATCCTTTCCGCGTGTGGCGGCTCCGCGAGTGAGACCCCGGAACCCGAGCGTCCCGACGCGTGGCAGCTCAAGCTGCGGCACGCTACGCGAGCCAAACTCGTCGAGCAGTCCGAAGCGGAGAACGAGCTGCACCTTCGAGAACTCGATCGGACCGAGCCAGCGCGGAGCACCTGGGGAGCACCGCAGCGAAGAAAAGCCGAACCGTCGCTCGCGCCACTTCCCGCAGCCGAGCCACCAACCCCCGAGGATTTCGATCGGTAGCGGTCGGGTTCGCGATTCGTCTAGAAAGCGCCCTGCCAAACCACGCCCGCCGCTTGGGAGCTCACCCAAGGCTGCACCGCGGGTTCCATGGCGGCGGTCCGCTTCGGCGCACGACTGTCGTTGAAGAAGTACCAGCCCGCTCCGCCGGCGGCGAGAACGAGTCCCGTGATGGCGATCGGGCCACCCCACTTCACCTTGTCGCGTGCGTCGTTGCCAGCTGCAGCCTGGCTAGACGTGCAGCCGTCCCGAGATCCCCCGCAGTTGTCCTCGGCCTTGTTCATGTCGGACTTGGCAGGAAAATAAACGATGCTGCCAACCACGGCGGCCACGACGCCCACCCCAGCCACCGTGATCGGGATCAGGGGATTCACGTACAACCCATTCGAAGGACGTTGAGCCGGCGCGGGGCTTGCCTCGGATTTTGCCTTGGCGCTCTCTTCCTTCTGCTTCCGGTCGGCTTCTTCTTGCTTGCGGACTCGCTCCTCCTCGAGCTTCTGCTCGAACACCTCGATCCGTTTCTGGATCTGCGGGCGCTCCGTCGCATTGGGAGAACGCTCGAGATAGGTCCGAAGCGCGACGATGGCTTGTTCGAGATTGCCCTGACCCTCGTAAGCGCGAGCGAGATGATGAAGTAGGAGCGTGGCCGTGCAGTCCCGCCGAAAGGCATCTTCCCAATAGAGGATGGCCCGCTCGTAGTCGGCTTCGTTGTAGGACCCGAGTCCCGCCTGATAGGCGCCTTGCGCACCTTGCACCTCGGACTCGGACGGCTGCTTACCGCACTCTGGATACTGATGGACTTCGCCAGCGAAAGCCGGGCCCGTTGAAAACAGACCGCAAATCGAGCACGCCAAGGCAACCGTTGAACGACGCATGAGTCAACCTCAGTAACGAAGGACCCGCAAAGGATAGGCCGAATTGGCCTCGCGCAACATACGTCATTCGTCGTGGGGTCAATTATCTCCCGCGAACAGATTCGCAGGTACGATCCAATCCCATCGGCCAATGGACCAGCCAAAGCGTTGATTGTGCGATCCAGCAATGCCCTCGAGTTCACGCAAGACTTGTGTCCGTCGGGCAGTGCGGGGCATCTTTGGATGGCAGACATGAGTTCTATCCGACGCCTCGTTGGGCTGCTCGTCCTCTTTACCCTCCTCTGGCAGACGGATAGCGCCGTCGCCTATGCCGCAGATGGGAAGAAGTCCACAGTGACCAACGTGGACTCGATCCGGCGGTTCATGGAGAAAGGCCAAGCTCTGTTCTTGGGCGGACAGCACTTACGCGCGGCGGAGGTCTTCGACGCCGGCTTCGATCTGCATCCGTATTCAGCATTTCTGTTCAACGCTGGGGTCGCCTTGGAAAAGGCGGGAAAGCTCGATGAAGCCGTCGAGCACTTCAAGAAGTACCTCGAAGTCGATCCCAAGGCCCCCGACAAAGCGGAAGTCGAAAAGCGCATCGAACGGGTCCTGCAGGCCATCGAAGAGCAGAAGCGAGCCCCGAAGGCCGCCCCGCCCACCCCGGCGGTCGAAGAAGCAACGAAGTCCTTGGTCATCATCGAGACCGAACCTTCCCTTGCCCCCCTTCGCGTGTTTCGTCGGATGATTGGCAATGCCACCTTCAACCCCGAAGGTTCGAATCCCGAATGGGTTCGGGTCGTCGACGGTATTTCGCCGATGAACGCCTCGCTGGACGTCGGTTCCTATCACGTCGTCGTCGACGAATTCGACGACAACAATCGCGGCGACGCAGACTTCGAAGTGCTCGCCGGGCACGTCCTTCAAGTCCAAGTCAACCTCTCCCAGGGGCAGTTCATGGCCCACCTCCGGATCTCGAGTAACGTAGAACGTGCACGGGTTTATCTCGATGATCCAAAGCTAGCGAAAGCGCCCTGGGGTAAGACGCCCTTTGGCGACTTTTTGCCTGCCGGCGATCATGTCTTGGTCGTCGCGGCAACGGGCTACGAGACGGTCACACGAAAGCTCTCGCTGGCCCGAGCGGAACAACAAGAGCTGCGCATCGAGCTCAAGCGCAAATCCGTGGGCAGCCTTCGGATCAGCAGCAACGTCGATGACACGGCCGTCGCGGTGGACGGAAAGCTCGTTGGGCGAATCGCCGACGGCAAGCCCCCGCTCGAGATCACCGATCTCGCCGCAGGCAAACACTCGTTACGTCTGACTGCACGAGGGCGAAAGCCTCTCGAGGCGGAGGTCGAGGTTCCGAAGGGGCAAGCATTGCCCGTCGCTGCACACCTCGTCGTCGTTCCGCCCCGCGGTGCGGCGTGGACTCAAGCCATCTTGAGTGGCGTCGTGCTCGGCGGCGGGATCTGACCTCGGGCTCGAATCGAACCGGCTCCACGACGAGATGGCGCGAGATCGTCGCGATGGCAGCTTGGCGAACGACGATTCGCGCAAATTGCGAGGCAAGCTCTTCGCCATTGGCGCCGACGTCGCGTTCCTCGGTTCGGCAGTACTCGGGGGCCTCGCGACATACAACTTCATTTCCGATCCCCTTCCCCCTTCCAGACTCGTCGTGGGTCGCCCCGTCGAGTTCGACACCCCGAACCGTCCCCTCCGCCCAGGATCCGCGTCGTCGAAGTCTGCGGCGTCCACGACCCTTGCTCCGCACAACGCGACCTGCCTCAGGACGGAGTTGGCCCTATGAGTCACCATCAGTTTGGATTCCTCGGTTCTCCACGTTGGTCGTTCGCTGCGGTGGCCTGCATCCTCGGCACCTTCACGGCCTGCTCCTTTCAGCGGTTCGACGACGTGACGGAGCGCACTCCGGTCCTCGTGCTCGACGCGCCCGGGGATGGCTCCGGAACCGGTAACTCCGTTGCAGCGCTCCGCGCAACGAACGGACATGCGCTCGTCTTCGCGACGAACGACCAAGGCTACCTGGTGTACGACCTCGGCACGAACGAGCCGCCCAGCACCGACGCCAAAGAGAGTGGCTCGTGCGCCGTTGGCGATGGCTGCTTTTTGGCGAGTTCCGTGGCGGCGGTCGGCTATCGTGACGGCGAGCAAGGCCGGGGGTGTTTCGCGTTCGCCATCACCCAGCGCAAGCCCGGCGAGTCCAGTGTGCTGATTCGCTGCGATGACGACCAGAATCGCTCCATCGCGTTACCGTCCGCGGCCCGCACGGCCATTGGCATCCTCTCGGACAAAACGACGGTGACTCCGCGTTACGCCTCGGCCCCGCGGAGTTCTCCCACCCGACTGCTGCTCGGGATCCCCGAAAAGCGCACGGTGGTGTTCTTTCCGTCGACGGATGCCGACGGAGTGAGTCTCGAAGTACCCGACGTCGGCAATTCCTTCGGTAAGTCGTTGGCAATGCTCGATGGTGCACTGTCATCCGGCACGAGCGATGGACTCACCGGTGCGACGCTCCTCGTTGGCGAACCAGCCGAGAACCGGATCCATGTCCTCGTGACCGACGCCGAAGGTCAGTCGACGACGTCTTTTTGCGTGTCGGGCGCCACGGGGTTCGGCAGCCGCCTCGCGGTGGGCCACTTCACCTCCAAAGCCACGCAAGGGGTTGCCATCGCGGCGTCCGACGGGTTAGCGGTTCTGCCCTCTTGGCTCGAGCTCCCTCGGGACCTCCCGACCGACGGAAGTTGCTTGGACATCGAGCAACTCGCGCCACAGCGAATCGACTGCAAAGGGCTTGCCGTGCAGGGAACCTGTGCAATTGGAGACGGATCGTTGGCGCCCGCCGATCTCGACGGTGACGGCATCGACGAACTGCTCCTCGGGGTTCCCCTCGCAAGCGCCGATGGCGCGAGAGCATCAGGGCAGGTCTTGACCATCTCCGTCGGCACCGACCGACTCAAGGTTCTCGAGCGCCTCGCTCCGTCATCGATAGAATCGGGCGACCGGCTCGGACAATCCGTCGTCGGCGTTCCGCTGAGTCGACCGGATGTCGTCTTGGCAGGAGCGCCGGGAGGGAACAAGCTAGCCGCGTTTTACTGCTCGGCGGTCCTTCCCGAGGGTCGAGGTGGCAAGCGCTGCGAATGAAGACCCAGAGTTGGCTGCCGGAGCATGCTGCGCGCACGCGAGCGAGGTATTAGCGATGCTTCCGGAAAAGAAACAGATCTTGGTCGTCGACGATGAGCCCAACCTGCGTCGCGTCCTCTCTGCGCTCCTTGCTCGCGACGGTTACGACGTCGAGACCGCCGAAGACGGCGCGCAGGCGCTCGAGGTTTTGGCTGAGCACCATATCGACATGGTGATCACCGATCTGCGGATGCCGCGGGTCGACGGTATGGAACTGCTTCGACAGGCGCTCACCATGGATCCGGAGTTGCCTGTCGTCATCATCACCGCCCACGGGACGGTGGACAACGCCGTCGAAGCGCTCAAGACCGGCGCGTTCGACTACATCACGAAGCCCTTCGACCAGACCGAGGTGCGAACGATCGTCAAGAAGGCGCTCCGCACCCGAGATCTCGCAGCCAACGAAGCCACCCGCCCCGAACAGGACGGATCCACCGAAAACCGCTACGGCATCATCGGGCGCAGCAACGGGATCAAAGAGCTGTACGCCGTGCTCGATCGGGTCGCGGACACACCGACCACGGTGCTCATCACGGGCGAAAGCGGCACGGGCAAAGAGTTGGTCGCTCGCGCCTTGCACGAAAACTCCTCTCGGCGAGACAAGCCATTCATCAAAGTCAACTGCGCTGCAATTCCGCGTGACCTGATGGAGAGCGAGCTCTTTGGCTACGAGCGTGGCGCGTTCACGGGAGCCGTCGGGTCGAAACCCGGACGGTTCGAGCTCGCGAGCGGCGGCACGCTATTCCTCGACGAGATCGGGAGCATCCCCATCGAGATGCAGGTCAAACTCCTGCGCGCCTTGCAGGAAAGTGAGTTCGAGCGGGTCGGTGGCATCAAGACGATCCGGGTCGACGTGAGGTTGGTCGCCGCGACGAACAGTGACTTGCGGAAAGAAATCGAACAAGGAACCTTCCGCGACGACCTTTACTATCGACTGAACGTCATCCCGATTCGACTGCCGAGCTTGCGAGAGCGCGTCGAGGACATCCCGCTTTTGGCGGAACACTTCCTGCACAAGTTCAACCTGCGTTTGAACAAGAAACTCGCAGGCTTCGCCGAAGACACCACGGACGTGCTCGTCAGATACCCTTGGCCTGGCAACATTCGCGAACTCGAGAACGTGGTCGAGCGTGCGGTGCTCTTCGCTGACGGTGCTCGAATCGAGATTGCCGATCTCCCGGCAGAGATCCGCGACCAGATGGCGCAGACGCGTCCGATGCGGGCGAGTATGCCACCGCTTTCCTCCGACAATTCCGCTGGACTCAACGTCGATGGCCTGAAGGAACAAGTCAAGGCGGCAATGACGTTGCTCGAACGCGAACTCATTCTCCGTGCGCTGGATCAGACGACGGGTAACGTGACCCACGCAGCGCGTCTGCTCAAGATCTCGCGTAAGGGTTTGCAGCTCAAGATGAAGGAACTCGGGCTCCGGGAGCGAGAGGAGCTCCGCGATTCGTGAGCGCCCGGAGCCGGGCCATCCTGCTCGGTGTGGCATTGAGCCCGTTCGTCCTCGCGTGCTCGAAATCCACGGCTAGGAAATCTCCAACGCCTCAAAGTAGCACCAACACTCGATCCTCCGCAGAGCCTGCCGCGATAGCGTCCGCCTCGGAGGCGACGAGGCGCGCCCTGCAGCTCGAGACCCGACCCGAACCGCGCAAAGGCATGGTGTACGTCCCTCCGGGAGCATTGGTCGCGGGAAGCGCGCCGAACAGTCTCCCGCGGCGACCCGATCGAGAGCTCCCCGGGGAGCAGGTCATGCTCAAGGGATTCTGGATCGACCAGTTCCCTTACCCAAACGAGGACGGGGCGATCCCCGTGACCGGTGTAACGCAACCCGAAGCCCAATCTTATTGCGAAAAGGTCGGCAAGCGACTCTGCACCGAGCTCGAGTGGGAACGAGCGTGCAAAGGGCCAATGAACCATCGCTACGCTTGGGGCGACAAGTATCGTGAAGAGCCCTGCCAGCTCGGTTCGGTGATCCTCGCGCGCCCGTCCGGAATGAAGGTGGGTTGCCACAGCGATTTCGATGTATTCGATCTCCACGGTGGTGTCCTCGAATGGACACAAAGCCGCTGGCGACGCGGCACCTCGAGCGATGCCGTCGTATTGAAGGGTGGCAACGGAGTCGACGGAGAACTCCTCGGTCGCTGTGCCAACGCCGAAAATGCGCCGGAAACGCAGCGCGCTCCGGAGATTGGCTTTCGTTGTTGCGCAGGCCCGATCAACGCGATTGAAGTGGTTTTGCCAGGACGTACTAGAGACGCCATCGAACGAGTGGATAAGATCGACACGACGCAATTTCGTCGGCTGCTCGCGAACGTGGTGCCACCCCAATACGAGAGATTGCCGAACGCAGAGCTCGTTCCCGAAAGAGCCTTCATTTGGCAGCCGGTCAACAACGAGCGGTTACAGCTGTTCGTTGCGTGCACGCGAACCGCACCCCCGCGTCGCTGTGGGCTGCTCGTGGGACGCGATACGCCGTCACAACCCGTCGCTTTGGGCTACGCCGATACGGGAATGCTCGCCTCCGCGCTCCACATGGATAGCCGCACCGAAGACATTTGGTTGCTGGGGCTCGACGAGCTCGGCAACTTCAAACGACTGGTCCGCTATCACGCCGGGAGCATCGAGATTTTCCCAAAGGAACGTCAGATCCCGCGCGCCAATAAGTCGACTGGGAAGACCCGAGGCAAGCATCGAGCCATCACGCCTCGACGGCCGCCTACCGTCGACACTGACCCTTCAGGGCCTTGACCAGCTGAGCATGACGAGTAGCGAAGACCGCATACCAATTCCGCGCGACGTCGACATTGGGTTCGGCCGCGTGCACCGTCGAGCTCCGAACAGCAGCAGCATCGGCCAAACGCGAGAAGTTGTCCGAAAGGTCCCGCGCGATGTTCCGGAGCGAGGCATCGGAGACGGTAGCGGCACGGATCTCCCGCGCCAAACGGCGGGACTCACGCTCGACGGCAGGCGTATCCGCAGGAGTTTGCTGCAGCGCGTCCTCGACCCGTTCGGCTCCGCCATTGACGATTTCCGCAATGGCGCGGCACTCCGCGGCCCGCTCAATCGAGCTGCAAGCAAGGAGCCACGGAAAAAGGAAAATCGTCAAACGGCGCACGGTGCGATCCCTATCACTCGGCGATCCGACCGCAACCTCGAGCAGCGGCACGAGCTCGCGAGCGCCCAACGAGGGCTCCGCTCGGCCACAATCTGCATCGCGTTGCTTGGCTCCGCAATCTTCGCGAGCTGTGACAGTCCCTCAAGTGCTCCGGAGCGACCGGATCGACCGGATTCGAACGCAATGGGACGAGCGGTGACGCCATCGGCAAATCCTGGGTTGGTCCCCTCGACTTCACCGACAGTCTCGCCGGAAACACGCCGCGCCATCTCCAACATACGGAACCATTCGGTTCGTCTCCTTCCTCGCACGTCAACGTCACGTCGCCTCGAGTTCTTCGGTCTTCATGTTGCGCGACTGACGCGACACGCGCTGTACGTCGCTAGCGTGCCACGGAAAGCCGATGCCCCCGTCGAGTCTCCTCGTCGAATCAATCTCGATGCGCCCCGAGAGCTCGTGCGTTTGGCGGACAATGGCCTCCTCGCCATTGGGGCAAAAACAACGTTGACGTTCGACGCCGACGGTCGCCAGCGTGCAGCATTGAGCAAAATCGCCTACTTTCCCGAGAGCTTGCTCGTACCCGATCCGCGTCGGCCCCGCGCGTTCACCGTGTTCGATCGGAACCTGGGCTCCTTCGCTCTATACCGTTGGGACGAGAAACGCGCTCACTCGAAGGACCAAGACGACTCGTTCCTGCTTCCTACGGCCACGTTGGACTTTTCCGAACTCTCGTCGGCGAGTTGTACGCTTCTGCAAGATGGCTCCTTCGCGTGTCTCAAGGGCGCCATGCTGTACTCCTCTTGGCCCGGATATCCGCCGAAAAAGTTGGGCGAGATCGCGTCCGGCGCCACGGTTTCGACGCTCGTCCCCGGAGCGAGAGCCGATCGCGTGGACGTGCTGCGCAGTGACGCGCGGCTCGAGGAATACTGGATCACGAATCCGCCGAAGTTGCTGTCGAGCCAGACTCTCCTTTGGGCCCCATTCCAACTGTTGCGCGTGAAGACGGCTCTCGTCCTCCTCCGATTCCTCGGGGGTCGAACGAACGTCGAATTTCATCTCCAGGTCCTCGAAGACAACGAAGGCTCGCGATGGTCCGTCGAGCTCGATCGCGTGGACTACCCATCCTCGCCAGAGCAATTCGATCGTGAACTGATGGCCTGTCGGGAAATCGCAGCGCATCCGACGAAGCCCTGGGTCGCCGTGAGTGACTGCAGCTCGATTACGGTATTCGACCGCCAAACCGGCGACCGAATACTCAAGCTCGAAGACGTCCCCTTCTAGGATTTCATGGCTCGTTGACATGGGCCAAGTTCCGTCACGCGGTTCCCGAGAAATGGCCCGAAGGGGCGCGTTTGAGGCAAGGATGGCGCCCTCGAGTGCGACAAAATGGCTCTTTGCTCAATTCCCGAACGCTCCGCTTCCGAACTGACCAGCCTGCGCAAGCTAGCGGACGAACTCGCGAGGTTGCGACGGGAACCGTTGAGCACACTCCATGTCATTGGCGCCATCGCCGGTCGCCCGAGCCCCACGGCGGAACTCCTGTGCGAGCGCCAGCTCACTCAAGATCGCCTACTCGCCGAAGCAACGTCGAGTGCCGATCATCGAGCTGGCACGGTCGACCGCAGCTTCGCCAAGGCAGCAGAGCTCGCGCGACGAATGGGGATCGCGGAGGCAACCGCCGCTCACTTGCTCGTCGCGCTCCTCGCTGACAACGGCTCTTGTGCGCGTCGCGCCGTTGGACAACTCGGCGTCGACATCGCCCGATTGCGCAGCCTCGCGTGGAACGCGGGGCTCGGATTCGCGGGTCGACGCAAGGTCGCGGCGCCGTCATCGAATTCCACGACGGCAGCCGCGACGCCCAGTCCCAAAGCCCACCCACCTCGGCGTCGCAGTACCCCTGGCGTAACGATCCCGTTATTTCCCCCCCGTGCCGAATCTGCGCAAAAACGACTGGGCCCAGCACAACCCATCTCCATCATTCCAGAGCGACCCGAACCCACTCGCTCCAAATCGAAGCGCGTTCAACCCTCCCCGGAACTCCCGAAGGAACCCACGTCGGAAGCTCCGTCTGGCGTGCACGCGACCGCGCCTACGCCTCCGACGCGAGATGCATCGAACGCCCCAATCGCCGAGGCGGGAAGTCGCACATCAGCACGACGGAACCGTCGTCCACTCGGTCGTTTCGAACTCGATCCGAAGCAGTTCCCGATCCTCACGAGTTTCGGCCGTAACCTCACCTTTGAAGCCGTCGCAGGTCAGCTCGATCCAGTCGTGGGCCGAGATCGGGAGATGGACCAGACCCTCGATATCTTGGCGAAACGCCACTCCAATAGCCCGTGTTTGGTGGGGCCTGCCGGCGTGGGCAAGACGAGCGTCGTCCGGGGACTGGCTCAACGGATCGTCAATCGGGACCGCACCCACCAGCTCGACGAGCGTGTCATCATCGAAATCGCCGTAAGTGAGCTCATCGCAGGAACCGGCGTACGCGGAGCGCTTGCCCAGCGCATGATGGGTCTGCGCCAAGAGGTCAAACATGCAGAAGGACGGATCGTCGTGTTCTTCGACGAGATCCATCTACTTCTGACCGGTGACGCCGCAGACGAAAGCGGAGGCGAACTCAAGCTCGCTCTGGCTCGCGGCGAGTTTCCCTGCATCGGTGCCACGACCGCCGAGGATTATCGTAAGGCCATCGAAGGGGATCCGGCGCTCGCGCGACGCTTCAGTGCCGTAGAGATCGAGGAGCCTTCGCGAGAAGACGCCTATTTGGCGCTCTGTTCCATCGCGAGGAAGCTCGAGACGCACCACGCCGTGCGCTACGACGAGGAAGCCCTAGCGTTGGCAATCAGTTGGAGCATCCGCTACTTGCCTGGGCGGCAATTGCCCGACAAGGCGATCTCGATCGCCGATCTCGCCGGAGCTCGCGCGAAACGTCGCGGGCAGACGCAGGTGAATGCGGAGCACGTTGCCGAAGTCGTCGCCGATCTCGGTCTCATTCCGATCGAACGCCTTCTCGAGACCGATGCAGAACGCTATCTGGGGCTCGAGCGTATCGTCGCCGAACAAGTCGTGGGACACCAACCCGCGATCCACAAGATTTGCAGCATCCTCAGACGCAACGCGGCGGGGCTCGGCTCGGATCGCCCCTTTGGTACGTTCCTTTTGCTCGGCCCAACCGGGGTGGGCAAAACGGAAACCGCGAAGGCACTGGCCAAAGCACTATTTCACTCGGAAACGGCAATGGTGCGGCTCGACATGGCGGAATACAGCGAGCCACACGCCGTCGCACGACTCATCGGCGCCCCTCCCGGTTACGTGGGTCACGACGCGGGAGGACAGCTCACTGAAGCCGTTCGCAAGCGTCCGTACCAGGTCGTCCTGCTCGACGAGATCGAGAAAGCGCACCCCGACGTACTTCAATCGTTCTTGGCGGTGTTCGACGAAGGAAGGCTCACCGATGGCAAGGGACGTACCGTCGATTTCCGAAACACCATCATCCTTCTTACCTCGAATCTCGGCGCAGAACACACGAGCACGAAACCCAAGCGCCGCGTGGGATTCGGACAAGCAGAAGACGCCCCGCGTCAGGAGCTCGAGGACTTGGTCATTGCTTCGGCGCGCGCCAAGTTGAGTCCGGAGCTTTACAACCGCCTCGACGAGGTCCTCGTATTCTCTGCGCTATCTCGCCCCGAGGTTCTCGAAATCGCGCGACGCTTGCTCGCACGCTTGGGACAATCCTTGGTGGACCGAGGTATGAGCTTCGAGGTCAGCGAGCGCACCCTCGAGTTCCTCGTGGAACAAGGCGGCTATGACGCATTCCTCGGCGCGCGTCCCATGAAGCGCACCATCGCTCGGCTCATCGAAGCTCCCCTGGCGGATCTCATCTTGGCTGGCAAACTCGTCGCAAACTCGACGTTATTGGTCGACGTGCAGGGAGGTCAGCTCGACTTCGCCATACGAGCTGCATCGGCCACCCACTGAGCCCCGCATTATCCGGCGCCTCGTGCGCAAACGCGTGATCGCGTCCGGCGCCTCGTGCACAAATGCGTGATCGCGTCCGGCGCCTCGTGCGCAAGCGCGGACTCGTGCCATCGGCTTCAGCGCGGCGCCGCGTCGAGTGCGCGACGATAGCGCTCTCTTCGCGCGGGCTCGCGTAGAACGTCATAGGCCTCGTCGAGCACTTCGACGATGAGATCGACATCTTCACGGAGATCTGCGGTGGATGCCGTCAGCAACCGACTGGGCTCGAACTCGCGACGCAACGCCAGATACGCGTGGCGCACTTCGTATCCGGTAGACTCCCGGGCAACCCCGAGCAGCGCGAAGTAGTCGCCCTCGTCCACGAGCGCACGCCGCAGGCCCACCCTGGCGCGCACCGCTTCGTCATCCAAGCCATCGCGTTGGGGAGGGCGCTCGGAACGAGCTTTCGCCTCCACGGCGGGAGCCATCGTCTGCAGTACTCCGAGTTCGACGAGGGCATAAACGGCTGATGCGAAATCGGGAGAGGGTGCGCGATGAAGGACTTCGCTCAACGGAACCGCTTGAGCTTGTTCGACGAGCACGACTTCCTGACTCGTCAGCGCACACTCGCCAAGCAATTGCGCCTGCGCTCCGCGCGAGATTCGAACCTTCGAACCACCCAAGGCTTCGACGCTCATCTCGGGTCCGATATTTCGCCGCACGATTTCGACCAACACCTCCGCACCTGGAGTGCCACCGAAGACGGCCGGCTCGGCTTGAAGCCGTGCAGACAACTCGCCTTCGAGCCCCGCCGAGCCTTGACTCACCGAGAGAGCTCGCCCGAGGAGCCATTCGGCGTGTGCACGAAGGACCGGCCAAAGCTCGTCTTGGCGCAAATAGCCATGTGCGATGAGCGCCGCGCCAGCGTGGCGGCCAAATTGTGGGAGCTTGCGGGTGAGTCGAGCGGCGTCGCCGTCGAGATCGCCGCGTTGAATGAGGAACGAAACGAGCGACTCGCCTTCGATCCCCGACGCAACCATGACGAAATCGCCCTCGCGAAACACGACGCGACGGATCCCCGATTCGTCCTCGATCGCGAGCGCACCCGAGTAACGACCCCGCACGCAACGCGACAGCGCGCGAATCACGTCGCCAGGTCCCAATGCGGCAGGGATTTCGATCGTGCCCCGCTCCTCGTGAGGCGGCGCGGGAATCGCGGGCAGCCGAGGCGCAGGCTGCGCGTGTACGGACGCAGGTCCCGAGGATGCCACGGCTCCGTCGAATTCGCCTCGTTCGAACGATAGGGACGCACTGCTGCGCGACGCAGCCGGATGCTGCAATCGGGTCTTTCCTCGTTCACTCAAAGGCTCGGCATCGAAGCTCGCACGATTGCGATGCGTGCCCCCGAGGGGCGGACTCGTCGAAGACGACGCCACTTCGATGCGTCGATCTCGTTCCGCGTCGAGTTCGGTGACTCGTCGCGACAACGAACCTCGCAAGCTCGCCGGCTCTTCGGTGACGGAATTCCACGCAGGAGGGGAACCCTCGCCACGCGACCGCGGTGGATGGGGCGGAGCCGTCGAGCTCGCCTCGGCGGAGGAAGCCGAATCCATTTCGGCGACCTCGGGATTGGTACCAGGAGCGATGCTATCGGAACTCTCGTTGGCGTGCGCTCGCAGGGTAAACGCGGGTTCGAGTGTGTTGGCCGCACGAGACGGCTCTTTCACGGCAGCGGTCGACGCCGTGGGATTCGGAGGGCTCCGCGCCAGGAATCGTGCCCGCGGCTTGCCCACTCGGTCCAACCTGTCCGAGATGGGTATTGTGGGTCTTTACCGACGCGGGAACGGGAGTGAGCACCGAGCCCGTCTTGGCAACGCTCGGCGGTTCACTTCCCGCAGAGGTTGCCAACCGCCGCGCGCCATGACGACCGACGGGAGTATCCTCATCGTTCGCCGCAGTGCCGGCGCGATCCGGCTGGGACGCGTCCCCGTAATCGGAAACCCGCGCACCCACTGCGGGGCGCCCAGGTCGCGGCGCCATGGAAGAAGGCTGCTCGCTCCGGAGCAACGGTTGGCTCGTCTCGTCGTCCTCGTCCAAATCGACGGGCTCGTCGAGAGCAGCGAGCACGTCCACCGGAAGAATTGCGTCGAGCTCCTGCTCTGGTGAAAGCCGCGCACTTGACAGGGATGCCGGTTGTAGCGAAACCGGACCTGGCCCGAGCCGACGCTCCGCGTCTTGCAGAAGTTTCTCGAGCTCGTCGCTCATGCGACTCACGGAAACGGCTCCGAGGGAAGAATCCGGGGCGCTCGGCTCGGAGATGGGCGCGATGCTCGGCCGCTTCGGGTGCGCTGGTTCGGCTTCGTTGACCGGAGAAGAAGGCAGCGACTCACCTCTCGTGGCGCCGATTTGTGGAACGCTGGAGCGACCACGACGAGGCAACGGCGAAGGTGCGGCTCGCGGCGCGGAAACCGGGTTCGGATTGACTCGCGGCAGCGATGCCATCGAGCGACTGGCACCCCGGGTCACGTCCTCCGACTCACCGAGGATCTCTTCCACCCGTTGAAGTACGGTGTAGACGTCGATAGGTCTCGGGAAGACACGTTGTTCGACGTCGCCGAGCACCGGACGGAGTGCTTCGGTGACCCGAACGTCGACACCGAGTAGCAGCAACTCGACGTTCTTGCCGAACTCACCACGACGCATTCGTTCGACGGCCTCGACGACCCGCGGGGCTTGTCCGTCGCAGATGACGAGCTTCGGCTTTTGCGCTTCGACGCGTCCGGCAAGCAACATGAGGGGAACGTCCCGGACCTTCACCTTCCGGACGCGAAGCGACGCGATGAGCCGTTCCGCTTCGGTGGACGTGTCACTCACGAGCACCAAACGCTCGGTATCGCTGCTCAGCTTTTCATTGGCCAACGACTCCACGATGTCTCACCGAGTCTATTTCAATAACGGTCCGATGGGACGACTCTTGCCCGCGAAGCACGACTCCGATCCACACGACTTCCACGAAATCGCGGCACTCACTCGACCGCAATTCCGCGACGACTACTTCTCCCGTGACTCCGAATGACGCCCCCCACTCACACGCAGATAAAGCCACTCACCGACCTTCGGCCAATACTGCGCGGTGATGATGAATCCCGCGATGTAGATGACGACGAAGGCTTCTCCGGCCGTTAGACCTATTAGCTGCGACACGCGAAAGGCCTCTTAGCATGCCTTCGCCTCCGCGGGCTGGTTGCTTTGGACGCCATAGAAGCTAGCCTCCCGTGGTGTCGTTTTCGATCGACTGTGTAATCGGCCTCGGTGCCAATCTCGGGCACTGCGAGCGAACCTTCGCGATGGCGCTCGACGAGCTGGCGAAGATCGGAACGCTGACTTCGCTGTCCAATCTCTACGAGAACCCCGCCGTCGGCGGACCACCGCAACCGGACTATCTGAACGGAGCCGTCCGGTTGGCGACCCATCTCGCCCCTGACGCCTTGCTCGACGTGCTGCAGAAGATCGAAGCCGCTGCTGGTCGCGAGCGCGTCGTTCCGTGGGGACCGCGCACGCTCGACTTGGATCTGCTCTGGATCAATGGCCAAGCGGTGATGACGTCGCGACTCGTCGTTCCCCATCCGCGGCTCGCCGAGCGAGCGTTCGCGCTCAAGCCCCTGCTCGAGGTCGCTCCGATGGCAGCATGTCCCGTCACGAAGGTTCCGTATGAGGCTGCCCTCGACATCGTCGGGATCTCGTCCTTGCGTCTCGTGTCGACGGCCTCGGGGCCGCCATGGCGATGGCAGCGAGTGCGCAGTCGCGGGCTCCAGCCGGCTCCGGCTGCCTACCCCTGAATACCTACTCGTCTCGAGGCTCGCCTTGCAGCGGCGCTTGCGGATTGTGGAGCCGCCGCAAAGATGCGATAGGTGGTTGAGGTGCCAAGACTCGACCCTCATTGCCTTGGAAAGGACTCGGATCAGCGGTGAAGCCGGACATTTGGCGCTGGGCCAATGCGCAAGGCAAGCCGACACCGATTGCACTTTCTGACCTGCGTTCTGCCCTCGCGCGCGGAACTCTGTCGCCCAGGATCTCGGGTTTGGCATATCGGTTGGAAGCACTGGTTGCCCGCCTGTCGTGTACAAGAGCTAGCGGCGTCCCTTGGGCCAAAAGCCCGTGACGCGCAACTCCCCGCGTTCGACGCACGGCTTGTCGAGCCTCCGCCGGTGCCGAACGTCGAGGAACCGGACGAAGACTTTCCACGTCTGAGTACGCCGGTTCCGCCGCCGCGACGCAATCAGCCGCTCGTACGTCGCCCCGCGGCTCCCACCATCACGAACGAAGGCACGGGTGGTATGCCCGGCACCGGCACATTGAGACCGCCCGGTGCCGTTCCTCCGCCGCCCCGAACCATCCCGAAATCGATGCTGAAGGAGCTCGAAGATTGGGACGGTGCGGGCGTGGACTCGCTCCCTCCCACGACCGCGGCTCCGGATTCGAGACAGCCTTCTCGCCCGGCACACGCCACCCCTCTCGGGCGAAGCGAAACCGCCCCTGAAACCCACGGTGAAGGCTCGACGAGCGCGCCAGACCCGAGTGCTCCGAACGGACCTTCGCAGTCACCGGAGCCCTCGACGCCCGCCGACGTGCCGGAACCGGAGCTGTCCGCGCCGGCGCATGCGCCACCGGAAGATGGTCGTATTCCGTACGATCCAGACACCGCACCAGCGCGGTTTCCGCAGTGGCTGCGCCCGGTCCGGGAGGTGAGGCAATCGACGATCCTCGCACTGTCCGCTGCCGCGGCATCGCTCGTGACGGGCGCGTGGCTCGTCTTGCGCACCCCAGTCGTGCAACGGGCGACGCCGACGCCGAACGCGTCTTCGACCCGCGCACCCGAACCCGTCGCTGCTTGTCGAATCGAGCGAGTCGCACAACGGGTGTCGCCCCGCATCTTCATGCCCGTCGCGCCGATCGCCTTCGAGGGAGCGATGGCCTCGGACGTCGCGATTGGCTTTGCCGAAACGCCAACGACTGCCGCCGGTATCACCGTCGATCCGAACGCCCTCAGCGTTCAGTTCCCTTTCCGCGAAGCACAAACAAAAAAGATCGTCAGCGTCACGCCGCTGCACGGCGGCAGCCAGACCTCCTTCGTGACCGTTCGAGAAGGGATCGAGTTGCAACAGGCCCGCGCTCTGCCCGGGACTGCGTACACGCTTTTCGGCGTAACGGCGCAGGGGCTCGCGCGACAATCCGCTGGGCAGCCACCGGAGAACGTGTGGCCGCTCGAGTCAGCGACAGCGATCACCGATCCGCGATTGGCTTGGGCCATTGGTCTGGGCCACGCGATCACGTTCCGCCAAGGTGGGCAAAGTGGGACGATTCAGCTCGCGTACCTGACGGAATCGGGACACTCGTTGGTTGCGCCCGTCGCCGTGCCCACGGACGCGACGATGCTTGGCACTCCCAGCATTGGGCTTTTCATGCCGTCGCGAACCGATGATGCAGCCCGACGCGACGAACGCGAAAGTGGCCCGTCACCTTCCGCCGTGACGCCAACCGACGCCGGTTCACTCCAAGGAACGCGGGTCTTTCTCACCTTCGCTGGTCGCAAATCGGAGAACGAACCGTGGTCGATCTATTCGACCACGGCTGCTTGGGGACAAGCTCCGAGTGAGACTCGTGTCTTTGCTCTTCCCGAAGGCGGACCCGGCGGCGATGCCATCAGCCCCTCGGTGGCGAGTCTGATGGACGGCAATTGGCTACTTCAGTGGTCCGAAGGACAATCGGGACAACGGCAAGTGCGCGTGCAACTCCTCGACGCGGCGCTTCGGCCAATCGGCAAGGCTCACACCGTCTCACCTCCGAACAGCAATTCTGGACAAGGACTCCTTTGGACGCGAGGCTCCCGTGCCGTATCGTTCTTCGTCGTCAGCACGGGCAAACTCGCCGAACTCTGGGCTTCGTCGCTGACCTGTTCGAAATGAATCCTCCCTCGATGCCATCCCCGAGACGACGCCATTTCCCGCATTGCGCGCTCCTGTTTTGCCTTTGCAGCGCAGCAGTGCCGCTTGCATTCGGGGTCACCGGCTGCCGACCGCTCCAAGCCAATACTCCGACTCGCGTCGAAAGTGGGCTCAAGTACCAGACGGGTCAGCCAGACATCGACGCGTTTTTCGCCGAGTATCACGAGAAGAGCACCGAGGTCGAGCGCGCGACGAACGACGAACGAAACCTGCGCGTCGCGCTAGCTTCGGAATTGGAGCTCAAAGCCGGAGCAACGCCACAGGTGATCGTCGATACGGTGCGGGCCCGCGCCCAAGACCTTGCAGGGAAGAAGATCGGCATTCAGCTTCAGACGGACGGGTTCGGCGCCGAAGACGAAGCCGATACGCTCGTGCAGTCTGCCGTTTCCGGAAATCTCGATGAGGCTTCGCGTCGATTCGTCGAAGCCACGACGCTCTGTGCGCGTGAGGAAATGAAGCTCGCCGCGCGAATGCGAGGCGCCAAAAAGGCGATTCTCAAGTTGACGATTCAGGAGCTCGCCCTCGAGCCGAGCATCGACGGATATTTCGAAGGGCAAGGCTACGCGAAGCAGGACGAAGTCCGTCGCAATCTCGTCGCGGTCAAACGTGCGCTTCCCCTGCTATCCATCAAAGCGAGCGACGAAGCGGACGCGCGGGAAGCCTTCGTGAGAAAGCTCGGGCAAGCACTGACCACGGATACGGGGCTCGCTCGTAAGGCCGAGCCCTCCCTCATCACGACCCCCGATGCGTCCTCTTCCCACAAGAAAGGTCGTGTTGCCCCCTCCGGCCCGCGCAAACCAGCCGTTGCCACGACGCCCAAAACCAAACCCGAATCGGCCGATTCGGGCGGCGGCGATTTCGATCCCTGAACGAGCCCACTCCGGCGCCCCGACTCCGCTCCGAGAACGAGCCCACTCCGGCGCCCCGACTCCGCTCCGAGTACGAGCCCACTCCGCCGCCCCGACTCCGCTCCGAGAACGGCCGGGAAGCGCCCGCGTCCGCGTCGGCGCGTCTCAGTGCACGGTACGAAGGGCGTCGAGGAACGGTCCCTTGGCAACGAAGTCGGTGAACCGACGCACTTCCTTGCCGTTCGCGTCGATGAGCACGACCGTGGGCAAGCCGCGCACGGAGAGTCGTTGCATCGCCGACGCCACTTTCGGATCGTCGTCGTGAGTTGCGTCGACCTTCACCGCGAGGAATCGCCCCGCCTCCAGCTTTACCGCTGCATCTGAGAACGTGAGCTTGTCGAGTTCCTTGCAGGCACCGCACCACGTCGCGGTGAAATCGACGAGCATCGGGCGCCCATCTCGACGGCCTCGCTCCATTGCGGACTCCAAAGGACCATGCTCCCAGGAGAGCGTCGACTCCGTGCGACTCAGCTTCGTCGTCGTGACGAAGCCACCCGCGACGAAACTGGCGATGGCAATGACGGAGAACAGCGACCGCACCGAACCGCTGCTGCGACGAAGAACGAGCGCGAGCACGCAACCGAGCGAGACGAGAGCCGCACCCAAGAGCCAACCAGCATGTCCGGTGGGCACGAGACTCGGAAGCATGGGGAGCGTCGTGCCCGCAAAATAGAGAGCAACGACGAGTAGGACCGTTCCGAGCACGTACTTCACCGAGAGCATCCACCTTCCGCTCTTCGGGAGCTCGAGCGCAAACGCGCCGACGGCAAAGAACGGCACCCCGAGCCCGAGCGCGAAGAACGTCATGGCAACGCTCCCGAGTACGAGGTTTTTCGTCGTCGCAATCCAAGCCAAAATGCCGGTCAACACTGGCCCAGTGCACGGCGAAGCAACGAGTCCGCTAACGAGTCCGAGCACGAACGCACCACGAAAGCCGATCCCACCGACGGTCGCCAATCGATTGAGTAACCCCGAGGGAAGCGTAAGCTCGAACGCTCCGAACATCGAGAGGGCCATCGCAGCGAACAACACCGCAATCCCGAGAACGACCCATCGATTCTGGAGGACGCTGCCGAACATCGTGCCCGTAAACGCTGCAACGAGCCCGAGGGAGACGAACATGACGATCATCCCGAAAACGAAGGCCGAGGTGAGCCCGAGCCCTTGCCAGCGGCTCTTGGTCTCCTTTGCACCGAAAACGCTTACGGTGACCGCTACCATCGGGTAGACGCAAGGCGTGAGACTCACGAGCAACCCGCCAAGGAAAGCAGCGAAAGCTGCCGCGAAGGGTCCCTGAGAAAGGGCACGTGAAAATGAGTCGGTCCCCAATGTGGCCGCCGATGACGGAGCGCTCCACGTCGAAAGTAGCGTCAGGGCAAGGACGCCCGAGAGGAAACCGAAACGAGCGGTGCGCCCGACTGCCTCTCGACGTACGAACTTCGGATCCATGACCTTCGAGAACATCGAAAGGCCTATAGCAGCCCTGAGCGCTCGCGTGGTTGGTCCTTGGGCCCGAGAGCCGCGAAGGTGTCCGCGACCGCGAACGAGCACCAGACGCAACAACATGAACGCGTGGCCGAGACACCTCGCCCCCGGAAAAGTGCGCGACGACTTTACTCGCCGGGCCCGACGCGGCATGTTCTGGCGCGCAGCCATGCGATTTTCGATCCGGCTTTGGACCATCGGCGTGCTTCTCTCGACCGCATGCGGACGCCCCGCAACGGAGAGCGAATGCAATGAGATCGTCACGCGAGTGGCCACGCTCGAGTATCAGGCGGCCCAAAAGGGCTCGAGCGTCGATCCTGCGAGCATCGAGACGATCCGCGCACGCGTCAAGGGAGCCATGCTCAAGAACTGCGTCGGCAAACGCATCACCGAGAAGGCACTACGCTGCGTTCGCGAAGCGAAGTCGTCGAAAGAGGTTCAAGAGGTATGCTTCGATTGAGCCCGCCGTGGAGGATCGGACGACGATTTTCCGCAATGCAGCGTGTCACCCTCGAGCGCAATCGCCGTCGACGCGACGCAGTGGCGATGCTGCTCCTCGCCGGATCGCTTCTCACGAGCTGTAGCAAACCCCTCACGGCACCCGAATGTGAAGCCTTGCTCCTGCGCTACGTCGAACTGCTCGCGAACTCCGACCGCCCAGACGCGACTGCCCTCGAGCGGCTCACGTTCAAGCAACAAGCTCGCGAGAAGGCGGCGCGCGATCCGGAATTCGCCCAATGCAACAAGACTGTGAGTCGAAGCGCCTTCGAGTGCGCGATGATTGCGCCGAGCACGGACGACTTCGAGCGTTGCCTCATGTGAAAATTCGTTAGTACTTATTTGGGCTTACTCCCAAACAACGGGTCACACTCAGCCTGCGCGCGCGCAAAATTTATCAGAATTTGGTCTCCTCTCCTCGGCTGACGATCGCCGTGGATGGCGCGGACCTACCGATTGTCCATCCGGTCTTTACACGCATGACGTCGATCGGTAAGTTGGGTGTCTTCCGACTGCTCAGTCTGGGGTAACTGGGGCGTCCAAATCTTCCGTTTGGACGTCGGAAAATGCGCGAGAGGTGAACTGGGCGATCGGATCGCGGGTGCTCCGATGACCGATCCTTCCCTCATGCTTGCTGCCATCCTGGTGCCGGTGTTGGGCGCCTTCGCGCTTCCGATCGTCGGCGTCGAGCACAAACGATTGCGCAACGGCATTTCGGCAGCCCTCGTCTTCGCAACACTCCTCTGCAATCTACTGCTGCTTCCCACGGTGCTGTGGGAGGGAACCGCCGTGGAGTCCAACCTCGTCGGCTTCCCACTCCACGCCGACGGATTTGCCGCTTTCGTGGCGACTTCGTCCTCGCTCATCAGTTTGGTCATCGTTCTTTACTCCTTCGACTACATCGAAGGGCATCGAGGAGAAGGCGAGCTCGACCACTCTTCGGAATACTACTTTCTCGTCCTCCTCTTCCTCGGCTCGATGATGGGGATCGTTTATGCAGCGAATCTCCTGCTCCTTTACGCATTCTGGGAGCTCACGGCGGTCGCCAGTTGGCGTCTGATCGGCTACTTCCGCAAACCGCTCGACGTTCGACGTGCCAACAAAGCCTTCCTCACTACGGTGTTCGGCGCCCTTTTGATGTTCGTCGGCTTCGTCATGCTGTGGGAGCAAACGGGCTCCTTCGATCTAGCCGTCATCAGGCAAAAGCTAGGAAGCGAGGTCGTGCCCGACGTCGCCCTCGTCTGCATACTTGCTGGGATTTTCGCCAAATCGGCAACGATGCCGTTCCATACTTGGCTGCCCGACGCTGGCGTCGCGCCATCACCTGTGACGTCACTTCTGCACGCGGCCGTGCTCGTGAAGATCGGCGTCTACGTCTTCGCTCGCCTGTTCGTAGCGAACTTCGGAATCAGTGCCTTTGGTCACCGATTGGTCTTGATCGTCGCAGCAACGAGCGCAATCGTTTCAGCTGCCGCTGCACTCGTCGATACGGACCTCAAGCGCATCATCGCCTACAGCACGATAAGTCAACTCGGCTTCATCTTCTTGGGATTCGCCGCCGGAACGCACCTCGCGGTCACCGGCGCTCTCCTCTACGTATTGATGCACGGGATTGCAAAAGGCGGGCTCTTTCTCTGCGCGGGCATCGTCGAGCACAATCTCCACACGACCAACATCACCCAGATGGGCGGACTCCGAAAGACGATGCCCATAACTGCAACGACGTTCCTGCTCTGCGCATTGTCCGTCATGGGAGTGCCGCCTCTTGGGGGATTTTTCAGCAAATCGATGCTGATCATCGGAGCCGTCGAGGGTGGGTATCCGTGGATCACGACTGTATTCGTCGTTGGTGCGGTTTTCACGATGCTTTACCTCTTCCGAGTCTATGACCAAGTGTTCTTGGGCGAGCCTCGTGGGCACCAACCACCGGAAGGGTCACGCACGATGGTTTACGCAGTCGCGTCTCTGGCAGTCATGTCCATCGTCGGAGGCATCGCCATTCACTGGCCAGGTATGCTGGCAGAAGCAGCCGTGGACCAAATCCTGGAGGTAGCGAAGTGACAAGAACCCTCCATCTGCTGCTTGCCATTGGCTTCGCACCAGCGATTGCGCTCGCGCTATGGGGTCTTCCACGCGAAAGATACGACGCACCAAGAAGGATACTCGCAATCGTCGCTACGCTCGTCAATCTCGCCCTCGTGGCAACCGCTTTTGGGCACGAGGCACGAGTCGATCTACCTTGGTTTGGCTCACGTTTCGATCTCTCGTTACGCAGTCATCACACGGCTTACGTGTTCGCGACGGCAGCAGCCACCTTCGGCGTTTTGGTTACGGTCTTCGCCACCGGATGCATGAAGGGACACCGCGCCGAGCGTCACCAGTATTCGTTCATGCTCTTGACGCTCGGGCTCGTGAATGGCGTCTTCTTGTCCAACGGCTTACTCGGGCTGCTCTTCTTCTGGGAAGGTCTCCTAGGCACCACCTATGGGCTCATCGCCGTCGGCGGTGCTGAGGCAAATCGAACGGCAACGAAAGCGTTCGTCGTCTCCGGGATCGGAGATCTCTGCTTCGTCCTCGGGATTGCTTTCGTTTGGGTGCAAACCAAGACACTGTTGCTCACGGAAGTGCATTTGACACTGCACGGCCACGGCGCTGCGGCCTTTCTACTACTGATGACGGGAGCCCTTGCCAAGTGCGGAGCAATCCCATTTCACAGCTGGATCCCAAACGCCGCGACGGACGCCCCTGCCCCGTTCATGGCGTTCTTGCCAGCAAGCATCGAAAAACTCGTGGGCGTCTACTTCCTGTCGCGGTTGACGCTCGATCTCTCGTCGCTGACGACGGAGAGCTGGATCAGCACCCTGCTCATGACGCTGGGAGCAGTTACCTTGCTGCTCGCCGTGTTCATGGCAGTCGTTCAAGACGACTATCGCAAGCTCCTTGCGTTCGCGGCCATCAGCCAGGTCGGATTCATCTTTCTCGGCATCGGAAGCGCCAATCCGATCGGCATCGTCGGTGCGCTCTTTCACACGCTCAATCACGCCACGTACAAATGCGGCATGTTCCTCACTGCTGCAGCCGTCGAGAGACGTACTCGTTCGAAACACCTTTCGACGCTCGGTGGTTTGTACCGCCGGATGCCGGTGACGTGTGCCTGCTTCGTCTTGACCGCCGCGAGCGGCGCTGGCGTTCCGTTCTTTGCCGGCTTCTTCTCGAAGGAGCTCGTCTTGGACGCCGTACTCGAGCGTAGCGTCGCGTTTTACCTCGTTGCGTTGCTCGGAACATTCCTCACGACGCTTGCCTTTCTCAAAATGGGTCATGCGGTCTTCTTCGGTAACGCTACCGATACCCACACGTCGTCGGTCGACGATGTCCCCCCGGGAGCCGCGATGGCGATGCTCCTCCCCATGATCGCTACGGCCGTAACGGTCGTCCTATTCGGCTGCGCCAACACGTCGATAGTCGAACACGTGATCGTGCCGATGCTGCGGGAAACCCACCTCGACGAGCTGCGTGCCTCGGCTCATCACTTGACTGGATGGCCATCGAATACGACGCTCGTCGTTACGACCATCGCCGTCTCGCTAGGGGCACTGCTCAGTCACTGGATCGGTGCAACGCTCAACGGCGGAGGAAGCCATGCGACCGACCACGTTCGCTCGACTCCGGGGTTGTCCTTCGTTTACGACAAGGCCGAACGACGTTGGTTCGATCCCTACGAATTGCTCGTGAAGGCGATTTCGGGGTTCGCACGACTGACTCACCGAATCGACCGAGCCAATGACTGGCTGTTCGTCGCTGCGGGGCAATCGACAGTCCTGCTGTCACGTTGGCTGCGCGCGATTCACCGCGGCAGCACCTCCGGCTACGTCCTATGGTCGCTCGTTGCGGCGACGCTGGGTCTCCTTTACCTCGGCAGATAACCACGCAGGAGTCCGACCGTGCTCGCCATTTTAGTACTCGTACCCATCGCAGTCATCTTCCTGCAAAATCTCCCTTTCCGCTCCCCGCCTCGAGCCTACTACACGATGGCAGTCCTGATCTTGGCTTTTGCCGAGATCCTTGCGGCCATCACCCTACCCGACCTAGTCGCTCGCTTGCCGCCTGCGGCGCTCCAAATCCTACACTTCGCATTGACCGCGGACCAATTGACGAGGGTCCTGCTTGCGTCGATCGGGATCGTACTTGGCACAGCCGTGCTGGTTGGGCAGAGATCCTTCTCATCCGATCGCCAACACCGCCGCTTCGCCAACCTGTTGCTCATCAGCCTGACGGGCATGAATGCAACGGTACTCTCGAGCGATTTCTTCACGTTGTATGTGTTTTTGGAGGTCGTCTCCGTTTCATCGTTCATTCTGGTTGCGCTAGACAGAGGACTCTTCGCCGTTGAAGGGGCATTCCGTTATCTGATCCTCTCGGCACTAGCGTCCACCTTCATGTTGAGCGCCGTTGCGCTGTTGGCACTCGCCTGCGGAGGAACTTCTTTCGAAGTCGTACGCAGCGGCTTCAACTCGACCCAAGCAACCTTGGCACGTTTGGGAGTCATCGTCTTCGCCGTGGGGATGTTCATCAAAGGCGGCGTCGTTCCCTTCCACGCGTGGTTGCCCGGCGCCTACGCCTCCGCACCTGCCGCCGTGTCGATCCTCCTCGCTGGGATAGTCACCAAAGTCTCCGGCGTCTATACGTTGGCACGAATCACCTACAGCATTTACGTCCCAGACGAGGCACTCGCGACGGTACTCCTCGCCCTCGGCACCGCGTCCATGGTACTCGGGGCCATCTTGGCACTCAGCCAAGCCGATTTGAAACGCATGCTCGCTTATTCGAGCATCAGCCAAATCGGTTACGTCGTCGTCGCGCTCGGTTGCGCGAGTGAGCTCGGTGTAGTTGCTGCAGCCTTCCACATCTTCAATCACGCCGTGTTCAAGGCCTTGCTGTTCGTCGGAACTGCGGCTGTCGAATCCAAGGCAGGGACGACGGAGCTCCATCGGCTCGCTGGCATCGGGTCGAAGATGCCCGTCACCTGCGCCACGACCACCATCGGCATGCTTTCGGCGGCGGGGTTCCCACCGTTTGCCGGCTTCTTCAGCAAGCTGCTCATCGTGCTCGCACTTTGGAAGTCGGGACACACCACGTACGGTGTGATTGCGATCCTCGCGAGCATCCTCACCTTGAGCTACCTGCTCTCGATGCAACGACAGATGCTCTTCGGAAAACCCAATGCGGAGACTGCCACGCTCTCCGAAGCCGACGCGAGCCACCTAGTCCCCGCGATCTTCCTCGCGTTTCTCGCCGTATTCGTGGGTGTACTGTTCCCGCTTTTGCTCCATTCTCCCCTCTCGTTCTTGCTTTTGAACCGGAAACTGCCTTGGTGATCCAATGCCTGACGTCCTAAGCAAACACCCCATCGACGTCATTGTCCTTGGCAGCCTCGTCGTCGCCGCACTGTGGGCGGTGCTTTCACCGCGACTGCTGCGTGCAGTCATCGCACTGGCACTGGCAAGTATCTGCGTCACCGCCTTACTATTTCGGCTCGAAGCGCCGCTCGTCGGAGTATTCGAGCTCAGTGTGTGCGCCGGACTCATCTCGGCGGTGTTCATCAGTAGCATCAGTCTTTCGCAACTCGAAACCGAAGAGACCATCGCCAAGGCTCGACGCGAGCGAATTCGCCGCTACTGGTTTCTCCCGCTTTTGCTCCTGTTCGTCGGCATCGCGGTCGGACACATGTCGCCCCCGACGTTTACCCGAGTGCCAGCAGGAGGGCTCGAGGTTCGTAGCGTGCTCTGGACCGAGCGACATCTCGATCTGTTGGGGCAAGTCGTCATCCTGCTAGCTGGCGCATTTGGTGTCGTCGTTTTCTTCAAGGAGACCAAGAAGCATGAGCCCTGAACTCCTGACCGCCTACGTCGTTACGATTGTCCTTTTGGCAACGACGGGCCTCTTTTACCTGCTCGTGACGACCAATCTGATCCGCGCCCTCGTCGCCCTCGAACTCATGACGAAGGCGGTCACCTTGGGGCTCGTGCTCGTTGGCAAACTGACGAACAATCCGGGGTTCACGCAAGCTTTGACCATTACCGTCATCGTCATCGAAGTGGTCATATTGGTTGTCGCCGTTGGCCTCGTCTTGCTCTGTCACAAGCACACCGGAACCGTCGACGCGCGAAATCTCAGAAACATCAGGGGGTGATCGATGCGCATGCTCCTCTTACCTCCCGTTGCGTTCGTCGTCGTGCTCCTCGCGAGCCTCGGTCTCCTTCGACTGATGGGTTATCTATCCTACAAACCAGCAAAGGGCAACGACGCCAATCCCAAGCCCTATGCATGTGGAGAAGAGGGAAGACCGCTCGTAAGCCCTGATTATGCGCAGGTGTTCCCCTTCGCGTTCTATTTTACGATTCTCCACGTCGTGGCCTTGGTGGCAACGACGGTCCCGAACGGGGCAACCAGCACCCTCACCATGGCGCTCATCTACGTCCTAGGCGCTGTCGTCGGCTTGTTCGTTCTTTATCGGAGGTGATCGATGGGTATCGTCAGTCGACTCGTGAAATGGGCGCGGCTCAAGTCACCTTGGATCATTCACTTCAATTCTGGCGCTTGCAACGCTTGTGACATCGAGGTCGTCGCATCGCTCACTCCCCGCTACGACGTCGAACGTTTCGGGGTCGCGCTGAAGGGCTCCCCGAGACACGCGGATGTCCTCGTTTGCACCGGTCCGGTGACTCGACAGATTCTGCGACCGGTTGGTGCGGATCTACGAACAGATGCCACAACCCAAGTTCGTCGTGGCCGTGGGAACTTGCGCCTGTTCGGGCGGAGTCTTCGACGGTCTTTACAACGTCTTGGGCGGTATCGACACCGTGATTCCGGTCCACGCATACGTCCCCGGCTGCCCCGCGAGCCCAGAGGCAATCATCGACGGAGTCGTGAAACTCCTACGCGCATTCGAACTGGGAGAAGCCAATCCGGTGGAGCGACCACGCGTGGCTATCGAGGATGCCCGCCACATGGAGGGCATCCTCGCGCAAGAACGCTTGTTACAGAGCACGGCACCCAGCACCTCCACGACGGACAAAGGACGACGCGATGGCTGAGCCAAATACGACGACGAGCGCATCGACCTCGCTCGTTCTGGAACGACAGCTCGAAGAAGCGCTCGCAGGAAAATTCCCGTTCCTCCAAGGTCACATCACCATCCAACGCGCGCGCCGAGTTTGGGCAAGCGTTCCCATGGCCGAACTCGTCACGGTGCTCGTTTACGCGAAGGAGGTCCAAAAGTACGACATGCTGTGCGCAATCACGGGCACCGACGAGGGCACTGGCATTGGGCTTCTCTATCATCTCGCGAATCCAAATGGGATCGTGCTCACGTTGATGACCATGGCACCCAAAGACGGGCCTGGTCCGTCTACGGTCACGCCGTACTTTCCCCTAGCGGAGCTTTACGAACGCGAGGTCATCGATCTCTTGGGCGCAAGAATCCTAGGTCTTCCGGAGGGTAACCGCTATCCGCTGCCCGATGCATGGCCCGAAGGGCAGTACCCATTGCGCAAGGATTGGCAGCCCGGTACCGCGCCATCGAGAAGTCAAAGACCTCTGAACGAATCGGACTCCAAGGAGAGGTTCCGATGAACGATTCGGATGTCATTAGGGTGTCCCTCGGACCACAACACCCGGCGCTCAAGGAGCCGAGCAGCTTTCTCTTGAGCTTGCGCGGAGAACGGGTCACAGAGTTGGGAGTGCGGCTCGGCTACAACCACCGCGGAATGGAGAAGGCCTGCGAGGAGCGCAGTTACCTGAACGACCTCTACTTGCTCGAGCGAATTTGCGGAATTTGTTCGCACGCGCACACGTCCGCGTACGTAGCGGCCGTCGAGGAGATTGCCGAGATCCAGGTACCTCGGCGCGGTCTCTATCTTCGTACCCTGGTCGGGGAACTCGAACGCATCCACAGCCACCTGCTGTGGCTCGGCGTTGCTGGGCACGAAATCGGTTTCGACACCTTACTCATGTACAGTTGGCGGGATCGTGAAATCGTCATGGATGTGCTCGCCGACCTAACGGGCAACCGAGTCAACTATGGTTACAACACGATCGGCGGTGTCAGACGGGATATCGACGAGGCACAAGAGCGGTGCATGTCCAAGGCGCTCGACACCCTCGAGGAACGCACGAAGTACTACGCCCACATCGCAACTCACGAGCTCACACTGGCGAAGCGACTCTCGGGAGTTGGCCGCATCTCGAAGAACGACGTCCTTCGTCTGGGTGTGACTGGGCCGACGGCTCGTGCATCTGGCGTCGCGCGCGACGTGCGCAAAGACGACCCCTATGCAATTTACGGCGAACTCGACTTCGAGATCGTTACGGCGGATACGTGTGACGTGTTCGGGCGTACCATCGTTCGTGTGGGTGAGCTCTTGCAGTCCTATCGCATCATCCGGCAAATCTTGAAAGAGCTCCCCGAAGGGCCCATCACCAACAAGGCTCCGCGAAAGATTCCCAAGGGTCACGCGGTGAGCCGTTACGAAGCACCCCGCGGCGAAGATGTTCACTACGTGCGTGCCAATGGCACGGACAAGCCCGAACGCGTCAAGGTGCGAGCCCCCACCATGGTCAACATCCAGGCGGTGGCTTACATGATGAAGGGCGGATACCTGGCGGACATGCCCATTACTTTGGCCGCTATCGATCCTTGCTTCTCTTGCACGGATCGTATGGTCGAACTCGTAGATGAAGGTGGCTCGTCCCTCGGCGTGAAGTCCTGGTCCGAAATCCGAAGCCATGGCATCCGCCACTATCGGGATCTCGGCATCGACCTCGGCGACGTCAGCAAGCGCCTTACCGACATGATGGAGCGCCTCTAGTGGCAGCGTCACTTCTCTCCATACTCGTTTTCCCAGGGTTTCTTTTCCTTTTGGGGTTTGCACTTCTAAGCGAACAGCTCGACCGCTTTCTCTACGCGCGCATGCAGAACCGAATGGGTCCACCTTGGTTTCAGCCGCTCGCGGACGTAATCAAGTTGGCTGCGAAAGAAGATACGATCCCAGACGGTGCGGATCGAACCGTCTTTCGAATGATGCCGGTCTTCGCACTGACGTCGGTCGTCACTGCAGTCTTCTACGTGCCGATTTGGTCCAAGAATGCCCTATCGTCCTTCGTCGGCGATCTCGTGGTAGTCTTGTATCTCCTCACGATCCCGACGCTGACGTTTTTTCTTGGCGGTTGGTTCTCTCGCTCGCCTTACTCCCTCATCGGAGCGGCGCGAGCCATCACGCAGCTCTTTGCTTACGAGATCCCGCTCTTGCTTGCGATCCTATCACCGGCGATGCTTGCGGGTAGTTGGTCGCTAAGCGAGATTGCTAGGTTCTATTCCGGACGTCTCCACCTGATTCCGGTCAACGTCGTCGGCTTTGGCGTTGCGCTCGTCGCATTGCTCGGCAAGCTCGAACGGGTACCCTTCGATTCTCCAGAGGCCGAAACGGAAATCGTTGCGGGAAGCTTGACTGAATACGGCGGACGATACCTGGCGTTGTTTCGGCTCTGCGTCGACGTCGAGATGGTAGTCGGAGCCGCGCTGCTCGCCGCTGTGTTCCTCCCCTTCGGACTCGAGTTACATCCCGCGTTGACGTTCTGCCTCTTCACGATCAAGGTCGAAGGGATCATTTTTCTCCTCTCCCTGACGCGGGCCGTAGTGGCGCGACTCCGCATCGACCAGACGATCGACTTCTGTTGGAAGTATCTTGCGCCCATCGCGCTCTTACAGCTGGTGCTCAATCTCGTCTTGAAGGGATACGTAAAGTGAGGTTCCCAGGCGCCATTGCACTCGAGGCACTCCGAAACCTCTTCAGGAAACCCGCAACGAATGACTATCCGTTCGCAGCGACCTCCCTTCCGGACAGGATTCGCGGCAGAATCTCGTTCACGGGTGCGAACTGTGTCGGATGCAGGCTCTGCGAAAGAGACTGTCCTGCGAGCGCAATTCTCATCGTCAAAATTGCGGACAAGACTTTCCAGGCCAACGTCGATTTATCGCGTTGCATCTACTGCGGGCAGTGCGCAGACACGTGTCGCAAAAATGGAATCTTGCCCACGAGGGAGTTCGAACTAGCGGTCATCGATCGCGAGCAGCTCAAGGTCGTCTATGGTCCCGAATGTCCAGCCAATCCCAATGCTCCAACAGCTCCTGACATTCCGACTAAGAACGGCCAGTAGTGTCGCGCTCCTCGGCGTTGGTTCGGAGCTCAGAGGCGACGACGCCGTCGGCATGCGCGTTGCCGAAATTTTGGAACAACGAGACGCCCATCCTCGACTGAAGATTCACCTTGGCTCTACGGCTCCGGAGAACGCGACTGGCCCCATCCGCAAGCAAAACCCCACACATCTCGTCATCGTTGACGCCGTGGCGCTTGGTGCATCACCAGGAGAAGTCGCAATCTTGGAGCGCAGTGACATCGCCGGAACCACGTTTTGCACCCACACTCTACCGCTTTCCGTCGTTCTCGACTTCATCGGATATGACAATCCGACGCTCGATATTTTCGTCATCGCCATTCAAGCAGAACATCTGCTCTTCGGGGAAGCCTTGAGCGAGCGAGTCGAGCATGCTGCGCAAGCCATCGCCCACGCCCTTTACGAGTCGCTCCCGAACGCTGAGCGCAGTGCATAACATCGCCTCGCCGGCGCCGACATCGACGTCGCCTCGCCGGCTCTGACGTCGCCGCGCCGGCTTCGATATCGACGCGCTCTCCGAGCACGCGCTAAAGCACGCTTCATATTCCAGTCCGGCTGCATCGACCTCGTCTCGGTTCGTTGACCCTGGGTCCAGCGACCTTCTCGCACCGAGACCACACGCGGAAACGTGGCGAAAATCCGCCGACTCGAGAGCACTTTGGCTCAAGCACTTCTGGCAGGGCGCGCCGGTTGCGCTGCCTATAGAGCTGAGGTAGCAAACGGCCCGACCGCGGTCCGAGGGGCTCGGCCGCGTCGAAGATCTTCCTCATGGCTTCTCGATTCCTTTGTACCTTCGTCTTGGGAGCCACGCTCCTTTCGTGCGGCGCCGACAAACCGGCAAAGAAACCCGTAGACCTGAGTCGTTTCGCGAACCAAGTTCGGCACGATTATTCATCCACTTGGGTTTACGCCGTCGGCGAAGTGGACAGCCCCAGCGCGACGGACTGCCAAAAGGCCTTCGGCCATATCAACGGTGACACCGAGTGCGTCGGGAAGGCTTGTCAGCATGCCCTCGACTTGGTGAAAGACTTCGAATTCGCGTGCGGCAAAACCAGCGGAGCAACCGAACGCGCTCAGGTCGGGACCTTGAAGCCGGTCTATGCGTCTCGCGTTACGGAGCCGATGACCTCTTGCGTGGAGAAGGCCGAAGACTGGCTCGCTCGCGGATGCGGCTCGAATGGCGACTGCGAATCCAAGGTGCAACGTTGGGCAACGCAGTGCACGGAGAGCACGCAGAGCAAGCTCGTCATTTTCCTGCTCGAACGGATGATCGAGAACTCCTTGACCGAACCACGTCGGGTCAAGTTGGACGCACGCAGTTGCCACGAGTTCGCAAAGTCGCTCGAGGCTGGAGCCCAATGTAGCAAACCGTTCGACTGCGAGGATGCTCTGCCTCGTATCGACGAGTACCTCCTCCGTTGCGCTCAGGGGTCCCGCAAAGCGGTGCCGCTCACGGCCGCACTCGGGATCGTGAAGATTCGAATGGGTGCGGAGAAGCCCTTCGAACCGATCGCGCTGACGGACGAGAAGACCACCCGCATCGCCCTACCAGGTACGTTGGCCCTCGTTGACGGCTCTGGGGTAGTGGCACGCGTCTGTGACGAACCGCCAGCGACGGACCTTCCTCAGTACCTCGAGCAAAGGCAACGCTGCACGAATGGAACGCTGACGTTGATCCGTGCGTCGGGTGAGCCGTCCAAGCGTGAACTCGTGCAGATTTCCGTCCCTCACGACTCGGACGAGGCGTTCGCCGCGTCGTACCCAAAGCTCTGGGTGCCCGGTGAAGCAGAGGCTCGCTCAGAGGCAGCGTTGACGTCATTCGTCGACGCGATGCGCACCTTGCCGGAGCGTGCCCTCGAAGATTTCACCGGTGCCATCGCCAACGTCAATCGCGCCTTCGCAAAGGTTCCACCCAGTCTGCGCCAGGGTACGAAACTTCGCGACGCCCTCGCGCCCCACGATGCTTCGCTCGCGATCCTCTTCGGTATCGTTGCCGACGCGAAGGTCCGAATGGCAGGTAGTCGCATGACCGACGTCGACCTGCTCGCGTACCTGAGACGCTCCGAGAGCCTGGTCTTCGCTGACGTAAATGCCTCGGGCAGCGTGGAGATCGGTGCAACGATCGAACTTTCGGAGCTCCTCGCAAAGGACACGTTACCCGTTGCCTTTGCAGCATACCTCAAAAACCTAGAGAAGCTCCGCAAGCAGTTCGAGAAGCGAAAGGCGACCATCGAACCCGATCTCGCCCAAGCGCGCGCCCTGATCATGGAAGAGACACGCAGCTGTTCCGCTGCACGCGCGGAGTATTCCGAACAGCAGAAGCGCCTGGAGGGCTGTATTGGCGTGGAAGAAGGCTGTGAGGCGCCGACCCGAACGGAACTCTTCACCAAACTGACGAAGGCGCAGTCACGGTGGGGCGAAGCTCGAGCACGAGAACTCATTGCTAAGCTCTCTGCAGGCCAACCTACGGCCCCCTCTGCCGTTTGCTCCCGACTCTAGCCAACGCCACTCACGCGCAGGCCGTCGCGATGCATCGGCCTCTGACTCACTCGCACAGCTATCACGTTGGTCCTACGCCAATGATCGGATAAACGGCGATTCCCGCCGAATGTGTCTCGAGGCCGCTCACCGTCCGTGGTGCGTTCCCAGGGAGGGGCATCACGACCGGCGTATTCGGAACCGAAGCATCGCCAGTGACTGCCCGAGACTGGCTCTGCGCTCGAGCCAAAATCGAAGAGGGCGACAGACTCGTTCGCAGAATCAACACTCGGCGAAGTGAATCGAACCAGAACGCGGCGCCGAGCGTGGCGGCAAGCGCCGTCATCACGAGTCCGAGTAGCTTGGAAAGTACGGGCCCAAGCCAAAAACTCACGTTCGAGGCTCCGTCGAGACGCCACTGCCGAATCAAACGGGAGTTCTCCCAGCCCAAGGGAAGCGCCGATGGTGTCGGAGTCGCTGTAATCTTCGCCCCACCGTACGTATCACTCGCGGCACCGCCAGGTGCGAAGGTGCGCTCCGCTTGCGCCATCAACGTCATTCGCGACTGACCGTCGACGTACAGCTTGTTCGCGAGCTCCACCGTGTCGACGTTGATGAGCGTTGCCAATATGAGCGCGATAGAAAAACTCGACCAACGGGTGCGCCGGCGAAACCAGCCGGAACATCGCTCCATCGTCGACTCGAACCACTGTTCGAGCGCGAGTACCAAGCCGGTATAGCTGGTAGCCTCACGCATGACCGAACACAGAGTCTCCGCCAGACGCCCCTGAAGTTGGCAGACTCGTTCGCGGTAGTTCCTTTCGTCGATCCCAAGTAGAGAGAGCGTGACGACGGCAAAACTCCAGGTGGGTACGTATGACGGCAGGCGACCACCCTTTGACAAGCTACGGATGAGTCCGTGCTCGTAAAATCGCGTCTTCAATTCCTGTCCGAGCATCCCAGCAATAGCGATCGCGAGCTGTTTTCCACGCTGTGCCAAGAGTGTTTCCAAGAATTCGGTGACCGCCGAACAGGCCAGGCTGAACGACGCGTAGATAAAAAACATCCCCAAAAGAACTTCTAGAACGACCGATCCAAACACGAGTGCCTCGGCCACAAAAGCTGCCTGCAAGCGCAAGGAGAAACAAGTCCCCTTCGCTCGCACCTCACGGCCCGCTGGCCCATCCTTGTGGGGAAGGAGTTCCCTCGCTAAAGTCCGCGCCACCATGGTTGCGCGCCCTCTCCCTCCCACCGATGTCGCACAGGTGTTAGCCCAACTGAAACGCCCGCGTCGCGTCGTCGTCACCGCTGGTATGCCCTATGCCAATGGGCCTCTCCACCTTGGCCATCTCGCTGGCGCCCATCTTCCAGCGGACATCTACGCTCGCTACCAGGGAATGCTCATCGGACGTGAGAACGTCCTTTTCGTTTGTGGCACGGACGAACACGGCTCCGCGAGCGAAGTCGCGGCCCTCGCCGCAGGACTACCAACGCGGCAGTTCGTCGATTCCGTGCACGATCGTCAGAAGACGACGCTCGATCGCTATTTCATCGGACTCGACACGTACACAGGCACATCGCGCCCGGAATGTTTTCCGACCCATTCGAGAATTTGTCAGGACTTCCTGACGAAGCTCCACGACAACGGCCTACTCGAAAAGCGAACCAGTCGGCAGTGGTACGATCCGAAGATGCAGAAGTTTCTGCCGGATCGATTCGTCCGCGGAAAGTGTCCGAACCCCAAGTGCGGTTACGATCAGGCGTACAGCGACGAGTGCGATCGCTGCGGACATCAACACGAACCTACGGACCTGATCGAACCGCGAAGCGCCATCAGCGATGCGACTCCGGAAATGCGCGAGACGGTTCATTGGTGGCTCAACATGTGGGACGTCTCCGAAACCCTGAGGGTCTGGATCTCCGGAAAGCAAAAGACCTGGCGCCCGTCGGTGCTCGCCGACGTTCTCGACAAGGTCCAGCCGTCGCTGCGCTTCGCCAATCAGCACGAAGCACTCTACAAGACGTTCAAAGAGGCGTTGCCGAAGCACAAGAGCAAGTACGCACCTGGTAAGCAAGTCGTCCTACAATTCACCTGTAAGCCCGATCTCGAAACGGCGAAGGTGACCCTCGAAGAGCGCGGCATCCCCGTGGAGCTCGTCGACGAGTGGGGACATCGATCGATCACGAGGGACATCGCGTGGGGAATCCCCGTTCCACCCATCGATCCGGATCTCGCCGGCAAAACCCTCTACGTTTGGCCCGATTCGCTGATCGCTCCGATTTCTTTCACGCAAGTTGCACTCACCGAGCAGGGCCGCGATCCGGCGTCTTACCAGGAGTACTGGTGCGATCCGAATGCCCGCGTGGTTCAGTTCCTCGGACAAGACAACGTGTTCTTCTACGTCCTCATGCAGGGCGCACTGTGGCTCGGAACCCAATCCAACCCTCACCGATTGCCCGAACCGGGTGAGTTCCAACTGACGGACATCGTCGGCGCCTGTCATCTCATGGTGGGCGGCGAGAAGATGAGCAAGACGCGCGGCAACTTCTACACCGGTGACCAACTCCTCGACGAAAGAGGCTATAGCGCCGATCAGATCCGTTATTATCTTGCGCTACTCGGCCTCTCCGAGAAGCCATCGGACTTCGACTTCGTCAAGCTCGAGGATCGCAATCGCTTTCTCGCAGGTCCTATGAATGCGGCTTTCGAGCGACCGATCTCGGCAGCACACTCCAAGTTCGGAGGCGTAGTGCCTGCCGGTAAGCTGATTGGTTCCGTAGAAGCGGACACCCTCCGTATCGTGCAGCGCTACGTCAAAGCCATGGATCGCGCGGATTATCCGAGTCTGTTGTTCGAAGTCGAGAACTATGCGCGCTCGATCAATAGCCTTTTCACGCAGTACAAGCCGCACGACGATCGCCACCCGGAGGAGAGCCGACGGGACGCGCTGTTCTCGGCCTTCTACGTGCTGAAGAACCTGATGATCCTGCTTTACCCGTTCGTTCCGACGACGATGAATCGTCTCCGCGAATCCCTACGCCTGGACGAGTCGGTCTTCCGACTCGAAGAGCTCGGCGTGCCCATCCCTGGCGGACACGTCCTCGGGCAAAAGCAGGGCTATTTCCCTGTTCCTCTGGATCCGAGCGTAGGTGACGCGACGCCACCTGCCGCGCCTTGAGCGCCCGGGGCCCGCGCCACGGTCAGACTCACGGTGGTCCCCGCGCCTTCGATGGAATCGACATCGACGCGCCCGCCGTGAGCTTCGGCAATGCGCTTGACCAAGGACAACCCGAGCCCCAACCCCTGCTCTTTGCCGCCGTTCGCGAAGGGTTCGAACGCCCGAGCCAATACCTCGGGCGCAAACCCTGGGCCGCTATCTCGAACGGAGAAGACAACAGAGCCGGCGACTTCCGCAATCCGTAGCATTGCAACGCCGCCACCATGCTTTTTGGCATTCTCGACGAGGTTCAATAGTGCACGCCCGAAGAGCCCGGGATCCACGAGCACCGACGCCGAAGAGCTCTCGTCTTCGATGAGTTCGGCGCCCAGCCCAGCACGCGAAAGCGCAATCCGAGCAACTTCGAGAGCCGACACGGGTCGACGCTCGATGGGCTGAAAGTCCAGCCGGGATTGAGCCAGTAGTTGACCAACGAGCGAGTCTAGTTCCTCGAGTTCGGCTTCCATGTTTGCGAGACTGGCTTCGCCTCGAGGGAGTTCCCGCTCCAACTCGACCAACATGCGTAGTCTCGAGAGCGGTGACCGAATCTCGTGAGAAACGGCCGCCAAGAGCTCGCGCTGTCCGGCAATCTGTCGCTCGATTTTCTCTGCCATCTGATTGACGGCGAAAGCCACCTCGGCAACTTCACCACTTCCACGGTGGTGGCAGTGCCCACGGCGACCGTGAGCGGGATGCCAAAGCCGCATTCGCGCCGAAAGCTGCCCGTCGCCGATGTCGCGCACGACTCGAACGAGTTCGTCGAGTGGTCGGACGAGGCGACGGGCGAGAAGACCGGACATTGCCCAGAGCACGAGAAGAAAGGCACCGAGGGACCAGAGGAACGCCCGCGACATTCCCGCGGAACGCGAGCAAATCTCCACACTGCCAAGAACACCATTCTTACTTCGAACCTGAACCGTTTCGGTTTTGCTCAGGCAGGAGAAGAGCGTCTCGCCTTCATCCAGGACCGTTCCATCCGAATCGCGAAGGCGAAGCCGCACCGGGAAATGGCGTTCGGCAGATCGGGTGAGCTCCCGTCTTGCATCGGGATCGTTCCAAACCGCAGCGAATCGGTCTTCGGCAAATCCCCGCAGACCGCCGAGGGCCGACTTGCCCGCCCCGAAGCTATGCGCAGCAAAAGCCGCAGCCACGGCACCGAGGAGCACGCTCATGACGAGCGAAAGGAAGATGCGATGACGTAATCTTCGCCCTCCCCAACGTTCGTCCCATCTCTTCATACACCATCCTTCGTCAGCATGTAGCCCACCCCTCGAATGGTGCGAATGAGTCGCGGAGGATCATCACCAAGTTTCTTCCGCAAACGTGAAACGTGAACGTCGACCGTACGTTCCCCCACTTGCGTGTCTCCCCTTCCAGCGAGTTCGAACAGCATTCCGCGAGCAACGACACGTCCGGCTCGCCTCATCAACGCTACCAACAGGTCGAACTCGAGCCCAGTGAGCTCCACTTCGACGCCTGAGACCGACACCTTTCGTGCGTCGATATCGACGGCAAGCTCAGCGAAGCGAAGCACCGTGCGCTCTTCCGCGGGTTGTGCCCGTCGCAATACCGCACGGAGTCGCGCCAATAACTCCCGAGGGCTGAAGGGTTTCGGCAAATAGTCGTCTGCGCCGAGTTCGAGCCCAACGACTCGATCGGTCTCGTCCCCCCGGGCAGTCAACATGATGACGGGAACGCGACTCTCCCTGCGGATGCGCCGCAAGGTCTCGAGCCCGTCGAGCCCTGGCATCATGACGTCGAGCAGTACCGCATCGAATACTTCGAGCGACAAACGTCGAAGGCCTTCTGCTCCGTCCTTCGCGTGCAAAGCGTCCACACCTTGCACCCCCAGGTAATCTCGCAGCAAGCCGAAGAGCTTGTGATCGTCGTCGATGATGAGAACCCGCTCGTTCATGAGGCCCAGTATGACCGTACCAGTGCCGTCGACGTGACGACGGCACTGCGAATACGTGATCGTTCAGCTGAATATGCTCGGTTACCGAAATACGGCGCGCGTGGTTTCGCCGGAACCCATCGCTCGAGGCTTCGTCCACTGCCCGTCGATTCCGATGGGAGTCGTGTGTCCAGATTGATGAACGGGGCTTGAACCATTGCCGGTCAGCGGATGTCGCGAACTAGCATTTAGCGCAGGTCCCTCACCGATGCACCCCTTCAGCCGCTTTGAGGCACACCTCGGCGATGTGTCGCTCAACGCGGTCCGAGTGACAGGGGTGACGGAAATGGTGCAATATGCCAAGGCACATCACCAACACGCCGAGAACGATCAATCCGATACCGCGTCCTCGGCGGCATCTGCCGTAGCAGCAGCTCATGTTCCCTCGCAGCGGCAGCGCGGGCCACAAGCATGGGGTTGCCGAAGCCATTGGGCGACCTTGAGACGCTGACGTTCGTCGAGGATCTCGTGGAATTGGGCCAGAAAATGTCGGGCAATTTGTGTCCCCTCGCCAACGGTTTCAAATAACTTCGCTTCGAGAGTCTCGAGACGTGTCGTCTCGAGGAGGTTTGCAGAAAAGACCTCAGCCAAGTCGACTCGCAGTCCCCGAGCTTTGCTCTTCGCTACTTCCAAACGCTCGCGAGTCTCGCTAATCAGCGTCGAAATCCGCTCCTTCTGCGCGTCAGTCGCCCCGATCCGCCTGTAGAGGTGCCGTAGCATCAACCGATGACGACAACCTCGTCCACAACACAGCGAGAAAATCCCTGCGGCCACCAGGCCGCCACCCAGCAATAAGGCAAACATCCGTCGTTTCTCCTTTGAAGTCTCGAGGCCCGCCGTGGGTCTCGCTTCGAAGTAGAGGATAGGAACGAATTGTGAAGCTTCGTCGGGGGGCTTCGTTAAGAAGTGTTAAGGAGCAACGGAATGGGATGCATCCGGTAGCAGCACGAAGAACTCGGTGAATTCATGACTCGACACGTAGTCGATCTTACCTCCCATCCTGGTGACGAGCTCTTTCGTGATGGCAAGACCGAGCCCAGTTCCCTGGCGTGAACGCATGTTGGTTCCGTCGAGCACGGCAAATCGACTGAAGATCCTCCGTCGAAAGCTCTCGGGGATGGGTGCACCACGGTTACGAACGTAGATTCTAATTTCGTTGCCTGCGCGTTCGAGACCAACGGTCACCTCATCGTAGGTGCTACCGTATTTGGCCGCATTCGACAGCAGGTTGTGAAGGATCTGGAGGAACCGATCAACGTCGACGTTCGCGATGAGCGTCCGATCGATGACCTTGGGAACGTAGTTTACGTGATATTCGGCGGCAAACACCGCCGACTCCCCGATTGCTCGTTCCAAAAGCGGTGCGAGCGCGTGCGCGGCGCAGTTCATTTCTAGACCGTCACGGGTGACCTTCTCGATATCCAAAATATCGTTGATGAGGCGACCCAAGCGCTCGGAGTTGCTCAATGCAGCATTGACGAGCTCTTGAGCTTCAGAGGTGAGATTCCCGAGCACCCCCGCTGCAAGTAGCCCGAGCGTACCTTGGATTGCCGTCAGAGGGGTTCGAAGCTCGTGACTTACGGTAGATACGAATTCGTCTTTCATCAAGTCGAGGAATCGTCGCTCGGACACGTCCCGGACGATAGCGAGCACGTCGAACCCCGACCCGGGCACGACGCGAGCCTCGTACTCCTTGGGTCCCGACGGAAGCTCCAATTCGAATTCATAGGATTGCGCAACGTTGTCACGCATGGCTTTACTGGCCGCAGCTTGAAAGCTCTCGGCAATTTCCGGCGGCATGACGTCGACGATGCGGCGCCCGATGAGCTGTCTTGCCGGAAGCAGAAGCTGCTCCTCACGCGGCGCGTGCACATCGAGAAACCGTCCGTCGCTCGAGATCCGAAACACCATATCGGGCAAAGCTTCCACGAATGCTCGGAGTCGCGCTTCGCTATCCCGCAACTGCGCTTCCATGGCCTTCCTCGCCGTGATCTCCGCCTCTACGGCGATGAATCCGATGAGAGTGCCGTCCGCCGCGTGAAGTGGTTGGCAGTCAATCTCGAGCCAGTAGCGACGCCCCATCTTGGCGTAGTTGAGCACCTCGACTTGAAATCCACGTCCTTGCCGAATCGCGTCACGCATCTTCGCGATCGTGCTCGGATCCGTATCCGGCCCTTGAACGAGCGGACCTATCTTTCGACCTTTGATCTCATCGAGGCGATAGCCCGTAATGCGCGTAAATGCCTCGTTGACCCACTCTGCCCGAGCTTCCGCATCGGCTACGATGACGAGGTTGTGCGTGCGACTCGCGACCAAAGCGAGCTTCTGCAACTCGACCATGAAGCGGCGTTGCTCCGAAATGTCCTCGGCAATCCCCATGTAGCCGATGATCCCGCGATCCGGATCACGGATCGGGGAGATGGTCAACGATACTGGGACACGTCCTCGGTCCTGCCGCAAGTAAGTCCACTCTCTGGTCTCCGAGAACCCGTGTCGAGCTTGATGGACGAACACGTCGAACCCCGGAGCGACCCCGAGGACGGCGGCCCGTCGCCGCACCTCGTCGCTATCGAGAATCGTCGCGAGCGTGCGTTTTCCGACAACCTCGTCGCGCGACAGTCCGAGCAATTCCGATGCCGCCAAGTTGAACGTGTGGATGACTCCGTTGGTGTCCATGCCGATGATCGCGACCTGAGCACCGTCGAGAACGGCTCTTTCGCGTGCTCTCACACTGTCAACGGTGCGCTCGGCATCGATATGGTCCCCGATGTCGACGAGACAGACCACCTGGCCCAGAGCATCGGGTAGTGGACGCAACGTGACCCAGCACCACAGCGTCTGCGAGTCGGCCCGACTGACACCGAGCACAACGCGCCCATCGGTCATCTTCGTTACGAGCTGGCGAAACGCAGACGCATCCAATGCCTCGAGCGGCTCGCCGTTTTCGCTTTGCCACCCCAGTCCCAACTCGAACCATCGTCGGCCGAGCACGTGCTCCCGAACCACGCCCAACATTTCCGCCGCCTGCTCGTTGCACCAAATGACGCGCTCGTCCGTCGAGACGTGCAGAACGCCCCAGGGCAACGCCTCGGCAAGGCAACGAAATGACGCGCTCGCCTCTCGGGAGTCGTTCATCGGGATCCCGGCAGGGACCTCGAGCTCATCGATCCTGAGCGCCCCGACTACCCTCGAACGCCGCACGTTCCCAGAGTTCGCGGACTTGTTGGCTGAGAAGCATCGGATTCGAAGGGCTTCGGAAGCACTCCCGTCGCTCCGAGAGACATGAGTTCCTGAACCTCCTTCGTCTGCACTTTTGCCGTCAGAAAGACGACAGGAACGAGCTTTTCACCGTGCAATTGCCGCAAACTGACGAGTGTCGTCGGACCGTCAATCACCGGCATCATGACGTCGAGGAGGATCAAGTCGGGGGCGAAATCCGCATACGCGGCAATCGCGTCGGCGCCAGAGTCGCACGACATGACCAAAAACCCACCGACCTTTTCGAGCGCGACCTTCGCGACCAAACGCAGGGACGGTTCGTCCTCGACGAGCATGATTCGACGCAATTCGCTCATGGGGTCTTCTCCTTCGAACTCAAGGGAGAAAGGGACACACGGTTCCGACCTGCCCGTTTCGCTTCGTAGAGAGCGGCGTCGGCGCGATCCCACAACGTTGCAGGCGTGTCGCCGGGGGTCAATTCGGCAACTCCGGCGCTGAACGTGCACGACATTTGTCCCTGGGGAGTCGTGTAGTAGAGAGACGCGAACCATTCGCGACGTTCGTCGATGACCCGACATGCATCCGCACCATTCGCACCTGGCAATATGACGACGAACTCCTCGCCACCGCAGCGCCCGATCACGTCCGTGCGACGCGCTCGCCGCCTGAGCACCGTCGAGAGAGAACGCAATACTCGATCGCCAGTCGCGTGTCCGAAGCGGTCGTTCACCTGCTTGAAGTGATCCAGATCCAGAATCGCAAGGGCAAGGCAGTCACCACGCCGATGCGCCCCGATGACCTCTGCTTCGAGTCGTTCCAAAGTGCGCGCGTGGGAGAGGAGACGAGTGAGGCTATCATGATCCATGAACGATCGCAGCACCCTGGACCGTTCGAGACGTGAGAGCACGACGCTCACCAATCGTTTCGGATCGACGGGTTTTACCAAGAAGTCGTCAGCACCTACCTCGAGCGCTTCGAGAGCTCGAGCGGGCCGGTCTTCCGCGGTCAAAAAGACAATCGGGACCCCCACCATGCGGTCGTCTTGACGCAATACCGCAGCCAACTCGAGACCGGTACAACCGGGGAGTCGCATATCCATGATGACGAGATGGGGACGAGTTTCGGCGACTCGCTCGAGCAGCTTCTGTGGATCCGTGAGAATCGTCACCTCGAGTCCGGCTTGTTCGAGCACGATTGCAGTCCGCTGTGACACGTAGGGATCGTCATCGACGATGAGCACCCGCGGGATCTCGAGCTCGAGCGGAACCAGTCGCTCCATCGCTGCCGCCAGCTCCGGCGCGTCCACGTCGGATGGCACGGTCGCGCGACAGCCCGTTCGCACCGCGGCCAGCCGCTCTTCGAGGCCTGGATTGTCAACCACCGCGATGATGTCGCCGCGCGGATAAAATCCTCGAATCTCAGGGGCTTTGTCGAGGGTGCAGAGGAACGCCAACGGCGTAATGGGAAATCGCGTCGCGTGACTCGTAACCACGACGAGAAAACCAAACTGCTGGAGCATGGCCTGGACGGCGCCACGTGTGCCGGAATTTTCGATGAGCAACACGACGGGAAGTGACGCCCAACGGCCATACGGTTGCGGGAAGTGGCTCGTTGGAGATGGTTCGGCAGACAACGGAGATGACTCGGCCGTTTCCGTAGACTGAGGCAATACCGATCGTAGTAAGTCCATTGGAGAACGTGCAACGTCGAGCACGCGACGCAGGTCGTAGTCCAAGTCGTACGCCCACTCCTCTCCGGTGTTGGGTATCGAAAGCGTCGCTTCGAGACGACGAGCGGCGTCTGTCAGTCCCGAGAGACCAAACGTGCCGCCACTTCCCGCGAGACGATGCGCGAGCTCACGCGCATTCGCACAACTTGCCGGATCGGCGCCGGATGCGTTGTGAACCGCAGCAGCAAGGGCCTCGAGCAAGCCGGGCAAAGACGATAGGAACGACCTGCGTACCTCTTCGACGAGAATCGATGCTTCGCTTGGCGAGGAGGGAATCAACGGCGCACCCTTCCCGACTCAACGACCATTTTCGAGGACTTATAAGCGGAAGACCGGACGCAGATCGACCGCCCAGCGCAAGGGCACCTCCGCCTCACCCGTGCGTAACGTGCCGAACAGACGTCGATCTCAGGACGGATCGAAGCGAACTCGATGCGCGATCGAGTGGGGCGCGAGGACGAGAAGTGGTGGCAACTAGTCGCTCGGGGCGCCCATGTCGCTCAAAGCATCCGCGACGTCTTGGTCAGCCTCGCAGGCGCCCCAAGTGCCGTCGGCGCCACACAATCGGCTTCCCTCGAAACACGTCGTATATTCGTCGATCTTTACCGTGACTCGACCGCAGTCGATCGACGTCCCGGGCTCACTGCACGGACAGCCCTCGGCGGGCTCGCCGCAACGGTCGACATCGACGAGCTTGGCGCTGCTCGGTGACTCGTCATCGAGGTATGCGTCTGGCCGTTCTCGTGCATCGGCACATCCCGAGATCCAGTTCATCGCGACAAGTAGCACGGCGAGGCGGCGAACTGAACCAAAACGGCGACGAAAGAAGCGCATCTCGAACCCTATTCTTCTCGCGTTCGCTGCTGGCACGCTGCCAGTCAAACTCGCGAGAGATTGCAGTCCCCCTAACGATGCACGTCGACGCGCCGAATTTGTAGCCGATTCTCTCGTCCAAATGCAGTTCGGTGTGCAGCTCTCCGCAAATCTCGCCGGTCGCGCTTCATCACGCGTGACTCACGCACCTGGACCGCAAGCGCTGCGTTCAGTCACCGAAAGTGGGAGCCGCACGCCAGGTCTCGACGGCGTGCGGCTCGGGTCGACGCTCAGTCGCGACGATTGCGCGTGAGAACATCATCGATGAGCGCCGCGGGCAGAATGCCGTCACGAGAGAAGGCGCGCATGTAGTTGATTGGCTCCGTTGCCCAATCGACGAGACTCCGTGAAGCGAGCTCGCCCGTCTGCATTTTAGGCGCGTATCGCTCCAGATCGTCGCGACCGATCCGCTCGAGAACCTCGAACAAAGCAGAAAGGTTGTTCTTCTTCATGTAGGGGCAGGTCGCGCACCCCCCTTCGACGGAACACCCCTCGCCCGCCATTGGCCCGGGGACGATGGGAAGTTCGCGCTCGGAGGTCACCGTCACGGCTTCCTCGGCAACCGGAAACACGATCTCGACTTCGACGCGACCATCCGTATCGGGGATCAGCGCCGCACGGACTCGACGAACGAGCGACGTCACCATGCCGGTTTCCGTTCCGAGTACGAAGGATAGACGTTCCCGTTCCGCGCGCACCACGGCCGCATCCACGGTACGCCCGACGAAGTTTAGGATATCCGAAGTCAATCCGACCACACCGCGTCCCGCGCGCTGTGCGTCGAGCCCCAGGCGAAACATCGCACCGGGAACCTCGAGGTGTGCGGCAACGTACGCGCTGCCATACTGTTCTTCGACTTGGCGAGCAACCTGGTCACCAAAGAGATGGTGCACGATGCAATTGCCTCGCTCGAAGAAGCGAAAACCATCGACGACCCGCTTCAGACTGTCGCGATCGTGAGCCGCATGAAGCGCAGAGATTTCCGAAGGCGAGAGCTCTGCCAAGGTCTCGAACAAGACCCGCAGATTGCGTCCCATGTAGGTGTCCGGACCGAACCACAACGTAGCCTCCGGCACTTGGGCGAAGGCGGAAAGCACCGTCTTTACCACGTTCGACGAAGTGCACGTGATCGTCGGAACGCGAAAGTGCGCCTGCGCTTTCGTGTAGAGACTCGTATTGATGTAAACGACGTGCAGCGCAGGCGAATGCCCACGCGCCGCATCGAGCCAGGCCAGGTATTCCGGTGCTTCGGCGGCTTCCGCCAATGAACAACCGATGGGCCCCGCCTCGACGCGGTACACGGGCGTGGTCGTGAAACCAGCAGCGTCGAGCACGGCACGGACGTTCTCCGCCATGAAGTCGACGCCGAGAACGACGATGCATCGAGCACCGGCCCTCACCATGTCTACGGCGCGGTCGGCCATGACCAACGAATCGGAGATGTGCGTGTGGCGATGCCCCGTTTGAGCGATGACCCCTTGGAGTTCGGGGTCCATGTAGAAGTGAGCGACGATTCCAGCGCGCTTGGCGTCCAGAAGCTCGCGGAGTCTGCTCACGCTCGCTGGGTCGGGTTCGAGAAACGCAGCTTGTGCCTCGGCAAAGCCACCCTGTGCCGAAACCCCACGGGACGTGATCAAAAGAGAAGGGAATGGTCGACGGCTCGACATGTTTGTCTCCAGACTGAGATGACGATTCAGTGTGGCTTCGGCGGACGCAGGCTCGACAACACCGAGCGCTTCTTGCCGTAGGCGAAGTAGATGAGGAGCCCCAAAGCGAGCCACACGACGAGTCGGACCCAGGTATCGTTCGGTAGGAGCACCATCATTCCGAGACAGGTGACGATGCCACAGATGGGCACGAACGGAACCCATGGGGTCCGGAAGGGGCGCTCGATGTCCGGAGACTTCACGCGCAGTACCCAAACCCCGGCGCAGACGATCACGAACGCAAAAAGCGTCCCGATACTGACGAGCTCTCCCAAGAGTCCGATTGGAAACAGACCGGCAAGCACGGAACAGACGATTCCCGTCAGAATCGTCGTGACGTAAGGAGTTCGGAAACGGGGGTGCACCTTGCCGAAGACGGGCGGGAGCAGTCCGTCTCGCGCCATCGAGAAGAAGATCCGCGGTTGGCCCATGAGCAACACGAGCACCACGGAAGCCAATCCGGCAATCGCGGCAACGTTGATGAGAAACCCGAGCCAGGCGAGCGAAGGCCCAGCCTTCGAGATGGCGACGAACACCGGATGCGGCACGTTGAGTTCGCTGTAATGCGCCATGCCCGTCAGTACTCGCGCCATCAGAACGTAGAGCACAGTGCACACGAGCAGACTTGACAATATGCCGATTGGCATGTCGCGTTGGGGATTCTTCGCTTCCTGAGCAGCCGTGGAAACGGCGTCGAAGCCGATGTACGCGAAGAACACGACGCCCGCGCCGCGGATGATCCCCGACACACCGAATTGGCCCACCGCACCGGTATTTGCCGGAACGAAGGGCTCCCAATTGGCATGATTGACGTGTGCAAATCCGAAGCCGATGACGAGAAGGACGATGGCGACCTTCAGTACGACAATCACGTTATTGAATTTCGCGGACTCGTGGATCCCCACGACGAGGAGAGCCGACATCGTAAGGACGATGAGCACCGCCGGAACGTTGAGGATCCCCCCTGGATTGGCCACGATCTCGTGTGTTCCGTGGACGGAGAGCGGTGCCTGCGTCCACGCTGCCGGAAGGGCGAGGCCCGCTTTGGATAGGAAGGCCGTCGAAATATCCGGACCAACCGACCGCAACGGTTGCGGCCCCGAACAGGTACTCGAGGATGAGATCCCAACCGATGATCCATGCCACGAGTTCGCCCAGGGTCGCGTAGGCGTAGGTGTACGCGCTCCCCGCGACGGGGATCATCGACGCGAGCTCGGAGTAGCAGAGGCCGGCAAATAGACAGCCGAGCCCGGCGAGCACGAAGCTGAGGACGATCGATGGCCCAGCGTACTGCGCAGCTGCAGTTCCCGTGAGGACGAAGATCCCCGCACCGATGATCCCCCCGATGCCAAGCATCGTGAGATTCATGGCACCGAGCACGCGTTTGAGGGTGCCGTGTCCGTCGGAGTTGGCTTCTTCGGTCAGCGATGACAGCGTTTTCTTGGACCAAATCCCCATAGTTTTTCTCGCGTAGATCGGAGAACCGGAGCGTCTTCGGCCGAATCCTCCTACCACAGCTCCCGTTTCCGTTAGTCGATGAATCACGGAAACCTCCGCCACATGCCGTCCGAATGAGCACGGATTGCCGGGCCGGCCTAGGGTTCCAGCTAGACTGCCTGCGGAGAAGCGTTCAGCTTTCGAGGCCCCAACGCGGCGGCGCCCCGGGAGAGTGACCGGTTGGGGAGCGCACATGAAACGGATACGGCAGGGATTAGACTCCATTCTCAAGCGGCTGCGACGAGATGCGCTCGTTCGAGGTGTCGCGCCGTGGGCATACTTGCTCTTCGCGGGCGTCTGCACTCTCATCGCGGCGCGCGCCTTTTTCGATGTTCGTGCGCTGCATTTGGGTTTCGCCGAAGCGGCGCGGTCGTCCGCACCAGCGAATTCTCCCGTTCGCAGCCTCGATCAAATCTGGTGGTCCGCGCCCCTCGACGACACCTTCATTCACTTCGACTTCGCGCGCGCCTTCGCGAGATTCCACCCGTTCGAATGGACCCAAGGGGGCGGATACTCGAGTGGCGCGACGAGTTGGCTCTATCCCGCCGTCCTCGCTCTCGGCGTTCCCTTCGGTTTCGACGGGCAACGGATGGGAATCTTCGCGGATTGGATTGCCACGCTCGGAGTGTTCACCTTCCTCTGGACGATCCGCAGCCTCTTTCGTGGGCTCCCGAGTATTGCCGCGTTCGTCCTCCCCCCTGCGATCCTCACGAGCGGCGTTCTGGGATGGTCACTCTGGAGTGGGATGGAGCTTGCGGTCTTTCTTGCGCTTTGGGGAGCGTGTGCGCACGCGTACGTAGAGCTTCGAGCCGCATCGACTCCGACGGAGCGTCGGGCCGCCAACCGCACGCTCATGGTTTTCGGGCTGCTGCTCGTCATGACCCGCCCGGAGGCCCTCTTTTGCGTGGGCCTCTTCGCACTGTTCGGGCACGTGAACGCGCACACGGATTCCAACCGTTCGGCGCTCCATGCAGCGGCTTACGCCATCGCGCCGGCACTCGGGTTCACCTTTCTCCGCGCGCTCGTGAATCTCGTCCTGACCGGGAGCTTCGCCGACGCGGGGGCCCTCGTGAAGCTGGAAACCCTTCACCCCTTCCACGAAGCACGCGAGATGGCCCTTCGCTGGTTCTCCCACGTGGGATTCCAGTTCACGAGGATCACCGTCTACCACACCATCGACGACGCGGACTTCGGTTTCGCCATTTGGCTCCTTGCAGCCCTCGGCTTCGTCGACAAGCGCACGCGAGCCATCAGCGCGCTGCTTTGGTCGAGTGCCATGGGTTGGATTTTGATCGTCGCGCAGAACGAATACGTCAGGTATCAAAACGATCGCTACACCATGCCTGCCGTGACCTGGTTGCTCATTGCGGCAGTGCTCGGGACCACCGCCGTACTCGATGCTACTTGGAAGTCCTTGCGCACCGCTTGGTCCGCCAGGCGTTGGGTCTTCGCGGTGCTCGTGTGTACATTGGCATTGACGTACGCAATGCATCAGCGAGGTCGCTGGGCTCAGCAAAAGTGGCTGTTCGGGCGGGCGTGCAAGAACATCGCCGAACAGCAGGTGAGGACGGGACAGCTGCTTGGCGCGGGTTACTTCGGGCGGCCTCATCGAGTGCTGCTCGGCGACGCGGGCGCCATTCCATTTTTCTCGGGCCTGCCGGCACTCGACGCCATCGGTCTCGGAGGCACCCATGGTCTGCCGTTCTCTCGTGCAGTACGGTTGGGCGTTGGGGCGACGGTAGAACTCATCGAGCACCTCGATCCCGAGGATCGGCCCGACTTGCTCGCCATCTATCCGACCTGGTGGGAGCTTCTGCCGGTTTGGTTCGGTCGCCCCCTCGAAGAGGTTCGAATCCACGGCAATGTCATCTGCGGCGCGGTCAACAAGGTCGTCTATCAAGCGATCTGGCGTGGCCTCGACGACAGCCCCTGGCCATCCCAACTCGATCCGGCAATGCGCGTCGTCGACGAACTCGATCTCGCGGACGTAATGAGCGAGTCGGCTCACGGCTACGAGCTCTCCGAGCGCCACGCGGGTTACGTGTTGATGAAGCTGCTGCCCCACCCAGCCCAACCCGATCGCGAGCTTTTCGACGCCGGTCGGCTCGTCTTCGGCAACACGATTTCGCGATTCCACCTGCGCGGTCTCGAGCCGGGACGCCCAGCTGAGCTGGTCTTTCGAGCGGCCCCGACGGATGTGACTCGCTTTCGCGTGCGAATCGATGGGCGTGACATCGGACGCGTAGAAATCGAGGGCGGCGACGATTGGCAGGAGCCGCGGTTGCCTATCCCGCCGCGCCTGGTCCGGAGCACGCTCCGCGTCGAACTCGTCCCCGAAGGAATGGAGAACACCCTCTATCACCTCTGGGTGGTGTCGCCGCGATGACGCCGTCTGGCAGGCGAGCGCAAATCGATCCGTGAAGTTACGCCACGCTTGCGTTGGCATCACTTGGTGGCGCAAACTAAGAAATACGGAAACCGTCACCCTCGTCCCTGCCAGCTCTACCTCGGCCCCCTCGGTGGACGTCCACTCGGTAGTTCTCTCCGGGCACCTCACAGCGCACACACTCGACGCAGCCTTGGACTCCGCTACCAAGCGACTTCAAAAGACGTCGGGCAAGCTACACCTACTCTTCGATTGCCTGACGATGACGGGGTACGAGCGAGCCGCTCGCGATCGCTTCGTCGAGTGGCATCGCGGTGGCTCGTCTCACATTGGTCACGTCGCCATTCTGACGCGAAACCCGCTCTGGCACGTCGTGGTCTCAGCCATGTCCCTCGCCTCGGGCCGCAAGATGAAAGCCTTTGCGTCCCAAGCGGAGGCGATGAACTGGCTCCTCCGTCAGAATTGAGCGTTGTTGGGATCGCTCAACACGGGCGCCCCGATTTCCGAGGACGGTTCTGGACGCGGCGGCACCGGGTTCGGCTCCGAAGTCCCCAGGTCGATGAAGTTCGTTTCCTTTTCGACGATGTAGAGCGGACGACGTTTGATCTCTTGGTAAATGCGTCCGACGTACTCGCCGAGCACGCCCGTCATGAGCAGCTGAGCCGACGACCCGAGGGCGACGGCGAGCATGATGGTCGTCCATCCCGGAACCGTGCCACCACCAGTAATCTTGACCGTCACGGCCCAGACGCCGAGCCCGACTGCCATGATCCCCGCCGTAATCCCGAGCCAAGTGGCAATTCTCAGAGGAAGCACCGAAAACGAAGTGATCCCGTCGATCGCAAACTGAAGCATCTTTCTCAACGGATACTTCGTCTCGCCTGCAAAACGCGGATCGCGATCGTAATGGACGGCCGTCTGTCGGAAGCCAACCCATGCGACCATCCCTCGCACGAACCGATGACGCTCACGCAATGCGCGAAGAGTCAGGATTACGGAGCGGCTCATGAGGCGAAAGTCGCCCGCATCGAGAGGGATCTGGATGCCCGTTACTTTGCGCAGCAATCGATAGAACGCCGACGCAGTGACCAGCTTGAACCAAGTCTCGCCCTTGCGCTTGTTGCGCACGGCGTACACGACGTCGAAGCCCGAAGCAAAGCGCTCGAGCATCTCGGTGACGACCTCAGGGGGATCTTGCAAATCCGCGTCCATGACGACGACCGCGTCGCCCTCGGCGCGGTCCATCCCAGCCGTAATGGCAACCTGATGACCGAAGTTTCTCGAGAAGCCGATGAGCTTGAACCGCCGCTCACGTCCAGTCATCTCGAGCAATAGTCGACGAGATGCGTCCTTCGAGCCATCGTCGACGAAGACCACCTCCCACGCATCACCGATTCTAGGGAGAGCCGACAAAAACAGCTTCAGCCGTCGCTCGAGTTCCGGAAGAGTCGCTTCCTCGTTGAATACCGGGATGACGAGTGACAATTGCGGTCGGGTCATCGAGCTCTCTCACCTTGAAAACACGGCACCGGGGCCGCCTGGGCGCCCATCCTTGTTTCACAGCGGGAGCGTCGCAAGCATCATCTTCTGCAGCACGTCGCTCCTGCAACGTTCGACGCATCTCGACGCCACAGACCGAACGAGCGGCCGCCAGTGTTCGGTCCACGGATGGCATCTGAGAACCTTTCTCCCCTCGGACGCCAGACAACACCTCAAGTTCGAAAGTCCCGCAGTGGCTCTTGAACCCATCCCAATGGTTGGCTACCGTGCCCGCCGGATCGGCAAGACCTTCCGGCCGCCGCAGGGGGTCGAAACCGTTCCTCGCAGAGGCCTGCGGCCCCAGTCACGCGAGGCACATCGGCTTCGCATTCCCTTCCTTCGACGAGAGATTACGAATAGCGGCAGCGAACGGACGGTATCGCGATGACAGACGGTAACACGGTGCAAGAGAACGAATCGGTGCAGGACACGTCGACGTCGAGCCACCGAGCTCCGTCGAGCGCGACTGCGACTCCGACGGCCAAGGGTGGTGCGCTGCGTCGCTTCTTCTGGATGGACGAGAGAGTCGCGCAGGCGAGAAAGCTTTGCTTCTCCAAGGGCGACCCCGGCTTTGCGGAGTTCGATTTGGCGAAGCAGGCTCGGGAAGGCATTGTCCAGATCGGTGAGACTGGCGAAGGCAACGCAGCAGTCCTCCTGCTCGAGCGCATCGAAACGCTGTTCCTCTTGCGCAGCTATCTGAAGAAGAACTCGTTGCCCGTCGGCGACGCGAACTACTTGAGCGAGGATGATCTCGGGCGTGCGCGCGAGATCCCCCGAGTCGGTGAGACCTGGAACGAACTCTCTACCGCACAGCAATCCGCAATCGAAGCGGCGCTCGGCCCAAAGGGGGAGAGCGCGCTACTCGATCTCGAGCCGAAGAACCGGCGCTACCTCGCGTCGGGGTTGCGGAAGTTGAGCTCGAACATTTCCGAAACCTTGGAATTCGAGGCTAATCGCGTGGGGCGCGTGCTCTTTGCTCGTTGGTCGCGAATTGCGGCTGCCGGCGTGGCGACGCTCGGCATTCTCCTCGCTGCGTACGGCGTCTACGCCAAAGCCACCGCCAAGCCGAACATCGCGCTTCATCGGCCCGTCACGGTGAGCAGCCAGCACCCGGGAGAGGGCATGGACCATTCGCTCCTGGTCGATGGAGATCGGACCAACCTCGGCTTCCACACCGCCCATGGCCCGAACCAGTGGTGTGTCATCGACTTGGGTGCGGTCGAAATCGATCACCAAGGTCGTCGTGACCAACCGCGCCGATTGCTGCCAAGACCGCGGTGCGCCCATCCGTCTCGAGGTCAGCGACGACGGCCAGAACTACCGCACCATCGCGCGACAAAAGGACCAGTTCGACACCTGGACGGCAAGCAAGCTCAACACCCAGGGGCGCTACGTGAAACTCTCCCTGGAGGCCGTGAATTTCTTCCACCTCTCCGAGGTCGAGGTCTACTAACTCGTCGTCCTGCAGATTGGGTCTGCGCGTCGTGATCACATCGCGACGCGCTTTCGCCGACGACGCTACACGTCGCGACGCAGGTGCACGCCGCGGCACGCAACCCACCGTCGCCCAAGTCACTCCAATCGCGAGCCTCGTCACGACGGCCCACGTCGCCGCGAGCCACGTCGCCGCGACACCGCGCCCCATCATGCGCGCGGTGTCGTCGTCACGACGGCCCACGTCGCGACGCAGGTGCACGCCGCGGCACGCAACCCACCGTCGCCCAAGTCACTCCAATCGCGAGCCACGTCACGACGGACCACGTCACCGCGAGCCACGTCGCCGCGACACCGCGCCCCATCATGCGCGCGGTGTCGTCGTCACGACGGACCACGTCGCCGCGAGCCACGTCGCCGCGACACCGCGCCCCATCATGCGCGCGGTGTCGTCGTCACGACGAACCAACCCCAATCAGGATTGGCGACTTCGGTAGTCTTCGTATCCGAAGCGCCGTTGAACGTGGAGCGCGTCGGTGTCGGGCTCGTACGTGACGATGTTCGGCAGTCGAACCCCGTTGAACATCGTGTTCTTGACGATGGTGTAGTGAGCCATGTCGCAAAACGCGATCTTGGAGCCGATCTGCAGAGGCTCGTCGAAGGAGTAATCGCCGATGACGTCACCGGCCAGACACGTGAGCCCGCCGAGGCGATAGGTATGCGCCTTTGCGCCTGGTTCGGCAGCACCAACGATTCTCGGACGGTAGGGCATCTCGAGGACGTCCGGCATGTGCGCCGTGGCTGACGTGTCCAAGATTGCGATCTTGGTTCCGTAGTCGACGATGTCGAGCACGCTCGCGACGAGCCACCCCGTTTCCCATCCAACGGCCTCACCTGGTTCGAGATAGACCTGTTTGGACGGACCGCGGCCTTGGAAACGCTCGTTGAATCCACGAATCACCGAGATGAGTCGCTCGATGTCGTAATCCACGCGCGACACGAGATGCCCGCCACCGAAGTTGACCCACTTGGCGCGCTCGATGAACGGCGCGAATCGCGCCTCGACGTGATGCAACGTCCGTTCGAGGGCGTCGCTATTCTTCTCGCACAGATTGTGGAAATGTAGACCGTCCAAGGGTGCGAGATCGTCGGGCAGCGCCGAGCGAGGCACCCCGAGGCGCGATCCGGGAGCACAGGGGTCGTAGAGCGCAACCTCCGTCTCCCGATGCTCCGGATTGATACGAATTCCGACCTCGATGTTGCGCTTGGACTGCTTGAGCTTGGGCGCATACCGAAGGAGCTGACCTACCGAATTGAAGACGACGTGATCGACCAGACCCTCGAGCGCGTCGATGTCCGCATCCGAAAAAGCCGGCGCGTACGCGTGCACCTCTTTGTCGATGGATTCGCGTGCCAGCTGGGCCTCGGCAACCGAACTCGCCGCAGCACCCGACAGCGCGTCGCGTACGAACGGGAACGTGCACCATACGGCGTAACCCTTGAGCGCCAAGAGCACCTTGCAGCCCGATTCGCGTTGGACGCGTTCGAGCAGCCCGAGGTTTCTACGTAATAGACCGAGATCGATCACGTACGCGGGGGTCTCGACTCGCTCGAGACCGAACGGAGGCAACATGGGGCGGTACAAATGCGTTATCCTTCGCGGATCTCCCACGGCAGGCCGTGCTGATTGAGCGCTTCCATGAACGGATCGGGATCGAGCTGTTCCATGTTGAACACGCCCTCCCCCTTCCACTTGCCGGTCAACATCATCTTGGCGCCGATCATCGCGGGCACGCCGGTGGTGTAACTGACCGCTTGGGCTCGGACTTCTTTCCAGCACTCGGCGTGATCGCAGATGTTGTAGATGAACACCTTACGCGGTTTGCCGTTCTTCTTGCCGACGATCTCGCAACCGATACTGGTCTTGCCGGTGTAGCCGGCGCCGAGAGTCGAGGGATCCGGAAGTAGGCACTTCAGGAACTCGATGGGAACGACCTTCGTCCCCTTGTAGTCGACGGGATCGATGCGCGTCATCCCGACGTTCTCGAGTACCCGCAGGTGAGTGAGGTACTGCTCACCGAAGGTCATCCAAAAGCGAATTCGCTTCAGACCTTTGATGTTCTGAACGAGGCTCTCGAGCTCCTCGTGATAGAGGAGGTACGCCTTTCGGACGCCGACGCCCGGGAAGTCGTAGTCCATCTTGACGCTGAGAGGGTCGGTCTCTTTCCACTCCCCCTCTTCCCAATAGCGACCGCGCTGCGTGATCTCGCGGATGTTGATCTCCGGATTGAAGTTCGTCGCGAACGCATGACCGTGACTGCCCCCATTGCAGTCCAGAATGTCGACGGTTTCGATTTCGTCGAAGAGATGCTTCTGCGCGTAAGCGCAGTAGACGTTGGTCACACCGGGATCGAAGCCGGAGCCGAGTAGGGCCATGATCTTGGACTGCCGATAGCGGTCCTGATACGCCCACTGCCACTTGTATTCGAACTTCGCGACGTCCTTGGGCTCGTAGTTCGCGGTGTCGAGATAGTCGACCTTCTCCGCCAAGCACGCGTCCATGATCGGTAGGTCCTGATACGGCAGAGCCACATTCAGGACGAGATCGGGCTTGAAGGAGCGGATGAGCGCACGCATCTGCTCCACGTCGTCGGCATTCACGGCCGCAGTCTGGATGGTTCGGCCTTGCAGCTCCTTCACGTCGGCCGCGATCTTCTCGCATCGCGAAACCGTGCGACTGGCGAGGAGGATCTCAGTGAATACTTCCGGGACTTGGGCACATTTGTGGGCAACGACGTTTCCGACGCCACCGGCTCCGACGATGAGGACCTTGCTCATGGGTAAGGCTCCGACTTTGGGGACTACGACCAATCTCTCGGCACTGCGGACATCGCTGGGCCGCTAGGCGCCGGAGGCTACGGTCCCTTGGGCTCCCGTGCAAGGACATAGCCACCCCGGGGCACCTGCCAGTTCCGGCCGTCCCGCCCAATGCAGACCTTGGGTCTGCGCCTGCGCCGTCATGCCCGTGGCGAGCCGGTCGTTCCTCGAAGACGCCGCAGGAGCGAAAGCTGCGACAAGCCAGAAATGAGCGCGATCTCCGACCGGAGCACGGCGTCCCCGAAGTGGACGAGCTCGCCGCCGAGCCCCTGGAGACTCCTGAGTTCCCGATCGATGAAGCCCCCATCGGGACCGATGACCAGGGTCAGCGGCTCCATTGCGTCGGATTCGAATGCCGTTTCGATCCCCTGCGATGGCCAGTCTGGCTCGTTCGGATGGCCCACGAGCAGCTGTCGTGCAGCTCCCGGCGCATGTCCCGCTCGCTCGAGTTCCTCGATGAACGCTGAGAAATAGCGATGCACGGCGACATGAGGAACGTACGCCTGCAGGCCCTGTTCGCAACCGAGGAGGACTTCGGTCCGAAGCGCCTCATCGGTTACCTTGTGGCTCTGGAAGTAGGCGGCATCGACTCGCCAAGCATTGATGACGTCGATGCGACGAACACCAAAGGACGCCGCGGCTTGCACCATTCGCGACAATGCCTTCGGTCGGGGCAGTGCGAGAACCAAATCGAGCATTGGCGTGGCAACCGGAGCGCTCGCCTCGTATCTGAGTTCGATGTGGTCCGCCGCAATGCTACGCACCTCCGCAAATCCCGTGGAAGTTCTTTCGATGCCCGCACGCAATCGCTGACCGAGCTCGACATCGAGAACCTTTTTCAAGTGAGCCAAGCGGCGATCGGTAACCGTGACCCGACCCGAGGATGCTACCTCGTCCGGTGAGAAAAGGAGCAGGTTCATCGACTCACCTCACCGCCAGAATCGCAGCGGCGCTGGCAGCGACGAAAAGAATGGTGGGGATTAGAAGAGTACGTCTTAGCGCCGTGCTCCCGAGTCCGGCAAGGAGGGCGTACTTGACGACCGTGTTCGCAGCTCCAGCGATCAAGACACTTCGTGCGAGCAACACCGTCCGAGCCCCGTCGCCTTTCCCCATTTCCGCAATGCTGAGGACGATGGCGTCCACGTCGGTCGAACCGGCAATGGCTGACAACCAATACATCCCGACTCCGGGCGAATAGCGATTGACGATCTTGGACGCAAGGAGCACGGCAGCGAACACGAGTGCGAATTTGACAGCGGAGAGCAGCCGGAAAGGGTTGGTGAAACTCGCCTCCCGTGTCAGGACCGGTTGATGCCCGACCGCCCGTTGGGTACGCACCAGTGCAACGGCGCATAGTCCGCCCCCAAGCACCGCCAATACCCCAAGAGGCACGATGATCCGCGGGAGCAAGGACCACCGAAGTAACGCGACGAGCACGATCACGCGCAGAAACATGACCGTCCAGGAAATCAGGGTCCCCGCGGCAAGGGCATGGCTCGAAATTTCGGTTTCTCGACTCTGTCGGGCGAAGGTGAGGGTCGCCGCAGTCGAAGAGACGATTCCACCGAAGAAGCCAGTGATGACAATCCCTCGAGCAGCGCCGAGCACCCGCACGGCGACGTAACCCACCATGGAAAGTGCCGAAATGAGAATGACGAGAAGCCAAAGCTTGTGCGGATTGAGCGCTTCCCACGGGTCCACGGGGTACCGCGGCAAAATGGGCAAAACGATGAAGGATGCAAACAACAAGCGCAACGCGGCAAGCAATTCGACGTGACTAATGCGTCGAACTCCTTCGTGAAGCGCCTGCTTCGTCGCGAGCAACGCGGCAGTCACGATAGCCAGTGCCACCGCCAGAATCGCTTGATTCATCAGTGCGACTCCGCCCAAGACGTAGACGATCAGCGCCGTCACTTCCGTCGTCATCCCCGCGTCGCTCTCGCGAGTCCAACGTTGCACGACATAAGCTGCGGTGACGACCATGGCGACGCAAAGCAAACCGAGGCCAAATGGCAGAAAGGATTTCAGCCGCTCGGAGAGAAACGCGAGGAGCGCTCCCAACTCAGAAAACAAGATGAACGTGCGTAGTCCAGCAAACCCGGAGGGCTCACCTTGGCGATGCTGAGTCCGCTCCGTCCCAACCAGCGCACCAATGAACAAGGCCGTGCCAAACGCCTGTAAGAGCCGAAAATCCATACGATACTTCTTCTTTGCGAGGGTACGCGCACTTTCCCCAGACGGCCAGTGCGTCGCGCAGCAAGTGCCCATGGGCCGTTCCCAGACGGCCAGTGCGAGGCGCAGCAAGTGCCCATGGCCCGTTCACGGGCGGTCAGTGCGACGCGCAGTAAGTGCCCATGGCTCCGTTCACGGGCGCCCAGCGCGACGCGCGGCAAGTGCCCATGGCTCCGTTCCCAGCCGCCTGCCGCGGTGACGCGAAGCACGTCGCAGTCCGCCGCATGGCACCGGGTCCGTCGCTGTGCGTCCGTCGGGTCCGTCGCGGCGTTTCGCCAAGCACGTCGCTGTCCGCCGCACGGCACCGGGTCCGTCGCTGTGCGTCCGTCGGGGTCCGTCGCGGCGTTTCGCCAAGCACGTCGCTGTCCGCCGCATGGCACCGGGTCCGTCGCTGTGCGTCCGTCGGGGTCCGTCGCGGCGTTTCGCCAAGCACGTCGCTGTCCGCCGCATGGCACCGGGTCCGTCACAGCCAGAGAGCGGGGACGCCCGAGCCATCACCGCAACCAGACAGCATCGAATTCGTGGAACGCAATCACCCGAAATGCGCGACGGCCCCGACGAAGTTGAGGGCGCCATCCGCACGGAGCGAAGGGTGACACGACGCTCGAAACGCTCAGCAACGCTTTTGCGCCATCACGAAGGGCTCGATCCACCTCACCGTGATTCGGCGAACTGCATCGCGATGACGAATCCACAAAAAGAGCACCGGCGGGTAGTACGCAGGTTCCTCGAGGTAACCGTCGACTCCCGCCAGGCTGGTGCTGCCCGATTGAGCGTGTCAGTGGGCTAGTTCACGGGGGTTTTACCGTGTTATTGCGGATTGGATTTGTCTGCTAACGTATTCGGAATACACACGGGAAGGACTGCTGCCATCTGTGCCCGGGGCGCCATGGGTCACTATCTAGCGAGCAGAACTACCTCCTTTGTTGTGTCCTTTGTTTGAAGGCTACCCTTCGTGGATCCAAGCAGCTGTCACCGCACTTCGTGCCCATTGGCACACGGCCTATCGCCGTCGGCGTTCGGTCGCTGCTAGCGGATTTGGAGTGGCAACCTACGAAATAGGTATGATCCTTCTGTCACAGCCCGTCAAGACTTTCGCCACACGAAGCGTCAGTTTTTTGGGTGAATGTAGGTTCGCGCATACGCCCTGGCGCAAGCGACTTCGACGTGGACCATTGGCGATTTCGCAAACGTTTCGAGCCACGCGCGAACGTGACGACGCGAACGAAAGCGGCTTGAAACGCGACTTTCCATAACTTGCCGCATCATTTACCCATCTGCGCGACAGCGGACGTTTGGTCGCGCCAAGGACCCTTCGAGTTCCAGAGTATGCGCGCGAAATGACCCAAGCAATTTCGCGTATCGACGACGTCCCGAGTTGCGACGGCGACGCACGAACGAGCGCGACGGACGATTGCTCGTCACGCTCGATGACAATCGGCGGAGCTCGGCGCAAGTTCAGTGACGAGGCTCTCGAGTCACCTTCGATCCCGGACTTTGCTCGGCGGCTGGGCGCGGCACGCGTTGGCACTTTCCAAAACGGAGCGGAGGACTTCAGCGCACATCCCCGTGCCCACCGACGGCGCCAAGATGCCCCTGGTCCAGCAGTCATCGATCGGAGCAGGCGTTCCGGCATTTACCGGACAGCCCAGACTTTTCCCGGACTTCCAGGCAGATGAGCTTGGACCCGCATCCGGAGGTCAACTGCCCGTCATCCCCACCCAGCACCGGAGATAAGGTCAACCTGCCGGACTCACCATCAAAGCAAATGGTGTGCCCAATACGTTGATCCCGGCCCGATTTACGCCACACTCCGCCTGCCCGTCGAGTCGGCTCCAGAGAGCCGCTTCCCGCCCCAGACCAGCCCCATGCTCATCCTGAGTCGCCTCTCGAAATCCTTTGGACCGCGGTCCCTCTTTGCAAACGTCTCCCTCGAGTTGCGCGCGGGCCTGCGTTACGGCCTGGTTGGAGCGAATGGTTGCGGCAAGACGACGCTGCTCAAGATCTTGGCCGGTGAGGAGCCCGCGAGCGACGGCACCGTATCGGCCCCTAAGGAAGCTCGATTCGGGATCTTGCGGCAGGACCGGTTCCTCGACGACACCAAGCGGATCATCGACATCGCGATGGCTGGAGACACCGTCGTGTGGAATGCGCTCGAGGAGATGCGACGGCTGGAAGCAGACACGGCGGTCGATCCTGCACGCGTCACGACACTCGATGAACTCGTGCGCAGTCACGACGGTTACGCGCTGCGCTCACGAGCAAGTCAAGTCCTTGCCGGACTCGGCATCCCGACCGATGCACAGGAACGCGAGCTCTCCACGCTCTCGGGAGGCTTCAAGCTGCGCGTTCTTTTGGCGCAAGTCTTACTGTCGCGTCCGGACATTCTGCTGCTCGACGAACCGACGAACCATTTGGACATTTTGTCGATTCGCTGGTTGGAGAAGTTCCTCGCCGCATACGAAGGTTGCGCGGTCGTCATCTCCCACGATCGCCGATTCCTCGACAACGTAGCCACCCGAATCCTCGACGTCGATTACGACACGGTAACCGAATACGTTGGGAACTACACGAGCCACGTCGAGCAGAAGCGAGCCTTCGTCGAGCAACAAGAAACCCGCGTCAAGCAACAAGAGAAGATCCTCGCCGACAAGCTCGCATTCGTCGAACGTTTCCGCGCCAAAGCGACAAAAGCACGCCAAGCGCAAAGCCGAATGAAGCAGATTGAGAAGATGGAAATCGAGGAGGTCGCACGGACCTCCAGACGCTTTCCACACTTTCACTTCGAGCCGATTCGGCCGAGCGGGAAAGACGTACTCGACGTCGATGGTGTGGCGAAATCCTATGGTGACCACCACGTGCTCACCGACACGTCGTTTCTCGTGCGTCGCGGCGAGCGGGTTGCCGTCATTGGACCGAACGGCATCGGAAAGTCGACGCTGCTCAAGTGTGCGATTGGACAACTCGCCGTCGACCGGGGCTCGATAACCTGGGGACACGAGACGAGGGTTGGCTACTTCGCACAGGATCATGCAGACACCCTGGGCGCACCGGATCGAACGTTGCTCGAATGGCTCTGGCAATACGCCCCGACGCAACCCGAGTCATGGGTACGAGGTCAACTCGGACACGTCCTCTTCAGTGGGGATGACGCCAAGAAATCCCTGGGGCTTTGTCCGGAGGTGAATCGGCGCGCCTCGTCTTCGCTCGAATCATGATCGAGCAGCCAAACGTCCTCGTCCTCGACGAACCTACCAACCATTTGGACTTCGAAGCCATCGATCGCCTGATACTGGCACTGCAGAAGTTCGAAGGAACGGTGCTCTTCGTCTCTCACGACCGTTGGTTCGTCTCCCAAATCGCAACGCGCATCATCGAGCTGTTACCGAGCGGATATCGAGACTTCCCAGGTACGTTCGACGAGTATTTCGACGCAATGCGGGACTATTATCTCGATGCTGACGCCATCTTGGCGAAGGCCAAGGAGCAGAAGCGCCTCGAACTCGCTCAGGGCGGTCCGGACCCCATCGTCAATCAGCGAGACGAGCTCAAGAAGAAGCGCAATCGACTAAAAGCGCTCCCAGCCAAGCGAGATAGCGCCTTGGCGGAAGTGGATTGGTTGGAACAGGCGCTCGCGTCCTTCGACGCGCGCTACGCCGAACCGGGTTTCTTCGAGCGCACGACGAAGGAAGAAGTCGCGAAAATGCAGGCCGACCAAGCGGATACGCAAACTCGACTCACCGATGCCATCTCCGCATGGGAGGCCCTCGAGACCGAGCTTGCCGAACTCGAAGAGGAATTGCGATCCGATTTCGACGGCACGTCGTGATGCGCGACGACCATCGGGATGCGGGCCCTGCGGTCCGATTGGAATTTCATCGAGCAATCAAAATTTCCGATGCGAATCCATGCCCAACCCACGGGCCGCTTCGCACAATGTTTGGCCCCACGCACCAAGCGCGTCATGGTTTGCCACCCCTCATGAGTGCCGCCGGCCGTACCCTCGCAATTTGGCTCTTGCTCACGGCGTCGACGCTGAACTGCTGGGCTGCCCCCAGAAGACCGACGGAGCACGTGGTCCAGTCGGGGCAAACCCTCGCGAAGATCGCCAAGCGGTACAACCTGTCACTCGAGGAGCTCTGTGAGGCCAATGACCTCAAGCGCTCGAGTCCGTTGAAGCCGGGACAACGACTCTCACTACCAACTGACGAAGACGACGAATCGGCACCGCTCACTCGTGGCAGGCAACGAGACCCTGCGGACCGCGCGCAAAACGTCGCAGGCCGCGGAAGCGGCACTTCGCAGAAGACAGAGCAACTGCGGCACGGCAGTTTCAGCCGTTACCTCTCGACGCCGGCCAAGCGTGGCTTCGTTCACGTCCTTGGGTTTCACGGGGAGTACAAGGGCCAGCTCCTCTCGAAGTCCGGAAAACTGATGCCCAAAGCGGCAATCGCAATTTCGCGAGTGCTCGCTTGGCCTCGAACCGACATGGTGATGGACAAGCGCCTCTTGACCTTGATAGGCAAGGTCAGTGACGCTTTCGGCGGCCGCACACTCCGCATCGTCAGTGGCTATCGCACGACGTCCTTCGTGTCGGAATCCAAACACCCCTTGGGCCGCGCCTGCGACTTCTCGATCCTTGGCGTTCCCAATACCGCCCTTCGCGACTACGTTCGGACGTTCCACGATGTCGGCGTCGGGTATTACCCGAATTCGACCTTCGTCCATTTGGACGTGCGCGACTACGAGGCCTATTGGGTCGACTATGCCGGACCGGGCGAAGCGCCTCGATACCGTCCGGATGCGATTGCAAAGAAGCCCGCACGTCAAGACGACGACCCCGAGGCGCCCGCGTCGAAACGCGAGCACGCGGCCGCAACGAAAGCTTCTAGCGACGACCAGCAGAACGACGACGCCGATCGGGCCACGTTGGTCGAATCGGAACCAGCGAGAGACTCCCGAGCAACCACGGAGCCTACGCCGAAAAGCGCACCCACGCCGACGGAGAGTGGCGTGGAAGGCGCGGCCGAACCCGAGTCGGCTCGCGAAACCGTCGCCGCGGACGCTTTATAGCCGGACACTCCAAGTTTGCGCGTTGTCGTTTGAACGGGGTGATTGCAGCTGCGAACGGAGTCGTGGCTAGAGATCCCACGCGCCGACGGCGGTAATTGCGCCCGGCGAACCGATGACACTCCGCTCGTCGGATTCGATGAATGGCGGACGATCGACGCAAAGGATCGACTGCACTTCGTCGGTGGGATTGTCGTATCGATGAGCGAGCCCCAGCGGCCACACGCGAACACTCGAACGCGCCGCTGGGATGCCCTGGCAAAGAAGGCCATGAGACAGGACGAACTCCGCCTCGTTTAGGTGTTCGTGGACGTGCAGGTCGATGCCTCGTCCTTCAGCCACGTTGAGGCGATAGAACCCAGCTTCGCGGGTCTCACCGATGACATCCACGGTGCCGAAGGGCTTCACCTCTCGCCGATACGATGCATCTTCGGCCCTTCGGGTAACGTGCAGTGTCGGCTGTCCCTTACCGCCGAGAGCCAGGGGCTTTCGAACCTTCAACTCGACGGCGGAGATGGCTCCCCGGCGCTCGCCCGCAACGGGAGGGAGGAGCAATGTCTGACAAATGAGGTGAGCGGCAGCCTCGAGGAGGAGAAAGCGCCCCATCTTGAGGATGAAGACGATCTGGTGACTCACCCACTCGTAGTCGACCGTGTGTTCCAAACGTTCCGAGAGCGCAGCTGGGAGCGTGTCGACGGACAGCTCGACGTCGACGACGAGGCGCTGAGGGGTCTCGCGTTCGTGGTCGTAGAGACCAATGATGCACTCGAGATCGAGCCCCTCGACGACGATTTTGTCCTTTGCGGCTACCTCTGTCATGGCGGGCCTGATTGACGGCCTCCGCAGCCTCGCGGCCACCACCTTGGGTGAGGGTTTGCGCGCGATGCCCGAGAGCGAGACATCCCGTGGCTGGTTTTCCTCGAATTTTCCCTTCCACCATTCCTACCCCCGATGTAGCGGCGGGTCGTTCTCCCCTATTTCTGAGCAAAGTGGCATAGTCGCCGGCCTATGACGGCCCCAGAGGGAAGACGGAACGAAGCAGATTGCGATTGCAGGGAGCACGTGGACTCCCTGCGACTGGTCTCGTGCACGCTGCTCGGAGCAGCCGTGCTCGGTGGTTTGCTCGTGAGCCTGGACGTCATCCACGTCTCCGTCTTCCGAAGCGCTTTCATGCCGCGAACGGAATGCCTAGTCGCCGGACTTGCCGGTGTCGTCGGCTCGATCGTACTCGGCCGCTTCGCGACGAAGGCCGAGCCAAGTCGTGATGCGATGATGATGGTGCTGCTCCCACTCTGCGCGCTCGCACTACGGCTCCTCGAAGCAATCTCGTTGCTGCTCGATCCAGTCCCACTCGACGCGGCTTTCCTCGGCGCCATGGCGCGTCCCTTGCCAACCGTCGTCGCGGGAACGATGGCCATGAATGGTGCGACGGTACTCGTCACCGCGGCGTTGAGCGCCGCAAGCATTCTCGTCTACCTCGGTTACAGGCGATCCGCGCGAGGGGCGTTTCCATTGAATCAATGGCTCGTGGCTCAGATCGTCGCGACCGTGCTCCTGTTCGCCTTCCCCATCGAGGGTCCGTATTCGCTCGATGTTCCGCTGCCTCCCAACTCGAGCAGCGACGTCACTGTGGAGTATTTGCCGCGACTCGGAGCGTTGAGCTTGCCGTGTCTAACGGCCTTCCTTCTCTTGTTTTGGTCTGTGCGGCGTAGCGGACGCACCGCGACGGACCTCGCTGCTGCGGCGCTGTCATTCGCCGTCGTCTTCATCGAGCTCGGCCTCGGACGTTACTCACCCTTCGCGGTCGTGACGGCGGCGGTCGTCGCGTTTGCCGCCGTCAAATTGCTGCCGGAACCGGTGAACGACCGGGGTCCTCTAGGTGACAACGACACGGAATGGCGACGCTTGCCGAGCTCGACACAGCGGCCCTCGGCTTCCCTCACTTCCACCCGTACTCTGCTCACCGCGGTGTTCTTTCTGTCGGGCATGGCAGCCTTGGTTTACCAGGTCGTCTATGCGAAAGGCCTTGCGCTCACCTTCGGAAGCACGTCCCACGCGAGCACGATCGTGCTCGCGACCTACATGGCTGGACTATCGCTCGGCTCGTGGCTGGGTGGAAAATGGGCAGAGCGACTCGAACTTCCGGTCATCGGATACGCGTTTTCGGAGCTCGGCATCGCCGCCCTCTGCGCAGCATCACCGTGGACCCTGAGAATTGCGCGACAACTCTACGTGCACATAGCCGAAGGCGCGAACCCTTCCGATGGATGGCTAGTGGGACTCCAGCTCGCATTCGGTGCGCTGGTGCTCGTACCGCCGACGATGCTCATGGGGCTGACGATGCCCCTGCTCACCCGTGAATTCCTCGACGACCGCACGACACTCGGCGCCTCTGCTGGCTTACTCTACACCGCCAATACCTTGGGAGCGGCGGTCGGTGGATGCGTCACCGGTTACGCCGTTCTGCCGAGTCTCGGCGTCACCCGGTCGCTTTACGCAGCGGTTGCTGTGAACGTGCTCGTCGCGATATTCGCGCTCATCGCGGCACGACTCGGCCGCACCTCGAGACCCTCGACCGCAAACGTCACCACGACGGACCAACCCAAACCTGCTGGCACGCAGCAGCGCCGCACCAAGGACGTTTCACCAACGGCTGAGGCCGTTCGGAGCGATCACCTCGGATTGCCCAATCGCGCAACACGCCTATTGGGAATCATCGCCATCATTCAACTGACGATTGGCGGATTCGTGACCTTTGGTCTCGAAACGACCTTCGTTCACCTGCTCGCCACCGTTGCGGGTACGAGTGCTTACGCCTTCAGCTTGATGCTGTTCGCGTTCCTCATCGGTCTTTCGGGCGGTGCGACGTTGGGGCGCCATTGGCTACCGAAGCCCGCTCGTCTCGCGACGGCACTCCTTCTCTGCCAACTCGTCCTAGCGATGACGTTGCTTCTCGGATCGGCCTATTGGGACATGCTCCCCGGCTACTTTGCAAGCTTCGGGCGTTGGCCATTTGCGTCGACCTTTGCCGCGCGAGAGTTCGTGCGGTTCGTCGTCTGCTTGGTGGTAATGCTTCCGCCAGCAGTCTGCATCGGCGCACAATTCCCGATTGCAATGGAAGCGATTGGGCTCGGTTTTCCTGCCCGACGGATCCGCGCGTTGGGCAGCGCCTCGGCACTCAATACCGTTGGCAACATCCTCGGCGCCATCGTCGTCGGTTTCGTTCTTTTGCCACGGCTCGGCTCCCACCGGACGCTCGCCACCCTGACGCTGCTCTGCATATTGCTTTCGGCCCTGGCGCTGGTCGCACTCCACCGCGCCCATCGTCCACTTTTCTCCGGACTCGTCGTCGCCGTCGGTGTTGCGCTCTATCTCTCGCCGCCTTCTTTCGATTTGACGCGTCTTTCTTCGGGTGGAAACGTCTACTTCAAGCCGCAGTATTATGGTCGCGTGATCGACGCGGCCGAGAGCCTCGACGGCGGGCTCACGACCGTTGCACTGAGCCACGCCGACAGTGCCACACCGGTAAAAACCCTACTGACGAACGGCAAGTTCCAAGGCAACGATCGACGCGACACCTCCGGCGAGATGATGGCCCAAACCTCTTTCGCAATCGCGCCACTTCTTCACACGTCGGCGCGCCAACGCGCACTCGTGATCGGTTTCGGCACGGGAACGACGACGCGTGTCCTCGACGAGGCCGGCTTTCGACACGTCGACGTCGCGGAGCTGAGCGGTGACATCGTGAACCTGGCGGACAAGCACTTTGCGACGATCAACCAGCATGTGGTCCACCGTCCGAACGTTCATGTTCACGTCACCGATGGTCGCAATTTCCTACTCCTCGGTCGACAGCGGTACGATCTCGTGAGCATCGAGCTCTCGAGCATATGGTTCGCCGGTGCCGCGAATCTCTACAACGACGAATTCTATGCGTTGCTCGAGCCGCGGCTGTCGGAGCATGGTGTGCTGCAGCAGTGGGTCCAGCTTCACCGCTTGAATCACAGGGATATCTTGACGATCCTCGTCACGTTGAAGCGGCGATTCCCGAAGACCTGGCTCTATTTCCTCGGTAAACAAGGGATTATCGTCGCGTGCAAGCACGATTGCTCGCCGAATACGGCAGCCATCGAGCGACTTCTCGGGGAGAAACGCCTCGAGAAATCACTCGCCGTGTTTCCGAACGGACTGCGCTCGGTCCTTTACGGACGGCTCCTGACGCCCGAAGGACTCGAAGCGGTCATCAATGACTACGTTCGGAGCACCGGGACTGCCGAGGCGGAACTCATTTCGACCGACGACAACCTCTACCTCGAGTACAGCACCCCGAAGGGGAACGTGAGAGACTACGACGAGTCGATCTTCGACAACGAACGCTTCTTGGCGCGTAGACGCCCCCTCTCACCCTACGAATCGACGCATTTGTCCCTGGCAGACGTGCCGTCTGGTGCATCTCCGTCGTTCTTCGACCCGTAGCTTCCACGAAGTCGCGGAAACGAGCACCCCAAGCGGACGGGGGCCCCGCCTCCGTCGCAGGCTTGGACGCCCACGGCTCGCCCTCGCGACGCCGATTTCGAGCCGGAGAGCGTCGCGTCCGCTCGTTCTCCTTGCGCTCCGCCCGCACTTCGACTTCCGTAGATGGCATGAACACCGCTGCGTCCCCGGTGCCACAAGCCTCGCCCCGAAGTTCGAAGCTCAAGCGCTACGCCCTCGTCGGGGTCGCCATCGTGGCAAGCTACGCGGCCGCCTTCACACTCGGGTACGTCCGCGGTCGCGGTGAGCTCTCTGCGGTGGAGGGCGCCCGCGCGTCTCTCGAAGGTGAGCTCACGAAGTCTCGAGCCGACGCGAGTCGCGAATCTCGAGATGGAGCGACGTAAGACCACCCTCCTCAGAGCGCGACGTTCGCTGGATCAGGCGCTCCGAGCACTCGATGAACGAAACTTCGGCACTGCCCAGCGGTTGCTCAAGCTGTCTTCGGAGCAAGCAGCGGAGAGTCGCGCAGAAGAGCGATTACTCGAGCTCGGCAAGACCGTGGGTGCCTATCGTCTCCAAGCCACCGAAGACTTCGGTGCCCAGCGACAAACGCTCTCCGGATACATAGCCACCTTCGACGAACTTTACCCCCACCCCAAGCCCTGACTCGCGGAACACCATGAAGTCGTCGTCCCCACTCAGCTTTCGCCGCACCAAAATCGTCGCCACGCTCGGACCCGCCTCGAGCACCGAGACTGCGATTGGCTCGCTCATCGAAGCCGGCGTAAACGTATTTCGCTTGAACTTCTCCCATGGCACGCACGACGAACACGCCGAGCGGGTCGGTGCCATTCGGGCAGCAGCGACGCGCTTACGCGCCAAGGTGGCCATCTTGGCCGATCTCGAGTGGCCCGAAGATCCGCGTCGGGCTCTTCGAGGAGGGTTCGGCCGAGCTTCGCGACGGCGAGACGGTAGTCATCACGAGCGAGCGCGTGCTCGGAACCGCCAAGCGATTCTCGTCGCAGTACGAAGACCTTCCCCGAGACGTCGAGCCGGGAAGTCGCATCCTGCTCGATGATGGAAACCTCGAACTTCGTGTGGAAAACGTGGCTGGCACCGAGGTGACGTGCACGGTCGTGCACGGCGGGAGACTCAAGGACAAAAGGGAATCAATCTCCCGAACGTCAACGTCTCTGCACCCGCCCTCACGGCTAAGGATCGAGATGACGCGCGTTTTGCGGCAAAGCTCTCGGTCGACTTCATTGCCCTGTCCTTCGTTCGCAGACGGGCCGATCCTCGACGGGCTGAGACAACTCCTCGCCGAAGAAGCATCGAACGCGCTCGTGGTGGCCAAGATCGAGAAGCCGGAAGCGCTCGAGGAGATCGACGGTATCCTCGACGTGTCCGACGCCATCATGGTGGCTCGCGGGGATCTCGGCGTAGAGCTCGACCTGGCTCGAGTTCCCAACGTGCAGGAGGAGCTCGTCGACCGCGCTCGCGCCCGACGGAAGCCCGTCATCGTTGCGACGCAAATGCTCGAGTCCATGATCACCGCGGCACGCCCGACGCGCGCGGAGGTAACCGACGTGGCCAATGCGGTGCGGAGCGGAGCCGACGCGGTAATGCTCTCCGCGGAGACCGCCGCTGGGCACTTTCCGCTCGGAGCCGCCCAAACACTCGACACCATCGTCAGACAGACGGAAGCTTATCTCTTCGAGCATGGCGCTTTCGGCGGGATCTTTCAGTTACACGCCAACTGGCATCGATTCGACGTGTGCCGATCAACGCGATTGCGATGCGGAGACTGCGATCGCAGCGTCCGTAGCGGACCTCAGCCGCAGACTCCCCACGTGCGGGATCGTCAGCCTCGGCGAGAGCGAGCGGCTTCTGTCACTGCTCTCGAGCCAACGCCCCTCCGCCGTCGTCCTCGCTCCCGTACGTACGCCCCGCGCCTTCGCCATCGGTTGCCTGAGTTGGGGCGTGCTGCCGGTCACCCTACCTGACGGTGAGTCGAGCGACGCGGAGCGACTGGTTCGCGCGCTCGAAGCCCACGCGGAGCCCGAACGGTGCCAAGGGTTTTGGCTGCTCGCCCGTTCCAACGACGGCAAAAACGTGACGCTCTCGCTCGTCCCCCGATAAATCGCGATATCGGGGTTGGCCAGAGCGCACCCGATCGTCCACATTTCGCGCCGCCCATGACTCAGCTGGCCGAGCTCGTCGCGAAACGCAGAACCTTTGCCATCATTTCGCACCCCGATGCGGGCAAAACGACGCTGACCGAAAAGCTACTGCTCTTCGGAGGCGCCATCCAACTCGCCGGTGCAGTGAAGGCGCGAGGCGATCAGCGCAGAGCTCGCTCCGACTGGATGAAGGTGGAGCGCGAACGAGGCATCTCCGTGACGGCCTCTGCGATGACCTTCGAGTACGGCGGGGTCACGTTCAACCTGCTCGACACACCGGGTCACCAGGACTTCAGCGAAGACACCTATCGCGTCCTCACGGCCGTCGATTCCGCGATCATGGTGCTCGACGCGGCGAAGGGCATCGAGACGCAAACCCGAAAGTTATTCGAGGTGTGTCGTTTGCGCGACATGCCCATCATCACCTTCGTCAACAAGCTGGATCGCGAAGGTAACGAGCCTTTTGCCCTGCTCGACGAGATCGAGCAAACCCTTGCCCTCGATGTCACCCCTGCGAGTTGGCCGATCGGGATGGGGCGAGATTTCCTCGGTTGCTACGATTTGTTGCGCGATCGCTTGCTGCTGTTCGCCCGTAAGGGGACCGACGCCGAGAGCGAGGTGTGTAACGGCCTCGATGATCCGAAGCTCGATGCTCTCCTACCGGAGAGCGCCGTCAAGCGCCTCCGCGAAGAGGTCGCCATGGCTCGAGCGCTTTGTAAGCCCTTCGATCGCAAAGCGTATCTCGAGGGACACCTGACCCCAGTGTTCTTTGGGAGCGCGATCAACAACTTCGGTGTCGGCGAGCTCATCCGAGCCATCGCCGAAGTGGCACCGCAGCCTCGGCCCCTGCCGACGAAGGAACGCCTGGTGCAAACCACCGAAGAGGCGGTATCCGCATTCGTCTTCAAAATCCAAGCAAACATGGATCCGAAGCATCGCGATCGAGTCGCGTTCATCCGGATCTGTTCGGGACACTTTCACCGCGGAATGAAGCTCGTCCACGTCCATTCCGGCAATCCGCTCGTCGTCCACAACCCGATGTTCTTCTTGGCTCAGGATCGCGAGCTCGCGGAAGAAGCCGTTGCTGGCGATATTCTCGGCATTCCAAACCACGGCAAGCTCCGGATCGGCGATACGCTGACCGAGGGTGAGACCCTGACGTTCACGGGGATCCCGAGCTTCGCTCCCGAAATGCTGCAGCGCGTCCGCGCGACGGATCCGCTGCGCTCGAAGCATCTCGGGCGTGCCCTCGAGCAACTCGCGGAAGAAGGCGTCGCTCGCGTGTTCAAGCCGCGAAGTGGCGGCAGTCCAATCGTCGGCGTCGTCGGTTCGCTCCAATTCGACGTACTTGCCGATCGGATCCGCACCGAATACGGCATCCCCGTGCAATTCGAGGCGACGTCTTTTTACACGGCGCGATGGGTCGAGTGCACCGATCAGAAACTCTTACGAGAGTTCACGATCAATAACGAGAGCAGCATTGCCGACAATCACGCGGGTGATCTCGTGTTCCTCGCCCGCAATTCCTGGCACCTCGACACGACGAAGAAGGACTTCCCCGCTCTCAAGTTCCTCGAGGTGAAGGAACAAAGCTGGGCTTGAGGCCATTCGCAATCTGCGCGTAGGTCGGCTCCGAGGGAGCCCGCAACTCAACGGCGGGCTCCACGTAGGTCGTGCCGAGGGAGCCCACGGAAATAAGGGCGGGCTCCGCGAGCCCCCCTCGAGGCGTTACCGCGGAGCCCGAAACCCAAAACGAAAGGGCAGCGCAGCCTACTTCAGCTGCATCCGCAAGGTCGGATCCTGCTCGGGGTACTTCGACGAAAAGACGCGCAACTCGGAACCATTGGCTTCGGTTGCGATCGCTTGTAGCCCAGAGAGGCTTCCGTCGGTGAGCTCGCAGTACGTCCGCTTGACGGTTCCACCATTACTCGCCGGAATGGACATTTCCTTGATGACGCGGTTTCCGCCGAGATCGTTGCACGTCACCGGGAGGGGCAGACGCACCGAGAATTGCGCTGCCTCGACGGGCGTCTTCTCCCAGAATCGCACCTGGAGGGATACCCCATCCATTCCGGTGACGGCGCGCGTGCCCGCACAGAATCGCTCCTTCGACACCTTGAGCTTGGCGTCGTCCGCCCCCTCACAAGTCACGGAGTTGACGCTCCGATCCGGCGCAGTGCGTGATTGAGCAACCCAGTCCTTGAACAGCGCCAAGAGCTGCTGGTGCTGCGCTTCGAATCTTCGCCTTGTCAGCCTTTTCCTTCGCAACGGCTGCCTGACGATCGACGATTTCCTTGTCGAGTAGGGTCAACTGTGACGCGTCTTCACAATGCTTGTACGCATACTCGCGCCACTGACCTGCCGAGCTGAAGTCTTTTGCGGCGAGTGCTTGCCGCGTCGTTGCAAGTCCGTTGGCGCACTTCGTTGCGTCCTTCGAGCTACAGCCGACCAGGGCCAGAAGCGAAAGACCGACGAGGACGGTTCCAATGCGTTCGCTCATGATGGTCATCGACATAGCCCGTGCGATGCGTTTTTGACAACGAGAACGAGCACGGGCCAATGGGCCGCCACACAGATACCGACGGCGCAAACCGGCGAGGTCGAAGAAATGCCCGGCAAATCCGCGGGTGAAGGGACTCTCGCTGGCCTCGAGGCAAGCCATGGCTTAGGGAGGGGCCCGTGAGTTCGCTCCCCCGGAAAAAACAGGCCCCCATCGTCGCCCACTGCGACCGATTCTACCACGCCTCCGAAATCCTCGAAGCCACGGTGGGTGCCTTCTTGGCCTTGGTCGCACTCGCCATGGCGTTCTATCCCGGAGGTACGTGGTGGGACAGGACGACTGAGGGGCATCGATTTGGGAGAATTTCCTGTGCAATCTGCTCCACCGCGTCAGCCTGTCCGGAGCGCCCAACCTGAAATCTGCCCGTTTTGCCGAGCTTGCCATGCTCGCGCTGGTCGTCGGGATCGTCTGCGCCTTTTCCCTTTCGGCAGAGAGTTCATTCCAAGTCGGAAGCAGCTCGGCCGACGCCTCGCCTATGTGGGCTCGTTTGGCGCGCTCTTCTCGTCGCCGCGCCCCTCTTGCCGAGTGACCGGTATCCGGCGTTGCACTCGATTGCCACGGTGTTCGGAACCTTGCCCGCCCTCGTCGCGTTCAGCGCGCTCGTGGGAGCCATCTTGGTCGAACCGCAAGCGCCGCTCGTGGTTCGTGGCACGTCCGTCTCATTGCTCGTGCTCCTGGTGCTCTGCGCCGGACTCTACACCTGGGACGTCTATCTCGACGGCCCATCGCTCAAGATCCTGCCCGGTCTCGAGCGGGTCGCGACCCTGCTCCTCATCGCTTGGCTGATGCTCGTTTCGCGCTACGTCCGCATGCGACTCGTTGCGGCCGTTCGACTCCTCAACGAGCGAGCCAACGCTCAAGGCCTGCGCTCGAGTACGTCGAAGTCGTCAATCGTGAGAACGAAGGAATAGCGCTCGCGCACGTACCCATCGAGGGCGGCAAAGCGCGGCAGATCGGCGAAGGAGTCCGTGAAGAAGCCGGTCACGCCGGGAAATACGTCATTGTGCTGCACGATGATGAGCCGCGGATTCCGCGCTCGCACCTCGTCGATGAACAAGCTCTGGGACGTCTCGGTCTGCCAGTGGCTACGCTGAGCCACGTTGTAGATGAAGCGCGTCGCAGGACGTCGCCCCGAGTACCAGTAGACGTAAGGTTCGAAGCCCCAGACCAAAACGAAATCCGTGGGCAGGCTGTGCGCAGCAACCCAGGCGGCGACGCGATGATTGGATGCCAAATCGTAGTCGGCTGCCTTGTGCAAGGCCTCGTCCAGCTTTTGACGCGTGTCGAAAGGCGAGCGACGAAGGAGAAACTGGACTCGAGCCCACGAACGTTCGAGCACCGTGCCAGGAACGTCGTGTATCGGCTTTCGCATCATCAACGCGACGGTAGCCGCAAGGAGCAGCCCCACGGCGGGCCAGGGACGCTTTGCCCAAGCACGCGTCCAGAGCTTGTACCAGCCGAGCCCAGCCGCCAAGGCGAGAAGCGGAATCGTGGCACCGTAATGGTACTGGAAGAACTTCGCCTGCAGAGCGACTCCAGTGACGTGGACGATGGCGCAACCGAGCAGCAAGAGAACGTGTTCGAGTTCGCGCAACGAATGACGAGGAAGCAGGAACAAGGCCGCGATGCCGAGAGAAATCCAGGCGGAAAACTTCGTCAGCGCCTCGACGGCCGCGTAGTAGAACATCTCGAGGGCGTGATGTTCACCTTGCCAACCGAGCGCCGTGTATCCAGGTACGTAGTCGCGCAGCGTCCACAGCATGGCGCCGAGACCACCGCGAGCCCAGAACCAACCGATGCACGCCGCGAAAGGAAGGCTTGCGCCCAAGCCCATGGCAAAGAGGCCCACCAACGTGTCTCGTCGGGATCCCGCGAGGTGAGCTCGCGTCAGGTACGCCGCAAGCACGATTGCGGCTCCACCGAGCGGCGGCTTCATGAGAGCGGCCGCGCCGAGTAATCCTCCCGAAAGCGCCCAACACCAATGACGGCGTGCCCCTCGCACGTCGAGGGACGCACACAGAAGTGCGAAGATCGTGAGCATCCCACCGAAAGTCTCGGGCTGCCCGCTATGCCAAAAATCGAGCTGCAGGTGCACCGTGCTCGCGATCACGGCACCGAAGAGGCCCGGAAGCGTCGCCCCGAACCAACGTCGCGACAAGGCCACCATGGCGAGCGCCATTCCGAGCAAACCGATGGCCTCGAGGATGCGGGGTGCCGCCATGTTGTGGCCGAACAGGGCCTCGGCAGCAGCAAAGACGTAGAAAATGCCAGGTGGCTTGAAATCCCAGAGATCGCGATAGGGAAGCTTTCCAGAAAGCATCCCACTGCCGACGGTCGCATAGATGCTCTGATCGCGCCCGAAAGAGAAGGTCGTCACGAGCAGCGCGCATCCGATGACCCAGCACCAACCCACGACCGTGAGTGCGCGGTCCGGGCGCTTCCGGTGCTGACCAAGCTCGACGCAGACCTTCCAAAGATGCAGAACTTTCGAGCATCGGGCCGCAAACCCTAGTCGTCCGCGGGGCGCCGAGCCACAAATCTTCGTCCTCGCAACGCGGAAAGCACCGCGGGGGGTGAGGAATTCGTTCTCGCACCCCGTGCGGACGCGGTCGGCGACGAGATCCGGTCGCGTCCAACCACTGCGCTGCCGACTTGGCCGGCCGTGACGTTTCGCGTCCCGAGAGGCATCGCTTTTGGCCCGGAACCCGTGGTATCACCACGCCTCGAGCCACGGAAGGGCACCTTCGAACCATGCGATCCTTAGCTGCGCACTCGCGATCCTTCAATGCGTCCCCCGGGGGACGCGACGCCGTACGCGTCTGGTTGGTACCGCTCTTGTTGATCCTCGTGACCCTATTCGGGCTCGCAGGCTGCAAGCCGGCGCCACAGGTCCCCAACCTACTTACGGGAATTTCCCCGAGCCGCATCGAGAACGTCAATCATCCGGAGCGTTTGACGGACGGCGTTCGCGCCGGAACGGGCGACAACTGGGATACGGATGCCACCTCGACATTTGCCTCACCCGAAGGACTCATCGAGTTCGATCTCGGCTCGAAGAAGGACATCCGAGCGATCTACGTCCAAGGTGACAACAACGACGAATACATCTTCTCGGCGTCCGACGACGGCACGCAGTACCGCGAGCTTTGGATTGCCCCCCCTTCGACGGCCGTCGGAATGCAAAGCCGTTCGACGGGCGCGGTCCACGCGCAAGCACGATACGTCCGAATCACCGCGCGCGGCGGCGATCGGTATTACTCGATCGGTGAGGTTCAGCTCTTCTCCGACGCCCGAGGCCTAGGCGGCGGCTCCTTTTGTCGGAGAGTCGCGCGCTACCTGCTCCGGACTCCATCCGCGGCAAGATCCTGATGACGGTCTTCGCGTTCGCGGTTTGGCTGTTCCTCAATTGGCGCCACTCGCCGAACTACTGGACGTTCATCACGGCGCTCCTCCCCGGCTATTACGGTCTCAGCCTTTACGCAGAAATGGCGGAGGTGTGGCCCGTACAGCAGCGAGAGGTGGCCTTCATGCGCGGGGCCATGGCCGCATTGGCGGCGTTCGCCATCCTTCGTGAGCTTCTGTTCAAACGAGCCTATCCGACCGCTCGATGGCCCATTACGACGACCTTGGGAATCGCCGCGACGCTCAGCTTCATGTCGTTCTTCAATCTCGGTTACCCCCAATTCCGAGACATGAACGCCAATCAGCCGCTCTTCGTCCACAACTTCGACATGCGGGTCTACTACCCGGTCGCGAAGTACTTCAAAGAGCTCCGCTACGACGGACTCTATCAGGCCAGCGTCGCTGCATACGTCGCCGACGATCCCAACGTGAACTTGGATCGATTGAAGGACGTCGAATTGCGCGATTCTGCGCAATCACCAAATCACCCGAGTCGAAGAGGTCCGAAAGCAAATCGAGGACATTCCGAGGCGATTCAGCGATGCCCGTTGGACGGCCTTCAAGGAAGACATGCGGTACTTCCGCCTGACGATGGGCGTCAACGACTACCTCGGCAGCATGAAGGACCACGGAGGAAACGCGACGCCGGTTTGGACGGCAATCGCCCACCTCATCTTTGCCGCGACGACCGCGAGCAACGGCACACTGACGCTCGGAGCGCTCCTCGATCCGCTACTTCTCGCCGTCGCGTTCTTCGCCATCTATCGAGCTTTTGGCACGAGAACCGCGCTTTTGTCCGTGGTCGTGTTCGGAGCGAACGACTTCTACATGTTCGGCTCCAACTGGGCCGGAGCCACGCTTCGTCACGACTGGATGGTGTATCTGGCGCTCGGCATTTGCGCGCTCAAGCTAAAGCGTTGGACGTTGGGCGGCGTGTTTCTGGCGTTGTCTGCTGCCATCCGAGCCTTCCCTGCATTTGGTCTGGTCGGGATTGGCATCGCCCTGGCTTGGCAGATTTGGTCTTACTACCGTGACAACGGCCGGTGGCCGACTTGGACGACGTTGCGCGACGACTTCGCGCCCTACACGAAAACACTGATCGGAGCGATCGGATGCGTGGTCGTGGTCATCATCTTCTCGTCGTTGGTGTTCGACCCGCATGCTTGGGTCGAGTGGCTCCACAAGGTGAGCATTTTGGACCGCGATCCTCACGTGAACGACGTCAGCCTGCGCGCGGCCGTTGCCGGCGTGAATCATCTCCAGTTGGTCGCCTTGGCTCAGCGCGCGCCACTTCATGCCACACTCATCGCCTTCTACCTGCTGCTCGTCGTCCTCGCCGTAAGGAACAAGCCGCTCGATCAGGCCGCCGCCATCACGACGGTGATGATCCCGATCGTCTTCAACCCGGCCAACTACTACGCTCACTTCATTTTCGTGCTCCCGGTCATCGCGATGGAAGGGCATCGCGACGATAAGGCCTCCGGAAAAGACGTGCTCTCGGGGTACGATGGCTGGATCTGGGGAACGCTACTCTTGCTCTGTGTCGCCACGTACTGGACCACCCTGACCTCCGATCTCGAACTCCATTTCGAGATGGCTAGCGTTCTCTTGTGTTCCGCTTTCATCGTGATCCTGGTGCTGATCCTCTATCGAGATCGGGACATTTGGCTGCCCCCCTCGAAGGGCCAGACGCTGTGCTGGCTCTTGCGGCGCACGAAATCCTCCAAATCGAACGCATGAGTCCCATCACATCCCGAACGCACTGGGCGGTTTCCGCCCTGTGCGTTCGGCGTACACGGAGCGCGTACTGCTGCCACGAAATCGACGCAGCGGCGCGCAGGACGCGACGCGCGCTACACGTATTCGCACGCGTCGTTGTCCGAACGGAGAGCCATGAATCCCGATCCCAATTGCGAATTGTGTCGAACCCCTGGCGGCATCGAACTCGATAGCGACGACACCCTACGCATCGTCCGCGTTCCCGATCCGAGCTTTCCGGCGTTCTTGCGCGTCATTCTCCAAGCGCACGAGCGCGAGATGACCGATTTACCCGAGTCCGTCGCCTTGCAGGTGTTTCGCGCCGTACTCGCCTGCGAGCGAGTACTTCGGCGGTCGACATCGGCATTCAGAGATCAATCTGGCCAGCCTTGGAAACATGACCCCACACGTCCACTGGCACGTGATCGGGCGGTTCGCCGAGGACAGTCACTTTCCGGACGCGATTTCGGGCTCCATCGAGACGCCCGACGGAAGCGCGCGTCCTCCTACCGACCGATGACGAGCTACGCGCAGCGCTGCGCGCCGAACTCGCGGCACCTCGCGGGGCGTGACCGGGCGCGACACCTCACTGACTCGCGCGACATCTCACTGACTCGCGCGACATCTCACTGACTCGCGCGACATCTCACTGACTCGCGCGACATCTCGCAGGCTCGCGCGACACCTCGCAGGCTCGCGCGACACTCGACGCGTCCGATTCGCTCACCCTCGTGATGCCGCATTCGAGACGTCCGGATCGGCGTGTTTGCTGCCCATTTGTCGACCAGCATCCTTGGCGACCAAAGTAACGCCGATCAAAATGGCGGCGACCCCGACCCACTGCATCAATGACAGCCGCTCTTTCAAAACTACGCCCGCAACCGTCACGATGATGGCAAAACCGGTCGTCACCATCACGGGATACGCGATGCTGATTGGCAGTTTTTGCAAGGAGAACGCGTAAAAGACGACATTCAGAGCAAAGCACCCAAGCCCGAGCAGCAATACCCAGTGCCGCAAGAGGAGCCGAACGAGTCCGACCAATCCGCCATCGAGCGGACTGCCACCGTTGGCAGCCAGCTCGAGATCGAATCCCTCGCATCCCAAACTTGATGAAGAGGTTGGCAGCGGCATTGAGTGATAGCGCAACGACGAGTGCAATGACGTACTTCAGCATGGCAAAGCTACTTGTGGCGAACGAAGTCGTAGATATTGACGTAGTGATGGCCGGGGTGGTTGAAGGAGTAGTCGTAACGCATACCCTGCTGCATCAATTGACGCCACTCCGTCGGATAGTCGTACCAGAGCCCGATCGCACGGTTCATCGCACTCATCACGCCGCCGTAATCCGCGTGCTCGAAGACATACCCGTTGCGCTCGTGATAGGGTCGATACGAGAAGTCCCGATCGTGTACGGTATCGGCTAGCCCCCCCACTGCCCTAACGATCGGCACGGCGCCGTACCTCAGACCGATCATCTGAGTCAAGCCGCAAGGCTCGTATAGACTGGGAACGACGACCATGTCCGCGCCGGCATAGATGAGACGCGACAAATCTTCGTCGAAGCGAAGCTCCAAATGGCAATCCGGATTGTCGTTGAGGTGGTGCTTCAGCTGCCAAAACTCGTCGCGAATGCGCGCATCGGGACTCTCACCGAGGAGAACGAACTGCGCGCCATTGCCGATGGCATGAAATAGTGCGTGCCGAATGAGGTGAACCCCTTTTTGGGGATCGAGACGCCCCACGAACGCAATGAGCGGCTTATATCCCTTGCGAAGCCAGAGACGGTCGCGGAGCGCTTCCTTGTTCCCGTACTTTCCCTCGGGGGATTCCGCTGAATAGTGCGAAGGAATCTGCCAATCCGTCGCTGGATTCCAAGCTTCGTAATCGAGCCCGTTGAGGACGCCACCGAATTTGCCCTGATGACAATAAAGCGTGTGCCCGAGACCGAATCCCTGCTCGGTGTAGCGCGTTTCCCAAGCATGCCGAGGGGATACGGTCGTGACGAAGTTCGAATAGAGAATGGCTCCCTTGGTCAAATTGAGCGCGCCCGCGGTGTGATCGTCCCCGAGACGATCCTTGGCGAAGTAATACTCGGGCCGATTGAGACCGGTTGCAGTGAGGATTTCGTTGCCGACGACGCCCTGATGCTTGAAATTGTGGATGGTGTGAACGACGCGCTGCAACGGCATCCCCGCCTTCGCGTAAATCTCGTAAAGAAGCACGGGAATCAAGGCCGTCTGCCAATCATGCGTGTGGATCACGTCGGGACGCTTGTTACTCTTCAACAAGAACTCCATGGCCGCCTTGCTGAAGAAGGCGAAACGCATGGGGTCGTCCCAGTGTCCGTAACACACGCCACGGTTGAAGAAGTTGTCCGGCGAGTGCGGGTCGATGAAGAAGCACTTTCGGCCGTGTACGAAGCCAAACCACACCGTGCACCGAATGGCACCTCCGTACCACGGCACCCAGAGATCGTGATAGCAAGGCGTAAGCCCCCAAATGGTGTCGTAACGGAGACAATCGTACTTCGGCAGAATGATTTCTACGGCATGCCCCCGCATCTCGAGCTCACGCGAAAGACCGAAAACCACGTCGGCAAGTCCCCCAACCTTGGCGACGGGACTGCACTCGGGAGCAATCTGAACGATATACATTACGGGCCTCGTCACGATCCGCGTCGCGACATTGCTGCACACGAGCACGGAAAACGCGGCCAAGAATTTCAGAACGCAGCCAATTTGTCCAGGCTTCGTCCACCTGGTCCAGCTTGGGCCAATGGGCCATCCGTGGAAACGTGTACTTTTTGCGTCAGCGCACTTCCGTGACGTGCGTGACGAACGCGTTCGAGGGCAGCCACGACACGCACACCCACTCTGACGCAGGATTTTCCGGCATCGCCCCTTTTGCATTACCGGAAGTCAGTCGATTCGAGGTATTTCCGTAGGTACCTCCATGACCGAAAAACCCAACTGGGAAGAGCGGTGTGCGCTCGCACTTCGAGAACTCGATCGTCCCGACATCGATGCTGCGCGCAAGCTCGATCACGTCCGTTCGATTCTCACCGGCAAAACACCTCCGCCTCATGGCGTTTCGAAGTCGACTGGAGCTGGCGCACATGAATGGGTCGAAGTCGGAGTCGAGCCGCTGGGCGACGCCGAGGACACGACCGAAGGGCAATCGATTCGATACGCTTGCCGCAAGTGCAACGCCAAGGGTTATCGCATCGTGTTTCCCACGAGCGTCACGCTCTACCCGATCGTCAGTGACGTACTCGCCTGCGAGCGCTGACGAACCGGAGCAGACTTCACGGCTCGCCGAAAGCGTGAACCATTCCGAGTCACTTCGCTCGGGCGGCCCATAGCGAGTATTTGTCGCCCTTTCGCGCCGTGTAGATGACGCCCTCGTAAGGCCAGAGTAGCTCGGAGAAATCTCCGACGTCGTCGGCAACGACGCTCTTGGCCGAAAGCGTCGTCTGATGCACGACCAAACGCCCCGCAAAGGTCTTCTCGTCGTATCGATCGAGGTACCCCACAGCGGCCATGTTCTTGAAGAACGTGAAATCTCCAACAGGCACGTCATCGGCGATCGATTCGATCGTCTTCGGCTTGTTTCGAGTCATCAGGTTCAACGAACCGCGCCCCTCCTCCACGTCCGTGACCAGAGCCGCAAGTCCGTAGTAATCCTGATCTTCGACGCCATCCAGATAAGGGTCGCGTTCAGGTGAAACCAATTTGCTTCCCACGGGCACCCGCGAGCCGATGACCGTCGTTTTTCCGCTACTGTCGACGAGGGTCAGGGTCCCGACGCGGTCCTCGACGTCCGTCATCACGAGCCAAGCGTTGGAAGAGGACTCGACGGGGTAGCCGAGAGCCACGTTGGAAAGCAGCGTTCGCTCGCCGTCCGCATCGACACGAATGAGTCTACCCGACGAACCGTCCGAATCCACGATGGCCACCAGGGACGGGTTCTCCCCGGTCGTAGCGGAAATGAATTGTCCGAGGCGGCGCTGCCATATCCTCGGTTCCTTGCCGGCCTGCTTCAGCCAGAAATCTTCGAAACCCGGATCCTCTTCGGACACTTTGGTATAAACCGCTTCGACGTCCGTACCAGAGCCGTCGGAGCGAGAGCGCTCTTGGCTGTACAACGAACGCCGAACGTTCGAGTCGATGACGGTCTTCTCGCTGGTACTCATGTTGCGCATGACGAGACGCCGCTCGCCACACGGAGAAAAGTAGCTCACCCCGAAGGACTCGATGCGCGCCCCACAAACATCGTCGTCCAAGGTTTCGGGCGGCACGTCGCGGGACGGGTAGTAGTGAACGAGCGCTCCCTCGTCGACGAGGAAGAGCCCACGAGTGTAGTCACTAGCTTCGAAGACGACCTCGGTCACGTCCTTGCCGAGTCGAAGTTGTTCCTTGCGCTCGTCGTCGAACACGACGAGTTCTCCATCTCCCACGTAATAATGAGGAAGCTCCTGATTCGGTTCGCCGGGACCACTCCAGAAACGCAAATTCTTGGTCATGACCCGCGTTGTTTTGCTGAAAGGGTCCAAGTCGAGCAGTTCGTCTCCAGCAGCGATGACGTAGCCCGGAGGAAACTCGAAGAGCCGCGATGGCAGCTCGGCGTTTTCGATGCCGCCGTACACGATTTCACACTCGTGATTGACGAAATTGAGGGTTCCGCGACCATTCGATTGAATCGCGTCGAGATACGCGATGAGCTGCGGAGCGCCATCGAGGCGATTGAACACGATGCAGCGATAGGCCGGCCCAACGTCGCAGCCCTTCGAACCGTCGAAGGGCTGCATATATAGATGGGGGACGCCGTCCCGATAGCGGAACCCGACGACGACGGCACCGTCATCACCCCACGGATCGACCAGCATGCCGGAGAGGCGAACATCGGAGATTTTGTTGCCGGGCCCGTCGATGATCGTCTCCTCCGGCGATGTGAGATCATTGCCAAAATCGGCATATCCCTCACCGAGATTGCAGGCTTGTGTAGCCAATCCGCCCACGACCAAGAGGGATCTCACTGCGCCCGATTTACTGAACCCGCGTAGCGCCATTGATGCCCATTGTAGCAACAATGTAACTCCTTGCTGAATCTTTCTATGCGCCGCCGATCCCCTTTACGCCTGAGCAGGAAGGTGAGAGCCTCGACTCATCCGTCTCCCCTTATGGCTGACCTCCACGAGTCCCTCGATACGAATCCACTCCTTGCGGGTCGGCTGCGCGTCGCAGAGCCTTCGCTCCTGGAATCGAAAGGCGCGACGACGGCATTCGACGAAACCACGGGCACTCGGGTCATCGTTGCCGAAGCAACGGCAAAAGAGCTCGAACATCCTGCACGCTTCGGCGATCCCGCGCACGCACACCTGTGCCCCATCGTGGAACGTCTCGATGACGGTGGCCGCTGGCTCATCGTGAGCCGAGATCTGCTCACCCAGACCCCTGGCTCGAGCCTCTTGCTCGATCACGTCAGGGCTCACGGTCAGCAGCATGCGGTCGAGGCGGTGCGAACGACGTTGCGAGTCGCAGATGCACTGAGCACGCTGCACGACTTGGGTCAGATCCATGGCCGCGTGCATCCCGGCAACGTGATCATGGGGCTCGCCGAAGACGTCAATCCAAGTCTGGTCTTCGGCTCCCGCTCCCCGTCGGAGTACTTGAAGCCGGAGCACCGCGGATCCGGCGCAGGCCCCGACGCAGGCGACGACACTTGGGCGACCACGGCGCTGCTCTATTTCATGCTCACGGGGAACGTCCCCCCTGAAAACGGGCTGCAATCCCTGTCCGAACTCGACGGCAAGTGCATCGACGATCCCTTGCTGCGTGAGGTGCTCCTCCACGGGCTCGCGCGAGATCCGGAACGACGCGCAAAGACGCTCTTCGCTCTCAAACGAGAACTGGCGCGTTGGTTCATCGCCCACGCCGCCGATGAACCGTTGCCGGAAGGTGCAACCGTATCACACAAGCCGCCACCCCTTCCGCCGTCGATGGCGCCCCATCCTCGGGTTGCGTCGATGCGCACGGGCGCCCTGATCGGCGCCGAGCAAATTGCAGGTGAGCTCCGAAGCAATCCGTCGCTCCGCACGGCGACCTCGCTTCGCCCAGCAAAACCGGTGTGGCTACGCTCCCTTCCCCTTTCGTTGGGCGCCGCTGTGCTCGGGATCGGGGTCGCGTGGGGATTGTCTTTCCTGCGGAAGGGCGAACAGACCGTGGTGATTCAGGGCCGCGCCGTCGCGGAACCCACACCACCTGCGTCCAGTTCTCCAGAACCCATCGCGCTCGCGGAAGTCCCAGTCACGGGCAAGGAGCAACAAACCGGGGATGCAACCGGCAGCTGTGCCCGCGGCTATTTGCGCGAGGGCACGCTCGTAAAAGCCCCTGAGCTCGACCGCATCTGCAAGGCTCCCGAGTTGCCTCAAGCGCTCGGTGTCCTCCGACAAGCCTTCGTGTCTTCCACTGGCGTCGCACCGGCTTCGGCTCCCCGCTTCGATTCCCTGGCCTGGTATTCCCTTCCGACCTTGTTTGGGCTGCGGCAGGCCTGTTGCGGCGAAAACCCAATCGCCATCAACCTGCCCGATCTCGGCGGGAGTTGTCCGGATTTCGCCATGTTCCATCGATGAGCTCGGGCATGCCATCGCAGCGAGCCAACCTCTCGATGCGGGGCTTCGCAAATTCGAAACCGCCGCTCAATGTGCCGCCAAAACGGGCCGCGCCGTGGGGATTTCGGCGGCCCCGCCCAGCCCGGTTTCGGAGCGGGCATTTCGCGAACTCTTCGCTTCCGTGACGCCTCCAGCCGAGGCGTCGTCCGGAGTCAAGACCGACGCGACGTCATCGCGTCCCCCCAGCGCATCCGCTGGAACGACCGTTCGCTGACGGACGAAACGCGCTGGCGGACGCGAGCCGTGTCGTTCGTCGCTGGCCCGACTGCGAGCCGTATCGCTCGACGGTGGCCCATCGCAACGGCGCTTTGCTGACGTATTTGCCACCCAACCGAGGAAACGCGAGTAAAGTGCGCGCGCGCTTCGGGACACTGCCGTGCCCAAGGCGCACCGTCGGCCCCGTCCAGCGAGTTCGAGCCCAACCGTTCCCGCGAGCCCCAACCCCAAGATGCCCGAGGAAGCCCAGGCATGAGCGAAATCCTCGCCGACCTGGTAATCATGATCGCCCAGGTCCTGTTGCCGTTTTGGTTGATTCGTCGTGACGAACGACGGTTGTCGACCACACGGCAAATGCTTGCTTTCCCAGAGGCAACGTTCTGGATTGCCGTCGTCTGCTTCGGCCCGCTCGCAGTCTTCGTTCACTTCCTCCGGACGCGGCGAGGCTTGCTCGGGCTGGCCGCTGGTTTGGCTTGGCTGGCCGTCACGTTGGCACTGCTTCTCCTGCTCGGATTCGGGTTGGAGAAAATTCTCGGAATAATTCCATCAGCTCGATTGTAAGGCCGGCCGCGAACGCGCTATAGGCGCGCTCCCGCACGTAAGAGGTAAGCCCGATGCAGGACATCCGCTCCCTAAACGAAATCGTCACCCAGAAGAGCTTGTTCGTCGATGATCTGATGGCCGAGATCCGAAAGGTCATCGTCGGTCAAACTACGATGATCGAGCGACTCCTAGTGGGCTTGCTCGCAGGTGGTCACGTCTTGCTGGAAGGTGTCCCGGGTCTCGCCAAGACGCTGACCGTTCGCACCCTGTGTGACGCCATTCATGCCAAGTTCGCGCGAGTTCAGTTCACGCCCGATCTATTGCCCGCCGACCTCGTCGGAACGGTCATCTACGATCAACGCAAGGGCGAGTTCTCGAGCAAGCTCGGCCCCATCTTCGCCAATTTCGTCCTCGCCGACGAGATCAATCGCGCGCCGGCCAAGGTCCAAAGCGCGCTGCTCGAAGCGATGCAAGAGCGACAGGTCACCATCGGTGATCGCTCGTACGCTCTGCCTGACCCATTCATCGTGCTCGCGACACAAAACCCAATCGAGCAAGAAGGGACCTATCCGCTTCCAGAAGCTCAGGTGGACCGGTTCATGTTGATGGTGAAGGTGGGCTACCCGTCACGCGACGAGGAACTCGCCGTGATGGATCGCATGACGGGCCACGTCGCCGCGACGGCCAAGCCGACGACGACCCCCGAACAGCTCCTCGAAGCGCGACAGATCGTTCGCGACGTCTACGTGGACGATCGCGTCAAGAATTACATCGTCGACGTCGTGTTCGCGACGCGCGAACCCGAAGCAAAGGGTCTCCGTGATTTGGCCCCCCTCATCGAGTACGGCGCGAGCCCACGCGCGAGCATCGCACTAAACCTTGCGGCTCGCGCGCACGCGTTCTTGCGACATCGCGGTTACGTCACGCCGGAAGACGTCAAGGCGATCGGGCCCGACGTCCTTCGTCACCGCGTCGTGCTTTCCTACGAAGCAGAAGCCGAAGAAGTCACGGCGGAGGACGTCGTACGCCGCGTCTTCGAGGTCGTCGAGGTTCCGTAACGACGGGGGAACCGTGATTCCACGCGAATTACTGAGCGCCTTACGCCGCATCGAGATCACGACGAATCGGCTTGCCACCGATCAGTTGGTAGGAAACTACACCTCCGTCTTCAAGGGACAGGGGCTCTCGTTTCGAGAGGTTCGACAGTACCAACAGGGTGACGACGTTCCGCACGATCGACTGGAACGTGAGTGCGCGCATGCGCGAAACTTACGTGAAGGTCTTCGTCGAAGAACGAGAGATGACCGTGATGCTGGTCGTCGATCTCTCGGCAAGCCAGGGCTTCGGCACTCAGTCGATGACGAAGAACCGACTGGCCGCCGAGGTTGGTGCCCTTTGCGCGTTCTCCGCGATTCGAAATAACGATCGTGTGGGGCTCATCCTCTCGACCGACGAAGTGGAGAAACTCGTCCCGCCGAAGAAGGGTCAGAAGCACGTGATGCGTGTCGTTCGCGAGATCCTTCGGCGCGGAGCCGAAGCGGCGCGGAACCGATTTGGCCATCGCGCTCGAAACGCTCTCTCGGGTTGCGCGACGTCGAAGTGTGGCGTTCCTCATCAGCGATTTCTTCGCACAAGATTACGAACGCGCGCTCTCGCTCGCGTCGGCTCGGCACGACGTCATCCCGCTCATGCTCGTCGATCCCCGTGACGAGGAACTGCCCGACGTGGGGCTTTCGGCGTTCGAAGACTTCGAAACCGGTGAGGCCATTCTCGTCGATACGAAGAGCCCCCAGGTGCGCGCGCACTACGCCCACGAGATGAAGCGCATGCGCGCTTCCCATCTGCAGCTCTTCCGTAAGCTCGGACTCGATCACACCGTCATCCGCACCGATCGCCCTTACATCCGCCCCCTACGTGACCTCTTTGCCCAACGTGCCCGGAGAATTCACCGATGATGCGTGCGACTTGGCCCGACGCTGCGCGTGCGGCGACGTTCCTCTCGCTGTCGTTCGGCACCGTGTCTGCGAACGCCGTGGTACCGGCACCAGGGATGACCGCCGCAGCCGCGGCGGCTCATTCAGCCAGTGTGCCAAGTGCCCCTGCCGCAAAACGATTCTGCACGGAGTCACTCCCAGAGGGTAGGAAACGCCCAGCCGTCACGGAGAAGGTCCCCGACAAGATCTCGTCGGGATACGCGGTGGAGCTCGAGGTCACCGTCGAGCACGAACCCCGTGAGGTGGTGATGCCGGGTGGCTCGGAGTTCCAGCTCCAAAGTGACGACACGACGGAACTCGCGCGACTCGGCTTCGTCTTGCCGAGTCCAAAGGGGCCGTCGAAAATGCGCGTGGAGGTGGCGTCGAAGGAGAACCCGCCGAAAACGAAGGTCACCCTGCCGCTCCTCGTGCTTCCGAAGGAGCCTTGGCCGAGCCACACTGACGCTCCCGAGTCTGCCCATTACCGTCGCACGAGCCAACGGCGAGGTCTTCACGCTGTGCACGGCTCAGCACGAAATCGTCGTCGAGGAATCCGACATCGAGCACCCCCGACGCGAAGCCCAAGGGTAACCCATCGGGGCGGCGACGACTCGAGGAATCGAACAGCCTCAAGCAGGCCGTTCAGGTCGGCTCCATTGCTCTCGTCGTTGGTGCATTGCTTGCGACGCTTTTTTTGCTGTGGAAGCGGCGCCCGAAGCGCCAGCCACCACCACCGCCACCGCGCCCGCCGTGGGAGGTTGCCATCGAAGAGCTCGCTCGCTTGCGCGCCGAAGATCTCATTCGAGGCCAACGCTTTGCCGAGCATTACGATCGCGTGTCGGACACGGTGCGGAAGTACCTCGGCGCACGTTACGGCTTCGACGGCCTAGAAACGACGACCAAGGAGATGTTGACGTACCTGAAGAGCGCGCGACTCGAGATCGGAACACTGTCGAACGTGGAGCTCTTCTTGCGCGACGCCGATCTCGGTGAAATTCGCGAAACGCACCCCGACCGAGGCGGAATGCGTCGTGGTCCTCGATCAAGCCGAAGGCTTCGTGCGAGCGACGCGTCCCGCAGATGAGGTCAAGAACGAAGACCCACGAGGGAATTCCGGAGGTGACGCATGAAACCCCTTTCTGCGAGCTTGCCATCGATGCCCGCAGCGTCGTTGCCCCCGTCGCTCTCCGAAAGCAATCGACCACCGGCCACCGCTGCATACCGATCGGGTGCGGAGCTCCCCCCCGACTCGCCCGTACGTCGTGCCTGGCTTCGAGTCGGACGCGTGGTGCTCTTCCTCGTTGCCACGCTCGTCGCCGTGGCATTGGTCACGGTCGTACCTTACGGCGAGCAGCTCTTTCTGGCGCAGTACCAACGTCCGTGGGCCCTCGTGCTTCTGATCTTCGTTCCCGTGCTGCTCTTCCGCACGACCTTCGGTGAGGATCGCCACACCGCCCGCGTTCGCGTCGGCTCCCTTCGAGCACTCAGCTCGGGGCCGCGTGGAATCCGTGTGTCCTTTCGCGATCTGCCCGGCGTGCTTCGCTCCGTGGCGTTCGCGTTGTTGGTCGTCGCCATGGCGCGCCCCGTCGACACCACTCGTCCCGAAACGACCGAAGAGAGCGGCATCGATCTGATGTTGGTGCTCGATTTGTCCGGTTCCATGGAGGCGGTGATGGAAAATATACCGGCGGACTTGGCTCGTTTCATTCCGCCGACCAATCCCGGCGTGCCACCACGCCGCATCGACGTCGCCAAAGCGGTGATCCGTGACTTCATTTCGCGACGCAAGAGCGATCGGATTGGCGTCATCGTGTTCGGCAAGAGCGCGTACGTCCTCTCCCCTCCGACCCTCGATTACCAGCTGCTCGATCAGCTCGTCGCCAAGATGGAACTCAAGGTCATCGACGAGAATGGAACGGCGATCGGAGATGCCTTGGGTGCTGCGGTGGCGCGGCTTCGTCACAGCTCCGCAAAGAGTAAAGCGGTCATTCTCTTGACGGATGGCGATAACAACGCCGGGAAAATCGCTCCAACTCACGCCGCAGAACTCGCCACGAAGGTCGGCGCAAAGACGTACCCAATCCAGATCGGCGACGGCTCACTGGCGCGTGTCTACGCTGGGCGCACCATGCTCGGTCAACCCCGATTCGAGTCGCGGCCGTTCCCAGTCAATCCCGAATTGTTGAAGAGCTTGGCGAGTCAAACGGGCGGCAGCATGTACGTGGCCAGTGACGCGAAAACCCTCCAAGCGAGCTTCCACGACGTCCTCGACGAAACTCGAGAAGAGTCGATTCGAAGCCGGGATTGCCCGCTTCGAGGAACTCTTCCCCCTTTTCCTGCTCCCTGGCGTGTTGCTCTTGGCCATCGAAGCCTTCTTGCGCGCCTTCGTCCTACGGAGGTTCCCATGAGCACGACAATCGCTCTCAGGCCGATGAAATCCCCGCTTCACCTTCGCACTTTCGGAGGGGACGATGCGATTCGCTGATTTCCCTTGGTTGTTCGGGATCGTCTATGCCCTCGGCGTCGGCGTCATGTTGGCAATGGGCGGGCTGCTCTTGGTCCGAGCCATGCGTCGGTTCGGCGACGAAACGCTGGTGCTCGGGCTCGTGACGGCGCGGACGGGAGTCCGCCGCGCAATTCGAGGCGGGCTCATGGTGTTCGCCCTCGCCTTTGCATTCGTTGCACTCGCGCGGCCGCAATACGGACAGGGGACCCGCGTCGTCCCCGCGACGAACCTCGATATCGTCATTGCCCTCGATTACTCGAAGAGCATGTACGCACGCGACGTAGCTCCCTCGCGCAGCATGCGTGCGAAGACCGAGGTCGCTCGCCTCATCAAGAATTTGCCTGGGGCGCGCTTTGGCGCCGTCGCATTCGCAGGAGAGCCATCCGCGTTTCCCTTGACGAGCGACGGCTCGGCCATTGCCCAATTCTTCAGGCAGCTCACCCCCAACGACATGCCCGTTGGCGGGACGTCGCTAGCCAAAGCACTCGAGCGCGCACGTCAACTGCTCGTCCAGGAACCCCTCGCCAAGAAGCACGAAAAGGTGATCGTCCTCGTGACGGACGGTGAGGATCTCCAAGGCGATCCCGTCGGTGTTGCCAAAGCAGCCAAAGAGGACGGCATCACCGTCCACGTCGTCCAAATCGGCGGACGCACACCGGAGCCAATCCCCGAGGTCAACGAACAGGGAAAAGTCATCGGCCTCAGGAAGTCCGAAGACGGAGTAACGCTGACGACTGCGCTCTCGGCCGAGGGCGAACAACAGCTCTCCGAGATCGCGAGCTCCACCGGCGGACGCATCGTCAGAAGCTCGGCAGGCACGACGGGCATCGACGAGTTGTCGAAGATCCTGGCACGGTGGGTTTCCGAGGAGCTCTCGGAAAAAGTCGAGACGGTCTACGCCGACGTATACTTTTACCCGCTCGGCGCCGCGCTGCTTCTCTTGCTCGTCGAAGCATTCGTCGGTGACACGAAGCGGCAGTCGGTCCCAGTGAGACCACCACCACCGCACCGTCTGCGCCCGAGCCGCAAGAAGGATCGCAAGCGTGTTCTAGCGAGTGCAATGGTGATCGGCGCCGTGCTACCGGGCCTCCTTTTCGTCCTTCCGAGCTGTGAAGAACAGCGCAAGGGCCTCTTTACCCGACACTCGCCGCGCGTTGACGATGCCCTAGCGGCACTCGACGCCGGAGATGCAGGCGCAAGCACGGAGATCTTGCAGACGTATCTGTCCACGGGCAAGTGCGAGGGCGGAAACATCGGAACCCCCGACAGTCTCGGTCGAAAGTACTTCGCCACGTTCGATCTCGGTTTGGCCCTCTTTCGCGTCGCAGAGAGCTTCGGGCAGCGATTCGGTGAAACCGCCCCACCAAAGGACGGACAGCCCAATCCCGCAGAAGACCAGAAGCAAGCGCAGCGCAGTGAGCAGATCGATTGCGCTCTGCGCGTCGTGGCCGCCGTCACGGCGCTACCCGACGTCCCTCTCGATTTGGTCGCCCGAGCGCACTACCTCATCGGCAATCTCCATTTCTTGCGAGAAGAATGGAAGGACGCGGTTGCTGCATACGACGAGACCCTTCGTCTGATCCCTGGCATGACGCACCCGGCCGCAGACGGAATTGGCCGGGACGCGGCGTGGAACCGCGCCATTGCCCTCACTCGAGAAAAGGACCAGCCGCCACCCGATGGCGGCTCTCCCGATGGCGGCTCTCCCGATGGCGGCTCTCCCGATGGCGGCTCTCCCGACGGCGGTTCACCGTCGCAAGACAGCGGGACGCCACCTCCCGACGGCGGAGATCCGAACCGTCCCGACGGTGGAAATGACAATTCCCCTGACGGCGGCACGCAACCCAACCCACCGGACGCTTCCTCCCCGAACGGCAAGGACGGAGGCAACTCCGAACCGCCACCAAAGCAGCAGCCTCCGCCTCAACAGGACTCAGCCGATCGAGTCCTCGACATGCTGGACGAAACACCTACCCTTCAGGAGCACGAAGCCCGGAACCGCGCCATCGGCATTCCGCGCGGTATGGAGGACAAGTGAGATCTCACTTGTCCTCACGCTTCGCTTGTGCCCTTTTCGTCGCGAGCTCTTGGGCGCACGCGCAGGCCAATCTCGTCACCCAAGTCAGCGCAACGCGCGTCGAGGTGGGGCAACGTTTCTCCGTACAAGTAACGTGCAACTTCTCGGATGGGAGTGAGGCACCGACGGATCCGCGACTGCCCGCGCCCCGGGTCATGGAAGTCGACGGCCCGAGTATTTCCTCGCAACAGAGCATCTCCGTCGTCAATGGGCACGTCGAACGAAAGACGGGGCTCGTGGCGACGTGGGTGCTCGCGGCGTCGACGGTAGGGCGTTTCCGCGTCGGACCGGCAAGCATGATGGTCGATGGACGAAGGATCGTCGATCGTCCCGTCGAGATCGAGGTCGTCGCAGCGGGTTCTGGCGGAGCAAGTCGGCGGGGACGCCGGGGACGGATCCCCTTCGATCCTTTCGATCCCTTCGGCGGCGGGGATCCCTTCAGTGGTCCGATGTTTCCCCCGATGCCAGGGTTCAACATCGATCCGCGCGGGATGCTCGATGACACTCCGACGCCACCGCCTCCGGCTGAGCTCGACGTCACCAAGGCAAAGGACCCGATTGCCTTCGTCGAAGCTCGAGCGACGCCGAAACGCGTCGTCGTGGGCGAGCAAGTGCGACTCAACGTTTACGCCTATTACAAGCCGGGGCACACGGAAGCCGTCGGACTCACGGAACCCAGCTTGGATGGCTTCCTCAGCTACCGAAGCGAACACGACGACATGCTCTCGAAGACGTTCGCCCTCAGGCTCGATGATGAGCGCTGGTTCGCGCGCAAGATCCTGAGCTACGCGCTGTTTCCGACCAAGTCGGGTCGCCTCACCATCGGTCCCGCCGTCATGACGTTCGCCAATCAGGGAGCGCTTCTTGGTGGGGGGGGTGGCGCGCGAGAGCGGAAGAGCGATCCGCTCACCATCATCGTCGAGGAACCCCCGCTCGCTGGTCGTCCTGCCTTCTACCATCTCGGCGACGTCGGCCAGTACCAACTCTCGGCTACGGTCGAACCGCGGCGCGTCGATCAGGGGGAAGCCATTAGCGTCCAAGTCGAAGTCAAGGGAGTGGGTCAACTTCCTCAACGACTCGATCCGCCCGAGCAAGCCGGCGTCGATTGGCTCGAACCCTCTGTCAATCAACAGGTCGATGAGCAGCGCGAGCGCATCGGTGGAAGCCGGCAGTTCACCTATGTCGTGCGACTGAATCGGCCGGGTACGATCGCGCTCGGCGAATTCAAAGTTGCCTACTTCGATCCGAACACGCGAAAGTACGCCGTGGCGAAAGCCGCGCTCGGCAACGTCGAGGTCGTTCCCAAGGACAATGCGACGCCAGCCGAAAGCAACGCACCAACGAAGTCGGACGTCCCCGAGCCATTCAGCCTTTCGCCACGAGGTAAACTCTCGAAGGTCGCGCCCGCACCTCGCCCGCTGTCCAATCGAGCCGGCTTCTTCTACTGGCTGGCCCTGGGCCCCTTGGCGACACTGTTCTTGTTCGCGACCCAATGGACCATTCGCAAGCTTACTTTGCTGCGAACACGTCGACGAAGTTCTCTTCGTTCACAGGTGGACGAGGAGCTCTCGACGGCCAAGGCCGCGCTGAATCGCGGGGATCTGTCGGCAGCTGCTGGCGCAGTCGAACGCGCAACCCACCACGTCATCCTCGCTCGAACGGGACTGAAGAGTCGCGGGATCCTGAGATCGGAGCTCGCCCCAGCACTCGAAGCCAAAGGGTTTCCGAAGGATTTCGCAAGTGGTCTCGTCGAACTCCTCGAGCTAAGTGACAACGCTCGCTTCCTCCAACCCGATGCGAAAGCGACGGCGACGCTATACGAAGATGCAAAGCGACTCCTCGAGTCAACGATGTCGCGCTCTCGGACGAAGGGAGGACGACGATGAAACATCGAAGCATCTGGTTCGGCTCGGGGCTCGCCCTCGTGCTCTTCTCTACCCAGCCGTCTTCGGCGAAAACGCCCGACGAAGGAGATCGCAAACTCTACGAGGAGGCGGTGGCGGCGCTCAAAAAGGGCGCGCCCACGGAAGCGATTCAGGAGTTCGAGTTGCTATCGGACCGAGGGGTTTTACATCCCGACATCAGCTACGATCGTGCGGTGGCTTACGCGACGAGAGCACGTTCGCCGCAAGCCAAACCTGGAGATCTCGGTCGAGCAGCGTTCGCCATATCCGAAGCGTTGACTCTCGCGCCCGAAGACGCGGCCGCACGAACCCTGCTCGAACGGATCGACCATGAACTGTCGCGCTCGCGAAGTCAGCGCGGCTCCCCGAGCCTGCTCGCCCGAGCCCGGCTGTCGCGAGCCATCGTTGGACTACTCGGCGAAGACACCTGGGCCATGGCATCCCTGTTCTTTTCCGCAGCGACGACATTGGGGCTCGCGTTGGCTCTAGGTGCAAGAGCCCATCGCGCAAGACTCACGGGTTCGATCGTCCTCGTTCTCGGGCTCGTCCTCGGGCTCGGCTCGGTTACGGGACTCGCGTTGGCGCGGAGCGAGCGCCTCGAAACGAGGAGTGGTGTCGTTGTCGCGCCTGAAGCACGCTTGCTCGATGCGACCGGGGCTGCGCTCACTCGCACCCGAGTCAGCACGCAAGATCGGGTGATCCCCGAGGGCGCTCGCGTGCGGGTCAAGGGACGCACGGATCGTCTTCTATTGGTCGAATGGGGCGATCTGGATGCCTACGTCAGTCCCACGGACGTCCAGTTGCTTCCCGCCGCGGCACCGTGAGCGTCTGCCACGGTCGTGCGTCGAGCACACTCGGACGAGAGCTCGACGTCACGGAGCAGCTTCGGTGGTCTCGACTGGCTCCTTGGGCTTGGGGCACTTTTCACCCGTGGCGCCGGGCTCGCCCGCCGGAACCTTGCACGGATGAACCTCGACGCGTCGGATGCGCGGCTTGTAGACAATCTTGCGTTTGTCCTCACGGCGAGTGCCGTCGCGCAAAATGACGGTTCGGGTCGTCGTGACGCTCCATCCGATGCATCCGCCCTCCTTCACCTTCTCGTCATCGGGCTCGATTTCGGGATTCGGCAAATACTCCGTCTTCGGAAGCACGATGTCGAAACGCGGCGAGACCGCCCAACTCACGCGGCGCCCCTCGCGATCTCCGTAAAACTTCACGGTGATCGAGCGCTCATCATAGGACGTCAGGATGAGGAGGCCCGACGCGGTGTCATTTCGAATGGCGAGATCTGGCTTCGGCCAGCTCAAGGTTGCCTCGTGACCCATTGGGTACCGATTGAACCAATAGGAGTGCGCTTGCCGCTCGAGGATCTCGTAGCCCGAGCGCATGGCAGCATTGTAGAAGGTCGTCGCAAACTGGCTGACTCCGCCGCCGATGGCGTCCAACATGTCGCCGTCTTGGATGCTCGGCGCGGCAACGAACCCGCGATCGAGCGTCCGCGGTCCGACGAGCTCGTTGAGGCTCAGCGTCGCGCCGGGCAAGACGATCGTGCCGTTCACCAAGTCGGCAATCCGATGAATGTTTTGCACCCGAGGCTGACAGCACGCATGCCGGGTCGTAAAGGAGCCAACGAGTTCGTGAACGTTCAAATGTTCGATGTCGGCAACGCGCAGTTTCGGCTCCGATGTCGGCTCGAACGGGATCTCGACGACGCGTTCGCCCGCGCGGACGGCTTGCACGAGGCGCTCGAAGAGCGAATCGACCGCGATGTTGCTCCCGGCCGCTTCGGGCACGATGGTGAACTGATTGTGCGCATCGACGGTAAATGTGGCGTTGCGCGCAGGTTGTTCCACCCGATGACGGCGCGACGCGAGCCAGTGATCGAATGCCGTACGGGTGAGCCCGAGCTCGAGTTCCCCGGTGTCGGCTAGCCTCCAATCGAGGAGCTTCGCGAGTTCGCTCTTCAGCAAGGTGAGCCGCTTTCCCTCTGCGCTAGCGTTCAACACGACGGGCTTCGTCAGCAAGCTCGTCGCTTTGGCGAGCGCGCGCTGAATTGCTTCCGCACTCGGCTTGGCATCGACGGCGATCACCGGAAGCGGCAGCGATGCATCGTCCAGCTGCGTGTAGGCGTGGCGAACCAAGTCAACCAGCCGAGCTTCGTCGATACGTCGCCCCGCCCGCGAGGGTTCGACCAAAAGCGTCCCGTCTTTGCTCCCCTCCTTCGCGTAATCCGCCCTATGAATGGGCGATCTGCGATGACCTTCCCTTCGCAGTCCTCGACGAAGCGTGACAATGCTGCGCGATCGAGCTGAAGTTCCGGGAGCAGCGCAGTCTTGAATCCGAGGAATCTCGACCAGAATCCGCGTTCTCGACTCTGTGCCCTCAAACGCCTGAGCGTGGCAGAGGGATCGAGCGCGAGCCCCATTTCATGCGGCGTTGCCGCACACGTCCGAGCATCGAGCGCCAACGTCAATCGACGGTCGTCGCGGATCCGCTTGAACGTCGTGATCTGCGCAGCCGCTTGATCCCAACGAAGTGCCGACAGTGTCGTATCGCCGATGTAGGTACCAAACGGAACACGCGCGGCTTGCACCCAAATTCCATAGCCGAGGAGCGCCACGGCAAGCAGGCCAGCGCCTAGAAGAAGTGCGCGATTCCGGATCCTTACGCTCGAAGTGCTCGGCATTGGGTCATGCGACGTTCGCCGCAGAAGATCGACGAAGGTCAATTCGGCGCGGCCCGTACCACCCAGGACGAGAGTTGACCAGCGTCGTCGAGATCATGTCATTGCGCATGCGCTGGGGGGCTAATCGGACGATGCACTGTCGCCGTTCAGCGTGCTAAGGCTAGCTCAATGTGGGTAAGACGTTCGGCCATTCGCCCAGTCCCCAGCTACGCGCGCATTCCGACGCACGCAATGGATGTGCTTCGACTCGAGTTGTCCGAAGGTGACGAGGAATCGACGCGCACGCAGCTGGACGAAGCGTTCGAACGCTTCGAAACCCGCCAACCGATCCTTGCCGCCCATGTGACGGAATCCCTTGCCATGCCACTCGATGAGGCTGCCCTGGGGCTCGGATATTTCCTCGCCATTGCCGTTTGGCTCGGGTTCGAGCAAGTGTACGGCGAGAAGCTGAAGAGCATCGGCAATGACGAATTGCAGGCCACCCGCGAGCTCCTGATCCTCGACGAGCAATTGCGCCAGAGCGATCCCACGGACGTCCTCGAGACGGACGACATCATCGCGATGGAACAGCCGGAGTTGCTCGAGTTCGTTCACGATCACATCGACGCGACCCTCGAGACGAACACGCGCGACGTCGACGTCGACGACATTCACGAGATTTACCGCGTGATTCTTGACCGAAATCTTGGCGCTCTCGTACTCGGTCGAGCGCCCCGTGGGCTTTCCCGTCGCGCGAACGGAATTGCTCGCGTAGTCAGCGCGCGTATCCGACGGCACGTATCCGACGGCACGTATCCGACGGCGCGTATCCGACGGCGCGTATCCGACGGCGCGTATCCGCCCCGTCGCTGTGAACGGCCGAAGAAGCGCGCAAACTCGCGCCCCTCCGAATCGGTGATTGACGTTCTTCACCCCCAAACCGTTCGCACCCTCGAGCTCGAGCCACCCCGCCTCGTCGTCAATCGACGTCAAAAAGTGCAAGCCTCGCGCGCACAAATGCTGTAAACACCGTGGCCGCCGAACGAGAGGCTTGACGGTGACTGGCACGCGCATCGGGATTGACGAGAATGGACTTGGGTCGCACCTCGGCCCCCTCGTCGTCACGTCCGTGAGTGCCCAAATCACCGGACGGAATTCAGGTCGTCGTCCCACCCGAAGCGCGGACGAGAGCTCGGAATTCGTCGCCACGAGCGCCTTTCTCGATGACTCGAAGCGCCTGGTGTCGCATCACGACGTTCGCCTGGGTGAAGCGTGGACGCGAGTGCTGGTCGGTCCGGAGGCAAGGAGTCCGGGGGCGCTCGTGCACGCGCTCTCCCTCTACCCCTTGGAGGAGCTCCAAGAGCCGTGTCCCTCGCACGTTCGCTCGCAGTGTTGGGAGGGTCGCAACGAGGGGTTCGAGGCGAGTGACGATTTGATGCGCTCCGTCACGGATATGCGTGAACGCCTCGCCGAGGCTGGGCTTCGCGTTACCCAAGTGTTCTCGGCGTTGCACTGCACGCGCCGACTGAACCAAGAGCTCGCCCGAGGCAACCATCGGTTCTTGGTCGATCTCCACGCAATGGAACGACTCATTTTGGCCCATCACGCCCAGGTGAAGCACCGAGTCGTCGCCGTCTGCGGCAAAGTCGGTGGAATGCGGGATTACCCGAAGTTCTTCGGTCCGCTCGGGGGACGCCTGCACACCGTCGTCGAGCAAGAGCCATCGCGAAGTGTCTACGACTTTCCGGGTCTCGGCGAACTCCGCTTCGAGCAAGACGCTGACGCGAGGGATCCCCTCGTCATGATCGCATCTCTCGTTGGCAAGTACCTTCGCGAGCTCTTCATGGCGCGGATCGCGAGCCGCTATTTCGACGAGGCAACGCCAGCGAATCGACCGAGTGGGTATCACGACAAGGTGACTCAAGCCTTCGTCTCGAGCACGGAGCTGCTGCGAAAACAACGGCGAGTTCCCTTCGATTGCTTCGAACGGAAGCGCGCCCAATGAGCCTCGAACGTAGCCGACAGCGGATCCTCGAGGCCAATCTCGTCCCCGCACTCCTCGTCTTCGGTTTGCCCTTGGCCCTCGGCATGGGTCTGCAGGTGACGTTCAATCTCGTCGATGCGTACTTGGTATCGCGATTGCCGAGCGGCGAAGCGGGACCCGCTCTCGGGGCGATTGGGATCTGCGACCAAGTCGCTGCCGTCGGCAGCATCGTCAGCTTTGGTTACACCACCGCCGCGGCAACGCTCATGAGTCACCTTCAAGGTCGCGGTGACACCGTGGGTGCGCGCCGCATCGCATGGCAGTCGACACTGATGGTGAGCGCACTGGGCTTGGCCTTCGCGCTAATCGGTCTGTTCGGCAGCCCCTTCGTGATGGACGAACTCATTGGCGCACAAGGACGCGTCAAGGAGCTCGGGATCGAGTACCTGCGCGTGATCGTCAGCGGGAACGTCACGATCTTTCTGCTGCTTCACCTCACGAGTTTGCAGCGTGCCCTCGGCAGCAGCAAAACGCCTGTCCTTTTGTTGGCGCTCTCGAACCTGATCAATTTGGTGCTCGCCGTACTCCTCGTGTTCGGCGATGGGCCTGCGCCGCCACCCTTCGGCTGGGGACCGCGGCTTGCGATCGCCCTCGGGATCCCGCGAATGGGTTTGGTCGGTGCGGCGTGGGCGACGGTCCTTGCGCGAACCATCGTCCTCATTCCTCTTGGGTTCATCGTCGTTCGGCGATTCGGATTCTTCCGGAGGGATACACGCGGTACCTTCAATCGAAACCTGGAACGCGAGCTCTGGCGACTGGGTTGGCCCTCGAGCACACAATTGGTCGTGCGCATCGCGGCCATGCTGGCCATTCACTCCCTCGTCGCGCGCGCCTACACCACGAGCGGCGATCAATCCGCGACCACGGCCCTCGGCGTCGTGTTTCGACTCGAAACCATGGCGCTGTTCATCGGCCTCGGCTGGGGCAGCGCGACGCAGACTTTCGTTGGGCAAAACCTCGGAGCGAGTAACCTTACGCGCGCAAAGCGGAGCGCCTGGTTCGCGACGCTATTCAATGCGGGGATGATGGCCCTCCTGTCTGTCATCTACTACGCGTATGGCCCCGCGATCGTTCGGTTCTTCGACGAGGAGCCGCTCGTCGTCGATCTCAGTCAAAAGTACATGCACATCGTTGGTCCGAGCTACCTCGGGCTGGGCGTTGGGATCGTGCTCGGGGCCGCGCTCCAAGCCGCAGGGCGACCGAGACTGACGCTTCTCCTCGATTTGGTGGTTCTCGGGGCCATTCTTCTCCCTCCCGCGGTCGTCATCACCCTCCGCCAGGGAAGCATCTCGGCGATCTTCTGGGCGATCTCGTGCGCCTATTTCGCCTTCGCCGCGGTCTATGGGGTCGTCTTCTATCGAGCGCGATTCCATAAGCGGCTCGGAACATAAAGCTGCAACGACAACCGCATCGGCACCGGTAACGGTGACGGCGACGGAACCTGCGACCGCGACGGGACCTGCGACCGCGACGGGACCTGCGACCGCGACGGGACCTGCGATCGCGACCGCCGAGATCTCGCGGCTCGGCGCTATTGGAAGTCGATCCAACCGAGGATCCTACCGACGACGAAGGCCGCGAGAACCTCGCGCTCGCTGATCATGCGCGAGCCGTGGGGAAGTCGCACGGCGAGGACTTCCTTGACGCAGGTATCCACGGTCAGGCCGCGATTGGCGAGTTGCTGCACGAGAAGGAGCGCGATGGGGACCGAGCCGCGCTCCTTTCGGCTCGCCATCGTGGGAGCGCGGGGACCGGCGACGACGATGCGCTGTTCCGTGGGCAGCTCGACGTGCGGCAGTCCTTGGGTCGCGACGAGCACGCCGGCCATCATCGGACTCGCCGAAATCGGAATCGAGCGGAAACTCTACGTGGGTCGGCGACACGCCGCGATAGAACGTCGCAAGTCCCTGATTCCACGAGCACAGGGCCGCGACGCGATCGCGTCCTAAATCGCGTATGGAACGGAATACGTCGAGGGCATCCACCATTCCGAGGGAGACGAGGGTGTCGCCGAGACGACCGCCTTGGTTGCCAATCACGTCGAGGCAATACTCGAGTTCACCGCGTTCCAGAGCTCCGCGACGAATCAAGTACTCGCCGAGCAATTCGTCGCGATCGCTTGCCGCAACGTGCAAGAGCCGCCCCTCACGGATGTAGATTTCCTTCCGCTTCACGGCGCCCGCGGGGTCCTTGCGCTCCACGAACAATGCGCCCGTCTCCGCGTCCGTGCGCAGACGCGCGAGCAGCTCGAGCAGCGACGACTCGCCGAGCTGGATCTGATAGTCCGGCACTCCGACGGGAAAGACTCTAAACGTCGTCGCCGTGGACGAGGGCACCAGATAACGAGCCAGAGACGGGATTCGACCAACGGCGCGGTGAGGCTCGCCGAGCAACGCGACCTCGTCGTCTTCACCGATTTCACCCGTTGCAATCATCTCGACCAGGCGCGGAAAACCGATCCCGCCGAGCACTCGACCGTCACGCATTCGCACGTCGGCAAGGACGCGTTCCCCGGTCGGGCTCGAATCGAATCGGACGACTCTTCGGCGCGGGTTCGGGGAGATTGACGGCCGGGAGAGATCCCGACGCCTTGGCTTCGCGCACGGCGCGCATTCGATCGACGGATTTGCGGATCTGCCCCTTCAGACGCTTGGCGAGTTGGCTCGAGTCAGAAGCCCACCGAACGAGCGCTGCGAGTTCGTCGTGAAGCGAGCTCTCGTTCGGAAGTTCGTAGGGAGCGAGCACGTTCTCGAACTCTGCCGCGGTCTGGAAGCGGGCACCGGGTTCCCGCGACAGCCCCTTCAGGCAGATCTCGTAGAGCTCGGGAGGAAGTGTGCTCTGCCGCTTCCTCAAGGGCTCGATGTCACCATCGCGGATCGCGAGCAACACGGCGAGCTGCCCGCTTCCCGGGAAGATCCGCTCGCCAATCAGCATCTCGCCGAAAACGACAGTCAGTGCGAAGAGATCGGCGCGTGCGTCGAAAGGCTCACCGGCGATCTGCTCGGGGGACAAGTAACCGAATTTGCCCTTGAGCCCCGCCGTTTGGTGCGTGGCGCGGACTCGCAACGCCGTCATCCGCGCAATGCCGAAATCCCCGAGCTTGATGTCGCCAGTGTGCGACAGATACACGTTCGACGGCGTGACGTCGCGATGCACGATGTCGAGAGGATGCCCCTCGATGTCTCGTGCCGAATGAACCGCCGCGAGGGCGCGTGCGATGCGGCGCGCGATGTAAACGCACACTGCCGGCGCGAGGATACGCTGCTCCGCCTCGCAGCGACGGAGGAGACGGAATAGATCGACCCCTTCGACGTATTCCATCGCGAGGTAGGGCTCGGCATCCACTTGCCCAGCGCCAAATACCTCGACCACGTTCGGGTGACGCACGGATTGATTGAGCTCGGCCTCGTGCACGAGCATCCGAAATGCATCATCCCGCTCGGAAGCATTGAGCACGCGTTTGATGACGAAGTGCGGCGCAGGCAGGTTGCCGAGACGCGGCCGCGCGATGAAGACCTCGGCACTTCCACCGACCGCAAGTCGTCGCTCGAGCCAGAAGGGCCCGAAGGGCACGGCGCGGCTCTCGGAGCTCTCGGGTGGATCGGTCGGCACGGTTGGCGCATTATCGCCATTTTCGAGCGCCATTGTCCCCGACACATTGGAAAATCGAAGGGACGCGCCTGCAGCAGCACGCAATCCGAGACGGATTGGACCACCGCGTACACTTCCCCACCTGTACCCTCCGCGCCCTTGGTCGGCTGACGCGTCCCGCGGCGAGCGACGCCGACGGCGTAGCTCCGCGTCCACACCGAGCCCATCGCGACGCTGGGGCCCAATCGAAATGTCTGGGCGATCGGTGAACCAATACCCGACGAATGGCGCATCCCGATGGTTTGGCGGCGGCGGAAGGGACCGCTACTGCGAGGACGCGCCCGAAGGCACGAAGGGCAGGATCGTCTTCAGATCTTCGTCGTTGAACCGAAGCTGCAGACCGACGAAGTAGTCGCGACGATCGGTACTCAAGATGTCGTCGGCGCCGCCGAGGAGCCAGAGCCGTTTCACGAACTCGTACCCTAGACTGAGCCGGTACCGCGGCAGCACGACCTCACCGAAACCGTAGAGATCCTGCTGCAATTCGAAGCGATCGTCGAAGAGGTTCAAATCGAGACCACCACCGCCGGTCGACTCCTTGATGCCGAACCGTCCCGTAAAGGGCCCGAAGCGCTGGGCGAACTGGAGGGAGAACCGCGCGGAGTTCCGCGTCACGGTGCGACGCTCGAAGTAAACCGGCGGCTGATTCGGATTCGTCGTTTCGACGGCGATCTGCTCCTGCGTCGTCGCGCCACGCGGATCGTAAACGACCTCGAAGAGATAGTACTTGTCCTCTCGGGGCTGTAGTCGCAGTTGCAGGTAGCTCTTCACGGAGCTCGTGAGATACTGATAGTCCGTCCGCAGAGAGACGATCGTCTGCAAACGCGACAGACCACCGACGAACTCCCCGACGGTCTCGGTCACGCCCTCGACTTCGTTGATCAGCTTTTCGTCTTTGGAGAGGCGCCCGAGGGTTCCCTCGCCGCGGTCGAGCCGCGCCGTCACGTTGTCGATGTGGCTCAGGCTGGATTCGAGGCTCGAGCTCGCGCGATCAACCTTGTCTCAGGAATCTTCGGACTTCGCCGCCGCTTTGATTCTGTGTCTGCTCGGGCTTGGCGAGCATCTCGCGGATGTCCGTGGTCGACTCGCGAACGTTCTCGAGGATCTGCCGAACCTCGGGCTCGCCCTTGCTCGTCATCGACTCGACTTGAACCAAGATGTTGTGGATCGATTCGCGGTTTTCCCGCACGGTTTGATTGAGCGCTTCGGTGACCTTCGCCAGATTCTCGAGGGTGGCCTTGAGGTTCTCCTTGCCCTCGTCGGTTCCGACGGACTCGGCCAAGGCTTTCGTCACGCGTCGCACGTCCGCTGAAATCGCAGACATGTCGCGCATCAGGCTGTCTGTCGTGACCGCCTCGACGACGACGGGGATCTCGTCTCCGTCCTTGAGTTGCGCCCGCCCTTCGGTGCCCGGGGCGATCCCGAGGAAGTATTCCCCGAGCAGACTGCTGCTCACCTTCGTCACCGTGGCGTCGACGTGGAGCGGGACGTCCGGCTGCATCCGAATGTCGATGCGCGCCTTGCCCTTTTCGAGGCGCACGCTCTCGATCGTGCCCACGCCGATCCCGGACACCTTCACCTGCGAGTGCTTTGCAATCCCCGTGGCGTCGTCGAAGTAGGCGTGCACCACATAGCCGCTCCCCGACGAGCCGCTCTTGTCGACGAAACGGAAAATGCCGATCGCAGCGGCGCCAGTGACCACTGCGAAGGTTCCTACTTTTACGGACGTGGTAAATCGGCCCATTGGGCGCCGCGAGGGTATCAGGCGAAACGGAGTCGGTCGAACTTACCGCGGACCTTCCGCCATCGATAGGGGGAATTGCTTGCTCGAGACCACCCGGAACGGGCAAAGTCGGCCGAACTCATGTGGCGCCTCTGGGTCATCCTTGCCGTTGCCCTTCAGACCGGTTGCGGGCCCGGCCCCATTTCGGACATCAACCCGGCATTGGCGCGACCAAATGAAGCCGCCGCACGAGAGGACGCGCTCACCGTCGAATGGAGCCAGGACACCCGCTCGCCCAATCCACGCCCTCCGCATGATACCTATGCCACGCTGGAATCGGCGTGCGGTGATCCCGACGAGCGCCTCGATCGCGCTGCGGGTTGGTTGCTCCGACGGGGCCCCATCGGGCGCGACCCCAACGATGGCGATCGCCTGACTTTTGTCCTGCGCGCCGCGGGAACGCCCTATGTGCGCCCCGTCGCGTGGGCGAAGAGTTGGACGGTGGACGCGCCAATATCGCCGGAAGCGCTCACCACCGAAGCCACTCGATGGCTCAGCACGCTCGAGCACGCGGCCCAGCGTCGCTGCGGGCTCGCGCTCGTCAGCCGGGGCACTCAACGTGCTTTGGGCATCATTTCGGCGCAGGTGCTGGCAGAGCTCGTCCTTCCGCTCCCGACGCAGACCAGAGTCGGTCGGTGGCTCCCCTTCGAGGCGCGTCTACTCGAGGGCGCAAGCCAAGCGCGATTGTTCGTGTCGAGTCCGCAGGGCGAGCCCCACACGCTGATGACGACCCTGGACGGAAACCGCGTTCGGGCACGAATCCCGACGGGTTCGGCGGGGCGATGGCAAGTGCAACTCCTTGGCGCGGACGACTCGGGCCCTCGTCCCCTCCTCGAAGCCACGATCCACGTCGATGAGGAACCGGAGACCGTCTTCGTGCCGCAGCCCGTCCCTGGACAAACCGTGTTCGAGCCTGAAATGAACGCCGATCTCGCCCTCACTCGTTTGGTCGCGGCAACGCGACGAGAGACGGGTCGCGGTCCGCTTCGACGCGACGTCGCGCTCGACCGTCTCGCCCAGGAACAAGCCGTCGCGATGCGTCGCGCCGGCCGGGTGGGGCACGAGGTAGGAGAAGGTTCGACACGCGAACGACTCGAACGCGGCGGCATCCGCACGCGCCTGGCGGGTGAAAACGTCGCGCACGCCGCGGACGCTCTGCGGGTTCACCGAGCGCTTTGGTCGAGTCCGTCCCACCGGACCAATCTACTTCACCGCGGTTTTTCCCGCTTCGGACTTGCCGTGGCCACGGATCTCGACGGTACGTTATGGGTCTGCGAGCTCTTCGCTTCGTCGAATTGAGGCAAAAAAGCTGCTGAAAGTCGCACCGCGTGACCGACGAGACCGCGACGGGTCGAATGTAGGAAGGATCATGAGCACCGGGTAACGTGTTCGCGTCGGCACGCGACGAACCCGTGGCGCGACGGGTCGCGTGTACGAAGGATCGCGAGCGCCATGCGTCGTGCTCGCGTCGCCACGCGACGAAACCCCGGCGCGACGTCACCGCGGTTTACTGGAAAAATCCAAAACTATCCAAAGCTTCTGGCTCGGAAGGCGGCCCAGGCGAGGTCACTTATCGAAACCGCAAGTCCGGGCTTTTGGTGTCTCGACGACAGGGCATCGCTCGATATACCGTTGGCGCCGCAGCTTGGTCCATAGGGACCATTGGAAGAACCGATGATCGACCCGTTGTCTGGAGGGCTCATGTTGAAAGCAAAGCGCACGCTACCCGTTGCGTTGACGATTGCCGCGGGATTGCTTTGGCAGAACGAAGCACGAGCGCAGAACATCACGTTCTACATGGATCGCGCGCAAATCTCGGGCGCGCCCGACGACGGTTACATGGTGTGGCGTCCCTACCTGCACGAGAAGACGCGCTTCTACGGCATGCTCAGCCTCGGCTACACGCACAACCCGCTGCGCAAAGAGGCGGCGACGAGCGACAGCACGGCGCAGCAAGGCATGCCCAATCTGGTCACGGGCCAATTCCTCACTTACCTCAACATCGGTACCGAGGTTTCAGGCTGGTTCGGCTTCAACGTCTCGCAGCCAATCTCGCTTTATACGATGTACGGCGATCAGTACGACTCGACCGTCGACAATCGCCCGGACTTTACCGCGGACGAGCGGATGGGCCTCCACGATACGCGGCTCGATCTCCGCGTGAAAGCCTATCAATCGAACGACCGCAAGCTGCGGCTCGGTGCTGGCACCGCGATCTCCTCCCCACGGGCAACAGCGCGGGCGCCGTCGCAGGTGACGACCAGACGAGCGCTTACCTGTTCCTCTCGGGCGAATACAACTTCGGAAGCTGGCTGCTCGCCGGCAACCTCGGGCCTCATTTCCGGCCCAATCGCGGCTTCGTGTCCTCCCAGAGCAACGACATCAACACGCTTTCCATCGGCAACGAGCTCCGCTGGTCCTTCGGTGGCTACGTTCCGCTGCGAGACGAGACCGTCGTCGTCGGCCTCGAGCTCTGGGGCACGACGGGCATGCAGTCCGTCAATGGCACCAATACCTTCTTTGCCGGCCAGAATACGGACGTGGAGTGGACGGCGCTCGGCAAGTTGAAGCTCGACCGCAAGGGCCATTGGTGGGCCCAGGGTGGGCTCGGAACGCGCGTCTTCACGAACGGCTACGGTTCGCCCGATCTTCGCGTGCTCGCGTCTCTCGGGTACTGGTTCACGGTTGCCGACAAGGCTCCGCCCTCGGCCGCGCCGAAGTACGACTTCGAGAATACGAAGGTCGACAAGGAAGAGGATCGCGATGGCGATGGATATCCGGACAGCATCGACAAGTGCCCGGACATCAAGGAGGACAAGCGCGAGCCGAATCCGACCGATGGTTGCCCTGCGGATGCGAATCGCGACGGTGACGGCATTCCGGATTCCGTCGATGCGTGCCCCGACGTCAAGGAAGACAAGGACGGCGTTGCCGATCAGGATGGCTGCCCCGAAGAAGACGCGGACAGCGATGGCATCGCTGACGGCAAGGACAAGTGCCCGATGAACCCCGGGCTCGAGTCGAAGATCGCGGAGAAGAACGGTTGCCCGTCGCTCACGCGGTTCAACGACGACGGCGAGATCCAACTCCTCGAGCCCATTCAGTTCGATACGGGCAAGGCCACGATCAAGGCCGTAAGCTTCCCGATCCTCGACGAGGTTGTTGCGCTCATGAAGGCACGCAAGGATCTCAAGGTGGGCGTCTACGGTCACACGGATAGCGTCGGCTCCGATGCGAACAATCTCAAGTTGAGCAAAGATCGCGCTGCAGCCTGCATGAAGTACCTGGTCGACCATGGCATCGCCGGGTCGCGACTCCAAAGCGAAGGCTTCGGCGAGAGCAAGCCAATCACCACGAACGACACGGCCGAAGGCCGCGCCAAGAACCGCCGAACCGAGTTCAAGGTCCTCGACTGACGAAGATCGCGCCACGCGCTCCCTCTCGGAAGGGCGTGACGCAAAGTCGGAAGGCCGCTGGGCGATTCGCTCGGCGGCCTTCGATGCATTTGGAGACGACTGAGACGGGAACGGCAACGGGCGGCCTTATCTAGGGCCGGGCGTTGGACGTTGGGTGCAAGGATCCGCACGCGCATCGTCCGCCGACCGTCCTCCCCCATTCGCGGAGTCGACACCATGCCCTGGCACCCCAGTTTCGCAACGCACCTCGCCGAGCTCGACGCCCAGCACCGATACTTCATCGCTCTGATCGATCAATTCGAGCGCGCTCGTCGACGGGACGACGAACAGCTTTTCGTGCTCCTACTCGATGAGCTGCAGCGCTACGCGCGCTATCACTTCGCCAGCGAAGAGCTGCTCATGTCGGCGTATTCGTATCCATCGGAGGAGCATCGCGCCGAACACCGAAGTCTCCTCGCCCGCATGGACGAGATGATGGGCCAAGAGTCCGTCAATCGCGCCAAGCTCCAGCTCTTCCTATATAAGTGGTTAACGAACCACATCCAGCTCGAGGATTGCGCCCTGGCTCGACACGTCATCGAGGTGCGAAGAGGCATTCAGATGACAGAAGATGAGTGACGAGTAGGGACTTCACTGCCCAATACGGAAACGACTCAGCGCGGAGCCTTCGAAGCCTGAGTCGCATCAGGCCAGCGACCTCGTTCGAGACGCGACGAAATCCGCCGCAGACTCGAACGAGTGTCGTGGGGCTATCGTCAATCGACCACGTTACTGCAGAAATTCAACATAGTCCGAGCCTCCAGCTCCGATCTGGACGCACCAATTACCGGAATAGGTCTTCGCGACGCTCGATCCGTTACAGACAGCGAGCGAGTTGGACGCCGAATAACGGCTGATGCAGAACGAACGATCGTTACCGCCGCCCGAATTGAACTTCGCGCAAGTTGCAGCCGCCAACGTCGCGATGCAATCGTTGTCGTAACCATCTGCGGCACCGTCGCTGTCGTTGTCCACGCCACCAGTACAGGAGATCTCTTTGAACGTCGCCTTGTAGAGCTTTCGATCCTCCGTCAAGGCCCAGAATCACGTCGCTGGTCGCGGCGCTGACTTCACGAACCGTCTTCGTTACACCGTTGTCCACGAGGGGGAATGCGGTGAGTGCCAAGGAGTTCCCCGTCGTGAAGTGGACCGTACCGTCCTTCACCACGAACCACCGAAGCGTCGCGCTAGAGCCAATCCTCACGCTCGAGGCCTCCGTCGCCCCCGCGAAGGTGGCGTTATACGTCCATTTCTTCGTGTAGTTGTCGTATGAGTAAACCCTATCGTCGTAGTTTAGAGCGGTGATCATACTGCCCGTGCCAAACTGCTCGGCACCACTGGCCGTCCCCTCGTAAACCCAGTGACTGTCATCGCCAGAATAGACGCTGTAGTAGAACTTCTTGTCCGCGTTTAGCGCCCACACCCAACCCGGATCCGTACACGCGATGTCCCGAGCCGCCGAAGGATAGCCGCGATAGGACCAACCGCTGTCCGAGCCGTTTCCTTTGTACAGTCGGTAGTCGTTGTTGAGCGCATAGAGAACATTCGCGTAGCCAGGACAAGCCGCAATCCGACTAGCAGCCCATGGATTGCCGACATACGTCCAGTTGACCGTCTGTCCATTCACGGTCAGCGCCTCTTCTGCGGTTTGCACCGATGCGCCTTCGCCCTCATCTGCTCCAGTGCCAACGTCCGCGCACCCGGCAAGCGCCACCGAAACCAGAGACGCGAGCGCCACGACACTTGAATTTAGTGCTTTCATATCTTTTCTCCTATTCCCTACAACCACACCATGTCGACACGGAGCCTCCGCTACGTCGACCACGCTACACCAACATTTACACAGAGCACACCGATGCACGCGGCATGATGGTGCTCTATCCAGATGAACTACGAGTTACGTTTTCCGTTCCCGATCCGCCCATTACAGACGTGCGCCCTCGCGCCAGAAGGGACCTGAATTTCACATCATTTCAGGTTCTTCGTGACCTTATCCGAGTTGCCCCCGCGAGCGTGTTCTGCACGCGAAGCACTCGCACTTCGATGACAGCAGGTTCCCTACAACCAAGACCACTTGCTTTTGACCACGTCCTCGACGGCTTCGTTGTCGGCAACGGTGCGTCCTCACGTAGCTACCTACGCTCGAAGCGCCTTTCCTCCGCATTTTGCCTCTGCCTCGCCACCGAGGCGCGGTCTTCGCAAGTGATTCTTGCAGTAGTGTCCGCGCGTCATCGAAATTACATGAAAGCGCTCGAATGCAAATCGAGCAAGTAATGAGTAGCAACCCACGATCGAGTCAGCAAGAAAAATGGTCAAGACAGGGGACTTGGAAAACCCACGGGTCACAATGAGACAGCCGCGATATCAGTTCAATGAACGCGTATCCCTCGCACACGCGAATGCACCAGCGACGACCTCGCTCGATCGCGCGATCGCAATGAAACCTCAGCAATTCACGCTCCGGAATGCGACGCGATCATCGACGCGAACCGCGAGAGACACCACCATCGAATGCGTTCGACTGAATGCGTTCGACTGAATCGCGTTCGACTGAATGCGTTCGACTGAATGCGTTCGACTGAATGCGTTCGACTGAATGCGTTCGACTGAATGCGTTCGACTGAATGCGTTCGACTGAATGCGTTCGACCAGTCGATTTCAAGCCCTTCGAATTCGGTCGTCCGCGAAATCGATGATACTGGTCGTTCACGGCATCCACGCCAAGGAGTGCTCGTCGATGCTACGGAAGAGCACTCGTTGTAGTGCATCCGCGGGACCACTCTCGGTTCCTTGGGAACATAGTCTCCATGCAGCGGTAACCCACATTCCGAAGGAGCGAACGACATCAACGTTCGGCTCCGCTCAAGCGTGTAAGGTCGGAGCTTCGACCTCTACCGAACCCCGTGCCTCAAAGCAATTTCAGCCTATTTCTTCCAATCCAAAGCCGAATGATGCGGCGAGCGCTCCATCAGTCGACGCTGCGGCAAAAGGAAAACAGCGAAAGAGTCGCCCCCACGTCGCACATGCCGTCCGGTCCTCATCGCGGTGATGCTCTCGATGCTTCGAGAATCCCTGTTTCACGACTCGTCCCACCGGTTCCGAATTCGGGCAGGGCAACCAGTACTTTTCCAGCGTCAGGTGACCGATGCACGTCCATCTTCTCGATGGGGAGCGCTTCGGTGTTTTCCCTCTCCGCCGAGCTGCAGGGCGCGAGAATTCAAACCCGTAGCGCTCTGCGACTGGATGCTGCATCACCATCGCTGAGCCGTCGCGTCCACGGATGTTGTCCAAGCTTCTCCGGCTCTTTACGGCAATGACGCGTGTCGAAGTACCCGGCTGCGGCGATGCGCATCGCGAACGAAGGGGCAATGGCGAGCGGTATCCACACGACCACTTCCTCTCACGAGCGGCGCAATGGAGTCCATTGTCTGCCTGAACGTCGTTTCCATCTCCCACGAAGGACGTGGTCTCGAATGCGACCGACCCCCGTGCCAATGACGGCCGAAATGGGCCGCAGCAACGACACCGCGAAGTCGCGACAGCCGTAAACGGATTGGAGAGGTCGTCCTTCGACCGCTTCGTCGACACGAGCGTCCTTCCTGCATCGTCGCGGCATGCAGCCAGTCGCACGCATGGCACTCGCGGCGATCAGCGGTCAGCGATCGGCGCTCGACGCGGCCGTTCACTCCGCGGCAGTCGGCGCTCGATGCGGCCGTTCACTCCGCGGCAGTCGGCGCTCGATGCGGCCGCTCACTCCGCGGCAGTCGGCGCTCGACGCGGCCGCTCACTCCGCGGCAGTCGGCGCTCGACGCGGCCGTTCACTCCGCGGCAGTCGGGGCTCGATGCGGCCGTTCACTCGAGTGGACTTCGCGCCGGACGGCTCGCCCCATTCACGCTGACGCCGCCATCCCAGTCGGGTCGAAGTCACCCTTGCTGGAGCGCACGCTTGGTGAGACGCCAACGTTCAGCACCACGACGTTGGCTGCAATCGGACGAATCCCGCTTCAACGTAACAAACGGCAAAAGGGCGGGCTTCGCTAGAAGACCACCCAAAGGGAGAAGCTTTCGCTTCTCGATGTTGTCGTACCGTGCCCTGCTCCGCTCACTTGCTGTGCGGCGGCATCTTCATTTCTTTGAAGACCACGTGCTTGCGGACGACGGGATCGTACTTCTTCAGCTCGAGCTTCGAAGTCATGGTCCGCTTGTTCTTGTTCGTGTAGTACGTGAACCCGGTGCCGGCCGAGGACACTAGACGGATGTTGTCTCGCATGACGGGTGCGAAGGTGACACGGCCGACTGAATTCTGCAAGGTGGCCAATGTCCAATATTTTGCATTTAGGCCACTTAGCCTGGTCAGTGCGACTTGACGATAGGCCATTTGCGTGGCTCACTCCCCGCCCTTCCAAGGTAGAGCCGACTCATGAGCAAGCGCACTTTTCAGCCCAGCAACACGAGCCGTCTGCGAACGCACGGCTTTCGCAAGCGTATGGAGACCAGCGGAGGCCAGAAGGTGCTCAAGAACCGCCGTCGTCGCGGTCGTTGGCGCCTGACGGTGTCTGCCTATCAGAAGTAATTTTGGTGGCGTTTGGACGTCACCAGCGCATCCGCAAGCGCTCGGAGTACGCCGACCTGATGAGTCGCGGGCTCCGGGTGCCAACGGACCGCTTCTTGTTCGTGTTGGCAGTTCGGCTCCCTCCTCTTGTTGCCCCAGGTCCACGGCTTGGACTCGTGGTGTCGCGCAAGGTTGGTAATGCCGTCATCCGCAATCGAGTGAAGCGTTTGGCGCGCGAGGCTTTCCGAAGTACCTACTCGCTTTGGCCCACGGACGCCGAGATGGTCGTGGTCGCGAGACGATGGGATCCCGAGCTTTGCCTCAATCGGGTCGTCAGCGAATGGCAAGGCGCCCACTCGCGCGTCCTCAGCACGCTGTCGCGGAGCCGCAAGCGCCTCGCCGTCAGCGCAACGGGAGCGACGGAGCCGTGATGGTCTCGGTGCTGGTGTTCTTCATCCGTCTCTATCGGATGCTGATATCGCCGCTCCTCGGCCCAGTTTGCCGTTTTCATCCGTCCTGTTCGCGCTATGCCGAGGACTGCCTGCTAACCCATGGCGTCTTCCTCGGGTCGTGGTTAGCGTTGAAGCGGATCGGCAAGTGCCACCCGTTTCATCCCGGCGGGCTCGACCCAGTTCCACCCAAAGGTTTTCGAACCGGCAAACGGCCGCCTCCGCCCGAGGACACCCACTCACCGGAGCGCTTCCAAGAGGCCCCCCACGACCTCGGTGCCCCCACTCTCTCTGGGCGAATCTAGCCCCAATCTCGAAGAATTATGGACAGCGGAAAAAGTGTACTGCGTTGGCTCGCCATCGGACTCGTCGTGTTCTTCGTCATGCAGTTCGGGCCAAAGCTCTTTGGCGGCGGCGGCGGTGACACTGCAATTCAGCCACTCCGCGCCGAGGGTGCCGAGATCGCAGAACCACGGGCACCCGAACGACTCTGCAGCCTTTGGACACCGAGTTTCCGCGCGGACCTGAGCACACGAGGCGCAAGTCTCACGCATTTTGCGCTCCTCTCGGCGAAGTATCGGAAAAACGGAAAATCGAATCGAATCTTTCGACGACTCCCGACGTCGAACTACGCCGGCAGCTCCGGGTCAACCTCCGTAACGAAGCCGTCGCGGGGCCGAAGGATCCCGCGTGGCAAATCGACTACGACAGCGTGGATTTCAAGCTCACCGAGTCCACTGGCAAGCGTTGTGTCTTCGAGTACGCGGACGAAAAGACGCACCTCACGAAGACCATCGCAACGACGGAACGTCCGTACGAGCTGAAGATGGACGTGAAAGTGGAGAACGTCGCGTCGCGCAAACTACGCCACGCGCTCACGGTGGACACCACGGCGTGGCGTCTCCAGTCCGAGGTGAAGGGTGGCATGTTCCGCGTGAGTCCGCTGCTCACGCACGTGGAATGCGTCGTCACGGACGGCAAGGCCAAGCGTCTTCGTCCGGAGGATTTCGAACCGAGCGACTTCAAAGAGGCACCCTTCGCGCAGACGCTGCTCAATCCTGGTGACTTCTACCAGGTGCCGGGGAAGACCGGCGTCGCGGCGGTTTCGAACGCCTATTTCTCTCACGCGCTCGTTCCACAAAGCGCGCCTCACGGGCTATCGCCGTCTTGTCAGCTCCAAATCGAGGAGCGGTGGGACAATCGCAAATACAAGAGCCACGGGGACGATCCCCAAGCGGGCGCGATGTATCGCGCACGGCTCGCCTACCCGACTGAGGAGCTCGAGCCGCGACAGTCTGCCGAATATAGCGTTCTATCGTATATCGGCCCGAAAGAGCGCAAGGTCCTCGCGGCTGCTGGTGGCGGGCACACACAACTCGGAGAGCTGATCGATCTCGGCTTCTTCTCCGCGGTCGCCAAGGTGCTCGTCACCTTCTTGCTCGCCGTGTACGGCGTGCTTGGCAACTGGGGTGTCGCGATCATCATCCTGACCCTCACCGCCCGTACGTTGCTCTTTCCGCTGACGCTGCCGTCGGTCAAGAGCATGATCAAGATGCGCGAGCTCAAGCCCGAGATGGACGCCCTGAACGAGAAGTTCAAGGATGATCCCCAGGGCAAGGGACTTGCGCAGATGGAGCTCTGGCGCAAGCACAACGTCAACCCGCTCAAGGGTTGCCTGCCCCAACTCGCGTCGATGCCCGTGTGGTTCGCGCTCTACACGACGCTACAGACGGCCGTCGAGCTCTTCAACATTCCCTTCCTCTGGTTCCCGGATCTCTCGCAGCCCGATCCGTACTTCATTCTTCCCTTCGTCATCGGTACGACGTCATTCATTCAACAGAAGATGATGCCGATGCAGGGAGATCCGGCCCAGCAGAAGATGATGCTTTACATGATGCCCGGAATGTTCACGGTGTTCATGTTGTTCCTGCCCTCGGGCTTGGGCGTGTACATGTTCACCAACGGTGTGCTCGGCATCATTCAGCAACAACTCGTCGAACGACACGCGCGAAGCGTGACCGCGAGGAACCAAAGTCTCAACGTGACGACCAAGCCATCGGGTGCCGAAGGGGGCACCGGGAAGCGGTCGTCGTCGGCCAAAGGAAAGGCACGATAATCATGAGCGAGGGAGAGCAGAGTTCGGTTGATTTCGAGGGATCCGACGCGCACCTGGACGCGGACAACGGATCCGACGCGGGATCGGCCAAAGAACACGATGCGGAACACGAGGGCGACGCCGGTTCGGACGCAGCCCAAGCAGGAACCGCTGGCGGACGAAACCGCTCGCGGCGCCGCCATCGCAGTGGCGGCGGTGACGACCGCAACGATTACCGCGACGACGAACGAGCGAAGCTCGCGCTCGACTTCGTCACCGCCGTCATCGAAGACATGGACATCGATTGTCGAGTTCGGCTTCGCCGCCCGCGGCAAGACAGCCCCGACGAGGCGCCGGAAATCGTCGTCGAAGTCACGGGACGAGATTCTGGCCGGATCATCGGCAAGAAGGGTCAAGTACTCGCGGCCCTGCAGTTCCTCACGCACCGCGTGATCAACCGCCCCGGCCAAGACCGACGACACGTCCTCGTCGATGCGGATGGTTATCGTCTCCGTCGCGAGCAATCCCTCGCCACGATGGCCAAGCGCCTCGGCAAGCAAGCCCTCGAGGAAGGCAGAATCATCACCTTCGAACCGATGAATCCACGCGATCGTCGGGTCGTTCACCTGGCGCTGGCGAAGTTCGAAGGCGTCATCACCAAGAGCGATGGCGAAGGGGACTCTAGGCGCGTTCAAATCATTCCCGTGCGCCGCTCCTAACTCGCACTCCTCCGACAAACGGCATTCGAGCCGCAACCACGCAAGCAGCCGACGCAATTCGCGCGGCCGTTCCAGTCGAGGTCGCGGCTCGAGGCCATTTCAGGGGCCCGACGGTGCCGCGGCGCTCCCCGAGATCCCCAAGGCACCGCGACGACGCCCCTCCGCGCAGCGAGATCCCTTGCGTGAGTCGTTGTTACGACGAGCCAAACCCAATCTTCCCTGCTCCGGACTGCTGACGCTCGGCGCGGTCACGACTGAAGAAATGCGGCCGAAAACCGCGTTACGACTTGGCCACGCGCCATTCCCGTCCTACCTTTTGTCGCGGCCCCGCTGGGGCCAGCCGAAAGGATGCGACGCATGAAGCAGGTAATTGGATTGGGGGCGCTGTTGCTACTTTCTTCCGTTTGTCTTGCGGGTTGCGGCCCGAAGGCGGTGCGCGGTGAAGAGGTCGCGGGTCTCGACGACCAGGCCATGGGCACGGGGCTCGACAAGCGTGATTTGCAGAAACTGCTCCACGAGAACCTGCAGGCCCTCGAGAGCTCTGCCGTCGTGAAGCGCTGGCAAGCCGAGAGTCAGCCGCGCCTTGCCATCTTGCCGTTCCGCAACGAAACCAGCGAGCACATCGACAGCGCGCTGCAATCGCTCTCGAGCGACATCGAGACCAAGCTCGTCAACGCAGGTCACGTGCGCTTGATCAGCCGTGAGATGCAAGACCAGCTCGCCGAAGAGGTGCGAAAGCAGCAATCCGACGCCTTCGCGCCCGGCACCATCGCCGCCTGGGGCAAGCAAGCCGGCGCGCGATACTTCATCACGGGCAAGGTCTTCAGCTCGGACGAGATGTTCGACGGCGAGCGACGCGTCCAGTACTCGCTCTTCATGCAGGTCCTCGACGTAGAAACGAGCGACGTGCTGTTCCAGAACAAGACGAGTCTGACGAAGGCGATCATCCGCTAAGGATCGGGAAGAAAACCTCATGCGTTCTTGGCGACTCGCTCCCCTTTTGTTCGGCGCGCTCGGCATCGTCGGCTGCGCCGGGCATGCCGCACAAACCGAAGCAGCTCGTTCGGCCCTCGACGCGCGGAACCCAAAAGCCGCGCTCGCCGCGTTGAACGACAAGCTCGACGTCGATAGCGCGGAGAAGCTGCCGAGTCCGCTCGAGGGCGACAAGGTACTTTACGTCCTCGATCGCGCGATGGTGACGTTCCAACTCCGCAAGTACGAGCTCACCAGTCGAGATCTCGAGGCCTGCGACAAGGAGCTCATGGTGCTCGACTTCTCGCGGGGCACCGCTGACGAAATCGGAAAATTCCTATTCTCCGACGACACCGGACCGTATCGCGCGCCAGCCTACGAGAAGCTCCTCGTCAACACCATGAATCTGCAGAGCTACCTGGCCCGGGCCAACCTCGGCGGTGCGCGCGTCGAGGCCCGGCGCATGTCGGTGCTCAATCAGTACTTCAAGAACGCGGGCGAGGGCTCGAAGGCCTTCGTCGGACCCGGGAGTTACCTCGCCGGCTTCGTCTTCGAAAAGAGCGGCAGCCCCGACGAGGCCATGCGCTACTACGACGAGGCCCTCGCCCAATCACGATTCACCACACTGACGAATGCCGTTTCCCGACTCGCATCGCGCACGAGCTATCGCTCGCCGCGTATCGAAGCGATACTCAGTGATACCAATGCCGAATCCGGCGACGCCACAGCGCCGTCGGAGATCCTCGTCATCGTCAACTACGGCCGCGTCCCGGCAAAGATCGCAGAACGGCTTCCGATCGGCCTGGCGCTCACTTACGCGAGCGGCGCGCTTTCGCCAAACGACGTCGATCGAGCCAATCGCCTCGCGGCCCAAGGTTTGGTCACGTGGGTCAACTATCCGCGTCTTGGCAAACCTCGAGGGGCCTACGACAACCCGAGCTTCGCGCTCGACGGAAAGTGGCAAACCTTGGACGGCGCTCTGGCTGTCGATCTCGCCGCGCAAAAGGCGTGGGACGAGGTCCAAGGCAAGGTGATCGCCTCGGCCATCACGCGCACGATTGCGCGCATCATTGCAGGCGAAGCCGCGCGCAAGACCACGAACGATGGCGCCCTCGGTCTGCTCCTGTCCCTCGGCACGCAAGCCACCTTGACGGCCCTCGATACACCGGACACCCGTAGCTGGTCGACACTACCGGCACGGATCGCCATCGGACGCGTCCAGGTCGCCCCCGGCACTCACTACGTCGACTTGAGCGCGCGAGGCGAAACCCAACGCGTCAGGGTCACCCTCAAACCCGGCGGCTGGGCGGCGATCGTGCACACCGTGCTGCGCTGAACCGCCCTTCGTCACTCATCGCGAGCCAACACGACGGAAGCCGCCGGCACCCGCGAGGCCCCGCGACGTGGGATCGTTGAGCGCGACGTGGGATCGTTGAGCGCGACGTGGGATCGTTGAGCGCGACGTGGGATCGTTGAGCCCGTCGTGGGATCGTTGAGCCCGTCGCCTCAGCGCGTCGAGGACAATCGCAAATCTGCCATCACTCGAGCCATGAAAGTTGAGCCGACGACGTTCTTGCGGCAACTCTCGTGTAGATCCCCATGCGCAACGTATCATTTTCGCCCTCCGGTGCCGCGCCGGCTCCCGCATCCAGCCTGTTCGCTGTCGCTCTTTTCTTCGCCGGCTGCGTCGATACGAGTCAGCCGGAGAATTCTGCTCTTGGAGGATCCGTGAATGGAACCACGCCAACCAGCTCCACCAACGGCGGCCAAGTCAATGGCAACCAGGGCACGTCCAAGGGTGGAATGGGTGGCTCCCCTGGGACGAACATGACCTCGAATTCGGGTGGCACAGCAACCCAAGGCAACTGCGGCACGCTCAACACACGCCCTCTCGGGTGCGACTTTGCGTGGGGCGGCCCGAATTCGAACGACGCCTCGAGCACCCTCGATTTCGTCTCCACTTGGGTCGGTTACGAAGCGCGAGGGGGTCTCGACGGTGCATGCGACGGATGTCGTGCGGCAAGTCAGGTCGCAAACGCGAAGGCGACCCTCGTCTACTACACCTATTTCATCGGCTACCAAGCGAACCTGATGGGCGGCTTTGGCGACTGCAACGTGGACATGTCCGACGGCCACAACCTCTGTAGCGACGGAGCGCAGTGGATCCGAGACAACCGCGCGTTGATCGTCGAGATGTACGCCAATTACGCGAAGAAAACCTACGAACAAAGCCCGAGCAAGCCCGTCATTTGGTGGCTCGAAGGCGACTACGTTCAGTACTCCTATTCGAAACAGAGCAATCCCCTCAGCATGTCGGAGCTTGGCGCGCTAGCGAGAGACATCACCTGCGCGATCAAGTCGAACATGCCCAATGCCGTCGTCGGCATGAACCACTCGCCGTGGATTTCCAACGAACAAGCCAACGCCTTCTGGAGCGCCCAGCCAATAGACGTGCTCGATCTCGTCTGGGTTCAAGGTCCAGGAAACACCGGCACCCTAGTCAACTCCGGTGAGTACAATGCGACGACGGCGAATTACGCCTGGTTGAAGACGAAAACGGGGCGCCCGATCATGGCCGAAACCAGCTATGCCGGAAACGGTCAGGACGATCGGTGGACGACGGCCAGTGTCGCGAACATCAACCAACGCGTCCAAGAGGGCGTCATTGCCGTCTTGGTGAACAAGCCCAGCAGCAACTACGCGAGTACCATCGCTTCACTCAGCGGAATTTCGAGCATCTGCCAGTGACACAGGCGCGGCGGGCGCCACGAAATCCGAGGTGCCCGCCGGTCTCCCATCGCGCACTTACGCGCTTGGCGGAACGGGCGCCCGCTAGCATGACCTGGCGCGCAGATCTCCAAGCGAATGCGACCAATCGCGCCCCCACTTCCCCCCCAACGGCAGTCGACGCTCGATGTGATTGGGACAGTCTATTGACCCTGCGTCCCTCTTGGCAGATAAGCATTCACTAGGATGCTCACAGGCTCGCAGCGCAGCTCGCGCACGTTCGGGATGATGGTCATGGGGATACTGGGCGCCGCATGCGGCCCCAAGAAACTGCCGCATCCACCGCCGGATGGCGTCGCAACGGCAACGAACCGTCCGACGGTCCTCGTCGTCGACGGCCCAAGTACGCCCTTGGTAGTGGATTGGAAGGCGGAGCAGCGCGCCGATCTCGAGGTCGCGATGCGAGAAGGGATCGCCGTCGTGCACCACGACGGCAAGACCCTCGAGTTCCTCCGCGACTGCCAGCTCGATGGCCATTATGGTTTTTACGGTGTAGCAACGAAACAAGAGGTCGTGCGACTGAAAAGCGCCGACGAGCTCAACGCGAATCTTCCCCTCTCCGGCGCTGGCCTCGCCATAGATCTCGGGGCCAAGCTCAGCCGCGGCGCGTCCTTGGACATTGCCATGATCATCGTGGGCATGACGAGAACGACGTGGCTCAGCCCGACGCGCGCCGACTTGAAGGGCAACTGTGACAAGGCAACCCACTTCGTTCGGGGCGCGACCCTGGGCGCCTTCGCGATGGATCTCGGCGATCAGTCGAAGGCACGTACGGCGCTCGAGATCTTCAAAATCGGCGCGTCGGCGTCGACGGAATCGAGCAGCGCGATCAGCAATCGCGACGGCAAACTCGAGGCGTGCAATGCGGCAGATCCGAGAGGCAACAGCGCGCCGCCACAATGCAGTGCGCTCATTCGCTTGGAACTGAGTCCCTTGGCGGAGGCACCGGTCGCGACCCCATCGACCCAAGCGCCGAGCCCTGCGCTCGCCCTCGAACCTGGTGCTTGTGCACAGGGCTTCGTCTGGTCGGAGGGAAAATGCACCCCCAAGGATGCCGCGACTCACTTCACCTGCCGCCCCGAAGATCCGGGATCTTGTGAGAAGCAGTGCGCCAGCAACGACGCCGAGAGCTGCGCGACCGCGGGCTACTTCTACCAGTTGGGCAAAGGGGGGCTCGATCGCTCGCCCGAACGGTCCTTCGAGCTCGCATCGAAGGGCTGCTCTCTCGGCAGCGCTCTCGGTTGCTACAATCGCGCACTTTTGCTCGACTCTGGCGAGGGCGTCGCCAAGAACCGAGGTGAAGCGTTGAACGATTTCGACGCCGCCTGCCGACATGGGATAGGCGAAGCCTGCTTTGCCGCAGGTTTCCGATATTTCTCGGGAGATGGCATTGCGGTCGACAAGAAGCGCTCCGCCGATTACTTCACGCGTGGATGCGACGCGGCCGATCCGCGCTCTTGCCTCAATCTCGCCGTTCAATACGACGGAGGCGACGGCGTATCACCCGATCCGGCGCGGGCACTCGAGCTCCATCGGCGAGCTTGTGACGGCGGCGTAGTCACTGCCTGCGGAAATCTGGGTCTCCGCTACGAGTTCGGGATGAGCGTCCCCAAAGATCCAAAGGCGGCTCGTGCCCTCTTCGAGCGCACTTGCAAGCTCGATGCGGGGTCCTGTGTGCGACTCGCCATTGCGGAGCAAGGAGGACTCGACGGTTCACCCAATCCGCAGTCCGCAAAGCCGCTCTACGAGCGTGCGTGCAAGGCCGCGCCGAGCGAGCACTTCGGTGCACTCGCCTGTGGGATCCTCGCGACCTACTTTGGCGAAACGACCGTCAGCTTCCGAAGCGATCGCCTCGAGGAGCTCATCGTCTTGATGGGCCCGCAGTGTAACCAACACGTCGCCCGCGCCTGCGGGTTCATCGGTGTTGCCCAACGGATCCTCGGAAAGACTACGGAAGCCAAACGGACCCTCGAGCAGGCCTGCAGCGCGGGGGATTACTGGGCGTGCAGTCTTCCCAAGCCGTAGCTCCCGACGGGCAGGCACCGAACCGAGGGAGCCCCGTCCCTCGAGCAAAGCCGGCGCGTCGCGACGATGCAGCGCCCCATCAAACGAGCAATGCCGGCGCGTCGCGAAAACGACACGCCCGCATGAAACCGCAGTAACTTCGAGCGAACCGAGCCCCGACCTACGAGGCCCCGACCTACGAAGCCCCGACTTACGAGCCCGCGACCTACGAAGCCCCGACGAAACGAGTGCCATCGAAGCGGTATCGGTGTGTCCCCTGCGTTCCCCAGGGAAGCGGCATCGGTTCGTAACCACCTGCCGGAGTCGTGTCTTCAGGGAAGGGATAGCTGCTCTTGGTGAAGCCATGTCCCTGCCCGGGAACGATCTCGATCTCCGTTCCTCGACTGCCCTCGACGAAGCGGAGCCCGCTCAAGAGGAGATGCCCGTCGAAAGCGCGCCCGGTTTCGGCGGCGAAAACGCGACGGATCCCGTCCTCTTTCACCTGAAAAACGAAGAACACGAGGCGATCGACCGGCTTCTTTTCGAGCTCCTTGCTCGCCTTCATGTGCACGACGGCGCGCACGAGGATTTCCGCTTTGCCGTCACCAGTCAGATCGCGCGCAGTGACGTCGATGACGTCCTCCGGCGAAGCGACGCCCATAGTCGTGTAGGTATAGCTTGCACCATCGCGGAACCGCTTACCGAAGCACACGATGTCTTTGTCGTGGATGAGCACGCGCTCGTTGGCGCCGTCCGCGGCCACGTCGGTGACGAAATCGAACCGCGGCTTCTTGGCTTTGACGCTCCTATCTTTTCGATAAAGAGCGTACACCTGATCGAGCATTTCCTCTGCCGACGGCGGACGAGGTGGTGGCGGGGCTGCGGCACGCGACGGATCCGCCGAGTCCCCTTGGGCGACCTTCGACGGTGACTTCGAGTTGCCCTTGGCTCCCGGATTCTGTTTGGTCTCCGCGAGCTTCTTGAAGCCGGTACCGTCCGCGCCAAAGGTCTTGGACTTGATGGACTCCCAGGGCAACAGCGCGGCGTCCATGTCCGAAGGTTTCCCTTCGTCGTACCCGTCTTGCTCGTACCCCTCGGAGGTACCTTGAGCGATCTCGAGGGTGACTTGGGAACCATTGCGCTTGAGGCTGATCTCGTTGTGTAGCTCGCCCTTGAGACTCTTTTTGGCCCACTTCATGGGCGAAGGCGACGGCCAAGGACTGATCGGGCTTCGCCTTGAGCACCTCGAGCACCTCGCGGTAATCGCTTTCGGAGCCGACGCGATACACGACCAAGATCTCTTGCGCGCCGTCGCCGTCGAAGTCCGCGAGTTCGAGTCGCTGCACGGCCTTGCCGCGACTGACCTGGAGTTCCGTCAATACGAATTCCTTACCCTCACGAAAGTGGCTCCCCACGACTACCAAGTATTTGTCGTAGAGCGCGACGTGTTCGAGGGTCCCGTCGCCGCCCACGTTGCCGAAGGCCTCGCGCGAAGGCTCGATACCGATCCCCTTCGGCTGCAGGAGCCCCGTGAAGAGGGCATGTTCGGGCTCCACGAGCAGTCGAGGTAAGCTTGCGCCCTCGCGACTCGGGCTCGTCGACATGACGCTTCCTGGTTTGCCCGGCGCGGTAAAGTCCGTGTAGCGCAGGGCGGCTCGCATCCCGACGCGGACTTTGGCCGTGTCCGGCAGGGCTGACCACGGAAGCTTCGCCTCGAAGGTGAGTCCGTCACCGTCGGGTGCCTCGACGAGCTCTGCGCCGCTCACCTTGGTGTCGCCCACCTTGACGACGCCTGGAAGCTTACCGGGTTGTCCCGGATAGAGCTCGATTTGGTACGTTCGATAGCTCCGCGTTTTGAGCGGAACGGCAAGGGATAACGTGGCGTGATCCTCGTTGGGCCCCGCAGCAGCCGTTCGAACGATCTGCGCGTCCTCGAGCCGCATCGCGACGTAGAGGTACGTATCGTCGTAGGCGATGGCGCCCTGAGCGAACGTCGAGGGTTGCTTCTTGCCGCTCACGACGGTCTCGAGGGCGTTCCAGCTCCCGGGGAATTCCTTGGGTTGCCCATCAAGACGGATCTTCACGTCACTCGCGAGCACAGCGGGAAGCATGACCCCCGGAGGCGCGGCTTGCACCGCAGCACTCGTCGCGAGCACACAGCTCAACGTCAGGATCGACCACCAAGCGTGCCTCATCGTTTCACCTGCTGCATGGCCTGGTCTTCCGCCTCGAGTTCCGCGAGTGCGCGGGACAACTCTTCTTGTTCCGCCGCGCTCAGAGCGACGTCTTCGATGGCACCCGCGGCTGGCGCCTCGACGCGCACGGCTTGGGGCTGCGCGGGCGGAGCGGCAGGCGGAGCAAGCCCCATTTTTCGCTTGAGCTCGAGGAGATCTTCGTCGGCTCCCGCGCTCGCTTCGAGCTGCTGGAACTTCTGCGCAAGGACGTCACCGGAGTATTGCTCCGCCAGTTCCGCACCTGCCTCGGCTTCGGCTTCCATCTGATCGATCTTGCCGGCCATTCTGTCGAACGCCTCGAAGGCGCTCGTGCTGCGCAGCCCGGACATGGTCTCTTGAATGTGCCGCTGGGCCTCGGCGCGCTTCTTACGGGCGATGAGCAGGCTCTTCTTTCGCTTGGCCTCCTCGATTTTGCCGTTCAGGGCGCGGAGAGCAAGCTTCAGCTGATCGACGGCCGCCTTGTGCTTCGCCCATTGCTGCTCGAACTGCTCGGTGAGCTGAGCATGCTCCTTCTTTCGCGCCAAGGCTTCGCGCGCCAGGGCGTCGTTGCCCGCGCGCACGGCGAGCATGGCCTTCTTCTCCCATTCGGCTTCGAGGGCCTTCTGCTGATCGGTTTGCGCGCGGAGCCGCTTCTCGTCCGCAATCGAGGAGGCTACCTGCTTCTTTGCCTCCAGCAATTGCTGGTTCATGTCGATGAGGATCTGCTCCAGCATCTTCTCCGGATCTTCGGAGCGGCTGATGAAATCGTTGATGTTGGCTTTGAGGAGCGTCGCGAGACGAGAAAAATGCCCATATCAGGATTGCCCTTCGGCGGCGGCCATTTGGTGTAGGCTCGGGAGTTGCTCGACGAGTGCGAGAGCGAGATCGGAGAGCGTGGCCTCGAGTTCGTTCGAGTCCAGATTGTCGAGTTCGAGTGCAGCACTCAGTACGACTCGATTGCCCTCGATCCCGTAAGCGGCGTGAAGCAGATCCGTTGCGTTGAGCTCCAGTAGACGTCGGTAAAAGGCGACGGCCTTGGCGTCGTTCGTGAACTCGACGTCACCGATGTTGACCTGCATCAACACGACGGGCGGCTCGATCCGTAACAGCGCGGGGGCCTGCCCCGGCACGAGCGGCACGACGATGGTCTCATCGTCGAGTACCTGAAACGGACGGCCTCTAGCTTCGAGATCCCTCTCAATGTCCTCACGCGTTCTGGCCATGGCGCGGGAGCCTAACACGACCCACGGACCTTTGGCCGAGCCTCTCGACGTAACGCGCGAACGAAAACCGTCGTGGTCACGCCGGGCCGACACAAAAATCCTCAGTTCTGCCCGGAACCGCATCTTGCCGACAACGACGGGCAGCCCCCTGCGTGGACATGCGTTGGACGCGTGACGGCCGAGCGGCTCCCGAGCCAAGACCTCCGAACGGCGTCGTCGAGAGAACGCGTGTGCTCTCGCGGATGGCTCGCGGCTTTGATACCGTTCGGCATGCTGGACGGCAATCTCCGCGAGTGTTTCACGTTCGACGACGTGATGCTGGTCCCCGCTTACAGCGACGTGTTGCCAGTGGACGTCGATATTCGGAGTCGCCTCACTCGGGAGCTCGAGCTCAACACTCCCATCGTGAGTGCGGCCATGGATACCGTCACCGAATCGCGCACGGCCATCACGATGGCTCGACATGGTGGGATCGGGATCATTCACAAGAACCTGAGCATCGAAGCCCAGGCGCTCGAGGTCGATCGCGTAAAGCGCGCCGAAAGCGGGATCATCACCGACCCCGTCACGGTGAGTCCGAGTCAATCCCTCCGCGAAGCCACGGCGATCATGCGTCAGCACGACGTCTCCGGCGTGCCCGTCGTAGAAGGCGAAAGGCCCGTCGGGATCCTCACGGCGCGCGACATTCGCTTCGAGAAGAATCTCGATCAACCCGTGAGTGCGCTGATGACGACGGAGCTCGTCACCGTGACGAGCGGCGTCATCGCGGAGGAAGCTCGGGAGCTCTTGCACAAACATCGCATCGAGAAGCTCTTGGTCGTCGAAAAGGGCAAATTACTCGGACTTATCACGATCAAGGATCTCCTCCAAGCCGAACGCAATCCGAACGCCGTAAAAGACGAGCGCGGTCGACTGCGCGTCGGGGCTGCGATTGGACCCGAGACGGATCGGGTCCGTCGCGCCGCGGCTCTCGTCGACGCGGGGGTAGACGTGCTCTGCGTCGACACGGCCCATGGACATTCGAAGGGGGTCGTGGAGACGGTGCGCGAGTGCAAGCGTCTCTACCCGAACGTGCAGCTCATCGCGGGCAACGTTGCGACGGCCGATGGCGCAAGAGCGCTCATCGAAGCGGGCGCGGACGCGATCAAGGTAGGGATTGGGCAGGGCAGCATTTGCACGACACGGGTCGTGGCGGGCGTCGGGGTGCCGCAGATTACGGCTATCGGCGATTGCGCGCGTCTCGCAGACGAATACGACGTTCCGATCATCGCCGACGGTGGGATCAGGTACTCCGGCGATATCACGAAGGCCATCGCGGCGGGCGCTTCGACGGTGATGCTCGGCTCGCTCTTCGCTGGCACCGACGAGGCGCCGGGCGAGCTCGTGCTCTATCAGGGACGCACCTACAAGAGCTATCGCGGCATGGGTTCCCTTGGCGCGATGAAGCGCGGCTCTCGCGATCGATACGGCCAAGGGGGCACGGCGGACGAGAAGCTCGTCCCCGAAGGCGTCGAAGGACGTGTTCCGCACCGGGGCTCCCTCGCGAGCATTCTGGGTCAACTGGTCGGCGGGCTACGTTCGGGGATGGGCTACACCGGTTCCCGCGACATCGATTCGCTCCGACGGAACGCCAAGTTCGTGCGCATCACCTCTCAGGGCCTGCGAGAAAGCCACGTTCAGGATCTGATCATCACGCAATAGGGACTCCACGCAGGCAGTTGGTTTGTGCCGTCGCGGTCACGTCGCGCCGCGAACGTCCTACTTCCACATCGAACACGAGGCCGCGGTCGGCCGAGTTCCTCGAACAGGATCGAGCGCGCGACGGTCGCCACCTACTACGGGACAGCCGAGCGACGGTCGCTTGGCCTCGGGGCCATGCTTGCTGTACCGAGAAGGGGCAAGGGAGTGGGCACAAGAGCCGCCGATCGCCACCGCTTCACCCCAAAAATCGTCACGTTCCGTTTGACAGCTCCGTTTCGGACTGCCAGATTCCGCCGCGGAGAGATGTCCGAGCGGCCGAAGGTACCTGATTCGAAATCAGGTGTGCCCTAACGGGTACCGAGGGTTCGAATCCCTCTCTCTCCGCTAGACGAAGAATGCCCCGCCTCGGGATTACTCCCCGAAAAGTAGAACCGAGGCAACGTTCTGAGTCTGCGAATTCGATACGACCAGGAGAGGTGACCGAGTGGTCGAAGGTGCATGATTGGAAATCATGTGTACGGGCAACTGTACCGAGGGTTCGAATCCCTCCCTCTCCGCTGAATCTTGCTGACGCGCCTCCATTCCCGCCGTCAGCGCCCGTGCCGATTCGAACCCGAGGGAACCGAGGTTCGTCCCGGAGTGGAAAGGTCCACGCCAGTGGAGCTTTCCACGGAGGGCTACGGTGACGCTCGCGTTAGCGAGCGGCAAGGCGCGCAGCGCCTAGTGAATCCCTCCCTCTCCGCAAAGATAATGACGCAGCTGGTGGCGATCCATCGACGCCCCCGCCGAACCAGGGATTCGGTCCCTCGGTAACACAAACAGAACCGGGTTCACTGAGCCCTGCGGGCTCTCCTCGCTTCGCTCGGACCGTGGTCCTCCGTGGACTCGTACAGCTTGCTGTACTCGTCCACTCCGGTTCGACCCGGAGTGGAAAGGTCCACGCCAGTGGAGCTTTCCACGGAGGGCTACGGTGACGCTCGCGTTAGCGAGCGGCAAGGCGCGCAGCGCCTAGTGAATCCCTCCCTCTCCGCAAAGATAATGACGCAGCTTGTGGCGATCCATCGACGCCCCCGCCGAACCAGGGATTCGGTCCCTCGGTAACACAAACAAAACCGGGTGCACTGAGCCCTGCGGGCTCTCCTCGCTTCGCTCGGACCGTGGTCCTCCGTGGACTCGTACAGCTTGCTGTACTCGTCCACTCCGGATCGTCCCGGAGTGGAAGGGTCCACGCCAGTGGAGCTTTCCACGGAGGGCTACGGTGACGCTCGCCCTAGCGAGCGGCAAGGCGCGAAGCGCCTAGTGCTTTGCTGCCCACCACCGCTTCCGCGCTCCGCGCGTCAGCTTGCTCCTCCCAAATCCGTGGCTCGCGCATTCGCGCTCCGCGCGGATGGGAGGAGCCGTCACTTCTACGCGCCCAAACGACCTCCTTCCCATCGCGCGCAGGTCGCAGCAAGCGACCGAGCACGATGTTGGAGGAGGTCGGCAACGCGTCAGCGTTGACGGGTGGTGGCAGCATCTGAGGTCGGCGCCAGCGCAGCGGCGACGGGTGGTGGCAACATCTGAGGACGGCGCCCGCGTAGCGGCGACGGGTGGTGGCAGCATCCGACAGCCAGGTGACGCGAGAGTCGCGCGCGACAACCCGCAAAACGCCAAGTGAATCCCTTTCATGGACGCGACGAAATCAATGACACTCAAGTCAATGGGCCAAAGCTGCGCTAGAGTGCACCTATGCGTTTCGAAGATGCTCTCGATCGCCTTCCCGACGCGATGTCGACGCCACGAGACCGGCTGTTGGCGGCGCTTGCGATGTACGATGAGGGAGTTTCCATGCAACGCTCGAGCATTCGACGCCGCTTCCCCAATCTCTCGGAACAAGAGGTCGAAAAGCGCCTCGCCAGCTGGCTTGCCCGAGAGGATGAAGCACCGTGAAGTTGGCGAACGTCCTCGGTGAGCTTGCGGCTCTGCTCGAGGCGCGAGCGATGCCCTATGCCGTCGTCGGTGGACTGGCAGCTTCGGCACGCGGCGAAGCGCGATTTACGCGCGACATCGATGTGGCGCTCATGGTTGCCACTGACGAAGAAGCCGAACAATGCATCCACGGGTTCCTCCAAAAGGGTTATGCCCTTGTCGCCACCGTCGAGCAGGACGCGACGCATCGACTCGCTACAGCTCGCTTGAGACACCCAGATGGAGTCGTGTGCGATCTGATCTTTGCCACCTCTGGGATCGAACACGAGATCATTGCGTCTGCTCAGCGCATCGAGCTCCTTGCTGGAGCGTGGGTCACCACCGCAACTGCAGAATCGATGATTGCGATGAAGGTGCTATCCGCCACACCGAAACGACCACGTGATCTAGGTGATCTGCAAGCGATGCTGCGAGCAAATCCGATGCTTGACGAAGGACTCGTGACGTCCCTGCTCGAAGCGATTACGATCCGCGGCTACTCGCGCGGACAAGATCTCATCGAAAAGTGGCGGAGACTTCGGACAGAGCTTAGCGAATAAACGGCGGCTTACGGTGAGCGTTTCACGTGCGTCTCACTCGGTGACCCAAACAATGCGGTTTCACTGAGCGCTGCGGGCTTCCACGCTCGGACCTTGGTGCTTTGCTGCCCACCACCGCTTCCGCGCTCCGCGCGTCAGCTTGCTCCTCCCAAATCCGCGCCTCGCGCATTCGCGCTCCGCGCGGATGGGAGGAGCCGTCACTTCTACGCGCCCCAACGACCTCCTTCCCATCGCGCGCAGGTCGCAGCAAGCGACCGAGCACGATGTTGGAGGAGGTCGGCGCCAGCCCAGCGGCGACGGGTGGTGGCAACAAAACACGCAGTGGACGAGTGTCCGTGAGGGCTACGGTGACGCTCGCGCTAGCGAGCGGCAAGGCGCGAAGCGCCTAGTGAATCCCTCCCTCTCCGCTGAAAGACTGTGACTGACCTGGAGGCGCTCCGACGACGCCCCGCCGAACCAGGGATTCGGTCCCTCGGTAACACAAACAAAACTGGGTTCACTGAGCCCTGCGGGCTCTCCTCGCTTCGCTCGGACCGTGGTCCTCCGTGGACTCGTACAGCTTGCTGTACGAGTCCACCCCGGATTGTCACGGAGTGGAAAGAGAGGGCACCAGCCCGAGTTCACCTAGCCCACTCGCGACTCTCCGGGCTACGCAGCAACGGAACCTTGTCCCGTAACAACCTCGTGAAGGGTGTTCGGGCAGAAGTCCACACCATTGGGCCAGATGATGGTCCCTGCCTCGGCGTCGAGTGAGAAGGCACCGAACACCTCAGGATCTTCAAGCGCCAAGAACACACCGCCGCGTCCCACGATCCTCTTCTCGAAGTCCACGATCCCCGATGCTCCATCCGAAAACGTCAGGCGGATCCGGTAGGCGTTCACGAGTTCTGCATTCACGATGTGAGGAAGCATAGCGAGTCACTCCAAAGGTGGGATCTGAACGGGTGGTTGAGCGGAGTGCAGAAGGGCCCAATTCTGTCGAAGCTCATCTTGATGTTGCGCGGCCCATTCGACAACCAGCGCCCAGGCGCGCGGAGTTAGGCGGCCGGCAAGCAAGCCGATCGACTCGATCCCGATTTCCGCCTCGTCGCTGCCATACGACGCGTGAAAGTGGGGCGGAGCGTGATCGTCGAAGTACATTCGAATGACAATCCCGAAGAAGCGACTGATCGTCGGCATGGCTACGAACGGACTCAGCCTAGCTCGAGTAGCCCGCAGCGCCATTGCCTGACCCTGGCGACAGGATTTGCGCAGTATTTGGCAATCGCGAGCGCCTCGTTCGGTGACGCTATGACCACCTTCCCGCCACGCGCAGGGCGCAGCGCGCCCGAGCATGGCGTTGGAGGAGGTCGGGAGGCCGAGGCGAAGCCCGGCCGAGCGGGTGGAGGCCTTGCGACCCGATTCGAAATCAGGTGTTCCCCAACTGGTACCGAGGGTTCACTGAGCCCTGCGGGATTCTCCTCTCTACGCTCGGACCTTGGTGCTTTGCTGCCCACCACCGCTTCCGCGCTCCGCGCGTCAGCTTGCTCCTCCCAAATCCGCGCCTCGCGCATTCGCGCTCCTCGCGGATGGGAGGAGGTCGGCGCCAGCGCAGCGGCGACGGGTGGTGGCAACAAAACACGTAGTGGACGAGTGTCAGTGAGGGCTACGGTAACGCTCGCCCTAGCGAGCGGCAAGGCGCGCAGCGCCTAACATTCTCGCCCCCACAGTCCGCCAACAGCGTCACCTCGGACCTCGCCGCTGGAAGACACTTGGCTACTACGGCGAGTGTTGACACCCTCCGGATCGAAATGATCCAAGAACTACCAGGGACACCCCTAGTTCGATTCTAGCGGATTCTCGTAGACTACACTCACGTCGAGCACGACGCCAATCGAGCGGAGCTCGAGTCGCTCACCCGAGCGCGCCTCATATAGGACCCAGCCACCTTCATCGTTGCGACGATACACTTCGATACGCGGCTCGTCCTGAGCAACGAAGACGTACTCTTGCAGCGACGGGATGCGCCGGTAGTGAGCCGCTTTTGATCCCCAATCATAGGCTTCCGTCGACTCGGACAAGACCTCGACTAGCAACTTCGGGTTGATGGCAGCATTCGGGTCATCAGTTGCGGTCTCGAGACGACCGCAGATAACGGTCGCATCCGAATAGGTAGCCATGTCCGTGTCAGTGATGCGGACACGAAGATCAGAACTGTAGACGCGACACGGCTTACCTCGCAACGCTTGTCTCAACTCACCGACGACAGCTGCAGCGAGTGCGCCGTGCTCGGGCGTACCACCCGCCATGGCATAGACCTGACCCCCAATGAATTCGCGCTTGACCGGGCTTGCCGTCTCCGACGCGACGAACTCGGCGTAGGTCATTCGAGCGATGGGCAGCGCGGGTGGCACGGGATTAGCCTAGCCTAGGATGGACCTTGGGTGCCAGGGACGCGCGACGAAAGCTTAGCAGTGGCTGGAAAAGGGGCGGGATATCCGTGGGCAATCAGGACGATCCCCTCACCTCCTTCCCATCGCGCGCAGGTCGCTGCAAGCGACCGAGCACGATGTTGGAGGAGGTCGGCAACGCGTCAGCGTTGACGGGTGGTGGCAGCATCTGAGCTCGGCGCCCGCGTAGCGGCGACGGGTGGTGGCAGCATCTGAGCTAGGCAACGCGTCTGCGTTGTCGAGACACGGCATAGCGCGCGTCCATGCCCGTGAGTGGCAGCGACCAGCACCCAACTTAGGTCCACCTATCAACCAATGACTTTGAGCCCTTCATCGAATGCACAGTGAGACTTCGAATGCCGATCGAACGGGTGATGTGCTCTGAAGACAAACCGAGGACCGAGTTAACGATGGCCATTTCGGCTATGGACTGCAAACTTCGGGTGGATTTTTCAGCACACGAAAAGTATGCTCGCACCTGCGTGCCGATGGAATCGTGCGCAGGAGTTACGCGTTAGCGTAGATTCGGTTTCACGAACAATTGGGATACGGTTTCTAGCGTGGAAGTCGCGACCTTCGCGAAGGCGAAGGCGCTGCCAAAGGCTTGATGTAGAGGCGTATTTCCAGCAATGCATCGAGAAGCAGGGGAAACAATTGGTTCGTGAGACAACGACCGTTCGATGCGCTTGTTCATATTCAGGAGGATTGTTGGCATGTTCAAAAGAATGATGATTGCTTGTGCGGGATTGGCCATGTTCTCGGCTCTCTCTGGTTGCGCCGACCAGGGCGAGGTGGAAAGTGAAGAAAGCGTGAGCGAGTCGGCACAAGCCCTCAGTACTTACGGTCACTTGTGGGACGTGCACTATCGAAATAGCAATGGCGTCAATCAAGCGCTATACAACGCCGAGGCTGTGACCATGGTGCAGAATTTTGGGTTGCACATCGCGATGGAAGATTACTGCATCAACTCCACGCTTCCCAGTTGCGTTCCGAGTGCCGGAAAGCCACATCCGGCGTGGGTGCACTTCAAGTATACCGCCAATGAGACGTGGAGCGCTTGGTACTACAAGGCCGATGCGACCCGGGCTGATTCGCCGTTCCTGCTCAATGCCGATCCGCAGCGTCCCTTCAACTATACGAGTACCTCGGCATCCTTCAGCTGCTATCGCATTGCCTCCGGTTCGGCCACCAACAATTGGCAATGCACGGCGGGTGGCGGCAATGGCTTGTACTGGTCGGAGGTGACTGCGAAGTACGGCGAGGGACCCAACTAAAACGAACTCGTCGAGTCATCGCCAGGTACGGCGTCGTAACACGCCTTCCAGGTTGAGGGAGCGCCGGACTTCTTCACCAACCTCCGAATCATATCCGGTGGACTCGGGATGACACCGAACGGGTGTGGTTGCCTCGCCGCTCGGCAATCGTCTCTGTGCGCACGTCAAGCTCTACGCACTTCATCCTGACAAGGGGCGGCCGGCGTCGGGAGTCGGTATCCATTGACGGATCCCGCTCCCGAACCGTCTAGAGTCGCGTCATCCAATCATTGGATGACCACCGGGGTAAAGCACGCAATGTTGGTTTGAATGCGGAAATTCGACGCCGTGGTGTGTCGCTCCGCATGGAAGATATCCATCGAATACGCTCCCCCTTGAACGATGCCGAGTTCCCCGGCTTGAGCATCGAAATCAATCGTGCCGGCAGCAGCGTTGTGTAATCCTCCGAGATCCAGAGCAAGCTTGCCGTTGACGAAGATCCAGAGGTCGTCATCACCCCGGAAGGTGAATTTTTGCCCTGCGACGTAGGTGAAGAGTAGATGGACTTCAGTCGTAAAGAGGAAGTTCTGGTTGATGTGCGCGGGCGGTGTCGCGCCCCATCCTTCACTCGTCGATAGGGGAAAGAACTCCGTCGTATCGTAAACGTAAGTTCCCGAGCCAGCGGGTGTCTCCGTCAGTGTGAGCTCCTTCTCGAAGCGGTAGTTTACGCCATCGACGTCGCGATACCACTGATCGAAAGTCGCCTTGCTCGTGATCTCCGGCGTCGTCACATTCCAATCAGTTTCACAGGCAACTGGCGACGCTTCATCCCATGGGCAGCCCGTCGAGCTCAAGAAGACCGGTTTGGAGTCGCCGCCCAGCGTAGACTCGACCAAAGCGCGGCGAACGACATCCCCCGAAAACGTCTCCTCGAAATCTGGATGGCTGACGTCGAAGTCGCGGAAGACGACCGGAATGATACTGTCACAATCGAGCTCATCTTCATCGGCGCTGACGTCGATGCCAGTCCCTTGCCCCGCCGACGGCAGTGGAGAACTCGTGCTCGTGCTACCTCCAGCGCTGGTCGTACCACCAACCGCACCGTTGTTGCCCGAGGGGGTCAGATTCCCGTCGTTTGTCGAACAACCGATGACACCAACCGCAATCAGAACCGAGGACCAAGCCAACCAGGACATTCTAGAACTCCTACGACGAAATGAGGAAAAGAAGGCCCCCTTGGGTTAGCACATCTTCGCCCTCACCTCGAAGCGCGCCACAAAACGGCCCATTTCTAGCCCAGTTTACCCAGTTTGCGAAGTTTGCCAGCTTTGCCGACTTGACTCGCGGTCGCGAAGGGCAAGCCCCCAAGAAAGAAGTTTCCGTAGGGTGGGAACGCGCCAAGGTTGCCCGAGTTGTCGACCGGACTTTCACCTTGCAGGTCACGCCAATCACGAATAATGCGCGTCTGAACATCGCTTCCACGCCAGAGCGTTCCGCGGCGCTGACAGCTGGGGAACGCCAAGGGTGCCGCTTTCTGCGCCCTCTTGCCGAAGCCTCATCTAGGTGACGTCGACGTGCATTGAGTCGCTTTGACGCTTTTCGAAGGGAAACATCAGCGTCATTCTCCCGCCTTCAGTGCCACGGCGCGGTACACGTCCCAAGGCACCTCGAGGGGCGCTCCATGGCGGATACCCGAGAAGTACGTCGTCCCCGAGATATCCGTCCAAGACGTGGGATCGGTGAGATTCGTTAAATCCTTCGAGCGAAGAACGCCGTAGGCGCCGGCGGTGTACTTATCGAAGAACAGGAGCATCTGCCCCTCTCCGGTTGGCATCGCGGAAGGGCCCTCGGCAACGTAGCTGCTACTCGTGAGCGGAGTGGATGGAGCAGTGGTCCAGGCGCCGGTGCCGAAGAGCGTGGTCGAACTGGTCACGACAATATTCTTCTGCCCATTCGCCTCGTCCTTGAGGAACATCAGATACCCGCCACTCGGCTGGGCGATGATCGACGCATCGATCAAGTTGCGGCCGCTCGGGGCGTAGAGCACGGCGGGGTCGCTGAACGTCACGAAGTCTTTGGTCAGCATGAAGTAGATGCTGTGCGGATCGGGATTTATGGGATCGTTGTCGATCGGGGACGACCAATAGACCATGTATTGATCTCCCACGGTGTCGTAGATGGTCTCTGGTGCCCAAGCATGTTCGATATTCAATGCGATCGGCACATAGGAGGGCGTGCCCCAATTGACGAGATCCTTGGACTCCGCGTGTCCGAATCCTTTGTCTTGAGAGCAGCCCTGTTCCGCCCAGGGTAAGCAGGAAGAGGTCCAGACCAAATGATAGGTCCCATTGGGCGCGCGCATGATGTGGGGATCTCGGAAGGAGTTCCCGCCGACCGTGGGAGGCAAGAACACCTTGCCGTTGCCAATGGCGCCCCAATAAAGTGCATCGTGGCTCTGCGCGAAGCGCAAGCCGTCCCCGCGCGCGAGGGCTTGTTCCACGAAATAGGAAAACGGGAAATTCTTCCCCTCGGGGCGCCCCTGGTGATACAAATCGACGGCTTCTGCGGCCGAGAGCGCGCGATTCATGACGCACAGTTCGTCGATACCTCCGGACATCCAATCTGCTGGCCCCTGCCATCGCCCTCGCCCCACAACGAGGGGCGCCGAGGTTGCAAACCCCCCGGGACAAATCACGGAAGCTGACAACATCCCATCCACGTATAGCCTCTGCTCGCCGGTTGCGGCGTTCCGCGTGGCCACGAGATGATACCACTCGCCCGCTTTTGGATGGATGGTCCCCATCGCAATACAGGCAGGAGCCTGGGTGCTGTCTTGTGAGAAGGTGGTGAACGCCAGTTGGTTCGTATCGCGCTTCTGCAGGTAAAACGAGCTGATGTTCTGCCCGTCCTGAGAGACGAAGGTGCTATATCCCAGCAGTTGATCGAGGCGGCCCCACACCGAAATGGAGAAGCTGCCGCGAGTGTCGACCACAGGTGACGGCGCAGTGGCAATTGTGTTGGTCCCCGTAAGACGTAAATAGTTACCCCGCGTCCCCGCAGCAAGCGTCGCCTGGGAAACGGTCAGGGGTAGATTGTTACCGGAAACATCCGGCGCCTTTCCGTCAACGAGGGTCTCGAAGTCCCATTGCGCCACGCAGCCCGAGGATTCAGTAGCTCCGCCGGAACCGCCCGAACTGCTGGAACCGCCCGAACTGCTGGAACCGCCCGAATTGCTTGAACCGCCCGAACTGCTTGAACCGCCCGAACTGCTTGAACCGCCCGAACTGGAACCAATGGTACCGTTGCCGCCCAAGCTCCCGCCCGATGAATTCTCGGTTCCACCGGAGGTGGCCGAGACCTCCCCGGTGCGGCCGCCTTCCGCCCGCGCCCCCCCGCTTGACCACTGGCACCTGAATTCCCGCCCCCCGCCTCCGCGTTGCCGCCCGCGAGCTTGCCCGTATCCGGTTTGCAGGCGCCCACGAGCACCATGACTGCGCTCAGCAATGAAGGCCACATCACGTTAGCGCTCGTCAGGCGCCGCGCACACTTCACTGGATCTTGAGATGTCGTCATTGCATTCGCTCTCGTCATTTTCCATTCGCGCGGGACCGCGTCCCCGTTGAGCGGCACATCGAGATGTCTTTCGCCCTTCGCTCGGCGCCAGACATAGGTTCTTTGGGCCTTCATCACGTCGCTCGGCGAAGGCCCTTTCGGCTTACTTGCCGACTACGGCGTGTACGTCACCCCAGCGCTGTAGAGGCTTGCAACCTCGGCGGCGGTCAGCACGCGATTGATGAGACCCAGACCGGATAGAGAGCCCACAAACCAGTCGCCCTTGCTTCCGTTCCACATTCCATGGCCAACCCCGATGGTGCTAGCAGGCCACCCGACGCCCGGCGTATTGGAGCCACAGGTTGCTCTTCCGGCCTCGGTTCCGTTCACGTACAGAATGTCGACGCCCGTCGAGGCGTCCCGGGTTGCCACCAAATGGTAGAGCACGCCGGTGGTCGGGGACGTTGGAGCAGTAGCAATGCAAGGGCTAACTACGCCATTGTTGTCGTCCATAGTAGACAGCGTAAACGCGAACTTTCCACTATCACGCTTCTGAAGGTAAAACTCACTCACGTTGACGCCGTCCGCGGAGACGAAGGTTCTCCAGACGCCGAGGTCGGTCATCTTGACCCACACCGAAACGGAGTAGCTTGCGGTCACGTTGATTGCAGGAACCGTGGCTTGCGGCGCAATGGACGCCAGGGGGTCGCCAGCTGATCCAAAGACCATCGCATCCGCAAAGGTGATTGGACCCGAGTACGTGGCGGCGTAGCCATGCCCCGTCACATCGTTGGCGTTGGTCTTGAGCGGCAAGAACGCGTTCCACGCGATGCCGCTCGTCGAGCCCCCCGTCCCGCTCTGTCCGCCGACTGCAGACGATCCGCCGACTGCGGACGATCCGCCGACTGCAGACGCTCCGCCGACTGCAGACGCTCCGCCGACTGCAGACGCTCCGCCGACTGCAGACGCTCCGCCAGCTGCAGACGATCCGCCAGCTGCAGACGATCCGCCAGCTGCAGACGATCCGCCGACTGCAGACGATCCGCCAGCTGCAGACGATCCGCCGACTGCAGACGATCCGCCAGCTGCAGACGATCCGCCAGCTGCAGACGATCCGCCGACTGCAGACGATCCGCCAGCTGCAGACGTTCCTCCAGCTGCAGACGATCCGCCAGCTGCAGACGATCCGCCAGCTGCAGACGATCCGCCGACTGCAGACGATCCGCCAGCTGCAGACGATCCGCCGACTGCAGTCGTTCCGCCTACCGCGGAGGTGCCGCCGCTTGCGGAGGTGCCGCCGCTTGCGGAGGTTCCGCCCGTGGTTCCGCTGGCGCCGCCCTTTGCCGCGCCTCCGGTTCCCGTCTTGGTACCGCCGGCGCCACCCTTGGACGCTCCCCCGGTTCCCGCCTTGGTTCCGCCTGTGGTGGACGAGGTGCCCCCGCTACCGTCACCTTGTGTCCCCGAGTCGTCCTCACCGCAAGCCTGGAGAATGAATGCGCTCAATCCCACAGCAAGCAGAGTCTGACCGGTGCCAAATCGTTTGATAGAAGCCAAATTCACGGATACCTCCCTAGCAAAGTGAAACGTCGCTGCTAACGGCTGAGTTGTTTACGAGTTGAGCCCTAGGAGGGCCTAGTTGGCGCAAATCCTGTTGATCCGCGATCGGACAAGAGCCGTTTGGCCGAAGGAGAATCTGCATTGATGCGATCACATCGGTCACCGGAAGAGAGGTGACGCATGAAGAAGCACATCACATTCTCAACGGGTTGCCTAGGGTGAAATCAGGGGGGCAAATTTCCAGGGTTGCTAACAGGATCCCCAAAGAGGTCGAGGACTTAGCGTAAATGGTCGAGCCCTAATCCCTCGACGCAGGGATTGGATTTTCGACTTCAAACACTTGCCACGAAGGACCGGCCAATGAGGCTCCCGATGGCCGAGCGCGAGATGAGAGTGCTGTTACACCGGAGCTGGGTGTAGCCAGTAGAAACGACAAAGCCGCCTCGGTCCCGACACAAACGCTGCACACACTTGCTCCGATTGCCGTCGATCTCGGATCACGCCCTCACCACGGTCCACTACAGTGCGGGTCAATGCAAATGTAACGATGTCATTTTCACGGCTGGGCGGTTCCGCTCTCGACCAGTGTCGGAGCTTTGGCATAAAAGCAACGCCGTCACTTCTTCGTCGCGTTCTGGGGCAAGCTGCTCGTCGCGCCCTCGGGCCTAGCATGCCTGCAGGATACGAGCACGACCTGCGTGACGCATCCCTAACACGCCAGTTCTCGAGCATTGGTGCTCCACGAATGCGCTTTCGGAGATGATGCGCACCGCCCGACTTGCCTGGGAGGAAGCTATGTGAACCCCTGTTAGTTGTTGCCACCTGGAAACATTCAATCCCTCGAGGGTGACGCAGACCAAACGAGCACGTTCCCGAGCTTCAGGGATGGTGACAGAGGCAACAAATGCCCAGGCGAGTGTGTCGGTTGGCAGAGGCTCAAACGAACGCCTGGGTGAGGTGCCACGAGCGGGTCACTGCTGCGGCACGCCCGATTCGTGGAATCAACGCATTGCCTTCGGCAGCCTCCTCTTCGACAGCCAACACCCAAGACGACGCACGGAAAGACGCCATTCTTTGCATCGCATATGCTTCCATGGCATCGCGTTCGGGTACCTTACAGTGAATGTTGCGGGTGAAACCGGTATCGATTCTGAATCGCACGCCCTCGTTGTATTGACGACCTAGCCACTCCCTTCGCATGTGAAAATGCCCGAGAATGTGGTCCACGGGGATGTCACCAACAACGATCACTTCGCGCGATGCTGCATTGAGAATGAGGCGCGAACGGATGTCCGCGTAGCCAGCCGCGAGGCATGGATCGCCATGAAGCGCCAGCTGAAGACGATAGGTGAGAAAGACGTTCGCGTGTACCAACACGTACACGTAAATGTCATCTCGTTCCGGGGTCATGCGGCGCGAACCGTCCACTTGCGGAGGGAACAAGCTAGTGAACTCGGGCAAAAGCGTTGCGCATGTTCCAGAATCCTTGTCGACGTCACCTTGCCGTGACTTGAACGATGGGCGTTTCCTATCGTTTCGTGTTCGAAACGGCGCAGTGCCATCGGTCAAGTATATCTTGTCGGGACCGCGGTCGTCGCCGCGGAAAAGCAGGAGCGGGCGTGGCGTCAATAGTTCCACTGTCGTCGATTCGCCCCGAGCTGTCTGCAGATCGACGGAGTTGGGCATCTCCAAGAAAATCTCTTCTCCCCGCGTGCTAATTGCACGCGCGAGCTCGTCGCGGAAGCTGGTCTGGGTCGTACGTAGGGGCTTGCCGCGACCGTAGGGACCGCCGGGGGCGGGTGCTGGCGGTCCACCGACTGGAACGCTGATGGGTGTCAGCGTCACGTCGCGCGTGATGATTGCGTTTCGATAGATGTCTGGTGCCTGAAACGGCACTAGACCCGGCACATCAACCCAAATCTCGCCGGAACCAGGCAGCGGCTCACGAATACCGACACCGGCAAACACGATCGATAAAATGCCATTCGCGTCGGTTTCGCCCTCGAATAGACTCGACCCTACCAGGCATCTGACGGGCGTCTCAGCCAAGCGTGCGCGACTGTCCTCTCTGAGTGTCAGCGTGATCCATGCCGAGTTCTGCTGGAGGTAAAGCGGAGCCCGATCCCGGAGGCCTGCGTATAGCGTAATGATCATAATGGACTTTCCGACGGCACGACACCGCTTCGACCATGGGAGCCATAGTTACCATTCGAGGTCAAGATCCCGGCAGTCGTCAGCCCTCGGGACCCTGGCAATTGTGTTATCGCGTTACCTGTCGTAGTCTCGAATCATCCCCGATGCGCATCCACGCATACGCTGGCGGCCCGAAGCTATGCCGACAGCCACCCTATTTGTGCTCCGCGCACATCGTACTCACACTCCGTGAACCGGTTACCAACACGCCGCTCGCGGGCGTATCCGTGCAGTTGTGGCTCGGTGAGTACATGACATGGACGCTCGACACTTCGGAGGACGGCATCGTCTGCCTCGCTTTCGAGGAAGTATCTTCCAAGGACAAGTTCTACGATCCGTTGTCCATCGCAGTGAAGGGCTTTGCTCGCGTACGGGTGCCTTACGGTCTCTACCGTGATGCCCGCTTCGACAAAACGTTCTACTTCCCCCCGCCTTCTTCTACTGCGAGAACAAGAAGGCCGTCTCCGAGATCTACGTAACGCCCGAAAATACCCGCAACCTTCGCTTTTGCATGGCGGAGAGTGGGCGCTTCACACTCGAGTACAAGTACGATGATAAAGCGATGATCGTAAATCCGGCATCAGAGGTTAGCCCGCAATGGCTCAACCCGGATGCACTGTTCATGCTGCGTGGCACCAACCTTTTCGACAGGCTCGAAATCGCGGCGACGCACGAGGAAACGGGGCAAGTCGTGCGATGCGTCGCGGAAACGGTGAATGACGCGACGGAACAGCCACTCTACCGCCGCAAACGACTCTTGGCAGCAGCGAAGAACGCACGTTCCGATAAATCCTTTCTCGATTTGTTCGGCCGCGCAAAAAAACTATGCAAGGAGAAGCTCCCAGAAAACGAGGATCCGGAGAATGACTGGCAGCCCCAACAACCCGACCCTGGGCTAACGCTACCGCAATTCGTTGACGCACACGCGAATGTACGCGTGTTCCTGATCGGTGAGAGTCACAAGAACCCCGAAGATCTGGAGTCGCTTTGGTCGATTCTCGCGGCTTTGCATCGAGCAAACCCAGTCACGTTGCTGCTGGAACAGAATCCCGTCTTACGACCTGCGTCTGGCGATTGGAGCTTCGAAAAATGATCCAACGAGCGGCATGCTCGACTTTACGACTGGGCTACACGAACTCAACGCAGGGAACATCACTCCCGCACAGTTCCAGTCTTGGACGCAGTGGAGCTCGTACTGGACTAATCCTGCGGAGGACGACAAGCTACGCGAACTCGTCAGTCGCGCAGTAAAGGCCCAAATGACCGTCAGCGGGCTCGATCTGCAGAAGGACGGAGAGCTGCAGACGGGCGACCTACATCGTGATCCGTTCATGACGTTACTTCTGAAGAGGGCAGCGGAAGCGGAACCGAGAAGGACCTTCGTCACACTAAATGGGCGTGCCCACTTGCTAGGTAGGGACAAGGTTCAGCTCCTAGGTATATCGCGATTTCTGCGCAAGCAAGGAGTTGCTTGCGTTACCCTGCGTCCAGTCGCGCAAGCCGGGGAGACGCGGTTCTATAAGCGCAAGGACAGCGATGATTATCGATATACGGTTCCCAATTATGCCGGATGACTCCGCCTTAGCGCCACCGGGACCTGCGACGATTTCACGGCGAAGAGCTCAAGGCACTCGATTCGATCACAGTGAAGCAAGGGCTCTTGCGGCATTACCTGGCGCTCACGGGTACCGCCAACACGCAACTGACGAATCCCGCGTCCATCTGGAATCAGCCTCAAATCTTGCGAGCACTCGCGCTGAACAACGGCTGGATCACAAGCAAGCAGCAGTTTACCTTGGACCACTTCCAGGCGAAGGGCGTTCACCAAGGGTGCGATCCTAGGTGAAATCGCCCCCGCAGCGTTTTGCCTGTCATGTTTCCTTTTTGGTTTGGTGCGGCGTGCAAACGGCGTGGTTCGGGCGGTGATTTGACGGCGCGCAAACGGAAGGTAGCTCAGGCGGCTCGACGAACGACAGAGCACGCGGATCAAAGAAGCGACAACTACCCCTGAGACTTGACGTCACCGTTCAGGTCCATGACGAGAAGGTCCGGTGTGTCGCGCCGCCGACGCAGACGCATGTAGGCTGCGCGACTTCACCGATTTCAGGGACGAGCGGTTACTCGCTCTTCCTTAGTTCAAGGGTGAGCGACTGCCCATCGGTGGTCACAAGTTGCCAATTGACCATGCCCTCTTCGGCACTGTGACTTGCCGTGAGGGTGGCTCCGTCGGGAAGTTTCAAGGTGGAATCACCGCCGTCGAGAAGGCGGCTCATGACTCTGAAACTGCCCGACTGCAACTCGCCTGAAGCAATCGTCGTTCCGTTCGACGCGACGCTGCCCTGAAGTGGCATCTCGGTTGCAGCAGCGCAAGCGGCCGCGGTTCGAATGAACGTTCGCGAGCCGCATTGAATACGCTTCACGCTTTGAGTCGCGCTAGTGCCTCTGGGCGCCTCCGTGGCCTCATCCAGTTCGAGGGTGACGGTCTCGCCCGTTGAGGGGAGCTGCCCGACGTAAGTTCCCTTTACGGCAGCGCGCATTTCGGTTTCGCCAAAGGTGAACTCAGGATCGTCCTCGCTGCTGACGCAGCCGACAATGGGGTTGATGAGCAATGCCGTGGTCGCGACGACCCCAACCAAAATCTGCTTGAACATGACCCGTTTCCCTTAGATTGTAAGCAAGTGGTACGCTCTAGATCTACACCACTTGGCGCCGACGAGCCAGACCGAAACGGCATCACGTGGACCGTGGATCAAAGCAATCGCGCGACCCAACCCAAGCGCCATCGAATCGAGAGAAGCTCTTGGGAGGCGCCGCAACATCACGAAGCAACGCTTTGGTGCTGCTCCTGGTCTTTGTGACTTCTGTGGTCGTGCGCATGAGGCGACGGGATCCGGCACTCTATCTCCCGTGCGTTCACCTTAGCGTCGCGCCATCAATGGGAGCCCTCCACCCAACATCGACGGCGCGGGACGCTGCGCTTCGTTGCCCTACGTCTAGCCCTTCTGGACACGATTGCGCGACTCTTCGAGCTCGGCAATGGCCGCCTCGGCTCGCAGGCGCTCGGCTTCTGCACGACTCGCTTCGATGCGCACGCGCTCAGCCTCGGCCTCGGCGCGCTGGTGTGCGAGAGTGGCGCGTTCACGCTCTTGTACCAGCTGATGATGCAGATCTTCGACCTCGTGACAGGCCTTCAGACGTAGCGCTTGCTCACGCGCCGTCTGTTCGCGCTCCGCCTCGGCGCGGGCCCGCTCGGCGTCCGCTCGTTGACGCTCACTCTCGGCGCTGCGCCGTTCGCCTTCGGCTCGTTGGTGCTCGTTCTCGGCCCGTTGGTGTTCTTGCTCGAGACGCTGGAGCATCGCTGAAAGCTCGGCCGTAAGCTCGGCGACGCGGGTCAGCGCTGCATTGGTGCGACCGCGTTCGGATTCGACTTGCTCGAAGGCGTGATTGGCTCGCTCACATTCGGCATTGGCACGCTGAGCCTCCCGTTCGGCGTGTTGCGTCGCCTGATGTGCTCGCTCGCGCTCCGCCTCGGCCAATCGGTGTTCTTCTTCGGCACGAGCATGCTCCTGCTCGGCGCGCATCCGCTCCGTTTCGGCGCGCTGTGCCTCCACCTCGGCCTTGGCTCGGGCGGCTTCCGCTCGCAATCGATCCTGCTCGGCTCGCGCTCGCTCTTCCTTGACGTAGGACTGTTCTCGTTCCAGGCGCGCTTGAAACCCCTCGATTTCCGAGGCGCGTTCGAGCCACGCGCGCTGCCGCTCCACCGCTTGACCATGCGCCTGCTCGGCGCGTTCATGTTCGCGGCTTGCGCGCTGTTGCTCCCATTCGGCGCGCTGTCGCTCGTGCTCGACGCGTTGCCAAGCCTCGGCCACTCGAGCCGCGTCGCGCGTGGCGTTGCCAAGTTGCTCTTCGGCCTCGATCCGCTCACTGACGGCGCGCTGACGAGCGACCTCACTCTGAGCGTCGAGTAGCGCGGCGCGTTGACGCTCTACATCGGCTCGCCGTTGCTCCGCGTCCGCGCGCTGACGCTCCGCTTCAACGACAGCACGCAGCTGTTCTGTCCGATCACGCTCCATCTTGAGCTTGCGCTCGAGGACCTGCACTTGCTCGGTGCCGAGAAGCAGAGGCTCTTGCTCCGAGTCGAACCACCGAAGCCAGCGTGCAGGCGTTCCACCCAAAGTGAAGGACTCGACACCGATCCAGAGATCGAGTGACTTCAGATGGACTCGACCCTCCGGACTGAGCTCCCGCTGCTGATATTGATGCGTCTTCGGGCAGAGCTCGAAGGCGTCGAGCTGACCTGAAGCAGGATCGAAGATGATGTACTCGGAAACCTTGAGCACCGTTGCGTACACCTGTCGCTTGATGACGCGGTCCGCCATCTCCGTGTTGGGAGCGACGAGCTCGATGATGACATCGGGAGCCTTGCCCTCCTGAGCGACAATCCAGGAGCGCCGCGCGCGACGTTGCGTCCCGGTAGCGACCACGACGTCGGGCTCGCGTATGTCCGCGCTCCAGGAATGGCCTTCGTAGGGAAGCACCCGAAGCTTGCTGGCAACGAGAAAGTCGTCTCGGTGTGCCCACGCCTGCTCGAGCGAGGCAACCAACGACATCATCTGATGCCAGTGTTGGGATGCCTCCGGAAGCGGTTCGCGATCGATGGGCTGCTTTTGGCTAACGGGCGCAAAGTTCGTCAATTTCGGCGTCGACCTCTACCATCGTGGCTGTTCCTGAATGCGGAGGGCGCGCGGTCGCAACCTCCAAGTTCGCGCGAAGGATACGAAACAATGTCGCGCATGTCGACGATCGCCGGCCTCAGGCTCGATTTCTCGCCCCAGAAGCAGACGTAGACTGCGCTGAACGCCCCAAGATCCCATCGAAAGGCCATGACTTCGCGGGGAGGAACACTCAAGCTGCCGTCGTGCCCAATGGCAGCCACAACGTGAACGTGGCTCCCTCTCCCGGCTCCGAGCGCACCTCGACTGAGCCGCGGTGCGCCATAGCGACGCTCGCCACGATAGAGAGGCCGAGACCAGTGCCCCCCTCCCCGTTCGTCGTATAGAACCGCTCGAAGATTCTGGCTTGCTGCTCCTTGGCGATCCCCGGTCCCCGATCGGACACCTGCACACCGATGCGCGCTCGTTCCGCGTCGCGCAAGATCTCGACGAGGATCGGCTCCTCCGGTGGCGAGTACCGCAGAGCGTTGTCGAGCAGGTTGAGCAATGCCGTCTCGAGATCCCGCGAGCGTGCCTTCAATAGGTGCAGGGCGCCACTCGAGCGAAGCTCGATGGCTTGGTCGGGAGTCTCGCAACGTTCGACGGCTTTGCGGACAATCGCATCGAGTGACTCGAGGGTGAGCGGCTCGTCCGAGGATTCGATGCGACTGAGCTCGAGCAGACGCGAGACCAGTCGATCGAGACGCTCGGCATCGAGCAGGATGTTGCGAAGAAATCGCGCTCGCGTACTTGGATCGTCTGCGGCCCCTTCCGCCAGGAGCTCGGCTGCCCCGCGAATCGACGTGAGCGGAGATTTCGAACTCGTGAGCGACGTCAGCTGCGAACTCCGAGATGTAGCGATGACGAGCCTCGAGTTTCCGTGTCATCTCGTCGATCGCGAGCGACAGCTCCGTGAGTTCGCCGCCCCCGCCTTCGGGCAGCTTCACGTCGCGCTCCCCCGCCGCGATTTGCCGCGCCGCACGGGCGAGTCGCTCGATGGGTCCTGTCAGGGTCCAGGCGAGCAGCAGGGTAATGACGGCCGTCGACACGAAGGCGAGCCCGAGCACGACCAGCAGTCCGGAGCGAATGCGGTGCATCTCGACCAAAACCGGTTGCGTCGAGCGCGTGACGTAAACGGAGCCGACGAGCGCATTGCGGTGGCGAATGGGTTCAGCGAGAAACATCAGGACCGCAGGGGGATTTCTCGCGCAGCCGCGTCACAGTGGCTCGCGTTCCTCGGAGAGCCCGCTTGAGTTCGTCTCGCTCTCGTAGCGGGATCTCGGGTCCCTCGACGAGGGAAACGCCCAATGCGGCTAGTGACGAATCGCGGTAGCGCACGAGCGACGGCGGTTGCGGCTCGCGGCCCTCCGGAGGACCGTGACGATGCGAGTCAGCCACGACCGAAAACGACGCGTCGACGACGCGCAGTCGCGTTCTCGTCGATCGCGCGGCGTATTCGAGCGCTCGCTCGTGGCTCTCGTCGCCGAGCGTCACCCCGCGATCGAGATCCATGAGCAATACCTGCGTCAGGAGCGCGGCCTGGTTTCTCATGTCGCGTTCAAGGGAAACGAGCAGCTGACGTTCGTAGAGCCGCGCAAACTCGAGGCCGACAATCGGAACCAGCACGAGCAACAAGTTGACGACGAGGAGTCGCACCCGAATTCTGCCGAACCAGCCCAGTGCTCCCGGTCCTTTCGTGCCAGATTGTGTCTTGGGCGGCGTGGTCACGACTCGACGGCTTTGTAGCCGACCCCATGTACGGTGCTGATCGGATCGCCTCCGGCCATGCGAAATTTCGCGCGGATCCGCCGCACGTGGGTGTCGAGGGTGCGTTCGGTGACATGCACGTCCCCAGGGTAGGCCTTGTCGAGCAACTGCGCGCGACTGAGGACCACCCCGGGACGTTCGTAAAGCGCCAACAACAGTGCGAACTCGGTTGCGGTCATCGGGATCCGTTGCCCTCCGTAACGCGCTTCGTGCCGCTCGGGATCGAGCACGAGGGCCCCATAGACGCGCGCGCGCGGTGGCTCGGGCTCCTGACCGCTTTCGAAACGACGCAGCACGGCGCGCACGCGGGCGACGAGTTCCCGCGGCGAGAAGGGCTTGACTAAGTAGTCGTCCCCTCCAAGCTCAAGCCCCACGATCCGGTCGACCTCGTCACCGCGTGCCGAGAGAAACAGGATGGGAACCTTGCTCGATTTGCGCACCGTGCGGCAAATCTCGAGACCATCGACGTCTGGCAGCATGACGTCGAGCACGACCAGATCGAAGGACTCCTGAGCCAACCTTGCCAAGGCGGCTTGTCCGTTCGATTGACAGGTGACTCGGTATCCCTCTTTTGTCAGCGCGTATTCGACGACGTTCCTGGATTCGTGGTTCGTCGTCGACTAGGAGAATGTGTTTGGCCATGAGAGGGAGGGTGGTGCGGGGATGGGAAAGGGCGCCTCGTCCAGGGTCGAACCGAGCACTTCGACGCGGGCACAGATCTCGGCGAAGATATCACCAACGCCGTCCGCAGATGAAGCCGAGTATCGCGCCAGGACGAGCTGGGTCCTGAGCGTCGTCAGCCAGTCCCCGAGTTCTGCCAAGAGCTGCCGGTCGCGCGTGTGCAAGGCGACCAGGCGCTCGACGTTATCCAGGTGGCGCTGAGCGATGAGCAATGCCCGGGACGGGGCGGTTCCCTGTTCGAACTCGCGAACGCGCGCGCGCGCCAGTTCGAGACTGAAGCTCGGCTGTCCGAGCAGGCCGGTAAGCTCCTTGTCGCGTTCCACGACACGCCGAATCTCGATGGCAATCCGCTCTACGGACTCCCGCGGCAGGAGCTTCTCCAGGGGTGTCCCCCTGACGGCTTCGTAACCCTGGTAGAGCGCCTGCTCGCTCACGGTGACGGCCGCCCCACCCGCCTCGGCTTCCCCCTCCGTTCGCGATAAGATCACCGGCAGCCACAAGGGCCATAGGAGTAGCGATAGGCAGATATCACGCAAAAGGTGGGTCTTGTTCGCACGGCAGCGGCGCCTGACGACAATGGCACTGACGACTCCCGCGATGACGTACAGGACGAGGAGCTCAACGACTCTCATCGTAGATCTCCGCGCTCGAGAACAGGCTCCGATGAACCGACTCCCCGAAGCTGCTTTCCCGTCCACGCAGGAAAGGAACGTGAGCTTGGGAGGGGCGACCGACGTAAGGGCGAAGGAGCCAGGCCGACTGTCCCCCGGCAGGCAAAAGGACGAGGGAGAAGCAGCCGATGATCATCAAGCTTCGGAAGTCCCGACCGAGCCCACGCCTCAACATCCTCAACGCCTCGAGCCCCGCAATCCCATAACAGAGACAGGCCACGATGATGCCACGGTGATAGGCGAGCCCCCGATCGAAGGCGAGCCAGATGACGGGCGCCAACGCCAAGAGAACGAGCGACGCGCGTCCAGCGGCGGCGAGCATCAACACGGACGTGCCTCCGAGCGAAAGCGGGCGACGCAGGACCGCCGCGATGGCCGTCAGCGCCGGTGTCGAAAGGACGAGCGTCATCAGACACACGACAGGGAGTTTCACGGCAGAGAACAGCAGTTGAATGCCGCCGCGCGAAGACGCAAGCGCTGCACCGAATAGCCCTGCCCCGAAAACGATGGCGAGCAACGCAGCGACGAAGATGCCGCTGTTGACACGCCCTTGACGCGCGGCTTCGGCGATGTCCTTCGGATGACGCAGCAGCCGCTCGAGTTCAATGAATTGACCGTTCATGTCGAGCCTCCCAGGATGGATTGAGCGGTGGTCCAGAAGCGCTCGGCGAGTTGGAAGGTGAGCGTCACGAAGCCGAAGAGGATCGCGAAGTGCCGAAGTCGCGTCGAACCGACAAAAGTCAGATCCAAACCCGCCTCGGAAATGAGACGGTAGGCACCGAGCACACCGGCCAGGATGAGACCGATTGTGCCCAGCCAATGGATGACCCCCGTGTCTGCGATACTCGTGGAAAACAAGAGTAACGTCGGCGCAAGGCCCCCCAAGACGAGCGCGCTGTGCCGGTAAGCCTCGGTCGCAGCATCGAGCAAGTCGATGAGCGCCATTGGCGCGTCGAGCATCGACAGAACGACGTAGAGCGATGGGATAGCCACGGTGATTGAGGCAGCGAAGGTGAGCGGCACCGCAAGCGCGAGCCCTAGAACATGGCCCCCCGCGATTCCAATCCCGAGCGCCACACCGTACACCGACGCGAGGACGGTCGCTTGCCCGAGCAAGCTCCAACGCTCACCTTGGCTCGTGAATCGTCGCCGCACCAAAGTAGCGTGCGCAGGCGCAAGCGATTGAGCTTCGCGGACGGCGCACCGAAGTCGCTCCACTTCCGGCGCGTTCTGCAGGGCAGAACGTCCTGCTTCGTCGATGTTTGGCCCGGGACAGCCTTCGGCTGTTGCTCCCTGCACCGTAAGGACTTGCTGTATCGTCATGCATACTCCTATCTCCGTCGCCATTTCGACGTTGAGGTGAGTCTGCAGGAGCGATGCGGCGACTTCGCGGAGCGGTTGAGGCGCTTCTCGGGAACGCTCGTGGCGTAAATATGGCGAACGCGCGGCCGTTTTTCGCCCTCAACGGGCCGCGGCTGGGCCGATGCCCTGCGAGAACGGGTCTACGGCTGAACCGGAACGGTCTAGCCTCTGTTGCAGCCGAGAAATGGGAAGGGCTTCAATCAGAACACATGAGCTTCACGTCGCGATGAGCTCCTCCGGAATCGCACTAAACCCCTCTGCATCAAGTGTTTCGAGCGGCGTCAGATCGTCTGGAGCAAAGTAGGCAAATGCGCCGTTGAAGAGTCGCACGCGGAGTTTCAGGTGTTTCGCGATCGCCAAGACGTTGCCTTTGCGGTTACGACGCTCATAGGGTGCGGCGAGGTCATAGGCGAATTGGAGTTCCGCCCAGTCCGGCGAGAGTTCGCGATAGAGGTAGGCACGAGGCTGGATGGCTGGGAGGGGTCTGTCTGCGTGTTGTTCTTCGCGGGCGACGATGGTGACGAGGGCGCGGGCGAGTAGGTTGGACTTGGTGGGTGCGAGAAGAACTTGTTCTGCGGGTTCGAGTTGGGCAAAGAGGAAGAAGCCTTCGCTCTTGAGTCGGGGTAGGTCAGAGCGGAGGGCGAGCTTTTGAATCGTGGCAGGGTCCGTGATCACGTGGGGATCTTAGCGGCCCTGCGCACCTCGGGGACAAGAACGATCAAGCCGAGCCATCGCCACGCCTCGGGTGCGCGTCGACACCGCGACTCGAGCGACACTCACCGCTCGTCGATACGGATCCGGGGCGGTCATTGTTTGTCACAGCGCTGAAAGAGATCGTTGACAGCTTTTCGCGGCCCCGGCGAGCGAGACGGACGAGGGCGACACAACCTGGCCGTTGCCCAGCCTAAACCGCTCCGTGGGGGGTCTTTGGGCGCTTCATGACTTTACAAGCCTCCAGGTCCTCCAAACCGCGCCAGACGGGCTTGTGGGGGGACAAAAAACTCGGGGTTATGATGACGACATGAATCACGACGATACGTCCACCTGTCCGGTTCATGCCATCATCGACGCTTCGAATCCGCGTGAAAACAGGTCAGTCCGGCTCCCCGAACGTCAGTACGCGTTGAGAATTTCCATCAGTGAGTCGCTGTATCAGAAGCTCGTCAGGGCGCATCAGAAGGTTCGCCTGCCGGATGGTTCGCGCGTCGAACTGCGTGCGATCCTCGAGCTTGCTCTCGATTCACTCCTGGTAGAGGGCGCCCGTCGAAGCTCGTCCGATCCAGAGCGCGCCATCGATCGCCAAGACGATCCGGCGACCGTTCGCGCGCCCATGACGATGCGATGGACACCGAACCCATAGGGGTCGTTCGCTGTAAAATCGCCGATGAATCCCCCGCGAGCGAAGTCGCTCCCCGCGAGCGAAGTCGCTCCCCGCGAGCGAAGTCGCTCCCGGCGAAGCGAAGTCGCTCCCGGCGAAGCGAAGTCGCTCCCGGCGAAGCGAAGTCGCTCCCGGCGAAGCGAAGTCGCTCCCGGCGAAGCGACGTCGTTCCTCGCGAAGCGAAGTCGTTCCTCGCGAAGCGAAGTCGTTCCTCGCGAAGCGAAGTCGTTCCTCGCGAAGCGAAGTCGTTCCTCGCGAAGCGAAGTCGCGCCCCGATGTCTAGACTCAATCCCCACGGGGATTGGGTTCGAATCGCGGAGATCTGCGGTTTTTCGTCGGGGGAACTGCGTTTAGCGTCGGGGATTGAGTCATTTGCTCGGGGATTGAGTCATTTGCTCGGGGATTGAGTCGCTTTGGTTGCAGCGATTTTCGTCCGCGTCGATCTGAGTCTCGCGCGTGGCGGTAAGAACTGGGACGAGCCCCGTCGCACGACCACACCGCTCTGTTAACAGTGTGACCCCACGTCGGCACGCCGCTGTGAATGACGAACCAACTCGACGCTGGTCCGCCCCGGCTCGTCCCAGGGGTTGAGATGAGCCGCGCCTATTCGTCTTGTCGGGTCGTGACGTCCGTTATCTCGTCATCTCGATCGAGAATTTGCGCACTCTCGAGAAAGCCCGCCACAGTGTCGAGCCTTCCCGCCAGCTCCGAGAGCTGGTTCGCTAGCAGGGTGGTTTGTACGGCGTTCGAACGGATCCCCGTCGCGGTTTGACGGATCATCTCCACGCCATCACTCGTCGAGAGTTGGAACTCCTTCACGAGCGAGCCGACGTCCGTGAGTTGCCGGCCATGATCGTACAACGCACCCATGACGCGCATGACGTCTCCCCGAGGCACATCGTCCTCAATGTGGATATAGCGGATGGTCACGACGTCACCCCGCTGGGGAGACGCTCGCTTCCGACGCGCTCACCTTTAAAGAGGTGATGGCCGCTCCCATGCCTGCCATCGAGAGGCCCGCCATCGCGCGGCCCGCCACAGAGAGGCCCATTTCCTTGCGGAATACTGGGCGAACGGACGCCGCTGGACGAATAGCCGAGGGGACCTTTACCACGCCGGACTAACCCAAAGATTGGGGTTTGAGCGACGAGGCAAGAGACAAAACGATGTAGGTGCTGTTCGGATTCTATCGTGTTTCCCTATTAACCTTAGCAATACGTAACTCAACGAAGTAAGATGCAA
>JASGIX010000044.1:0-326048 GCA_049840955.1 Polyangiaceae bacterium
AGAACGGATCCATCTAGTTCAGACTTCGCTGGCCAGGCCCTCCTTGAGAAGACCCGCCCAACGCCCGCCAAAGGGGTGAACCTGGCGAACGAGTTCTTCGCCTCGATGCACCTCGCGGCCTTCGTTGGCCCATTCGAAGATGGATCCTTCGAGATTGAAGACGTTCCGGATTCCCTGCTGCGCGATCAGGTGGGCCAAACGCGAGGAGCGGAAGCCCACCGAGCAATAGAGAATGGTCCTGCCTGGTTTCCTCGACAGCACCTCCTGGGCGATCTGGTCGACGGTTTGGAGGTTCATCGGCGCTGAAGATGACTGATCGCGAATTCCTCCGGAGCTCTGACATCCACCAGGAGCAGGGGCGACCCGTCGCCAGAACGCCTCCACTCCGACAAGGCCTGCGTGCTCAGCTGTGGGACCTCCGGATACGCCTCGCGGGCGATGGATTTGATCCTCTCCATATCGGAGCGACCGACTCCGCGAATCACGGACGGAATCATCGCCAGCATCCTTGGAAGGGCTCTTAAGTTCATCGGTAGCCGACAGGGTGTAACCCCTTCGTGACTGTGTGGCACGGCTCCAGTTTTCCTGGCACCGAATCGTTGCGGGAGTTGGAACCATGCGGGACACCGCCGGACGCGAGATGGGGCACGTGCTGCGGATCGCCGCCGAAAAGGCGCTCGAGGTTCCCCGCCTTGTCCGGAGTCGCTCCGATTGCGATGCGCGGGCCTCCGGTGGCCCCTGGCTTTCTCCGCGGCGGTGATGGAGGTTTGGCCCGTCGGTCGACGCAGGTGTTCATGGGATCAACGGCGCTGCATTCGCCGGCCAACCCCCTCTCGCGCAGCGAGCACCTTCGGAAGGGATGGAAAATGGAGTAGCTGGGTTATCGATTCTTGGAGAAGATCGTGCACGGCCATTCTTCTGCTCGTCGCGTCTCCGTCAACACGCGCGGGTGGCTATCCTCAGAGATTTCCAATCACCGGTCGCGGTTGCTCCTCAGCCAAGACTGCGGATGCGCGAAGTGCTCGAAGGCTTTTCCGGATGATTTGGGGCGGGGCGAGTCGAAGCGAGCGGAGGCGCCTGCCTATGAGTGGCAGCAGCGACTTGCTGCGAACGATGGGTGGCCCAGCGCTTGCAGTCGGCGCGGGAGAACTTCCGGAAGGGGAGTTCTCCGTAGAAGGCGACGAGTTCTCGGCCTGCTCCGGACTCATGTAGGCCTGGTGTGCCGATGAACTGCTCCACCGCCGTGAAGATCGTGTGGTCAGTCCTGCGCCCCTGGGTCGCCTTTGCGATTCCGAAATCGATGATTTTGGGACGGCTTTCGCTTCCTGAAAGGTCACAACGATATTCGAGGGCTTCACGTCCCGATGGATCACCCCTTTCTGGTGGGCATGGTGAAGCGCATGGCAGACTTTGATAGAGATGGCGATTCACTCACGCACGGTCAGGCGATGTTGATCGCAAAAGTTCGTGATACCAACTCCTCTCACCAACTCCATCACGAAATAGGGCCGGCCCTTCTCGGTCGCTCCGGCATCGCAGACTTTGGCGATGTTTGAATGGTCCATCAGCGCCAGTGCTTGCCGCTCAGCCTTGAAGCGAGCGATCACCTGGCGAGTGTCGATCCCGAGCTTCATAATCTTCAGGGCGACCGGTCGCTGGACCGGTCTCTCCTAGTTGTTGCATGACGGCGTTGTTGCGTCGCGAAAGAGCACTCGAATAAGCCTCCCGAAGGTTCGCGATGTGGTCGCGAGCGGCTTCGACGAGTTCGGTGAGTCGAATCGCGTCGTCGTGAATGGAGCGGAAGAATGGCGTGATCTTCTTACCGAGCAGGGGGCTATCGAATTTGACTATTGCAGAGAACACCTCCCGCTGCGGCGAGAGCACGCGACGAATCGAAGTGAGCAGACGCTGCAATTGATAGGCTTCGGCAATCGAGGTCGGGCTCGGCGCATCGAACATCGCGTCCTCGATGTTCTCGATGCGCTCGAGGAGCTGCTCGATTCCACGGAAAGACGGCGGACAACGCGACGTCCGCGAGCATGTAGTACGCGTAGGCGGGTCCGCGCTTCGCCAGCGTGGGTTCGAAGGTCAAACGTCGCCACGTCTGCTCGATGCAATCGAGCGGATCGTCGTGCACGGTGACGACGTAGTTTGCGCCAAGGAACCCGTGGAGTTCCCGCGCCTCGAGCAATTGCGAATGATCGGAGGCCGGTCTCAACGAGTGGATGACGATGAAGAGATAGTCGTCGTACGGTTCGAACTTGGGGCGAGGATCGTAGGTGGCGCAATCCTCGATTGTTACGGGATGAAATCCGAAACGCTCTTGAAGCATCGAAAGCTCGGCTGCTGAAGCGCCGGTGCAGTCGAGCCACCGCCAATGTCCCGCGGCCAGGGGCACCACGGCGTCGAGGGAAGCGACGTCACGGACTTCACATTTGCCGTCACCCACGACGTCCAGAATCCGGAACATGGCGCCATCCTAGCGATCCTTTGCTCCGATGGAAGGGGTGAGCGCCAGCTGTGTACTTTGGATTCGGATACTTGAAGTGCCGCGCGGGTCCCTTCCCCCGCCCCGCTTCGGGCCCTTGGCCGCAACGAGCCATCCCCTTGGCAAAGCGGACATCCCCACGAGCCATCCCCTTGGCAGCGGGCATCCCGAGACCCAAGCAACGGCACGGAAACGTAAAGCGCAAGCGGCGCCCCGTCTTCGAACGCCGAAGGTGTCCCAGACGCGGCGCTTTCCGTTAGGATCACTCGAAAATGACCGACTTCGACGTCCGCCCCAGCTCACCTCCCGGACAGTTCCCCAGCTGCGTCATTACCGACGTCACGCCGGCGGACTCCATCGCGCCACGGCGGCTCGTCCTGCTCTTGCCACCTCGCGATTCCGCGACGCCAGATGCGCCGCCGTTCCTCGCGGAACGGGGCGAAATCTTGCTCGCCGTGCCACCCACCCTCGAGGCCAAGGACGTCCTGGTCGCCCACGCGCGAGCGAGTGATGAAGCGGAGTTCATTGGAGTGCTCAGAGGCGTCGTCGTCGCGCCAGCCCGGGATTGCCTGCGATTCCGAAGGTACGAGCCCTTTCTCTCCCCGGTCGTGTCGTCCCTCGGTCAAGCGCAGGTGGACGGCGCAACAGCCGCCGAGCTTTCTACGCATGTTCGAGAGCGCGTTTTTCGACGTGATTGGAGCGGTGCACACAAGGTCGAACACCCCGAACGAGTTGCGACGGGCTTCGCCGAATTCCTCCTTCAACACTTCACCGCAGATCGATCCGTCTACAAGCACGCGTTCGCGCTGACCCGCTCGAACGGCCCCGCGCATCACGTGTATCACCGCCGAATCAAGCAACGCGTCGTCGAATACCTCGAGTCGCAACGATTGTCCCAACACGGCTATCGGATTCCGACACCGACGGTCTTCTGCGAGAAGGCACGGCGCGAGCTCGCTACACGTTGCTCGGCAGCTACACGCAGCCTGCCACCAGCATCCTTAGCCCATTCGCTTGTGCCATCGACTACACGATTCAGACGGATCCGACGACGGGAGCCGAACTACGCAGTGGCCTACTCGACTCGATCACCCACGTCGCCTCGGGAAGCTACGACGCGGCCGTGGCATCGTCCTACTCCGTGGCGACACCCCACATTCGAGCCTGAGCTACCTGGCGCTCGATCACGTTTGCACCCGCAATTTCCTCGACGAGCTGAAACGACAGCGGGTGCACCTGTGTCCTGATTCGAGCCAAGGGCTGCGAGCGGCGATTTCAATGAGAATCCGTGGATGCTCGCTCGACATGCGCTGAGTTCTCGCAATCACGGGCATCGTCTTACCGCACGTCGAACCTCGGGAGTTCCAGACGGCGCTCGTCCCGTGCAGGCCAACGGGGCATGCGTCTCCGCCCTTCGCGGCACGAAGGTTGCTGACCGCCCCTTCCGTGATCGCAAACTCGACGGGCCTTCGACGAAACATCCAAACCAAATCGAAATGCGCTGTGCCGCATCGGCACAGCCTGTCGTCGGTTTGCGCCAGCGCTTTCCCTGATTTTCACCTGGCCATCCGCTGCGCGCGCGAGCCAACCCGACGAAAGCCACGCCGTCGACGCCACTGCTGCACGCGAACCTTGCGGCGCTGATCCCCGCACCGATGCAACTGCGACGAATGCAACGGCGACGGTTCCTCTCAGTATCTACGCAACGGCAGGGCTCGGAGCGTCGAATGTCGGCGTTACTGCACGCGGACTCTTGACGGTCGCGCATGGTCGTTGGTTCGTCGGCGCAACGGCGAGCGCGAGTGACGAGTTCGACATCGGAGGTCCCACTCCGAGCCGTCGCCAGGAAGCGTTCGGCGGTCTCGTCGGGCTTCACAGCCGAGGCAACTTCTACGTAGCAGGAGCCGGAGCAGGCCTCGCCTACGTCCACAGCGTCAAGCGCGGAGCCTATTTGAACTCCGATGACGACGGCTTCTTGTCAGGCGACGTCTACGAACGGATCGAGAACACTACGATTGGTATTCCCGTCGTTGCGCAGGCGTCCGTTTACTGGGGCCCGATCGGCATCGGAGCCATGGCGTTCGTCGATTTGAACGAAACGCTCACCTCAATCGGCGCCCTTGGGACGTTGAGCATCGGGATGTTTTGAGGCGGCAGCGGAATTTGGGTATCAGCTTTCAGCTTTCAGCTTTCAGCTTTCAGCTTTCAGCTGTCGGAACCGAACCCGCACCCGCACCCGCACCCGCACCCGCACCCGCACCCGCTCCTGCAGCACCCGCACCGCGCACCCGCTCCTGCAGCAGCACCCGCACCTGCTCCTGCTCTGCACCCGCTCCTGCAGCAGCACCCGCACCCGCTCCTGCAGCAGCACCCGCACCCGCTCCTGCAGCAGCACCCGCACCCGCTCCTGCAGCAGCAGCACCCGCTCCTGCAGATGCACCCGCTCCAGCAGCAGCACCCGCTCCTGCTCCTGCTCCTGTTCCTGCGGCTCACGACGATGCTACACTCGCAGCCGCTCCCCGTGACCCGACCGGCAAGAACGCAATTTTTCGGCGACTTATGCAGTATCCTGTGGCCGCTGCTCCTCGGGTGTACGACGACGCATTCGCCGAGCTGGACGTGCCCGCGACGCACCAACAAAATCTGCTCGCTGCCCAAGCGACGACAACGCAAACGGTGCCCGCGATTGAACCTGCACAACCCGTGACGAGCGCGCAAGCCCCGGGAGCGATCCCCGGCGTCGCGACACCGCAGAGCCCGTCATCGAGTGCGGGTGCGAACGTACGCGATCCCCTCGGTGCGGCCCGCATCGATCCCGATGGTAACGACGATCCCGAGGCTTCCGGCACGGGGACGTTGCCGGCGCAGGGACATTTCGAAGTGGGGCGACCGCCGCTCTCGCTGCGACAAATCTGCGACTTGACGCCGCTCGGTGACGCGCTCTACGCGGTGCACGCGCTGTCGCCACTCGGTGCCGACGGCGCGACGATTTTCCGCGTTATCGCCCGGCGGACAAGCGACCTTTCGCAATTGCCTTCGACTGGAATCGACCCGGGAGAACCCACGAAGGGTGGCGGCGCTGGCCAGGGCTTTTTGCGAGCTCGTGCGATCGATGGGCGACTCTTCGTGCCCGATGCCGATCGCCTTACAACGGCTTCGGGCTGCTCGATTGGGGCACGGAAGGATATCTCTTCGTTTCTCGAAGCGACGGCACCTTCGCCTACGCGACGCGTCCGCACTACCGCCCACCAGCGCGCCCGACGGCAGACGGCAAAGCTGGCGCAATCGTGCTGCCGCGTGCGTACCATGACTTCGACGTGATCCGCTTCCGCGGGCACATCGTTGCATCGACCGGCTCGGTGCCGCCCAAGGAGCGCGCTTGGTATGGTCCGATCTCCCGGCGCGCTCCATGTCGTGAGCGCCGATCTGTCGCGCGCGGATTATCGCGTGGCCTATCCGCTGCCCATTCCGGTGGCGTTTGGCGCCTGACGTATTTGGGTTCGATTTCGCGATCGCTTGTACGCCGGGATCCAAGACTACGACGGTCGCTCGCCCCATGATTACGTCATCGTCGAACCGCCCGCGGGCGTCATGGACATCGCGCAGGAGCACCTCCGCCCCGTGCGCGTCACCGCAACGGGTGCGGCGCAAACCGTGCGTTGGTATGCGGATCGGAATCGTCTCTATTGGATTGCTTGGGGTCGGGACGGCGTGCGTCTACGAGTGACGGACGATGGGGACCACTGGACTCCAATCCCACTGCCCGAAGATGCCGGCGCGCCAACGGATTTGGTGCGCTTTCGCGATGCGCTCGTGTTGCTGACGGAGGGTGGTCTCTTCAAGCTTAAGGAAGATGGCGCGATCACACCGCTCGCGCGCGTCACGGAGAAGAAATCGCCCTTCGAGCTCCGAGACATGTTGTGCGCCGCGCCCCTCGCCGTCTTCGAGAACGAGCTCTATCTCGGCGGACAGCGGGATGGCTCGCTCTATCGATTCGTCGGCGAATGAGCGTGCTTGCCTGCGCATGCTCAGGCTCGAGCCCCGGGGCAGCACTTCCGAGCCGACGCCCGCGAAGGATGGGGCAAGCGTGCCATCTCCGGGATTCTTTCTCCCCGGCAAGGGATCGGGCTTGCTTGCGAGAAACATTTGCCCGAGGTTTGGGACCAAGGGAGACAGCATGAAAGAAGCAGACCGCAACGCGACGAGTGACGGACGTTCCGAGCCGAACCGCGACACGAAGGCTCGGTTCAGTGTGATTCGAAGCCTCGGAACGCGTGTGTCCAGTCGCGCGTCGTGGGCCGGCAGCACGCTCTTGCTCGCCGCCGCGTGTTCGAGCTCGAAGGGACAGCCACAGGTTTCACCGAGTGAGCCACCACCCGCAGTTCCAACGACGAGCGCACCCGCACCGCAGCCGACGGCTCCAACGGCGACGAACGAAACGCCGAAGCAAACATCGAGTACGAGCTCACAAGCCGCATTGCCGCCCCCCGATCCGCGCTTGCGCGAGATTGCGAGCTCGACGCATCAGTGGACTGGCATCGCCGTTCTTCCGGGGCCCACGCTGTTCGTGAATCTGCCTCGGTGGAGCGACTCGAATCCCCCTCAGCGTCGCGCAGCTTGGCACGGGAGGCGAGCTATTGCCCTTCCCGGACAAGACTTGGAACGAGTGGAAGACGGGAGCCGATCCGAAACGCGCCTTCGTGTGCGTGCAGTCCGTCGTCGCGGGCCCCGACGGCAACCTGTGGGTTCTCGATCCGGCAAATCCGCAGTTCCAAGGGGTCGTCGAAGGTGGCGCGAAGCTCGTCGTGTTCAATCCCAAAACCCGAGCGGTGGTGCGGCGCATCGATTTTGCCGCCCCTATCGTCAAGCACGATAGCTACCTCAACGACGTACGGATCCTAAAGGATCAGTCCTACGCCTTCATCACGGACTCGGGCGTGGGTGGCATCGTCGTCGTCGATTTGAAGACCAAGCGAAGCCGTCGCGTTCTCGACGACAGTCCCGCCGTGCACTCGACGGGCACCCCCCTGAAGTTCTCCTTCGGTGAGTGGACTCGCGGCGGTAAGCGTCCCGAGATCCACAGCGATGGAATCGCCCTCAGCGGCGATCAACAGAAGCTCTACTTCCAGGCGCTTACGGGCAACGTGTTGTACCGAGTGCCGGTCAAGGCGCTAACGGACGCGAAACTCGGCGCAGCGGAGCTCTCCGCACGCGTCGAACGCGTTGCGAACTCGGCGCCCGTGGACGGCATCGAGACGGGCCCGGACGGCACGTTGTACCTCACTGGCCTCGAGAGCTATTCGATTCGCCGCCTCAAGGCTGACGGCCAAATCGAGGAGTGGCTCCGCGACGGGCGCCTGGTGTGGCCCGATTCAATCGCCTTCTCGAAAGAAGGAACGCTGTACGTCACGACGTCTCAAATCCAACACGGACAGCAGCCGCCCGAGCCCTATCGGATCTTTGCGGTTGAAACGCGATAGCAAGAGGCTACCGGAACTCCGACGGGGGCCTCTGTCACGAAAGGCCCCTGTCACCAATGGCGCCTGCGGCACGCCCTGCCGTCCTCGAGAGGCCTCGCGACGCACTCCGCTGCTCAGCGCACTTCTGTTTGGCTCGGAACAGTCACCGGCTCTGGCTTCGGTGCTGGCTCCTCGAACGCGTCGAGCGCGAGTAAAACCGTTTGGGGCTCCTCGCGATCTCGCACGACCCAAATGTAGGCCCCCGGTTGCACGCGCGATGCCCAGCGATCGGGAACGTTGACGTCGAGAGTCGTACGGAACTTCTCTCCTGCTTTGGGAAGCACGGTGAGGTCGAGCCGATAACAGTGCTCACGTTGACCACCGACGATACACGAGCCGTCCCCTGCGCGCTCGACCCGCGCCATTGCGGGTTCGCCATCCGCACGCGTCGCAGTTCCCCTGCGGAGTGCGAACAGACTCACCGCGAGTAAACCGAGCGCCCCAGCCACCACGAGTCCCACGACGATGATGACGCGTGCAGAAGCGGACTTGACGGTTGCGGGCGCTCGATCGGTTCCGGCGGTCATCCAGGTGAGGATAGCCGCACATCGCGACAAGTGAACTCCGAATCGATCCGACGACGCGAAAAGGGCAACAAAGGCCCCGAGGGGACGTTTCCCGAACTCGGGAACCGTCTTCGGAGCACGTGCGGGAGCAATCTCGACCTATCGACTCGACGCAGGCCCAGCCAACTGCACCAACGAGGGGACGAGTCCGTTCACGGTCGTGTTGTTACCGAGTTCACCATCGATGTTGTACCCCCAACAGTACGCGCGCCCATTGGCGATCGCACAGGTCGTCATGTTGCCCGCAGCGATCTCTGGTGATCCCCGTCAGGTTCGACACCTGAACCGGAGCGAGGCTCGACGCTGCCACACCATGACCGAGTTGGCCGACGTAACCCATACCCCAACAATAGGCTCTGCCCGCGGCTAGAGCGCAACTATGGTTCGAGCCGACGGCAACGGCAGTCACGTCGGCGGGCAGGCCCTGCACTTGCACTGGGTTCGAACTATTGACGAGCGTGTTGTTGCCAAGTTGACCATAAGAGTTGCTCCCCCAGCAATAGACGCGACCGCCCACGACGGCACAACTGTGTGTCGAGTCCGTAGAGACGGCGAGCCCGTCCCCAACGAGTCCTTGTAACGCAACCGGGAACACGACGTACTGCACAGGTCCGATCCCGAGTTGCCCCGCATTGTTCGAGCCCCAACACCAAACCCGTCCGTCACTCACCGCACAACTGCTAGCCGATCCCGCAGTGAGGTCGGGGACGCTTGGCGTCGAGAAGGACACACTCACGGGCACCAGACTCGAGACCGTCGAGCTATTGCCGAGAGCACCCGTCGCATTGTCTCCCCAACAACTTGCCGCACCATTGACGAGCGCGCAGGTGTGCAAGGCGCCAACCGCAATTTTCGTCACGCCCGTCGTCAACCCCTGCACGGGAACGGGAACGCGGCTATCCACCGTCGAGCCGTTGCCGAGTCGACCCAAGGCATTGAGTCCCCAACACGTGGCCCGACCGCTCACCACGGCACAACTATGATACTGAGCCGCATCGATGTCCGTCACGCCCGAGGTCAGTCCCTGCACCTGGACGGGCACCAAACTCGACTTTGTCGAATCGTTGCCAAGATTGCCGTACGCGTTGTACCCCCAACAGGTCGCGCTACCGTTGACGACCGCGCAAGCGCTCCAGAAACCTACGGCGATCGACTGAACACAGGTCGAGGTTGGCACCTCGGACCATCCCGTCGACGATTGCCCCGGAACACAGCTTCGACACGGATTGCTCGGATCGGCAGCCCCCGCTTCGTACACGATCGAATCGATGGTACAGCTGACCGGAATTGACGTAGTTCCGCCGACGCTCGTAGTTCCGCCGATGCTCGTAGTTCCGCCGATGCTCGTAGTTCCGCCGATGCTCGTAGTTCCGCCGACGCTCGTAGTTCCGCCGATGCTCGTAGTTCCGCCGACGCTCGTGGTTCCGCCGGCGCTCGTAGTTCCGCCGGCGCCGCCGTTCGCTTCCTGAATTTCAATCGCTACGTGAAGCGAGCCGGTCTTCGTGTTTACGATCTCACCTTCTACGAGGAATCGGTAAGTCACGTAGGTCGAACGCTCTGCTTGCACACTCACGTTTCGACTCGCTGAGTCCACAAGCACTGCGTTAGCGGTCGTCCACTGTCCGTTCGAGTCCATCACTTCCAATTGCCACCCGTCGACGAGCGCAATTTGGTAGTCCCCTTCGGCAAGCGTGGTCGAAAGTTCAGTGACAGTCGAATCACTCGAAGTAGACAGCGTTCGAACTCGCGCTCACGGAAGTGATTCGAAAGGTCGCGCTCGACAGTCGATAGTCCGTACCGCTCGCTCCTTTGGCGCGAAGCGGAAGTCGAATTGTGCCCGACGTGCTCGGTGTCGTCACGTCGCTCGAAGCGTTGGCCCCCGTACACCCTTGAAGCACGAACGACGATGCAATTGAAATGGATGCCGCAAAGAACACATGACGAAACATCACGATTGCCCTCCAATGACGCGCACTCGATAGCATCCGGCGCCGGCATCGCAAGAGCGTGAAAAGCACGCGCCACTCTCGAGTACTTGAGCCGCCGTCGTGTCGCCGTCGTAACGAGGCGTCGGGACATGCGCACGCGCGCAGAGCGCCGTGACCTCACATCGTTCGTCAACGCAAGCGTGCTGCTCGTCTCAGTCTGACGGGGATGCGCAAGGGCTCCCCCAATGTCCTTCGGTTCCGTAAGCCGGAAGCTCGCAACCCCACGATTGCACCGTTCGCATCTGTCCTTCAGCGGCCCAACGCGCTTCGACTCAACGGCTGCGCGTAAAAAGTCGCGAAAGGACGTCGAGTTCCTCGGGCGCCATGTCGAGTTCGACACACGCAAGCACGTCTCTCTGATGACCAGAATTGGTCGTCCCCGTCAGCACGAAGATACCGAGCGAAAGCGCAAACCGAAGAACGATGACCTCGGGACTGACCCCGTGCCGAACCGCGATTTCTTGAACGACCTTGCTCTGGACCTCGCGCGGATTTGCCGTGAGCAACGAAAACCCTTGGTATCCCATCCCGTGAGCTGTCGCGAAAGCGCGAACTTCGTCGTCCCAACCCGTCGATGCGTAACAACGATTCTGAACGAAGGCAGGCTTGACGAGAGCATCTCGATAGAGGAGCTCGAGTTGCTTCGATGTCACGTTGCTTACCCCGATGAGCCGTGTTTTGCCCTTTTGACACGCGCGCTCCATTGCACGCCACGCCTCCCAATCTTCGTCGGCAAGGCCCACGCGTGTCGTTGGCCCGTGGAGCACCAAGGAATCCAAGTAGTCGCTTCCGAAGTGCTCGAGTGAGCTGTCGAGGGATTGCTCCACCTGCAGCGCAATTGGCGCCTTCGGATCGTACGGCAAACGCTCGTCCTGGCCCGCTCGATGGGTGAACTTGCTCTGCAGAAAGAGCTCCCGGCGATGATGTCCAGGCTCTGCGAGCCAACGCCGCACGGCTCGTCCCACGGCGGCTTCGAAGTAGTGCTTACGTTGATTGGCGGAATCGATGGCGCGAAAGCCGTTCTGCAACGCCATCGACGTCAGTGCTTCCGAACGCTCTTCCTTCCACGCCGTGCCGTAGAACAGAACCGGTGTGTCTACGCCACATACTCGTCGGGTCAGCGATGTCGCCATGGTTCGCTCGATCACATGGAGCTTCTCAGTCGCAATCCGAACCCCCATCCAGCATCGCTCGTCGACGATCTCCATTTTGGCTTGCCCGTCGTGCATACGCCCCACGAGCACCAGCAACCGCTCCTGAACCCGGCCATCAGCCGTCAGCCGTCAGCCGTCAGCCGTCAGCCGTCAGCCGTCAGCCCCAGCAGATGCACCTGCACCAGCAGGAGCAGACCCACCCGGCGGTCAGCTATCGGCGATCAGCCATCAGCCGCAGCACGAGCACCAGCACCTGCACCAGCAGGAGCACGAGCAGACGCACCCGGCAGTCAGCTATCGGCGATCAGCCATCAGCCGCAGCACGAGCACCAGCACCAGCCGCAGCACCAGCACCTGCACCAGCAGGAGCACGAGCAGACGCACCCGGCAGTCAGCTATCGGCGATCAGCCATCAGCCGCGGCACCAGCACCAGCACCTGCAGATGCACGAGCACCAGCACCTGCAGATGCGCGAGCACCAGCACCTGCACCAGCAGGAGCACGAGCAGACGCACCCGGCAGTCAGCTATCGGCGATCAGCCATCAGCCGCGGCACCAGCACCAGCACCAGCACCAGCAGGAGCACGAGCAGACGCACCCGGCAGTCAGCTATCGGCGATCAGCCATCAGCCGCGGCACCAGCACCAGCACCAGCAGATGCACGAGCACCAGCACCTGCAGATGCGCGAGCACCAGCACCTGCAGATGCGCGAGCACCAGCACCTGCAGATGCGCGAGCACCAGCACCTGCAGATGCGCGAGCACCAGCAGATGCTGAGTATGGCAACGTCTAGTGTTTCGCAAGCCCGTACAGCCGACGCCCTAGGCTGTCGAGGATCGCAAGCACGTCAACGGTTTTGGCGACGTCGAGGTAGCCCCAAGCGACGGCGAGTTCGAGCGCGACGCAGGCTTCGTAGAGCGAGCCGTGTGCGGACTGAAAGCGAAGCCGAGCATTGCCCGCTTGCGTGCCAAATCCCTCGGCGGCATTGAGGGCAATGCTGCTGAGCGCACGCCTCGCTTGGCTAGCGAGATCGCGATCGCGTCGAGCGATGTCGTCGATCAATGGGCGAGCTTGCGCAACGACGTCGATGATGATTTTGAGGAGCTGATTGCGTAGGGGTGTGTGCATGCCCCCTTCCGGCGCGGCTTGCGTGCCGCCGCCTGGCGCGATTCATTCGTGAAGAGTCGGCGGTGGCGCGGAAGGTGCGCCGCTTCCGCATGCACACTCCCCTGCGCAAGCGGCTCAAGCCTGACACCAGCACGAGCACCCGCTCCAGCAGATCCACCGGCTCCTGCAGATGCACGAGCACCAGCTCCTGCAGATGCACGAGCACCGGCTCCTGCAGATGCACGAGCACCGGCTCCTGCAGATGCACCCGGCCATCAGCCATCAGCCGTCAGCACCTGCACGAGCACCCGCACCCGCACCCGCACCCGCACGAGCACCAGCTCCTGCAGATGCACCCGGCCATCAGCCATCAGCCATCAGCCGTCAGCACCAGCAGGAGCAGCAGCACTCGCACCCGCACGAGCACCGGCTCCTGCAGATGCACCCGGCCATCAGCCATCAGCTGTCAGCCGTCAGCACCAGCAGATGCAGCAGCACCCGCACCCGCACGAGCACCAGCTCCTGCAGATGCACCCGGCCATCAGCCATCAGCCGTCAGCCGTCAGCACAAGCAGATGCACCCGCACCCGCACCCGCACGAGCACCAGCTCCTGCAGATGCACCCGCACCCGCACGAGCACCAGCTCCTGCAGATGCACCCGTCGCGATCCGGCTTCGTCGCCTCGACGCGTTCGTCGCGCGGTGCGCCGAAATCACGACGCACCGACAATCAGGATCGGGTTGAGGCCGTGTCAGCCGGACTTGTCGCGGCCGTCGGGGCGGAGCTTCTTTCCGAGCTCGGGTATGACCCGTGAGACGCGCTGGTGCACGATTTCGCGCACCAAGGACCAAAGTGCTTCCTCGTCGGACGTCTCCGCGAGCACGCCGAGGGGAACCTGGACGCCACCTTTGCTGCGCGCCCGCCGCCGTAAGGTCGGCCCTGCGCGTCCTCGCCGAAAGCGTTCATCATGAACGTCGACGGCTCGAGGCTTGGGCTATTCGTGCGCAGACTGCCGTCGATGCGACCATCGACGATGCCGTAGACGAGCACGGTGTCGATGTCTTCGCGACGCATGATGAAATCCGCCGCCATCGGGATCGCGTCGCGGTTGACCGCGGAGACGCGACCAACGCCTGCAATCGCGAAATCGCGAATCACCTCGAGATCGAGCAACGCGCGCTTGAGCGCATCCATCGCCTCCGCCGTCATTCGGCGGCGCCCGACGCGACTCAGAGCCTCGGAGTCGCAATGCGGCTTCAAATACGCCGCCGCGCGGAAGTCTGCCGGCGATGCGAGGGCAAAGTCGTCGGTGTCCGTCTGGATCCCGAAGAACATCGCGGTCGCCGTCACGTTGTCGCTACGCCCGCCACCGTTGAGCGGCGCGAGCCCTTGCTCCATGTATTCCGCGTACAGACTGCACGTCGCGCCGACGTCGTGACGAATGTCTACGAAAGGCGCCTTGGGCATCGTCGCAGGGCGATGGTGATCGACGACGGAGAGGAGCTGCAGGTGCTTCGGGAGCTCGATTGTCGACTCGCTGGAGCTCGCGTCGACGAGAGACAGATACTGGAACTCCTCGAGATCTTCCGGCTCCGAGATCTTGGTCATCGAAAGACCCAAGACCTTGACTAGCGCGCGATTCTCGGACCGCGACAGGGGAAGGACATGGGCAATCGTCGCGGTGACTCCCATGCGCTCGCAGATCCGCTGGTGTGCAATTGCACTTCCAATCGCGTCTGGGTCGGGATGTCCCCCGAGAAGAATGACAAGCGGCTTGTCTTTTGCGCCAGAGAGGACGCGCTCGAGCTCTTCGGATTTGGTCGAGTTGGGCATATCAGTGCAGAGGTGTGCGAAAGGCAGCGGACGCAAAACGCGAAGGCGTCTTCGCATCTCGCTTGGCCCCATCATGACCACGTTGAAACGACGGCAGACTACCGTCGCATTCAACGCGGTGAACTCGCGCCAATTCGGAGGGCCGAGTGAGCAGTGACATCGACGAGCGGGGCGTCATCTCGATTCAGGGGGTCATTATTACCGGATTTCTGTCATGTGGGCACTAGACGTGGATCCGACTGCGAAGCCGAGGCAACTCGGATGTGGCCGGATGTAATCGAATTGGCCAAACGTGGGCGTTTGGGCCAAGGCCGGCAAAGCAACGTCAGCGCGCCCGGCGGCTCAAGTACCGGGTGCCGCGGGTGCCAAGTCGAGATTGATGACCGACGCGTCATTACGCTGTCACTGCTGCGCTGGTGCCACGCGGATTCGGGTGCTCCGCACAGCGGGGCGAGGGAAAAGCGCCGTCCAATTGCCGTTTTGCCGCCCCATATCGACGCTCGCGCCGATCAAAACTGAAGGTCTCCCAGGAAATTCGAAGAAAGTTCCTTGACCATCGCGGACACTGATTGAATCATTAGCGCGCTATGTCGCGCACGCTAAAGCCGTTCCTTGCCCATTGCCTCCCTGGCAATGAGAGCATTTCGGCGTTTGGCGGCGGCCTCATTCGGCTCGTAAGCGTACTCGTAGTAATTACGGGCGCGGCGGCCGTCTGAGTTCATCGACTAGATAACGAAGCTCTCGGCCCCCGCACCCAACCCGGTGCGGGGGTTTTTTGATTTCAGCCCTGGCCCCTAGCCACCCCCTCCGACCCAACATTCCCACCTCAACTCCCCGACAGTCCGGTTCCCGTAGGCGCCGGAGCCATTTATAAGAGGCACCGAACGATCGCTAGCGGTCGAGTTTCGGGGATCCGAAAGACTTCAACAGCCAGCGAGGAGTGACCACCGTGACAGCAAATCCAAGCGACATTACGCGAATGAAGACGCCCCCGACCGCGGCATCTCGAGGCGTGCCCTCGAATCCATCGACCTCGAGCGAGGCCCCCAAGGCCACCGAAGCCCGAGAATTGACCGGCTCCGAAATCCTCTGGGAGTGCATGGTCCAGATGGGAGTCGACGTCATGTTCGGCTACCCCGGTGGTGCCATCATGCCGGCCTACGATGCGCTGCCGAAGTACCCGCAGCTGCATCACGTCCTCGTTCGCCACGAGCAAAGCGCCGCGCACATGGCCGAAGGCTACGCGCGCGCATCCGGCAAGGTGGGCGTCGCCATCGCGACCTCCGGCCCCGGCGCGACGAATCTCACGACGGGCATCGCCGACGCGATGCTCGACTCCGTTCCAATCGTCTGCATCACCGGCCAGGTCACCTCTACGCTGCTCGGCTCCGACGCGTTTCAGGAGGTCGACATCACGGGCGTGACGCTTCCGATCACGAAGCACAACTTCCTGGTCACGAAGGCCGCCGACATCGCCGAGACCGTGAAGCTTGCGTTCCACATTGCGAGCGAGGGTCGTCCCGGTCCGGTCGTCGTCGACATCACGAAGGACGCTCTCCAGAAGAAGGCAAGCTATCGCTGGGATCCCTCGCCGGTGAAGCTCCCGGGCTACCGCAACCGTCAGCCGCCGCTCCCTGCGCAGCTCAAGCAAGCGGTGGAGATGATCAATTCCGCCAAGCGTCCCATCATCTTCGCCGGTCAAGGCGTCGTTCGCTCCGGCGCTTCGAGCGCGCTCCTCGAGTTCGTCAAGCGCACGGACATTCCGGTCGCGGCGACGCTCCTCGGGCTCGGAGCGTTCCCCGCCAGCCATCCGCGTGCCATCGGCATGATGGGCATGCACGGCGAAGCTTGGGTCAACAAGGCCATTCAAGAGAGCGACCTCATCATCGCCCTCGGCATGCGCTTCGACGATCGCGTCACGGGCAACCTGAAGACCTACGCGCCCAACGCCAAGAAGATCCACGTCGAGCTCGATCCCGCGGAGATCAACAAGAACGTCAAGGTCGATCTCCCGCTCATCGGCGATGTCCGCGCGATCCTCGAGGCCCTGATGGATCACGTCCAGAAGCCCGATCGCGCGACTTGGATTCTCGGAAATCGACCAACTCAAGGGGCACAGCGCCGTCATCGACATCCAGACGCTTCCCGACAACGGCAAGCTCTACGCCGCTCACGTCATCCACGATCTCTGGCGGCTCACCGAGGGTAAGGCCATCATCGCGACCGACGTCGGTCAGCACCAGATGTGGGAGGCGCAGTACTATCGCCACGACTACCCACGCAAGCTGATCACGTCGGGTGGCCTCGGTACGATGGGCTTCGGTCTCCCCGCGGGAATTGGCGCACGCTTCGCGTGTCCCAAGGAAGAGGTGTGGGTCATCGCCGGTGACGGCGGCTTCCAGATGACGGCGGCGGAGCTGCAAACCCTGACCCAAGAGGGCTTGAAGGTGAACATCGCCGTCATCAACAACGGCTTCCTCGGCATGGTGCGCCAGTGGCAGCAGTTCTTCTACGAAGGCCGCTACGTTGCCACGCCAATGACGAGCCCGGATTTCGTGAAGCTCGCCGAAGCCCACGGGCACGTCGGGTTCCGCGTGACCAACCGAACCGAGCTCGCCGGCATCGTGCAACAAGCTCGCTCGGCGCCGGGCACCGCCCTCGTCGAGTTCCGCGTCGAACAAGAAGACAGTGTGTATCCCATGGTGCCCGCGGGTGCCGATCTCGGCGACATGATCCGCCGCCCCTCCCCCAATCCGATTTACGAAACTGGAGCAGACCAATGACCGCCAGCAACTTCCGAACCTTCGTGGCCTACGTCGAGGACAAGCCCGGTGTCCTCAATCGGGTGGCGAGCCTCTTCCGTCGCCGCGGATACAACATCATCTCCCTCAACGTCGGTCGCACGCATGACGCGGGCGTCTCGCGCATGACCATCGTCGTCGAAGGCGACGAGATCGTGGCTCACCTCATCGAGGCGAATCTTTACAAACTGGTCAACGTCCTCAGCGTCGAAGACATCACGGAGCAGGCCTCGGTCGTCCGTGACTTGGCCCTGATCAAGGTCAGCGTCGGCCAGGAACGACGGAACGAAGTGCTGCAGCTCATCGAGGTTTTCCGAGCCCGCGTCGTGGACATCGGGCCGGAGTCCCTCATTGCCGAGAATCTCTGGCTCACCGGACAAGATCGAAGCGATGGTGGGGTGCCTTTCGCCCTTCGGCATCCTCGAGATGGTTCAGACTGGCCAAGTCGCCATGACCCGTGGCATCGAAGGGGCCGCGGCGCGCGTCGCCCACGGACAACACCAGGATTCGGTGGTAACCGCAGCCTGACGCCCCCCGTGAGGGCGGGCGCCCGGAGAAATCCAAATGACCGAGCAGAGCAAGTCCCCGATCGATCCCAACACCGTACGCATCTTCGATACGACGCTCCGCGATGGCGAACAGTCCCCTGGCGCCACCATGACGTCTGACGAGAAGCTCGAAGTGGCACGGGCACTTGCTCGGCTCGGCGTGGACGCCATCGAAGCCGGTTTTCCGGCAGCGTCCCCCGACGATCTCGACGCGGTGAAGCGCATCGCTAGCACCGTAGGCTGCGAGGTCACTCAGGGGCGCCCCTCGCCTTTGCCCCCCATCATCTGCGGATTGTCCCGCGCGAACGCAAAGGACATCGACCGCTGTTGGGAGGCGGTTCGCGAAGCCAAACGTCCCCGCATCCACACCTTCATCGCGACCTCACCCATTCATCGCGAGCACAAGCTCCGCATGACGCGGGATCAGGTCGTCGCGAAGGCGACGGAAATGGTTGCCTACGCGCGCAGCCTCTGCGCGGACATCGAATTCAGCCCAGAAGACGCAGGGCGCACGGAGCCGGAATTCCTTTACGAGGTCCTTTCCGCCGTCATCGAAGCCGGCGCGACGACCCTCAACATCCCCGACACGGTTGGCTACACGCTGCCGCACGAGTTCGGCGCGCTCATCGCGGGGATCGTCAAGCACACGCGAGGGATCGAGCGTGCCATCGTGAGCGTGCACTGCCACAACGATCTCGGACTTGCGACGGCCAATACCCTCGCGGGGATCGTCAATGGAGCTCGCCAAGCCGAGGTCACCATCAACGGGATCGGCGAGCGCGCGGGCAACACGGCCTTGGAAGAGGTCGTCATGGCTCTTTCGACGCGCCACGCCGTCCTCGGGCTCACGACGAACATCGACTCGACCCAGCTCTGCAAGACGAGCAAGCTCGTCAGCGCTCGCACGGGCATGCTGGTGCAGCCGAACAAAGCCATCGTCGGCGCCAACGCCTTCGCTCACGAGGCTGGCATTCACCAAGACGGGATGCTCAAGCACGAAGCGACCTACGAGATCATGCGCCCGGAATCCGTCGGGGCCACGAAGAGTCTCTTGGTCCTCGGCAAGCATTCCGGTCGTCACGCCTTCGGCGTTCGCCTCCGCGAACTCGGGTTCGTTCTTTCGGACGAAGCCCTCGAAGCCGCCTTCGGTCGCTTCAAGATCTTGGCAGATCGTAAGAAGAACATCACCGACGCCGATCTCGAAGCCCTAGCGTCCTCTGAGCAAGCGCGAGGTCCCGAGCTCTACTCCCTCGACGCAGTGCAGGTCACCTGCGGCTCCACGGGGCTTCCTACGGCCTCCGTCAGATTGCGCGATCCCGACGGACAGCTCGTGACGGCAGCCGCCATCGGCACAGGGCCGGTCCACGCGGTCTTCACGGCCGTCGATCAGCTCGTCCAAGCGCCGGCAGAGCTCGTCGAGTACTCAATCAATGCCGTCACCGAAGGGATCGACGCCCTTGGGGAAGCCAACGTGCGCGTGAAGTCGATTGCCCAGCCTTCCCAGCGCGTCAACCCTCAACGCGCGACGACCCAAGGCGTGTTCCACGGTCACGCGGCGGACACCGACGTGCTCGTGGCGAGCACCAAGGCGTACTTGGCCGCGCTCAATCGCCTGCTCGCCGTGGTGCGCGCAGAAGCCGATCAGGCCAGCCTCGGGCCACTCTCCGAGCCCCCAGCGAAGACCGCCGGGATTTGAGCCTCGGTCTCACCCTAGCGTCGCCTGCATTCCCTCGTCCATTCGGAAATCCTCCCGATGACTCAGCATCCGCCCGAGACCGCGAATTCGAACGTGGTACGCATCTACGACACGACCTTGCGCGATGGAACCCAACGCGAAGGCATGTCGCTGACCGTTCAAGACAAGTTGCGCATTGCCAAGCGGCTCGACGCCTTCGGGATTAGCTTCATCGAAGGGGGATGGCCCGGCTCGAACCCGAAGGACGCCGAGTTCTTCGCTCGCGCCCGCGAGATGGAGTGGAAACACGCGCTCCTCGCCGCTTTCGGCTCCACTCGACGCTCGAAGGTTACGCCGGAAGAAGACGCCAGCACCCAAGCGCTCGTGCAATCCCAAGCGCCCGTGTGCACCATCTTCGGCAAGACCTGGACGCTGCACGTGCTCGAGGTGCTCCGCACGACACTCGAAGACAACCTCGTGATGATCGAAGACACGGTGCGCTACCTGGTATCCCAGGGGCGGCGCGTCATGTACGACGCGGAGCACTTCTTCGACGGCTACGAGGCGGATCCCACGTACGCCCTCGAGACACTCCGCGCCGCGAAGCGCGGCGGCGCCGAGGTGTTGGTCCTGTGTGATACGAACGGTGGTGGCGTTCCGTGGCGCATCGAAACGATCACGAGCACCGTGTGTCGTGAGCTCAATCACCCCGTCGGGATCCATGCACACGACGATACGGGTTGCGCCGTTGCCAACAGCCTTTCCGCCGTTCGCGCGGGAGCCAGGCAAATCCAAGGCACGATCAACGGCTACGGAGAGCGTTGTGGCAACGCGAACCTCTCCGTCATCATCCCGAATCTCGAGCTCAAAATGGGCTTTACCGCGGTCGGCCGCGAACGGTTGAAGGAGCTCGCGGCCCTTTCGACCTTCGCTTCGGAGGTCGCCAACATCGCCCCCGATCACCACATGGCTTACGTCGGCAAGAGCGCCTTCGCCCACAAGGGCGGCGTTCACGTCGCGGCAATGCGGCGCGTCGCGAGCAGTTACCAGCACGTCGATCCGGATCTCGTCGGCAATCAGATGCGCGTCGTCGTGAGCGAGCTCTCTGGACGCGGCAACGTGCTCAGCAAGGCCGAGGAACTCGGCGTCGAGGTCAAGCAGGGCGACGAAATCGAGACCCTTCAAGCCATCAAGGACGCCGAAGCGAAGGGCATGTCCTACGAGAGCGCCGAGGCCAGCGTCGCGCTCATGCTGAAGCGGCGCGCCACCGGTTATAACCCGCTCTTCCGTGTGCTCGATTATCAAGTCATGGTCGGTCAGCGACAGGGCACCGAGCCCTTCGCGGAAGCGGTCGTCAAGGTGCAGGTTGGCACTCAGGTCATGCACACGGCTGCGGAAGGATGCGGCCCCGTCGGCGCCCTCGACGCGGCGCTTCGGAAAGCGTTAGCTCCTGCGTTTTCGGCGATCGCTCGCATTCATCTCGCCGACTACAAGGTCCGGATCTTGGACGGCGCCGAGGGAACCGCCGCGATCACGCGCGTTCTCATCGACAGCCGCACGGACACCAAAGAATTTACGACCGTCGGCGCTTCGGAAAATATCATCGAAGCGTCCCTACAAGCCCTGGTTGACAGCATCGAATACGGACTCTTGGAAAGCGGAGTGCGCCCCGAGGATGCCCTCGACGCCTCCGTTCACGTGACTCCTCAATCGGTGCCCCCCGAAATCCACAGGGTCCAATCGAGTGGAGGTATCGTGAAGGCTCATATCGTAGTGCTGCCCGGTGATGGCATCGGGCCCGAAGTCGCTGAAGAAGGGCGTCTAGTTCTCGAAGCCGTTGCACGGCTCTTCGGACACAGCTTCAGCTTCGAAACCCAGTGGATCGGCGGGATCGCGATCGACAAGTTCAATCATCCCTTCCCGGATGACGCGCTCAACGCCTGTTTGGCGTCGAACGCCGTTCTGCTCGGCGCCGTCGGTGGCCCGAAGTGGGACGATCCGAAGGCCAAGATCCGTCCCGAACAGGGGCTGTTCCGCGTTCGTCAGGGGCTCGGCCTCTTTGCGAATCTGCGCCCAGTGCGCGCATTCAAGTCGCTCATCGACGCGTCTCCGCTTCGTCCCGAGCGCCTCAACGGCGTCGACTTGATGATGGTGCGCGAGCTTACGGGTGGTCTTTATTTCGGTCGCCCGCAAGAACGTCAAGATACGCCCGAAGGAATTCGCGCCATCGACACGATGGTCTACACCGAAGGCGAAATCCGTCGCATCGTCGAGCGCGCGTTCACGCTCGCTCGCGGCCGCAAGAAGCTCGTCACGTCCGTCGACAAGGCGAACGTCCTCGAGACGTCGCGCCTCTGGCGTCGAAATCGCGACCGAGATTGGCTCGAAGAATCCCGACATCAAGCTCGAGCACCAGTTGGTCGACTCCTGCGCGATGCGTCTCGTCACCAATCCGGCGAGCTTCGACGTCATCGTGACCGAAAACCTCTTTGGAGACATCCTTTCGGACGAAGCTGCCGTCATGGGAGGCACCCTTGGGCTGCTTCCGAGCGCGTCCCTCGGGACCGGTACGCTGGGTCTCTACGAGCCGATCCACGGCTCCGCGCCTGACATTGCCGGACAAGGCATTGCCAACCCCGTCGGCACCATCCTCAGCGCCGCTCTGCTGCTCCGCTACAGCCTCGGGCTCGAAGCCGAAGCCAAGGCCGTCGAAGCCGCCGTCGATCGCGCGCTCGACGAAGGACTGCGCACCAAAGATCTCGACTCCAAGAAGTTCGTCAAAACGGACGAGATGGGCAAAGCCATCGTCGAGCGGATTTTGAAGGCGTAAAGCCGTGAGCCGTGAGCCGTCAGCCGTCAGCCGCCAGCCGTCAGCGATCAGCCGTCAGCGATCAGCCCTCCGTGGTTTGATAGCCGATAGCTGATAGCTGATAGCTGATAGCCGATAGCCGATAGCTGATAGCTGATAGCCGCAGTAAGCCATCAGCTTTCAGAGACCCATGGGCAACTGTGGGAACTCTGGAAGCTGATTTGCATTTGGGAGAGAGAATGTGACTGCTGATGCGCGTGCGGTGGCTGATGCGCGTGCGGGTGTGGGGGGAGCTGATAGCCGATAGCTGATAGCTGATAGCTGATAGCCGATAGCTGATAGCCGATAGCGATGCGGCTGCTGATGCGCGTGCTGGTGCGGGTGCTGCTGCTGGTGCGGGTGCATCTGCTGGGGCGCGTGCATCTGCTGGGGCGCGTGCATCTGCTGGGGCGCGTGCATCTGCTGGGGCGCGTGCATCTGCTGCTGGGGCCGGGGCTGGGGCGGGTGCCGATGCTGTCGCACGCTGCTTGCGTAGGGGGAGTGTGCATGCGGGAGCGGCGCACCTTCCGTGCCTCCGCCGGATCTTTACGAACGAATCGCGCCAGGCGGTGGCACGCAAGCCGCGCCGGGAAGGGGCATGCACACTCCCCTACGCAATCAGCTCCTCAAAGTCATCATCGACGTCGTTGCGCAAGCTCGCCCATTGATCGACGACAACGCTCGACGCGATCGCGATCTCGCTAGCCAAGCGCGGCGTGCGCTCAGCAGCATTGCTCTCAATTCCGCCGAAGGATTTGGCACGCAAGCGGGCAACGCTCGTCTGCGCTTTCAATCCGCTCACGGTTCGCTCTACGAAGCCTGCGTCGCGCTCGAACTCGCCGTCGCTTGGGGCTACCTCGACCGCTCGAAAACCGCGGACGTGCTCGCGACCCTCGACGGCCTCGGACGGCGGCTGTACGGGCTCTCAAGGCATTAGCTCTCGCCGACCCTGCGAGCCGCCGGCGGCGGCGGCGCGGCTGCTCCCCGAGGGGCCGTACACAAAGCGACCCCGCCTCCGTGGGGAGCCGCTCCGGCCCCTCCCGGCCTCGGGCGTCGCCTGTACGGGCTTGCGAAACACTATGCCTCGCCACACCTGCATCTGCGGGTGCTGCTAGGGCTGGAGCACGTGTCATCCGTCTGTGACGAAAGGAGGCCGGTTCCGGCGTGCTCCGCAATTTGGACAATATGGATCACCCGTATGGGAACTGTCGACCGGCACTTCCACAGTGAAAGAGGCCCTGCAGGCACCGCAGTCGTCGCGGATGCTACGTCTCTGAGCCTTCTCGAGCTCGGGAGAGTAGCGAACGACGCGATTGCGCCCGTGGACCTTGGCAGCGCCAACCGACGCTTCAACCATGCCCATCACGGTCCTTTCAGTGAGCGTCTGGTCACCACTGTCGTCGCTCGTCATCCAACCGACGCTTACCGTGCAACGCATCGCGCCCTTGTCGGTATTCACGACAATTGCCGCGATCTCGTCGCGAACACGATCGAGCGCTTCGTTCAGCACACCCTCTCGTTCGGCATCGGTAATGCGCCCAAACAGGTAGAACTCATCGCCATGTGCACGAATTGGAATTGTTCCAGCAACATAGTCATCGAATGAACCGAGTCGCTTCGCAATCTTCTAGAGCAGCCCATCCGCGAGTTGGTAGCCGTACTTGTCGTTGATGCGCTTGAAGTAGTCGACATCGAGGAACGCGAGCCAAAAAGAAACGTCACTTTCGAGAGCCGTTTTCAGAGTCTCCGAAAGCGCCTGTGCGTTCCCCAACCCGGTTAATTGATCGCGAAGCTGTTCTTCTCGGACAAGTGCTTCAATCTGGCGCCGCAGCTCGTCGAGAGCCGCATCCAACGTTCTGTTGTGCGGCGTCATGCCGCACTCAGTATACGAGCGATCCCATCAGCCAACCGTTGAGGGTTTTCGTAGGGGTCCCCTTCAGCAGGTACGTCGACACGCAGCATTCGCCCGTCGGGGACCTCACTCGTCACGCCCCACACGGGCGCTCCGCGCCGCCGGCCCAGTTCAGCCGAGATGAGACGGATGCGACGTTCGAGGAGCTCTTCGCGAAGCGCATCACCGAACGTGCGACGAGCTGGCTCACGCGATGAACTGGCCAGGGCGAGCAATCCAAGGGCAGCAGGACCACCAGCGACCCAGATTGCGGTGTTTTCCTGCTTTGCCACTCGCTTAGCCTAGGGCGCCCGGGAGCGCCGGGCAAGGACAGTTGGGCAGTTTCCGGGCTTTCCGCTGCTCCTATCGCTTCCGGCACCGACAACGGCCGCGAAGCCACGCTTGCTCATTAGCTTACCTTCATGGCGACACACCACGGTCGCCCGGTCGAGGACGGCTGACCTCGGAAGCTGGCTCGAAGGTGATGCGTCCGCCCGCTCAACCGCCCCCTCCGCCTGTGCTCTACCGCCGGAGGGTCTGCAATCCTTGCTGAACGCCCCGAGCCAAGCGCAGGCAAGGACTCTCGGGCGAATGAGTTGAGCGCGGACGGAAACCGAATCTCCCAGACCAGATTCAGGATGAGCGAAAAGCGGACGCTCTGTACGCAATTCATGAAGTGACGGACTACAGCAAGTAACCTTCCGGTGTCGCGCAAGCCGACATCGGTGATCAACATGCTGTAACCCAATCGAGCACTCACGACGGCGCAGATGTCGTTCTTGCGTTTGGTGCTCGTGCTGGTGCTCGTGCTGGTGCTCGTGCTCGTGCTCGTGCTCGTGCTCGTGCTCGTGCTCGTGCCGATGCTGACGGCTGACGGCTGGTGCTCGTGCTCGTGCTCGTGCTCGTGCTCGTGCTCGTGCTCGTGCCGGTGCCGTTGCTGGTGCCGATGCTGACGGCTGACGGCTGGAGCTCGTGCTCGTGCTGCCGCAGACGCATTCCTCACGAAAAGTTGACAATGTGCGACTGCGGCGTGACGCCGCTAACCGCACGGATTGATTCATGTGTAACAGCTCGTAATTCTCTGCATTTCCGTGAGTTGCTCGAGATAAAAATGGTCCATTCGCATTCGCACTCATTGCGGCGAGCAGCCAGCATCACCCAACAAACTCCATCTTCACAGTTGCTCCCCTCCCCTCTGCAGGATACAATCGCTCCGCAACAACGATGATGGCGCGGCGTCCAGCGGTTGGGTTCGCGGGCCACCGGATCACCCGGCTCGCGCGGCCTGCTTTTGTCCCGAAAGAAGCGTCCCCGCGCGCGCCTGTCGCGGTTGACGCGCCTGTCGCGGCGGACGCGCCTGACTCGGGCAAGCTCCGCACCCTCGGAGGCTTGGCGGCTTTGGCGCGCCGCTCATTGAAGAACTGTCCACGTCGCAGGTCGCGACCGGCGCATTGCAACCACACAGGTCCAGCCGGTTCGTTCACATCGTTTCATTCGATGGTCGCACCGGCTCAACCACAACCAGAAGGAGATCGGCTCAACTAGAACATTCAATCGCTTGCGAAGACCGCGCCTCGATGGCGAGGCGGAGGCGAGGAGCGCCCAGAGCGTAGGTTCCTACGTGAGGACGCACCGCAGCCGACAACGAAGCCAGCGAGGATGCGCTCGAAGCAACAATCGCTTACGAAGACCGCGCCTCGATGGCGAGGCGAAGGCGAGGAGCGCCCGAAGCGTACTTGGGTACGTGAGGACGCACCGCAGCCGACAACGAAGCCAGCGAGGATGCGCTCGAAGCAAGCAAAGCAAATAGCGGGGTTCGCACTGTGTCAGCAGCCGAACCCCGGGCCACGGAAAGATGAGGTTTCCAATGACCACCAGAAACGTACCAGAATCATCGGTAAGATCGCATCGTTTTGTCTCTCGCCCCGTCTCCCAGCCCCCAAGCATTGGGTTGGTGCGGCGTGGTAAAGGTTCCCTCGGCTATTCGTCCAACAACGCCCATTCGCGCGGCATTTCGCGGGAAAACGCGCACCGAGGGAGCGGACAGCTCGCTCACGGGCGTCCCGACAGTCGCCACCTCGACAACGCGCTTGTCGAGAACGGCCGTCTCGCACTCGGCCGTCTCGCACTCGGCCGTCTCGCACTCGGCCGTCTCGGGAACGAGGTGGCGTCGTGAGCATCCGTTATATCCACATCGAGGACTCGATGCCCCGGGGAGACGTCATGCGAGCCATGAGTGCACTGTATGATCACGCCCGTCAACTCACGGACGTTGGCTCCATCGTCGCGAATTTTCAGCTCTCGGTCGGGAACGGCGTCGAGGATGATCCGTCAGACCGCGACAGGGATCCGTTCGAACGCCGTACAAAACCACCCTGCTTGCGAATCAGCTCTCGGAGCTGGCAGGAAGGCTCGACACTGTGGCGAGCTTTCTGGAGAGCGACCAACACCTCGATCAGGATGACGACACGACGGACGTCACGAGTCGAAAATAAGATTGAGCGAGACTTACCTCGCTGACTGTGAATGAGCCCGGCGGGGACGGACCGATGTGGGTCGGTCCGTCCTTGTCGAGATCAGGGACCTACGACGCATTCGTCGCGGTGCGGTGGTCGCACCGTAACTTGAACCATCGAAACTCAACCGAGGAAACAATTGGCCATGTCAGAAGGAAAGAACCCGGCGCAGTTACTTGCAGAGAAAATCACGTTCAAAATCTGGAAAGAGGCCTGGAAGGAGGGGATCCGCACATCCCTCCACCGCCAAATGAAAGACAAGTTCGGCAAAGTCTCCGCTCGTCTGCGCGATCGGCTCGATGACGCCGACGAGCTCGAGCTCTTGAGCTGCTCCACACGACTACTCACCGCGAGGAAACCCGAAGATGTCTTCGGCAAGTGAACGAATAGAGTTCCATGGGTTTCGCGACTACCCACTGTTGCCCGAGCCGCCCCTCAACCCCTCTTTCTGCGAGACGGGCGCCGAAGCAAACCCATTCTCGCCAAACTAGCGGACTGGGCCAACCAATTCCGCATCCTGATACTCAGTCCAGACGGGCAACGACCTCTCGTCGAAATCAAAATCCAACTCATCATTCTGTATCCTGAAGCGCTGTATTGGATGGCGGTCGAAATGATCAGAGAGTCTCAAAAGCCAGCGGATTCGTCATGACACTGCGAAGGATCTGCAGAAGAAAAGTGAGATACGGCGAATAGCGTAGAGGTTCCGTCTAGGCTCGCGCCAGCAGCTCCGACCATCGTGCGCTCACGGCGTCAACGGCACTCGTCTCGAGGTCTTGCTCCGTGAGCACGTGGACAAGACGATTGCCGTGAGTCGTGCCGCATCCGGGCGCGATTGAATTCCCGATCGACGTCTGGATAAACGCGTTGGGCAGGCACCTGCCTTCTGAGCAGCTGTGCGATTCGAGCTAGGAGGCGAACGAATTCGTTTCTTCAGAACCAAGAGCCTCGGGTGCAACCACCTCGACGGACTCGGCGAATTAAACCAGCGTCGAAGCACTCACATTTCGTATGGATTTGGCGCGAGCCGCACCGTCCAAGTAGCTAAACCAACACCGCTTTGCTAAAGTTTACGGCATGAACTCGTCCAAGTCCGTTGAAGAGGTTGCTCGGGATCTCGCGGCCGCGCATCGGGTAGCGGACCCCGACATCAAGCAGATCTTTATGGTTCGCGATCCTGCGGGTCGAGAGGTGCGTCTGCTTGAAGTGTCCGGCTCGGTAGGAAATAGCGGAACGGTCATGCCGTTCCGCTTCAGCGCGCGACCAGACTTAGACGTTCCCTTTCCATCTGTGGTTATCTTGATGAGTCCTGAAGAGAAAGCTCAGCTCGACCAGCAACAGCTGCACCTTCCGGAAACCTGGGGACCCTCACCGACACTTGTACCAATCGAATAGTGTTCCGATGGCTGCAGCTCTCGAGAAATCGATACGCCAGTGGATAGAGGAGGTAGCGGCGACGTTATCCGCTACCCCGCCCGATTTCGCACAATGCAATAGTGCATACTCAACGCTACGAGGCTACGTCGAAGGGCTGCTTGACGAGAGGTTTCGACCAATTTCGCTGTCAGAAGGGATGTGGTCGGATGCCCTTCTTGCGCAAGCAAAGGACGATCTAGCAGCTGTCGAGATCCTCTCTAGGAACGAAGGAACCCCCGCCTCCGTCGTTGCGATGCTCCTGCAGATGGTGTTTGAAAAGCTAGCAAAGGCAGCACTAGCGCGCATCGATGCGCCCTGCTTCGTCGCCAATCGAACAAACCACGTCGCAGCAAGCCGTCTCGTCAGTGCGATCAAGAATCAGAATGCATATGTCCAACTTCGGTACAACTGGAAGGACGTGCTCCCGCTAGTTCAGGCACTCGAGAGGGCTCACCCTGCTGTTTCCAAAGCGGGACCGCATCTCGAGTATCCTTGGGAAAGTGGCGCGACGATGGGGCTTCCGTCGACCCATCTTCCCATAGTGCAGCAACTCGCAGATCCTCGAGATCCAAAGGGACCGAGACTGATTCGCTTCGCGCGCGAGTTGGCGAACCGATTTGACAGCATTTTTCTTTGAGCCGACCAACTCAAGAGGATTGAGCTCCCGCTCGACCTCTAGACGACCGCATTACGCAGGCACATGTCTTCTGAGCAGCAGTGCGACTCGAGTTTTGGATAACGCTCAGTCGACACTTGGAACGGGGCCTCGTAAGGAAGGCAACCATCGTCAAAAGCTGAGGCGCCGCCATATTCGGTTCCGATTCGGATGTCCGCAAACGCACCACCGATGGTTGTATCAAAGTGAATTGTGGAGATCTCACTCAACGACAAATGACGCTGACATCTTCGCACGTGAAAGAAACGGAGAGTGTGTTTCGCTCGCGTTCGAAATCGCCTCGACCGTATTCACTTCGCACGGCTCCCCCTTCAAGTCTCACCGTTGCGAGATCTCCAGCTGCGCAGGGAACCAAGGGCACGAATTCTTTACCCTGAAGAAGCTTACCAAACAGACGATAGTGTAACGCCGGCCGCGTCCCGATCCGATCTAGAGACGCGGTGCCTTTCAGGGTCGGTTCCAGCCAACCGCCTGCAATCTTTGTCTCTACCGTGAATTCCCCGGGAGCCCTCCAGTTTGCACGGCATACGTCGTCGCCGAAGTTGATTAACTCGTATTGGGGTAAACTGATTACCAGCGGCGGCCGTCCTGAAATCACGCATTCTAGGCGTACCTCTTCATCAGACCTGATGAGCTCTCTCAGCGTCGCACCCCAATCCGCTTCCACAAGAGTAGCCGCTGGCGACTTGCAGAGAGTCGTGAACCGCACAGGCGGCGAACCGTCTTTTGGCTCTATCCGGACATCCGTATCCGCGTTGGTCAACGTGATATTGAGATAGAATGGTTGAGAGTCGCTCGGTGTCGCAACCACCCTCAGCTCGGGTGGTGTTCCTTGGGCAACGGTCAATGTCGCATCGGATTGCCACTTCTCTCCAGTCGATAGCTGGAGGGAAAGCGCAATCGGAATGGAAAGGCGCGCGCATGGATCTGAGTACGACACCTGACCCTTCGTCCCCACGAATTGCAGTGTCAGCCTTCGACGAAGAGTTCCTTCTTGGACGTTGGCAGAATGGCTGCCCACCTCGACCGCGGTCCTCGGTTTCCCGTAGGCCTCGACGAACACTTTCGCGCTGTCGCCGAGCGGCGTGACCTGGTCGAAACCAAAGTTCCGCCCTTCTCCGCATGACACGGACGGTACTGTACCCTGACTGCCCATCCTGGGTTCACCTTCCACCCCACCGCTGCGAGGTGAACAAGCGGTCGATTGTGCACACGAGACACCCACGGTCAAGTATCCTAGGGCTAGCAGTCGCATTCGTTCGTTCATTCGCTCGCTCCCAAGTGTCCGGTTAGGCTAACATTCATCAGAACTTCTGACGAGCTATTTGAACGACTAAAGTGGTTTCGTCAGTGGGGTGAGCTTCAGCACGACAGACATGCTGAAGCTCCAATCTGTCGTGCTGACGGAAGCGATGACGCCACGCCTACCAACAACGTGCGTAAAGTGTCGCACCCGATCCGTAACGGGTGCACTTGAAGCCTGAGCCAAGGGGATACTGCATGACGGATTGATCCATGACATCTTGGGGGCGATGGTACTCCAGACAACGTATGCGCCTGGCAATGGACACACACCGGCGCCCGAGTACTGGGTCGGAAGTCCAGCGGCCTTGTTCGAGTAAACTACTGCAGGGCCGCCAGAATCGCCCATGCAAACGGCTTGGTTGACCACGAGCGACCAGAACCAACCGGTGTTCACCGCTGTGACGTTCATGCTCCCACCGCGCAGGGTCACTCCACCGGCGTCGGATCCGGACTCGTTACTGTAGCCATACCCGTAAATCGATATCGCCTGGTTTGCAGCCAAAGTACCCAAGTGGATACGCATGCCAAGAGCGTCGTTTTTCGCCGGGTCGGGCAAAGTCACTCCGTCGTCATAGATGTGATAGATGGTTACAACGGCGATGTCGTCCGGGTAGTCGCCGTTGCCCGTGTAATCCGGACTTCTGGTCATGTAGACCCACATGTCCGAATACGGACTGGGGGAAATGTAACATGTCGTTCCGCTGCAAACCTGTCGCGATATACCTGCTCGAATCCACCCACTTCCCGAATTGGGGAGGCAGTGCGCCGACGTTAGAAAGTGAAACTTGGAAATCTGAATGGCGCTGCAGAAGCTTGATGTATCGTTGAGCTTGACAGTGGCGTAGTGAGTTGTCGCAAGCGCGCCGTTTCGAATACCCTGTTCTGCAGTAGCGACGTCACCTGCAGATGAACTTGTCTCATGGGCGAAACGAGGGGTATCTTGGCTTTCAGGTAGAGCCCCACAGATTCGAATCGACCGAATCCTGGCTCGGCGCGAAACGTTCGGGAGTACTACGCACCTGCTCCAAGTATGCACTCATGAACCGTCTAGCTTCTTCGCAGGTGGCTACGGAAGTTAGTCCCGTGATCTCACGAAGTTCGCCATATTTGGCGAGCTTCTTGGCGATGGCATCAGGGTAGTAGACTTCCGGAGATTTCGACTGCTTCCCCTCGATCATTCATCGTCTGGATTTCCCCGCACAACAATAGACGATTGGGGGGGGCATTCCCATTGTGTCAATCGTTTTTGAATCTACATCGGGCGCAGCTTTGGTCGTCCCGCGAGACGCAACGTCAACGTCGCTAGTTGCACACCCGATCTGCAGGCAACAACCAAGGACCGTTCCGACTCGAGCTATAGTAGTTGATGTAGTCATAAACTCCCATCCCTTTGGCTTCAAAAAAAAACGTTCGATGCACGTTAGCTTAGGGCGGTACCGCAGCAGCGTCAGCGGTCCGTGATTTGTGTGTAAATACATCGAGCTTCAGCGCGCCCCAACGACCAGCTAGACCGACGTGCCTAGCCGTCGACAATCGTCACACCTCAGGTGCACGCATCCTCACGATGACTCACAGGAGCCATAACCGACCAACCCATCGCTTTTTGCCGTGCCGCTGACAAACACTGAGCAATCCCTGCTTCGATGTCAAGAGACATTCATCTTTCTTTGGTCACATGGTCACAAGGGCTGCGCGTGCACGCGTAACCTATCGAAGAGACATTGCTCGTCGCAGCGCCGAGTGTGATTGGCTCAGACAATGTCTTCGCCACGTTGCGCAACCCGCGACCTTGAAACCGCTGACTGTGACCATGCGTTACCGAGCAAGCGTCTCTCGAATCCTCGTTCGTCACCAGTTTGGATGCCGACAAGCGGACGGATCAAGCAAACGTTAGTTGACGCCGCTCGAGCCCGCGAGCAGACCGAGACGGCGACACCGGCTTCCGATGCCGCCAGCTTTTGTGGTGCATAAGCCGCACGCTGAAGCTGCGGTCCCGACCAAAGCCCGATTTCGCGCGCTACCAGTTCGGGATGAGTTCGGGCTGAGGAGCGAGCACGACGGAGGGTTCGAGACGTAGCGAGGACGGTGGACGTGTGTCGTCGAACAGACTGCCCCCTTTCCCCTATCACCATTCAGGTTGTGGTCAGCTCATTCCCACAGAGGCACGTCGCGTTGGGTACGCAGAGACCACTGCCTCGCACGGACTTTGGGTGGTCTCGCCCGACTTGGACGCGAGGACTCTTCGCTCTTGAGCTCCGGCAGCTGGGACCGAATCGCGGAGAGCGCTCGTCTCAACGTGGAACGCCCCTGATCGCCGCTCACCTTCCGACTGTCCCCGACGAATCGAAGCTGCTCCCCCGTCCCATTGGAGCACCCCCACCGTGACGCAATCATCCGTCACAGGATTGGTCACCGCTCAGCGATCGTATCTCGAACGTTCGGTCTCAATCGCGCGGGGATGGCGGGCGAGCTCGGCCTGAATTTCGAACCAATGGCTCCCCTTCTATTGGTCTGGTAACTCAGCTTTGAGCGATAATCGTGTTCGCCAACTTATAATCAAAATCGGTAGCTCACCGGTTACGACTTGGTCGTATCGCAAGCTTCGACGTCGCCATTGGTGACGTCTGATCATAGCTGACCGATTCGCGGCCACGCTTAATTCCGGCCCAGTACCGCCTGCTTTTTTGCCAGCTCGCTCGCGGTAATCGAAGGAAAGCTCGACACAGTGGCGAGGCTTCTGACGTTGACTGCTACGAGACGGAACGCCGCATTAGGACATTCATGCCGCCCAGGCGAAAAGCCTCAATACGATCCATATCTTCCATATGTGATCGCTCTTTGTCAGACCTCAACGACGTGTTGCCGATAAATCGGCTTGGAGTGAGCGCAGCCGCCGCAAGATTGTCGAGCCATTGACAAGATGCTAGGCTTCGCCCACGATTCTTTTTGGCGAAGAGGTGGGCTATGTTGGGGTCGTCGGGAGAGCGCAAACTGGTATGCGAGTTCGCGGATTTAGTGTTCACTATTAGGGATCCTTCACTTATCTGGCCGGCGATGCTCGACCGATTAGAGCGTTCGATTGGGTTTGATGCCGGATACATAGCAGCCAGTTGGGGAAGCACTGACGAAGGGCGCGGCGCGGTGGCTGATTACGACCCACTATTCCTTAAGAAGAATATTGGACGCTTCCTCGCAGAGATCCTACCGACAGAGGTTGCTCACTACACTGAACGCGCACGTTTGCATCATGAAGTCTGGTCTTCCCGGAGGCAGGAGCAATTGGCGGTATTCCGCGAATTGCTCCTGCCCGCACGTACGAAGCACATGATCGTACGCGTTGGAGTTCGCAACGGAAATGTCGCAGGCTTCAACCTCGAACGACGCGGCATGACGCAATTTACGGAACGTGATCTTCAGCTCACCAACATGGTCGCGCCGTTTCTCCATATAGCTGAGATGTTGACGTTGCGAGAACGCGACGATTGCGTATCACCTGCATTCGCTTGCGACTATCGACTAACAAAGAGGGAGTGTGAGTTCGTCGCATTGACTTCGCGCGGTCTTCAGAACACGGAGATCGCGCTACTCATGAACATATCACGGAATACGGTACGAAACACGCTTGCACGGGTATTTGAGAAGGTCGGGGTGTCTAATCGTGCGGAGCTCGCATATCTCGCGACGCGACCGTGCGAGGACCTGCCTCAACCACAACCGATGAAAGTGCGAGGCAAGGAAGGACGAAGAGAGTTCACCGCGCTGGTACGCCAGGCAGCTGCCGAAAAGGCCAAGGAAACCAGCGGCATTACGGCCGCTGGTGACCGAGGGACAGCGAACAATCTTCGCATGCGTTATGCACCTCCTCTGCCCCCCGGCGCCGGTTGAGGGTCACGAACTCACGGAATGGCACGCGTCCGAATTGCCAGCCAACAAGTCACGGTGGCAGGTCCATTTCTGGCGATTTCATGGGTGACTCAAGTTTCGTCACATTGGCTTCGTAAGCACCGGAATCCTCCGACAACCCTGTTGACTCACAGGTCCACACGACTCACTCCACGAGATCCGCCGCGTCCTTCGACATCAAAGGCTCAGGGGTCGACTGAACTCTCTTACCGCGAACGTGCTCAACTCAGCTCGATTGACCACTTGCCAAGATTGCGCGCGGTCCGGCTTCATCAGCGTTCTCTGCTCATCCGGTCATAGACGCTCCGCGCTGCTTGAATTGTCTCCTCCGCAATCCCCATCGCCAGCTGGAGAGAAACGACAAAACGACGACGCCACCACCAAGGTTTCCGCGAGGGGGCTGTCGGATCGAACAGGCAGAACGGTCACGACCTTCTTCGTTGTGTACCCACTCGGGGCGTGCCTCACCTATCGCGATCTCCGCTTTCGAGCCAATCCAGAACTTCTGGAACCGCCATGGCTCTAGTCGGCCCGTCGCAATTTGCAGGACCCGAGCTAATCACGCCTACCAGCTCGCCAGAATCCGCCAGGACGGATCCGCCCGAGTCGTAACGGCAAGGCTGCGACTGCCCGTTGCCCAAAAGCAGGGATGTGGCATCGCCAGCCAATACTTCAACAAAAGCGCTACGTCGAAGCCCTTGAGTGTCTTCCGTGGGTCCAGTGCGGCCATACCCGACCGCGAGTACCCTCTCCCCTCTCGCTGGTAGGTGTTCCGCCAGAGGAGCCGGACTGCTCCTCACAGCATGGGCAAATGTCAACAGCGCGAGATCATGCTCAAAATCCTTCTGCAAACGCACCAAGAGCACGAAAATCTGGATGTACCACCGGGTAACCGAGCTCCACGAAAGGCCCGTCGGTGGCATCCGTCATGAGCGCAGCGAGTAGAAGTGATTCTTCTTCAACAAGGCAGTGAGCGGCAGTCAGGACGATGCGTGGACTGACCATAGTACCGCTGCAGCGAAGATCCGCGTTGCGATCAAGCAGCGCAACACTCTCTCCGTGAATGTCATCGACCCTTGCTACGCTAATCGACTGAACCGATACATCGATTCCGTTACCGTCGTTCACAACGCATCCCACCACTACAAGAGAGGCGACGGATGAACGCATGCACGCGAATTTAATGATAGACATAACACGACAGCCCCAACCCGGCGTGGCCTAGAACGCAGGATCTCCGAGGAGCCGATACACGGGTCGCTGGGGACTCCGCGTATCGGCTCTAGAACGATTACTTCACTATAGCGTTTTCAGGAACCACAGGCACGACGGGAGGTGGGCCGCCAACGCCGCCCTTACCTCGAAACGCATCTGCGGCAGCCTGAAGCGCATTAAGCTCCAGCTTCAACGCACTCACATCGAGCAAGTTCGCTTTCAGCACATTTGGCAGCTGCACGACCAGATCGATATCCGCCTGTGACGTCGGTTGGGTCACGCTGGCTCGGCTTGCCTCAGCTGCAATATCGGGTTCGGCATCAGAGCCAACACCCCAAATCGACACACCTCGTGAATCGCGAATCTGTGCTTGAGCAGCATTGGCGTAGTCCGGGTCACGGATTGCAGCCGGGTCACCTGCGTTCACGCGGTGTGCCGCGAAGCTTATGGCACCCGAATCACTTTTCAGTGTTCCCACCAACCCATCCTGGGGCGACGACTTCTGAAGCGTCAGTTGCGCCGCCTCAGACGGCCCGGTCGCTTTACTCTCGGGGTGCTTGCTACAGCTGACGAGAAGCAACGCAGCAATCGCAAGCTGTGTCAGTCTACATTTCATGGGGCACCACGCGCTCCACTACAATCTGGTGACCACGAGTGCCCAGTAGAGTCCGTACAGATGTTGCTCGGCCCTGAAGCTGCGGGATAGTACGCATCATTTCTGATATTCCAGATCTGGAAATACGAATCATCGTTACAGTTGTGGCCGCCAAGATTCGATAGTGGATTATAGAAGGTTGTGCAGGAGCCATTGTCGTAGGCCGAGTATACCTGGAACGCTGGGTATTGGTAGGCCCTCATGGGGCTTGACCACATGCATTTCGTGGACATTGCAGCGTTCGTGGCACAAGTGCCGTGGTTGCACGACTCCTTTCGCCCGACGTAGAGCCAGGTGCAACTCGTTCCTAGAAACCAAGAGTCGACAAATACCGCAGTATGGTTTCCGTACGTCGTGTCGAACGCTGCTTTGTTGCGGACGTACATCTGATGTAAGAACGCGTTCGTGCACGCATACGGTACATCCCCCTCAGGTACGTGCTCAAGCTCAACACCATCGATGGATGCACTGAGCTCCGTAAGGCGAGTCCGCTCCGGCTCGACACTTTCAGGCAACTCCGCGGTCTCCAGAGCTTCGACAAGAGCGGGAACGATCCCCAGTGCCCTAGTCCGTTCCTCTGCATCGTAGTTGAGATCACCTTCGTCCCAAAGCTCTTCTTCGAACCCATGCCCACCGCCACTGAGGAGGAAACTCGTGCCGTCCCTGCCGTAAACTCGAACGTCGATTGCATATTCGGAAACACTTGGGTCCTCCTGTACACCAACGGGATTCCTTTCACCGCGACGGGCTTCGAAGTAGATCGTCGTATCTTCCTTCGAGTAGCTCCCCTTTAGAATACCATCGCGAGCAGTTTCAACGGTTAATCCCTCCTTGATACTGTCAGAACCAGACGAACTATCGCGCCCCTCCTCTCGCGCACAACCAACAAATACCAACGATAGCAGCGAGAACGAGAGCAAATTTGACAGATTGAAGTTATTCATCTTAACATCCTCCAGAACAAATATAGACGCAACAGCAACTAACTTCGTTACCACATATACCCAACAACACCGCATCCGTATCCTATACCCTTTGGAAGCGGGCCGTGCCGACGAGAATTCAGTCGTGCGAATGCGACTGTCATTCAAAACCGGAGAAGCAGGGCCACATGCCGAACTTACAGATAAAGGGATTCGTCCGAGTTACCAAGCCATCATTGGACGCACGGTGACTCAAGGAGTCCCTACTCACTACCGAGCACCCCAGCAGCCATCAAGCATTACACCTTGCGGTGTGTAGACGAACCTTAGCACATTGAGACTAATGTCATATAGTACACCTGTACCATACATCTAGACGCCAACATCGGCTATAGCATCTGTATCCCATGACCGTGCTCCGCCAACTTAGTCGGCATGACGTTCGAAGAGCACGAGAGTTGTGGAAACGGCATTACTCTCGAATACGAGGGAATAGCCCCAAGCCAAGATGGAAAGGGGGACTGCTTCAAGCTGCGACGCGCAATCTCATTTCGAACGTATATTATTGAATATAGGTATTCTCTAGCACGCACAGCAGAGCTCGCGGTCAGTCCCCCAATACCCGCTAAGGAGAAGAACATGATAACTTTCAGAAGATTGGCCACACTGAGCACAGTAGGTTGTCTGGTGGCGGTTTCCGCCATTGCATGCAGTTCGGAGCACAGTGACGACTCGGCACAGGGCACCGCAAACGACGAGGCTGAAGTAAAGGCAGCAGAGGCGAACTCGGCGGCTCCGGCAACAACAAGCACCGACAACAGCACAAATGAAGAAAATCTCGTCGACAAGCATGCAGTTTGGCTAATCTACATGTGCTACCGAGATTGGTACTACTGTGATTACATGAGTGCGTGGGGAACTACTCATGGTTGGTGGACGGGGTCAAATTGCTTCTACAACGATGCAGCATGTCCTGCTGGCTACCCATGGGGCCTTCGGTACGACCCTAGGTAAGACAGAAGAAAGACTGGAGACAGCCCAGCGCGCTCATCAGACTCACAGATGCAACTTGAGGACGGGTGAGAATGGCTTCGAATGTAGCGTCGGGTAAGCCACGGTGCCACGCAGAGCGGGACACCGTGGCGGTCACTTAGCGATACCCATAATGGCGAACCGGTGACACATTAGGCCCTTGGAGAACGCATTCAACGCGCTCCATAGGACACGCGGCCGCCCGAAGAAGTGATATATCTATTCAGCGCGACATACTAGAAATTGGGGCACACTTCGCGGTTCCCCTCACACCCGAGTTTATCCGCAAGTTCTATCCCATGGCTACTCGTGCGGCGGCCAGATTACAACGTACTGTGGAGGAATATGTGGCGCACAGCTGCCGCTACAACGATTCTTGCTTTCGGGTGCAGCGAGCGTTCCGACACTGTCGCTGAATCGACACGAACGTCAGAAGCCGATGTGGTATACGGCTCAGACGACAGGCGTGAGTACTATGAGGTTCAGGACAGCTCACTCCTACATATCTTTGAGTCTCAGGCTGTGGCGCTAATTAGCGCGCGAAGCATTGAGCCCGTTCTGGATGGCGGCATGGTTGGTGTGGCCACCTGGGGCGAGCTCGAAGGGCTTTGTCCGAATGAACGTTTTGCCGATCAACCCAGCGCTGCCTTCTGCTCAGGCGTACTCGTGGAGAGTGACCTAGTCCTAACCTCGAAACACTGCATCAGCAACAGATCGAGCTCGAATGTACGTGCGGTCTTGGGTTACTACTATCTCGACGAAACGCAACTTGCGATTGTGAAAAGTGGCGTACACGAGGTAAACGCTGTCATCTCCACGAGCAGTGACGACGATTACCCTAACACCCCTGACTTTGCATGGCTTCAGTTAAACAAAAGCACCCTCACACGAACGGCATCAACCAGAATTCTCAACCCAAACACACCAGTAGCGGACGGTGACATGGTCATAACAGTCAATGCCGGTGGTGGCGTTCCGCTCAAGGCGGACGTTGGAGGAACGGTTGTAAACGCCCGGAGACAAGAAGCGGACTATTTCATTGCGAGCCTGGACGCGTTCAGCGGGTCCTCCGGTGGAGGGGTCTTCACGCCAGCGGGCGACTTGATAGGCGTCGTCGCGCAAGGATCTCCTGACTTCGTGGGCGGCGCGAGTGGGTGCATGACGTCAGCTCGACTCTCGGACGGCGCGGCTCAAGAGCGAATCGTATATGCACGCCGGGCAGTTAGAAGCCTATGCAGCGCCCAGCCGGAGCGCATGGTTTGTTCCGACAATCAGGCCGATATCCCCCTTGATGGCGCGTCGACCATTGCGGGTTCGGGGTTCAGCTGTACATTGTCACCCCGCAGTCTACCTCAGCGACCGGTGGTAGCATCTCGGCTTGTGACGGCATTGGTGTTGCTTCTAGTCGCTATGCGACGGAAGAACCACCACAAGTCGACTCTGCGCGATTTTTGAAGACGCAACAAGGGGGCCCAGAGCTACTGTTCCTTGAGAATTGCGATAATGTCGGACGGCTTGCACTGAATGTCCCTCACAGCAACCACATGGCTCCTCTCAGTCATTGATGAACTCACTCGACCTTAGCGAGATCGTTGCACAACGAGACTACGACATGCGCAAATCAATTGTTTTCATCAGCGCACTTACCTTCGGTTGCAGCGGCGCCGCCGCCGTGAATACGCAGGCGCGTTCACCCGAGTCCCGAGTCCTTATTGCTCGCGCTTGCCCTGCACTAAAGGAGCCCCCCCCGAGTACCCAGTTAGTCAGCATGTTCGTGGAAGTTGCGGACGTCAGCTCGATAGTCGAAGAGCCACTCGATACGTGGTTGGCAACCCATCCCGTGGAAGTAAGTCAAGTAGCACACGTCATGGTTCCTATGGAGTTGGGCAAGCAAGTTACTGCCCCCTGGCGTGACTGTCGCGATCCGGAATGCCCAACCGAGACCAGAGCCCAATTGACGGTATCCGCATCGACACTTCCCGGCAACGTTGTCACTCCTGTTACGCTTCAGCTCACGTTCACCGACGGACGCGAGGGACGCTCCGTCGCCGTGGTGACAACAGGGAACCAGACGCCAGCGGTAGCCAAACCGACTGTGCCTCGCGGCTCAAGCACCGTCGTTGTTACCCCCTACTATCTCTTCGCTCCTAAAGATCAGAGCGTAGAGGATTTGATGCAGTGTAAGGTGCGACCGGCGCGATAGCAAGCATAGACAGGGCCGGCGATATGTGTGGATTACAAGGTGACCGATCCGTGACGCCGGGATGCGGTTTGGGAAAGGTTGTGCATCGGCCAGGTACATCCGTTGGAACGACGACGGTGATGCTCGCGGTGTGAGTCCCGCGTTGTTATCGAGCCAGCGAGCGCTTGTACGCGGCGGGCGTCATCTCGTGCAGTTCAAGTCCGAATTCATCGCGATGGGTACCGAGTCGTTCGAAAGCCCAAGTTAGGTACGCTTGCACGGGTACACCGATCGCGCGGCAGGTTGCCGCGATACCGAGCAAGACGCAGGCGCGGTGTACTCCTTCAGTACTGCCAGCGAAGAGCATGTTGAGGCGAAGTTTCGCAACGTTCTGAAACTCGCGCTCCGTCGGTGAATTGTCGATCGGCACGTCGGGATCATCGATGAACCGAAACAGGGCATCTCGGTGGTTCTTGTAGTACCGAATCGCAGTCGTCAATTGCTCGGATGGGAGCAACGTCGGCTCGACTGCTTTCATCCAGTCTTCGAAGTCTTTCACGATCGGACGAATGAATTGTCGACGGTGTTCGAGTAGCGACTTGCCTGTGAGGCCTAGCTTCTGCGCCCTTTCTTCTTCGCCGTAGATGGCGCCAATGAATTGACCTCCCTCGCTCGCGAGTGCGGGTTGCGTCTCTTCGGCATCTCGGTACTTGCGCCGGCCATGGGCGTTATCCCGAGCTCGGGATAACGCCCAAGCTGGCGCCAACTTGCACAAGCGGTTGCCATGGCTCTCAGCGTACATGGGTCACGACAATATTCTTGGAACGGAAAAGTACCTTCACGCAACGCCGTGGCTCCTGGAAACAGCTGGGCGACGGCTCCATCGTCGCTTAGTCGACGGAAAGCATCCCCCATATGAAACGTGAGCAGTCGAGTCTGCCGCAGCTCGTCGAGTCTTACTTCAACGCTCATCTCCGGCGTGCGCGAGGTGCCAGTCCGCACACGATCCGCGCCTACAGCCTCACACTGCGCCTCTTCTTCCTGTTTCTGGCCAGACGCGTCAAACGGCGGGTCCATCGCCTTCAGATTGATGATATTTGTGCGGAGGCGGTGTTGGAGTTCCTCGATCATCTTGAGTCTTCGCTCACCAACTCGCCGGCCACGCGCAACTGCCGGCTTGCCGCCATCCGTGGCTTCGTTGATCACCTGGTTCGCAACGACGTCACGCACGCATGCCAATATCAGCGCATTCTTGACATCCGCGCGAAGCGAGCGCGAACTCGCGTTGTCGAGTATCTCGACGCCGAACTCGTCCGGGCAATAGTTGAGCAACCGGATCGGGGCACAGATGCCGGATGCCGTGACTACGCCCTTCTACTGCTGCTGTTCAATACAGGTGCCCGTGTCGCGGAAGTACTCGGACTATCCGTCGAGGACTTCCGAGTCGGTGGAGCACACGAGATTCGCGTACACGGCAAGGGCAACAAGGACCGTCTATGTCCACTTTGGAAGGAGACCGTATCGGCCATTCGAAACATGCTCGCGCGCGCAAGCGTGCGCAACGGGCCGCTATTCCGCAACGCACGCGGTGGTGGACTATCACGCGACGGTGTTGCCTACATTCTCGCGCGGCACACACGAGCCGCTGCCTCGAAGCTTCCGGAGCTCAGGCGAAAGCATGTCACTCCCCACGTGATTCGCCACAGCTGTGCTGTCGCACTGCTGCAGTCGGGGGTGGACCCTACTGTCATCAGGGACTATCTCGGTCATGCCAGCGTCGCAACCACGAACCGCTACATCGTCTCGAACCTGGCAATGAAACGCGACGCTCTTGCGTCGTTCTGGGAGCGCGCCGGACTACTGCAGGGACGAGCCTCTCGCACGCGATGGCGCCCGAAGACTAGCCTGGTTGAGTTTCTCTCATCACTGTGACAATTAGCTTCGCCTTTATCCAGAGCAAAGTTCCGCGCGAGCATCACGAAATCTAGCATTGAGGGCGCGCTACTCCAGATAACTCCCGGCTCCAGATAATGGGCGTTGCAACCTGACTCCTTGACTCTTCCAGAGGCGAACACCGCGTTGAAGCGATGCTCGGCGTCAGCTGTTAGCGTGCCGCAGAATGGAGCGAGCTTGCTCACGACGTTGTCGCGGCTCTTGTCGGACTCGTACTGAAACACGGCGAGCTCCTGGTTTCGGTAGAGCTCGATGTAACCGTTGTGCGCAGCTGGCAGTTGGGGAATCAACACCTTTAGTCCTGTGCCATCGGTTGCCATCCAGGTGCCGCTGAGTAATTGGCGCCAGTGCAAACCGTCGACTGGAGACAGTAGTTCTGCGGCACGCTCAATGAGCGACACGAGCGTGCTCATCGCAATTGGGATCCCGCGCTCTGCGAGATCTCGGCGGATGCGATCCAAAGGCGAAAGCAACACGAATTTGCTGTACACAAGCCACGCCAGCCACTCGCAAGTGACCTTAGAGCGCTCGTAAGGTGCTGGCAGCGATCGAGGCGTCGTGCGCCCGCCGCATACGCGGCAGCGACAAGTCGTCCGCCGCACGACACGTCGGCGTTGGTGCTCTTTGACGACGTGATGCTTCACCTCAACGACGACGTCGGCGGCGTCGAGCGCGGTGCTACCACAGTGCGCGCAGCACTCTGGTCGAAGCGCGTGCTCCTCGGATTCGAGATGTGAAGGGACAGGCGTCCGTCCCGTCGGCTTCGCACGCGTCTTCGGCCGCTCCGGCGCGACGGGCTTCGGCGGTGGCTTCGGACGCCCGTCGAAAGACTGCTTGTCTTGGGCCGTCAACTCGGGTGGAGGTGGGGGTGCCTTTTCGACTGGCAGCTTGCGCTGCCGCCGCCGCGCCACCGCCAATAGCTCCGCGACACGGTCGTTGAGCTTTGCAATCTGCTCGGTCAGCGTCTGATTCAACTCGATGATGCGCGCGATCTGCTCTCTTAGCTGCGCGTTCTCGCGTTGCAGAGCCTCGACGTCGACCACGACGTCAAGAGATCACAGCTCAGGATCGCTGTCGATCCCCTTTGGTGCAGGATTTCGTCGATTCTTTCGGTACCAGCCGCGCCGCGAGACAGTGAAGTCGATCCCGGCAAGCAAGGACGTGAAGGTCGGTCCATCAACCAGGATCTGACCCTCTGTGCCGTTGAGTGGTGGAAGCTGAAAGCTGCCTCTTTCGAGTCTCTTTGCCAGTACACACCAGCCAGAGTCGTCAAACCAGGTCGCCTTTGCGATCCGTCGGCGCTTGTTCATGAACAGATAGATATGCCCATCGGTGGGATCTAGACCGAGTCGTCGGACGGCACCCGCGAGTGCATCGAAGGAGCCCCGCATGTCGAGGGGAGCTACGGCAACGAACACTCGCACCGTTGGAGGCAGGCTCAGCATGCGCGGAGCACCGCGATGAGCCGCCGGAGCGTCGCTTCGTCGAATCGGACGTCAACCTCGATCGCGAACTGACCAACCCGCACCACATACGGAGCCGATGTGGACCGCGCCGCCATTGGCACGAGTTCCACAAGTTTCACGCGGTGCGTACCCCGTGCATCGGTTGCCCTTGGGCGTAAACCAGAACCGCCTCTCGCGAGATTCACATTCCAGGCATGCAGCGATCGGCCGTCGATTCCCGCCGAGCGAGCCCACTGCGCCAACGTGAGCCCTGACTCCTTCATCTTCGCGATGCACTCTCTTGCCTCGGTCTCGTCTTGAATCTTCCTTGCGCTCATCGGGTCCTCCTGGACCCAGAGCCTCAAACAACCCCGGCACCGAAGTCATCCCGGCGTCACTGATTGGTCACATTACAAGCTACGGTCGAGGGTAAGCTAACACTAGCTGAGACCCTTACCGCTAGCCTCTCCCAGATCTGCGACCTTCAGTCGGCCTTACCGCTAAGAGATTTCGCCGGAGGTGGAACGGGCTGAAGCCTTGGGAGCTGGCTCGCTCCGCGACACGCCATTCAGGGCGCGCAAGGCGAACCCAACCGCGGCGCAGATAACGAGGCCGAGCCCCACCCCTGGCCACGCCAGGCTCAGACCACTCCCGGCGTCCGGAGACGTCGCACGAGGGATTGGGTACAAAAACTCAGCCTCCGAGAAGATCCGCTCCCGTGGGAGTCACTTTGCGTGCCGGAGCGAACATCACTCGCTCCCGCTGCTCGGACGAGCATTCCCGAAGGATGGGTCGACCACTTACGCGATGACCATCATTGCAAGCGTCTTTCAATCCAAGGACGTGACCGAGCTCGTGCACCAGAACAGTTTCAAACGGGACCGCTATCCCACCGGGCGCCGATAGAACGGGCCTTGTCATCACCGCGCCCTCATTCTCATCCGCGATCACCGCCATACTGAGGGCGTTGATCTCGACGTCTGCCTCACTTACAGCAATCCCCGACGCTCCCTCCGGATAACTGGTGGTCATCCCGAGTGCTCCCATGGGAAAAGTCGTCTTCGTGCCGCAGCGATCGTTATGGCACCATTCATCACGGCGGAGAACCAGAAGATTTACCCCGTCTTCCGTCGCCAACCGCTTATCGGCAGGGGGATCCACAGAGAACTTTACGGCACAACACCCCTCGAGTGCGCGGTTCCAACGCTCGGCTGCCCCCCGCACCAACCGCTGCCATTCTGAGGCGGCAAGCTGCTCACCTAATCCTGAACTGCTGGGAGTGATCGCGATGACGCGCAAACATGCACCTCTCAGTGGTACGTGAACTCGGCCATCAGGGTCGGCGCGACCACTTGATGGGATTCGTCGGGCGCCCAGAGCATCGCGTAGCTCAATTGACCCAGGATCCCGATCGTCCATTCCGAGGAAACCCAAAGGCCGTAACCGACGCCTGCTGTCAGCGCTAATCCCTTGGCGTTGGCGACGGTCCGATCCGTTGAGTCTTCAACGATGGTGAATCCGCCGTAGTTGACTGAACCGAGGATGTGGAAGTTGCCACTTGGATTGGGATAGTAGTCAACGAAGGGCCCCAATCGGCTGTACTGCACCCGATAGTCGCTCGAGACAGAACATTGTTTGGCCCTCGAACTCCGTCTTGGGTTTCGACATCGGGTTCGCCGTGATCCCAAACCCGACTGCCAATCCTGTCATTGGTGATCCCCCGATCAAGATCTCGAGCGGGATCGTGGCGCCGTACACCTTCATCGATCCAGCGTTGTCGTTGGATATCGAATTGTGAACGTAACCGCCACCCAAGGCGAGCCGCAAGTAGAACCCGTCGTGGTAGTGAGAGGACGGCGCGATCGTAGCCTGTGACTGGGCGGTGCGTTGATTGGCCTCGTCGCCCTTTTCTGCCGTTGCCGCCGCGTTCGAAGTGCCAACTTCTTCGGCATCCGTCGAAGCGGCACTTGCAATCGAACTTACGTGCAGCGCTGCGAAAAGCAAAAAGATCCGAGCATCCATCTTATTTTGTCCAACTAGTCCGTCGCCGGCGCGAGCCGCTCGATGCGGACACGATATTGTTCGTTGCCGCCGCAAGCCATGGGAACCTGACAGCCACCCCAACTAAGGTTGAGCAGACCATCCTCAATGCTCGACATACCCGACGCAATGTATGGACCAATGCCAAGCCGAACTAGGACGGTGCAGCCATCAGGTCCCAGGCCTTTGCAATCGAGCGCTAGCTGACTCTGTCCAGGGATGCACTCAGTGATTGTGGGCCCGAAAAAAGCCGGTATCGTGCCCACTGCCGCGCGAACATGACAGCCATCGCCCTCTGCAAGTGGCGTCAGTACATCCAACGCGGTGAGTTCAAAACTATCCCCCGGATGAAGTGGAGACGAGTCGCAATTACTCCCGGGCTCACGATCGCCAAGTACGGTGATCCGAAACCGCTCACCGCCATCGTAACCGGGCTGACAATTTGGCGGATCCCCGCAGCCCACGAGGGAAAGTGCAGACGTTACCAATACTGAAAGTGTTCTCTGCGTCACTCGACAGCACCCGAGAGAAAGCTTGACGCAACACGAATTGCCGCGCCAGCGGTTTACCATTCCTGCAGGTGCAGGTGCAGGTGCCGGTGCTGGTGCTGGTGCTGGTGCAGGTGCTGGTGCTCGTGCTGATGCTGATGCTGGTGCTGGTGCTCGTGCTGATGCTGATGCTGATGCTGATGCTGATGCTGGTGCTGATGCTGGTGCAGGTGCTGGTGCTGGTGCTGGTGCTGGTGCTGGTGCTCGTGCTCGTGCTGGTGCTGATGCTGATGCTGATGCTGATGCTGACGGCAGGAGCTCGTGCTGGTGCTCGTGCTGACGGCAGGAGCTCGTGCTCGTGCTCGTGCTGACGGCAGGAGCTCGTGCTCGTGCTCGTGCTGACGGCAGGAGCTCGTGCTCGTGCTCGTGCCGATGCCGATGCCGATGCCGATGCTGGTGCCGATGCTGACGGCTGACGGCTGGCCGCTGACGGCTGACCGCTGACCGCTGACCGCTGACCGCTGACCGCTGACCGCTGACCGCTGACCGCTGACCGCAGGTGTTCCTGCTCCCGCCGTCAGCGAACTTTCTTGCGAGTCTTCGCGACGCGCCCCGTTACCACGACGTCCAAACCCAAATCGAGCGGCTTTGGACACACTTTACGTAATTGGCACGACGCACAGTGTTTTCCGGTCCACAAATCGTCGAATGTGCTCTGCATCTCGTCGAGGAGGAGTGGACAATCCGAGACGATGCCGCACTCGAAGTTTCGCCGATTGGCAGACTTTGCACCGAGCCCGGCGCCGGTGAAGTTTGCGGAGCCGAGATAGAGCATCTCGCCGTCGATGGCGACCATCTTCAGGTGCACACGGGGACAACGACGCACGAGCGACGCACCCTTTTTCGTCGCGACGAGAGCACTCAGCGCCCGCGACGGCGCGGATGCGCAGAGGATCCGCACGTCGAGCCCCGCCGTGTGGCGTTCGACGAGCTCGGCGAACAGGCTCGTGTATCGCGAGCGCGCGCGAGCCGCCGTGCCGACTGGGGCAGGAACGTGAACGTCCTTGAGGTTCGCCGTGGAGATCCAGATCGAGGTTTTGGCGCGCATGATCCCACGCTCGATGAGCTCATCGTAATGCTCGGCATCGCGAATGAGCCGTAAGCTTACCGTTCGTCGTTCGGGACGACTCGTCGAACGCATGCTTGGACCTAAAACCCTAGATCGCGCTCGAGACGATCCCGCGGCTTTAGTCGCGGAACGTCCTCGGGACGAACGGGCGGCGACGTATTCGACGGCGACGTATTCGGCGGCGACGTATTCGACGGCGACGTATTCGGCGGCGACGTATTCGGCGGCGGCTCCGCTGGCGCGCTCTGGGACGACGATGGAGCTGGCACAGCCATAGGACGCACCCGCTTGACGGGCATGACGGTCGGCGTCGAAGGCCCAAATGAAGCAGTCGGCGGCGTTTGCGACGCCGACTGGGCGCTTCGCGCGGGTGCGCTCGACGACATCGAAGGCGCATTGGCCGCGGACGCAGCAGTCGCGGGCGCGCTCAGCGTCGAAATCACCGATGTCCCAACGCCTACGGGTGGAGGAGACGACGACTTGAGCTCCGCAGAAGCGGACGCGAGCGAGTCACTCCGCTTGGCAGCGAGCCGCTGAACCGCAAAAAAGCCCCCGCCGAACAACGCCACTGCGCCCAAGGTTGCGCTCACGGCAACCAGCAGCGAGGAGGAGGCTCGACGGCCCTTCCCCGCGGCGCTCAACAGCGCGCCGCTCGTCTCTCCACGCACGATCCCCGCAGGGGTCGCCGAAGATACTCGGGCGCCCGAGTCCTGCCACGGCGTTCGAGCCCCAGCACCACCTTCGGACTCTCGACTTCGCGGCTCGGCAAGGTTTGCGGCCGAGCCCCAGCGCGATGCCGGAACGTACACCCCGCAAATCCGACAGAGCTCGAGGGCCGCGTCGCGAATACTCTGAAAACGCCCTTCGGGTTCCTTCGCCGTGGCCCGCTGAAACCACTCGTCGAACCCCGGCGGTACGGGACCGACCTTCGAAGGGATCTTCGCGCTCTCGGTGCAAATGCTGAGCAGTAGCCCGCCGAGATTGTTGTCGTCGTAGGGACGCTGACCGAGGATGCACTCGAAGGCAATGATCGCGAAGGCCCAGATGTCCGTGCGATGGTCGACTTCGCGTCGCCCCGAGGCTTGCTCGGGACTCATGTAATAGGGCGTCCCCATGAGAGAGCCGGTCCGCGTCGCCATGTCGAGGGACGTCTGAAATCCATTCGTCCGTTTGGCGATCCCGAAGTCGAGCACCTTCGTGACTTCGTCGTCGCCATCCCGAACGAGGAAAATGTTATCGGGTTTGAGATCGCGATGCACGATCCCGAGTTCGTGCGCGCGAGAAAGCGCCTTCGAGACCTGAAGGAGGATCGACGCACAATCGCCGGGGGTCAGCCGGCCGAGACTTGCTAGACGCTCCGCGAGGCTCTGGCCGTCGAGGAGCTCCATCGCGATGTACGGCATCCCGCCGTCGATCCCGTAGTCGAGGATCTGCACGACGTGAACGCTCCGCAGAGACGCAGCAGCCTGCGCTTCGCGCCGGAACCGAGTCAGGGCCTCGGGGGACTCGGCGAAGCTCTCGTCGATGAGCTTGACCGCCGCCTGCGTCGCGAGATCGATATGCTCGGCGCGCCAAACGGAACCCATTCCGCCCCGGCCGAGCTGCGAAATCAGGCGATAACGTCCTGCGAGGATCCGACCTTCCAAAGCGTTGCGAGTATAGCCAAATTCGCCGACGACGACACACTCAGCTATGGCGTCGTCCAGCTTCGCATCGCGTCGACTCGAGTCAACGGGACGTCAGCACTCCAATTTCGGGCCGCTTCACTCGATGACGGCCGTGGGACCGAGGCCAGGGACCCCTCATGCACCAAGCAAGCGAAACGAGAAAGGCTTCGAAGTGACTTCGCGGCACTGCCCGCCCGCACTGAAAGCCCCGTAAGAATCACGTTCGGGCGCGGACTCCAACCGCGCTCCCTCCCGCTGCACCTGATCTTCCACGTGCACGAGGGCGATTTCGGCGCAAAGTGTCGCCCTCGGATCGCACCTATGGTCAACATCCCCTCCGGCGAATCTCCGCTCAGTTACCTGGTTTACACGCTCCCTCCGAGCGTCGCGGATCTCCGCTCGGACGACGTGCTGACACGCTTTCTCGACTACGTCGCGCACAAGAATCTCGAGCTCTATCCAGCGCAAGAAGAGGCCATCCTCGAGCTCTGTGCGGGGAAGAACGTCATTTTGGCCACACCGACCGGCTCGGGAAAGAGCCTCGTCGCGACAGCGCTCCACTTCGATGCCATGGCGCGGCACGAACGCTCCATCTACACCGCGCCGATCAAGGCACTGGTGAACGAAAATTCTTCGCCTTGTGCCAGGACTTCGGCCCAGAGAACGTCGGCCTGCTCACCGGTGACGCGGCAGTCAATCGTGACGCGCCCATCCTCTGCTGTACTGCCGAGATCCTCGGAAACATCGGGCTGCGGGAGGGAAAGAACAGCGATTTGACCCAGGTGGTCATCGACGAGTTCCACTACTACGCCGATCGCGACCGTGGCGTTGCGTGGCAGCTGCCGCTCCTCACGATGCCGCAAGCGCGGTTTCTACTCATGTCCGCGACCTTCGGAGACACGTCGAAGTTCGCCGAGCGGCTCACGAAGCTCAATCACCGCGAAACGGCGGTCGTCACGTCCAACGTGCGCCCGGTCCCGTTGGATTTCACCTACCGAGAGACGCCGCTCCACGAGACCCTCCAGAAGCTGGTTGGGGACGGACTCTACCCGGTCTACGTCGTCCACTTCACGCAGCGTGCCTGCGCCGAGGAAGCCCAAAACCTGATGAGTCAGGATTTTTCGTCGAAGACCGATAAAAAGGCCATCGCCGAAGCGCTTCGCGGAGCGCGCTTCGACACCGCGTACGGCAAAGAACTCCAACGCTTCTTACGTCACGGCATCGGTCTGCACCACGCTGGACTACTGCCGAAATATCGACTGCTCGTGGAGAAGCTGGCGCAGCGCGGCCTGCTCAAGGTCATCGTCGGCACGGACACCCTCGGCGTCGGCGTCAATATCCCGATCCGAACCGTCGTGCTCACCAAGCTGTGCAAGTACGACGGAGAAAAAACGGCCCTGCTTCGCGCGCGCGATTTCCACCAGATCGCGGGTCGGGCTGGGCGGCGAGGCTTCGACGAGCAAGGCAGCGTCGTCGCACAGGCCCCCGAACACGTCATCGAGAACCGACGCCTCGAGGATCGCGCCGGAAGCGATCCGGTGAAGCTCAAGCGCATCGTCCGCAAGAAGCCGCCGGAGCGTGGCTACGTGCACTGGGATCAGAAGGTGTTCGAGAAGCTCATCGTTTCCCCGCCAGAACCCTTGGTGTCGCGCTTCTCGGTATCGCACGGCATGCTCGTCAACGTCCTTTCTCGTCCCGAGAGCGGATGCCGAGCAATGGCGCGACTCATCTACGATTGCCACGAACCGCGTCGCACCAAGCGCATCTTGGCGCGGACGGCCAAGGAGATGTACGAGTCGCTCCTCAACGCGGGGCTCCTTTACGTGGATGCGGATGGCCGCATTCAATTCCGCGAAGATCTCCAGCAGGACTTCTCGCTTCATCAAGCGCTCTCCCTCTACCTCGTCGAGACCATCGAACTCTTGGATCGTGAAGCGGGAACCTACCCGCTCGATCTGCTCACCCTCGTCGAGAGTGTCCTCGAGAATCCCGAGCTCATTCTCCAGAAGCAGCTCGATGCCCTGAAGACGCGCAAAATGGCGGAGCTCAAGGCCGCGGGCGTGGAGTACGACGAGCGCATCGCGGAGCTCGAAAAGATGACGTACCCGAAGCCGAACGCGGAGTTCGTCTACGGGACGTTCAACGAGTTCGCGAAGAAGCACCCCTGGGTCACGCTCGAGAACATCCGTCCGAAGTCGATTGCGCGCGAAATGTACGAGGGGTTCTTCTCCTTCAACGATTACATCACCGAATATGGATTGGCGCGCAGCGAAGGGCTCTTGCTCCGTTACCTGAGCGACGTGTACCGCACCCTCACGCAGACCGTCCCCACCGCAGCGCGAGGAGAACTCACCGAGGAACTCGAGATCTACCTCGGAGCGCTGGTCCACTCGACGGACAGCAGCCTCGTCGACGAGTGGGAGCGGCTCTTGGATACCCCCGCCCCGGAAACATTGACGGCAACCGAGCCCGATCTCGCACCGAAAGCGGACCACGTCGACATCACGTCCGACGAACGAGCATTCACCGTCCTCGTCCGCAACGCCCTCTTCTCTTTCCTGCGTTCTTTGGTCCGAGAAGATTTGGAAGGTGCGGCGCAGTTGGTGGCGGGAAGCGAACCCACCTGGAACGTCATGCGCTTCCGCGCGGCCTTCGAGTCCTTCTGGCCAGAGCACAAGGCGATCCGCATCGATCCCGACGCGCGTGCCCCCAAGCACCTGCGGATCACGGAGCGTACTCCCGATCTCTTCCGGTTCGAGCAGGTGATCTGCGACACCGAGGATCTAAACGATTGGGCGCTCTTCGGCGTCATCGATCTCGTCGCGACCCGCGCCGCGGGGCACCCGGTGATCAAGCTCGAACGGATCGGCGCCTAATCGCCCAGTTTCACGTAGTCGCAGGTAACGTGCATCTCACGGCGCGCGCGCCGTGAGATGCACGCGCCATACTACTCGAGCAGCTGCAACCGTCGCCCCACCATGAAGTGAGGTGGAGTGCGCCAATTCGGCGTATAGCCGTAAACGAGCCACCCCGCTTTGGCAGCGTCGTCGTCCCAAAGAATGGTTCCCTCCCAACTCAAGCTGCGACCGAGCTGCGGCACTCCCTGATCGGCAATGAGCCGAATTCCAGAGGTCCAGGTGACCCCGTCCATCGACCAGGCAAGGTACAGACCGCTGTGATTTGGCGGAGCGCCATTCATGCGCTCCGCGTAAGCGTCGACGCCGTAAACCATCAAGTAGCGATCGAGAGCCCGCGAGTACGTAACATGTCCCTCGAGAGCGTTGGCCGACGGAAATGCCTTGGCCGTGACGACTGGGCTATCCTTGCCACCGATCCCTGGCTCCTTGAACTCGCCGTCCCGATACTTGAAGAAGCTCCCCGGGCCCACGTCACCAGCTCCGAGCTCCGCGCGCGCCATGGAAATGTCGACGGCACGACCTTCGACCCTCGAATGCTCGGTGTAATACAAGTAGATGTAACGTCCGTCCTTCGACAGGACGGCTCCAGGCTCAGCCGCGCCGCGATCTCCCTGATTCGGATAGGCTTGCCACGTCTTGGGTTGGCTACTGGTGAGCACCTGCCCTCGCTTCGTAAAGGTCACGCCATCCTTCGAAGTCGCAAGGCCGATGCTCGCGTAAAATCCCGGGATCCCGCCCGCCAATCCCGGAAGACCTTCCTGATCTTCGGCGTGATAGAAGGCGTAAAAAGTCCCAGCGTACTCGACGACGGCGCTGACGCCGGCGTATCCGTTGTCGAAACTCCCCTTCGCCCCCGGAGAAAGTACCTCCTTGGCCTTCCCCGCCCGCAAGGACTCCATGCTCTCCGCTTCGATCGAGAACGTCGACGTTGCGGAGACCAATAGGAGCCGAAACGGAGCCTTGCGACGGAGCACAGCCGTACCTTCGTCAGGGAAATACGACAACCCAAGGGCACCACTCTCTAGCAACGTCACCTGCGGCCCGAGTTCGATCTGCGGAAGTTGCGCGTCGATCGCGACGACGATCCGCTCGCCGAGAGGCGTACCCACACTGGCCTTCGTGCTCGTGGACGCAACGCCGCCGCTACCACCATGTCCTCCTCGAGGCAGCTCGGAGCTGCTCGAACCCGACGAGCCGGCGCAGCCACACAGGCTCGCCGCGGCCAGCCCCGCCCACGCGAAAACGCGCCGTGCACCCGCCCATTGACCCCCAAACGCACCGCTTAACCCGATCGACATGGCAGCCGAGTCTATACGAGCGGATGGCGATGGGAAGTGCTTCGGTATTCGCAGGTACCGAATTCACGGCTCCGCACCAAAACGTCGCCGAAAGGCCTCATCACGGGCCAAGTCAGGCCAAACCTGCGACGCGACGCGCGCCTCGTCGTTGCTGTTGCGCGACACACTCATCGCGAAGATCAAAACTCGCGGATCGCGTGGCAAAACGATATCTCGAGCCCCTTCGCCGAGTTCGAGTGCGTACGAAAACAGATAGGCAAAGCGGTACGGGAGATCGCTCGAGGGTGCTCGATGCCAGTGTGACGCCCACCATGCAACTCGGGTCGTGTCGATGAAGGCGGGCTCCACGCGCAGCAACGGCCCGTCCACGGAAAAGGAGAGCTCAGGAACGCCCCCTTGGAAGACTCGCCTATCCCACTGTCCGACGTAACCCGTCCACTTCGGCACACGAACACTTCGACTCCGGTTACCCAACGTGAAGCTCACCTCGTCGACGCCGACGGACGACGACATCAGAACGTGCAACCGCGAAAACCCGGGTGGCAGTCGCACTCGTTGGCCGCTCGCCGTTGACGCATTGAGTTGCCCCTCTGCCGCGCTGCCGAGTGAGAAGCGAATCCCTCCCTGTTCGACGAGGTTGGGGAGTTGTTCGGCAGGAAGCGAGCCGCCGGCCCCGTCGAAATTGCCGTCGGCGCGGTTGGCATTGCTGCTGATCGCGTCGATGTCGAAGGGAAGCGCGATGGCTTGGCTCGATGGCTTCGCAATGACATCCCCTTCCCTCATGCGCACCGCTATCGTACGCAATTGGTTGGGCGCGAAGGACAGTCGTAACGTCCCATCGTCGACGGGGAGTTCACCAATCTCACGTTCCGCGCCCGTCATTTCCCACGCGTGCAGGAAGGGGGAATGAGGACGAACCACGACGGTGCCGGGCTTGCCTTCGAGCTCTCGCAGTCGCAAAACGATGCGCTGTCCGTCCTCCGAACGCTTCAGCGCCTGAACGGCGATTTGCGGATTGTTCATCGATAGGAACTGGAAGGTACGCCCGAGGCGCCCGCGGTGGGGCTCGACGCGAAAGGCGAGGAGCGGCTCCTCGAAGCGACGGCGTTGCCACTCGGCCCAAGCTTTGGAGTGTGCCCCGGCGTGACCGACCAATGCGAACGAAAACTCGTGTCGACCAAAGTCCTGCGTCCCCTGCTCACGATATTCGTCCGCGGCAACGGGCGTGTAAAGCAGCGTCAGACGAAGCACGTGATCCTCGGGCTTGTCGCTTCCGTACTTCGCCCCCGTAAGTAACGTTGCGCCGTAATCTCCGCGCCGATCCGTCAGATCGATGAAGCCGTGGGAAGGCACCTCGAAATGGGTCTCGTCATTGTTGCCCCGCTCGATCGTGCCGAGCCCCCAGTTGTAGGTAGCCTGAGGTGCACCAAACGCAAAGAGCAACGCCACCTTCAGCGAGGATCCAGGAGTCTTCCAGTCGATTCGATGGACAATCTCCAAGCGTTCGCCCGCAGCGCCCGCATTGAGCCGAAAGATCTGAACGAAGCGAGAACCAGCCGATTCACGCTCGACCCGCACGGCGACGCGGATCGGTCCCGCCTCGAGGATCTCGATCTTCGGCGCGGCGTCCACGTACTGTCGCGGAGGTTGCTTGCGATCCGCCCAGTCCATGTTCCACGCCGGAAAAGCGCTTGGCCATTCGGTGTGAAGGGAGAGCCGTATCGGTGCCGAGAGAACGTCGCGTTTGGCGTGCTTGTCGAAGATTTGCGCGATGTCCCCCTGCTCGTTCAGCTCGACGCGATAACGACCGTTCTCGAGTCGCTGCGTGGATACCGCGAGTTCGGTGGATGCGCGCTTCGCCTCTCCGGGCTCGGTGGATGCGTGCTTCGCCTCTCCGGGCTCCCTGGATGCGAGCTTCGCCTCTCCGGGCTCCCTGGATGCGTGCTTCGCCTCTCCGGGGATCAATGTGAACACCGAGGTGCCGAGAGAGGGCAATGTCGCAAGAAAGAGTGCCCGAGGCGCCACACCGGATCCCGTCGTCATTTGGACGGGCGAAACCTCCCCCCCTGGATCGATGACGGAAATGGGTCCGCGGTTGACCAAAGTGTCTGGCAGTTGCAGTTCGACGACGTTCTCGTCGATCGATCGCCAGCGGATTGTACACGACGATGGATACACCGTCTTTCACGCCTTGGGGAAACCCTGTATCGAGACCCCGCGCGATCCCACCGACGGCATCCTCGAGGGAGTGGACGAATTCGTTCATTGCCAGGAACTCGTCGTTGTGAGCGTGTTCGTACACCGTGGGAAGGGACGTGCCGGCAATGACGTCGTGGAACTGACCGCGAAGCACGAGTCCCCAGGCGCGGCGCATCCGCTCCACCGGATACGGTAGCGCGCCGAGCACGGACGCGGCGACGAGCGCACGCTCCGTCTCATCGGCGAGGATCTCGTTTCTTCGATTGAGCTCCTTCATGAACGCTTGGGACGTCAATGAGCCAGCGGAGTGTTCACGGAGCAATAAGTCGCCTCGATACTTCGGGAGTCGCTCCGACTGGGAGTCCCCAATGCTCTTGAAGAGCTCGTCTGCCTGCCCTACGACGACGCGAACGGGCCCCGGCTTGCGGAGGGACTGCTCCACGGTTTGAAGAGATACGTCGTGCGGCGCACCACCGACGTCCCCCGTGCCGTTGTACACGTAGTCCGTCTTCAGGCCACTGCGCTTGCCGTTCTCGTCGAGTCGCGCGACCCACGCCGGATCCGAAGAGAACGCCGTCTTGTGCTTCTTTCCGTAGTTACCTGCATCGAGGGCCGCGATGACACCACTGCCGTCGAGCCCCTCCCATCTCCCGATCCGAAACGGAATCGGCTTGGCGGGATCCCACGAGAGCTTCTGTGTCGAGAAACCGCGTAGGCCCGCATGCGAAAGGATCGACGGCAGTGACGCAGGAAAGCCGAAGGAGTCCGGAAGCATGAACTCTTGACTCTCCGTGCCGAAGTGCTCCTTGAAAAACCGTCGACCTAGAAGGATCTGTCGCAGCAAGGATTCCGCAGCGGGAACGAGCACGTCGCACTCTTCCCACTGGTTTCCCGCGGGAAACCAACGCCCCTCTGCGACCCATTGCTGGATCCTCGCGAAGTCCTCGGGATAGTACTCGGCCCACAGCTCGTAACGACTTGCGCCGGTGAAGTTGAAAACGTGATGGGGAAAGCGTTCGAATGCCGAAGCATTGCGATCGATCGTCTCCGGAAGGAATCGCTCGATCGTCGTGGCGTACGTCCAACGCCACGCGGTATCCAAGTGGGCATAGTTCACGACGAAGAGGGTTCGCTTCTCGTCGAGCGCGCGAGGTGTCGTCGGAACGAAGGGAGCAAGAGACGAGCGCGCGTGATAACGCCCCGAAGACTCTGGCGCGGTCTGGCCTTCGAGCGACGTCGACGCCACGGATTGAAAACTCGGAACCAAGCGACGCGAACCCTCGGAACCGTCACTCTTCCGCGATTTGCACGATGAAGACGCGAACACCGCGAGAATCAGGGAGAGTCCCCCCAAGACCCCAAGGGGGCTCCGCGCGTGCCACGAACCGCGCGTAAACCACTCGAACCGAGCCGCGCCGTCACCGCGACGGACCAACAAAACCCTGCTGGAGACGCCCAGCACTTCGCGGGCTCGAAGGAAATAGGCCATGGTGACGGGAGCACCACCATCCTACGGCCGTCGCGGCTCGGTCAAGCCTCAAGGTCATTTACCTTGACCTATACTTAACCATGGTTCACTATTGAGCGGTGTTGAACGAACCGGCAAAGGAAGTGCACGCAGCCATCGCCTGCTTGCAACGCTTGAGCGAGCTCTTCCAAGAGCGGCGCCGGCAACTCGCCGATAGCGTCGGTCTCACGGAACAGCAGTGGTCCGTCCTCGAAGAGATCTCGTCCGAACACTTCATGCCGAGCTTGTTCGCCAAGCAACGCTCGAGCTCCGCTGCGGCAGTGTCGAAGATCCTGCGGCAGCTCATCGACAAGCGCGTCATCACGGTGCGCTTGAGTCAGGACGACGGACGCCAACGTCAGTACGTTTTGACGAGCAGTGGGAAACGCAAAATCGAAGAGCTACGCGCAGAGCGAGCTCGCGCCATCGCCGAAGTTTGGCAAGAGTTCCCGCAAAAAGACTTGGAAGCGTTCAGTCGCTTCGGAAATCAACTGACGGAGCGCCTGGAGCGCTACGCGCAATCGGTCAAGGAAAGGTAACGTATGGGCAAGACACTCTACGAAAAGGTTTTCGACCTGCACACGGTCGGAAAGTTGCCGTCCGGACAGTACCAGCTGTTCATGGGGCTCCATCTGATCCACGAAGTCACTTCGCCGCAGGCCTTCAGCATGCTCGAGGAGCGCGGCTTGAAGGTGCTCTACCCGAATCGCACCTTCGCAACGGTCGATCACATCATCCCGACGAAGAGCCAACTGCGCCCGTACCAAGACACCTTGGCCGAGCAGATGCTCGTTGCGCTCGAAGGCAACGTCAAGCGCCACGGCATCCGCTATTTTGCCCCCGAAAATGGCGAACAAGGGATCGTTCACGTCGTGGGCCCCGAGAACGGCCTCACTCAGCCGGGCATGACGATCTGCTGTGGCGATTCACATACGTCGACGCACGGCGCGTTCGGTGCCATTGCGTTTGGCATCGGGACCTCTCAGGTCCGCGACGTGTTGGCGACGCAGACCCTCTCGATGGGTAAACTGAAGGTCCGCAAGATCGAGATCACGGGTAAGCTCCGCCCGGGTGTCACGGCGAAGGACGTCACGCTCTACGTCATCAATCGCCTCGGTGTGAACGGCGGCGTCGGTTACGCCTACGAATACGCCGGCGCAGTGATCGATGCGATGACCATGGACGAGCGCATGACGGTCTGCAACATGGCCATCGAAGGCGGCGCGCGCTGTGGTTACGTCAATCCCGACGAAACCACCTTCGAGTACCTGAAGGGCAAGAAGTACGCGCCCCAAGGCGCAGCTTGGGACAAGGCCCTCGCCTACTGGAAGAGCATTCGCAGCGATGCGGATGCCAAATACGACGACGTGATCACCTTCCGCGGTGAAGACATCGAACCGATGGTCACCTGGGGGATCACCCCGAGCCAGTCCGTCGGCGTTGGCGGCACCATTCCCACGGTGGAGAGCTTCCCAGCGGACGAGCGCGACAGCGTGTCCGAGGCTTACCAGTACATGTCCGTCGATCCCGGTAGCCCCGTCGCGGGTCAAAAGATCGACGTCGCGTTCATCGGTAGCTGCACCAACGGCCGCCTCAGCGACTTCGAAGCCGTCGTGAACGTGCTCCGCGGCAAGCAGTTCAAGGTCGCCCCACACGTCCAAGCCCTCGTCGTTCCCGGCTCGATGCAAGTGAAGCGCGAGCTCGTCAAGCTCGGCTGGGACAAGATCTTCACGGAAGCGGGCTTCGAGTTCCGCGAAGCGGGCTGCTCGATGTGCCTCGCGATGAACCCCGACAAACTGAAGGGAAATCAGCTCTCCGCTTCGTCATCGAATCGCAACTTCAAGGGTCGACAGGGCTCCCCCACGGGACGCACGCTGCTCATGAGCCCCATCATGGTTGCTGCAGCGGCGATCTCTGGCGAGGTCACCGACGCCCGAAAGCTCTTCTCCATCGATAACTGAAGGAACGAAACATGTTGGATTCAAAACGCATCACCGTGTCCGGGCCCGGCATCGTTCTACGCGGCAACGACATCGATACCGATCGCATCATCCCCGCTCGCTACCTTCGTACGGTCGTGTTCGACGGCCTCGGCGAGCACGCCTTCGAAGACGATCGCGCTCAGCTCAAGGCCAAGGGTCAAACCCATCCCTTCGACGAACCGAAGTACGCGAACGCCAAGGTGCTCTTGGTCAACAAGAACTTCGGTTGTGGCTCGTCGCGCGAACACGCGCCTCAAGCCATCAAGCGCTGGGGTCAAGGGATCACCGGCATCGTCGGTGAGAGTTTCGCCGAGATCTTCTTCGGCAACTGCGTGTCCCTCGGCATCCCCTGCGCCGTCGTGGATGCGGCGGGGATCGAGAAGCTCATGGCCGCCGTGGAAGCCGATCCGAAGGCCACCGTCACCGTGAACGTCGAGAAGCGCACGGTCTCTGCCGGCTCGGTTTCGGTGCCCTTCAGCATGGGCGACGGCGTTCGTCAGCAGTTCCTCGAGGGTCGCTGGGACACGACAGCCGAGCTCTTGGCCAATCAAGACGCGATCGCAAAGACCGCTGAAAAGCTGCCCTATCTGAACCAATTCGCCTGAGAACGCGGGGATCGGGCGGTGGTGAGAGCCGGGCATTTCCTGCCCACCACCGCCTCCGCTCCCGCTGCTCGCGTCGGCTTGCTCCTCCCAAATCCGCGGCTCGCACTCCGTGCTGCGCCCGGATGGGAGGAGCCGGTGAGTCTACGTCAACGCCCCGTCGCGTTGCGACTGCCGCGCGGACCTGCCGCGTCGAATCATCCGTCGTGTTGCGATTGTCGCGCGCGAGCCCGCGCGTCGAGTCATCCGTCGTGTTGCGACTGTCGCGCGCGAGCCCGCGGTGTCTCCGCATAGGTCGCGGAAAGGCGCTCGCGATCCGAAACGGGTGCCTCCGTTTGGACTGCGTTGGGAACGACGCTGGATCGCTGCGTAGAAGGAGGCGCGGAGACGTCGTCGGCATTGCACGTCTCCTTGCGAGAGCGAACCGAAACGTCGTCGTGCAAGATCCGCAGAGCGGGCGTCTTCAGATCGTCCATTTGCCCCGTGCGAACGGCCCATGAAAACGCGAGCACCGCAGCAATTGCGAGCAAAATGGCAAGGGGTAAGACGATATAAAGGACACTCATGCTCGTTACTCGAATGTCTTGGATCGGAAGGCGTTGGTGACCACGGTCAACGAACTCAACGGCATGAGCACCGCGGCAACTAACGGGTTCAGCCACCCCATCATCGCTAGAGCCGTCCCGATCAGATTGTAAAGTAGGGAAAACGCGAGACCTCGACGGATGACCTTGAGAGTGCGTCGTGAACCCTCGACGAGTTCCACGACCTTTCCGAGTCCAGGCTCCGTGGAAAATGCGTCGGCCGCGGATAGGCTGGCTTCGGCACCACCATGAACCGCGACCCCCACCGTCGCCGCCGAAAGCGCGCCCGCGTCGTTCACTCCGTCGCCAACCATCACGACGGTCTGTTCTTTCGTCAGGCTCTCCACGAGAGCAAGCTTGGACTCGGGACTCGAGCTTCCTTTGACGAATTTGAACGGTAACCCCAACCGTGCTGCAACGGCTTTCACCGCTTCGTCATGATCCCCCGATAAGATGGCACAGGAAAAACCAAGAGCGCGGAGTCGCTCGAGGGACGCCGTAGTGTCTCCGCGCAAGGGATCTTCGAAGGCTGCGAGGGCTACGATCTCGCCATCTCGACTCACGAGAACCGGCGTGCGACCTAGCGCAACATGCTCATTGAATGCAGCGGTGATGGAAGGCGGCAGAAGGTGCCCCCGTTCGACGTGAAATCGCGGCGAGCCAATGACGTAGCGAACGCCGGAAACCGTTCCGGCGACGCCTCCGCCCACTTCGTTGACGAGATCCGTCACCTCGCCAGCGTCAGAAGCGTTTCCGAGTGCGCGAACCATGGCTTGCGCCACGGGATGCACGGCGAGACGCTCGATGGCACGCACGCTGGATTTGACGGATTCGTCACCCTCCCAAGCGACTAGCTTCAGTTTGCCTTCCGTCAGTGTTCCCGTCTTGTCGAACACGACGAGCTCCGCGCGGGCCAGCGCTTCGAGGGCGTCCCCTCCCTTGACGAGAACTCCACGTCGAGCCGCACGACCCAGCGCGGCCGTGACGGCCAAGGGAGTCGCCATGCCGAGCGCGCACGGACAGGTCACGACGAGCAATGCGATGGCGTTCTCGAAACCGCGATGGACGTCCACGAGAGACCACGCGGCGAACGTCAATGCCGCCGCAACGAGCACGGCAATGCTGAACCACGACGAGATGCGATCCGCGAGACGGACGACCCTCGCCCGCCTGCGTCCCGCCTCCTCGACGGATTTCATGAGCTTCGCGATCCGCGTATCGAGCCCGGCTCGTTCGACCCGCAGAACCAAAGGAGCCCGAAGGTTCGTCGTGCCTGCGCATACGACTGCCCCTACGCCCGCAAGCTCTGGAATGGGCTCACCGGTGAGTAACGACGTGTCGATGGCGCTGTACCCCTCGACGACGATCCCGTCGGCGGGCACGTGCTCCGACGCCAGCACCTCGATGCGATCACCGGGGAGAAGCGTGTCGGCGGGCACGAGCTTCGTGCCGTCGGGATCGATCCGTCGCGCTTCCGACGGAGCCAACGAATAGAGCAGCTCGGCGGCACTCCGCGCCATGTCTTGTTGGCGCAATTGAATCCACCTTCCTACGAGCAAAAGGAAGATGAGCACCGTGATGGTGTCGAAGTACACCTCGCCGCGTCCGGAGATCGTTGCGATGACACCCCCGGTGAATCCCGCCAAGATCCCAATGGCAATGGGCAGGTCCATGTGCGCCGTGCGAACGCGTACGGCCGCCAAAGCCCCTTTGAAGAATGGTGACGCGCTCCACAGAACGGCCGGCAACGTAACGAGCAGGCTCCCCCAACGAAAGAGCGCCACGTACTCCGCATCCATTCCCGAAAAGCTGCCGCTGTAGAGCGCCAGGGCCATGAGCATTGCGTTGCCCGCGCATGCTGCCGCTACCCCGATACGAAGCAGCAAGGTCCGTTGCTCCTTGCGCCTCAGTAAGAGCGCGTCCGCACCGCGAACGGCATGCGGTGGGTACCCGAGTCGATCGAGGGCACGCCCGAGCTCACTGAGCTTCACCGTATCCGGATCGTATACCAGGGTGACGATGGATCGCCCGATGTCCAAGGTGGCCCGCACGCTCCCTGGTACTATCAGCGCGACACGCTCCACGAGCCAGACGCAAGCAGCACAATGTACGCCCTCGAGATAGAGCTCGACCTGAAGGAGTCCGTCGTCGATCGGGCGACAGTGCATCGCCCGAAAACGTTCGTCGTCGAAGGCCTCGTAACTGCGACAGGTCGCGCTGGCGCGCCGCTTTTCCGCCGTCGCGCGCTCCCGCAACGCGTAGTACTCAGAGAGTCCCGAGCTCTGAAGCACCTCGTATACGGTTCGACAGCCGTAACAACAGAACTGCAAAGGGCTTCCGAAAACCACGTCACCGCGGGCAACCGGCAAACCGCAATGGCTGCAGAGATGGCCTTCGACGGAACCAGAATCGGATTCGCGCCGTGTCAATCGATGGGCTTGTGCTTGCTCACCATTCGCCGCTTGCATGGGTTCCGTCATGCCCCCTCGAATCAGTGTCGATGGCACGGGCAATCCTCGGACATTTTCCCTTGCGACGGCGCGGCCCCATCTGCCGCCGGAGCAAAGCCCTGCTCGAGTCGCAACGCAGCCCGATGCGCCACGTTGACGCGATCCGAGATCGTGTAGACTCCAAGACCGACCATGACCAGCGCCGTCACCATGGGAACGTGCTTCCGAAGCGCACCCCCCAAACGCTCGGCACCAATTCCGAGCCCCAAGAGCAGTGGAACGGTCCCGAACCAAAAGGCCACCATCACCGCCATGCCCGACCACACGTGTCCGGTCCCCGCTGCGGTGACCACGAAGGCGTAAAGAAAGCCGCAGGGCAAAAGTGTCGAGCACAAACCGAGCAGCAAAGCGCGCACCGTCGGAGGCTTCTCGCGCAGTTGCTGGATGCGCGTGCCAAGAAACGTCGATAGCTTCGAGGAGGCCACTTTACGTCTGAAGGTCACGCCCGCACGCGCGAGTAACAAGGAAAGCCCCCAGAGCACCATCACCGTACCTGCCAGAACGGCGGCGATGCGACCAACGCCCACGGCCTTTCCCGCGAGATCCAACAGCCCGCCCAGGGATCCAGCGAGCGCGCCCAGTGCCGCATACGTCACCAATCGCCCGAGGTGGTAAAAGACGTGGGGCACCAATCGCCCTACCCCCGAGGCCTCGGTACCGACCGAATAGAAAGCGACGAATCCGCCGCACATGCCGACACAATGCAGACTACCAACGGCGCTCGCGGCAAGAACACTGACGAGAAGCTGGGCAATCACGACGACCTCTATTTCGCTCCCGGTGAAGCTGGCTGGGCCGGCAAAGACGAATTCGCTACGCTCGCCTCGAGTTTCGACGTCTTGGTGAAACGATCAGCGCCCTTTTGCACGGTAAAGCGCAGCTCCCAAAAGCCTGGACGACCGTTTGCAACGTCAGCCGCGTAGACTCCGGGGGAGGTCTCGGTGAATCGCAGCTGAAAGACGGATCGCCCTCGAGATACGGCAAATGCTTCGGCTTCGATTTGCGCAGACGTGATCGGTTTATCGTTCGAATCGCGAAGCGTAAGCGAGACCGTTCCCTTCGCGCCGTCGACGCTCAAGGCTGGCTCGAGCTTCCAACCGAGCGCTTCGTTTACGCCTCGTTGCGCCAGCTCCAGATCGAAACGGGAAGACTTCTTGTAGTAATCCTTTTCGACGGAGAACCCCGGATCGTCGAGGGCGATGGACACGACGAAAAAGATGGACACCGCCGTCGCGGAGAGCACCCCCACCGGAAAGAGTGCCCAGAACCAGCCCTGTCGAGTCATCGTCGTCATGGTTTCGTCGGCTCCGGTCCGAGGAGCTTATAAGGCGTATCGCGCACGTACCCAAGGCCATCGCTCACCCGAATCACGATTGGACGCTCCTTGCGCGTGAAGCGGTGAGGATCGGAGAGCACGAACACGCTCGTCTGCTCGCGCCGATCTGGACCGACACGAAGGGGATTCTCGGGAGCAATCAACGTGGCGTCGTCGGCTCCGACGAGCTCGATGCGAAAGTCCGACGCGGAAGGTCGTCGGTTTTCGACCTTGATACGTAGTTGGTTCTGGACCTTCCCGTCGACGACTACGTAGGGTAGTCCAATTCCGCGCAGGACGGTGACGTCCGCGACGGTCCGCTTGTTCGCGATGGTGAACATCAAGACCAGAAAAACGAGAATGAGCAGCGGGTAAAGGACGACGCGCGGGCGTAGCAACTTGACCTTCGCTGACGCGTCACGGAGCGCCTCTTGGGAGGCGTAACGCACGAGGCCTCGCGACTGGCCCAACTTGTCCATCACGGAATCGCAGGCGTCCACGCACTTGGCGCAGGCGATGCATTCGAGTTGGAGGCCCTCGCGAATGTCGATCCCCGTCGGACAAGCTATCACGCAGGCGGAACAGTCGACGCAATCCCCCTGCCCAGTGCGAAGCTTGCCCTTCCCGCGCGGCTCACCGCGTTTGGCATCGTACCCGATGATGAGCGAACGCTGGTCCAAGAGAACGGCCTGTAGACGCGCATACGGACACGCGACCGTGCACATTTGCTCACGAAACCACGCAAAATCCAGGAAGACCAAGAGCGCCGTCGTGGCCATCACGAGAAAAGGTGCCGGACGCTCGAAGGGGGATGCGACGATCCACGACTTCAATCGCTCGACACCGACGAAGTAGCTCAAAAACACGTTCGCGAGCACGATGGCGAGAAGGGCGTAGACCAGATTCTTACCGAAACGTCGCAAACTGAATGCCCTACGATCGAGCTTCGCCTGCTCGGAGCGATCCCCCTCGAACCAGCGCTCGATGGGACGAAACAGGAGCTCCATGTACACCGTCTGCGGACATCCCCAGCCACACCAGGCTCGACCGAGCAACGTCGTCAGCCAGAAGATGGCAACGAACGTCGACAACAGGAACAGCATGAGGAGCACACCGTCCGTGGCAAGAAACGTGCGCCCGAACAGGTGGAACTTGCGCTCGGCAACATCGAGGAACATCGCGGGATGCCCACCGATGCGAAGAATTGGCATACTGACGAAGATGATGATGAGCGCCCACCCAACCCATGCGCGCGCGGAGCCAAAACGTCCCGGATAGACCTTGGGACGAATGCGGATCCGGGTTCCGTCTGCGTTTAGAGTCGGAAGGACTCGCAGTTGCGTCTTGGGCTGACTGAGCGTGCTCATCGTATCCTTCTGTTACGGCCGAAAGATCTCCAGCGCATATGCTCGCGAGGTACTTTGGCGGCCGTGGTGTGGCCACCGCATGTGGCCGCTGACGTCAATCGCGTTGGCGGCCTCCGACTCCTCGTCGGAAAGGGACAGGGGCGCATGGTACTCGCCGCAGAAGTGCGTGCGGAGCAGATGCGCCGTCATTTTGGCTGGGGTACGCGCGCCGAGCCAGCTGGATGTTGGGGCTGGACCTGCGCGGAGACGGCAGGTGCCGCGGACGGCGCCGAGTTGGCGGCTGCGTCAGGTTGCGCCGAAATGCCAGGTTGTGCCGTCCCCGCGGACACAGGAGCCGCTGACGTTGCCGCACTGCCGGTGGGTTGAGGACCATTCGAGACGAGAGTTCCCTGCGGCTCCTTCCCTGGAAGGTTGAGCCCCCGAAGCGACGCGACGTAAGAGACCACGTTGCGCAACTCGATCGGTGAGAGCTGCTTGTTCCACGCGGGCATACCCTTGGCCAAAACGCCCTCGCCCACGGTCTTGTAGATGTCCATCAACGTGCCGAATCCGTGGAGCCAGTAGGCATCCGTCAGATTCGGACCGATGAGCCCTTTGCCCTTCTCTGCATGGCAAGACTGACACCGAGCAGCGAAAATGGCCGCCCCGCTCGCGACGCTCGCCTGATTGGCTGCGAGCTTGGTCAAGGAGTCTTCCGTGACTTGCTCCTTCGCTGCGGCTTTCATCGCGAGTTCGTTGGCGATCCGGGTCTCCTCTTCCAGAACGTCGAGACGCCCTTTGCCGTGACCCGACCAGTGATAGTGAAAGGCGTAGCCAATCGAGAAGAAGAACGTGGCCCAGAAGGTCCATACCCACCACTTGGGCAATGGGTTGTCGTACTCCTTGATGCCATCGTATTCGTGATCGAGCGTAGAAGCGCCGTGAGATTCCGAGGATGAACGGTGTTCGTTCATGATTTCACTCCGCGAAATGCTTCCGAGCGAGGAGAGGTGTTCGATGCCGATGAAATGGACGCGGGCGAAACTTGCGACCCCTCGTCGAGCAACGGAAGATGCCGCATGGTCTCCCATTCCGCATCGTTCCTTTTGGCGAACAACCAGACGGAGATGGCGACGAAGCTGACCAGAAAGAGGATGAGACCGACCTCGGCGTAGCCCGCGAGACCGGCCCCACTCATGATGTCACTCAGACTCATCGTTGCCCTCCATTCGCCGCTGCGGTTTTGGAGCTCGCGTCGGGCAGGTTCTTGATGTCACTGCCGAGTCGCTGCAAGTACGCCGTGAGCGCGACGATCTTCTTGCTCTCGAGCCCGGCTGGGCCACCTTGCTTGACGATTTCGGCTGCAATCTTGGCTGCTTGCTCACGAGCCAACCCTTCGGCGTGATGCAGGGCATCGCCATAAGGAACGCCCAGCATGGCCATCACGTCCACGCGACGTTGAATGGTTCCGAACTCGAGGTCATCGCTCAGCAACCATGGGTAGCGGGGCATGATCGACTGCGGCGTCGTGGACCGTGGATCTTCCATGTGTCGCACGTGCCAAAGATGCGGATACTTCCCGCCAACCCGATGCAAATCGGGACCGATGCGACGCGATCCCCACTGGAAAGGATGGTCGTAGACGAACTCACCAGGCTTGCTGAATTCGCCGTAACGTTCGGTCTCCGAACGGATGGGACGAACCATTTGGGAATGGCAGTTGTAACATCCCTCCGCGACGTAGATATCGCGACCGGCAAGCTCGAGGGGAGTGTATGGCTTGACCGACGCGATCGACGGAACGTTCGAACGAATCAAGAACGTCGGAATGATCTCGAAAAGTGAAGCCACGACGACCGCAATGGTCACCCAAATCGTGAACTTGAGCGGCTTGCGCTCCCAGACTCGATGCCACGCAGCCTCGACGAAGTATTGGAGCTTGTATCCGAACTCGACCATCGTCGCATGCTTGGGGATCACGAGCCGAGGCTCGGCGAACGACGGCTGTCCGCGCAGAGCCGGCGCTTCGATGATCTGCTCCTCGTACTGCGCTGGACGGCTACGGTACGTTTGGATGAGGTTCACGAGCAAAAGCACGATGCCACCCACGTAGAGCGCGCCGCCGACCACTCGGACCCAGTACATCGGAATGAGTCGAATGACGGTCTCGATGAACTCCGGGTACATGAGGCGACCGGTCTCGTCGAAGGCTCGCCACATGAGCCCCTGAGTGACGCCTGCCGTATAGATGGAAACGATGTAGAGAAGGATCCCGAGCGTACCGACCCAGACGTGGGCCTCGGCGAGTTTCTTCGACCACAGCTTCGTCTGAAAGATACGCGGCATGAGCCAATAGAGCATCCCGAAGCTCATGAAGCCGTTCCAACCGAGGGCGCCGCCATGCACGTGGGCGATGGTCCAATCCGTATAATGACTCAGAGCGTTGACGCTCTTGATACTCATCATCGGCCCTTCGAAGGTCGCCATGCCGTAGAACGTCACGCCGACGACGAAGAACTTGAGAACGGGGTCTTCGGCAACTCGATTCCAAGCGCCACGGAGCGTCAGAAGGCCGTTGATCATACCGCCCCAAGAGGGCATCCAGAGCATGACGCTAAACAGCATGCCCAAGGTCGAGGCCCACTCGGGAAGCGCCGTGTAATGCAGATGATGCGGTCCCGCCCAGATGTAGATGAACACCAGGGACCAAAAATGCAAAATACTGAGGCGATAGGAGAAGACGGGCCGATCTGCCGCTTTCGGCATGTAGTAGTACATGAGCCCGAGAAATGGCGTGGTCAGGAAGAACGCCACGGCATTGTGCCCGTACCACCACTGCATGAACGCATCCTGAACGCCCGCGTAAATCGAGTAACTCTTCAGAAAGTTCGCCGGAATGACGAGATTGTTGAAGATATGCAGAATGGCGACGGTAACGATGGTTGCGATGTAAAACCAAATCGCGACGTAAAGGTGCGCCTCGCGACGCCGTGCGATGGTTCCGAAAAAGTTGATGGCAAAGGCAACCCAGACGACTGCGATCGCAATATCGATCGGCCACTCGAGCTCGGCGTACTCCTTCGACTGAGTGATCCCGAACGGCAGGGTAAGCGCCGCCGCAACGATGATGAGCTGCCATCCCCAAAAGTGGAACAGGCTCAGCTTGTCGCTGAACATGCGTGTCTTCAGCAGGCGCTGGCTCGAGTGATAGACTGCAGCGAACACCGCGTTGCCAGCGAACGCAAATATCGCCGCGTTGGTGTGAAGTGGGCGCAGACGACCAAAGGTCAGGTACGGCAACCCGAAGCTGAGATCCGGAACCGCAAGCATGAGCGCGAGCCAAAGCCCGGCGAGCGTTGCCACGAGAACCCAGATCACACAGGCGATTGCGAATTTACGGACGATCCCGTCGTCGTAGGAGAATCGTTCGAGTTGACTATCCGATGGATTGAAGCTCCGCCCGTCGGGCTCCGACGGGCCAGGGGCGCCGTCTCGACACCCCAACGCGCATAAATTGCGTCGGCAGGCTAACGCCACTTGCGGTGGCTGTCACGCGTCGGGCGCTTGAGACGCCCTCGGGCGCTTGGACTACGCGGCAGAAGCCCCGTTGGTTGCTCAAAATCTTGGTGATTCGCCTCTGGCGGTAGGGCCCCGTAGCAGCTCGACCTACAAGCCGATCGGCCCAAGCGTTGTCGACGTCGGGGGCAAAGGTGCGCTTATAATCGGTGACCGCATGTTTCCGTCACCCGAGCCGATCCCCGAAGTCCGTGTTTTTGGCGCCGGCAAAACCGACAAGGGAAAGAAGCGAAAGCTAAACGAAGATCGTCTCGTCGTTCGAGACGATCTCGAGCTTTACGTCGTTTGCGACGGCGCTGGCGGACACAACGCCGGAGACGTCGCCGCTGCCCTCGCGGTCCGATCGATCACCAACTATATGGGCGCCACGGTCCGAGCGGCCTTCGACCGGCCCGAGTTCGACCGATTCGGCATCCCGAACGGGGCCAGACGAGTCTCTGCCGCCGTCCATAAAGCCAACAGCGATATCCTGGAGATCTCGAGGACGTCCCACCAGCACCGCGGCATGGGAACGACCTGTGTCGCAGCGTCCTTCACGCCGCGTTCCGGCCTCATCCACGTGGCCCACGTTGGAGATAGCCGATGTTATCGACTGCGGGCTGGCCACCTCGAGCTGCTCACGCAGGACCATTCCCTACTCACGGATGTCGTCGAAAACCGTCCTGAGCTCGACGACACCATGCTCGAGCGCCTGCCGAGAAACATCATCACCCGAGCTCTCGGCGTCGATCCCGATCTGCGCGTCAGCGTGCGCTCGTACGCCGTCGTCGAGGCCGATCGCTATTTGCTCTGCTCCGACGGGCTCTATGCGTCCATTCCGAGCAGCCTGCTCGCAGCGATCCTGAAGGAAAACCGCAACAGCGAGGTGGCCATCGATCGGCTCATCGCAGCCGCAAACGATGCAGGCGGCCCCGACAACATCACGGCGGTCATCATCGACTGCACGGCTGGACCGGACGTTGCTCTTCCATCGGGGTTGAGTGCGCCACCGCCATTCCCGATAGACGGATATCTGTCCGACCCAGAGCTCTTGATCCTCGGTCTCGAAGACATCGATCTCGACGACACGGCGAGCGACGAGCTACTGAACTCGCTCGGCGAGATCTTCTCCCGTAAGTAGTCACGAGAACGAGTCACCATGAATCTGCACGAAGAAACCGCCCGGCGGTTGCCGCACGAGCCACCGCTCGCCACCGCTCACCTTCCTTCCGTCGGTGGCCGGATCGGCTCCGCACTCGAGGACTTTCGGGTCGAGGAAATCCCGGCCTATTTGCCCTGCGGCAACGGCGAGCACCGCTACGTCCGCGTCGAAAAGCGTGGATTGTCCACGCCCGAGCTCGTGACACTCATCGCCCGAGCGACGCGGCTCGGGGAGCGCGACATCGGACACGCCGGAATGAAGGACAAGCGAGCCATCACGGTGCAGTGGCTCAGCCTTCCTCGCCGCAGCCCGGAAGCCGCGAGTTGGAAGTTGCCGAGTGACGTGAAAGTGCTCGAGGAGAGCTATCACACGAACAAGCTCCGAACCGGACATCTGCATGGCAATCGCTTCGAGATCCGCATCGTAGACCTTGCCGACGATGCGGAAGCGCGACTGCAGCCGCTCCTCGACGTTCTGGGAAAAGGACTACTGAACGCCTTCGGCGAGCAGCGCTTCGGACACGGGGGCAGCAACATCGATCAGGCACTCGAGTGGCTGCGAGATCCGAGTCGTTTGCGAGGACGGCGCGCAAGATTCCTATCGAAGCTCTATCCGAGCGTGCTCCAAGCGGAGCTATTCAATCGCTACCTTTCGGCACGCTATTGCATGGGGCTCGAGCAGCTGCTGCTCGGCGAAGTGGTCCGACTCCAAGGCAGCGGCTCGAACTTCGTCGTCAAGGATCTCGCGGCGGAACAACCCCGCTACGAGCAGGGACAACTCCATCCCCAGGGTCCCATGTTTGGACCAAAGATGAGACCTGCGGAGGCTCAGGCGCTCGAACTCGAGGGCGAGATCTTGGAGCAGCTAAGACTCGACCCCACTGCGAGCGAGACCCTCGGCGCCCACGCCCCGGGCACGCGACGCGATCTCAGAGTGCCCCTCGACGACTTGTCCGTCCGGTTCGAGAACGCTGAGGAAAGCGGGACCGCATTGCGGGCACTGCGCATCGCCTTCTCGCTTCCGGCGGGTTCCTTCGCGACCCAACTCGTTCGTGAGCTTTGTCACGGACCCTGGTTGTCCAGTCGCACGGCGTCCTCGGCTTCGGATCCCGAGAGTCCCGGGGATGATTCGGACGAAGCGTGATCGATGCGAGCGGACTCGAGCATGACTCGGACGAAGCATGACTCGAACGAAGCGTGATCAATCGATGTGAGCGGACTCGAGGCTCGTAATGGCGTGCGGAAGTTCCGTCGAGCGTCACTATTCGTATCGGTAGTGAGCGCGGAGGATCGATTCGGTAAAGGTCGCGCGAAGATAGAAGCCCCGCGGCATCCGCTCGACGCGAACGCCATCCTCGTCGAGACCATACCGACGCGCCGCCGCATTCGGCGCCTTGGGTCGCACTTGCATAACGTCGCCGACGTGACCTGTGATGCGCTCCACTTGGCCCTGCCCAATCAGACCAGCCAAGGTATCCCAGTCGAATCGAAGCAGTTGCTCTTGTTCTACGGTCGGACTCCAAATGAGCGGCTCGCCGAAGCGGCGTTGCACCATCGGGATCGGACGCTCGCCTTCGACAGGAACGAAGAGGACGCGGTTCAACTTGCGCCGAACGCGTGAGTTCGCCCACTCCATTTCGGCGACCTCCTCGAGGGGTACGGTACATACGAAAGTGGACTCCACGGGCCGCCCTCGACGATCGAGGGGTAAGGTTTTCAGCTCGACACCAAGCGATTCGAAGTCGGGAACGTCTCGAGAGCCAGCCGTGGCACCAAGCAGTCGCTCCACGAGGTTGCCCGTCCACCCCTTGTGGTGACGCAAATCCGCAGGAACGGTTACGCCCACTTGGGCCGCAGCGTCGGCAAAGGTCAACCCGGACAATGCACGCGCGCGCTCGAGGAGCTCCGCTTCGCTTCGGGGTTCGGCTCGAGTCACGCAGCGACATTAGTCGCGATTCGGCGACCCTTCGAGGGCAATTCGGAGGCAATGGCGTCCCTGAGCAAACGCCCGTTCTTCCCGCTCCTCTGACCGAGAACCGGCTCGAGAGCGTCCGCGTGTCCACGAGTCGTCGAGCTGGAAAGAGTCCGCGTCAGGGTGCCCAAGAGGAGCACCCCGACGCGTTCCCACGTCGACGGCCGCGCACGCATCGAGCGCCCAACCACGGTAACTCCCGCGACGTGCCAGCCGCACTTGCAGATGCCGTGCCACGCCTAGTGACGGAACCCGCTACGTCGACGAGCAACCGTGGCCCCTTGCGTCACCACGCAGTAAACCCCGCATTTGACATGCCTAACGGCCTTCCTGAAGAGCACGGACGAGCCGGCCAAGGTCGACCGAGGCCGGGCCATGGTCAACGCGGCGGCGCTGGCTTCCGTCACGCGCCCTGTAACCGGCAAGACCAAGTGGCGTCCAAGCGTCACCTATACCTGTGACGAAAATTCACGGGTGGCTCGACGCTTGAGCGTAGGCCGTCGTGTCGTCACGTGGCAAGACAGGCACCCGACGGCAGCTTCGCCTTCCGTCCCTCGCAATGGCCCGCAGAACGACTTCCCAATCCGAACCGCCGAGCCGAGCGACCACGACCAGCGCCGACATGGTCCGACGCGCCGAGTCGGTTCGCCCGCAATCGAGCCCGAGGAGAACCGCGTCCGTAACCCGGCGCGTCACGACCGCCGCTGCCGCGACGCTCGTCCCAACGCTCGTCCCAACGCTCGTCCCAACGCTCGTCGCGTGTCGACGCGAGCACACGGGCACCCACGACTCCGCGCGTGCAACGAGCCCCGCTGTCGCCACGACGAACCAACACAAAACGGCAGGGGCGAAAGCCGCTTCCACGAGTCCGCCACGAAATCCGTCGAACCGCCCGGATTTAGCACCCAAGGAGTGGTCGCGCGAGGACTTCGCTCGACGCTCGATCCCTACGGATGGCACGAGACTTTACGCGAAGACGCGACACGTCTGGATTTATGGCGAGCCCGACGCAAGCAAGCAGTGGATCGGCTACCTGTGGACTGGGGGATCCGTCAAACTCCGCGATCCGAAACCGCGTTACGGGATCGCGTGCAATACGTTCTATGCCATCGAACCCCGTGGCTACGTCTGTGCCGACGGCGACCGCGTAACGACCGATCCGAAAGACCCCGTGGTCGTCGCGACGTACCCGTATTCGCCGCGCACGGACGCGCCATTTCTTCATCGGTATGGCGAATCCAGAGGCGCGCCGCTCTATCTGAAGCTGCCGACGGAGCAGGAGCAGAGCTATCGTGAGCGCGACTTGACGGCTCACTTGCGACGAGTGAACGCTGCCCGTGAAGGAAACGAACGCCATCCATCTTTGGCGGACGTGGATCTCACTCCTTCGCCCGAGTGGTCATTCGAGCTGCCGAAGCTTGCACCGTCGGTACACGAAGCCCACGGAGAACTCAAGGCACGCTCGACCGTGGCCTATTCCGCAGAGGTTCGTTTCCTCGGTCGTGATTTCCTCCTGACGTCGGACTATCGCTTCATTCCGAAGGATCGCGTCGCCGTCTACCCAAAATCGAGCTTCGCTGGCGTGCGTCTCGACGAGCGAATCCAACTGCCACTGGCGTGGTTCAGGGATGATCGAGTTCCCAGGGTGAAGCGCAATCCAGACGGCAGCTTCACCGCACTCGAGGCCTCCTTCGAGCGGCTCACTTACGTCATGCTCACTGGCAAACGTGAGGTGGAGAACGGCACGGCCTATTTGGAAACGCGCGAGGGCGTCTGGGTCAAGGAGTCGAGTGCCGTCGTTCCCAAACTGGCAACGAAGACCCCTTGGGACGCCGAGGTGGGCAAGACCGACGAGAGCCCGATGCGCCCCAAGGGACGCGCTACTTGGATCGAAGTGAGCATCCTCGAAGGGTGGCTGCTCGCGTACGAGGGAACCCGTCCCGTCTTTACGACCCTGATTTCTCCGGGCAAGGGCGGCCTTCCGCGCGCCGGACACGATCCCTTGGAAAACTCGGCGACTCCCCTGGGGCGCTTCTCGATTACTGGGAAATTCATCAGCTCGACGATGGTGGCTCCCCATGACTACATCCACTCGGAGGTCCCCTTCGCCCAGAATTTCACGGGGCCATATGCCCTGCATTCTGCGTACTGGCACAATCGGTGGGGGCACCTGATGAGCGGCGGATGCATCAATCTTTCACCCGCGGATGCCCTTTACCTGTTTCAATGGACAGAGCCTCCGGCCCCTCCCGGCTGGTACGGCACCCGTTGGCTGCCCTACCTGGAACCCGCGACGACGTTACTCGTCCACCGTTGAAACGATCCATGCCGCTCTCGAACTACCGCTACCTATTGGTGCTCACGATCCTTGGCTGCAGCTCCGTAGAAACCAGTCGCGCGCCGCTCGGGCTCGGACCGCTTTCGGTCCGTGAGGAGGAACGGCGCATTCAGGTGCTCAGCCAACGTTCCCCGACCCTGGCGACGCGAGACGAAGACGTGGTCTCGACGGGCGGGACTACCGCGAGTTCGAGTTCGAGTTCGTCCGCACCCGTTGCTTCCACATCGACGACGGCACCGTCGACGACGCCTGCTGCGACGACCGATGACGTGAAAATCCGCCGAAGATCCCTGGCCTGGTCTTTACGTCGGGACGGACGTCACACGCTATGTCATGTCGGGCCAACCCGATCGCAACTTCGACGATCCGAAGGCGAAAATCCGCGTCGAGCGCCCGAGCGATGGTGAAGTCAGCTTTACGTTCATCGACAGCTCCAACGGCCAGGATCTATGCACGCTTCAGGGCCAAATCGACGCTACCGTGGCGCGATTGTCTGCAGGGCAGCGTTGCTTCATCGAGCCCGACGATGAAATGAACGTGAGTTCTCGTCCAGGCACGGCCACGTTGGACGGCAAACGACTGCGCCTGAACGTCGTCCTCGACACCCAATTGGAAATGGACGACGCACGCGCCGAAGGCCGAATCGAATACGAATTCCAGGGACTGAAACAATAGTCGACATCGTGAGGCGCGACGACCGCGAGTGGACGTTGCGGCAACGCCTTCACACGTACGTCACCGCGACGCGTTGGCCAACAATGACGACAGAGCCCGCGAGCGAGAGGCGAGCCCCGTCGTAATCCGAAGTTCAGCGATGAAGTGCGACGTCGAGCAACTCCGACACCGACGTTTCCGCGACGCATTGGTAGCGGTCACTGGCGCCATAATAGATCTTCATGCTGCCGTCGTCCTCGACGACGTGGGACGAGGCAAACACGCAGTTTGGTGTGTGCCCCATGTGCTCGTAGGGCATCTCGGGCGTCATGATGCATTCATCGCCGACTCGAATGAGTTTCGACGGATCTTCGAGATCCGCGAGGGCCACTCCGGCGTTGTAGATGTACTCGTAGTCACAGACGACGCTCACCGCATGAAAGATGATGAGCCACCCCGAAGGAGTGCGGATTGGCGTCCCGCACGGACCGATCTTGCCCCAGCCAAAGGTGCACTGCGACTGGTTCATGAGCAGCTTCTGATTCCCCCAGAATTTCGAGATCGGGGCTCTGAGTCACCCAAATCTCGCCAAGGGCATTGGGCCGTTCCAGAGCCGTATAAAGCCCCCCGATCTTCTCCGGAAAGAGCACGGTGTTTCGAAACCCAGTCCCAGTGACGAACCCTTCGAACTCGAAGGTTGCCATGTCCTTCGATGACAGCATGGCCATGCGGGCATCGCTTCCGTGCGCACAATACGTGACGTAGTACGTGTCACCGACCTTGGAGATCCTCGGATCGTACTGAACCCGAGCGTACTTCTTGTATTCTGCGTCCTCGGGCAGCGGGATGACGTCTCCGATTTTCCAATCGTCGAAGCCGTTCGGGCTCTCGGCGAGAGCGAAGAAGTTGTAGAAGTTGTAGCCCTCGCAGCGCAAGATCATCACGTATCGACCGTCGTGCTTCACGACCGAACTATTGAAGACGCCGCGACAGTTGAACGGCAGCATGTCGGCCGTAATGATCGGGTTCTTTGCGTAGCGGCGCACGACTTGCTTCTTCGAGTAAATGCGATTCACTTCTCAGCCTCCAAGGTACCAGTTGGCCAGCATACTCGAATGGTGTCCGGCAAAGAACCCCCGACGCTCGTAGCTCGGAAGAACGCGACCGCTACGTGCCAATCACGAAGAAGCCATTTGCGTAAGGACCGCCCACTCGTACGGTTCAGCGCCCCAGACGTCGACGCAACTCCGCAAGTTCACGTCGGAATCCACCGGAAAGGATTGGGAACCGGTACCAGGTCTTCGGATCCAGATTTGCATCGTCCACGTGGAAACTCGGCGCATACCGCTCCCGTTTCCACTGATTACGACAAAAGAGCGCGTAGAAGCGTTCGAGCCACGCGAGCAGCTCACCCTCTTCGTGAGATGGAAACTCGACGCGAAGGACCTCGAATACGTCACTCGGGCCGCGCTTGTCGCCGATCATGGCCCGTTCGATGACGTCCAATACGTCATAGGGCATGAGATCCCGCTCGTCCGTTTGCGCCTCGGAGCTCGGCCGTAGCTCCGCGGTCGGCGCCTGGACGTTGACTGCCGACAATGCCGGTATTGCCCCCAAATCCTTGGGGCCTTCCCGCTCGAGCCACACCAGATAACGTCGGATGAAAGCCTTGTCGATCCCGGCAATTGGACTGAGCCCGCCTGCGGTATCGCCGTCCATAGTGGCGTAGCCGACCGCCGCCTCGCTTCGATTGCTCGTCGCGAGAAGCAGAGCGCCCTCGAGATTCGCAATGAGCCAAACGCTCGGCGCACGCGTACGAGCCTGGATGTTTTGAAGCGCCAAATCGTCGCGAGCCCAGTCGAGCTGACGCCCGAGTGCTCGTGAAACGATGCGCTCATAGCCCTCGACGAGTTCGTCGACGTCGAGTTCCAAGTGTCGAGAACCGATTGCGTGGGCGAGCGTACTCGCGGCGGTCCGGGTCGTCGTCGAGCTATTCTTCGTTGCCTGGTACACCGTCGTGAGCAGTCGCGCGGTGAATTCGGCGCTCGATGCGCAGGCTTCGATGCCCGAAACGTAAGCAAGGCGCGCACGCAACCCTTCTCGGCCTAGCTCCCGCAACGCCGACTTGACCATGAGGTGGACGAGAGAAGCAATCGCCGATGAATCCGCGCCCCCGCTCAACGAAACGACGAACCCCTTCGAGTAGCTCTTTCGCAAATAATCGAACAACCCCAACGTGAGCGCGGACGTAAACTCCTCGTACTTGGTCGCACCACCGACGAAATGGTCGGATTCGAACGCTCTCCGCGACGGGAGGGAAGCGCTCGGAAACGTGTGTTCGCGCGCGACCAGAGCGTCTGGCGGCTCGTTCACTTCGGGACGATAGCTCGACTGACGGCAGTGCTCGGTGCGCGTCGATTCGACATCCACGACGGCGTGAACCAACTTGTATTCTTCGAACGAAAAGCGCTGATTGCAAGCGAGAATCGCGCGACTATTCGCGATGATCGCATCCCCGTCGTAAATGACGCGTCCCGCTTCGTTCCCGAGTAGATTGCTGTAGACGTACGTGACACCGAACGCGCGGGCGCCCTCGACGACGAGGCGTCGTCTCACCTCGTGCTTGCCAAATGCAAATGGCTCGCACTCGGATTCAAGATCACATCGACCGCACGACGGGCGAGCGTCGCACCAGGCCGTTCCGCAGTCCATGCATCTTCGCAGATCTCGAATCCGATTCCGCACTCCTCCCACCTCGAAGACGAGATTGCCTGCCGGATGGGTGCCGGTACTCGTAGTAATGAGCGTTCGCTCTCCTTCGGGCCAAGGCTTGAACCAACGAGGCTCGTAGTGGATTCCGTCGCCCGCGAGCGCCCGCTTGCCGACGAACCCGAGGATCTCACCATCGAGCACGAGACAGCAGGCGTTGTAGACGGCCTTGTGCCGCACGATGGGCAAGCCGAAGCAAACGCAGAGATCCTTGGTCTCGGGAAGCAATTCCTCGAGAACGCGAAGCGCCATCGACGCCACTGCCGGCGACAGAAAGGCGTCCTCGCACCCATACCCTGTGATGCAAAGCTCTGGCAAGCAAAGCAACCCCACGCCGGAGTTTCGCGCCGCGGCCAGCACGGCTCGAATCCTTCGAGCGTTCCCTTCCCAGTCGAGCGGGGTTTGATTGAGCGTGGCAGCGGCGACTCGCAAGAGTTTCATGGGACGACCTAGACCGTTCGCAGAGGCGTAAGCCATACCACAGTAGACAAAGCCCGGGCGTTTCCCTCAGGTTTCGCGATTGTAGGCGAGATTCGGCGAGAGCCAGCGCTCGACTTCGGCCTGGGGCTTTCCGAGCCGCCGGGCGTAATCGGTAACTTGGTCGCGGCCAATCTTGCCAACGTTGAAATATCGGGATTCCGGGTGAGCCAAATAGATACCGCTGACGCTTGCAGGCGGCGTCATCGCGAAGGACTCGGTGAGCGCCATCCCGATTTCGGTCGCCCCCAAGAGTTCGAACAGCGGCCCCTTGAGGGTGTGATCGGGACAAGCAGGATACCCGAACGCGGGACGGATGCCTTGGAACGATTCTTCGATCAATTCAGCGGAAGAGAGTCGCTCGAAGGATGCGTACCACTGTCGTCGAACCAGCTCGTGAAGGTACGACGCCGCCGCTTCCGCCAGTCGATCGGCAAGCGACTTCACGAGAATCGCCGAATAATCGTCACTCTGTGCCTCGAACTCACGAACGAGCACATCTGCGCCGAGACCCGCCGTAACGGCAAACGCGCCAACACAGTCCACGGGGCCATTCTCCGACGCGATGACGAAATCCGCGAGGGACCGGCAGGGATCCTCGGGTTTCTTTTGGGCCTGCTGACGCAACATGGGAAATGCGAGCCTGCGTTCGCGGGTCTTCTCGTCGTAGAGAACGATGTCGTCACCCTGACTGGACGCAGGATAAAACCCGTACACCGCACGGGCACGCACGCGCCCGTCCTTGATGATGCGATTGAGCATGGCTTTGCCATTCTCGAAGAGCTCCCGAGCAGCGGAACCCCGTTCTGGGTGTTCGAGGATTGCCGGGTACTTCCCCGCAATGTCCCAAGCCGTGAAAAAGAACGTCCAGTCGATGTAGTCGACGAGCCTCGCAAGCTCGATGTCGAGCACGCGACGACCGAAAAACGGGGGATTTTGGGGTACTTCGTCGGTTCGACGCGCACACGTCGATTTCGCGCTTCGTCGATGGGCAAAAGCTTGGACTCGCGCTCTCCGCCGTGCAGCTTCCGCAGCTTCTCTTGTTCGGCGTGATTGTCGGCCGCAAATGCGGGTCGGCTCTTCTCGTCGAGCAAGCTCGATACCACGCCCACCGCGCGGGACGCGTCGAGCACGTGAACGACTTCGTGCTCGTATTCCGGCGCGATCTTCACCGCGGTGTGCTGGCGGCTGGTCGTTGCGCCGCCGATGAGGAGCGGCACCTCGAACCCTTGTCGCTTCATCTCTCGGGCAACGTGGACCATTTCGTCGAGACTCGGTGTAATGAGCCCCGAGAGCCCCACGACGTCTGCGCCGACCGCCTTGGCCTTCGCCAAGATGGTCTCTGCGGGCACCATGACGCCCAAGTCGATGACCTCGTAGTTGTTGCAACCGAGCACGACCCCGACGATGTTCTTACCAATGTCGTGAACGTCACCCTTGACGGTGGCAAGAACGATTTTGGCGAGCGACCTGGCTCCGCTTGCGTCTCGCGCTGCGAGGATGTGCGGCTCGAGCACGGCGACGCCCTTCTTCATGACTCGCGCACTCTTGACGACCTGCGGAAGGAACATCTTGCCCGCGCCGAACAGATCACCCACCTGCCGCATCCCATTCGATCATCGGGCCTTCGATGACGGACAGCGGACTGCCGAGGAGCAGACGCGCCTCCTCACAGTCGGCCTCGATGTGGTCGACGATGCCGTGAACCAGTGCGTGGGCAATCCGCTCGTTTACTGGCTTCTCACGCCAAGATTGATTGACGACCTTCTTGACCGCATCGCCCTTGTATTTTCGCGATTTCAACCATTCGTTCAGTGGCGTCGGGCCGCCGATTCAAAAGCACGTCCTCGACGTGCTCCAGGAGATCCTTCGGAATGTCCGCATATACGGCAAGCTGACCTGCATTGACGATCCCCATGTCCAGGCCTACGCGAATGGCGTGGTAGAGGAATGCGGAGTGAAACGCTTCGCGCACGCGGTCATTGCCACGGAAGCTGAAGCTCAGGTTGCTGATCCCCTCCGCTCACCTTCGCCCCCGGGAGGTGCTTCTTGATGAGCTTGGTCGCGTCGATGAAGTACATCCCGAAGCGGTTGTGCCCTTCGATGCCCGTGGCAACGGCGAACACGTTCGGATTGAAGATGATGTCTTCGGGGTGGAATCCGACGCGTGAGGTCAGAAGCTCATAGGCGCGCTTGCAGATCTCGAACTTGCGTTCCGTGGTCTCGGCCTGGCCCTGCTCGTCGAAGGCCATGACGACGACGGCCGCGCCGAAATCATGGCAGTATCCGCGCCCGGGCGAGAAACTCTTCCTCCCCTTCCTTGAGGCTTATCGAATTGACGATTGACTTGCCCTGGACGTTCTTCAAGCCCGCAAGGATGACCGACCACTTCGAGCTGTCGATCATGATGGGAACCTTCGCAATGTCCGGCTCCGTAGCGACGAGACGCAGGAAGCGCGTCATGCACGCTTCGGAGTCGAGCATGGCTTCGTCCACGTTGATGTCGATGACGTTCGCACCGCTCTGCACTTGCTCACTCGCGACGCGAAGCGCAGCAGCGTAGTCACCGCTTTGGATGAGGCGCGCGAACTTCTTGCTCCCGGTGACGTTCGTACGCTCACCTATCATCGTGAAGTTCGAGTCACTACGAAGTGTCAGGGTCTCGAGGCCGGAGTAGCGAGACAGACCGTCGGGTTCGACGGGGGTTCGCGGGGCAATTCCCTTCACCGCCTCCGCGATGGCACGGATGTGGTGATTGTTCGTGCCACAGCAGCCGCCAACGATATTGATGAGTCCGTCCGCTGCGAATTGACGGATCACCTCCGCCATGCTCTCCGGCGTCTCGTCGTAACCGCCGAAGGCGTTCGGGAGTCCGGCGTTCGGATAGCAACTGACGAGCACCGGGGCGAGCTTCGATAGCGTCTCCAAATACGGCCGCATTTCGACCGCACCGAGCGCGCAATTCAAACCAACACTGAGTGGCCGCGCGTGAGCGATGCTCGTCCAGAAGGCCTCGGCAGTTTGCCCCGACAGAGTTCGACCGCTCTTGTCGGCTAGGGTAACGCTCAACATCAGCGGCAAGCGCACGCCCTTTTCGGCGAAAGCGCGTTCCGCGGCGAATATGGCAGCTTTCGCGTTCAGGGTATCGAAGATCGTCTCGATGAGGATGATGTCGACGTCTCCCTCGACGAGTGCGAGGGCTTGGGCGTAATAGGCATCACACATTTGGTCGAAGTCGACATCGCGATGCCCAGGGTCTTCGACGCGGCTAGAAAGGCTGAGCGCGCGATTGGTTGGACCGATGGCGCCCGCCACGAAACGCGGCTTGTCGGGCGTCCGTGACGACCATTCGTCCGCCGCGGAGCGAGCGAGACGCGCCGCAGCGAGGTTCAAATCGGCAACGTCGCCTTCCAACCCGTAGTCCGCCTGAGAGAGCGCCTGGGAACTGAAGGTGTTCGTTTCGATGATATCGCTGCCCGCCTCGAGATATTTGCAATGCACCTCTCGAACGACGTCCGGACGCGTGAGCACCAACACATCGTTGTTGCCCTTGAGCGGGCGCGAGTGCGAACGATACCGCTCGGACCGAAAGTCTTCTTCGGTAAGGCCAAAAGACTGAATCATCGTTCCCATTCCACCGTCCAGCAACAGGATGCGGGATTGGGCTAAGGAATTGATGATGTTCGAGATGTTCGGTCGAGTCATGAACGCTCCGTCAGGCACTGCCGTACGAACGGCATCCTCGCGCTCATTGTAGTCAAACCGAGACGCTTCGCCGCTTCCGAACGCACGAGACGGAAGGATTGGCTGGCTTTGCCGGCCAATCCAGGCCTGTGCTAGTAGGCGAGCATGGTTTCTGCCCCCGGTTCGGCACCCTTGGCACCTCCGAGTGATGTGGTGATCGTGTTTGCCGTGAACCTCGATCGGCCGGATCCGGCGCGGGATGCACTCATCGGCCTCTGCGAGCGCCATGGTCACACGCCGCTCTTGCTCGATGCCGCGATCGATCCAATCTTTGCCGAGCACGTCAAAGACCCTCAAGTTTTGGCCCATTTTCCCTTGCTATGCGTGCGAGGGTCCCTCGTTGGAGGGGTCGATGCAGTATCGGCGTTGGACGCGAGAGGAGCGCTTGCGAGCTTGCTGTCACCCCTGCGCCAGCAGGCCGTCCCACGAATTGCGCTCAGCCGCACTGCGGCCGAACAGTTGCGTAAAGCGATGTCCGAACCCGGAGCCTGCCTGCGCATCGCGATCGGGGCGAGTTTCGAGCACGAGCTGACCATCGATGCACCCGCACCCGACGATCTGCACCTCGCCTTGGGTGATTTCGAGTGCGTACTCGATCCCGAGAGTGCAGAGCGAGCCGATGGTCTTGCAATCGACTGGGTCGACACCAATGGCGTTCACGGTTTCCGCATCGATAATCCGAACCAGCCCGAACCACTCAAATGGGTCGACTTACCATGGATCGCCGAGCGAACGGCGAATAGAGCGGCAGAAGGTCCCGAGGGTGACGCGTCCTTCTTGCTCATCGACGTGCGAACGCGTCGCGAGTTCGACGCGTCCCCCCTCCCTGGGGCCACGCTGCTCGACGGAGCTCTCATGGACCGCCTCGAGACCCTGGACCGAAGGCATCCGCTCGTATTTTTCTGCAATAACGGGATTCGGAGCGAGAAAGCGGCGGAGCGATATCGAGAATTGGGCTTTCGATCGGTCCACTGCCTGCGGGGCGGACTCGAGGGCACGCCCGAACGCAATTGAACCTCACCTTGGGTCAAAGGAAGGACCGGGCAGCCCGGAACCCAAAACGAACTGCGGAAACCGGCACCAGCACCCGAGTCCTCCCATGGCCCCACGGCAGTGCTCGAGCTCGGTCGAGCTTCCCCGAACTCACCCGGTCGAGGCGCGGGGCCGCGCGAGTTCGGTCCGGACCGCGCGAGCCAGTACCGAAAGCTCGAGAGGTTTTCGGACGAACCGCCCCGCCCCTAGTCGAAGTGCCTCTCGCACCTGCTCGGTCTCTGCGTAACCCGAAAGCACGATGGCCTTCAGGTTCGGCTGAAGCTCGATGAGCCGTCGGTAGGTTTGCGCCCCGTCGATCCCGCTTCCGAGCAGCATGTCGAGAAGAGCGAGATCGGGTCGAATCCCGCTCTCCAGCATCGAAATCGCTTGTTCGCCGCTCACGGCGAGGCTGACGCGATACCCGAGTCGTTCGAGTAGGGTCTTGCCGACCTGTCGCTGCATGGGGTCGTCGTCGATGACGATCACGTGCTCGTCGCCCCCTTCGAGCTCTTGGGGATGTTCCGAATTGAGTGGTTGGTCACTCACCGGCAAGTACGCGATGAACGTCGTGCCTTTTCCCACCTGCGTCTCGACGTCGAGATAACCACCGTGGTCCTTCAAGACCGCATAGGTCGTGCTCAGACCGAGCCCAGAGCCCCGACGTCGATCGGCGCGCTTGGTCGAAAAAAACGGTTCGAAAATCCGCGGCAGGTGAGCGGGTGCGATCCCCGTCCCCGTGTCTTTGATCGTCACCGCGACGTATCGACCAGCAGGGATCCGGCCCAAAATGCCAAGCCTCTCGTTGACGACGACGCGCTCGGTCGAAATCTCGAGTTCGCCGACGTCACCCATCGCATCTCGGGCATTGGTGACGAGATTGAGGAAGACCCGAAGCAGCTGGGCTTCGCCTCCTTGCACGGTGCCGAGGTCAGCGCCGAGGCGGACCCGCACCACGAGCGTGGCAGGACGCTCGCGCGAGAGCTCGAGGGCATCGGAAACGACGTCGTTGATGTCGAGGGGCAAGAGCTCGTAATGTCCACGTCGAGCGAGTGTGAGCAATTGCTGGCTGATGTCGGCGAGTTGTCGCGTCGCAATCTCGATGTCCTCGAGGAAACGCTGGGCTGGGCTCGCGGAATCCATGGTTTCACGGATCAGCTGTGGATACGCGAGCAGCGGTGCGAGCAGGTTGTTGAAATCATGGGCGACCTGTCCGGCAATCTGTCCCGCGGCCTCCAAGCGTTCGGCGCGAGCGGTCGCGGCTTCGAGGCGCTTCTGTTCGCTCAAATCGACTACCACGCCACGAAGCCCCACAATTCGATCCCCGTCCAAAATGGGGCTGGCCTTCACGGTAACTGGAATCCGACTTCCAGCCTGCGTGAGCAAGAAGTACTCGGAATTCGAGTCTGAACCACCGAGCATTCGCGCCCGGAGATTGCCTTCGATACTGACCCCTTCGCCTGGCACCACGACCTGCGAGACGAAGATCCCTCGAGCGACTTCCTCCGCCGTGTATCCCGAAAAAGTGAGCCCGAATTGGTTCACGTAGGTGAACCGACCTTGGGTGTCGACTTCGAACACGGTAAGTGGAAGGAGTTCCGCTAGCTCGTGAAAGTCTTTGCCTCTCACGGGAGGATCAGCGGAATGCGTATTCAACGGCTCTTGAACGACCATGGATACCTGAAGTGACGTCGGCGGCCGAGTCTAGGAAGTGAAACGCTCGAAGGGCGTTGCGAGATTCCGATTTCCGAACTCGGCTTCGTCTATGGAAACGTAGAGCGCGCAAGGTCGCAATCCGATTGTCGACGGCTCGTTGCAAAACGACGACGGCGTAGCAACCCACGTTTGCCCATCCGCGACCACCGAGAACCAGCGAAAGACACTAGCCTCCCCAGCGTTTGGCCAGGCGTTTCCACAATGTTCGACCGAGCGCCCACTGCTGTTCGGCGTGCGCCCGCCGGTCCTCCCCGGCGAACCCGAGAACGATGAGGTCGCCTCGCTCGGTTCGGGTGGTTGCACGCGGACCGACTCCTTCGTCGGGTGGGTCGAGCACGTGTATCGGCGAAAGATCCAGCATCTCCAAGAGACGGGCCGCCGTTTCGGTCGTGCTACCGAAGTTCGGTGTTCGTATCGCGGTGTGAGTGATCCCGAAGAACCGTCGCCCCTCGACCGCTTCGGTCGCAAAAGCACGAATCGGCTCGAGCTGCGCGTCGCCAATCTTGCGCCGACGTGGATCGACGAAAGAAGCGTGAAGTCCGTCGGCCAAGATCACGGCATCGAGACCGTCGGATTCCTCGGGTCTTTTGAGCATGGGCAAGATGGCACCGGAACCTGCGCTCCAAGCGCTTACGGCAACGCGATGCTCGCGGACCTCTCGGCCCCCCGCGATCGCCGAGACCTGGACGCGCAGCGACGCAAGCAATCGAGACAGGGTTCCCGAGAGGCCAAAGGCTTGCTTGTAGTCGTCCGTCGTGAGTCCCCCTTCGAGTACCAGCACGACGGCAGCGAGGCCCGACTCGCGGAGCGCGGGCGCCAAAGCCTGGGGAATGCCGTGAAAATGGATCACGGCATCGTAGGTTCCGTCATCGCGGAGGGCCTGATCGGTCCAGAGCACGAAGTTGCCCGAACGCGTCGTCTTCTGATGCACCTCGGGAAGTGAACTCGGATTCTGCGTCTCGGATCGATGCTGCAAACTCGGGCGCAACGCGCCGGCTCCCTGCACCAATGTCCGAGGTTCGCCGGTGCTGTCTCGAGCGGAAGCACGGTGGGGATGCTCCGCACTCCCGAGCGAGCTTGCCGCCAAGGGGCGTTCCATCCTTTGGAGTCGCGGAGAAAACTAGGACGGCGCGCGACGCAGCACTCGTCGAGGAAACGCGCCAAGCTGCCAGCGAAAGCAAGCAGAGGGTCGCCGACGCAGAAAGGACCACCATCGAAGGGCGCAACGGGACTTGAGCTATAGCTCGGAAGCGGGGTGGAGGCGCGCGAATCTTGCGCGGCAAGCCTGCACTCCTCGGGGTTTCAGGCGGCAATGTCGGTGTGGCCCCATTCGCGCATGCCTTGCGGGCCAGGCCGAGCAACACGTCCGCGCGACCCGGTTGAAATCGGGAGGGTTTTCGGCTAGACCTCGCCCATCCTGTCAGCCCCAAGGGATCTCGCCATGACCCACCATAGCCTCGCAGGCCAGCCGGCCCCCAGCTCCATCCTCGTCAACGTGCCCCGCCTCATTTCGGCGTATTTCGCCCAACAGCCCGATCCTTCCGTGGCTGCCCAGCGGGTGGCGTTCGGAACCTCGGGTCACCGTGGCACCTCACTCGACGCGAGCTTCAACGAGGCTCACATCCTGGCGACGGCGCAAGCCATCTGCACCCTCCGTGCGGAGCTCGGGATTGATGGTCCGCTCTATGTCGGCATCGATACTCACGCGCTCTCGGAGCCGGCGCTCGTGACGACCTTGGAGGTGCTTGCCGCCAACGGTGTGACGACGTGCATCGACGAGAACTTCGGTTACACGCCGACGCCCGTCATTTCACATGCGATCATCACCTACAATCGCGGGCGCAAGACGGGACTCGCGGATGGAATCGTCGTCACGCCGTCCCACAATCCCCCAGCAGACGGCGGCTACAAGTACAACCCTCCGCACGGTGGGCCCGCCGATACCAAGCTGACGTCGCGAATCGAGACCCTCGCCAATCAGCACCTCGCGGAAGGTTGCAAGAACGTGCGGCGGATCCCCTACGCGAAGGCCCTCGTGGCTCCGACGACCGAACGCGTCAATCTCATTTTGCCCTACGTGCGCGATTTGAAGAACGTGCTCGACATGGATGCGATTCGCGCCTCGAAGATCAAGCTCGGCGTCGATCCAATGGGCGGCGCGAGCATTGGCTGTTGGGCGCCCATCGCGGAAATCTACGGGCTCGATCTCACCGTCGTCAACCCAGAGGTGGATCCGACGTTTCGCTTCATGACGGTCGACCACGACGGCAAGATCCGTATGGACTGCTCGTCGCCCTACGCGATGGCAAGCCTCATTGGTCTGAAGGATCGCTTCGACGTGGCCTTTGGCAACGACGCAGACTCCGATCGCCATGGGATCGTGACTCGAAGCGTCGGGCTCATGAATCCCAACCATTACTTGGCGGTCGCCATCGACTATCTGTTCCGGAACCGCACGGGTTGGCGCGCCGACGCAGCCATCGGAAAGACCCTGGTCAGCAGCAGCCTCATCGATTGAGTTGCAAAGGACTTGGGACGCAAGCTCAGCGAGGTACCCGTCGGGTTCAAGTGGTTCGTCGATGGTCTCATCGATGGTAGCTATGGCTTTGGCGGTGAAGAGAGTGCGGGAGCTTCGTTCTTGCGCCTCGACGGAACGACATGGACGACGGACAAGGACGGCATCTTGCTCGATTCTCCTCGCGGCAGAAATCACCGCGAAGACCGGCAAGGATCCCGGGGAGCACTACCGCGCCCTCATCGCCCGACATGGCGAGCCGGTGTACGCGCGCATCGACGCGCCGGCGACTCCGGCGCAGAAATCCGTGCTCAAGAAGCTCGCACCCGAGAACGTCACGGCGAGCACCTTGGCCGGGGACGCTATCACTCAGGTCATGACCCGCGCACCGGGAAATGATGCGGAAATCGGCGGATTGAAGGTTGCCACGGCCCAAGGTTGGTTCGCGGCTCGTCCCTCCGGAACCGAGAACGTCTACAAAATCTACGCCGAGAGCTTCCGGGGTCGTGAACACCTCGGCCAGCTGCAAGAGGAAGCCCGCGCAATCGTCAGCGCCGCCTTTGCGCAAGCTAAGGTATGATGGCCTCTCCGTGATCCGAGGATTGGGTCGAGGCGGCCCATTCCTCGGATAGGGGCAAGCCCAAGGAGGACGACCCGATGAGGAACCGCTACTCGAGGAAGCTTTCGCCGTGGTTGGTCTTTTCTTTGGGTTGGTTCGGCGCGGGTACGGCTTTCGGCAAGGACGTCGGCAGCTCTCCCAAAGACGACTCGATTCGCAAGCGCGGAGCGACACACCAGACCTCCCGAGTGGGTCCCGAAGACGCAAAAGATGCGACAGGAGACAGCGAGAAGGCCGTCCAACCTGGAGGAGCGAAAGGCCCGGACGACTCAGGGAAGGAACGGTCGGCTGCGAAGCAAACCGACGCGCAATCCTCGGTAACGGCGGAGAGTCAGAGCTCGTCGCTTCCGATTTCCGTCGCCCTACTCGGGAGCTTCGGCGTCAACTCGGAGTATACGCGCGGAGGGCTCGGGGCTCGCGCCGGGGTGCATCTGGAGGGGATGCTCCCGTACTATATCGGTGGCCTCGCCACCTACTTCTTCGGTCTGGAAGAACAATCGAAGGATCCCTTCGGCACGGGCTCCTCGTCAGTGAGTCGATCCTTCATGTACGTCAGTGCAGAAATGGGGCTCGAGCTCGCCGTGGTCCGCGATCTCACGATCCGCCCCTATTTCGGCCTTGGTCTCGGTCGGTCGCATGAAGAGAGCTGCGCCGACTCCCGCGGTTGTCTCAGCGAGTCCCATTATCCGGTCACCCTCTCTCCTTCCGTGCTCGGCCTTTACGAGCTCGGCAGCGGATTCTTTGCAGGCGGAGACGTGCGTTTCCTCATCGCCGCAGGAGCGGGACAGGTCAGTGGCCCCGTGCTCTCGGGCACCGTTGGGATGAAGTTCTGACCGCGAGAAGCGACGCAACGAGGCTTTTTCTCGTCAGCCTTCAGGCTTCGTCCCGCGGAGGAACCCCTCCGCCCTGGCGACGAAGCAGAATTTCGAACGAAGCCCGTCCGCGAGGCTGTTTTTTGAGGGGAAGGTGCGTGTAGACTCCCGCCACCATGAGTGAGAGCCCACGACCTTACAAACACCCGCTCCTCTGGGTGCCGACCAGCTATCTCGCCGAGGGCATGGTCTACGTGACCATCACCTCGATGAGCAACATCATGTTCCTGAACATGGGGTTGCCCGTGAAGCAAGCCGCCGTTTACTCGAGTACGCTTGGTCTACCCTACACGCTGAAACCGCTCTGGGCGCCACTGCTCGAGATGTACAAGACGAAGAAGTTCTTCGTCGTCCTCATGCAGATCATCCTGGCCGCGAGCATCGGCGTAACCGCGATGCTGCTCAAGTCGCCCGTGTGGGTGCCGCCGGTGCTCGTGCTCTTGACACTCTGCGCATTCGCAGGAGCGACTCAGGACATCGTGACGGATGGTGTGTACGTCACCACGCTACCCCCAACGGAACAATCCAAGTTCACCGGGTTCCAGAGCCTCTTTTGGAGCATTGGGCCCATTTTGGCGACCGGGCTCTTCGTGCGCCTCTCGGGAACGCTTTACAAAGCGACGAACAGCTATTCGACGGCGTGGATGGCCGTCCTGCTCGGGATCGCAGCGTTGATCGGTGCAATCGCGCTTCATCACTCGATCGTGTTGCCCTCGGGTGCGAAGGCGGAGGACGCGCCGAAGTCGGTCGGAGAAGCCGCAGAGACCTTTGCTCGCGCCTTCGTGAGCTTCTTCCAGAAGAAGGGGATCGTGCTCATGATCGCCTTCGCATTCTTCTACCGTTTCGGCCTCGGTCTGCTCGACAAGATCGGCCCTGCCTTCATCATCGCCAAGCGGACCCTTACCCCTGACGAGGTAACGGCGATCGTCAAACGCACGGGACTGACTGCGGATCAGGCCACCCACGCCTTTACTGGTCTGGGCCTCAGCAACGAGGTCCTCGGCGACTTGAATGGCACCGTCGGCACGGCTGCCTTCATGATCGCGTCGCTCCTCGGTGGTTGGTACGTGGCTAAATACGGGCTCAAGAAGTCGACGTTGCTCATCCTCTGCCTGGCCCTCAACGTGCCGAACCTCACCTTCGTCTACTTGAGCCAGACTCGACCGGAGAGCGTCAGTATCATCGGCACCGTCATCTTCATCGAGAAGTTCGGCTGGGGCTTTGGCGCCGTCGGGCACATGCTCTACATGATGCAGCAAATCGCGCCCGGGAAGTTCAAGACGGCACACTACGCCTTCGCAACCGCCTTCATGGGCTTCTGCATGATGGTGACCGGCGTCGTAGCGGGTTCCTTGCAAGACGCGGTTGGATTCAACACCTTCTTCTGGCTCGTAATGGCCGGTGCGATTCCATCGCTTCTCGCGACCTTGATGGCGCCCTTCCATCATCCGACTGGCGAAAAGAAGTAAGTCTCTCACTCTCGTAGTTGGGGCCGAACGAAAATGTCTCGGTCCCGATTCGCCCGCAACGCGCCATCGTTACCCAGCGTGTAAGAGCACGCGGATCGCGTGCGCTGCAATTGGGGTCGAGCCACGCTCGTGACCACGACGAAGCCTCCGAAAAGCGGAGGCTTCGTCGTATTCACACCGGACTAAACGGGCGTCGATGATCGCGAAAAGATTCCGCGACATCGTCCAGTTCGCCGGAGCTCAGAACCGACCCACGAGAGACATCCCACCGGGATGAACGCCCAACGAAGTGCCCGACTGGTTTCTATCCCCAGTCAGCAACAGGTAGCCGCCGACGCCGAGCAGCACCGTCGAGATAGACGCGGACCAATAGGACGCCGTTCGATAGGACCGAAAGCCGTCGATCTCGTCCTGGCTTCCCACCGGGCATCCCGGATCGCATTTGGAGTCGAGAGACGACTTCCTGTCGAGAGCGACGACGCCCGTCACAGCCGTCACGACCAACCCAGCAGCGCCGCCCCCTACGGCGCCCCAACCGATCCACTTCCGCGCGGACGTCGGAGCATCGTGCGAGCTCGAGTTTTCGACCATATCGTTCGATTTGTCGTCGACGTGCGGTGCGGCGTCGAGCGCCACTTCGAGCACGACCCGATCCTTCTCCGAAAGCGTCACCTCGCGGGTCACTGGAGTAGAGTTCCGTGCCTTGACGACGATGGTGTGCTTTCCGGGATTGACGGGACAATCGACGTTGAGCAAGACGTCCGGAAGGAGCCGACCGTCGATGACGACGGCAACGTCGGTAACGGCAGCGCCACCGCGGCTCACCTGAATGACCAGTCGAGGAACGATCGCTCGCAATTGCTCGCTCTCGGCTTCCGCATCTCGAATGGCGACGCGAAATGCCTCCGGGGCGTCGTCGGTGATCGGCATGCGTCGAGTCTCCTCGAATCGGTCCAATGCTTCCACCAGCCGCCCGAGCTGACGCAAGGCGCGGGCTTGCATGATGCTGATGCTCGGAACGGGGTAGAGGGCGAAGGCACGCGAAAGGCGATCGTAAGCCGTCGCGTAATCCTTTTGTTCGTATGCCTCCGCGCCTTGAACGGCGAGCTCGCGGGCCACCGTACGAGTCGTGGCATCCGTCCCCTGCGCATGTGCCGCCGTCCCTGAGCCGAGCAGACACCAAAGGACGATCCACGCGCTCGCCGCGTGCCGACGAGCACGCCGAGGAACGAGTCGGTTAGAAGCCGAAATCATGCCGTTTGTTCCTCGATTGGATTCGGGAGGGATGGTTCGACGCGCCAGTCGAGCGCGGCTTTGCGCTCGCAGCCGAAGCGCCAGCTTGTTCCGTCGGAAGACGCTCCACGGGTGTCGCGTCTGCCTCGTTCGAGGAGGCCGACGGAGACGCAGGAGCCTGCGACGCGGGAGGAGATACCGCAGGCGCAATTGACGTTCTCGGCGCGACACTCGTCGCGGTCGGTGGGAGTTCCATCGCGCTACTTCGACCGAGCAACGTCGTCGCGATGAAACCGCCCGTCACTGCACCAAGGGCTGCGGCAACGAGAATGGGGCGACGCTGCCCAGCCAAGCGAATGGCCCGAAACCGGGCACCGAGAGCCGGTCGCTCTTGCGTCGGTGCATTCGCAGAATAAAGACGTGTTCGCTCGGGGCCCGCAGCGGCTCGATGGGGCGCGAGTGGTGGCGGGGTCGGTACGGTCTCACCGTGGTTGTTGAATGCCAATCGATCGAGCCAAACGGCACGAATCGAGTTACCGCACACGTCCTCCTTGATTCCGTGTTCATACAGCCAGAGGGCGAGCGCTTCACCGAGCTCCGCCATGGTGGACCACCGTTCGTCACGTTCTTTCGCGAGTCCTCGGGAGACCACGTTCCATAGGGACTCGTCGCCTTCGGCGAAGTCCGTCATGGGTACTGGCGGTTCGTGGATGATGGCCTGCATCAAGGCGTTGTAGTTCGCCTTTCGGAATGGCATTGCCCCGGTGACCATCTCGTAAAGCACGACGGCGACGGACCACACGTCCGTTCGCTCGTCGACGTCCTCTGAACCGAGTGCCTGTTCTGGTGACATGTACTCAGGACTTCCGAGAACGACGCCAACCTGGGTAAGACGCGCGTCGACGTTACCGGGACCGACCTTGGCAATCCCGAAATCGAGGAGCTTCGGCTGAATTCTCCCCAGCGGATCGGTGGCGAGGAAAATGTTGTCGGGCTTGATGTCGCGATGCACGATGGCGCGATCATGCGCGAGCCTCAGGCCATCGGCGATGGGTAGCAGCATCTGAACGGCGCGGATCGCCGAGATGCGCGCCTCTCGATCGAGTAACGCACTCAGGGTCTCGCCCTGAACGAGTTCCATGACGAGATAAGGATCGCCTCGACTCGTCCACCCGAAGTCGAAGACACGTACGAGTGCTGGATGACAAAGCCGCGCCGCAGCATGCGCTTCGCGTGCCATCCGCGACGACACGGCCGGGCCTGCCACGGAAGCTCGAATGAGCTTTACGGCAACCTCGACACCAAGAGCCAAGGCATAGCCAACCCAAACGACGCCCATTCCTCCTCGACCCAACTCGCGAACGAGCCGATATCGATCGCCAATGACTTCGCCAGCAAGATAGGGACTCGGCTCGGCGGGCGTGCTTCCACGCTCCGAACGACCGCCGGTCTCACCAGGGGCAACACTGGGTTCCCCAAGCTTCGGAGCTCGTCGCGACCAAGAGGAGGTCATGAATTCATTAGCCTATTTCGCGTGCAGGCTGAACCGAGCTACAGGTTGACGCAGAACGTCGCACGGGACAAGGAGAAGGCCGCGTCGCGCTCGCTTTGCTCGCTTGAAGCATCGCGACAGCCTCTCGACGACTATCGCCTTCGGTAGCTCCGTCGAGTACATGCACCTCCACCGGTGGACTGAAGCAGCAACGGGATCCCTCGCTAAAGCAGATCGACGATAGTTGCCGCAGTCGCCCCTTGGAGCTCAAGCTTCTCGCCCAGCTCCGCACCAGAGAAAAATCGTGCGAGATTGAAGCCACGTCTCGCCGACACTTACGGCGCGCACATGCAGTCGTCGCAACGCGCACATTGCCGCGAAATGCCAAGAGCCCGTGGATCCCGAGGCGCGCGGAGCAAGACGGCACGGGATCCGGCGACGAAGCCGGTGAGAACGAACTCGGCGAAGTTTCTATGGATTGCACGATGTCGACGAAGCATAGACTTCAATAACGGTGCCGATTCCTTTCGAATCTGAACGACGTGGATCCGCTCCCGAATGTGAGGGAACTCCGGCATAAGGCCATGCCGGTAGACGCCCCTTGAGGTAGAGCTCGACGCGAAATCTACAATTCGGAGACGACGTCCCTCGATCTCGGGCGCCCCCCACACGGAAGTGAGTACTCGTGTCCCCTAAACCACCGATGCCTCCTCACTCGCACCTCTCGTCTTCGTCTGCCCCGATGCGGCACATTTGCGTCTTCGCCGGCTCGAACGAGGGCTCTCGCGTCGAATATCGTGCGGCAGCTCGCGCCCTCGCCTGCGCCCTCGTGAAGCGCAATTACGGAATCGTCTACGGCGGCGGGCGGCTCGGGCTCATGGGGGAACTGGCGGACACGGTGCTGGCACTTGGCGGCACCGTCATTGGCGTCATTCCTGAGCGACTGGCAGCAAAGGAGCTCGCTCACGGTGGGGTGACGCGGTTGGAAGTCGTCGACTCGATGCACGAGCGCAAGCAGCGAATGGCAACCCTGTCCGACGCATTCATCGCCCTACCGGGAGGGATCGGAACCTTCGAAGAAGTGCTCGAAGCAGCGACGTGGACCCAGCTTCGCATTCACGACAAGCCGGTCGCTCTCTACAATGCACTTGGATATTACGAGCTATTGCTCTCGTTCCTCGAGCACGCTGCAAAGGAGCAATTCGTACGGATTCCGCCGGAAGGACTCTTGCTGACCGATGACGATCCGGAGCAACTCTTGGATCGAATCGAGGCCTTTCGAACCGCGTCGGAAATGCTCGAAGGGGTCACGGAAACGCCTGACCTCTCACCTCGAGGTGGGGCGGCAAAAAACGTCTGATCTCTCGCCCTGAGACGGGGCGGCAAAAGACGTCTGACCTCTCGTTTCGAGACGGGGCGCCGAACGTTCCAACGTCACACGTGGCCGCCATCATCCGTTTACTCGATTCGAAAGCCAAAGACCGCTTTCGCTTCCTTGCCCAATAGGGATGCAAATGGAAGCGTCCACGGACGAGCACCCCAGGATCGGCAGCACGACGGAAAGCCCACCGGCAGGTGCCCGAAACCGCGAAGAGCCTCCGTTCAGGAGCCCGCTTGCCCACGTCGCGTAGTTTCAGCGCAGCACTACTCCATCGACGCCTTGCCGATGCGGCATTGCAAGAGCGCGACCTCGAACGAGAACGACTGCATACGGTGTATCCGTGGGTTCACGTCGCCGAAGCGTAACGATGCGAGAAAACGCGACCTGCAGCAGCGGTGACTGCACGCACCGCCAGGGCTACTCCAGGCACGGGCATTGCACCCCGTCGGACGCATGCCCCACAACCTACGAGCCCTCATCACGTTCGCGCTGGCAACAGGAGCCGCGGGGTGTACCGGATTCGGCCCCAGCGGTACCTACTGCCAATCCGGACCGAAGTACGGAACCCAATGCTACACACAAGGTGACGTGCGTGACCCCGCGACAGGATTCGAGCCACCGGCGCCGCCACCGAACAAGCGTGGCCGGTAAGCGCTCACCAATAAGTCACGCCCAATGCGAAGCCGTAGGAGCGGCTAAGTAACTGCTTGGAATCATCGAACGTCATGGCTTGGAGCACCTGAGACGCCAAGACAATACCGATGCGCTCGCTGCGCATCAGCTCATAACCAACGAAAAAAACGCCACCCACGCCGCGATACTTCGGCGCGTCGAGAAGACCGCCACCGACCCGCGCCATGACGAAGCCGATGGTCTGCCCGACGTGAATCGATAGCGGTGGGTAAAACGTGGTCGTTCCGATCCCGAGCCCCAAGACCTCCGAATCCACACGCATGTCGAAGCGAGCCCGTTCGTCGCCATGGGGCCGATGTGGCACAACCATGCGAAAGCCATCGACCGTCCAGGCGAGATCCTTCCGCCACCCGTAGCCGATGGACAGATGATTTGCCGTTGCGAATCGCCAACCGTCGAGTTCGTCATGTTCGGAATTCCCGGATGGAACGCCACTGATCCGTGCACCGGTGAGGCCGACGTTGGAGCGCAGCAACAGTCCACGACGGCTCGCAGCATCGCGCACCGAGCGAGCCGTCACCGTCACCGTCGACGTTCGGGCGACGACAGGAGCAAGTTCGACGTATCCGGGAGAACTCGTCGCTGCCCACGCGAGTGAGCTCCGTGATGTCAGGACCGAAACACAGCAAGCGCAGCAAAGCGGAAGTCCAGCACCTCGCGACGCGAGCCGAAAGAACGCCGCGCCAGATTCAGTCACCGAATGCACGAACACTCGCCTTCGAGTCCGCGACTGCGGCTCCCAAGAACCGCCGAGGTTGACGCGTTCCGCTTCAATGCTCCCCCTTTTAGCACGAAGGCGCACTTGGATACCAGCCGCTCCGACACGGAGTCGATGGCGGTTGGTTGGACGAGACGAAGCTTACGGCACCACGCGCGCCGTGTGTCGAGTTCCTGGATAAGGGAGTGCTTCGGGCCAATCATCGCGCTCCGGAACATAGGCCTCGTCCAAGGCATCGAGGCCTCGAGTGCCAAGGGATCGCACGCGCCAGTAACGACGCGGCGGCGACCCATCGATCCAGTGAAAGCTATTCTCACGCACGTCGACGTGGACGTATTGCGTTTTGGGATGACTGTACACACCCACACCGAGCTTCGGAATGGTTCTGAGATAGGCGGCGAGCTCCTTGGCCGCCACGCCTGGCAGCTTGAAATCTGCAGCTTGTCCCTTCCCGTGAAGCCCCTCCCGTCGACGAGTCGGCTCCCGATATCCCGACACGAGTTCGACAACGGACTGTCCGAAGTGATAGGCGGCGCGGTAGACGATTTGAAAGAGCCGGGGATCGACGCGAGCTTCACGCGGCGCACCTCGCCGTCGATAGTCAGCAAAGAGGTGTTCGAGACTGCACAACGCTGATTCGTCGATCCGACCGAACTCGTCATAGAGCGCAATCGCGCGCTGCTCTTTCGTGTTCAAGTTGACGACCGTAAGTGGAGGGGCGACGGCTCGAATACTCATTGATGACGAAGAGGCGCTCGGCGCGGGTGCGACGACGACCGCGGGTTGCCGTTGGCCCCATTCACCCGCCGCCTCATCGACGTTCGAGGTCGAAGCGGCCGGCTGCGTCGAGTGCGCCGAAGCGACGTCCTTTTCCCGCTCCAGTGAGCCCGCAGCCCGCGAGCAGCCTAAAGAGCAGCATCCGAGCACTAGCCCGAGCAACATGAGCAGCACGAGGTGGCAAGAACCGTCCTCGGGGATGCCATGACAGACTCGTCGCATCTCCTCGGTCGTAACATGCGTTCTCTGCCGATGTCATGACGAACCTCGGAATCGTAGACCGAAACACCCACACCCTGTTGCGTCAATCTCCAGCATATCCGGAAAATTCCTCGCAGCGACGGGCGTGGCGACATGCGCCGGCATACGGACGCGAGTCCCACCTCCGGCTCAGGAGAGCTGCTCAGACGGTCCTCGTCGAACACATACCTCGCTTGCCGCCCAATGCTGAGATGACGGGGCAGATGAGGCATTTCTCCGAAATGGCGCTCGAGTGCCACGCTGACCAGTCGGCCATTGTCGATCGACACCTTTCGTAGTCTTGGAGAGAGCCGTTTACGATGTACGAATGGAAGTCCCACTCGAAGGTCGTGGGCCCGAGTTGCAAGGAGATCCCGATGCGCTGTCTGTCCCTCGTTTTGGTCTGTCTTCCCGCGACCCTTTTCGTCTCGTCTTGTGCTGGTGGAAGAGGCGCAGACGGAGCGGATGGCGAGGACGGCAGCAGCTGCTCGGTTTCGCGACACGGGAACCACGACGGAAATCAAGTGCGACGATGGAACGGAAGCGACCATCAGCGACGGAACGGAAGGCCCCAAAGGCGCGAACGGAGCCGACGGTGAGGATGGCGCGACGGGCATCGACGGGATCGACGGCACCAACAGCCTGATCACGCTCGTCGACGAGCCGCCCTCGACCAATTGCGCCAGCGGGGGCACCAAACTCGTCGTTGGACTGGACGTGGACGCGAATGGTCAGTTGTCGGAAGCCGAGATCGACGAGATCAAGTACGTCTGCAATGCAGTCGCGGCTGCAACGAAATCGACCCTCCTCACGTCGGCGATCGAGCCCGCTGGTAGCCACTGTATCGATGGCGGACTCGTCATCGCTCATGGCATCGACGACAATGGCAACGGCACACTCGAAACCAGCGAAGTCGATCAGACGCAGTACTTGTGCAAAACGGCGTGCACCCTACAACGACTGACGCGGACGGCTCCGATCCTCGAGCATGCGAGCCTCGATTATTCGGACGACCAAACCTGGGACGACAATGAACTCCGAGCAGAGTCTGCATCGGATTCGGATGTCGTCGGTTGGATGGGGTTCGATCTCTCGACGTTGCCAACGGACAGCCTGGTCTTGAGTGCCAGTCTTTACCTCCGTCAGCGTGACGACGTGAGTCCATCGGGGTCACCGACGATTCAAGTCCTGCGCAACGACGTCAATCGCTTCTCGCGCACGACCGTCACCGCGACGAACCAACCCAAAGGGCCAGTCGTCTCCGCTCCGGTCACGACCATCGTCGCGGCTGGATGGAACGAAATCCCTCTGATGTGGGGCGAATCAAGCCTTGCGACAGCATTTGCGACCGATTCCAGCCGATGGATATTTGAGTCTCGGAATCGACGAAATCGGGAGACGGAACTCGCTCCGTCCAATTCTACGGGGCGGATGACGCAACGACTCGCCCGTACGTAAAATTGGACATCGTGACCTGCACCTCGGGGAAGTGAGGCCAGCCCTCCGAGGTTGTTTGCCCAATTCCGCCGTCGAATGCCGTCGTCGGGGGCGGCAATCGGCTCGTTCATCGGCGAATTCCCGTCACGTCGAGCTGTGGTAGCATAGGCGCGATCGGATTACCCGGTCGCTCGCCCTATCCACCCAGGAGCTCTCGATGAAGACGCGCGCTTATCTTCTTTTCCTCGGCCTCACCGTTGCCCTCGGGTCCGCCTGCTCGGACGACAAGGACGATGGGCTCGAACGGCGGCGTGAACACAGGCACGAGCACCGGCACCAGTACGGGCACGGGTATTGGCACGACCACGGGAACCGGCAACAACACTGGGCAGACCTGCGACGGAACGCTCCGCGGATACGTCCGTGACTTTCACAAACCTTCCCCGACATGGAGCCTGCGCACTCGGGAAAGAGCGACAACTCGGACGACAAAGGGATCGTAAAGACCAAGCTCGGCGAGGATCGAAAGCCGAATCTACGCGGGACCGAACTCGGGAACGGTCACCACGACGGGGCCCGACAATTTCAATATGTGGTTTCGTGACGTAGAAGGAACCAACGCCGGCAAAGAGCTACCACTCGCCTTCGTCGGCCCCGACAGTGCGGGCGTGTACACGTACGATAACCAGTTGTTCTTCCCAATCGAGGGAATCTCTTCGGTAACGAGGGCAATCCGCACAATTATCACTTCACGTTCGAACTCCACACCTCCTTCACGTACAAAGGCGGAGAGCGTTTCACGTTCACCGGCGACGACGACGTATTTACGTACATCAACGGGGACCTGGTCTGAATTTTGGGCGGCGTTCACGGGAGCCGAAAGCACGACGGTGATTGTCGACAACCTGGGACTTACCCTCGGGAAGACCTATCCGCTCGACTTCTTCTTCGCGGAGCGACATGTCACCGAGTCCCATTTCCCGGCATCGACACTTCTCTAGAATTCATTGACTGCGGCACCGTCATCTTGCAGTAATGGCGCGGTCTCGAGTCGAGGCGGGCCCGCGCGATTCATCGTTCGACGCCGCACGCGTGGGCCACTTGCTCCGGCGCCCTCACCGCTCGAGGGGTATGGCATGGCGAGCGATCACACCGTGCGGCTCCGGCGAGGGGCTCGGCACTCCGTCCGTCGAACGCGGCATTCGGAGTCGACCAACCAAGCTCGTAACTCGAAACGAAGAAAGCCCACGCCGTCGGAGATCCCGAGCGTCTTCGTGTCCTCGAACGAGTTTACCATCTTCGCCTCCATACGCTCGGCGCGCAGGGCAAAGCCGTCCGTCGTCGCGCTGGACAGATTGACCGCCACCGCTCCGAGAAACCACGGGGTCCCGATGGTTCGAGCAATCTTGGCCTGCTCGGCTAGACCGGGAATCACCGCGAAATCGGGATGATCGAAGTCGTGAATGTCGATCAAATCTCCGTAATCCGTGAGCACTTGGAAATTCGAGTTCGCCCCCTCTCGACTGTGGCTGGCGAGTATCCACCGTCCAGCCCAACGATGACCAAGTGATTGCCGTCGAGCTCGCGGATCTGCGCCACCGTGGACGCAATGAATTCGCGCAACGACGCGAAATCGGTACCGCTCGCTTCGTGCATGATCTCCCATGCAAGAACCGTGGGTTCGTTCGCATAACGCGATACGACTCGGGTCACGTAATCGGAGTACGAGAGGGCGTATTCTCCGTACGGCGACCGAAATCCCGAAGCAAACCAGGCGTCGTTCTTCTGCCCCCCTTCGGTGCAGTCTTCCCAGAAGTTTTCGAGCACGAAGACCAGACGAACGCCTGCCCGTCTGGCCTCCGCGATCACGCGATCGAACGCGCTGAAGTCCTCCCCCGTAGTTCCGGCGTAGCGTTGGAAGGCCCAAATCTTGAGCACGTTGGCTCGCATGACGGCGAGGTCGTCGAAGGACTCGACGAGACCTGATTCGAACGTGTACGGCTTCGGGATCCGACATCCTGCTCCCGAACCCGCCACGCTCCACGATACTGCGCCCATGAACCGATACGGAAGGTCGTGCAAGAATAGCGAGTCGAAGCTGCGACGAACGAACGGCACGCCGCTGCGACACGACCCTGCCGGACAATTTTGGTTCAAAGAGGTACAGCCGACGAGGTTGGGCTCGAACGCGCATTGGTGCTCCAAATCAGCGCGGCACGTGGTCTCGTCCTTCCACTGCACGCAGGGGATCGTCATTGCTGGCCACGATGGGGTCTCGGTACTCGGTACCGCAACCCGTCGATACCCACGCCAACACCGTGGCCGTGATTGGGCCCCACGCGCCTCTCATGGCCACTCCAATCGTAGCCCGAGCGAAGTCGCTGCGACAGGGCGCCCGAAACTTCCAGACTCGACACCCGCGAATCGAATGACGGTTTTGCGGAACTGCCACGGAACCGAGCTGCTCGAGTCGGAGCGCCCAACCGCCATGAAACGGCACGTCGACCCCGACCGCTGCGTAACTGCCATAGGCCATGGAATCCGACGGATTGCGCCGATACGACTCGACGGGGCTCGCATCGAGTCGTAGCTGCGCAGCGTCAGTCCCACGGATCAATCCACCGATGCACGCTGGAAGCGCAAGTACCGTCCCAGGCCAACGCGAAACGCCGTCCAGTCGAGTTTCGCAGTTCCGCGAACCCAGATCGCTCCATCGCTTGCAACGGCAAGACGAAAGCAATTTGCGCTGCCCAGGCGTGACGGAAATGCGCCGTTCCCGTCACCCCGATCTGTAAAGCAGGAGACCAACCCGGTGCATACCCCCACCCGAACGTCGCCCCAATTCCATAGAGTCGACGAGTCACCGGCGCTGCGGGCAGCGCACTCTTCGGTACCTCGGCCATGGCTTGGACCCTCGTCGTAATCGGAACGTCGCCACGCGCTGGATGGGACGAATGCAGCTCCATGAGGCTAGCCCGCAACAATTCGACGGTGCGAACGGCAATGAGCTCTGCAGCGGCAGGATCGGACGGGGTTGCAATGACGAGACGACGCTGAACGGTTTTGCCCGTCGCTCGATCGATGATGGTCATCTCGACGGTACCGCTCCGCGTATCAAGAACGCGCACCGCAGCAATCGCGTCGCGACGCCTCGCCTCGGTCTCGAGTGCCGATGCGCCCTCCGCGACGTCGTCACCAACGATCACGGTGAGGCCGAGCGCTTCCATCTCCTGGCACAAACGGGTCGTGAGCGCCTCTTCACCCGAATCCACGGTAACGAGCACCTTGGGCGCTTCGCCCTGCCCCTGCGCGACCGCAAGGCGAGCCAAAGACGAAAGGAACGCGACCGTCATGAGCGTGCAGAGTTGCCGCATGGAGCCTGAGTCGTCGAACCCAGTCGTCCGACCTACGAAGCTTAGACGACTTTGATGGAAATGGCAGCACATTGGCGTTAGCTGCAGCTCCGAGTCCTGTGGAACCGGTGAATGAGTGTGCATCCGAATGCGTTCGAGTCACTGCTAGATTGGCGCGATGGAACTTGCGCACTTCACGTAGGCCTGCGGCCCGAGCACGCTTCGAGGTACTATCCGAGTAGAACCCTCGAGTGCCGGCGCGAATGCCCTTCGAACCAAGTCCGAGACGCAGACGACTTCCGCCAATGTCGACACCTCGGTGTCTGACGGTGTGCAGCAAACGAGATGCCCGAGTCGCTCCTCGCGCGCACCGCTTACGCTCGTCGGCTCATTTCGTTAGAGCCCTCGCGACCGAGGCGTGGGGACCGTCCGGATACTTCGACAAGTAGTTCTCCGCCGCGCGCCTGGCGCCGACGACATCCCCAGAGTTTCGCAGGGCTTCGATGAGACGACCGGAAGCCTCGCGCGCCAAAGAGCCACTCGGTTGCTCTCGAATCGAAGTCGAGAACCAATTGGCGGCTTCGGAGTAAGCTCGACGTTGATCGAACGCGATCTTTCCCAAAACGAAAGCAGCAGCCGCGCGCCGATTATCGGTCGGGAATCTTTGCCTCAATCCCACCAATGCCTCGGTTGCGCGCTCTGGTCGTCCCGAGAGTCGCGCAGCATCTCCGAGCAACAGCAACTCCGCGGCGGAGGAGGACTCGCATTGCAGCGAAAACCCTTGCGATTCGGCCATGACGAAGGCCTCTCGCAGCTTGCCCTCTTTCGCCAGCGACTGCCAAGTCGGGGCGGGGCTATCCTCGGCAATCACACGCCGCGATGCCCGCGGTTCAGACACGTCGTTGCTCGACGGCAAACCACTCGATGCCCGCGGTTCAGACACGTCGTTGCTCGACGGCAAACCACTCGATGCCCGAGACTCGAGCGATTCGACGCTTCCAATCGAAGTCTCGGCAGCACGTGCACCAGGAACACTCGCATCATCGTGTTCGAAAGCGCGGGAGTTCGCTTCCATGGGCGGCACGCCGACAGACGACTCGAGTCGAGTCATTTCCAACCGGGAGGAAGACAGATCGGCAGCCAGCCGAAACCCAGCCGGAATGGCGCGAGCGCCCCCAACCATGGGCCCGTTGACGACGACGCTACCGTGACTGACCGACGTGACGAAGCGTTCCGATGATGGATCCCAGCGGACGTCGAACGATGTCCCCGTAACGTGCACAGCAAAGGGGCCCGCAATCACCCACCAGGATCCCCCACGGCGGGGAACCACCTCTGCGTGCAATTCGCCGCGCTCGATCGCGATGCGCGCTCCGTCTCTAGAAGTGTCGACCACGCGTACCCGCGACGTCGGTCGTACCTCTATCGACGTACCATCCGAGAATCGAAGCGGAAGGGAACTCCTCTGGGGCGCGGCTATCCACTCTTGCAAGTGGCCGCTCGAATCCGGCGGCAGTGAATGCCAACGGCGAGAACCGTTGTCGGAAGAACCACGCCGAAGACATCGTGAGGATTGCAACTGCTGCCAAAGCCCAACCCCAACGTGCTGCGCCTTCGTTCCAACGGGGCGCCGTCTGCAAGTTCGAGAGCAACCGAGCGCGAACCTCGACACGAGTCGCCTCTCGATCGCGACGATGCCCGTCGATCACGCTCGCAATTTGCGCGCCGAGCGCACCCGTTGTGCCTATTGGTCTTGGCACGTTGCCCCTCCCTTCAATTGCTCGGCAAGCACCGGATGGCGCCGAGCCATTCGACCGAATCGATCCTCGGCACGTCGCAATCGACGTTTGACGGTCGCGATCGACACACCACAAGCGCTCGCAACCTCGCTCAACTCCATTCCCTCCACGAACCGAAGCGCGAAGACCATTCGCTCGTCGACGGGCATGCGATCGAGCACGGCGTACGTCTCACGCACCAAAACCATCGACTCGGAATCGGTAGGTGCGCTCGATGGCTCGTATTGTGCCTCCTGTGAGCTGTCGGAGAACAGCCGAAGCCAGGAGCGTCGTCCTCGCGTCCGCAAAACCTTGCGAGCCGTGAGCGCTGCCACGCGCGACAGCCAGGGCTTGAGTGCAGACGGATCGGACAGCGTACGAATCGACGCAAACGCGTTCACGAAGCTGTCGTGAAGCACGTCTTTGATCTCCGAATCTACCCCGAGCACGTGATAAACGACTCGTTCCACGTGGTCTGCATAGCGATCGAACAGTGCCGCTTTCGCGCCCGGGTGGTTCGCGCGAAGCGCCTTGACGAGTGCTACGTCGTCTCCTACGAACGAGAGCGGCAGCACGACGCCCGATTTCACGGGGCCGGAGGCGTCGGAGCTGGGTTGGAACTTCCTTTCCAAGCAATCGAACCTAAGTTCCCCGACAGCCCGACGGCGGCTCATGAATCGAGGAGCCGCCCTGGCCTGCCTTGGGTCGGAACGTCGTGCAAACGGCGCTGGACGCACCAAAGGCTCTGATCTACCACGACTTTTCCACGTTGGCCCATCGGTTCACGCGCCGTCCGATCGGCAGCTTGGAACCCTGGAGCGAACCCGCGGCCACTATCGGCCGGCACACAATCGCTCGACCAGCACCAGATCCTCGAGTGCGTCGGCTGCGGTCACCCGCGGTGGCGCTCCGCGGAACACCATGTCCTTGAAGTGCAGGAGCTCCGAAACGAAACTATTTCGACGATTGACTCGAGTAGACGTCTTTCCTTTCGCGTCGCGAATCGTAACCGAATCCCACGTGAGCTCGGCGTTGGCGCGACTACCGAATACACGCAGGATGGGGCCATCGTAGCTCGCCGAGAAACAGCTCGTCCACGTACCGAGCGCGCCTGAGGGGAACTTCAGCAACCCGAGCGCCGTGTCCATGGGTGGTAACTTGGAGTCGAAGCTCGCGATCGCGCTTCGCAGCACCGACGGCATCCCAAAACACCGTCGAACCACGTTGGCCAAATGCACGCCTCCGTCCACGACGAAACCACCCACATGCCCTGGTCTGGCGCGCCAGGGCGTATGAAAGTAAGGATTGCGCGCATTCATGAGGTTGATGTGCGTCACCTGCACGAGCCTAACCTCTCCGAAACGACCTTCGCGCAACCAGCGGTCAAGGGTTTCCACGTGGGACAAGAAGGCGAAGTTCTCGCCGACGAGCCACGGGGTACGATAGCGCGCAGCCTTGCGAACCAACGACTTTCCCACGGAGACCGAAGGAGCTACGGGTTTCTCGCTGAGCACCGGGATCCCAGCACGAAGTGCTTCGAGCACCAGACGCGGTTGTTGATCGATTGGCAAGCTAATCAAGATTCCATCGATCTCGGGATGTGCCAGCATCGACGCGAAATCGTCGAGTACGATGGGGATCCCCTGTTCCTTCGCGAAGCGTTCGGCCTTGGCGCGGGTCCGATTCGCGCAGGCAACGACGTTGACCCGACCTGCAAGTTCGGCAAATGCCGGAGCGTAGAGCTCGCGTGCGGCAACGCCCGTCCCCACCAAACCCAATCGAAACACCTTGGCCATCGCCGCAAACGCTACCGCGATCGAGCGCTGGGCGGTACCCTCTCCCAACGATCCCGGCGACGGATTTCGTCCGCCCCTCGTACCCATTTGACGAAGCTTCGTCGCGACTTGACGATTGTACGCGGTCACGTGCAAACCTTGGCGCAAGGCGGGCGTCAGGGTTCCGGGCCCGTCACACTCGATCCGAGACGAGGAGATGTGGGCGCAGGAGCACGACGAGCTGCCGACATTGGCAGGTGCTCGAGAGCGCCGACGCAAGAGGTTTCCGTGCTAGTCTCACGAGAATGTCATCGGCGCGCTGCTACGAGTGCTCCAATTGCGGGGGGATCGTCCGCGAAACGGCTCGCGTGTGCGCGTACTGCGGGAGCGACGTCGCCACCGTCCGATGCAGCCGTTGTTTCATGATGAACGTTCCCGAAGCCCTTCACTGTATCGGCTGTGGAGCAGAGCTGGGGCTGATGCCGTTGCCTGCCGACGGACGTTTGACGGGTGGTTGCCCCTGCTGCCCGTCGGTGTCCCTCGATGCATTTGCGAACGATGGTGGCGTCGTTTACGACTGCCACAGTTGCGGCGGACAGTTCGTATTCCACGACGTGCTATCGACGATGCTCTCGCGTCAACAGAAGATCGCAGCAGCAATCCCTAGACGCCTACGTCGGGAAAATCCATTGCGAGAAGCAGTCGTTTATCGGCCCTGCCCGGTGTGTCGGGAGCTCATGCTTCGTCGCAACTTCGGAAAGGTCAGCGGGATCATCGTCGACGTCTGCAGCATACACGGGACTTGGTTCGATTGCGGTGAGCTCGCCCGCATCCTCTCCTTCGTGACCCACGGCGGCCTCGAGCTGGCACAGGAACGCCGCGCCGACGAAGCTCGGCGGGCCGCCAATCATTCGGCCCAGCTCGGGCCCGCGCCGACCATCGATTGGTCGGGCAACGGTGACGCAGGTTCGATCGGCCTTCGTGAAATGGAAGAGGCAGCAATCGCCTTCGTGGGTTGGCTTTCGAGCCTGCTGAAAAGGACGCTCTGACGCTCCTCACTCCGGACGTAAGGGAAACGTCGCAAGATACTCGTCCGTGACACCGAAACGGTGTCCAAGCGACGTCATCCTTGACCGGCAAGTGAAACACGTGCAGGAAAGCCCGGCCTGAAATCTCATGAGTCCCCGTCAGGACCCCCGTTCCAACAACGCGTTCGCCGCGCCTCCTCCCGATCGGGAACGCGCTAACCATCGAATTTTCTGCACGCCCGGTGCACTCGCGACCTTCGGCAGCGATGGCTTGAGTCAGTGGATGAAGGAGCTCGGGCTCGACGGACGCGACGATGGTTGGCCACTTCCCATCGGACCGAAGTGCGGAAAGCTCGAAAGTAGCAGCCTCGACGGTCCCATTCGAACGTGGCTCGAGAACCTCGGCTGGTCCGTGGAGATCGGACAAGCAGCGACAGCGCCCTCCACATCGGTCGAGGCGACGAGCCGCATCGAGGCAAGGGATTCGGACGGCCCCCACCGACCAACGCCCACGACGACATCCGTCGATACCTCCCAATCCACAGAGCGACGAGAAAACATCGATTTCCCCTTCCCCGCTCAGCAACATCGATGGCTTTGGTGTCTGTCTGGCAACGTGCAGTTACCAGTCCTCGTCGTCAATCCCATCACGCCTCGCACGACAGGCGAGCCCCCGGACCAAACCGTCGCATCTCATGAATTTGAGCGGCACGCAGAAGACGCCGCGGAGTCGAACGCTCGCGGTCAGCCAGTTCTCACCCACGAGCTACATCGACAGGCGCTCGAAGACATCCTATTCGTAAAAAGGCTACACGTAGGGCTGCTCTTTACGCCGACATCGGTGTCCTTCGTCTTGCGCGACGACTACGCGACATGCCACGAACTGGTCCAAGGCTCACCCGACACTCGTGAGGGCTTGGTAATGGTCGACGATGATCACCTGGCTTCGCTTGGGCTGCTCTGCAAGCCGCGCGTCGTCGAAATGGCACCCGACCTGGCTCGCCGCACGGTCATCGAGCAGCGTGACGAGTCGAAGCGCTTCGGTGCCGAACTCGTACGTGGACTCACCCAGTTTCTCGACGAGATCAGCCGGGACACCGGAAATCGATAGGTACCTTTCGTCGCGCGCCCTCGGAGCGGACGTCGCCGTGGAGCTTTGGCACGAAGGCCTCCTTCTCGCGTTCGGCACACTGATCCTTTCACGGGCAGCACTCCTCGAGAAAGCGACCGCAGACACCGCAGATGCCGCAGACACCGCAGACGCCCGGGGATGGCTCGAGGAATTACTGCTCGTTCTTGGCGCACCTCCCGCCCCTCGGCCCATCGGGTCGACGGAAGACGGCCGATACGCGAAACACGTTGGTGAACTACTCGCGCGGGTGTCCGACGCGCTTCATTCGAGCCCCGAAGCCACGACGTTCACCGAATCCGCATCTGCCCTCGAGCGCTTCCCTCTCCTGCGTTCACTACGGCTCCCCAATCCGACCTGCTTCGACTGGTTGAGGGCTTTACTTTTTCGGCAACGTCGCCCCAACAGGGAGCGCAAACGAGTCACCAAAGGCGCAGACGAGAACAGCCCCATCGACAACGACTCGAAACGCGGGCGTCGAGAGTCAACCAGCTCGATGCCGAGACAACTCGCGCGCTCGGTCGCGCACGAGAGCAGCGCACGTCACTCGTGCTCGTCGGTCACCTTCACTCTCGCGGAGCTTGCGCATCTCTTCGAGTCTTTCTTGGAATTTCGACCAGCCTTCGCGACCCAGCCGATGGTTCGAGTTCGCAAACGTGGTCGCGAACTCGTCCTCGCGGATGGGCCAGAGCGGTATGGCGCGACAGAATCTCACGTAGGTCGCAAGGGAAAGCACGCGCCGGACGTAAGCATCGACGACATCGCTTGTGCCCTTCCGCTCGGAAGTTTTTACGTCACCGACGTACGCGGTCGAAAGGGAGCGGGAGCATACTACACGCCACGAGCCATCGCTTCGGTGTTGACGCGACAAGCCATCATCCAACGACTGGTGGCCTTCGACGCGCGTTTCGAGAACGACCTTGGCACCTTTTTTGGTTGGTTTCGCACACTCGATCCCACGATGGGCGCAGGAGTGTTTCTACTCGAAGCAGCTACGCAACTGGGCAATGCACTGTTCGAGCGCCTTTGGAGGCAGCCCTCCGCGGGCTCGTACGTCGAGGCTCTCGCGCTTCCGCGCTTGCACTCGACCCGAGATGCAGGCGGGCCATCGCCATCTGGAGATGAAATCCATACGACTCCTGCGACGTCGCAGCAGCAAGAGTTGCAAGCCGCTGACGTCGCTGCCCGATGTCGCGCGGCATGCGCGACACGCTGTCTTTTCGGAGTCGATCGCCACCCAGTGGCGGTGAACATCGCGCGCTTGGCACTGTGGTCCCACTGTGGCCGTAGCACCGAAGTGGCATCTGCCCTCACCCAGCATCTCATCGTCGGTGATGCTCTCATCGGACCTCGCCTCGAAGATCTCGATGGCCTTCCTGTCACGCGTGGCACGCTCCCCGAGGATGCGGCTCGCCGACTCGACCGATTACGGAAAGACGCGGCCGAGAAGCACCCGACGGTAAGCGAACCGAGCCGCCGCACGCTTCGTATCCTAGGAGAGCTCTGGTCTGCCGCCGCGCAGTCGGGCAAAAAGACCGACGACGAGCTCTACGTACGCGCCTTGTCGTCGACGCATTCACCGGGAGTCCACCCCTCGACGCTCCCAGAGGACGCCGAAACACTACGTCGACTCGCCCACCGCGTCGTCTGCTTCGAGGCATGCTTTCCCGACGTCTTTGCAGACGACACACCCGATGCTCCAGGTTTCGGGCTCGTCCTCGGCAATCCGCCATGGGATAGCGTCAAACACAACCAGCGAGAGCTCCTCGCCAATCTCGATTTGCGAGCCGCGCATCTCCCGACCAAACGCGAGCGGGAGCGGTTGGTGTCGGAACTGAGAATCAAGGCCGAAATTGCCGACGAAATGGACGCGCAAGTCGAAGCGTTCGAGCGCCTGAAACGCGCGCATGATAGGCTCTATCGGCACCAAAAGCAGAATCATCGAGGGAGATCTCGCTGGACGACAACTCGACTTATTTCGCTTGTTCATCGAACGCGCTTGGAGCCTTTTGTCGGAAGGTGGGGTCCTTGGGTTCGTCGTCCCGAGCGCGTTTCATACCGCTGCGGGTGCGGCCGGGGTGCGACGACTCATCTTCGATTCCGGGAGTCTGCTCACCTATGCCGTCCTCCGAAATTCGAGAAGATGGTTCGACATCTCGACGGGGCTCGAGTTCGGGTTACTCGTTGCGCGTCGCGGCACCCCCAAAGAGCCGATCGTCCGATTCCGGTTCGGTCTCGAAGGTCCGGAACCCCTCACCGGCTCGACGCCGTGGTTGACGCTACCGAGAACGTACTTCGAGACGAGCAATCCTTACTACACGCTCCCCAGTGTGGGGACGGAAGACGCGCTTCGCGCCATCGTCGCGACGAGCCGCACCATGACGACTTGGACGGATTTTGCTCGCTCGACGCGCGTGGAGCTCCGCTCGACCCCCACGTCGCTCCATCGTACCCACGAGGCGAAGCACTTTCTGGACATCAGGACCGAGCGCGATCCGCGGCTCGTCGTCGGCGTGGATGGTGGCTGGCAGCGATCGGGTGCCCCCATTCACGAAGGAGCCACTTTTGGGCGATTCGACGATACGTGGGGACCACCGCCGAAGTATGCCCTGTCGCCGGAACGCATCGAACAAGTTCCGCGATATCGGTCTTCGCTCGGATATTACCGCTTGGTCATGCGCGCCATCGTCGGGAGTTCGCCACACAAGAGCATCGCTGCGGTAATCGCCCCGGGAACGCTCGCGGCCAATAGCGCTCTCGTCGAGGGCTTCCCTGAATCCCGGCCCAATGCGTTGGCCCTCGTCGGTGCTGCCGTATTGAACAGCTCGATTGCAAGCTTCCTCCTTTTGACGTCCGCCGATCTCAACGTCAATTTGTTCGCCCTACGACGCATGCCCTGGCCTCGCTCGTTGCCAGAGCGGTTCCTCGCCCATGGCGCCCTCCGTTTGCTGACGAACCACGTCGGCTGGCTCCCCCTCTGGCACGAACAACTCGGAAAGGTGCAACCATCGCAAACGATCTTGCTCCCATCGGTGGGTGATCCCGAAGCCAGGCGAAGGCTACATGGCGCGCTCGACGCCGCAGTTGCTCACGCCTATGGCCTATCGCGCATCGATTACGAAGCCGTATTGTCCCATTTCGGTGAAGACGCGACCTTCGAACATGGCATGGCGGCGTTCGCGCAGATTGAAACCCGTGGGGAAGAGTTCTACGGCGCAGAGGATCCGTACCACGACGTGGAATTGGTACCAACCCTGCCCGAGCGATGGGCTCCCTTGCCGGATCGCGAGGAGTGCTCGACGGTCGTTACTGCCCCGTCAAACCCATGAGAGTCATCGGCTCGGAAGACACCCCACAAACGGAATCGCTGCAAGCGGTCTCCCGCACGTACGTAGATAGAGAGCCGAGGAGACGGGCATCAGGCGCGATGGCTTGCACCGTCACGTCGAGCCGCAGCAACGTCTCCGCGTAACGCTGTGCATCGAAGTGTCCCCATGAACACGGTAACATCGACGCAGAATCCCGGAGTGCCCGTGCAGTGCAAGGCACCCGTCAACTCGAGCTTCAACAGCGAACCGTCGGATCCACTCGTAAATTGTGCCGTGCCCGGGAACTCGAGGAGAAAACTCCCGTCCGTTGCGGCAAGCTCGAGCGTCACATCGATCCGCAGTTCGGACGGGCCGCCACCAATCGGGGCTTCGCAAGCCGAACCGGCATCGTGGATCGACAAAGCCACTTCTTGAGTCGAGCCGCCTTGGTCCAGGAGGTGTTCGGGCGAAAGAGCCGCCAGCGTGGCGCTCGCGCGATCGATTGCGTTTGCGATTCGCTCCGCGTCAGGTTCGGAGATTGCAACGCAATCATCGCCAGATGCGCTTCCGTCCTTCGGAGCATCGGGCGTTGCCGTTCCCTCCGAACCCGCGGAAGCGTCGCTGCCGATGGCGGGTGTCCCACCGTTCGAAGCGCCTGAACCGCCACGATCGTCGTCGGTGGCTTCTGTCCCGGTCTGCCCTCCCACACATCCAACCCCGACGGTGAGGAGTAGAGGAAGCCAGGCAATGAACGTGCGCCATACTCTCGAGCTGCGCTCGCGAGGGGCATCCCGTAGGAAGCCAAACCGATCTCTGGAAAGGAAGTGCCATGGCCTAGCAGGGTTCGAGAGAGTAGAGTCTGCCCCTGGTTCGGTACGAGCACCAGCACCAACTCGCACATTGGCTCTGGCCAAGCCACCCGCAGACGTGCGAATCACTAATATATGAAGCCTGAATTCTCGAAAATCGCCAGCGATTTCCTGAGAGCGCTCCGGGGGCGAAGATCCCAATCCGCGTTTAGCAAACGCTTGGGTTACCGCACGAACGTCGCCTACTTGTGGGAGGCCGGTCGGAGCTTTCCAGCGGCCGCAGACGCGTTCGCTGCGGCTTCCCGCGCCGGCATCGACGTGAAGGCCGCAGTTTCGCGCTTCTATTTACGCCCGCCAGATTGGCTCGAACGAGTCGATCCCATCAGCCGTGAAGGCATCGCCTGCTTGCTCAACGATCTACGCGGGCGAACGGGAATCACCGAGCTAGCGAAGGCTACGGGAAAGAGCCGCTTTGCCGTTGCACGGTGGTTGCATGGGGACGCTGAACCCAAGCTGCCCGAGTTCTTTTTGCTCGTCGAGAAATCCTCCCTCAGATTGCTCGATTTCCTCGCATGCTTCGTCGATCCAAAGACGATGCCGAGCGTCGCCGAGTCTTGGGAAGAGCTCGAAGAAACACGACGCACCGCGTTCGACATGCCTTGGACGCAAGCAGTCCTACGTGTGCTCGAGCTGCGCGACTACGCCGACCTGCCGAAGCACATCCCCGGATGGATTGCAGCTCGCCTGAGGATCTCGCTCAAGGAAGAGCAGCAATGCCTGCAGCTGCTAGAAAAGACCAAGCAGATCCATTGGCATAAGGGCCGCTATTTGCTTCGCGAAGTCCTCGCCGTGGACACCCGTCGGGATCCGGACGCAGAACGCCGCATCAAGCGGTGGTGGACGGAGGTTGGACTCGAACGCATGAACGACGGAGCGCCGGGGGTCTTCTCTTACAACGTCTTCGCCGTTTCCGCGAAGGATCTGGTGACCATAACCGACCTCTATCGAGCGTATTTCCGCCAGATCCGCAGCATCATCGCGCAATCCGAACCGAGTGAACGAGTCGTCATGGCAAGTCTCATGCTCGTACCACTCGACCGCGCAGGAGAACCCGTAAACAACCCGCGTCGGGACTGAACGACGCCGCACGTCACCGATGCGGCGTTTGCGCAGACGGAACCGTTAAGGTTTCGGGCACCGCAGTACTCGAGCTCGTTGCGTTTGCGCCTCGGGCCATGGCGGTAATCGAAAGCGATGATGCGGTAGCAGCCGCGTCCAATCTGCGTCCGGCATTCGCACGCTCCACGGCTCGACCTTCGAAAGCGCGACCAAGCCTCACGGCACCCAACATGAGAAAAACGAGGAGAATCGAACCGAGCGACGCACCCATGGCGACCATCAATGGTCGATTGCGAGCTTGTTCTCCGAGCCACGCCAGCGGCGTTCGAGTCTCAGTGACACGCGGTGGCCGCACCGAGACCACAGAAGGAGCGGTGCTCGGCGGTGCCAGCTCGATCCTCGCTTCCACTTCCGACGGTGGTTCCCACGCTTTGGCTCGCGGCTCCGGATTCTCGCCCACACAGAGGATCGGGCTCGCAGTGATTCGCAGCGCCAAGCCCCGGTCTCGAGTCGCGTCATTGAATCGGGCCTCGCTCGCGACGCTGGAGTCCGGCGACTTTTCCTCGTGAGCGGATTCGGAGAGCCCCCCACACAGGAGATTCGAGCTCTCCCAGGGCGACTCCAATCGATGGGTCTGGCCGTCGCAGTGCCATCGGCGTCGCCACGACCAGATGCTCGCGAACATTCGAACGCTCCGCCTCCTTGACTAGGCTCGGACTCGGCTCCCAGTTGGGACTGGTCGGAGGCTCGTCGCGCACTCGCACCTGAAGCACGACGCCAGGAAGCTCGACGATACTTCGGCGCATGATCCACCTTGGACGTTCCGCGACGGTCGTATCCACCCGCAAATGCTCGCTGAGGTACGCAGGAACGATCCGAATCGCATCACCCTCGCGTTCGAAATAACACGCAAGCGGAGGAGCCGCGGGCGAATTCAAGCGAATGTCGACGTGTTCCGCCGCTCCCATCGTTACGACTCGCGTGCATTCAGCGGGCATCTCGAAGACCCATGAGCGTTCGACAGACTTCACCACGAGCCAAAGTGAATCGGCATCGGTGCTCACAGTCCTAATTCTATCGGGTCGAACCATTACACGTCGCGCTCACGAGCTCGGGTTGTCGGTGCTCTTCGGATCCCATTGGTAACCCACCAAGGGAATCGAACCGGGTCGCAGGAGCTGCGCGAGTATCGCACCCTCCAGAAGAACAAACCAACAACGAACTCTACGGCGCACCCATTCCGGTCAGCCGGATCCCACGGTAAAAGTCCGGTCACTGGACGTGAATGTGAGAACCGACTGTGAATCTCACCGATTCAACGCCTACTCCTCAGCTCTCGGACTCGGGGCTCCACCGAGAGACGCAGGAGCGAGCGTACCATTGTAAATTCACTCCTTCCGCGACGGTTCGGGAGCGCCCGGCACGCGCCCCGCCTCGGCATTCGGCTTCGCGACTCCCTCACTCGCCTTCGTCGTGGGACGATATCGATTCTGTACGGAAACACGATATGCGAGCCCGTGAGGATTGAAAACACCGAGCCCGCCCAATTGTGCCGGCTCGGCGCAACTTACGACAGACATAGCGATCCCCCACAGGAGACCGCAAGTGCGATACCCGTACCTCACAGGTCCTCGATGGATTGAAGGAGTTGTGTCCGCAGATCGACGCGAGGACGAATGAGCAGTACCCGAGAATAACCACTGCGCCCTCGATGCATGTCACCCCAATGCTCGATCGTGTCGCCCGACATCAGATCGTCGACGAATACGACGCCATAGCCATTTTCATCGTCTGTGGTCTGCGTTTCGGCAAAGCAAAACTGGGTAGAACAGAGAATGCCAACGCATACCGCCAACCCCATGCCTTTAAGGTTCATTTTCACGTTCATGTTCTCGACCTCCGCGCTACTTTCCAAGGGGCGCCGACCAGAATGAATGCCCTGGTAAAAACCCAAAAACCGACGCGCATCGAGCGTTCGCGGCACGTGCACCGGAAGACGACCTACGACGAGCGGAGCAACGCATGGCGAGGCACTCGACACCGCGAGGGGATGGATGTTTTGCCGCAAGCGAATCGGACCATTCGGCACTCGAGACGAGTACTTGGGTACCCGCTGGTCGATGGACGCGCGTATGGGGCCAAAGATTGGGCCGAATGGAGGTAAAATCGCAGCCGCCCTCAGCGACTCCCATGGGGCGGGTGGGTCGATGGTGACTCATTTTGACGAATGGCCATCGGTGCGATACGGTACGCCCTTCCGATGACTCGTTCTCCCGCAGCCTTCCCACTTTTCGCAGCCAAGTTTTGGTGGCGTCGTGGGAACGTCGTCGCGGGTACTCTATCGTAGTCGTCGAATTTCGACAGAAAGGCACGAGGCCCCGCGGGGCCGAGTCGTGCTCATCACGTCATGGCCCCAGCTTCGGAGACAAGACCATGACGCAATCGAACGCACCTTCTCACTACAGCTTTGGCGACAACGACGTCGCAAGTGATCGATTGAGGCTATTGGCGGAAACCTACGCCATTGGCTCATCCGCGCTCATTCGGGAGTTTCTACCAACCCGAGTCGATTTGGCCATCGATTCTCGGAAGCGGACCCGGACACACGACATCACTTCTCGCAAGTGCCACGGAGACATCGGTCGTCGTTGGATACGAGCGCTCGCGACGTTATCTGCAACAGGCTGCGGCACGGTACCCCGAGCTCTCGTTCTACGAACAAGACGTGCTCACGCCGCCCTTCCCACATCGTGACGCAGATGTCGTCTATAGTCGATTTCTCCTGACACACCTGCACGATCCGCGCGCGGCGATGGCCGCCTGGATGACGCTACTCAAGCCAGGTGGACTGCTGATCCTCGAAGAAACCGCGCATCTCGCCTCGCCCATGGAACCGTTCCAACGGTACTACTCGTTGGTCGCCGAGATGCAGTCCAACTACGGCCAAGAGCTTCACATCGGCCGCAAGCTCGACGGATTCGCGCGACGCGCGGGGCACCGCATTCGGCTCTCGAGACAACGCGCCTTCACTCTTCCAGGCCAAAAAATGGCACGTCTACACGCGATGAACCTCGCAACGTGGAAGCACGATCCGAAAATGCGTCAAAGTCACGATCTCGAAGAGCTCGAGCGTCTCGAGAATCGAACTGAATCGACTTGCTAACGAGCCCAGTGGCATTTCCCCCGTGACGAGTACGATGGCCCAATTGGTTCTCGAACGATGACCGAATCGGGTGCTAAAGTCTTCGAACCGATGGCTGCAACCTTCCCAGGCCCTGGCGCGCGACGAGTACACTCGTCGTGGCTAGGCCTTGCAGCCATCGTGTTCCATGGCTGTGGCCTCGGCTCGGATTCAGAGCATTGCAATCAGAAGGTTCTCCCCGACGTCATCGACGTCCGGTTCGTGCCCGAGCTCACGGAACCTGGCGAATATCGGATCGATTTCGCGTCATCGGCACTCACGGGCACCTGCGCCGTGACGATCGGCGGGAACCTACTGGAGCCTTGCAGCAGTGCTCATCTCATCGTCGAAGGAGAGACTGCCAGCGGAGAGGTCACGCTGGCGGCTCTGCGCGCCTGGTTCGACCATGGCCCAAGTAGCTTCGAACTCACCCTCAGCAGCGCAAGCGAGGTGCGGGTCGCGGGTAGGTATGAGCCGCGTTACGAGCTGGAGGAACCGCAAGGCGCTGGTTGCGGCGAGCGCCAGCGGGCAGAAGTCACTGTGTCGATCCCCTGAATCGACACAGTGACTTCACACTGAACCTCGGAGGGGAACGCTCGGAATGAAGCCATGCCTAGATTTCGGGTACCGTTGCCGTCATACGCGGATGTACTCGGCTATGCCTTCGTCGTCGACTGGCCGAATCGGAACTCCTCCGTCGAGTCTCGATTTGCCGAAGGCTCGTGCGGCTTCAATCGAGCCAGGGCATCGTCGACGGCGCTGTCGAGCAGAGACAAGGAAAACCCCATTGCGCTCAACGGTTCGGCAAGATTGGGAGGCAGAGGAACGTGCCCTGCCGCCACCCGCTCAGTCATCGGATCCTCGACGCGCCAACGAATGGCGTGAAGGGCCAGACGCCGTAAGCCGTACGTCTCGGCAAATGCCCGATTGAGTTCACCCCGGCCGTAGCGGCCATCACCATAAAGCGGGTAATTTTCCGTGTTTGAGGTGCCGACGGATCTGGTGAAGCCTTCCCGTGAGCGGCGTGGCAAGCACCAAGGTCGCGTGACGCGGCACCGTTTCGGCGATTGCAACGCGACACACCAACGTACGCGCATCCACTTTGGGCCCCCCCTCTCGACGACAAATCGGATAGTCGATATCGAGCATCGGCGGTGCCTCACCGCGAACCAATGCAAGGTAGTCCTTGCGGCAAGCGCCGTCCTTCGCAGACTCGGAGAGACGCTTGGCAACCTCCGGACTCTTCGCGAAGAGCACGGGACCACTCGCGCCGCGATCCAAGCGCTGGATTGGATGGGCCAATCCGCCCGGGGTTAGCGGTCGAGCGAAGTCCACTAGGGTTTGCTCCGCTCTCCCCCAACCGCGATGAACCAACATTCCAGAGGGTTTAAACAAAACGAAGCAGGACTCGTCTTCGTAGAGACAGTCACCTGGGCGAAACGGGAATTCGGCGCTCACGAGTAGCCCGTAGCACGAAGAACTCACACCGGCTCAGGATCGCCGTGGTTCGTGGGAACGTAGCGCATTCGGAGCAACACGAATGCTCGTGGATTCGGTGACGGCCGTGCAATCCTCGTACGTACGAACGCAGTTGTGCCCATCCTGCTTGGCCAAGTAGAGCGCCTCATCGGCATGGTACAAGAGCACGGAGGGACCACTACTGAGGTCGGGAAGCTTCGTGGCAACGCCGACACTCACCGTCACGACGTCGAGTTCCTGAACCAGGGTGGTTTCGTGATCGATGGCCAAGTTCTCAACGGCGGCCCGAACGTGATGGGCTACTGCGCGCGCGCCGTCGAGTTCCGTGTCGCAGAGAACCACGGCAAATTCCTCGCCACCGAGTCGCGCGGACAAGTCTCCTGGACGGCGCGCTGCACTCCCGATGACTTCCGCAATTTCCCGGAGGCAATCGTCACCGATCCCGTGACCGTAGGTGTCGTTGAATAGCTTGAAGTAGTCGACTTCTATGACGACGAGCGATATCGACGACCGTTGGCGGATGCTACGGCGCCACTCACGCTCGAGGAACTCGTCGAACCTCCGTCGGTTCGCCAAGTTGGTCAAGGCATCAATTTGAGAGAGTCTAGCGAAGCGTTCCGAACTCTCCTCCAGGCTCCGTTGTGCGAGGCGCAATCGCGATTCGATGATCCGTCGCTCCTCGACCTCGGCACGTAGCACTCGCAATTCGTCTTCCAAAGACGCGGTGCGCGCCCCTACGCGACGCTCGGTCGTGCTATGAACGAGTTGCAATGTCCGGCGAACGATGCGGCGGGCACGCAAGAGTGCTCCCGTAGAACCCACGAGTGCTGTCCACATTGCAAGGAACGAAAGCGCGGATACTCCGCGAAACACACGTGCATCGGCCAAGATCTCACTCTCGTTGATCTCGGCGCCGAGCCCGAGTTCCAACTCCTCATCGTACGTCCACGCGCCCAGCACGCGGTGCCCGAGAAAGTTTCGATAGCCAGTCGAGTCTTTCCCGGAGCGGCGTTCCAAGGCAGCAGCGGCCATCCTCGTGAGAGGCCAGGTATCTTGACGTTCAGGTGCCACTTTGCCCGAATCCAAACCGTCCAACGGCTCGAGCAACCTGGCCCAGCCACGACGCGCCTCTTGCACGGGGAGAAGCCCGAATCGCAGGAGTTCTTGATCGAATCGAGTCGACGTGAGGACTCGAGCTCGAGCGTCGAAAGCGTAGAATCTCGAATGATTCTCCCAGCTGCGGTGCATGCAGCACGCGTTGGAAGGAATCGGCGAGATTGAGTCGCAATAGGAGAATCGCAATGACCTCGTCGGTTTCTCGGATCGGGGTCGCGACGTACCACTTCGGAACGGCAAGCACCCTCGCTTGCGAAGGGGGCGAGCCGGCGCTCGCGCTGGGTGGGAAGAATTGGGTCTGGCCGTCGAGCACCGCCCGAGTCCGCTCGCTTCGACTAGCCAAAACAGGGTTTGCGACACCAATACTCGTCCCTTGCGTCGAGACGAGACTTCGCCCGTCTGGAGCAACGACGCTAGCGTCGAGGTACGTCCCGCGCTCGATTCGAGGCGCAACGAGTGCGAAGAACTTCGTCTCTGCCCACTGACGACGACCGGGCTCCAATTCAACCCAATCACTTTGCAGTACGGAAGCGAGCTCGCGAACCTCGGGCTGCGCCGCAATCATTTCGGTATCGGAGCGAACGCTCTCCGCCCATCGACGTAACCCTTCATGCGTGATCTTCAGGGTTCCATCGAGCCATGTTGCGGCGGTCTCGCGTCGCGTGCGCTCGAAATGAAGCCCGGTCTCGTTCCAGATCACGCCGAGTGCAATCGCACCGACGAGGGCCCAAAAGAATGGTCCCGGAAGCGGCCATCGTCGCAGGCCGATCAGCGTCGCCACCTTGAACATGAACCCTCGAATCAATACGGCTCATCACCGCCTTGGGGTGAGCGGCAGCCGCCATCGCTCGACGATTTGACGGATGCTCGAAAGACATTGGCAGACCCGCAGAGTACGAACAGCCGATCGAGGCGCCACCGTTCGAGCTGAAACGCCGAAGGTCCCACCCGTTCGAGCTGAAACGCCGAAGGGCCCAACCGTTCGAGCTGAAACACCGAGGGTCCCACCCGTTCGAGCTGAAACACCGAAGGGCCCAACCGTTCGAGCTGAAACGCCGAGGGTTCCACCGAACCACCTTGTTGCACGTCGACCTACGTCGAGTTGCAGATGGCCGAACCGCGCCTATGCTCCGGGTCGTGAAGTCACGTGGTCGATCTCGTTGGCACTCATTCCTCTGGAGCGCAGCAATCGCGCTGGGCTGCACGGATCGCGCGCCACCTTCGCAGTCTCCTCCAACCCATCAGATCGTGCGGGCGAGTTCGTCGACTGCGGCGACAGCTTCGGCGAGTGCAGCACCGTCGAACGATGTTTCCGCTGCGCCAACGGACGAAGATACGGGCGCGACGGCGCCACAGCCGAGCACGGCACCGCTCAGCGATCGGACCGCTCTGACCGCCACCCCGCCCGTGCCGCCTTTGTTGGACGAGTCGGGCGCAACGCTCGCACAGACCGAAGACCTACCCAGCCTCGAGTCGCCATCCTTGCGAGAACGGATGCGCTTGCTGGTGCAAGCCATAGCGGAAGACCGTGCCGAGATCGCAGATCCTGCGTTTTTTCCAGTCGTAGCCTACGAGCAGGTCAAGGCCATAGCCAATCCCGCGCGCGATCACCGCTTCCGTTTGATGGCTGCGTTTCATCGCAACGTCCACGAGTACCATGGGAAGGTACGAAAGCTCCCGCTACCGCTCCGGTTCGTCGCGATCGAACCACCTGGTGTGGCGGCGCGTTGGATGAAGCCGGGTTCCGAAGGCAACAAGCTGGGCTACTACCGAACGCTTCGCTCGCGGCTGCGGTTTGCTGACGCCGCAGGTGAGGACCACCGGCTTACCATCACGTCCATGATCTCCTGGCGAGGAGAGTGGTACGTCGTGCACCTCGACGGCTTCGAGTAACCTCCGGGCCATTTCCCCCGAGAAATCGACAGCATGGCTCGACGACCCCAAGCCGCCGTGTCTATGCTTGGCCGCCCCTCGGATCCTCAGGAGAAGTCCCCCCGTGCCTCGCCTCATCTGTCTCGACCTCGAAGGTGTTCTGGTTCCCGAAGTCTGGATTGCGTTTGCCGATGCCACTCGTATCCCGGAGCTCCGGCGCACGACTCGCGATGAGCCCGACTACGACAAGCTGATGCGCGGTCGCCTGGAGATTCTCGACAAGCACGGGCTGACGCTCAAAGCCATCCAAGACGTCATTTCCACGCTTCGACCACTCGAGGGCGCCAAGGCGTTCTTGGACGACTTGCGCTCTCGCGAGCAGGTCGTCATTTTGAGCGACACGTTCTACCAGTTTGCGATGCCACTCATGAAGCAACTGGGCTATCCCGCGATTTTTTGCCACGAACTCATCGTCGACGGCAACGATCGCGTAACGGACTATCGGCTCCGGCTCCCCGACAGCAAACGACAAGCCGTGAAGCGATTCCACGAACTCGGTTTCACGGTCCATGCTGCAGGCGACAGCTACAACGACACGACGATGTTGTCGGAAGCCGACCGCGGGGTGCTCTTCTGCTGCCCCGACAACGTAGCAGCCGAATTCCCTCAATTTCCGCGGACGCGAACCTACGACGAGCTGAAAGCCGCTCTCGTCGGCTGAGTTCGACGACGCATTGGCGACAGTATCGATTTTGGCCTGTCCGGCGTGACCACGACGACGGCGCGTTAAGGCTCGCCGTCGCTCGTCTCACACGCCGTTAGCACTGCGTCGAGCGCCTGAGCCACGGCGGATTGCGTCGAACCCGTCACCCCACGGCGAATGCAGGTGTCGTTCGCGTCAGGGAGCGCGCTTCACCGAGACGTGGACGTGCGAACGATTCTCGTAGTAGACCCAATCGAATCCAGCATCCACAGCCAGCTGTCCGAGCTTTCCGAGCTTCGCAGGATCCATATCGGAGGTCGTGATGTCGGCGGCGCGCCCCTCGTAATGTAGGCTGCCTCGACCGTGCTCTCCATTCTCGTCCCAAGCCTCGGTGACGCGAAGCGTGAGCCCTGGCCAGCGCTGTTGCACCAACTCACCCAAACGGGTCAGTCGTTCACAGAGAACGCGTGTCGTATGCCGATCGGCCCCCGTGCGCTCTTCGTCCTTGAATGCGACGGTCTGCGCTTGGCACCTAACGAGCGCTTGCCACTTGGTCGTGCCGCGAGTCACGCGAACCGGAGCAGTCCCCGTCACCTCGTTTTCTGCCAAATCCGGTACGCGTTCACCGAGGTCGAGGGGACGCGAGACGCGCCTCCGGGCCGATAGGGACGGCCCATCCATTCCCTCGGAACGGCAGCTGGCCAGAAGGAGCAAGCCAAAGGCGAGGATCTGCAAGCTGCGCACCCGCGAACTTAGGGGAAAAGGTCGTAAAATCAAGGCTCGGCGATTATTGCCGGAGGCCTCCGATCGGGGAAACTATTCGACGGTTTGCGGAGCGGCAGAGTCGCCGCGTGCTCGCGCGCAGCTCGGTGGAACGACGATCGTCTGTCGCACGTGCCCGTCACGGCAAGGACCAAGTATTCGACGAACCCGCCGAGACCTCGGCCAAGGACTCGTCATCGGGAGCGGGAACGCGACCCCTCACACCTCGGCGGGCGTTGCGCCACCCGAGTCGCGAACTGCAGTTTTTGCGCAATCCGAAATTATTGCAAGGTATTGAAATTGTTAACTAATTAGACAATCTACTTCGCAAGACAAAGGAAGCGCCGCAAAGGCTTGCAAGCCCATCAACCACAATCTATTTAGGCGCGGGACTCCCGGATACGCGCATCGCTCGAGACATGGGATTGACCCCAGAGCTGAGCGAAGCACTCGGAACAGGCCCGGCGGGCGCGCTGCGCTCTACCCCCCGAGAGAGGAACGCTTCATGGCAATCAAGATTGGTATCAACGGGTTCGGTCGTATTGGTCGTTTGGCATTCCGCGTCGCAGCGAGCCGCAGCGATGTCGAGGTCGTGGGCATCAACGATTCTCATCGACGTCAACTACATGGCGTACATGCTGAAGTACGACTCGACGCACGGCCGCTTCAACGGCACCGTCGAGGTCAGCGACGGCAAGCTCATCGTCAATGGCAAGGCCATTCGCGTCACCGCCGAGAAGGATCCGTCGAACCTCAAGTGGGGCGACATTGGCGCGACTGCCGTCATCGAATCCACGGGGCTCTTCCTCGACGACGCGAAGGCTCGCCTTCACATCCAAGCGGGTGCGAAGAAGGTCATTCTCTCCGCGCCTTCCAAGGACGCAACCCCCATGTTCGTCATGGGCGTCAACCACACCACCTACGCCGGCCAGGACATCGTCTCGAACGCTTCCTGCACGACGAACTGCCTCGCGCCCGTCGCGAAGGTGCTAAATGACAAGTTCGGCCTGGTCGAAGGCCTGATGACCACGGTTCACGCCGTGACCGCGACCCAGAAGACCGTCGACGGCCCCTCCGCCAAGGATTGGCGCGGTGGTCGTGGCGCCGGCCAGAACATCATTCCGTCCTCGACGGGTGCTGCCAAGGCCGTGGGCGTCGTCATCCCCGCCCTCAAGGGCAAGCTCACGGGCATGGCGTTCCGCGTTCCCACCCCGAACGTGTCGGTGGTCGACCTGACCTGCCGCCTCGAGAAGGGCTGCACCTACGACGAGATCAAGGCTGCCATGAAGTCCGCCTCCGAGAACGAGCTCAAGGGCATCCTCGGCTACACCGAGGACGAGGTGGTTTCCACCGACTTCCTCACCGATCCCCGCACCTCGATCTTCGACGCCAAGGCTGGCATCCAGCTCAGCCCGAACTTCGTCAAGGTCGTGTCCTGGTACGACAACGAGTGGGGCTACTCGAACAAGATCGTCGACCTGCTCTGCCACGTCACGAAGTAATCTCGACCAGCCTACTGTCGGCCAACGCCCGGTTCGAAAGGATCGGGCGTTGGTGTTTTTGTACTCCACTCGAACGGATGGTTCCGAGAACGACATTCCCCGTTGCGCCATCTTCTTCGCCCGTCCGGAACATAAAGCGGCACCAAGGCGAGCCAACGTGCAACGCCTCTCTCTTCGACGTCGAGTACCATCGAGGCGACTTGGCGCTCGCGTGCGCTGATGTCACCGAACACGGTGAATCCAAGCGCGCAGCCGTCTGCTATTGCGCCGCGCACAACAAAAGACCGGAGCAGCTACCCCGACCGCACGGAACCGCTCACGCTGCATGCGGAAACACTCTGGCCTCGAACGCATGAAAGCCCGGTGAACGCTTGGGTTCGACCGGGCTTTCGCATGGCACCGAGCGAGGCCCAATCCCGCGGATTGGGCCCACTCGCGAGGACGCACTAGAAATCCATGTCGTCCATGCCACCCATGCCGCCCATGCCGCCCATGCCACCCATGCCACCCATGCCGGCGCCGCCAGCAGCGGCCTTGGGCGCAGGCTTGGGACGCTCGGCAATCATGGCCTGAGTCGTCAAAAGTAGGCTGGCGACACTCGCTGCATTCTCGAGCGCCGTGCGCACCACCTTGGTGGGATCGATGACGCCAGCGGCGACGAGATCACCGAATTCGTCTTTCGATGCGTCGTAGCCGAACGATCCCTTGCCTTCGCGAACGCGATTGACAACGACGGAGCCCTCGGCGCCGGCATTGGTCGAGATCATGCGAAGGGGCTCCTCGAGCGCACGACGAAGAATCGTGATGCCGAAGGCCTGAGCGTCGTTGACCTTGACCTCGTTGAGTGCCGCTTGGCAACGGAGCAGAGCGACGCCGCCACCGGGGACGATGCCTTCCTCGGAGGCTGCACGAGTCGCGTACATCGCGTCCTCGACGCGATCCTTGCGCTCCTTCATCTCGACTTCGCTCGGGGCGCCCACCTTGATGACGGCCACGCCACCTGCGAGCTTCGCGAGACGCTCCTGGAGCTTCTCGCGGTCGTAGTCGCTCTTCGTCTCTTGGATTTGACGACGGATGAGGTCACAACGACCCTTGATCTCGTCCTTCGAACCGCTGCCATCGACGATGGTGCTGTTGTCCTTGTCGATTTCGATACGCTTGGCACGACCGAGATCGGTCACCTTCACGTTCTCGAGCTTGATGCCCAGGTCCTCGCTGACGACCTGGCCACCAGTCAGGATCGCGATGTCCTTGAGCAGTTCCTTGCGACGATCGCCGAACCCCGGGGCTTTGACGGCAGCGCACTTCAAGGTACCGCGCAGCTTGTTGACGACGAGGGCCGCGAGCGCTTCACCATCCACGTCCTCCGCGATGATGAGGATCGGACGCTGCTCGCGCGCGACGGCCTCTAGCACCGGGACGAGATCGCGCATGATGCTGATCTTCTTCTCGGAGATGAGGATGTACGGATCGTCGAGAACGCACTTCATGTTCTCCGAATCCGTCACGAAGTAGGGAGAAACGAAGCCGCGGTCGAACTGCATGCCCTCGACGACGTCGAGTTCGGTCTCGAGCCCCTTGGCCTCCTCGACCGTGATGACGCCTTCCTTGCCGACCTTGTCCATTGCGTCGGAAAGCATCTGACCGATGGTTTCGTCGCCGTTGGCGCTGATGGTGCCAACTTGCCGGATTTCCTTGGAGCTATCGACAGGCTTGCTCAACTTCTTGAGCGCGCCGATCACCGCGGTCACGCCCGTGTCAATCCCTCGCTTGAGCTCCATGGGATTGTGCCCGGCGGCCACGAGCTTGAGACCTTCGCGACAGATGGACTGTGCGAGCACCGTCGCAGTAGTCGTTCCGTCACCCGCGGCATCGGCCGTCTTCGACGCGACTTCGCGCACCATCTGTGCGCCCATGTTCTCGAACTTGTCGGAGAGCTCGATCTCCTTGGCGACGGTAACACCGTCCTTCGTCACCTTGGGCGATCCCCAGGACTTCTCGATGACGACGTTGCGTCCCTTCGGTCCCAGCGTGACCTTCACGGCATCTGCCAGTGAATCGACGCCCTTGAGAATCTTCGCCTGAGCGTTCGCATCGTAAACGATGACCTTAGCTGCCATTACTCTTCGCTCCTTCTACCGATCCGAAATAGGAAACAGTCCGTTGACGTTCCTCTTGAGGCCCGAGGGGTCCGTTAGCTCCCCACGACGGCCAATACGTCGTCTTCACGCAAGATCAGGTGGTCTTCTCCGTCGATTTCTGATTTCCGTGCCGGCGTATTTGCCGAAGAGCACGCGATCCCCCACCGCAATGTCGATGGGACGACGCTTACCGTCCTTCGACACCTTGCCCGCTCCGACGGCCAACACCTCGCCACTCGCGGGCTTTTCTTTCGCGGCATCGGGAATGATGATGCCGCCCTTGGTGGTGGATTCTTCGGCGATCCGCTTGACGACGAGCCGATTCTGCAGGGGTCGAATCTTCATGACGCTTGCCTCCGGAACTGGGCCGGCCTAGTTCACTCCGTCGGCGCCGAGGCACCGGGCGGAATGCGAGCGGCAAGGTAAGTCGAGGTTCGGTTCCGTCAAGAGGTCTGGCGTGTCGACCAGCGATTCCGAGGCCCGGACCTCCGATTGCGCGGGCCCAAGTGACGTTCCCACCAGCCTGCCCGTCCAAAGTACATACTCGAACCGGGTCTCCTCACCGGATTTTGCCGGCGGCCAAGGGGCGCAATCGCCCGCCTCGGGTTCTCCGCGCGCCCCAAGACATGCCAACAACGGCCCTCGGACCGTCGCGGTGAGCGCCGTCACGCCGTTCGGGCCAAGGGACTCGATGAGCCCCAAGCCAATGCACCCCCGCCATTGGTACCTCGAGCAGCGGCTAGGAAATTCGGAGCGTGGTGGAGCCGCGACACGGCTCCACCACCTCGTCATCAGCCAGTCGTCATCAGCCAGTCGTCATCAGCCAGTCGTCATCAACCAGTCGTCATCAGCCAGCGGCGGCCGCTTCCTTCCGCTTGGCTTCCATTTCATCCCTAAGCGCTTGCGCGAACTGCCCGGGAAGTGGCTCGTATCGGCAAAACTCCATGGAGTATGTCCCTGCGCCCTGGGTCATGCTGCGAAGATCGGTCGAATAGCGGAAGACTTCGCTTTGTGGAACCTCTGCATGAATGATTTGGAGCTCGCCAGCGGCGTTCCATTCCCAAAATGCGCCCACGACGGGAGTTCAAATCACTGGTGACGGCACCCACGTGTTCCGCAGTGACCGTGATACGGAGCTTCATGATGGGTTCGAGAATGGCCGTTCCCGAGGTCTCGAGACACTTCCTGAACGCGATTGCGCCTGCCATTTGGAAAGCAACGTCCGAGGAATCGACGCTGTGATAGCTCCCGTCGAAGAGGGAAACCTTGACGTCGACGACGGGAAAACCGCTGAGACCACCGCGCTTCATGGAATCGCGGATCCCGGTCTCGACGGACGGGATGAACTTGGTCGGCACGACCCCTCCCTTGATGTCGTCGACGAACTCGAATCCACTTCCTATGGGCAGAGGATCCATCGATATCCAGACGTCACCAAACTGTCCGTGTCCACCGGACTGCTTCTTGTGGCGACCCTGCGCCTTGACTGACTTGGCCAAGGTTTCGCGATAGGCCACGTGCGGCTGACCCAACGTGATGCTGACGCCGAACTTGTCGCGCAATCGACAAGCAACGACGTCCAGATGCACTTCGCCCATGCCCTCGAGAATGATTTCGTTGAACTCCGGATCGACGTGCGTGTGGACGGTAGGATCGGTCTGCGTGATTTTGCCGAGTGCCACACCAAGCTTGTCTTGGTCTTTGCGAGTCTGAGGAAGCACCGTAATCGAGTGCAGTGGGCTCGGGAATTCGATTGGAGGAAGCTCGAGCACACGTGACGGCAACGTCAATGTGTCCCCCACCTGGCTATGCTTCAGTTTTGCGACGGCAACGATCATTCCGACCGTTGCCTCATCCGTCTCCTTTTGTCGCGACCGTTGAAGCGGATCATGTGGCCGATACGCTCGCGATCCGACGTGCGTGTGTTCAGCAAGTCGTCGCCAGTCCGCAGCGTCCCGCTCACGATGCGCAAAAAGAACAATTCGCCAACGCCTGGATCGCTCGTGACCTTGAAAACCTGAGCCAGAACAGGCTCGGTCGGACCGGGCGTAACGGGCACGAGGTCCGCGCCCGAGCGAGCGCGAAGATGTTTGGCCGCAACTGCAGGCGAGACGTACTTGCGGACTACGTTGAGCAACACCGTGGTCCCCTTCGGAGGCAACGCGCACCCTGCAATGATTGGGACGATCTCGCCGTCGAGGATGTCCAAGGCCAATCGCGGAAGCACATCTGCTGTGGTGAGCTGTTCGCCGGAAGCGAGCTTCTCGAACAGAGCCTCGTCCGTACCTGCAACCTCCTCGATCAGATTGGCTTGTAAGAGCGTGACTTCGTCCCTGAGCGCTTCGGGAATGGGCACTTCCTTTACTTTGTCGCCGAAGGTGACCGCTTTACCCTCGACCAAGTCGACGACGCCTTCGAAAGCCGCCCCCGTTCCCATCGGAATGACGAAGGGATGCGCCTTCTTCGTGAGATTGGCGCGAATGCTCGTGACAATCCGTTGGTAGTCCGTGTTCTCCCGATCCAGCTTGTTGACGAAAAGGACCACCGGGCGGCCCAGCTTGACCGCCATGTCGAAGTATTGGCGCGTCGCGACATCGACGGATCCCGTAGTGGCGTCGATGACGATGACCGCGGCATCCGTGGCGTAAAGCGAAGCGATCGCACCACCCACGAAGTCGGAGGATCCTGGTGTGTCGACGAACGTGACGTCGACTCCATCCCAAATGATGGACTGCACCTTCGACGACAGCGTGGTTCGCCGCTTGATTTCCTCCGGATCCGTGTCGAGAACCTTGCCTCCTTCGGGTTGCCCGATGACTTTGGCCCGATAAAGAAGTGCCTCGGCGAGTGCAGTCTTGCCCGAACCGGGTGCGCCGAGCAGTGTAAAGCTTCTGACGTTCTCCGCTGCTGTCACGAGGAATCCTCCCAAGCTGAGATGTGGCTCGGCCGACGCGTGAACGAAGCGCTCGTCGCGTTCCCTCACAGTCCTTCGGCTGACGCTACGTGCGCCCGCTCCCCTCATTCAGTCGCTGATTCAATGGCCAGCCCTGAATGAGCAAGACCCGTTCACCAGTACGTCGGCCTGGATCCTAGGCAGTTGGGGGCGCCAATACAATTGGGTTTTTCGGCGAGATCAAAACCAGGGCAGCCAACGGGCCCGGCCCCGTCTCCAGCGCCCCGAATGCCACGGCCTCGCCGTGCTCCCCCGGAGCGCCTCCCGTTGGCCTCCGGGGTTCACCAATGAGCGCTCCAGGTGTTCTGCGGAGTCGGTGGTCGCCTCATTTGGCGGCTTTTACCGTTCCGTCCCCTCGGAGGGCGGACCGCTAGACCTCGAAGAGCATGCGCACGGGCTGCTCGATGAATTCCTTGATCGTGCGGAGGAAGGTCACCGCCTCGCGCCCGTCGATGATGCGATGGTCGTAGGTGAGAGCGACGTACATCATCGGACGAATCACGACCTGACCATCCCTGGCGACCGGGCGATCGTTGATGGCGTGCAAGCCCAAGATGGCACTCTGGGGAGGATTGACGATTGGGGTCGACAGCATCGAGCCGTAAACGCCGCCGTTGCTGATCGTAAAAGTGCCGCCCTGAAGTTCGTGCAGCTCGATCTTGTTGGCTTTGGCACGAACGCCAAAATCTGCAATCTGTCGCTCGATGGCAGCAAATCCCATTCGCTCGACGTTGCGCAACACCGGAACGACGAGCCCTCGCCCTCCGCCAACGGCAATCCCGATGTCGTAATGATTCTTGTAAACGATGTCCGTCCCGCGGACTTCGGCATTGACGACGGGAAGCGCCTTGAGTGCCTCGAGCGCCGCGCGAACGAAAAACGACATGAGTCCGAGCTTCACACCATGTTTTTCCTGGAAACTCGCTTGAATGTCTTTGCGGATCTGCTGCACGCTCGACATGTCGACCTCGTTGAAAGTCGTCAGCAGCGCCGCATTTTGCTGCGATTCAACGAGTCGTTGGGCGATCCGCTGCCGGAACGGACTCATGGGAACGACCTCCTCGGCAGGCCCCCACGCGTGGTCGTCGGCGAAGGCCTCTCGAGTCGAAGACTCGCGGGGGAAATTCGAGCGAGATGCCCCAGATGCCTCAGTGACGTGTCTTTCCACGTCTTCCCGCAGGAGACGCGCCTTGGGATCGTGAGCTCCCACGTCTTCCGGCCGCAAACCATGCTCTGCGAGGGCGCGCCGGGCAGCTGGGCTCGCCCAGGGCTTTTGTCCAGCTTGCCCCGTAGGCTCGATGCGAGAAGCCGGCGCGATACTGCCTGACGTGTCAGGCGAAGACGACTTTCGATTCGAGACTTCTTGGAGCGCGGACTTCGCGTCCGTCGCCTCACGAGAGGGAGACTCGGTTTTCGTCGGGTCTGTCTTCGTCGACTCCCGCTTCGCCGTTGCTTCGACCTCGCGACTCGGCGGTGGAGCTGTGCTCGCCGTATGCGCCGCAGGTTTCTCCGTGTCCAACGTCACGGGTTCCAACGTCCCTACGACGTCCCCGACCTTGGCCGTCGCCCCTTTTTTAAGCAGCACGGACATGATTCGACCAGAGGTGGGCGCGCTGACCTCGACGGTCACCTTGTCAGTCTCGATGGAGACGAGCGTTTGATCCCGCTCGACGGTGTCGCCCTCCTTGCAGTGCCACTCTCCGATCTGGACTTCGGTAACGGACTCACCCACCTCGGGCACTTTTAATTCGATCGCCATGTCTAAAGCCTCTCTAAGTCCTCTCGCGCCAGCGACCACCGTCCCTCAAGGAACGCTCCGCTGGAAACTACAACAGATTTGCCCTCGTTCGGCCATCAAAGTCGTACGCACGCGTTCTGCCTGGGACTTTGCGCCTAAAGCCCGAAGGCCCGTTCGAGGAGCTCTTCTTGTTCCAAACGGTGGCTGCTCGCCGAACCCGTCGCTGGACTCGCGGATTCGGCCCTGGCGACGCAATGCAACGGGTGTCGAGCAAACAACTGAGAGCCAAACCGAGCCCGGATATGGCGCCACGCGCCCATGTTCTCTGGCTCCTCCTGGGTCCAGACCACTGGGATACCGCGAGGATAGGGTTCCAGCGCTGCGCGCAGGTGCTCGTCGGGAAGCGGGTAGAATTGCTCGACACGCACGATGGCCACGTCCTTGATGCCGAGCTCTTCGCGGCGCTGCTCGAGGGAATAGTATGCCTTGCCACTGCAAAGCAGCACTCGTCGAACGCGCTTCTTGTCTTCGTCCGTCATGTCTCCGTCGGGCAAAACACGCTGGAAACGTCCTACGGTGAGCTCCGTGAGGGCACTCGTCGCTTTCGGATGACGAAGCAGGCTCTTCGGCGTGAACACCACGAGAGGCTTACGCCAAGGTCGTAACGCCTGGCGCCGCAACAGATGAAACACCTGCGCTGGCGTACTCGGCTGGCAGATCTGGATATTTTCTTCCGCGGCGAGAAGCAGCCATCGCTCGATCCTGGCGCTGGAGTGTTCCGGTCCCATTCCTTCGTAACCATGCGGTAGCAACAATGTCAGACCACTCAGTTGCTTCCACTTGTCCTCTGCGCTGACGATGAACTGGTCGATGATGACCTGGGCGACATTGAAGAAGTCCCCGAACTGGGCCTCCCAAAGCACGAACCAGTCGGGACACTCGAGACTCACGCCGTATTCGAAGCCGAGCACGGCCGCCTCGGACAACGGGCTGTTATGGATGGCAATCTTTTCCTGATTGGGCGAGAGATGCGCCAAGGGAAAGTACTTTTCTCCGGTCTCGATCTCGTGGATCGCGGAGTGGCGGTGGCTGAAGGTCCCACGCTCGCAATCCTGTCCCGTCATTCGTACCGGCATCCCGCCAGTAACCAACGTGGCCAGCGCCAATGACTCGGCAGCGCCCCAATCGAGCTTACGCTCACCCCGCGCCATCTCGAGTCGCTGCTCGAGCAATCGCTCGATCTTCCGATGCGGTTTGAACCCTTCGGGGAGCCTCGTCAGATCGGTCAACAAGGTGGCCAAACGCGTGGCATCGACGGCGGTATCCACGTCGGGGGTACCGGCTTCGGCGCCTCCACGGTAGCCCTGCCAGTGCTCGTCCACACCAGTCTGCTCTCGAACGTAGTCCACGCGGCGCGCCTCGGAGAGCTCGACCTCGAGGGTATTTCGTCTCTCGACCGCAATTTGGTCGGCTTCCTCTCGCGTCACTCCTCCCAACTTCAAGAGATGTTCGAGGTACCCATCCCGAACGCTCTTTCTGCGACTGATCGCGGCATAGAGCAACGGCTGAGTGAACGCTGGTTCGTCCCCTTCGTTGTGGCCATGACGGCGATAACCGTACATGTCGATGAACACGTCGCGTCCGAAACGTTCGCGAAAGTCCACAGCCAACTGAACCACCTGCGCAACGGCTTCGGGATCCTCACCATTGACGTGGAAGATGGGGATATCGAGCATCTTTGCGACGTCGGTCGCGTAAGTGTTCGAGCGCGCCTGCGCTGGGGTCGTGGTAAATCCAATCTGGTTGTTGATGACGATGTGAATCGCACCAAAAGTGGTATACGCATCGAGTCCACTCATGTTGAGTGTCTCGGCGACGATCCCCTCTCCTGCAAGCGCAGCGTCGCCGTGGATGAGAATCGTCAATTTTCGCGAACGTGGCCCATTGGCAACCTTGTCTTGCCGTGCGCGCGTACGACCGAGCGCAACGGGATTGACGTACTCGAGATGACTCGGATTGAAGCAGAGGGAAAGTTGAACGCGTCGACCGCTCGGCGTGTAATGCTCCGAGCGATATCCGAGGTGGTACTTGACGTCCCCCGAGCCGAGAAATAGCTCGGGATCACGATCCTCGAACTCCCGGAAGATTTCCCGAGGACTCTTGCCCATCACGTTCGCGAGCACGTTCAATCGACCACGGTGAGCCATGGCGAGAACCACGTCGTCGACACCACGTTCGCCGGCACGATCGATGGCAAACGTCAGGAGCGGGATGAGGCTCTCGGAGCCTTCGAGAGAGAAGACCTTGGCGCCGATGTACTTGGTCTGAAGAAACTCCTCGAACATCGTGGCGTCCGTGAGCTTACGCAAAATGCGTAGCTGACCGTCACGACTGAGATGGACGCGATTCTCGGTCTCCTCCATGCGCTGAACGAGCCATTCGCGGACCTCGCCGTCGACGATATGCATGAACTGCACGCCGATGGAGCGACAATAGGTGTTGCGCAGGCGCTCGACAATCTCTCGAAGCGTGAGAACGTCGGGACCGCTAATGGTCTTTGCCGAGAACTTGCGATCGAGGTCTTCGGGGGCAAGGCCGTGAGCCGAGGGTTCGAGTTCGGGGACGTCCGGACGCGGCAATCCCAGCGGATCGAGGCGAGCCGCGAGGTGACCGCGCTCTCGATAGGCACGAACGAGCTGAGCGAGTCGTTCCTGTTTGACCGCGGCCTCGGAGACACCATGAAGAACACGAGCACGCTCATGCGTTTCCGCCGAAGAAACGGCGAGCTGATTGCCGAAAAGTGCGGGCGGCGTGAACGTCGGACCAAGCTTCGGTCTCCGATCGAATTTGCCGTCCGAACCCATACTGTCGAACCAACGTCGAAAGTCCTCGGGGACGGAGGTGGGACTGTTGAGATAGTCGACGTACAGCTTCTCGATGAACTCGAGGTTCATTCCACTGAAAGGAAAGGAGCGTTCAATCATGGCTATTCTTCCCAGTCGTCCCACCGAGACCTTTGATCCGTCTCACCTACGGGCGGGATGGCATGCATCCAAATTCGAACCCCAGACGAGACGAGGCGTCGAGGGCCTCACCCAGTCAGCCTAATCGCGTCGAGGCGGAACGTCTCCTATCTTCCGCCACAAATCCTTTACGAAATACGGTTTCAGGTAGGGTAGCGACATCGCGTCGAAACCCTTCGAAGGCGCGACTACGCGGCCCATAGACCCCATAACGATCCTGAACGTCCTACGAGTAGGTGCGCTTCCCCCATCGTACAGACGCAGTGATGCCCAACGACTCCCTTCCGCTGGGTACACGCTTGCAACTTTTCGTCAATCCAGCCCGCGCCTACGCAGAACCGCGCCCGGGGGCGCGGCTCGGTCGTCGATTCGCGCGATGAGTGCCGCTCTTGCCGGAGCTGACGGGCGTACGAAGATAGCCCTGACTCAAGAACGAATAGACGTGATTCGTCAGGACCTCGGCGCTCTCTTCGGCCAACCCCAACGTCACCGCTTGATACAGGAGCTCCTTGAGTGCGCCCAAACTGAGATAGGCCAATACACGCGGCTCACCATCGCCAACGATGCCGAGCAATTGCCCTTCTTTGAGGCTTTCGGTGAGCATCTGCACCAGCGTGTCGTAAAAGGTTCCAAGCTTCCGATCGAAGTCGGAATCCAGACCAACTGCGTCGGTGAACAAAATCCGCGTCATCGTGCGATCGGCAAGGCACGTAGCGATGATCGTGCGGATGTTCTGGTGGACCTGCTCGGCCACGGTTCGTTGGGGATCATCCGTCGCAATACTGACGATTGCCATGGTCAGCTTGGCGCTGAAGCGATCGATCAGATCGGAGAACACGGCACGCTTGTCCTCGAAGTAGAGGTAAAAGGTGCCGCGGGCTACCCCGGCTTGGGCAACGATGTCGTCGATGGTCGCCTGGTGATAGCCCCGCTTCGCGAACACCTCTCGCGCGGCGTGCAGGATCTGCTGTCGCCGCTCGGTCTTTGCTACTGGAGATGAACGCTTTCTGCGACGGGTCGCCATTTCTCGTAGCCTAGCCCGCGGTCTTTAGCCCGCGCAACATCGAGGTCTTTCGAGGGCTCCACACTTACGCGCTGTGGTCCGAGCAACCCTCGCTGCATTCCGGAGGCCGGCTTCGACGTTCCAGGCTAGCGCGCACGTGCTGGTGTGCCGCCAACACGTCGTAGCAGCCGCCGAGAGTCTCCAAATGATCGTAAAGCGTCGCGATCGCGATCCCCAAGGTGACGAAATCAGGATGAAAGGCTGCCTTGGCATCCCTGCACCTGACGAATACTTGGTGAAACGTCTCGCGAAACTCGGCCACCGTATATCGGCTGGCTCGCTTCTTTTCCCCGCCGAAGGCCTGCCTGAAGACGTCTGCCGCAGGAGCGATCCCGAGTTCTTCGACAGCGCGATCGAAGGCGCCCTCGTCATTGCCGTAGAAGCCGTCATAGAGCTGACGAATGCTCCGGACGAACTCTGGACGCCAAGTCGCCCAGAGCGGCAATGGGTAGAACTCCCTTACGTCGTCCTCGGGCTTGCGCCCAAATCGACTCGCCCGCAAGTCCAAGAACACCGACTCAGACGCGTAGATCTGGAAAAAGAAGAACCGGAGAACGAAGTCACCTTCTACCGGAACCGAGCACTTCTGTGGATCCTTGATCCGCGCCCGAAAGGGGATGATGGACGGTTCGAAAGACGCCGTCCTTATCCGAAGCCCGAGATCGACGTCGGCCGCAGACTCGTCGAGCCGCCTCGCAAGTTGGGCGGCTCCCTCTTGATTGAACCAGTTCTTCGCCAATTCCGCGGCGCGAGCAGACAATTGGCGAGGCGAAATGACGTCGAACAGCGCCGGCGACAACACATCGAGGAGATGTGACCATTCGCTGCCCGCAAGGAGACGACGCCAAAGTGCCAAAAAGCCTCGGTGGTGGGAAGGTTAGCCGCGCTCTGGTACGAAATCTGGCGGCAATTCCGAACCTTCGCCGAAAAAGTACTTCTCGCACTCGGTCATCCAGATGCGCTGCCCCGTCTCGCTCGTCAGGTCGAGTCGATACTCATTGATCAGCATCTTCGAGTGTTCGAGCCACGTGCGCCACGCTTTCGCTGAAACGTGCTCGAACAACCGTTGTCCGAGTGGTCCCTTGAACGGAGGTTTTTCCATGCCCTCGGATTCGGTCTTCAACTTGATGCAGTGAATCATCTTTGCCATCGCACGCCTTTATCCTCAACGTCCGCGCAGCCGTCAACTCCAGGCCCGGTAAAAGCAAATCTGGATTGTTCGAGGCCCCGCTCGACGCCCATTCTGGGCTCGCTGCCCGAGCACTTCAGCCCAATGACCGACCGCTTTATGCCCCGCAATCGGCCTCGGCGATGCTCTTCTTGCCGTTGTCGCCGTCGCCGCCACACTGCGCTTCGGCGATGCTCTTCTTGCCGTGATCGCCGTCGCCGCCGCACTCGGCTTCGGCGATGCTCTTCTTGCCGTGATCGTCGTCGCCGCCACACTGCGCTTCGGCGATGCTCTTCTTGCCGTGATCGCCGTCGCCGCCGCACTCGGCCTCGGCGATGCTCTTCTTGCCGTTGTCGCCGTCGCCGCCACACTGCGCTTCGGCGATGCTCTTCTTGCCGTTGTCGCCGTCGCCGCCACACTGCGCTTCGGCGATGCTCTTCTTGCCATGATCGCCGTCGCCGCCACACTCGGCTTCGGCGATGCTCTTCTTGCCGTTGTCGCCGTCGCCGCCACACTGCGCTTCGGCGATGCTCTTCTTGCCATGATCGCCGTCACAAGCGGGCGAACTGCCAACCACCGACGAAGCCGCGAAGGCACCTTGAGAGACCGTCATCGCGACGAGCAAACCAAACAGCTTGGGCATGGACTGGTAGAGGGTCATACGGCTTGTCTTCAGACCCGTCCCTCAAACGTCAAGGTGCGTGGGCTAACGACCACTTCAGCCACGACTTGGCTCGCAAGTTCCGGCGCATTCCGCCGCCCATTGGGAGTTTTCCCTACATAGGCCGCAAGGTCCTACCGGCAACTCCACACGCCTGCCAGGATGCTCACGGTGAGCCGGACTCATGGACGACTCCGGTCGGGTCATCTTCGAAACAAGCGTCGCCCAACGATTTGTCGGGAAGGGCGGAGCCGGAACTGGAACCGGAACATCCGTCGGTCCTTCGTCGCGTCGTCTCTCGTGGATAGGGCTGCTCCACGACGATGAGATAGCTCCGCTCACCTCGCCACAATCGTCCGACAATCGCTTTCTGACGAGCACCGCGCGCAGCGATCACCAACGCAACGACTTGTCCCACCGAAGTCACGGGCACTTCGGAAACATGCGTGAGCACGTCGCCGTCCCTGACACCGAGCCCGAGTGCGGACGCACCGAAAACCTGGATCCCTGCCGGCCGCGCTCCTTCGGCTGGCACGGGGCGTCCGGTTGGTTTGCGTCCCGCGTTCGCTAGTCGCAAAACCGTCGCTTCGGACACTCGAAGCGACGGAAGTGCACGTTCCGTGCTCTCGCCATCCCGATCCGGGTTGCGACGTTCGACACGTTTGCCGCGCTTTGCCGACGAGAAACGTGCACCGTACGGCTCCGGCGACTGGAGCGACTGCGCGTCCGGGGAATCCTCGCCCGGCATGTCGCGCTCCTGTTGCTGCGGTTGGAGGCTGCCGAGTTGCGCCGCTGTAGGATCGAAAGCAAAGGGATCGAAGCGCTCCCGTGCGACAACGAACGACGAAAGCGGAACCGCAACGGACTGCGCCATGTCGGACAATCGCGACGCGACGCGAGCGGCGAGCACGTGCTGCCCGACGAACGTGACGACGAAGGGAACGACCAGGATTCCTTTTCCGACCAGGAGTCTCACGCCTAAAGCCTCGCTCGACCAGGGCTATCGGCCACGTTGACTCACTTTGCAGTCCGAAGCCAGGCCGAGCAACGAGGCAACGTCGCGGCTGACCAAACCCACCCTCCGCTGCTGCAATTTTGCCGAACGCGCCCACCGCAGGCAGAACGATCCCACGCCAGCTCCCAGGCTCACAAGGTGTCTCCGCGCGTCCTTCTCTGTCGCGCTGCGCCACCGCCATCTCCTTGCGCCGAGGCGCAAGGAGATTTGGCTCCGTCCAACCCTTTACTCGCAGCTGGCGCCGCTGCGCCCAGGTCGACCTGCGAGCCATCCACCGAGTTCGGACGGTAGCGTCGCCGACGCCATCGTCGAGACTATGGCTTTGGCGCGTCCGCTAGACTCTGAAACATTCCACTGCCAGTCGAGAAGACCAACGTCGAATCGGAGTCGATCGATTTCTCGTACGCCTCCAGACGTCGCACGAAGGAATAAAACTCCGGATCCTTTCCGTAAGAACGCGCGTAAATGCTCGTGCTTTCGGCGTCGCCCTCGCCGCGGATACGCTGAGACTCCTCGTAGGCTTTCGCCAAAATAATCGTCTTCTGCTTGTCGGTCTCGGCGCGGATCGTAGCTGCCTTTTCTTCACCTTCGGAGCGATACTGCTTCGCTACGCGATCGCGTTCCGCTCGCATGCGCTGAAAGACGCTCTCCTGGACCTCCCGAGGAAGATCCGCTCGCTTGATGCGAATATCGAGCACCGAGATCCCGAACGGTTTCGTCTGTTCGCGAGTGTTGCTCGTCACTCGTTGCATGAGGGGCTCGCGCGCGTTACCGATGATGTTGCCGAAGTCATGGCTTGCAAGCTCGCGACGGAGCTCGCTGTTCACGATGTCGTCGATACGAGCTTTTGCGCCAATTTCGTCGTGTAACGTCATGTAGAAGCGCAGCGGATCGACGATCCTCCAGCGCGTGACCGGATCGGCGACGAGTCGCTTCTTGTCGAGGGTCAGGTATTCCGCCGGCGGCGCGTCGCTGCCCATGATGCGGCTTTCCATCTTGTCGACCTGATGCAGGAAGGGCACCTTCAACTGTGGCCCCGGTCGATTCACCGAGCGTTTGTAGGCGCCGAACTGGGTGACAATCGCCACCTCGGTCTCGTCGACGTAGAAGAACGACTCCCACGCGACGACCAGCGCGGCAATGAGGAGCAGAATGGTACGACCGACACCCGACATTACTTCTTTCCTCCCTCGGCGGGCGCCGAGAAGTTGGTTCCGAGTGGGAGCACGGGCACAGCGTTCTTGGCCACGTTCGCATCGACGATGACCTTCTTGGGCGTCTTCGCGACGACCCGTTCCAAGCTTTCGAGATAGAGCCTCTGCTTGGTGACCCGCTCGGCCTTCTTGTATTCGGCGAAGACCTGGTCGAACCGCGACGCGTCACCACTTGCCTCGAGAACCCGCTTCTCCTTGTAGCCCTCCGCGTCGCGCTTCATCTTTTCCGATTCACCGCGAGCACGAGGAATGAGGTCCGCTTCGTAGCCCATGGCTTGGTTGATGAGCTTCTCTTTCTCTTCGCGTGCACGCACCACCTCGTGAAAAGCGTCCTTCACTTCGTCCGGTGCGTCGATTGCCTGGAGCTTCACCTCGGTGACGCTGATTCCACTCTGGTAGTCGTTCATCAGCTTCTGGAGCCACTGCTGGGTCTCGGCTTGAACCTTTTCGCGCCCAGTCGTGATCACCTCGTCGATGTTCGTCCGCCCAACGACGCTACGAAGGGCAACCTCTGCCGTAGCCCGCAGAGCGTCGTCGGGATCCTTTAGCTTGAACAAATACTTGCTCGGATCGACCACGCGATACTGAACGATCATCTGGACTTCCACGATGTTCGCGTCCCCCGTAATCATGAGCGCCTCGCCGGCCACGCGCTGCGCGTCGCGCGCTCCGATTTCCATACGACGGATTTGCTCGACGTTGACCACGTCGACTCGCTGCACGAGCGGCAAACGAAAGTGCAGTCCCGGCACCGTCTTGCCTGTCTGCCGCCCCAAGGTGCGAACGACGCCAAGCTCACCCGGACCGACTTTATAGACGCCAGCGATGGCGATCAGAATCGCCACGAGCACGACGAACCCCGATCCGAATCGAGTCAGGGACTGTTTGGCCACGGAAGCCACGCGCGCTACGACGTCACCGACGTCGGGAGGGTCACGATCATCGAACTTGCTTCGCATATCTCAGCTCCAGAACGCGCACGACGAGCGCGAATCGATTTGAGGCTCAAGGACAACGTAGGCGTCTACTGACGAACCCGCCAGTTTCCGACGTAGCATTTGCCAACGTCGTCGAAGGTCGGATCCGTAACGACGAGCTCGGGACGCCCCTCCCGGGAATACACGATCGTGTTCTGCCGGAAGGTACGCCCGAAGTGAATGGCCTCGTCACGATCGATTCCGTGAACGAGCCACGACGGTTCACGCCAAGTGCCGTCGGGTTCGTCCTCGTAACCAACGCAGGCCTCGACGCGGTAACAGCCAAGAATGAGCAGATCGCGCATGACCTGCTGGCGCTGTTCGTTCACCTTGCGCGGCAGAAGCATCGAACGAGGATTGTAGGCCGTCAGAATTGCGAAGCGATTCCGCAACAAATCCGGCAAATGCGTCGGATCGGCAACCGCTTCACCGTCGAGAGACGCGCGAATGACGCCAGATTCCGCAGGGACTTCGTATACGGTCGAGAAATAGGACCTAAGGAGGTTCTGATCCACGCCGCTACGCTAGCCGGTTCGAGACTGGGGTCAACCCGCGGGCCCCACTACCTCAGTATTCCAGGTCATAGACCAGGGCCTTGAGGAGCTCAGCAACCGCCCAAGCGTTGGCCGGGCACGCTCGGAATTGATTCGGCGGCTCCCCGTCGGCCATTTCCTGCGACTTGACAGAGCGCCAGCGGCTCATCGATGGCCGCTTCGACGAGATCCCGGAGTTGCTTTCGAAGCTCGTCGTCCTCGGGTGCCATGCGAACCTGCGCCCGAACGTAATAGCCGAGAAGATGCGGCCAAACCGTCCCTTGATGGGCCGAGCCTTCACGCTCTTCGAGACCGCCCTCGTGGTACCCCTGATAGCCGCGTTCCTGAGGTGCCAAGGTTCGTAATCCGCGTGGGGTGAGCAAATCCTGCCGCACACGAGCGAGAATGGCCTCGGCTTGCCATGGTTCGAATAGAGCCGGATCGAGAACCAGTGCCATGAGTGCGTTCGGTCGAATACTGCTATCGTGGAACGCTGCGTCTCCTTCGGGCAATTCGCTCACGCAATCGTACGGGTAGTCCGTATCCTTGCACCAGAAGCGCTTCTGAACCGCCGCGCGAGCCTTCCGACACGCCGCTTCGGCGCGTTCCTTCAACTCGACGTTTCCGTAGTGGTCGGCCAGACGCGCCAGGGTTTCGCATCCTCTCGACCAAAGTGCCTGGAGCTCGATTGCGGCACCACGGCGCGGCGTGACGATCCAATTGCCCACTCGTCCGTTCATCCACGTGAGCGGTCGGTGCGGGTCGTAATTGGCAATCAAGCCCTCTTCCGTCGTCCAGGCAATCCGGCGAAAACGCGAGGACTGCAGGCGCACGAAAGCCCGAACGAGCGCAGGATACGCAGTCCGTCGAATGAGGGGATCGTCGAAGGAGATTCCTCTCGGCCATTTCGCGCACTGCCTCGAAGAGGAACAATGTCGCGGCGGGAGAGGCTGGACCGCGCTCGTGGTCGACCTCCGTGATGAGCTCCGGAAGCAGGCCTCCCCGTTGCTCGGCAATCATGCAGCCGAGAGTTCGCTTGGCAAACTCGATTTCGCCAGCGGGAAAGCAGAGGCCAGCGAGCGAGGCGAGCGACGGCACGAAATGGACCCCGTACCAAGGGTATCCGGCGATGATGCCGCTACAATTCGGTGCAGAGACGCGGAACGCCTCTGCCGCACGCGAGAGTTTTCTGACGCTCAGAGGGCGCGTTCGCCCGATCTCGAGCCGCGAAAGTTCGACGATGGTTTCGTCTACGATGTCCTTCGCTGACTCGGCAGGTAACGACCCCACGGCAGTGACGAGAAAGTGCGTCTTCCCGGGCAGAAGCACGAGCTCGAAGGTGCCCGGGGTCCACATGTCTTCCTGAAACTCCGCGGCACGGGTGCGATTCTTCGAGATACTCGAAACGACGCCACCAATCCGGCGAACCGACGAACACGCCACTATGCCGAAAGCAAAGGGCCGGCAAATCGACGTTGGGTTTGATCTCGACCTCGCGCTGCCGGAGAGCGACGCGCTGCACCATTGCGCCGTGCTCATGCATCAAGTCGTGGATGCTGCGCAAAGGCATGAGCGGACGGACGTAAAGCGTCGCGGGCTCCTCCCCGTGCCAGGTAAATCGCATGATGCAGATGTTGCGACCGCGCGCGAGACTCAAGTCGCGCTCGAACTCCGTGTCCCCGATCCGGTAGGTCCAATGCGGGATCGGATCCATCGCGAACCGCCGCAATAGGCGATACCCGGGGGTCGGCGCCAACCCAGGAAACTGGTGCGTCGAGAGACGATATTGGCGACCATTCGCGTGCAGCGTGAGCTCGGCATGGCTCAGCATCACGAAACGACCCAAGGGAGGCACGAGCGGCGCGACCAACACGCCGTGATACCGACGCGTATGCATCATCGGCACCGTGCTCATGGCATACGCACCAGCACCATTGGTGTGAAGCCATTCGGTGGCGTCGAGTTCGCCGTAGGTCTCCACGACGGGCCACGCGTCGGCGGACAAAACGGAATTCAAAGCAGCCTCGTCCTCATCGTGCCCCTCGCACGGGCTCTCTTGCGGCAAACCACGGAGTCATTGGCTTTCATGGTCGATAGCTCCGGGGTTTACGTCAACAACGTTCCCTCCTGCCGAGCGATTTTCCTCCGACCTTGCCAGGATTTCTCCTCGGCCCAGCCGGAGCTCGAAGAGTTCACCCACAGCCAGGTCGTCCGGCCCTCGAATCACGCGACCATCGAGCCGACTTGCAATCGCATATCCTCGTCCCAACACGGCGAGCGGAGAGAGAGCCTGTAGTCGCGCGTCGATTGCCGAGGTCGTCGTCTCGAGGAGCCGGATCTTGTGTGGCAAAGAGGCACGCAGTTGGCCGTCCAGGGATCGCACCGAAGACCGTGCTCTGGCGATCACCCAACGGGGATGACTCGCGGCGACCCGTCGCGAAAGACGCTCGATGACGGGACGAGACTTTCGCAATCTCGCGCGAATGAACCGTTCGAGCTGCATCGCGAGCTCATCCAGTTGTTGTTGTCGCGAAAATACGACAAACCGCGGATCCCGGAGCTTGGCACGCAGGGTTTCGACCACCCCGCGATCTTCTGCGAGCCGCCGCTTCATGGCGACGGCGAGAGTCGCGGACAAGCGTGTCAGGGTTTTGGCGAGCGCCGCCCGATCGGGAACCGCGAGTTCAGCGGCTTGCGAGGGTGTCGCGGCGCGCACGTCGGCGACGAGGTCCGCCAACGTGACGTCGATATCGTGCCCCACTGCGCTGATGACCGGAACGGTCGTCCGCGCGAGGCGGCGAACCAAACGTTCGTCGTTGAAGGACATCAGGTCCTCGCCAGCCCCGCCGCCTCTGCCAACGATGAGCACGTCGAGTCCTGGATACCGCTCGATGAGATCGATCGCGCCAAGCAGACTCTCGACGGATCCCTCGCCCTGAACTTGAGCCGGAGCGAGGACGAGGTGTACGCCGAACCGGCGTCCCGCAACGGCCAGGATGTCCCCAAATGCCGCGCCCTTTGCGCTCGTCACGACCCCTACGACCTTCGGTTCCGCAGGGAGTGGACGCTTTCTTTCGGGTGCGAACAATCCCTCCTCGAGCAACCTCGCTTTGAGCCGTTCGAGCGCCTCGAGCAATGCGCCACGGCCAGCGGGTCTCACCCGTTCGACGATGAATTGCAGTCGACCACGCGGCGACCACAACGTGGCCTTGCCGAAGAGTTGTACCTTGGCCCCATCCACCAGAAGGCCAAGGTATCGAAGGCCCTGGCCACGGTACATGACGCAATCGATCATTGCGTCTTCTCGTTCGTCCTTGAGACAGAAATAATGATGACCACTCGAAGCGCGCTTGGCCGACCCAACTTCCCCGACGACCCATTCTTTGCCCGTTACGTCTTCGACGGCGCGGCGAAGCCTTCGGTTCAGTTCTCCCACGCTGAGCACGAGGTTCGGATCAGGTTCCGTCATCGACATGGTGGCAAGACTATGTCCATGCGCGAAGCCACGAAGCAAGACGCAGCAGCTCTGCTCGTCGCTCGGGTCAAAGTCGTTTGAGCTCCTCGATGAATTCCCAATCGGCCACGAGGTGCTTCCGCAGCAAGACGCCAAGCAAGGCGGCTACCAACGCTTCCCAACGGCCGTGGTCGCCGAGCACCTCGCTCGCGTCCTGCCCGTGAAGCTTGGCTCGAAGCGCCTGCAGAATGTCACGCGCCGTCAGGTGGTCCCCGTCGCTTGGCGTCTCCGTGGGACCGGACACCTTGGGGCGACGAGCAGGTAACGTCACCTGCGAACCATCGAGCAGCGTCAGCGTAACGAGACGCCGAGTCGACCCCTTCTTCGGCTTCGGCATCGCAATCTCACGAACATCGACATGGGGACTACTGTCCGGAACGGCTTCGATGACCGCAGGAGCTTCGGGAGGATGCACGCTTCGCAATGGATGCAAGGAAATCCTCGGCGCGGAAACCACGTCTTCCGTCGTCACTGTCGCAGCTTGCGTGTCCGTCGGAACGGAAACGGTCTCGAGCCGCTCCTCGGTTTTTGCCGAGCGAGCGCCAGGAGCCATTGATGGAGTGAGCCCCTCACCGCGCCCGTAATATGCGTTGATGGCGGCGAGAATATCCGTTGGCGGAGCGATCATGGCTCGCACGGGCAGTCCGGAGTAGTGCTGAATCGCGGCAATCGCGCGATCGTCGCTCGGATCGTCCATTGCAACGTAAAGCGTGTTGCCTTGACCGCGCACTCGCCGAACGAAAATTGGAACCAGGCAGTGTTGCTTGGCGAGTTGCTCCGGCACCAAATCGAGCAACTGACTCGAGAAGTCGATATGGTACAGCGACACCCAGGGAACACTGAGTTGCTGGCTCAGGATCTGCGTGACCTGCACCTCGGTCACCAAGCCGGATTCCAAGAGCAACGTTCCAAGTCGCCGCGGATCACTCTTCTGCTTCGAAAGGACCGCTTCGAGCTGTTCGCGCGTGATGATCTGGGCTTCGACTAGCAGTTCACCAAGACGGACCCGCGTGCTTGACATTGCTACGAGCCTACACCGACTAGCCGACGCCGAATACTCCTTCTTTCGCCCTTCCCGCGCCCCTACAACTTGGGCAATATAGCTCCGGTATCGCCTGTTTGGCTCCGCCCCGGGGTTGCTCGGTTGCGGCAGGCCGCACCCCTCTTTCCCTCAGTAATTCGTCCGAGGCCCACCGATGAACCCCAAGCCCGAGGCTCGTATTTGCCCGCAATGCGGCAAGGAGAGTCCGAGCGACCATCAGTACTGCCCAAGCTGCGGCTTTCCCGTTGGAAACATCACGGGGCCGCGGGACGATCCGTTCGTGGGACAAACCCTTCCCGGCGGTTACCACATCGTCGACCTCATTAGCGTCGGTGGAATGGGACGGGTGTATCGCGCCGAGCAGAGTGTCCTTGGTCGCACGGTTGCGGTCAAAATCATCCACCCCCACTTGCTCTCCGACGAGAATTCGGCGCTTCGGTTCCTCACCGAGGCGCGCGCATCGAGCCAGCTGAACCACCCGAATTCGATCGCCGTCTACGATTTCGGTCGAACCTCGCAAGGACAACCCTACTTGGTCATGGAGTTCTTGCGAGGCAAGGACTTGGCTCGGTTGCTCTCAGAAGATGGTCTCTTGCCGATCCCCCGCGCCGTGCAGATCTTGATCCAGGTCTTGTCGGCACTTTCGGATGCCCATGATCTCGGGATCGTCCACCGCGATCTCAAACCAGAAAACGTCATGATCGAGTCCCTCCGTCGCGGTGGCGACCACGTGAAGGTGCTCGATTTCGGGCTGGCAAAGCTCAAAGCCGACACGGTTGCACCACGAAACGTGACGAGCCCCGGGATCGTCTGTGGCACCCCGGACTACATGGCGCCGGAACAAGGCCAAGGCGATCCGATCGACGGGCGAAGCGATCTCTACGCCGTCGGCGTCATCCTCTTTCAGCTCCTCACCGGACGACTGCCCTTCGAGGCAGACAACCCAACGCAGATCGTCATGATGCACTTGACGGTGCCGCCGCCGGACCCGCGCGAGCTCGCTCCGCACCGCAACATTCCAGACGCGCTCGTTCAAGTCGTCTTTCGCGCGATGGAAAAACGCGCGTCGCGCCGGTTCCAAGACGCGATGGAGTTCTCGGACGCACTTCGGGAATCCTTGAAAGCCGCGGAACCAAGCGTGCCGCCAAGCCGTCGATCAGTGCTTCCGCTGACATCGATGCGACCCACGACGACGTTACCCTGTCCCGCATGTGGCCTCGTCGTCCCAGCCGGACGTTTCTGTCTCGATTGCGGACACCGCCTTCCGACGGACAGCAATCCGCCGATCCGCGCGAGTCAGGTGAAGCTTCCGCTGGTGCTCCTCGAGCGCGACGAAGAGTGGCAGTGGCTTTCGAACCAGCACGATCAAGTCGACCAGGGTCTACGCGCGGTGCGTCTCTTGGGAGAGTTGGGCACCGGAAAGACCCGACTCCTCCACGACTACCTCCGACACGCAGAAACGACGGGCGCCGTGGTGGCCATTACCGGCCCCGATCCACACTGGGCCGAGGTTCCTTGTGCTGCGCTGAAGGATTTCGATTGATCAGCTCGTCGTGGTGGACGAAGCCACTCTCGACGGCTCATCATTGCAAGTTCAGGACGTGGTTCGGCGCGGACTCGTCGAAATATTCGATCGAGAGGGGCGTTATCCTTCGCCGCCCGAAGCGCTCGCCTCCCGGCGGTATGCGCGCTTACAGGCAGCGATCTGGGCCTTGGAACGCTGCGTGACCGAATTCGCCCCGCCAAGCATCGTGCTTGCCGTGGACGACCTGCAGCGCCTCGACGTCGCGAGTCGACAAACCCTTGCCGATCTTGCAGGCACTCCGCTCGAACTTCCGGTGTTTCTCATCGGCGCACACCCCGAGGGCTTCGACGACGATTGGTCGGCACGAAATCCCGTGCGGACGCTGCGCGGCCTCAAGCCGGAAACCGCCGAACGACTCCTTCGTGCCGGGCGAGCGGAGATCCCTGCAGGTGTCCTCGAATATGGCGTCGTTCCGCCATTGCTCGTCGATCAGCTCCTTCGATACGCCCAGGAGGGCGGCAGCGATCCTGCTCCGCGAATGGCCGATTTGGTGGCGCAGCGACTCGACATTCTTCCGCCGGAACCGCGTCGCGCACTGCAGGCCATTGCGGTGCTTGGCGATCGGATCCGAGCCGATCGCCTCGCGTCGCTCGTTCCGAGCACCGATGACCTCGCTGACGCACTCCGCCATCTCGAGCAACGCGGGATGATTTGGTCTACGGGTGATCAGCTCAGCATCGATCACCCACTGCTTCGTGAGGTCGTCTTCGCAGCGATCCCCGCCGCGGTACGGCGTGAACTCCATGCCCGTGCCCTCAACGTCGGCGACAGCCGTGAAGTCCCTCTGGAAGCACGCGCACAGTTCGCCTACTACGCCGAAGACTCCTTCCAAGCTCTGCTGCTCCTCGAACAGGTCGCCGAGCGAGCGGCTCAGCGTGGCGATACGGGCACTGAAATCCTCGCGATTCGAAGAGCGCTCGAACTCGCGCGAACGGAACTCTTTCGCGGCGAGCTCGACGATCCGATGCGTGCGGTCTTGATCTTCAGTCGCAAGCTCGGTGCAGCACTCACGCGTGCCGGAGATCTCTCCGATGCAGAAGGGGTGCTGCGCGAGGCGCTGGATTACGCGGCACCGAGTGGTGCGGAGAGCGCTCAACTCCTAGCGGCCCTCGGCCAAGTCTCCCACGAACGTTCACGGGACGTGGAGGCCCTCGGGTACCTGGATCGCGCCATCGAGGCAGCCCAGCAGTCCGGTGCATTCGAACTCGTTGCGCTGTTCAACGACACCCGTTCGACCTGGCTGAAGAACGTGTCGCGCAGCGACGTGAAGCGCCCGTACGGTTGAGTCACGGAATCGAGTCACTCTGCGCGCGGGAACGGAAAGACGGCTCTCCCGCACCTGTTCTGTCCTCGCGCCGGCGCCGAGTGCCTCACCCGTACTGCCGGCCCCGAGTATCTCACCCGTGCTGCCTGCTCCGCGTCGTCCTCGAGTGGGCGCCTCGACGGACTCAGCTCACGGCGGGCGAGTGCGGCCCAAAGGGCGCAAGTTCCCGAGTAAATCCGCGACAGCCAGACCGAAGGACATAGCCCCCAATCCAGAACTCCGAACAATCGACCGACCACCTCCGCTGCTCCGCCCAAGAATTGCGGCACCCCAAGCGCAGACTGCTGGCAGAAGAACCCACTTTCCGCTAGTTTGGCGCGAGCCAGATGCCCCGCGAGAGGCACGGCATTGGTTTCCTGCACGAATCAGCGGGAGCTGGTTCGTGTTGGTTTGCAAGTGTGATGGGGTCGCAACGTGGATAGCGATTTGAACGAAGCGCTCGGCGCGCTCAAGCAAAGTCTCAACAGTCGTGGCAGCGCGTCCAAGTTTGGTCGATGTGATCCGGAGCTAGTCAAGGAGCTTCGAGCGAAGCTCAAGCTGCCGCGTCGCTACCGGGACTTCCTCCTCGAAGCCGATCCGTTGAACGTCGAGACTCGCACGCCGAGCGAACGAGTGAGGTTGATCTCGTCGGCGAATCTGCTTGCCGAGCAGCGCGGCTTCGCACTTACGGAAACGGGAGATCTCAGGGATCGTCCGAGTTCCAATGGGTGGCGCCCGGGCTGGGTCATCGTCGCGCATAGCACCTTGCTCGGGGATCCTTACTTCCTCGATACGGCACTCCCGGACGCAGAGGGAGACTGCCCGGTGTACACGGCGATGAGCGGGACGGATCTATGGAAGCCGCGGCTCTGTGCGTCGAGCTTCGCCCTTTTCATCAGGATCTTGGCACTCGGCATGGAGGTCGCGGAAGGGTTCGCCGATGACGACCTCGACATCGACGACGAGAACGTATTCCGAGAAGCCCTTGGACCGCGGATCCGTCAACATGATCCGGCTGCGCTCAAAGCTGGTCATTGGACTTAGAACGCGGTCGCGACACCGAAGTACGCTTCGAGCGTGGGGCGACCAAGGGTGAGTTCTCGTGCGTCGACCTGTACGACGGGTCGCGGCAGATAGCCGCCTAACCTCAAGGTGCCCCCGAGGCTCCATCGCGGGTGCACGTCGATCCAAGCGGCTGTGCCGACATGCGCCGAGGCGACCCATCCCGTGGAACGCAATGCGTGCAACGGCTCCGTTGCGGACGCCGTCGCGTAGATCCTCGCCCCGCCAACGCCGCCCAGTGCCTGTAACCGTACCGGGCTTCGAGCAAACGCGTGCTCGAACCTCAACTCTGCGCCGAAGGCGATGGTAGAAAATCTCGCGGTTGCTCTGCCGGTCTCGTGAGTCGCCGATGAAAGAGGAACGACGAGATAGGCCGCAGCCGACGAAGCCCCTCGTAGACGTGATCCGAGAGAAAGAAAGACGGCCGGCGCGGGATACTCGCGGAGCGTTCCATAGCTCGGCCCGACGAGGACCTGCGCGCTCCGCTTGTACTCGATGGGCGCGACGCGCTCCGATTTGGCGGCGCCCTTCGGGGGTTCGGACTTGGCGGGTTTCGAGACGACGAGTTCACGAGAAGGCTCGGGATCCTTGCGTTCGAGCACCCCACTTCGCAGCAGCTCGACGGTTCGAAGCGGCAAGACCTGCGCCGCATCCTCGTCGTTCCCACCGGAAAAGGCGAGGGATTGCGGACGAGCCGACAAACGTTCGATGAACCAGAGCTGAACCGTGGGCTGTCCGCCCGTCATCGTGAGCGCGATGCACGCTTCGGCTCGAGCCGACTCTGCCAGCCGCTGCATGTCTTCGAAGCTCACTCGAGCCTGGGTCGTCGTGACCTTCGCGTCGAACCCTTGCATGCGCAGCTCGCCTTGAAGGCGATTGAACAGCTCCGAGAGCTCGGGTTGGTCGTCGATGGGCCGCAACAGGACCACGCGCTCCGCCAACGCGCGCCCAGCGACCAGCAAAATGACGAGGCTCGTCGTCGATGCAAGCAGAGCGAGTCGGCCCATTACCGATTCTCGAGCACCTGCCGAGCGAGGCCCGCCGCTGCGCCCTTCGGATATTGCTCGAGGTAGTCCCGTGCAGCTTGTTGTGCAGCGGTGCGTCCCCCGGTTGCGACCAACATTCGCAGCCGTGCCGCACGCGCTTCTGCGACGAAACCACCTGTCGGGGTGCGAGACAGGTACTCGTCGTACCAGCGCAACGCACTGACGTTTCGCCCCCGAGCTTCGTCCACGACGCCTAGCAAATACGCAGCGGTGGTCGACTGCGCGGCGAACCGATCGTGAAGCGCTCGAAGGGCCGCTTCTGCAGTGTCGAGACGTCCAGTGTACCGAGACGCATCGGCAAGTGCACGCAAGTCCGCGGCCGAACACTGAGAGAGGCACACCATGAGGCCCATCGTGTCCGCTTCCCGAGTCACCTGATTGAACTCACCGGCCGCGACGAGCTTGCTCCATTGTCGACCCTCACCTGGGGACGCTGGAGAAACGGACGGCATGGGACGGGTGTCTGGCGCCACCAGTGTTCGGGTCGAGCTCGGCTTTCGCGGAAGTGAACCGCGTGGAGTGGATTCGGGAAGCGAATCGGACGAAGGACGAAACTCGAGCTTCGTGTGCTCCGGTGCAGCCTCCTGCTTCGCTGCGAGTTCCCCGAGAGGTGTGATGCTCCACCGTGGATCCCTCGTCGAAGCCTCGAAACGTTGCCCAGCCTTGAGCGTCGCAACGGACGAATAGTTCGGCCCATCGATTCTCGACTTGCCCCTCGAAGAGCTCGACGGACAGCCGCTCGCTCGCAGGCTCCCATGCAATGTCGAACCGCGTTCCGGTCACGGTCACCGCAAAAGGCCCGGCAGCGACGGTCCACCGCGATTGTTTGGAGCGATGAACGACTTGCACGTTGGCCCGTCCCTTTTCGAGTAACAGGGAGGCGCCGTTCGCGTAGAGATCTTGAACTCGCAAGCGTGCTTCGGCTTCGACACCGACGCGCGAACCGTCCGCGAAACGGAGTTCCGTTGCCTTCCGTTCGCATGCAGCCACGTAATGCCGCCCCGCGGGACGAAAGACTCGACTGGCCGTACCAGCCTGGGGTGCGTTACATACCTCTGCCTCGAGCGCGAGTGGAGCGCCCCCTGACTTGGAAAGCCAGTAGGCGCCGAAACTCAGACTGGCCCCAAGCGCAGCAGCCGCGAGTGAATAGACGAGCCTCGGCCGAATACGTCGAGTGGGCCGAGATTGGGCGACGGCGCGACGCAACCTTTCCGCCTCGACGGCGAGTCGCTCCGGGGTGGTCGCCGCAGCGGCCGCTTCTCGCAAGGCAACGCCGATGGCTTCCGCCGCAAGCTCGTAATTTGCGCTATCGAAGCGCTCACGCGACGGTTTCATAGACGACCTCCCATGACTTTCGTGAGGTATCCATGAAGGACGGGATCGCGAGCCGCATGTACCAAGATCCGCTCGCGCCCCTTCGCGATGGCGCGCTTGGCCGTCGACTCCGACACGCCGAGCGCGATAGCGACTTCCGGTGGCGAGAGATCATCGACGTACCGAAGAACGAAGGCCTCTCTCGCGCGCTCCGGAAGCTGCTCGAGAAGCTGCGTGAGCGATCGAAGGATGTCGTGAGCTTCGACCTCGGGAAGATAAGACGCATCGTCCTTGCCGTTAGCCGCGAACAAGCCGAGCCAACGCGAGCGTCGCGCCCTCGTTCGCCGCTCGAAGGTCGCGCTGCGCACGGCTGCGCCGAGGAGGTACGAACGAAGCGCCGACGGATTCTCGATCCGTGAAGCACGACGGAAAAAACCCAAGAACACTTCCTGGAGGAGATCGTCGATGGCGTGGTCCGGCCCCAAAGAGGCGAAGAGCGCAGCACGCACGGCTCGGGCATAACGATCCCAAACGAGCATGAGCGCCTGGCTGTCACCAGCCGACACCCGCTCCACGAGTTCGGCGTCGGTCAACCGATCGCGCGGGAACTCCCGCACGTTGGAAGGAAGGACTGCTGGGTCCCGGACCGCACGCATAGCCGCAAGCATGACAGATAAGCGTTGCCGCAACGGCGCTCTAGCGCTCAAGAGAAGACGTCAACAGAAGACCGGCCAAAAAACCGACACACTCCCCAGTCGCCCGAGCGAATGATTCCGCCGACCGAAAGAGCGAGCGCCACCCAAAAGCACCTTGCGCGCACTCCGGAGGCTTGAACCACGGTCCGGAGATTAGGGTGAACGACCTGAAACCTGCAGATACCCGCGAGCGAGCAACTCCACCAGGATACGGGCCGTGTCCAGATCCGAATGCTTGCTCCGCTCGAAGAGGGTCGAAACATTGGGACAATTGAGCGCGAGCTGGAGCACGTCGAGCTGCTTCGGCTCGAGTTCGTTCAAGGGTGCTGCCATCGGCGTTCGCAGCTGAAGCGAAGCGTCCGATGGTGGGATCTTCTCCCGAATCGTGCCCATCTCGTCTTGTTGCCGCAAAACCTCCATGAGGACTTCGGGAACGGCCGCGTCGAGCGCGCCCGGATGACGTTTGGGATCCGGCGGCTCGAGCTCGAACACGCCGGTCTGCCATTCGATCATTCGGTAAATCGCCTTGAAGGGCAGCAGAGCAGGATGTTCCTCGATGAGCGCGAAGTGGATCCGCCCTTCGTCTAGAAACACCTTACCGACGAGACCTTCGTGGTGAAGCACCAGGACACCGCTCTTGCGACTCGTCGAGAAGAGCTGGAGGAGATCTGGCAAAGGCACCTCGTCCAAGTGCCCCGTCATCCGCGGAGGTTCGTCCGAGGCGGGGTTCGAGCCGGAACGATGGCGCGTGGTGCGTTTCCGCTCCCCGACTGCCTTGAGCGTGCCGCGCGAATCCATGCCGAGGTTTCCGTCGGACACGACTTTCAAGATGCTCGTGCCGATGAGGATTCGATCCCCCTCGTGCAGCGCAGCCTGCTGGATGCGTTCGCCATTGACGAAGCTCCCATTGGTCGAGCCCAAGTCCTCGATGGTGATGGCGCCTCGACGAACGGAGATCTTGGCGTGTTTGCGCGAGACCATCTCTTCGACGAGGACCATGTTGAGTTCACTCGACCGACCAACGATGATGTCCTTGCCCTCTTCGAGCGGAAATTCTCCACCCTCGTACTTTCCCGAAATGAAGCGCAAAGATAGGCCAAGCCGGCGTGAGCCGGCGGTGTTTGGAGAGTGCGGCGGTTTATTTCCCTCAGGCATGACCGCGTGGGCGCTTGGTGACGCCTGACCACACCCATGCGGACAGGACGCATCGCCTAAACTAACGTTTCGACCTCTTCGGGGTCAAGCGGTGCTGCGCGGTAATTAGTCGCCTTTTTCCGCACAGCTACGCGACGGCAATTAGGACCGTGGGCCTTTCCCTTGATGTCGGTTCGGCGTAAACACGTCGAACGCCCGCAAGAACGGTGTCCAAACGGAACGTTGTGCGACAGGAGACGACATCGGGCGGGCGCCCAGACGAGAAGGACATCGAGGACGAGCAACGCATCGATGACGAGTTCACGCGGGCGACGTTTCGGTGGCGGCTCGAAAGGAACCATCGAGGCGCGTCCGAAGCGCACCCTCGACGAGCGTCGCACCACGGCACGCTCGCACGACGAGGACAGCCCCTCGGACGTGCGGCTCGGTTCGATGAAGAACCCACCGAAGCACCCGCGCCGTCACATCGCATCGGTCGGCTGCACCGCAGCATTCGCCACCCGACAGTGGGCAGTGATGCGATGCGGCCTACAGTTCGCCCGCGCGAGGCTCGGTTGCACCTCCCTGGCGCGAGGCTCGGTTGCAATTGCACTCACGATGTCGGGCGCGCTCACTTGCCGCTTCTCGGTCAGGGACGCAACCATCGTCGTTCGAGTTGTTAGCCGTGGCACTCCACCGACGCGTCGCCGTTCGTCGGGCTCGCCGGATGCGGGCCGGCAAGCTCATCCATTCTCGACGTTCGAAACGACCCCCGAGGGAAGCTCTGCCGGTAGCGGCGTCACACGCTCGGATGCGGCTGGCATGACGATGCTGAAGGTCGACCCCTGCCCCAATTGTGAAGCAACCAAAATCCTTCCGCCCATGGACTCGATGAGCCGCTGACTGATGGCGAGGCCCAAACCCGTACCTTGGATCTTGGTCGTGAAGAAAGGAACGAAGAGGTTCTCGAGCACGTGCGGAAGCATCCCTGGTCCTTCGTCGCGCACGACGATCTCGACCCAATCCGTGCCGGCGTTCGGTCCCCCCCAACCCGGGCGCCACCCGCGTCGTTGCCAGGTGGTGATCGTGACCGTCCCCCGTCCCCCCATGGCTTGAACGGCATTGCGCACGAGGTTGATGAGCACTTGCCGAAGTTGCTCCGGATCGGCGCGGATCGGCGTCAGCTCCTCGGCGAGTCGGACGTCGAACACGACGCCCTCCTTGCGCTCCTTGGACAACAATTGAATCGTGCGCTTCACCGCGGCATTGACGTCCACGGCGAGGGGATTGCCGCGCGAAGGTCGCGCATAGTCGAGCACGCTGCCAACGACGCGGTCGAGGCGCTCTACCTCTTCGAGGATGATGCCGATGAATTCACGCGACGCGGGATCGATGGTCGTGCCCGCATGGTCCTCGCCAAGCAGCTGCGCCGCGCCTTTGATTGCGCCGAGTGGGTTCTTGATTTCGTGCGCCAAACCGGCCGCCATTTGTCCCAGGGCCGCAAGTCGATCGCGCTCGTGCATGCGACGGTACTGGTGCGAATTCTCGAGAACGACGCCAACCTGCAGCACCAAGGCCTCGAGCAACACGATCTCGTCCGACGAAAACGCGTCCCGCACGCGGTCGTCCACCACGACGAGCAAACCAACCACAGTCCGATTGTCGCCCAGGATTCCGAGGCAAATCCCGGACTGAAGTCCGCCCAGGCTCGACGCCGCGACGAGCAGCCGATCATCTGCGTCCGCCTCACGAGACCTCCCGGCACGACGATGTTCGAGAGCTTCGGTCACGACGCGCTCGAGCACGACGCAGCCCTGTTCCGCCAATCGATCGAGCAAGGGACGCACCGCGGCCGCGTCGAGCTTCGACTCCGCTCCCGGTCCGAAAGAACCCGCAAGACGGAAGTCATTTCCGAGCGGATCACGCAGATACAGCGCGACGGCAGTCGCTCGTCGTGATTGCTCGAGCGCCGTCAGCACCACCTTCACCATCGTGCCGACTTCTAGGACGTGCGACAACTCGAGACGAGCACTTGCGACCTCGCGCTCGAGCTCTGCACGCTCGCGGAAGAAAACGGTGTGAATCGTGCTCTCCATTTTCTGACGTAGTGGCTCGAAGAGCACCAAGATCACGATGGCTGCCAAGATGGCGCCGAGATACATGGTCTCGAACCCGCCGAACAAAACGACGAAGACGTAGAAAATCCCTGCGAGACAGAAAGCGAGCGCGGCGTTCAGGACGAGATGTCCGAGCAAATCGTACAAATCGATCAGCCGTTGCCGCGTGAGTGCTTGCGCCAGGATGAAGAGGAAGACGACCGTGAGCACGGCTCCAATGGGCGGCAGCGGCGCACCGATGAACCAAAGAAAGTCGGCGAAGCTGAAGAGTGCCGCGAGCGCGCCGATGAGCACCATGAATCGAACACGACGCTGGGTCTCACGAGAACCACTCCGTTCCCCGCGTTTCGCCAGCGCTCCCAGGCCGGCGGCCATGGTCGTAAAGACGAAAATGAAGATGACCGTACGAGCCCAACCGCGCATCCCGAGAGGTGAGAGGGCGAGAACGAGCAGTGGTACGGTGAGAAAGCTCGCCACCCGAATCTGTCGACTCTTGTGGTTTGCCCGCGGCACGATCGAGTCGAACAGATGAAGTCCGAAAATTGGCAGGAGCACCGCGAGAAATGCCGTAGAACGAGCCCAGACGACGCTGCGGTTCCACTGATAGAGCCACTGCGCCAGGTACCAAAGCCCCATGTCCATGGCAAACGCCGCGACGAGCGCCTGCGGACGATGTAATCGCCCTCGCAACAAGATCGAAAGAGCGATGGCTACGGCGACGGCACCGCAGAATAGCGAGGTTCGGGTGCGAAGATCCACGGCGTGCACGGTAGTCCCGGAGTTGCGAGGGAGCAAATCGCGACCACGCGAGCGACAGCGCACCCGCGTCACCGTTGGGCCGACGTCGCGCCGACTTCGCGCCGACATGGGCCACTGCGAAGCCGCGTTCGCCAGGGAAAATCAGCCGAGTCGCAGACGGCACGGATCTCGCACCGGAAATGCGTGATGACCAAGGCAGTTCCCGAAATCACCAGCGAGCAGACGAGCCCTCCCCCCCAGCCACGCGACTTGAAGGAGCTCGAGGACGATGCGTTGCTCGCGGTCCTCCTCGGCAAATCGCGCAATCCATCCGATCTCGAGCATGCACGAGCATTGCTCGGCATGGGCGGGGGCCTCGTCGGGTTATCGCGACTCGGACCGGGATGGTTGGCTCGACAAGCTGGCCTAGGACCATCGAGTGCAGCGCGATTGGCGGCTGCCTTCGAGCTTGGCAAACGCCAGTATCGAAGAATCGATTCGGGTCGTCGCATCGACTCGCTCGACGCCGTGCTCGAGTGGGCTACGCCAAAGCTCGTTGCCCTGGAACACGAGGAAATGTGGTTACTGTGTCTCGATGCGCGAAATTCACTGCGCTGCAGTCGCAAGATTGGACAGGGTGGGCTGCACAGTCTGGCACTCACGACCAGAGACATCCTGCGGCCTGCGCTGCGGGAAGGGGCCAACGCGATATTGCTCGTCCACAACCATCCGAGTGGTGATCCCGCGCCAAGCCCGGAAGATATCCAAATGACGCGCGCAGTCCTTGGTGCGTGCAAGGTGGTCGGCCTGCCACTACTCGATCACGTCATCGTCGGACGAGAAGGTGCGGCATCCCTTTTGGCACTTGGGGCCATCTCATCCAGGTAGGGACGATGTATGGACGAGTCCGCCTGGCCCATAGGTTGGCGCCGCCATTCACCATTTCGCATGGTCCAGTCCTTTGGCGCTCGCATTTTCCCGTGATTCGAAAGACTGGCGGACCTTGCGAAATGCACAGTGGCCCCTGGGGTTGCCCCTAGGATATGCTCGCCATCTCGATGACGACCAGCGACGTAACCTTTTCGGTGCTCACCGACGTGGGACGGCAGCGTGACCACAACGAGGACAACTACCTCGTCGACAAGAAACTGGGGCTTTACGTCGTGTGCGATGGCATGGGTGGCCACGCCGCAGGTGAGGTAGCAAGCGCGCTGGCGGTTCGGACCTTCCACGAGGAGATCAAGAAGAACTTCGAATTCGTGGCCGATTATGCCGCAAAGAAGACGGGGATCGAGAAGGTCACCCAACGCCAGGTTTTGAAGCTCCTCGAAAATGCCGTGAATCGAGCCTCGAACCGCGTCCACGCGGAAGCCCAAAAAGACGCGGCCAAGCGAGGCATGGGCACGACGTTGGTTTCCATCCTCGTCGTGGCGCAGCAGGCCTTCGTCGTTTGGGTCGGCGACAGCCGCATTTATCTACTGCGCGACGGTGTACTCGAGCAGCTCACCGAAGATCACACCGTCTTCAACGAGCTACTCAAGCGCAAGAAGTTACCTCGCGAAGAAATCGAAAAGCTCCCACAGAAGAACGCGATCACCCGTGCCATCGGCGTATACGAACATACGGAACCCGATAGCCTCGTCGTCGACTTGGTCGCAGGTGATCGATTCCTTCTCTGCTCTGACGGACTCTCGGGCTACTTCGAAGACGACGTCGAAGAGCTCGGTCGAATGATGAGCGGCAAGGACGAAGCGTCCGCCGTCAAGGCGATGATCGACTCGGCCAACGGTCGAGGTGGAAAAGACAACATCACCGCCGTACTCGTCTCCTACGGTGACTCGTCGAAGCGCGACGAACAGACCGCTCGACGCGTCCAGTTGAAGCGCGACATCTTGGCGAGAATGGCGCTCTTCCGCGCCTTGAGCGATCGCGAAATCCTCCGCCTGATGCAAATGGTCGAGGTGGTCGCGTTCAAGGACGAGGACGTCGTTATCCGTGAAGGGGACAAGGGGGAAGAGCTCTTCATCGTTTTGACCGGAAGCGTGAAGGTCAAGCGCGGAGACACCGTGCTCGCCACCTTGGGGCCGGGCCATCACTTTGGGGAAATGGCGCTCGTGCGAAGCCAGCCGCGGTCAGCCACCGTCGTCAGCGATCTCGACAGTGAGCTGATGGTCATTCGCCGCACGGACTTCTTCGAGATCTTGCGTACGGAGCACCAGCTCGCCGTCAAGTTGCTGTGGCAATTCCTGAGTGTCCTCGGAGACCGACTCGACGAAATGAATCGCGAACTCGGACAAGCTCGAGAGGAACTCGCCGCCGAAGACGTGACCGACGCCATCTTCGAGATTGACGACGAAAACCGAAAGACCATCGTGAAACCGCCTCCCCCGTCGATTCGGCAACCGTCGCGCTCCTGATCGGCCACAAAGCCGCCCCTCGGTTCCACGCGACACCGATACAATGGCGTTCGCAATGCAGCCGCACCCTAGGCGCAATCGCGACGTACGTCCCAGGGCCGCACCCTAGGCGCAATCGCGACGTACGTCCCTGGGCCGCACCCTAGGCGCAATCACGACGTACGTCCCAGGGCTGCACCCTAGGCGCAATCGCGACGTACGTCCCTGGGCTGCACCCTAGGCGCAATCGCGACGTACGGGCGGCTCGTCACCACGATGGCACCAAACCAATCGGATTGTCTCGGCCGCCTGTTCCACAGCGGATTGACATGGGGCAAACACTGAGATTAGCGTGCCTCGAGGCGCAAGAGAACTTGCGTCGATCGCCGCCACCCGCCGCTTGCGCGACGAGGCCTGGTTACTTGCTCGCTGACGGGCTGAACGCAATAGTCCACTTCCTAGGCCCACATTGTTCCACTCCTCCTTCTCCCGCACTCACCGCTACGCGGCGATCTCCACCTTGGCGGCGGCGCTGCACCTCGTCGGTGCGACCGCGGCAGCCGAGCCCAGACGTGCCGTCGTGCTCCCGACCCAGGTCACCGCGCAACTCGATTGCCGACTCGAAGCGACGTCCGCAGGACGACCCGATCTCGCCGCGCAAACCTTGGCGGAGCGAATCGACGATCTCGTCGCCAACGCGATCGAGGATGCCGGAATGGAACTCGTCATGCGCTCGACGACGCTAGACGCCGAGAGGGCATCGTCGACTTGCCATAGTGAGCTCGAGCTACTCGAGATGGGCAAGCGTGAATGGGTCATCGCACCACAGCTCATCCGCTCGCGAGGCACATTGACGCTTCGATTCGTCGTCGCTTCCCCTGATTCACCCACGCTGCGGGTGATCACACGCGAGGTGACGGAGCGAGAAATCGACGTGCGCACCATCGTCCTCGTGTCGCAACTGCTTGCCGCGCCCTCAGGAGAACACTCCGAAAATGTGCCCGCCCCTGCTGGCGCCGCGAGCGCCCCGGCATCCCCGGCGAGCGCCCCGAAGAGTCACTCCGCGGGACGCGGCGTGCTCGTGCTGTCGAGCGGACTCTTGGGAGGTGCCGTCGGCTACTCGCTCCAGCGCGCCAGCGGCTCGGACGATCCGCGGCTCACTTACCCGCTCATTGCATTGGGCACGGGCATTGGTGTCGGCGCCGCGATGATCGCCGCGGACGAATGGGACGTGAGCGTGCCAGAAGCCTGGTACCTGACCGCCGGAATGCTGTGGCCAGCAACGAGCGGACTTTTGCTCGCGCGAGCTTACCGTGTCGAACCTTCGACGGATCGCTATGTCTATGGCTTGGGAGGCGCGGCACTCGGGGTGACGCTGTCGTCCTTCGCGATCGGCACGACCGAAATGACGGAGGGCCGCGCCATGATGGCCCACTCGGGTGGCGCCATGGGTCTGCTCTTGGGTGGGCTCGTGGACATGACGATCTCAGGCCAGATCGATCACGTTCCGTGGCACGGCATGGGCTACGGCGCCGGGATCGGAGCGTTGACCCTCGGAGCCGTCGCCACTCGCGCCAATCTCTCCTCCTCACGCGTGCTCTTCATCGACATGGCCGCAGGTCTCGGTGCGCTTGCGGGAGCGGCAGCGGGCAGCCCGTTTCTCTTCGTCGAAGACGACTTCATCTCCGTCAAACGTCAGCGAGCTTGGCTCTCCGTCGTGGGAGTCGGTGCGCTCGCTGGTGCAGGAATGGGCTATTACTTGACGCGACACTGGAGCCCAGAAGAACACGTCGGAAGCGGATCGGCCTCGATTTGGCCATACGCTACTCCGCTCGTGGAAACACCGAATGCCTCGGGCACACCGTCAAGCCGCGGCATGACGCTAGGCGTTCAAGGGCTCTTCTAGAGAAACGATCCGATTTACCGTGAGCGAATCGATCGGCAAACCTTCCCAACGAGCCATCGTCCCGACGACTCTCGACGGCGTTCGTCTCGACGTGGCACTCACGCGACTGTTCCCTTCGCTTTCACGGCGGCAAGCTCAACTACTCTGTGAAAGCGGGCAGGTCGAAGTCGGATCACGACGCAGCAAAAAGAGCGATCTCGCGAGAGCGGGCGAGCTCGTCATCCTGACGCCATCGACCCCGAAAATCGCGGCGCCCATCCCCGGTCCGCTCGATCTACGGCTGGTGACGGATCACTGGGTCGTCGTAGCCAAGCCAGCAGCCGTACACACGGCACCGCGCGACGGAATCGAGGGAGGCACGATCGCCAACGCGTTGGCTGCCGCATTTCCAGAAATGCGATCGATCGGGCATCATCCACTCGAGCCCGGATTGCTACACCGACTCGACACCGGCACGTCGGGACTCTTGGTGGCCGCGAGAAGCCAGCAGGCATTCGAGCTCGGAACACGCGCGCTCAAGCAATCGCTTTGGACCAAGACGTACTTTGCCGTCGTTGCGCGGGGCCGCCTGCCGAGTTCGGGTGAGCTCACGGGCGCCCTCGTTTCGGATCCCAAGCACCCGAAACGAGTTCGACTCGACGGCGACTTCCAGCTCACGGAGCTGCCGAGCGAAAGTGAGCGCCAATTTCCCCTCGGCCCGTTCGTCACTCGTTTCACGACGGTACGAGAAAGTGAAGACACGAGCCTGCTCGAGGTGACGGTGGGCCCCGCTTTTCGTCACCAAATCCGCGCGCATTGCGCCGCCGCGGGCGCTCCGCTCCTCAATGACGTCGTGTATGGCGCTCCTGCAGATGCGCGGCTTTCCTCGAGCCGACACGCACTTCATGCCGCGCGCGTTGCCTGGGTTGGGGAGTCTTTCCTGACTGGCTTCGACGTAATCGAACCCTTGCCTTTGGATCTTTCTGGTTTGTTCGAGCGCGGTGACGACGGTTCGCGATCGAGCGGCTGAGTCGTCCCGACGTCGAGTAGCTCCTCGAGCAATGAACTCAACCGCGACATGGGAGCCCAGGGGAACCGAACCACGGCAACTCGCTCCGTCGCGGACCGACCTCGACCGAAGTCGAGCTGCTTCGAGTAGTGGCGATGCGCGTCGCTTCCGTCGGTGACGCGAACGAGGAGAGCATATTCGACGCCGAGGCGCGGCTCTTCACATACCGCCGCGATTCTCCAGCCCTTGAAGCCCCGTTGGCGCAAGGGATGAACCAATCCTGAGCCTCAGTTCATCGGGTTCCGTGGCTTGTTGAGGAAAGCGACCGATGACGCGTATCTTCCAGCGCGGATTCCGAGCAAGACGCTTTGCCAGGTGACACAATCCCGTACGCGCTCGATCCGCTCGCGCCCAAGGCGTAGCCGAAAACGGGCAAGTCAGCCAGATCGGAAGCACCAATGACGATCCGAGTGCGATGAGTAGGGCGTAGTAAGGGTCTCGCGCGAAGCACCAGCAAAAGAGAGCCAAACAGCCTAAGAGCCACACCGCCAAGATCCCTCGACCAAGTAGAGTCGAAGCGTCGAGGGCACGACCGAAAGCGGCAACGCGAGGCTTCTGCCATGCCTCGTCATCAACGATCGGCAGCCATCGCCCCGGACCGCGAAGTTGGCGCGCTTCCTTCGGTCGTCGATGCACAGCAAAGGACAACGCCGCGATCCACACGAGCGACGCCACGGTGGGAGCCTCGAAGCGCACTGCCAAGAGCACGGCTGCGGCCGAGGCAATCCCGCCCCCGAGCGCGTGCCACCACACCGAAACGGGCCACAAAGGTCGTAAAGCGAAGCCTTGCCGCTCGGCTTCGCGCGCCAGCTGTCGTGACTTTGCGCCTATCAGCAATGCAAACGCTATTGCGGTTCCCGCAGCGATGAGAAGCGGAAGCGCCCTTGCGATCGGCGAGCGGTTCGTGACGAGCTCGGGACGCGTCGCTGTCGGCGCTGTCGAAGCTGCCGTCGAGAGCCAAGGGAATGCAGTTGGGCTCACCCAAACGCGCCACAGGACCGGTTCGCCCTTGGCGACGTGAGGACGAATGAGTTCGAGCTCGTCGATGGATCCATTACGCCGAAGATTGCTGAGCATCGCCGAACTCGGTGAGTCCGACACGGCTTCGTCCGCCCCGGAATCCAGCTCCGGAAGGCGCGGAGCGAGCGGAGCATACGGAAGACGAAAGGTTACTTTTGCGACGTCGAGCCCATACGTATACCGTGGACCTATCCAGTCGATCTCTGCCCACGAACCACGCACGTCCACGCGCGAAGCGCGCTTGAAGCTCGTGCGATAGCTGAATTTGAACGCATAGGTACCGTTCCGGAGCCCCTTGTCGTCACTGACTTCCAATCTCAAGGTGTCGTCGTCGCCACGTGCGACCGTCAGTGGGATGGGCTCAGTGCGAGCCCCCTGAAGCGGAAGTGCATTCGCGCCTTCCATCGGTTCCGCATCTGCGTCGACTCCCGTGAGCTCCGTGCTCTTGAGTGGGCCCCCACGAACACGCATGACGAGTTCATGGGCAATCGTGGCGTCCCCTGCGCTACCGACATCGACGGTCACCGTGTCGGAAAGCACGGTCGACTCGACCCATGCCAAGACCGGGCTGGTCGAAAGCAACCCAGCAAGTCCAAGAAGTAGCGCCGAAAGAGGCCGAGACGGAGCACACATGTAGGTGTAGTTGCTACACGAAACCCTCCGCTGGTTCCAATTTGTGGCGTCGATTGGCCCATTTGCGAGCATCTGGACTCGAACGACGCCCATCGCAACAAGCGCTATTCCCGAAATACTTCCATAAGCAGCTGCCCGCCACGGGGTGACTTATTGAAGTGCATCCGCACCGAGACGAAGCGCGAGCGACTTATCGAAGTGCTTACGCCTCCGCAGACCGAGCAGCAAAACTCGCTACCACGACGTGGCGACCGACTCACTACCACCACGTGGCGACCGACTCGCTACCGCGACGTGGCGACCGACTCGCTACCACGACGTGGCGACCGACTCACTACCACCACGTGGCGACCGACTCGCTACCGCGACGTGGCGACCGACTCGCTACCACGACGTGGCGACCGACTCGCTACCACGACGTGGCGACCGACTCGCTACCACGACGTGGCGACCGACTCGCTACCACGACGTGGCGACCGACTCGCTACCGCGACGTGGCGACCGACTCGCTACCACCACGTGGCGACCGACTCGCTACCAGATGATGACCGATTGATCCTTATCGACAATCTTGAAGCACGTGAACGTCGGCTGAGTCCACTTGATCATGTTGTACCAGAATTGTGCTGTCTGATACACGTCCTGGGGCAGGTGGCCTTGACACGCCGTATTGGTGCTATTCGGATTGCCCTCGCCGCTCCACTGGCTCGTGTAGGTGATCCACTCGTCTGAATAAACCAACACACGCCCCTTTCCCACCGCCTTGCCGACGAGCACGTTCTTCGCCGTCTGACCGTTGGGAGTTACGGTTGCCGCCACAACGGCGTCCACCGGAGCATTGATCGATCTGCCATTTTGAATGCCGACCCACGTCACCGAGTTGCCCAAATTGGACACGAAGGGATCGGTTCGATTGAAATCGGCAAGAGGCTGCGAGCCGCCACACCAGCAATACTGGTTGTTCGTCGCGTCCACGATGGCGCAATCCGGTGATATCCCATCTGAGTTGTACGAGATTCCGCTGAACGTGAGCAGCTGATTCACCGGAACGATCTCCCCCGGATCGCCCGCATAACCATTGAGGGTAATGACACCACCTCCCTGCACTTCGACCCAGTTTTGAAGTGCGGCAACCTCGGCGGCGTCGAACTTCCAAAAGGGTCCCAGATTCGAGTCATCCCCCAACGAGGCAAGCACGATGACGTTGTACGGCGCGAGAAACTCAGACGTCAGCGTCGGCTTCTCCGTGAAGTTGTCCACTTTTGCAGTCCCTGCACTGCTCGAGTTGAGCCAATCCTGAAACGCCGTGTCGCTGTCCTTACCAGTATTTGCGCCCCATTTTCCTGCTTTACCAATTACGGCGACGGCCAAAGTCGGACAATTGCAATCTTCGCCTTCCGTACACTCGACGACTTCTCCGGAAGAGCCAGCGCTGCCCCCCTGAGACACGTCTATCCCTTGAGCCCCCCCATCGGTCGATCCCGTAGAGGAGGAGGTCTGTGCCGCGCGAGTCCCCCCTGCGCCAGACGTTCCCGCCGATGTACCTCCCGAGGCCTTCCCAACGAGAGCAGAACCGTCATTAGCACTACAGCCGGCAATGAACCCGAGAGCCAACACGATCAACGGACCGAACGAACGACGAGATGGATCCGACATAAGGATTGCCGAAAGTATGCTCGAGTTGCGACGGTCGAGCAATCGTGAGCTCATTCGAGCAGCCAGCTGCAGATGGTGGATTCGTTTCCCCGCCTTCCGTATGAATGGGGCTTCAGAGCTGACGCGACGGCAACGAAAAAGGAAACGACCTTCGATGACGCTGACCAAGATTGCATTTACGTGACCGATGGACGCCTTTGTCGACTTGTCTCGATGACCTGCGCACCATTCCGGACACGTGGGGTGAAACATTGCGATGACAGGAGAGACCCGAGCCGGGAGTCCCATGCTTGCGCTTGACCGAGCGCAATCGTCACACGCCGTCGAGCAGAGAGAGGAAGCGCAACGTCGCTGCTGAACGGAACGAGATCAGAAAACGCGGACGCGGTAGCTCTCCCACGGAATCACTTCCACTCAGGTCTGCCGTTAGGCGTCACCGAGTGACGCGCCACTGGCTGAGTCAACGAAGGAAATCGTCGACGCGTCATTGAAACGTCTTCATTGGGGGACGTGCGGATATTGCTTCGCGACGCGAGCAGCATGGTATCGCCCACCATCTTCGTGGGTGAAGTAGTCTCACCGCTCCCTCGGCACCACCTCGAGCACAATCGCGAGCCATGCACTGCTTTGGCGCGGAAGCGCGCAGGTGTTGGCGAGACTTCGGCGACGCGACGTAAGTGCACCGTCGAGCACGTGTACGTCACATCCTCGTTGCCGCCATTGGAACGAGCTTCGGTGCTGACGCGAACGTGCAATACGAGTCGTCATTCGACGCCGTTGACCAAGTTCGTGTTGCCTCATTCGAACGAGCTTCGGCGCTGACGCTGACGCGCGACACGAGCCAGCATCCGACGCTTTTCATGATGTTCTCGCTTTCGTCGCCTCTGCGAATGCGCTCGACATCATTGCCATTGCATGCACGATTCGACTCCCGTGCCCTCGCGGCGACCGTCTCGGATGGGAACGCAAATCCCTGACTAGAATGCCTTTGCCGGGGGTGTGTCACGACCGCACGATGCTGCTTCTTTACCCCGCACGAATCATGCAAATGACTAGAGGTGTTCCCTACGCCGACGCAATCGCTCGACCGCGCGACGGCGCAACTCATCATGGTTCGGGGTGCGATTGACATTCAACCAATGGAGCCCGACGTATTGTCGCCGCACTCCTTGATACCGCGGTTTGGAGGTCATCACGCATGCTCACGAGGAACTGGCAATTGGCTGCATTGGGGGGCATCCTCATCACGAGCGCTTGCGCTAGCGACGACGAGCCCACGAAGGACACCACCGGGACGAAGGAACAGTCCCTGACCTATTTTGGGGATGTGCTTCCGATTCTGGAAAAGCGTTGCCTCGGTTGTCATCGCGCAGACGGAATCGCACCATTTCGTCTTGACGACTTCGCATCGGCAAAGACTCACGCACAAGAAATCAAAGCGGCCACGCAATCCCGATCGATGCCGCCTTGGGGAGTGACGGCAGATGGCAGCTGCGGGAGCTTCGCAGACTCGCAATACCTGACCGACGAAGAGCTGACGACCCTAGCGAAATGGGCAGACGAAGGTGCCAAGGAGGGGCAACCCAGGGACGTCGAGCTAGCAGACCTACCCAAGCTCGTAGACGGCAAACCTTACGAAACACCGACCTTTACCCCTGTAATCCAAGGCGGTAAACTCGCTGAATTCGACGAATATCGATGCTTCCTCATCGACAGTGACGTAAGCGAGCCGACATTCATTACCGGATACGAAGTCACTCCAGGTACCCCTGAGATCGTTCATCACGTCCTTGGTTTCATCATCGACCCCGACGCGCCGGCAAGTGACGGTTCTGGGTCGAACCAAGCGCGGATCTCGGCCATGGATGGCGCCTCTCCCGATCGGGACGGATGGCCCTGCTTCGGAATGGCAGGAGAAGGCGTCGCGGTCTCATCGGTCCCGGTTACATGGGCCCCCGGGCAAGGAGTAGTGAAATATCCCGGTGATAGTGGCGTTCCCCTTTCACCGAAGCAGAAACTCGTTCTGCAAGTTCACTACAATCTGGCCAATGAAGAGCATCGTGGGATGCAGGACAGAACCACCGTCAAGCTTCAGCTCAGCTCGAGCGTGAAGAACGTCGGAATCTTTACTCTGACCGATCCCTTCCTCGGCACGTTGTCGAATTCGAGCGGGCCGGCGTCCCTCGAACCCGGCAAAGCGTCGGTGCTCTACAACTGGAAGAGGACGTTTGGTGAACTCGGACTGCCTGCCGGCGTGGACCTGTCCCTATACGGCGTGCTTCCCCACATGCACCAGAGAGGCCGCAAGTACCGCCTCGAAATCGGCGAACCAAGCGAAGACAACCGCTGCGCCGCCGACGTGCAACATTGGAACTTCCACTTTCAGAGACAGTACTTCTACACGGAGCCGCGTCCGGTGTCGCCCTCCACACCCTTCGAAGTTACGTGTGATTTCGACACTACTGACGCTGCTACGCCGGTCCTGCCAGGTTGGGGAACACGGAACGAGATGTGTCTGGCCGTGCTCTACTTCACCGTACCACTCGCACAGCTCTCCCATTAACGAGCACCAGCCCACATGAGGGCCGATGACGCTGCTCGCCGCACGGGTTTCCCCGTTCGACCTCCCTTGCGACGAGCAGCGCGAACGCAAGGCGTTCATTGCTCGACATCACGAGTGACGAGCAGGAACGACGACCCACTTTTCTCCTGGTGCTTCCACCTGTCGCAGAACGTCGAAGTCGCCGCCGAGTCGCCGACTGAATGTGGTACGCCATGGAACGGCAGGGAATCGCTCACCGGCGGGCAGGTTCCGCGGCACGCATCGCAGCAGCAAACAATACGAATACGCCTATCATGATGGACGCGCCTGCAGACAATAGAGGAACGCCGTCACCCGCCAGCTCTCGAGCAATCAAGACCAAACACAACGTGCAGCCCAGGCTCATCGCACGGAGCAGCCGCGACGTAGCGGCGGCTCCTCCGTGGCGTTGCTGCGACGTGAAGACCCAAAGCATCCTCAGGATGACGGCGCAAAGCGCCGAAAGGCCCAAACGTTCCCACCGTGATGCGTCCCCCAGATGGCGCAAGAGGACCAGTATCCCCGTCGCACTCGTGGCCCATGTCAAAAGCAAAAGCCAGCTCGGCTTGTACTGAAGTGCGCAGACCACGGCAATGGCTAGATACAAGCACAAGTCCGGTACATTGGGTTGAAGCGCCAAAGAAACCGCAATTGCGCTCGAGACAATCAGGTAACGAACGAATCCTCGTCGTTCGAGGGTGCAAAAGGAGAAGATGGCAAACACGGGGACCCCAATGCTGGCCACGTGCACCAGGAGTGGACCTATCGCCAACCACTGCCGCTGCGCCTCGAATGCGCGGCCAAGCCACGGACAGACGACGAGAGCAGTTGCGACGACGGCATACGCAAGGTTGCGAAGGACGACGGCAAGCTTCACTGGAACCGTAAGGACGATGACGGCCATAATGGCGGCGAGCCCAACATAGACGCAGTGCGCGACGGGGGATGGGCGCAATTCCGTACGTCCTTGTAAAACGACGGCGCCACAGAGTCCCGACAGGGCCAGACTCGACAACGATCCCCAAGGAACCACGCGCATTCGCTCGGCTGTCGCAGCCACGAGAGCAGTCCCGATCACGTGTAGCAGCCGAAGCTGACTGGTCCATCGCCAAACCCACGTCGAACTCGCGCTCTTTCGTTCGACAAGTGCGTCGACGATGGTCGGAAGGATCACCCGCTCGACCTCCTGTGGATCGAGCAACGACTTCGAGAGTGTCAGCAGTCGTTCGAGTTCACGTGGGATCACGACAAAGGCCTCCTCGCTGGTACCAACAGCTCTCTGGCAGCCTCCACCGCCATGAGCACGCGATGGCCCGCAGCGGTAATACGGTATCTTGGGCGGGGGAGACCAGCATGACTGCCTGGACTTCGGTCTTCCGCGACACGCACCCAACCCTTGTCCTGCATACGGCTGAGCGTCACGTACACCGTGCCTCGCTTGAGATGCCCGCCCGATTCATTGACCAATTCGAGACCGTACATAACGCCCCTTTCGGCCAACAAGGCCAAAATCAAAGACTCCTTTTCCGACGGGAACGGATTGGTCATATTCGTGTCGTACAACTTGTAAGACTCAAATGCAACGGGGAATTCGGCAATGGTATCGTGGTGAGGCGGACTCGTAGGTCGACACTCCTTCTTCCGTCGATTCAACGGCATTCATCGATGGGTGAGAACCACAGTCGAGTTGGCGGAGTTCTTGCTGAATGCACCAACAAGCGAGGTTTCACCTCGCGCAATAGGAGCCACCAATGAACATCTCACGTTTGCTTTCGTCGTTGCCCCTCATCCTTGCCTGGACGCTTACCCTCGGATGCAGCACCAACGTGGACGCCACCACGGAGGAAGATCCCGAGGAATCGGCGCCTACGGGCGTCGACGACGCGCCCTTGTCCGAGGGGGCCACGGCTCTCTTGCGTGAGGACCCAGACGAAGCTGGAGGATCAACCGCCAACTCGAAGTTGTCAGCAGACGCCAACTCTCGGTTGTCGTCCGGGTGCACCAACTACACGACACGATGGGCCAACGACGGGTGCTGCACCAAGACAGCAACCCGACGTCGCCAGCAAATCTGCATTTACGGCACTTGGTATTGGACCAACAAGAGTGAGTGCTACTACCCAACGTCTTATTGTCTTTGAGTGCAACGGACGAAGCGTATCCCGGCGTTGACGATCCCGGTGACGACACGTTCGATGCAGCAACAGCGTCAGTCAATGCCTTCGTGGGAGTTCGGCAACCATCACCGCGCCCACGAAGGCACCTCGCGGCCATCACGCGCCTATCGATGGCCGAGCTGCGACAACGAAGAATACCTCCTCGCCGATGCTTCGAAGGCGTCGCTCACGACGTGGGGCGGACCATCGACGCACGGATGGTCTCCGCAATCGCCTTGGCATCGATGCTCCCTTCGTTGGGAGAAGGAGCCGGGTCGTCTCCGCTGCTCGCGGACGCTCCGCCGAGTAGGGACATCAAGTCGTCCGGCTCGAGTAACATCGGCGTATCGACGCTCGAAAGCAACGTGTCGGCGAGTTTTCGCTTGTCGTGATGCAAGCGGACGATTCGTTCTTCGATGCTGTCCTTCGCAATCATGCGATAAACGGTAATTGGGCGTTCTTGGCCGATGCGATGGGCACGATCGGTCGCCTGGGCTTCCACGGCAGGATTCCACCACGGGTCCAAATGAATCACGTAGTCCGCCGAGGTCAGGTTCAAGCCAAAACCGCCGGCTTTCAGACTGATGAGGAAGAGTTCGTCGTTACCCGACTGGAAGGCTTCGACCCGCGCGCGCCGCTCCCCCGCTGGTGTGGAACCGTCGAGATAGGAGTAGCGAAAACCGCTCTCGTCGAGCCGCTCACGCACGAGTTGAAGAAAGTCTACGTACTGGCTGAAGACGAGCGCGCGATGCCCATTTCTCGAAGCTCGTCGGCAAGTTCGAGGAAAGCCTGGATTCTGGTCGCTTCGAGCGGCGCGTCTGGGAATACGAGTCGCGGATGACAGCAAAAACGTCGCAATCGGGTGATTTCGGCGAGCACCTCCAGCTTGTGCTCGCGTCTGCCATAACTCGTGCGCAATCTCTCGTGCACCTGCTGCCGAAGCAAAGCATACCTGCGCGATTCGTCGTCGGACATCGGTACGAGATGCGACAGAACGGTAAGACTGGGGAGATCCGCAAGCACCTCGTCCTTGCGTCTCCGCAACAGAAACGGCCTAACGAGTCGCTTGAGCTCCGCAATGGACTCGCTTTCTCCTTCTCTTTCGATGGGTTTCAAGTACGTCAATTGAAAGTGCTTGAGTGAACCGAGAAGCGCTGGGTTGACGTAGTGAAACACGCTCCACAGGTCCCCCAGATGATTTTCGATGGGGGTTCCCGACATGGCAATCCGAAAACGGGACGAAAGCCGGAATGCGGCTTTGGCTCGCAAAGCGTGCGGATTTTTGATGAATTGGGCTTCGTCGAGCACGGTTGTGTTCCAATCGACGCACGTGAGCTCCGCGACGTCTTGCTGCAGAAGTGCGTAGCTCGTTACGACTACCACTCCGCTCCCTTTGCCCGCCTCACTCAGCGGTTCGAGCAGCGACGACCTCGACTTCCCGGCGTATTCTACTGCAACGAGCGATGGCGCAAACCGGGCGAGTTCGGCAAGCCAGTTACCGCACACTGACGTCGGAGCAACCACCAGGGCCGGTCCCTCTGCGGCACGCGCGATGAGCAAGGCAATGACCTGCAACGTTTTGCCCAATCCCATGTCGTCGGCAAGACATACGCCAAATCCGAGCTGAGCATTCTTGAACAGCCACTGGTATCCTTCGAGCTGATAGGGCCGCAAATTGGCGAGCAGGGCCGAAGGTACTTTCGGTTCGGAGGACAATGTATCTTGGATGCGTTGTCGCCAAGCCATCGCTGTTGCCTCGACGTCGAGAGCCGTCGCCGCTTCCAACAACTCAACCATGGGCTCGAATACCGCATCGGGGATCTTGAGTGGTCCTGAAGCCCCTCGTGCAGGCAAGGCTGCAACTCGAGCGAGCTGCGACAAAACGCGCTGAACACGTCGCTCGACCTCGACGAAATCTCCGCTAGGCAATCGCAAGAAGCGCCCGGTACGCGTGTAAGGCATCCGTACCAACTCGGAGAGATCGAACGACGTCACCTCGTCGATCGGCACGCGGCCATCCAGGATGTACCACCCCTTGATACGCCGTAACGCGCCAGAAAGGCTACCGCCATGAATCGCGCCACGATAGCGGAGCGCTTTGCCGTTCTTCCACTCGATCTGGCACGGAAGAGCACAATCGCGCAACTCTGCCAACAGAGCAAAGAGCTCCTCTTCGCCAAGTGAAAAGCCGAAACTCGGCTCGTTCGACACCGCATCCGACTCCGAAGATGGATGCGTCGAAGCGCGAAGTGTGGGGCACGCCGCCGCGAGCGAACAAAACCGCGACTCTTCGCTTGCGAAGTCGCGCTCCGCGTCGATCAGTTCCGCCTGACCGTGAACGCTGATGACGCCTTGCCCCATTCCCGGCGGAAAGAAGCGACCATGTTCGCCGAACGGACGAACTCCCACCTCGACCCAAAACGCACCGACCTCGGGAGTGATGCGAATACTGGGCGTGCTGTCTGCGCGCACGGTCCGAGTTGCTCCGAGTTCCGCGCTCCGAATCTCGACGTGCTCTGCCATTCTTGCCAATGCGACGAGCGCTTCCTCACGATGCGTCTCCGGTACGCGCACCTCGCCACCCAGCGAATGCATGAGTCGCGCGAGACTTGAGGAAATCCGGTAAACCGTGAGCCGCGTCTCGCTCTCGACGACCACGTTCAGCCCCTCGGTTGCGTTCTCGGGCACGACCGAAATGACGAGCATTCCGCGCTCCGTACGGGTCTCGACTCGTCCACTGCCCCTCACTACCTCGACGGGAAGCCGACCGCGGGAACCATTGAATACCCTGGGATGCCCACAAAGCGCCTCCATTGCGTGGACTTGTACGCGACTACGAGGTGCAGTCGCGTCATGGGCACGCAACACCGCGACGTCCTCTGGGGGAAGGCGATCACATCGCTCTCGCAAGTACTCGAGATCGACGCGACCTCGACGAGTCCAACCAACTCCTGCTCGATACTCTTCGAGCATGGGCTTGACGAGCTCACCCGTATTCATGTCGACGAACCACGCGACGCGATGTGCGAGGGTCGACTGATTCTGCTCCTCGGTCGTCGCAAATTCGTCGATGGCCCGCAAGGCGCGACGCCATTCCGGTTCGCGTTCGAATAGGTGAACGAGAAAGACCTCACTTGCTCGGGGCGTTGGCGTTCCGCAAGAAGAGTCCGCCCCCAACGCTGCGGCTAATTGCAACGTCTGCCGGGAGAACCAGTCGTATCCAGATGCGCCGAGACGCTTTCCTTCATCGCCGAACCGCTTGGCCCAGGCCGTTTTGGTAACGTCGTCGGGATCGGTCAACAAGACAACGAGCCCGAGTAGAAACGTCTCCCACGTACAGCAATCCGCTCCACGGTGATGGGGGCTCAGGCGCGCGCGCTCCGAGTTTGGACGGGAAATCCGTTGAGGAGGGCCCGAATACCGCGACCGACACCGGTCTGAGTCGACTGTACGGGCCACCCTGAAATTGGCGGCGGAGCTTCACCAGAATAACGCTGGAAGAGGCGTCGGGCGAGCACTGGACCGTCTTTCGGACCACGGCTCAATGCCAAGCAACAGAGCAGCGCAGTGACGCTGGACGCACAGGTTTGGGACCCTCTTTGGGGCGCGCGTGCGCTCGCTAGCTCATCAATCGAGTGCTGGGAAGCTTCACAGTCCCCGATGACGAATGAAAGGACCGCACGTACGGGCAACTGTTCGGCTGGCGGCAGACATGGAGTTAGGGCTCGAACCAACTCGACATCGCCCCGCAGGATCGCATGGTCGACGAGAATTCGGGCAAGTTGTGGGTCCTCGAACTCACCTCGACGATTCGCGATCCAGCGATGAAGCTCGTCCACGGGTTCGAGCGAAAACAACGCATCGGAAAGGGTCTGCGCAACGAGCTCCCGATGGGCGCCGCGCCACACCGAGCGCAACCAATCTGAATCGAAGGGGCGCGGTAGAGCATCGGCCAGCAAACTGCGAATCCAACCGCCCAACGCGTCTGGCCCTTGCCGTCGAGCCAACGCCGCGAGTTCGGTCTCACAGGCGTCACTTGCTCCGGCATGCAACGCTGCGCACCAGAGGGAATGAGTCGATTGCCCAAACGCGCGCACGCCATCTTGCCGTAGTTCGTCGAGCAGGCCCAGGTGCGCCAGACGACGTAGAACGCTGGCGCGGAACTCCGCGGGCAGCGCAACGGCGCGTTCCCCCGTGAGTCCTCGTACCCCCCTCGCGTCGTAGACGATGCCGGCATCGAGAAGAAGGCCCTGCTCGATGAGCTGCCGGAACCAAGGTCGGACCTCGATAGAGAACTCGAGTCTTTCAATCGCGCTCAACGTAACTCTCGGTTCACAAGCGAGCACGCCGAGCACGCGCCAGTGCTCATTCTTACACTCGGAAAGCGGTTCGAGTAATCGGTCAATCATCTTCGCATCGAGACATTGCATTGCCAGCAAGGGCGTTCCGTAGACTCACTGCCCTCTCGGCAGCGGGGTTCGAGCAGAGTTCGGCTGCACACTGCGGTGCCAATGAGCAATGTCCATCTCGTCCAGAAGCGAGACCACTCGACCGGCATCATCCGTGACCGGAATTGCTCGAAGTCCGTTGGACGCCAAGCGAGCGCTGACGGTTTTCAGATCGGAATCCAACGTCACGCTGACGGGTGGCTGCATGAGAATCGGTCGCGATCATCCACTTCGTCCCGTCACTCTCGACCGCCATGACCTTCAATGCCCCGGCCGTGACGAGCCCAATGAGACGACCTTCGCCTTCAACGACCGGAAAGACGTCTTGCTGCTCGGATTCTGCCAAGGTCGACAGCATCTGAGATGCAGGAGTCGTTGCCGAAAACGTGGCGAACTCCCTGAGTTCGGGCAGGACGTCCTTCGCATGAACCCCTTGCAATACGTCCAGAATGAATGCATTCCGATGCACCGGGGACTCCATTTGCGTCGCAACTTGCGCGTCGTAGAGTCTGGTCCGACGAATGGCGGCAATCGAGATCCCAGAGCGTCAACATCAAGGGTACGAGCAAGTCGTAATTTCCCGCGAGCTCACAGACGAGAATCAGAGCGCTCAAGGGTACGTGAGCAATTCCACCGTAAAGAGCCCCCATTCCAACCAAAGCAAATGCCGCTGGCTCGATGCGCGGATCGTGCAACACCAACGCAGCAGCTCGGCCGAAGGCACCACCGAGCAATCCCCCGATGGCCAATGAAGGCGCAAAATCCCCCGCGCTACCTTCGGAACCAATGGTGAGCGATGCGGCAAGCAGTTTCGCAAAAGCGAGAAGCGCGAGCAATTGGACGCCCAACCACCCCCCGGGCAACCAGCGTGAACCGCTGAATCGCCATTTGAACGGCTCCATAGCCGCCACCGAGAAGCCCCAGGCCCTGCCCCTCCACGCCGACTTCTTTGCCAACCCACACGATGACTGGCGTCGCAAAGGCTCCGAGTGCCAAACCGCCAACAGCGGGTCGCAACCAGGTTGGTCCCGGGAGGCGCTGAAAGAGCCGGCGAAATGCGTGAAGCACGCGAACGAAGCCGACCCCCGTTGCCGATACGAGTACGGCCAAAACGGCGTAGAGAGGTAGATGCGTGACCACGAACGGAAATCGCCCAACTTGTCCGAAGAGCGTCGTGTGTCCAAATCAGCGAAATGACGACCGAATAGCTCACCACGCTTGCAAGCACGGACGGAATGAGTGCATCGGACTCGAAACCATCCTTGTAGAGAAACTCGACGGCAAGGAGTGCGGCGCCGAGGGGCGTACGAAACACGGCAGCGATGCCAGCAGCCACGCCAGCAACCAGCAAAATCCGACGCTCACGTGCATCCACCTGGAGCACGCGACCGACGAGGGAGCCGAGCGCGCCGCCAATGAGCATCGTCGGACCCTCACGTCCCCCCGCGCCACCGGTTCCCAATGTCAAAAGCGACGCGATCGCCTTAATCCAAATCACTCGCGGTCGAATGACGCCGCCGCGATGATGAAACGCTTCGATGGTCGCGTCTCCCCCACCGCCTCGCGCTTCCCGAGCGGAAATGCACGACCCAACCGCAAAGCAATCCGCCCACCGCTGGGAAAAGGACGAGCAGCCAGGGGCGAAAGGTAGTGCGAATCCCACTCTCCACGAAGGATTCACCGTGGGCCCGCAGCGGAACGTAACCAATCCAGCTTTCGAGCACCAAGACTTGCGAATGCTCGAGACAAAGAGAACAGCGCCCCGAGCGCCCCTGCAACGAGCCCGACGAGAGCCGACTGCAGGACCACTCTTCCCGTGATCCCGAGGTCGAGCGGCGCAACACCTGCAAAAGCAGACGGAAGAAGGGAACCGCGCTGACGCAGCGCCGACTGCGGCGACCTGCGGCGAAAGCGGCGAAGAAACCGTTCGACCATTTGCCGCAAGACATACGACATACCCATCCTGCACTCCACCCGATTTCCCTCGGAGTCATGGGGCCCCCAAGGACGAATGACGCATGAAGTCGACGAGCGGACGCCTCAGCGCGTCCGGCCCAGGTCTTTGACGTACGTAATTTTCCCGTCCCCCCGTCGATAGTAATGCGGCAAGCTGCCGAGCTTTCGATACCCCATGGCCACGTAGAACCGACGAGTCGGTAGGTATTGTGGTCGCGATGCCGTCTCGGCGTAGGCGCGCACGCCACCCTCCGCGTGGATCCGGCGTTCAGTCTCGAGCATGAGCCGCCGTCCCATTCCTCTGCCTTGCGCTTCGCGAGCGACGGCAATCCAGTAAATCTCGAAGCGCCGATCGGAACCTGGTACGGGACCGTAGCACACGTAACCCAGCAGCTTGCGACCAACCTCCGCAAAGACGAAGCGGTAACCGCTCTCCGGTCCACGCTCGAGATACGCTTCGACGAGTTCCTCGGCAACGTCGACTTCTTCACCGTCGAACATGTCCGTGTCCGATACGAGCGCCCGCACCGCTGCACGATCGGCCGTTCGCACCCGTTCACGAAGCACCACGGTGTCTCGAGAGCTTCGAGGCATTCGAACGTTACGCATGAGCCCAATTACTGGAACCCCGGCAGCGATGACAAGAGCTTCCCGAATCGAGCCCCAGAATGGCGGAAAAGGCCGGGCACGGCGGGTTCGCGTCGATGCCCTGACCCGGAGTCCTGCCGGGAAGCACGGTACCTGAGTGCTCGCGTCGATAGGTTCAACCGTCTCTAGCGTCAACCGCGCTCTTCCGCTATGCAACCTCGCGAGTGGTCATGCGAATCGGCTTCACCTACGACCTCCGTTCGGATTATTTGGCACTTGGTTTCGGCGAAGAGGAAACTGCCGAATTCGACAGAAAGAGACGATCGCGGCTATCGAAACCGAACTCCGCAATTTGGGACACGAAGTTCTTCGCATCGGACACGTCAAGGCGCTCGTGTCGAGGCTCGCTGCCGGCGAGCGTTGGGACCTCGTGTTCAACATTTGCGAGGGTGTTCGTGGCATGGGGCGCGAGGCGCAGGTTCCAGCACTGCTCGACGCGTTCGACGTTCCCTACGTATTCTCCGGACCGGTGGCACTCGGTTTGACGTTGGACAAAGCGCTGACGAAACACGTCGTGCAAAATCTGGGGATCCCGACACCTCGATTCGCCCTCGTGCGAGATCGAGACGACCTCGGAAACGTTGCGCTACCGTTCCCGCTATTCGTCAAACCGAACGGCGAAGGCACGGGAAAAGGCGTATCTGCACGCAGTCGCGTCGAAACGCCCGAGGCACTCACTCGAGTCTCGCTCGATTTGCTCGAACGATTTCGGCAGCCGGTACTCGTTGAAACCTATCTTCCGGGACGAGAATTCACGACTGGGATTGTCGGCTGCGGCAGGCAAGCCAGAACGCTCGGGACGATGGAAGTGCACTTCACGAGCAACGCGGAGGGCTCCGACTACTCGTATCTCAACAAGGCCGACTACGAGACGCGGATCCGTTACACGACCATCGACCCCCACTTGGCAGAACAATGCGAGCGCGTGGCACTCGCAGCCTGGCGCGGCCTCGACTGTCACGACGGAGGACGCGTCGACTTACGTATGGACTCCCAAGGTCGAGTCAACTTCATCGAAGTCAACCCGTTACCTGGCCTCAATCCCGACCACTCGGATTTGCCGATCCTGTGCCGTTTGAACGGCACGACCTATTCCGAGCTGATCCGCGAAATCTTCGCATCCGCGCTGACGCGACTGAACCTCGGAAAGTCAATGCCGTGCGGGTAACGGTGCTGCATCAGGCCGTTCCGAAGGGTGCGCCACCGGACGAGCTCGACGTCCTCAGCGAAGTCGCACACGTCCGTTCCGCACTGCGCGAGCTCGGTCATTCGCCTCGCGTGGTCGCGATGACGGCCGATCTACGCGCGACGCGTGCAGCGTTGCGAAGGTCTCGTCCCGATTGCGTATTCAATCTGGTGGAAACCGTGCTAGGTCATGGGGTCCTTTCCTGCGCAGCGACGGCATTACTCGAATCCGAGAGTTGGGTTTATACCGGCGCGGACACGGCCAATCTCGCGCTCACGACCGACAAGATTGCGACCAAGCGCCTCCTTCACTCGGCCTGTGTGGCAACGCCGCCATGGTTGACGCTCAACGAAGGGACGCCGTTCCGCCCCGGCACTTACGTGCTCAAACCCAGAACCGAAGACGCCTCGGTTGGCCTCGACGAAGACAGCCTGATACGGTCGCGAACCGCCACAGAGTGCCGAAGACGAATGGCGGAGTGGCAACATCGTTGCAGGCGCGTCTGCTTCGCCGAGCGCTTCATCGAGGGTCGCGAATTCAATGTCTCAGTCTTGGGAACGCCCGTGCACCCACGGGTCTTGCCCATCGCCGAAATCGAGTTCCGCGGGTTCCGCGAGCGAGGCAAGCCAACTCTGCTTGGTTACCGAGCAAAATGGGACGAGTCGAGCTTCGAGTTCAAAAACTCGGTTCGCTCGTTCGATTCCATCGGTCGAGAGCCTACCCTGCATCGACGCCTCCAGGACGTCGCAGTGCAGTCGTTTCGCACGCTGGGCTGCACCGGATACGCTCGCGTGGACATACGCGTCGATCGACGTGGAACGCCGTTCGTCCTCGAGGTCAACGCCAACCCGTGTATCGCACCGGATTCGGGTTTGGTAGCAGCAGCGACTCGAGCAGGCCTCACCTTTGCCGACGTGATTGCGGAGATCCTCGATTGCGCTACCTCGCCACGGTAACTGCGGGGATCCTCGATTGCGCCGCCTCACCGCGGTGATGCAGCGGATCCCGACGCGCGTCGATTTAGCCCGAGCGCTGCCTCGAAAACCACCGCTCTCCCGAGCAGCCACCTTCGGACGGAGCCACGCTCTCCGCGTCCACGGAAGCTCGTCGGCGTTCCTCGACGACTCACTCCGCGATGGGCAAATGAATGGTCGACGAGTGCGACTCGACGGCTTCCAGTTCTTCCTCGGGATCGGGGTAACGAAAGAGCAACCCCTGATAGCCGCGAAGCGTCAAACCTTCCGCGTCTCGAGAGACGATGGTTTCCGGCTGGATGGGCACCTTGCCTCCACCGCCGGGAGCGTCGATGACGTAAGTCGGCACGGCATAGCCCGTCGTGTGTCCCCGCAAGGACCCGATGAGCTGCAACCCGCGCTTCACGGGAGTTCGGAAATGCGCCGACCCCAAGATCGGATCGCACTGATAGAGATAGTAGGGCTTCACGCGTCGACGGACGAGACCGTGGAGCAGTCGCCGCAACGTATCTGGATCATCGTTGATGCCACGCAAAAGCACCGTCTGACTGCCGAGAGGGATCCCCGCGTTTGCCAAGCGCGTCAATGCTTCCGTGGATTCCTCCGTGAGCTCGTCGGGGTGTGTCGCATGGATACTGATCCACAATGGGTGATACTTGGCGAGCATCGCGACGAGTTGTGGCGTCACTCGTTGCGGCAGCACCATGGGCACTTTGGTTCCGATCCGAAGCAGTTCGACGTGCTCGATTCCACGCAGGCGCGACAACAACCATTCGAGTTCCTGGTCGGGAAGGGTCAAGGGATCCCCACCGGACAAGAGAACGTCGCGAACTTCGTGGTGTTCGGCGATGTAGTCGAGGGCAGCCTGCCAGGTTCGCCGACTCGGGCTGACGTCGGAGTCTTTGCCGACGAGCCGCGACCGAGTGCAGTAGCGGCAGAAGACGGAGCAGTGATCGGTCACCAGAAAGAGAACGCGATCGGGGTACCGGTGAACCAACCCCGGACGCACCGTATGGCTTTCCTCGTGAAGCGGATCCGCTTGTTCACCGAAACCGTGACGAGACTCTTGGCACGTCGGAATCACCGTCCTGCGCAAGGGTTGCTCGGGATTGTCCGGATCGAGCAACGACGCATAATAGGGTGTAATCGCAAGGGGAAGCGCGCCTGCACCTCCACCGAGGGCGAGACTTTCGTCCTCGCTCAACCGGAGCACCACACGAAGATCTCGCTCGTTTCGATATCGATGCCGTAGCTGCCAGCGCCAATCCTCCCAGTTTGCGTCCGTCGTCTCAGGAAAGAAGCGCCTTCTGAAGGCATCACGCCGAGAGTCCATGAAGATCCTCAGAGCCGTGCAGGCTCGTGCTGAGGGGAAGTACAGCCGAAACAAGGACTTCGCTCCACAGAAACCAGCCAATGAACGCTATTTCATGTGGGATATCTGGGAACGTCGGCTCTGCCGACTGGAACTGGTTGAACATGCTGGATTGGCCCGAAACGTGGCTCAGTCGGTGGTCTCCAAAGGCGACGATTTCGACCCTCAAGGAAAAGAACGGCAGACCGCGCGCGGTCTTGACCGCTTCGCCCATTTCGATTGCCGAAACGCGCGATGGCGCGAAAACGAAGTCGTCCCCTGCGCTAGAAAGGATAGCGAGCCGCACCTGCGCATACCTCGCAAAATGGCATCCGAAGCAGAAGGGCGCCATCCCGTGCTGTAAGCACGGAGACGACGAACCCGCCGCTAACTCCGCGGGAACCAACATATCCTCGACGGCAACCTGCCTCGAACGCATCGACACGCCCGGCACTCGAGGCGAGCCTCGCCCTTTACAGCCCCGACCGCAAGCGCAAAGGTATGCGCCGCCGTGCTCGCGCCGCGTCGAATCGATAAGTACCTTCGAGATGGAACGAACCTCTCGGTCGTAAAGATCCGTGCTGCCTGTGACGAAGGCCGCGTCAGTCTGACTCCGTCGCGCGACGCGAGCCGGACTGCCACCGCGGAGGATTTGGTGTTCGATGGCGACGCGGTCTTCCTCGATGGCAACCTCGTCGAACCCCGACCGGAACACGTCTACCTCCTCTTCAACAAGCCCCCCCGAGTGACCACGACCGTACGTGATCCGTTGGGGAAGACGGATCTTGCGCCTTGGCTTCGGGAAATGCCGGAGGGGGTGTTTCCGATCGGTCGCCTGGATCGTGACACCTCGGGAGCGCTCCTCCTCAGCAACGATGGGGATTTTGCGAGCCTCGTCCTGTCCCCGGCCTTCCACACCGAAAAGATGTACTGGCTCTGGCTCGACGCGGTGCTCGAGGACGACGATCCACGTCTGCTCGCCTTCACACGGGGGATCCCATTGCCCAGCACGGAGACGACTTTGACGGCAGCTTACGTCGAGCTCCGTCATCGCACCAGCGAATACACGGAACTCCATGTCACGCTGAAGGAGGGAAAGAACCGACAGATACGCAAAATGTGTAACTTGCTCGGGTTGCCCCTCCTCGGACTGCACCGCAAGACGATTGGGCCCGTCTCCGTTGGAGATCTGGCGCCAGGTCAGTGGAGACGTCTCGGTGACGCAGAGATGACGCAAGTCTGGTCACACTTGGGTGGGCGCGCGCGCATCGAAGGCGCGCGCATCGAGGCTCTCGCACGTTTGGCGCTCCGATTGCGCTCGGAAGGAAAACCCGACCTTCGTCTGGAGTCGTGGGTTCGCCAATTCGAATCGAAAGTGAATGTCCCGGGATCCTCGAGGCAAATTGTCGCGCATCACGGCGAAACGACATGCACCTGATGGACGTCATTTGACACCACGTCGCGAAGACCGCTAATAGTGGGGCCTCGAGGGTTTCGATCGACGGATGCGCAGAATCGAAGCGATTCCGCACGCCGAACGTTGCCCGACGAAACTGCAGGAGACGATGACCACGGAGCACCAACCCTCACCATCGCGAAGCAGGGCGCCCCTCTATGTTGCGCTTTCAGTAGCGCTTGGCCTGCTCCTCGGGATCGGTGGCTACACCTTCAGCTACGCCGAAGGCCTCTCCTATTTCAGCAGCGATCCCCGAGCTTGTGCGAACTGCCACATCATGAAGTCGCAATTCGATTCGTGGCAAAAGTCGAGTCATCACACCGTTGCGGGATGCGTGGATTGCCACCTGCCCGTTCCACTCGCTGAGAAGCTCCTGGTGAAAGCGAGCAACGGTTACCATCACTCCAAAGGCTTTACGCTGCAGGATTTCGAGGAGCCCATCCGCATCAAGCCGGGCAACGCTCGCGTCCTGCAAGAAAACTGTCTCAGGTGCCACGAGGATATCGTGCACAATCTCGTGTCCGGTGCGAAGCGTGACCGGGACGCAGTTCTCTGTGTCCAATGTCACTTCGGTGTGGGGCACGGCGAGACCGCCGGCCTCGGTCCGTCCCGATCGCACGATCCCTGAGCGCCCCGTCTACGATTGCTTTGCACCAATGAATTCACGATCCGCAAGCACGATTCCGAGCCCCGCGATGAAAGGACTGAGAGCCCTGATATGACGTCTTCGAAGATCTCCCAGCTGACCCGTCGCCGCGGATTTTACGTATCGCTGCTCGTCGCGAGCGTCGTCGGCAGCGCCGCAGTGACGGCGCTGCTCGTCAACATCTTCGAGCGCAAGGCGGAACAGCGGACTCCATACGTGCGAGTCGTCGAAGTGACGGAAAACGACCTCGATCCCGCCGAAATGGGGTCGAAACTGGCCGAACCAGTACGACGGTTACAAGCGCACCGCAATCAAGACGCACACGAAGTACGGCGGCGATGGTGGCTCGGAAGCGCTTCCCCCCGAGAAGATCGATCGCGAGCCCTGGCTGAAGCGCATGTTTCTGGGGTATGCGTTCTCGATCGATTATCGCGATCGAAGAGGCCACGCGTACATGCTCGCCGATCAGGAAGCGACGCAACGACTCACCAAACCACAGTCAGGCTCCTGTCTACACTGTCATGGTTCGGTGATGCCCCTCTACCGTGATCTCGGTCACGGTGACGCCATGGCGGGCATGGATCAGACCCACAAGATGACGTACAAGGAGACCAGTCAGCTCCTACATAGCCGCGGTCAAGGGTTTCCAATTAGCTGCGTGGATTGCCACGATCCAAAGAACATGGCGCTACGCGTCACCCGTCCAGGATTCATCCGTGGAATTCAGGCGTTCGCGCAGTCGAACGCTCCAGCACCGGCGCTGTCCTCGATTCGCTTGTGGCGCGAGGGTTCGCGAGAACGTCCTTACGACCCGAACGTCGACGCGACTCGAAACGAAATGCGCAGCTTCGTGTGCGGCCAGTGTCACGTCGAATACTATTGCTCGACGAAGATGCCGCTCACTTTCCCGTGGTCCAAGGGTCTACGTGCGGATGACATCGAAGTCGCGTGGAACGAGCAAAAGTTCCCCGATGGCTCTCCGTTCGTGGACTATCTACACAAGGAGACGGGCGCCCCCATCCTCAAAGCTCAGCACCCCGAGTTCGAGCTCTGGAACCAGGGGATCCATGCGCGGAGCGGAGTGTCCTGCGCCGATTGCCATATGCCCTACATGCGCGAAGGCGCGACCAAGATCAGGTGATCACTGGGTTCGTAGTCCGTTGCTGAACGTCAATCGCGCTTGTCAGACCTGCCATCGCTTCTCCGAGGAAGAGATCAAGAGTCGGGTCGACGTGATTCAAGAGCGCAACTACGAGCTACTGCAGCGCGGCGGCAAGGCGATTACGGATCTCATCGACGCCATCGTCGCAGCGAAGCAAAAGGGAGCAACGCCGGAGCAATTGAAGCCCGCTCTCGAGCTTCAGCGCAAAGCGCAATGGCGACTCGACTTCATCGCGGCCGAGAACAGCATGGGCTTTCACGCGCCTCAAGAAGCGGCGCGCGTGCTCGGGGAAGCCGCTGACTACGCCCGACAGGGCCAACTCGCGGCCATCACCTTGTTGCCGCCCAATCCGGAAGGCGGAGCAGACGCTACGACGTCACCGGCAGCGGCAAGCGCGAGCGCAGGACCGCAAAGCCCAGCGCCGCAGGCACCCAACGCCGAAAAGAGTGCCACGGATCGCGCGAAACCAGCCACTCCGCCTGCGCCGCCTGCGGCTTCGGTCAAGCCGTGATGACGTGAACGGCCGGCGCCGCGGGCGTCAATCCCGCCGCGCCGACTCAAGTTTGAGTCGCGCGACGGGCGATCTCGAGGGCTTGGGTGGACAGCGCGTCCAGGTTCGACATCGACAGCCCCAAGCACTCGCGAGCGCGCTCTCGGGCCCCCTCCGAAAGCTCGTCTTCGAAACCGAAGCCCACGGACTTCGCGAGCTGTTCGGCTAGGACAGTCACGGCACTTCGAGGATCCCGAGATGCGGCATGGCCGAATCCGAGGTGCAACGTGAGCGCCGCGCGGAGCTCCTTCGGAAGCTGCCAATGAACGACCAAGTGCAACGCGAATCGCTCGCGATGCTCGCGAATATCCGGCCATGCGCTCTCGAACGACGGTGGCCGTGGGTAACGCGCGGGACCTGCAATGGCGAGTATGGCCCCGGCGATCCCGACGTCGTGGAGGAGCCCAACGAGGTAGGCCCCATCGTGTTCGACGTGAAGCGCCTCGCAAAGCCAACGAGCAATCTCGGCCGACGCAACGGAGTGCTTGCGCAGCCGCTCCATGGTCGCCTCGTATCCACTGCAACGGAACAGGCGAGAGCGCAGCGCAGCTTGAACGAAAAGCTCGGTTGAACGCCGGATCCCAAGACGCACCAATGCCTCTTCGACGGTCCGAATCGGAGTGCTGAGCGCCATCATCGCTGACTGGGAGACGCGCAGCATGTCCAAGGCGATGACGGGGTCTTGCTCGATGAGGGACGCGATTTCTCGCGTGCTCACCTTCGAGCGACGCGACAGCGCAATGAGACGAACCGCAACGGCCGGGAGCACGGGTGGCCGATAGTCGGGCGCCGTGAGTCGCTGCAGCAACGAAAGCTGAACCGGAGCCACCGCTGACTCGCTCGAATGTATTCGCCGGTCAACGTTCTTGGGCGTCTTCGGAAGGGCGGGGCGCACGGCTCTTCTGAATACGGCCGCCTGCCGCTCACGATTATTGCCGGCTTCTGGGCAGCACCTGGTCCAGGGCTGGTGAACCCGCGCGACGCGAACCACCGACGCTCGGCGTGTCAGGCCGGTCTCACGGGCGCCCGGCGCTCGAAGTGTTGGGGCCGCCTCACACGCGCCCACCCAGCGCTCGACATGTCGGTCCGGGCTCACCTGACCGAGATCGCGCTGCGCTCTCTGGCCCAGCGCGCAACTTCGAGCAAACCTGCTCAGTGGGCGTGCTCGTCGTCCCCATGTTTGCACATGTTTTCGACGTAAACGGTGACCTGCCCGTCCGCGATACTGATTTTGTTGCGGTTCGTGAGAAATTCGAGCAAGTCATCAAACGACATCCCCGATGCCGAACAGGTGAAATAGGTCGCGTCGCGACCGTGCGATTCGGCAAAATCCCGGAGATTGCCAAGCGGCATCGTCCCGCCAGCTTCGATGATTCTCTCCAGAATGACGTGCCCGTGGAGATTTGCAGTCATGCGCGCAGGCTAGCAGTTCCCTCCAGCATCGCCGTAGGTCACCGCGTACCCACCTGGCATCCGTCATGTTCCCCTCACGTCGCCCGCAATAGGTTCCGCCGCAGGCACTTCTTTCGGGCCCATCGAAGGCAGCTCCACGATGACGAATCGCGCTCCCGCCGTCACCGCGATGCACCGACCAATCTCTTCGCCGGAGACGCCCCGTTGACCAACGGGCCGGCACAGCAACCGGGAACTTGAAACCGTTCATGTTGATGCCTGTCGTGAGCACCGTGCTTCGCGAACCGCAGCCGAAGTGTCATCGGGTGACCGTGGACGCCTTGACAGCATCGGGTTCGTGATGAACTTGGCGCCGCTCGAATGGGGATCCCGGCCAGGGGTCGGCCTGTGAATCACCGAGGTAATGCAAATGGCAGAGGTCAAGAGCCAAGCCTTTCAGGCTGAAGTCGGAGCCGTGCTCCGATTGGTCGTCAACTCGCTCTACAGTCACAAGGAAGTCTTCATACGCGAACTCGTCTCGAACGCATCCGATGCCCTCGACAGGCTTCGCTTCGAATCGTTGACGGAGAAGCATCTACTTCCTGAAGGGGAGGAGCTGAAGATCCGGTTGTCCGTGGACAAGGACGCTCGGACTCTCACCATCGAAGACAATGGCATCGGCATGAGCGCCGAAGAGTTGGCACAAAACCTGGGAACCATCGCGCGCAGCGGCACCCGGGAATTTCTGAAGAAGATCGAAGAAATCAAGGGCGCGCAGCAGAGCGGCGTCCAGCTCATCGGACAGTTCGGCGTCGGGTTTTACAGCGCTTACCTCGTCGCCGACAAAGTCGAAGTCCTGAGTCGGAAGGCAGGTACGACGGAAGCCCATCGCTGGATCTCCGACGGCAAGGAAGGCTTCTCGATCGAGCCCGCAAGAACGACCGAGTCAGGGCTCGACCCTCGTGCTCCACCTGAAGGACGACCAGAGCGAGTTCCTCGAGGAGTATCGCCTTCGCTCACTCATCGAACGTTATTCGGACTACATCAGTCACCCGATCGAATTGAAGCGGGCGCCAAAGAAGACGGCCGACGACAAGCCCGAGGAAAAACCCGAGGCCGAGCAGTTCGATCGCATCAATCGGGCGAACGCGCTCTGGCAACGCTCTCCGAAAGACGTCACCGCGGATCAGTGCAAAGAGTTCTACAAGCACCTCACCCATGATTGGGAGGAGCCGCTCGCGTACCGCCATTTCCGCGTCGAAGGGACGCAGATGTTCACGGGGCTTCTTTTCCTGCCCAAGCATCCGCCCTTCGATCTCTTCGATCCAAGCTCCAAGCATGGTGTGCGGCTGCACGTGCAGCGGGTTCTCATCATGGAGAACAGCGAGGAACTCCTGCCGAAGTGGCTCCGCTTCCTTCGGGGCGTCGTCGACTCCGAGGACCTGCCCCTGAACGTCTCTCGTGAGATGCTCCAGGATTCTCGCGCTGTGCGCACGATCCGCAAACAGGTCACCAACCATGCGCTGTCGATGCTCGAGGAGCTCGAGCGCGACCGCGCCGAGGATTACGCAACCTTCTGGGAAGCCTTTGGCACCGTCCTGAAAGAGGGCCTGCACTTCGATCCGGAAGACAAGGCTCGGATCGCCAAGCTCCTCCGCTTCTCGAGCTCGACCGAAAGCGGCCCCATCTCTCTGTCGTCCTACGTTGCGCGAATGAAGGAGGGACAGAAGGCGATCTACTACGCGATTGGGCCGTCTCTCGCCGTCCTGTCGGCAAGTCCGCACCTCGAGACGCTGCGTCAACGCGGCTACGAGGTCCTCTTGCTCACGGACCCGGTCAATCCCTTCGTCATGAGCAATCTACCCGAGTTCGAGGGCAAATCGCTCAAAGATGCGATGGCGGCGGATCTCGATCTCTCGACGGAAGGCGAGAAGAAGGAACCGGAAGACGACTCCAAAGACCCCCTCCTCGAACGCATCCAAAGCATCCTAACGGGTAAGGTCAAGGAAGTACGCGCATCCAAGCGACTGGCAGATTCGCCCGTCTGTTTGGTGTTGCCGGAAGGTGCCCTGGCTCCGCATATCGAACGGATGCTCCGGGCTCGACAAATGGACGTCCCCGAGACCAAGCGCGTACTCGAGGTGAATCGCGATCATCCCGTGATCGTGAGCCTCAGAAAGCTCGTCCTCGTCGAGCCGAACTCACCCAAGCTCGAGGAGTGGGTCGAACTTCTGTACGATCAAGCATTGATCGCGGAAGGCAGCCCACCGGAAGATCCGGGGCGCTTCGCCAAACGCATGGCGCAATTGCTCACTGCCGCCTCCGAAGCCGCTCTGAAGTAACCCCAATGCCGTGTTCCGTCGGCGCCATCGAAACTCACCCGAGTGACGCGCCGACGGAAGCAAGGATGTCGGGCAAACACACGAAGAGCCCCTCGACGAAACGGGCCGCACCTCTCACGGGTGCGACCCGTTTCTGCATCCGATCGCGATGGCACGAGACGGCAGTTCCGACAAACGGGGCTGAATCTCGCGCCGGATCGGCGCGAACCCGTCGCGCGCCCTCGACTGCGAAGTCCGGCACGGATAGGCTCGTCCCATGTTCAGGTCGGTTCGCCGCGTCGTGCAGGACTACCTAGCGTGTGCACTCGCGTGCCTCCCGCTCTTGGCTTGTGGAGGACGAATGGAGCTTCCCATCCTCCCCGACGACTCCGATGACTCGCCTGAGGATTCGGAGGATTCGGTAACCGTCGCTCGATTCCTCTTCGAAATGACCGCCGCCGTCTGCGACAACCGAGACGACTGCTGTGCATTCGTCGGAAAACGACCGAGTGAGGATTGCAAAACCCAAATCGAAGCGCAGTGGAAGCCCGTTCTCGAAGCTGGGGCAAGCCGCGCCGCAAAATTCGACGGACGACGCGCGCGAAGCTGCATCGAGGCTCATCGACGCGCGTGGACCCAATGTAGTGATCGCAAAGTCGAATCATACCGACTCGACGAGGCGTGCCTCGGCATGTTCGAAGATCGATACGCCGTTGCGCTACCTGGACAGCCGTGCGAATTCTCGATGGATTGCAAGGATTCCTACGCGACCCAGACCGTGTGTGTCGTCACGAGCGATCATCGGAGTTACTGCGAGCAGCGGACGACGGCCAACGTCGGAGAGGCCTGCGGGCGTTCTCCCGATGGCTTTCTGGTGACGAGCTGCAATGACGGACTCGTCTGCTCGAATGGTCCCCACGCGTTCGACGGCCCTGTATGTCGCGCTCGCGCGCCGCAAGGTTCGCTCGGTTGCATTTCCCTCGGCAAGGATTGGTGTGGCGTGAACCTCACGTGCGATGAAGCCGTCGACGCGTGTCGACCGGCAACGGCCTTCGGCGAAGCCTGTTCGAATGACGCAAACCGCTGCGAACAGTTCTGCGACGGTTCGGGCCATTGTCGTCCGGCTCCTGACCTACTCACGGCGCTGTTTTGTCGGTGACGTCGCGCCCAAACGTGTCCACGCGGGCACCATGACGTCGAGTGCGCGCGAACGAGAGTGGCGGCCTCAGAAACGCCGCAACCAGTGCGGCCAGTGCGGTGCGCGCGACCAAACTCGACGAGCGCGCGCGACCAAACTCGACGAGCGCGCGCGACCAAACTCGACGAGCGCGCGCGACCAAACTCGACGAGCGCGCGCGACCAAACTCGACGAGCGCGCGCGACCGAGAGTAGCGGCCTCCGAGACAGGTCCTGCCCACCACCGGCTCCTGGCGCCTTCGGCGCCAAGAGCAGTGGCTCCTCCCAAGTCAGCGGCTCGCACCAAAGGTGTTACGCCCGGGCGGGAGGAGCCGTGATTGCATCACGTCGATCGACATTGCTCCCACAGCAGTACGCTTCAACGGGGAGCGACAGATACCGGCTAGAGCTTGGGCTCGGCGTTCCGAACCATGTCGACGAAGTGCGAATCGAACCATTGTCCCGCTTCAGGAGCACCGGGCATGCTGTCCGGTGACTGGCAGCCGGCATCGAACCGCGCAGCCTTGGGATCCGAGGTACCATCGGATTCACCCGGCGGCTTCACCCAAACATAGGCGTCGATCAACGGCAATGGCGATGCCTGCGGACGCGGCCCGATACCAGCGCCCTTTACGTTGCACCAGCTGCCCCAAGAAGCACGAGCGACCTTGCCGTTTCGCGCGGTATCGATGATGAAACGCTTGCCGTGAATGCCCTGAGCCTTGAGCGCGTCGGTAAGCTTCGTCACGTAAGTGAGCTCGTCGGGACAGGGATTGGCGGCCCCGAGCTTCTTGCCGTCCCCGCCGTCGACGGTGTTGTAGTTGGAGACGTTCGTGGCAAAGCCGCGAATGAGCTGTGGTCCACCGGCTTGTTTGAGCACGTCGCTAAAGATCTTCGCGATTTTCTGACGATTGCCCTCCCAACCGAGCCACCCAGCGTGAGCCGCATCGAGGTAAAGCGAAACGTTCTTCGCATTGAGCTTCGAAATCGCATAGGCGATGGACTTCCGATAAACCTGATCCGACGCTGCGCATTTGGGCTGGTTGAGGTTCGTCGCGAGATTCGGTAGGGAATCCGGCTCCAAAATAGCCACGATGCGCTGGTTCGGGTGTGCCGCAAAGGCTTCCGCGATTTTGTCGATGAACTCGGCCTTGTAGCGACTTTCTCCGTCCTTTTCGACGGAAAGCTCACCCGCGGACGCCTTGGCAGAACAGTCGCGGTTCGGCAGGTCGTAAACCACGAAGACCGAGAGAACCGGCTTGCCACTCGCAGCCTCTTGCTTCGCAGCATCGGCGAGGGTCTTCGACACGTTTGCGACCGACGCGATCGAGTCGAGCCAAACCGCCGTCGGATAGGTTGCCACCTTGCGGATCGCCGCGGCTTCTGCGGGATGCGCCTTCGCCGTGGCCTCTACCTTCGCGGCATAATCTGGGTTGACGTACAACGAAACGCCCTCGAAGGGATTGGGAGTGGACGGCTCCTCCGAGGTACTTCCTTCCGAAGCTGCCGACGGTGCGGCAGAAGGCGAAGCACCGCTCTGGGCTTGTTTCGCGACGGCAGTGCCGCTCGGGGCATCGGTCGATTTGCGTGGAGTACAAGCAGCCAGCACGAGCAACGAGACGGCGGCAATTGCAGACAACCTCATGACAATCTCCTTGATGACGGGGGACGAGAATCGACGTGCGCAACCATACATGGATCCGGCCCATGGGCGAGATCACAAAAGCGACGGTCGAGACGCTTTGCCGACGCCTGTCCGAGCACTAAATTCCGTCCCCTGCTCCGCCACGCCCCCCGCCGAAGCCGTCGACGACGCGACGTCCTTCCCTTGGCAATACGGGCCCGACTCGCTGGACTAGGACACCCGCGGAGGTGCGCCGCATCACACGTACCGACGGCACGCGTCTGAACGTCGTTTACGCACCATCCAGCGAGGGGTCGACCGATCGCAGGCGCCGATGCAAGCTTCCGTCGGGGCGTCGTACGTCGATTTCTAGGGCGGGCTGCCCGGCTGCGTGCGTCGAACAGCTAAGACAGGGATCGTACGCGCGCACGACGGCAGACACTCGATTGAGCAAACCTTCTTCGACCGCGCCACCGCGAATGAATCGCTCCGCGACCTGCCTGACCCCACGCCCCATGGCAAGGTTGTTATGGCCCGTCGCAACGATGAGATTCGCCCACGTGATCGCGCCATCACCGTTCACCTCGTAGTGGTGAATGAGGACCCCACGCGGCGCTTCGACGATTCCGACCCCGCGGGGCGCATTGACGGAAGCATGAACACGAACGTGATTCGAAAGGATGTCGTCGTTGTCGATTAACCGCTGTATCTGTTCGAGACAGAACAATACCTCGATGAGTCGGGCATAGTGACCGTAGAAAGCACTTCGGGGCATTCGCCCGAGCCGTTCGCGATACTCCACCAATTCTCGGTCGGCGAGTTCCGTGCCCAGACGCTCGCACACGTTCAATCGCGCCAACGGCCCTACGCGATAGATTCCGTCATTCGCTCCGTCAGGCTTGTAATACGGTGCCTTCAGATAGGAATGCAAAAGAGCGGCTTCCCCGATGTAGTCGACGTAGGCTTCGGGTCGCGTCACCTCCGCGAGTACGTCGCCCGACGGCGAGCGAAACTGAAGTGCTCCGTCATACAGCTGCAACGCACCATCCACCCCAACCAGCGCAGCATAACGCGTTTCCAAGTTCGAGAAGCACTCAGCCTCCTCGGCAAACCGCTCGAGCAGCCCCTTCACGAGGGCGAGCGCTCGATTGACAATCGAAAGCGCAGCCGGCACCCCTGAACGGATCGCATCGCGATCCGTCGATTGCAGCGGCCGATTGACCCCTCCCGGCACGGTCCAAGCGGGATGGATGCGTTGCCCAGCAAGTCGCTCGATGGTGTCTTGGCCAAACTTCCGCAATGCAATCCCATCCCGTGCCGTGTCCGGAAAGTGCCGAGCGAGACCAAAGACGTTCCGCACTCCCACGGCCGCATCCATTCCGAGGAGCAAATCAGGGGCAGACAGATGGAAGAAACTGAGCGCATGAGACTGCACGAATTGTGCGAAGTGAAGGAGTTCACGTAGGCGCACGGCCGCAGTCGGGATGTTGACCGCCAGGATCTGATCACATGCCTTCACCGATGCGAGCAGGTGGCTCACTGGACAGATCCCACAGATCCGCGCAGTGATGGCAGGCATCTCGTAATAGGGTCGGCCTTCGGTGAACTTCTCGAAGCCTCGAAGCTGAGTGACGTGCAAGCGCGCGTCGACGACGTTACCAGAATCGTCGAGATCGATCGTGATCTTGGCGTGCCCTTCGATTCGACTCACGTGAGGGATCACCAACTGTTTTGCCATCTCGCTTTCCTCGCAATTGCTCGTATTTTGACGAAGCCTCACCCAAATCTCACGATCCCGAAGAGCTCGGGGCGCTTTCCAGAGAGTAGCTGGAGCACGACTTGTCCGATCGCGGACGGTTTCGGCGGACACCCCGGGACGTGTACGTCGACCGTAATCACTTCGTGCAGTGGCACGACCCGCGAAAACAACGCCGGGACTCCCTCCGAGGGAACCCCCGGTGAAAAGTCCGCACCCTGTACGTACACGCGATCGAGCAAGGCGCGCACGGCGATCGGGTTGCGCAGACTCGGAACGTTGGAAGTGACCGCGCAGTCGCCCAGAGCCACTACGACACGAGAATTCGCTCGTAAGGTTTGGGCCAGACGAAGATCGCTCTCGCTACTCACTGCGCCTTCGACCAAAGTGAGGTCGACCGCCGAAGGGAACGCTTGCACATCGACCAGCGGCCCGAAAACGACCTCGATGCGCGGAGCCAACTCGAGCAATAGCTCGTCCAAATCGAGCAACGACATGTGACACCCAGAACACCCGTCGAGCCAAACGGTTGCCAGGCGAGCTCTCGACACGCTTGCCTGAGTCACCCTCCAGCCCTCCGCTGAGCCACCAGGCGAGTCACTGCGTCCGGATCTTTGATCATCTCGGTAACGGCGTAGCCTTTTTTCGCCAGAGCCCCCGTCGGACAGACGTCGACGCACTTTCCGCAACCCGTACAACTCTTCGCGTCGCCCCAGAGCCGATTCATTTCCGCCGTGATCCGCGACGAACTGCCACGACCACTCACGTCCCACACGTGAGCGCCCTCGACCTCCGAACAGACGCGAATGCAGCGAGTGCAAAGAATGCAGCGATTGTGGTCGAGCACGAAGCGAGGATGGGACATGTCCGTCGAACGACGCGGATACGTGTAGTTGTACCGGACATGGGTCACCCCCAGCGTGACGGCGAGTGCCTGAAGCTCGCAATGTCCACTCGAAACGCAGATTGCGCAGACGTGATTACCCTCGGCGAAAAGCAGCTCGAGCGCCATACGCCGACAACTCGTAAGCTTCGGAGACGCCGTAACCACACTCATTCCTTCCTGTGCCAACGTCGTGCAGGATGGAATGACGCGATTTACACTGGCCAGCTCGACGACGCAAAGCCGACAGGCTCCGACTGGTGCGAGTCCCTTGAACTGGCAAAGTCCCGGAATGTACTTTCCGCAACGTTGTGCCACCTCGAACAGCGTTTGCCCGGGCATGGCTTTCACCAACTCCCCATCGATTCGAAGCGAAATGGTTGTTCCGACACTCATTTCGAAAGCCTCTTTCGTGTAGACCTAACCGCCCACGCGCACGTCGCAGCGCAAGCAGCGGCCACACTCCAGCGCTGCGTCAGCCGACGAAAACCTCAATGTCGTGTCCTCGAAATCTCGGATTCGAAGGGCAGCGTCGCGTTCAGCCGCATGATGTCTCGGTCGAGCACTCGGGTGAGTGGGCACGACCTTGGGGTACTCGAATTTCGGAGTAATGGCGTCCACGCGGTCCTCACCCATGAGACACCGATCGATTTGGCGGGCAGCGCGCTTACCGTACCCCATGGCGTTCGAAACGTTCGAGGCGCCCGTGATGAGATCACCGCCCGCGTAGAAGTGGGTCCGACTCGTCTCTAAGGTGAAGGGGTCGACCTCGAGCCCTTTTCCTTCGACGTTCAAGCGCAGACCGGTGGCCTTCACGAAGTCGAGATTGACGGTCTCACCAACCGCCAAAATGACGGTACTGCATTCGAAGCGCAGGATTTCTCCAGTAATGATGGGCTTACGACGCCCTGACGCATCGAATTCACCTGCTCGTGTCCGCACGGCTTCGAGGGAATGAACGGCGCCGTCCTCCGTTCCGACGATTCGGTGCGGTGCCGCGAAGAAGACGAGCTTTGCGCCTTCCTGCTCCGCGGCCGCCACTTCCTCGGCGATGGCTGGCATATCGCGCCGATCGCGCCGGTACACGATGGTAACCTTGGATCCCAGGCGCAACGCCGTACGAGCCGAATCGATTGCGGCATTGCCGCCCCCAATGACGACGACGTGGTTCCCGAGTAAAACCAGTTCTCCCTTTGCGACGTTCTCGAGGAATCTGAGAGCTGGAACGACACCCCGAAGTTCGGTACCAGTCAGATAGACCCAAGACTCTTTCCAAGTCCCAATGGACAGAAACACCGCGTCGTTTTCGTTACCGAGCTCGTTCAAGGTTACGTCCGTGCCCACGTTCGTATCGAATCGAAAACGAACGTCGAGCGCTTCGAACAACAACAATTCATTACGCAGCACCTCCTTGGGCAATCGATACTGCGGTAACGCATACCGAAGCATTCCACCAGCTTCGGGATTGGATTCGTACACGGTCACTTCGTGCCCGAACAACGAGAGATAGAAGGCGGCGGTAAGCCCCGTCGGACCTGCGCCTACGACGGCGACTCTCTTCCCGGTGGAGGGCAAGCGACGCGCGACGACCAGGTTGATCAATCGCGAGTAATTGCCCGACTCGTACGCCCAATCGGCAATGAAGCGATGAACTTCCCGCATGTTCACGGGTTCATCGATCCCGGCGCGCCGGCATCGACTTTCGCATGGATGCTGGCAGACGCGCCCCGTGGAGGCAGGCAACGGATTATCCAAAACCACGGAAAGGAAGGCATCATCGTACCGCCCCGCGCGCACCAACTCGAGATAGCGAGGCACGTCGATGTGGAGCGGGCAGGAGTTTTCGCAAGGACTTAGGGCAAGGTGTTCGCACACGCCAGCACGACAGCGCCGAGAACGAATGTGTTCGTGAAACTCCGGCAAAAAGTGCCGCAACGTCGTCAATACTGGATTCGGCGCAGTTTGCCCGAGTCCACACAGGGATAAGTCGCGAATCATCCGCGCAAGCTCGTCGAGCACGCCGAGGTCGGCCTCGATCGCGGCGCCCTCTGTCATTCGACTTAGGATGCGGAGCGCCTGTTGCAATCCAGCGCGACACGGCACGCATTTCCCGCAAGATTCCGAATGGGTGAACTCGATGAAATAGCGAGCGACGTCGACCATGCAGTTGTCGTCATCAAGCACGACCATCCCACCAGAACCCATGATCGATCCGAGATGCGCGAGGGACTCGTAGTCGACCGGTGTATCGAACATTTCCTTGGGAATACATCCCCCCGAGGGCCCTCCCGTCTGAACGGACTTGACCGGTTTGCCGTCGAGCGCGCCCCCACCGACGTCATACACGAAGACCTTGAGCGGCGTTCCAAGAGGCATTTCGACGAGACCTGTCCGTTTGACCTTTCCCACCAGAGAAAATACCTTGGTCCCAGGACTCTTCAGGGATCCCGTTTCCGAAAACCATGCAGGACCACGCATGACGATGGGCGCAACGTTGTACCAAGTTTCGACGTTGTTGATGTTCGTCGGGAAACCGAAGAGTCCCTTCTGTGCGGGATACGGCGGCCGCGGTCGTGGGCGCCCGGCTTTTCCCTCGAGAGAGTAAATCAACGCCGTTTCTTCGCCGCACACGAAAGCACCGGCCCCCTCGACGAGACTCAGAATCGAAGGAAAACCCCCGACCCAAGATGTTCGAGCCCAGCAAGCCGTAGGCGCGTGCCTGCGCGAGAGCCGTCGTGAGCCGATACACGGCCAGAGGATATTCCGCACGTACGTAAATGATACCTTCCGAGGCCCCCATGACGTACCCGCCGATCAGCATCCCTTCGATGAGCGAATGCGGGTCGCTCTCGATCTCGTTGCGATTCATGTACGCCCCGGGGTCCCCCTCGTCGGCATTGCAGACGATGAACTTTTTTTCGGCTCGAGCGTTCCTGAGCACTTCCCACTTGAGCCCCGTTTGGTACCCTGCTCCACCTCGTCCGCGCAGCTTGGCGAGCTTGATCTGCTCGATGATCCGTTCGGGGTTACCGTCGATGAGCACCTTGTAGAGCGCTTGGTAACCACCGACGGCGAGATACTCCTCAAGATCGGTCGGATCGAATCAGCCCACAATTCCTGAGAACGATGCGCTTCTGTCCCTGGAAGAACGGCACCTCGTTCCACTGGGGGATACCGACGTGTGCAGTGCCATATTTGACGTTGCTCGTCACGTGATCCCATTCCTCGATTTGGCAGAGGGCCATGTCGAAAGGAACGTTGCCGATCGTTACTTCGTCGAGGATCCGAGCTGCGTCTCGAGCCTGGACGTGCCGCAAGATGACGACCGCTTTGCCCGGGATCCAAACGTTGACGAGCGGCTCCTCGGCACAAAAGCCGAAACACCCGGTTTGCGTCAGTCTGACACTCAAACCGCGCCGCTCGATGATGTCCGCGAACGCATGATATGTCGCTTCAGCTCCGTTACCAGTCCCACAGGTTCCCATACCGACGGCAATACGCGGCACCGATGGCAAGAGCTTTGCGAACCCCGCGTCATGAGCTGCATTGAAGGCGCCCAAGTCCTCGATTCGTCCCATGAGCGTCAGTCTCCTTCGTGACCTGCGTTACGCAGGGCCTCGATTTCCTGGCTCAGCGCACGCTCGTTCACATGACTGAGGATCTGGTGATTGACCTCCACGACCGGGGCGAGGGCACACTGGCCGAAACAGGCAACGGTGCGCACCGTGAATCGATTGTCGACAGTAGTCGCGGAGATCTCGTTGCCGCTGCGATTGTCGGCGCAGCAACGGTCAGTGTCGTCGACGATCCCGAGCTTCAGTCGAACCGCTTCGAGCAGGCGTCGTGAGCCACGGGTGTGGCACGCAGTACCCCGACAAATGCAGATGGAATGCTCACCTTGCGGACTCAGATTGAACAACGCATAAAACGTCACTACGCCGTAGAGACTCGACGCCGCGATGCCCGTTCGCCGCACGAGATATTCGAGATGTGTCATCGGAAGATATCTGTGGGGCTGGAGGTTCTGAATCCGTTCGAGGATCGAGAGAAGCATCCCTGGCCGCCCTTGGTACTCCGCGATCAGCGAATCCAGCAACTCCTCCTCTTGACGGGACAGTGACTTGACTTGGGTCGCGGCAATCATCTATGCCTCCGAACGGTTCGGTCCCTCGATGATTCACAATCACACGGCGCGACGAGCCGACGCAAGGGATTCGTCCACCCTGCGAAAGCGCATTTTCACCACGGTGCTCAACCGATTCTCAAAGATCTCGACGACTTCGCTACTTACTCGGCCTCACGACGAGAGAGCTGACAATGACTTTCAGTCGTGGGCCATGCGTGCGCGTCGCGCCAATCGAGACACACAGCCGCGACGGCAAAACCCGTGCGCTGCAGCGATTCGAAGACCTTCGAGTTCGTCGCACCTTGGCGCTCGAACCTACTTGATGCAGTTCATCTGCGGCTCCGGCATGAGACCGACGGTCTTCGTCGATACCGCGTCGATCTGCGACTCCATCTCCGCCGTCACCTCGCCGAGCTGGACGGCGACCACACCATCCGCGATACGTCGATTGATCACGGTGTAGTCCGAAGTCAGCCACCCGTTATCCTTGACGTCCGAGGCCGAGAACCCGGTATCCACGAACAGAGGCCGCTCCGCTGCTCGATGCACCGCGGCATAGGTGGCTTGGGGATTCTCGATGCTCGTGGGAGAACCGAAGTAATCGCGAATCGCTGCACCGGTAACGTGAACGAAGTCGATGAGCTGGAGGTCGAAGGCGCCGAAGTAGGCGTCGTAGTCGGCGATTTCTGGCGAGGCGAAGACGGATACGAGCGCGTTCGGGAGCGGCCCTTTCAGGGTCCCTACGAGATCCTCGGCGAGCGCACCGAGCTCCGGCAACGTGAAAGGTTCGGATTGGCTCGTTCGAGTGTAGTCATTGAAACCAGGCTCGAAGAGCCAAAGAAGGGGGCGCTCGGTGCCCCAAATTGCAGCCAGTTGGCGCGCGTAGCTATCATAGGTGTCGCGCAAGTAATCGCGATTCGCGCGGATCCATGCGGCCCCCTCGGTGCAGATGTTCGGGCTCGTCGAATTTGGAGCGCAGTCTTTGTTGAGACCTTGGTTATAGGCCTTGAAGGGGATCATGTAAGCGTAGAGGACCGGTATTTTCCCCCGGAGCTCACCGTTACCGCGAAGTTCGGCGAGCATCTTCTTGATCGAATTATCTAGCCTGTCGTCCTTCTCGTAACCCATCCAAAGGGAAAACATCCCCAGGTTGGTCGGATAGCTCACCTTGCCCTGCGCCGCGCGCTCCGCCGGCGTCCCTTCGAAGGTCGCGCTCCATTGGAATCGACAGAAGGGACTCGGTCGCATCTCGTCGATGTATTCGGTCGTTCGAAGCGGCATCGTACCGTCGATGCCGCAGCCGGCCGTGGTCACGCCGAACCAACCCCAAAAGCAGATTCGAAGCAGCGTTCGGACGCTCGCTCTCGTTACGGCTCTGCACCAACGCACGGCGACGGATTTCGTCATGGATTACCTATGGGTTTCCGATGTCGACATCTGCGGGTCAAATTCCTTCACCTCGCACGAAAAGCTGGCACGGAGCAGATATACCAAGTCCTGACTCCTGCAAGACGGCGCCCGCGCTGGGCGCCACAAAGAAAAAGCCGGAAAGGCGCTGACGCGCTCTCCGGCTTTCTGGTCCGAACGAGCCTGGACTACTTCTTGCCGCCGAGCAATTCCGGCAGCGCGCTGACACTCCCGCCTGCGCCGAGCCGCGCAATGCGGTCCACGTGGTGGACGAGGAGCTCGCGGTTGTCGGTCACGTTCAGGGTCTGCATCTCGAGGGCGCCAATGCGATCCTCCGGCGTGAACGCCACTTCGGCGACCTTCTCCATGCTGAGCTTCTCGGGGCCGTACATCATGTACTCGGCCTCGGTTGCGAGGATGGTGTAGTCGTCACCCCGTCGCAGCTCGAGGGTGACCTTGCCGGTAACCGACGGCGCAATCCATCGGGTGATCGCGTCCTTGAGCATCAGAGACTCGGGATCGAACCACTTGCCTTCGTAGAGCAAGCGTCCCAAACGACGGCCGAGGTTGAAATAGAGATCGAGAGTCGACTCGTTGTGAATGGCCGAGAGTAGCCGCTCGTATGCAATGTGGAGGAGCGCCATTCCGGGCGCTTCGTAGATGCCGCGACTCTTTGCCTCGATGACGCGATTCTCGATCTGATCACTCATCCCGAGACCATGTCGACCACCAACGCGATTGGCCTCGAGCAACATGTCGATGGGACGCTCGAAACGCTTTCCACCGATGGCGACGGGCAGTCCCGCTTCGAATTCGATGGTGATCTCTTCCGGCTCGATCACGCAATCCTTCCGCCAGAACGGAACCCCCATGATGGGTTCGACGATCCGCATGCCCTCGTTCAAGTACTCGAGCTTCTTGGCCTCGTGAGTGGCGCCGAGGGCATTCGAGTCCGTGCTGTACGCCTTCTCGGCACTGGCCGTGTAGGGCATGCCGAGCCGCTCGAGGTAATCCGTCATCTCCGTGCGGCCGCCGAACGCGTCGACGAAAGCGCGGTCGAGCCAAGGCTTGTAGATCTTGAGCTCGGGATTGGTGAGGATGCCGTAGCGATAGAACCGCTGGATGTCATTTCCCTTGTGCGTACTGCCGTCACCGAAGACGTGAACGTCGTCCTCGCGCATCGCGCGGATGATCGCCGTCGTCGTCACGGCACGCCCGAGCGGTGTCGTGTTGTAATACTTACGACCCGCCGTCGAGAGGTGGAACGCGCCACATTGGATGGCGACGAACCCCTCACGCGCAAGCGCATCGCGACAATCGACCAGCCGCGCGGCTTTGGCGCCGTGACTCATGGCTACCGGCGGGATCTCGGCAGGATCACGTTCGTCGGGTTGCGCCAAGTCGGCGGTGTACGAATAGACCTCCATTCCCTGACGGGACAACCACGCCACCGCGCAGCGCGTGTCGAGACCACCGGAGAATGCAATTCCGAGACGAGTCCCCTTCGGGGGCAGAGAACGGTAGATGCGGCTCATGGGCCCGGGGCGTAGCACGCCTTTCCGCTGTTGGTTAGAGCTCCGCGCCGAACGGGACGTCGATGCGAGCCCGCGCCGCGATTTCGCCTGGCTTCTCCGAAGGCTTTTGTTGCCGGTTCGGCGTAACTACGGCCTTTGCCGCGGCCCGGGACACGGCGCTCGAACGGGAACACCTGACGCAGGACGCGCGCGCACCCGAGTCACCTCGCGCAAGCTCGCAACGAGCCGCCGGTGCGACTCACCGAGAGCAACACGCGGCCCGAGGTGAGCCGCCGAAGCGACTCACCGAGAGCAACACGCGGCCCGAGGTGAATCGGAAACCGAAGTCGAGGTTCAGGCAACCAACCCGGTCTTCTCGTCGACGCCCATCATGAGGTTCAGATTCTGCACCGCGGCGCCCGAAGCACCCTTGCCCAAGTTGTCGAGCCGTGCAGCCACGAGCACCTGCTCAGCGTTCCCGTACACCAGGATCTCGACCCGGTTCGTCCCATTGCAATCCAAGGGTGACAAACACGAACCGTCCTCGAGCGCAGCCGGGTCGTTCGCAGCAACCACGCGAACGAAGGGCTCGCCGTCGTAACGCTTTGCATACAGGTCGCGGATCGCTTCCACTGAAAGCGGCTTGTTCAAGGTTCGGAGCTCGAGCGGAATGCTGACCAGCATGCCTCGATAATAAGGCCCGAGAACTGGGACGAAGAATGGCGCATGGGCAAGTCCACAGACCGCCTGCATTTCGGGAAGGTGCTTGTGCCGTAATCCGAGCGCATAGGGACGGGACGCGGCAAGCCGGTCTTTATCCCCTTCGCGATAGGTCTGAATGAGCTTTTTTCCGCCGCCGCTATAGCCGGTCAAGCTGTACGCAACCACCGGATAGTCCGGGTTGAAAACGGCTGCGTCGACGAGCGGACGAACGAGGAGGGCGAAGCACGTCGCGTGACAACCTGGGTTGGCCACGTAGCGCGCCTTGCGGATCGCATCGCGTTGTCCCACCGCGAGCTCGGGCAAACCGTACACCCAAGAAGGCGCCGTGCGATGAGCCGTACTCGCATCGATGAATCGGCTCGACTCTCGAGTTGCGAGTGCCACGGCTTCCTTCGAAGCCGCATCGGGCAAACACAGGATGGTCACGTCGGCAGAATCGATGCAGGCGCGGCGCGCCTCCGGATCCTTACGGAGCGCTGGCTCGATCGCGACGATCTCCAAATCGCGTCGATTCACGAGCCGCTCGTGGATCTCAAGCCCTGTCGTGCCTTCTTGACCATCGATGAATACGCGAAACATGTTGCCGCCCAAGCATAGTCCAACGACACCAGCATGCACGGGATGCGAAGAACGAGTCGACCTTCACGGCCCCCCGTCGACGCGAGCAAGCGGCCCGTGCTCGGTTTTCACGCTCGAAAACCTGACGAGCTCCGTCCGAAGGTGGCCAAAAATCCGCACAACCGTCGGGGCTCATCGTAACCCTTCAGTCGGCCCAACGGCTGTCCGTACCCAGAAGCGCCGTCGTCGCACCCATGCCGGTTCGCCATCGCCGTTCTAGTCCCGCAGTCTACGTGTCAGTCCTCGCCCTGGTGACTCCCATGTGGATTGCCGCTGCTCAGGCGCAGACCACTTCCGCTCAGGCTCCAAGAGCCCCGAAGGCGGGTCCTCTGGCACTTCCATCCGCCAATGTTCCGCCGGAAACGAACTCACCATCGCCGCGGGACGCGCCAACCGTGGGAGACGGCGACAGGCTCGCTGCAGCTGGAGATCTCAAAGGTGCCCTGCAAATCTATCGAGCTGTGTACTTTCGCACCGAAACGGGCGAAGCCCAGCGACGAATCGCCGACACCGAAGCTCGACTTGGCCATGATGGGTACGCGTATTCCGAATACGCGAGATTACTCGATCGATTCGGTTCGTCACTGCCCCGAACGGATCGCAAAAAGCTCGAAAAGCGCCTAAAGAAGCTCGACGATTCGACGGGGTTGCTCGTGCTGGACGATCTTCCCGCGAACGCCTCGATTCTCGTCGACGACGAATCGGTTCCAAAGAACTTGCGTTCCAATCCGCTCCGCCTCACCCGCGGCTGGCGAAGGCTCGAAGTCGAGATCCCGTCGCATAAGCCAGTCCGCTTCGTCACCATGGTTGGGGCCACCCCGATGCACATGGCCCTGACATTCGAACCGCTCCTAACGACGGCTATGATACGAATCGGCGTGCGTGACGACTTGCCACTGGACTTGTACGTCGACGGCAAGAAATTCGGCCCGTTGCCGCAGCAAGTGCAACTTCCCGTTGGCGAACACGCAATCGCAGCAGACGGCGAAACCCACTTCGTGGCGCCACGAGCACTCGTGGTCGAAACGCGTTCACCAACGGAACTGACGTTGGAAGCCACCGAGAAACCAGCCGTACTCGAGATCGATCCGTCGGCCCCCAACGCGATTCTCTACGTCGACGAACAGCCCCTCGGGACGGGACCGCGAAGGCTGGAGCTCACCCGCGGCAAACACGTGCTCGAACTGCGTCGCCCCGGTTATCGCACCCAAAAGCTCGTCCTTGACGCGAAGCCGGGACAATTCAACGTGCTTCGTGCCGCGGCATACGTTTTGGAACACGGCATCCCAACGTCTCCGATGGGCACCGCGCCACGGCCCTCTACGCCCAGGTCCCCACGACCCGATGAGCCGCAGGACAAACCCACGGCTCGCCCCACGTCAAACGCCAAGGTGAAGACCAACTCGACGCAGGAAACCGACGAGGAACATGCGTTTCGCGGATTCTATGGCGAGCTCTTCGTGCCCATCATGTTGGGCGGCGCATCGACGCACAGCTACGTCTCTTCTTGTCCAGCGGACACTTACGGGGGAACTTGTTCCACGACGGCGCCGCGCGGCGGTGGGCTCGCGCTGAAGGTCGGATATTTCTACGAATGGATCGGAGTCGAAGCATTCGGGGCAGGCGCGGTCGACGTGTCGAGCGCACAACTGGGATTGCCGCCAATTCCGAGTGTCACCGACGATATGCGCGCCCTCGCGGAACGCACCGTTTTTCTTCGTGCGGGTGGATTGCTCGGTGGTGGTCTGCGGCTATCGACTCCCTTGAAAGGGATCCGCGTCAGTCTTGGCGCGGACTACCTCCACGTGGCTCGGAAAGTGATCGCAATTCCCGATAGCTTCGTGGGCGCCTCCCTCGGCTACTCGGCGCCAGGATACTTCCTCGACGGCGGATTGGAACTCGGAAGTACGCCTGGAACGCGCTTCTACTTGGGCGCATTCCTCTTCATCGAGAATGCTCCCGACCTAGTACTGAGCCGAGATCTGACGGCACTCGGAATCACGACCACGGTCCCATCGGAACTCACGACGATGACGGTCTATCGCGGTCGACAATACCTCTTCGGGCCACTACTCGGACTCACGTTTGGTCACTGATTGAAGCCACTCGATGGCGCGACGAAGCTCACTGCCAAAGTACGGTCACCGCGGCCCGAACGCCTCTCGAATGCCGTCGAGATCATTGCGCACGACGGGAAAGTCCCGAGGCCACGGAGGAACCCGTTCAGTCAGATCCGCTCGGGCCGCCGCATCCAACGCGACGCTCAGAAAGCTTCCGAGTGGAGCATTCGCTTGTCGGAGATTCGTAATGACGACCAATCCCGAAGGTGGCGTCGCGATGATACGGATTCGTAGTTCCGGACGAGCAACACGAAGCCCGACCACGGCGCGCCAGACGTCTCCCACCCAAAATCGCGTTCGACGCTCCGCCTCCGCATAAATCGGCAAAACGGGAAGCGCGTCGTGCATGACGACGACGGACCGCTCATGGGACCACTGCTCCACTGCAGCGAAGTCGGCGAGCGCCGCTCCGTATCGATGCATGCCATCGATGAACGTGAGATCGAGGGGCGTACCCAGCAACACTTCTTCGGCCGACCGCTCCCGAAAGAAGTCCTCGCTCTTCATCTCGAAAAGCCGCGTCCGAGGATGCACGGCATCGCGACGCAAAACACTCAAATCCGGATCGACACCCACGATGGCAGTGGCGTTGGCGAGAGCAAGAGTGGCCCCCGTTTCCACGCCGATCTCGAGGTACCCGCGCGGGCGGAGTTCACGATGCAAAGCGGCAAGGACGTCTCGATAACCCGGTCCTGGCATGAGCAGGCTCGCGAGGGAGCCGGCAACACCGGGATAATCCGGACACCGCCGAGCAGCCGCACCGAGGATCTCGATGGCTCGCTCGCGCTCGCCCAACTCGACGCACACTTGCGCTGCATAGAGCTCGGGAACGAGGAACGCTGGCGACCGCTCCCTCAAAGTGGCAAGGCACGCGGCCGCTTCGGCAAAGCGCTTTTTCCGAGCGAGTATCGTCACCTCGGCCAAATCGAGCCCTGGATCCGCACCGAACTTCGCGCGAATCACGCCAACGAGCTCCAACGCAAGCTCGACTTGACCGAGCCGTACCGCGTCGCTCACGACGACCAGCGCAGCAGCGATGGTCGGTGCCTCGATCAGCCGCAAGAGTTCTTCGGATTGTGCAGTCGAGCTCGTGTCGTCCATGGGGCATCGCCTGATGATAGCTTTAGCAGCTTCTTCCCCAACGTTCGTCCAGATTCGAGCCGCACGAAGCGCCAAGACCGTTGCCGTCGTCGCTGGCCCTGGGTCCATCGAATTTCCGGTCCCGTCGGCTGTCCACACTGCGGATGACGGACTCACCCCACGAGTTCGCGCCGCAATTCGCGCTCCGTCGCGCTACTTGCGGATGGCGGACTCACCCCACGAGTTCGCGCCGCAATTCGCGCTCCGTCGCGCTACTTGCGGATGACGGACTCACCCCACGAGTTCGCGCCGCAATTCGCGCTCCGTCGCGCTACTTGCGGATGACGGACTCACCCCACGAGTTCGCGCCGCAATTCGCGCTCCGTCGCGCTCGCGAGAGTGCGCAACTCGTCGTACAGCGTGGTTGCCGAAGAAAGCTCACCGGTCTCTGCGAGTCGTTGTAAACACTCGGCCGTTTGGACCATCGCAGCTGCCCCGATCGCCAAGCAGCTGCCCTTTGCCTTGTGCGCCCGGGCCCGAACGTCCGCAGCCACTCCTGAGGCAAGAGCGGCTCCGAGTTCGTCGAGCTGTTGGGGCATACTACGCAGAAAGAGCTCGATGAGTTTGCGGGATCGCCGAACGTTGGCGTCCAACGTTGCCGCACGGTGTTCGCGCGCCTCGGGAATGGTGGCGTCGGAAGCACTCGTTTTATTCCTACCGTGCTGCATGAACACTCGCTCGAGAGAAGAGAGACTGACCGGTTTCGACAAGTAGTCGTCCATGCCAGCGGCAAGCACCTTCTCACGCTCCCCGGCGAGCGCGTGGGCGGTAAGCGCGATGACCGTGGTTCGCCGCGCTTTGCCCATTTCGTATTTACGTAGCGCTCGCGTAGCAGCATATCCATCCATCACCGGCATCTGGCAATCCATGAATACGAACTGAAAGTCGCACTGTCGAATTCGTTCTAGGGCTTCCGCGCCATTGGTTGCCGTGTCGACCTCGTATCCGAGCTGCTCCAGCATCTCCTGTGCTACGTACCGATTGACGTCGTTGTCATCCACGACCAAAACCCGAAGTTCGCAACCGCCTCGCTCAGCCCTGGAAATAGCCCCCTTCGAGCTGGGACGGCGCTCGCCTGTGCAAATTCTGCGAATCGTACCATGTAACTCCGGAAATCTGAGTGGCTTTGCGAGTTGGGCAGCGAACTCCTCTTCGACTCCGTCGAGCGGGTTGCTAAGGCCAAGCCGATAGAGTGCGACGAAAGGTGTCTGCTCGCCCTCGGCCCGTCCGCGCCAGTGCCTAATGAATTCGTCGACGGACATGTCGCGGAGTGGAACCCCGAGGAGAATCAGGTCCAGATGCTTGTCCGAGCGTACCAACGCGAGCGCTTCCTCAGCGTCGTTCGCACACGACACCTCGAATCCCCAAGAGCAGAGGTGTTCGCGAATGGCCTGCTGCCAGCGCAAATGATGCTCGACCACCATGATCGACTTGCCTTCGGCCCAGGGCTGCGCGTCTTGATCGATGGTCGGACCAAGTTCGAATGGTACGACGTAGGAAAATTCGCTGCCCTGACCGAGCACACTGCGGACGCCAATCTCACCATTCATCATTTCGACGAGACGTTTGGAGATCGCCAAGCCCAGACCTGTCCCACCGTAGCGGCGAACTGCTGAACCGTCGACCTGGGAGAACGAGTCGAACAGTCGCCTCACGTCGGCTGGAGCGATCCCAATCCCGGTATCTTGCACCGTGAACGCTACGCGATCGCGACGCACATTGGCGTCGAGGCAATCGCGAACCTCACCGTGCTCGACGTGCTCGAGAACGTGCATATGAACGAACACCTCGCCGCGCTCGGTGAACTTGACAGCGTTCCCCACTAGATTATTTAGTACCTGTCGCACTCGGTCGGGATCGGCGACGAAAGACTCGTGCACATTCGGATCGATGCGACAGACGAGCTCCAGTCCCTTTTGGTACGCCCGCGCCGCCTGCAGCTCGCAGACCTCCTGTACGACATTTCGCAAATCACACACGACTGGATTGAGTGTGTACTTGCCCGCTTCCATCTTCGAGAAGTCGAGAACGTCGTCCAGAATCGTCAAGAGCGCACTTGCTGACGCATCGACCGTCTCGATGTATCTCCGAAGCTTGCCGTCCAGCGGTAGCTCACGAACCAGACGAACCACACCGAGAATACCGTTCATTGGCGTACGGATCTCGTGACTCATGTTCGCAAGGAACTCGCTCTTCAGCCGCGACACCTCGAGCGCTTCGGCCGTCTTCAGCTCGAGTTCGGACATGGTTCGCTGATTCGATTCCGCCATCGCGTTGAAGGTGGCCGCGAGTTGCTCGAGTTCATCCCCGCTCTCGACCGCTGCGCGAGCTGACCGATTGCCGGCAGCGAGCGCCTCCGATGCACGCGCCAACACCGCAAGGGGTTCGGTGATCCGAGTCGCCATACGGCGAATGGCGATGACGCCGAAACCAGCACCCAAAGCGCCGAGAAGTGCAACGACCGAAAGCAATTCGACGAGGGAGTCGCGCGCATGCGCGTCCTCCCGACTGACGGCTGCTTCCGTGCGCGAGAGATTCATCCCATATCGAATCGCGCCCAGGTATTCGATTCCATCGTAAACGTGAGCGACATGCTCCTCGACCTTGGCACCAAAGGCGGAGAGCGTCCGCATATTGGTCACCCCCGCGTCCGGCGATCGATGATCCTCGGGGATCGCTGCGAGCTCCTTCATGGCATCCGTGCCCGTCGCTCCGCCTTCGTCTGTCCGCGGAGTCACGACCACCCAGGGATGACCTTGACCATCTACGAATACGCCATAAATCACGTCGGGATCGCCGTGGACCGTGCGGGTCACGAGCTGGCGCACATCGGAGAAAGCATTGTCGAGAGCCAACCCTCGAAGCGCGAGGGCTTGGTTGGTGACGAGCAGGTGCCCCTTTTCCTGCTGACTCTTGAGCACCCGAGCCTCGGTTCGGGCGGCAGTCCTCAAGGCAGCTCGATACTGAGCCATCGCAACTCCACCAAGCATGGCAAGCGTCGCCGTGATCCAGATCCCGATCGTTGCCGAGTGCAGTTTCGCCCGAACCGAACCGCGGCGATCCTTCGAGTGTGGCAGCGATTTTCTCACTTGCCTTGTCCCTGGTGAAACGTATTCTGTATGCTCGATATGACGCAACCGCGCATACTCGTGATCGATGACGACGAAGTCGCCCGGGAGCTCATGTGCGAATTACTCCGTGCTCGCGGGTGCGAAGTCTTCGACAGTGGTTCCCCGATTGGCGTATCGAAGCTCATCGCACAGTACCAGATCAACGTCATCGTCATCGACATCATGATGCCGGACATTTCCGGGGATAAATTGGCCAAATTGCTGCGGAACAATCCCAGGCTCGACGCTTTGTCGATAGTCCTCGTATCGAGCGGTGACGCGGAACGACTTTCCCAGTTGGCAGCAGAAGTCGGAGCGGACGCCGTAGTTCCGAAGGCCGAACTGCGAAACCAGTTGACGTATCTGGTTCTGGCGGCGCACCACCGTCGCCAGCTATCCAAGACTCTCGCGCGTTGAGTGCGCCAGGCTACTCTCTTGCAGGCGCACTCCTCGGACGGCCGACGCGCACCTTCGGGGCGAGGCGCTGACGTCTTCGAATTTTCGTTACTTCGCCGGCTTCGCAACATGGCCCGCCCGCGGAGGTGCGCCACTCTTGCGAACGCGAACAGTTGGGATGGCGCTCGGATTCCACGGGAATTGGATGATCCACGTCGTGCCCGTCCCCTTCGAGGAGCGAACGTCAATCTTGCCTTCCATGTCGCGGACTCTTTGGAGGAAAGCTCCCATTCCGACACCTCGTCCCGAAAGATCGGATACGTCGGTCTTGGTGCTGACGCCATCGCGCATGAGTGCATCGAGGAGCTCTTGATGGCTGCGCGCCGGGATCCCGAGTGACTTCGCCTTGGCAGCGATCGCCTCCCAATTGATGCCTTTTCCGTCGTCGCCAATCTCGAGAACGAGGTGTCCGGGACCGGTGGATGCTTTGAACACGAGCGTGCCAATCGGTGACTTTCCCGAGGCTTCACGTTCGGCCTGCGACTCGATGCCGTGATCGATGGCATTTCGCACGACGTGCACCAAGGTCGAGAAGAAGGGGCTCCAAGTATCCGGATCGAGCCGTACCCCTGCCCCATCGATCACGACGTTCAGCTCGCCCTTGCCCAGGCGACGGGATAGTGCACGAGCCTGCTCGGCAAGGCGCTCGAAGGGCTTGGTGATGGGCTCGAGCTGCCAGGACAGGATCTGATTGAGGAGCTCTCCGTGAGTCTCCGTCGACAGACGCGACACTAGAGCGGCATACTCCGACTGCGGCACCTCGATGACTCTTTGATTGTCTATGCCTGCGAATGCAGAAATGTGTTCTCGAATCGCCGACCAACGCGCAGCGAGTTCGTCCACGGTTTCAGCGGCCATCTCGCCGTTCTCGGCGATCTGGTCCTCGAGCGTGTGGCAAAGCCGCGCCACGACGACGAGCCCCATCACGGCTGAATTACCCTTGAGAGTGTGCAGAGTCCGCTTCAACAGAACCGGATCTTTTGCTTGAGTTCCACACACCAGCTGGATCATCTCGCTCGCCTCGCGCAAGAAGATCGAGAACCCACTTCTGTCGAGCATGAGCCGCTTGAAGCCCTGCATGAGTTCGTTCTGCTCGGCTTCTTCGCGCTCTTTGAGTAGACGTTCAGTGATATCTGCAATCACCACGAGCACGCCATCGAGCTCGCCGTCACGCATGAACGGAAGGTATCGCAAACTGAATGTCTTCTCCGGCCCGGCGAGGCGGGACGGGAGTTGATCCATCGCGACCTCGAGCGGCAGGAACCCATCGGTCACCTGATCCCAGGCAAGCCGAAAATCGAGCGCGAACGCGCGGGAATGCGGTGACAGGAATTCCCAGAACGGTGTCGCCGATTGAGACGGCCCGAACCAGTCGTCCACTACCTTCGACCGCTCCAGCGCCATGACACCCTTCGACGACAGCGTGACGAACCCTTGGTCCACGTTGTCGAGAACCAATCTCATGTCGCGATTCTTGGTAGCCAATTCCGCGGTACGGAGCTGGACCTTCTGTTCCAACGTCCGATTCATCTCCTCGAGTTGGCTGTAGGAGGCGTCCAGATCCTCCACCATGCGATTGAACGAAGCTCCCAGGGCTTCGAGTTCGTCACCGGAACGAATCGACACACGAACGGCACGGTCGCCACTTGCGAGTTTGAGTGCCGCTGCAGTGAGTTCGGATACCGGCTGTGTGATGCGCACTGCCTGAACGCGGCTGAGCAGCAGCCCGAGAAGCGTGGAAGCGCCAACAATCGCACTAATGAGCAGCAAAGAGCGCTTCAATCGATCGTCTGCGTCCTGCTTCGCCGCTCGCAGCGCATCCTGCATCCGCTTGGTGGACAGCCCGTAGCGTATGGTCCCTACGGGCTCCTGCTGTTCCCCGAGGACGGGCATCGCGACTTCCAGGAGGTCGTCGCCAAGGCGATGCACCTTGCGAATCTCCAGTTGGCCGATGAGCAATTCACCCTCGGTCAGTCCCAAAGGCCGCCATACCTCCTTGTCGACGATTTTGTCAGCGCCACAAGGCACGGATTCTTCGGCAATAGGCGAGCGCCTGCTTCTCCGAGCTGACGTACACGCCATAAACGATGTCGCTGTCCTCCTCGACGGCCCGGCCCACGAGGCGTTGCATGTCGAGGTAGGCGTTGTCGAGCACGAGGGACCGCATCGCCAATGCGTGATTCTCGACCAGCACACGTCCCTTGCTCTTGATGCCTTCCTCGATGTGCATGCGGACGGTTGCAAGGTGTTGTTCCGATGCGCGTGTGTTGAGGACCGCGACCAAAACGAGCGTGGCGACGCCCACGAGGCCCGTAACGACGAGCATCGTAGTGATGAACTTACTCCGAAGACTCTTCGCTGGAGTCAAGATATACCTCGCATGGAGCGGCTCCTTGCCTGGATCTGGACGTACGGAAATTGCGCTGGGCCGTGGAAGCCGTGCTCGACCACACAGGCCAAGAGTTGGCTCGAGCGATATGTCGGTGCCCGACGCACCAACGAACGGACACGACAAGCGTCACGCGTCCACTCCCGAACCGGAAATCCCTGCAGAAACGCGGCCACGACAACCTTCTCGGGGAAGGCGTTCCGAGCAGACGGGGCATCGAATTCCTTCATCAGCAAACGGACTCGATTCTCGGGCCAGCGCAGTGCGGTGCGTCTCACCGGTAACGACATTAACGACATGAAGCATAACTCTCTTTATCTCCGAACACGCGACGAAATTTCGTCCACCGCAGTAGCTTCGTCGATAACGGGTAGGTGCACGCCCTACCTACCCGCGTGGTGTGTCGCTATGTGATGCGTGCGCTCGACGACTGGTGCGCTGCCTTCCCGTGTCGATGACGCGCCGCACATTTCGCAGTAGCTCGATGGGAGTGAAGGGCTTCGTGAGTAGCTCTACCCCCGGATCCAAAACGCCGTGATGCGCCAGTGCGTTGTCCGTGTACCCAGACATGTAGAGCACGCAGATCTCGGTGCGAAGGGACTGAATCCGACTCGCCACTTTCGTCCCGTTCATGCCGGGCAATATCACGTCGGTCAGCAGCAACGCGATTTCGCCCTCGAACGCCTCGCTCATTCGAACGGCCTCGTCGCCACTCGAAGCGGCAAGAACCTTGTACCCCGCACCGAGGAGCGGACGACGAACGATCTCGAGGACGGACTTGTCGTCTTCGACCACGAGAATGGTCTCGTTCCCGACGAGCGTCATCGTGGATTCTTCGCCAGATGAAGCAAGCCCAGATGATTCCGAGCCGTGCGCGCGCGGCAAAAACACGTGAAACTCGCTTCCCTGGCCGAGCACGCTCTCGACGAGAATACCGCCACCACACTGCCGGACGATTCCGTAAACGGTTGCCAACCCGAGGCCCGTCCCTTTGCCGCGCTCCTTCGTCGTAAAGAATGGCTCGAAGACACGTCCGAGCGTATCTGCACTCATTCCCATTCCCGTGTCCGCGACGACCAACTCGACGTAAGCCCCCGGCTCGACGTCAATCTGACTTGCGTATGCGGGTTCCGAAATCTCCACGTTGCGGGTGGAAATCGTGATCTTGCCGCCGTTGGGCATGGCGTCCCGCGCATTGACGACCAGATTCATCATGACTTGCTCGACTTGTCCCGGATCGGCGCGTACCACCCAAGGGCTGCTCTCGAGCACTTGAACCATCGAGATGTCCTCGCCCACGATGCGGCGCAGCATTTTCTCGAGATTTGAAGCGATCTGGCTGAGATCGACGTCAGCCGGTCGCCAAACTTGCTTACGACTGAACGCGAGTAGTTGTCGGGTCAGCTCTGCCGCTCGACCGGCGGAGTGCTTTATTTCTACGAGATCTCCGAAGCGGGTCTCCCCCGGAGCAAGTCCATCCATCGCGAATTCCGTGCAGTTGAGGATCACGGAAAGCAAGTTGTTGAAGTCATGAGCTATCCCGCCCGCGAGGATGCCAATGGCCTCCATCTTCTGCGACATTCGCAGCTGCTCTTCGAGGCGCAGGCGTTGCGCCTCAGCTTGACGACGTTCGGTAATGTCCAGAGCAATTGCGAGAAAGACGCTCAGGCCAGATTGCTCGACGAGCTGTAAGTGCTCTTCGACGGGATAGATGCTGCCATCGGCACGCTGGTGTGTCGTCTCGAAGGTGACCTGTTCTTGCTGGTGACAGAGGAGGGGCAAGACGAGCTCGCGCAATTGCTCCTCCCCAATTTCTGGACATATCACCTCGGGTCCCAACTGCTGCATTTCCTCGAGGGAATACCCGAGGTTGGTTCGAGCGCGACGATTGACGTATTCGTATCTCAGATCGTCGACTGCCAGTACGTAGACCTCGTTCAAACTGGATTCGAGAATGATGAGAAGCCGTTCTCGAGTCTCTTCCACACGTTTTCGCTCCGTGATGTCGCGATAGAACGAGACCACTCGCGGTTCACCACGTGCTGTCTCGTACCATTTGCTCACGGACTCGAACCAGCGCCACTCGCCACATTTGTGTTGCATTCGGAGAACCGTGGACTCACTCCCGCGCAGTTGGCTGCGTTCGAGCCCTTTCGTCACCGAGGTTCTGTCTTCAGGGTGGATTAGTGCGGCACTTCGGGTACCCAAAAGCTCCTTGGGAGCATATCCGAGCGCGGCCTCGTGGTTTGGAGATACGTAGACGAAGCGTCCCGCAGGGTCCGTCTCGGATATGAGCTCGTGACCGTTTTCGACGATTCGCTTGTAATTCTCCTCGCTCTCGCGCAGGGCGGCTTCGCTTCTCGCCCTCTCGGTGGTGTCGCGCGTGACGCCAACGGCTTGAATCAATTGCCCATCTTCGTCGAAAAACAAGGTCGCAACGACGTCGGTTGGCACGAGGTGACCATCTCGATGAAGATGTTCCATCGCGATGACCGGGGTCGTGCGCTTGAATTCGCCCTCGGCGCGACCATCGACTTCGAGGGCAGTACTCGCGCGAAATCGAGCAAGCGACGCGGCAGTGACGAAATCGCTCATCGGGCGCCCGAGAACCTGTTGAGGAGTGACGCCCATCAAACGTTCAGCAGAGGGGCTCACGTAGGAGTAGCTCTCCGACCTGAAGTCGAAGGCCCATATGAGGTCCCCCGTATTTTCCGACAAGAAACGAAAGCGAGCTTCACTCTCGCGCAGCCGTCTTTCGGTCTCGAGCCGGGCGGTAACGTCGCGAAAACTCCAAACCCGTCCAGCGGATTTTCCGCTCTTCAGCATCGGGTGCGAGGTTCGCTCGAAGACGCGTCCGTCGTCGAAAGACACGACGTCGAAGGTGTTCACTTGAGTATGATCGCTAGAGATGCCATTGATGCCATCGTTCGATCGATCGGCCGCACTCGCAGACGGCATCGAGTCGAGAGCCCGAGCGATCCCCACTTTCTCGTCGCCACTGCGCGACATCATCTCCGCCAATCGCGTGTTTCGGTGCAGTACCTCACCGTTTTCGCCCACGACGAGCAGACCATTGTCCGAAGCCTCGAGCGTGCCCTGGAGCACGGCGAGCGTACTCTCCTGGCGGTGTAGCCCGCGATGCAGCTGCAAGCCGAGGCCTGCTGTGAAACCGAAGAATGCTAGAAAGAGAGCAAGAGCACCGAGCGCCTGCCGTCGCCACGAAGCGAGGGCGTCGTCGACTCCGAGCCCGACACTGATCCAATACGGATGGTGCTCCAATCGTCGAACCACGTACGTGCGCTCGATGCCATCGATTGCATAGTCGAACGACTCCGCTCGTCCGGGTCGAATGGCTCGCATTCGCGCGTGGTACTGCTCGGCCGCGGCAGTTCCACCGAACAGAGTGCTCGAATGCTCTAGCGAATTGCCTGCGAGCACAGCGAACTCGCGATCGACGAAACCGACACTCGACGTCGCTCGTCGATCGAATGACGATAGTACCCGCTCGAATTTCTCTACTGCGAGACTCGCGTAGACGACGCCAGCGAAGGCTCCACTCGTGTCGCGGTAGGGGCGAGCAAAGGTGATCACGGCACGCCCAGCAGTCCGCCCAACGATACGTTTGGAACTCTCCATTTCCGTCGCAGTGGCGTCGCGCAGACGGAGGAAATAGTCCCGGTCGGCGATCGAAACGGAGCTGCTGTCTGCGGGAAATCCAGTACCTGCTGCAACCTCACCGTTCGCGTTCGAATATCGCAGGACGATGATGCCGGGCACGGTTCGAACCACTGACAGAATGAAACCGTCCAATGCCGCGGGCTCGAGGACTCCACGGTCGAGTCGCGCCTCGAGCTCGACGCTGGTCGCGGTCAAGAGCAGGTTTACCTGATCGAGCGTGGCAGAGACACTTCGCTCGAGGACGCTCGCGGCGTTTTGGGCTCTCTCTTCAGTGCTCGAGAGCGCGTTGCGCCGACCGATGAGCAACGCGCCCACGAGCACGATCACGAGAAACAGGTTCGCAAAAAGCAGAAGCCCCATCAAACTGCGACGTTGCGAAGAGAGGTTTCCGCGCATGCTTGCCTGGCGTCCAAACGGCAGCGGCCCCAGAGTGACCTATGGAGCCCAACGGCACGCCGCCGTCATCCATCAAGGGGCCACAGGCTGACCCGAAGTCAAACTGCTCTACCCCGAGGCGTCGAGCGCACGAAGCAATCGCTCAGTCCAACCCCAATGCCGCCAATTGCTCTTCATCGAGTCCGAAGAAGTGACCCACTTCGTGGAGAATCGTCACGCGCACCTGCTCGAAGAGTTCGGATTCGTCCACCCCGAATGCGTCGAAGAGACAGCGTACGAACAGCGTGACTTCCGGTGGATGACTCCCCAGTTGCGCTTCATCCCTTTCTCCGTAGGTGTGGCCGGAAAAGACCCCCAGCGAACGGGAATCGAAGCCCGTCGAAACCAGGGCTTCGCTTGGGCGATCCTCGAGAAAAACCGGCACGTTACCCAAGCGGAGACGCAACTGCGTCGGGAGCGACGAGATGGTCTCCGCCGCAATGGATGCAAGGCGATCCAGCAACGCTGGTTCGAGCTCCCCGCTGAGTCCATCTGCCCCCCGATCGAGCCGCAGCGTTTCGAGATGGTGTCGAACTGCTTCGGCGTCGCGACCGAGCCGTTCGCACCATTCCGCGAGGCGGTAATGCGCGTCGGCAAATCCAGGGAAATCGACGAGAACGCTCTCCAACCAGTCCACGGCGCCCTCGGGGCCATGAGCTGCGGCGAGGGCGTCTCCACGACAGAGCACCCACTCATCGAGTTCGCGGATCGCGGTTGGTGCAGCATCCAAATGGGAAAGAGCCAGGTGCCCATCGCGATCGAGCAACGCATCGAATCGCTCGAAGAAGTCCGCCACGACATCGGTGGGGAGGAACTCCGGATTGGGTTCGCGCATGAGCGAACCGCTACCAGACTCCTCGCCCAATCACCAGATTGTGGGGGCTTTTCCCGCCAGTTTCGCGCTTTCCCACGGCGCAGGGGACGACATTCGTCTCCCGGGGACTAGACTGTGGGGCAATGACCGCCTTCGATCTCGTCGTCATCGGTAGTGGCCCCGCTGGAGAGGGAGCCGCCATGCAAGCCGCCAAGGCAAAATTGCGAGTCTGCGTGGTGGAGAGAAAGCAGCAGGTCGGCGGAGGGTGCACCCACTGGGGGACGATCCCGAGCAAAGCCTTGAGGCATGCCGTTCAGAAAATGGTCGAGTTCAAGACCAGCAATTTCTTCGGCCTCGCGCAGGAGAACACGACTGTCCCCTTTTCGAAGCTCCTCCACAGCGCCGATGACGTGGTCCGCAAGCAGGTCGAGATGCGCCAGAGTTTCTACGATCGAAATCACGTGCAGCTCATTCATGGCGACGCTCGGTTTCTCGATCCAAACCAGCTGTTGATCGTTGCGCCTGACGGCCACGAAGAGCGTATCACGAGCAAAGCATTCCTCATCGCAACGGGCTCGCGGCCTTACCACCCAGTCGATGTGGACTTCACGCATCCGCGGATCTTCGACAGCGACACGATACTGAAGTTGAATCGGGATCCCTCGTCGATCACCATCTATGGTGCCGGCGTGATTGGCTGCGAGTATGCCAGCATCTTTCGCAATTTCGGTATCAAGGTCAATCTCGTCAACCAGCGCGAGAAGCTCCTCAGTTTCCTCGACGACGAGATCATCGACGCACTCGCGTATCACTTACGCGATCAGGGCGTCATTCTCCGTCATCAGGAGGAATACGAGAGCATCGAGCCGCTCGAGGACGGCGTCGTGCTCAATCTGAAATCTGGGAAGCGTCTCAAGACCGATATCTTGTTGTGGGCCAACGGTCGTTCGGGCAACACGCAGGGACTGCAACTCGAAACGATTGGCATTCAGCCCGACCACCGAGGAAACCTTTCGGTCAACGAGAGCTATCAAACGAACGTTCCACACGTCTACGCCGCGGGTGACGTCATTGGGCCCCCGGCGCTCGCCAGCGCGTCGTACGATCAGGGACGAGCCGCGGTGCAGCACCTTGCGTACGGCACTTGCCCGCCTCCCCTTTCGCGTCATGTACCGGCGGGGATCTACACGAGCCCGGAGATCAGCTGCATAGGACGCACCGAACGCGAGCTGACCGAGGCGCGAACTCCGTACGAGGTGGGGCACTCCCATTTCCGCAGCCTGGCGCGCGCTCAGATCACGGGGCGTACGGTGGGGATCCTGAAGATACTGTTTCACCGAGAAACGCTGGAAGTGCTGGGCATTCACTGCTTCGGTGACCAGGCATCGGAGATCATCCACATCGGGCAGGTCGTCATGACGGGGGGACACAACTCTCTCAATTATTTCGTCAATACGACGTTCAACTATCCGACGATGGCCGAGGCCTATCGCGTCGCCGCGCTCAACGGCCTAAACCGCCTGTTCTGACCTTGTTGGCAACGCCGTCACTCCGTCCTCCCGCAGACATTGCCGCTACGACCGAGGCCGCGGCGACAACGCCGCGGCAACCTCGCGTCTCGTCGCGAGTCCCAGGCGCGAACACGCGAGTGGGCGTAGACGGCTCGCTACTCGGCGTCCGATGCGAGGATCCGATGCTGCTCCAGGACGACGATCGTGAACGGGTGCACCGTATAGCTGCCCGACACCGGCTCGGCCTCCGCCAGGGGCCAGAAGTTTGCGCACTCTTCGGCCCACCGTGCCGTGTCGACGATCCGACGCCATTCGAAACCATTACGAACGAAGGGCAGCGTGAATTCTATGGGATCGCGCCACATGTTCACTAGAAGGGCGAAATCCCCCTCGTCGACGGCCTTGCCGTCAATGACGACGACGATGCAGCGGTTGCTGTCGACGACCTGAGAACGTGAGTCTTCACGGTAAAAACGATACGTGACGTCATTGCCGCGCTCGAGTGAGAGATCCCCGTACTTGAGATTGGCTAGAATCGCCGAACGTTGCCGCAGCGACAACAAAAAGTGCACCAATCGAAATAGCGGATTGACGAGCTCGTCGCCGTCAGCCGTTCCGAAGTTGTCGTGATATCGAGCGTCGCTGCCGCGCTGGGACACGAGACGCCCCCGACGCGGACCTTCTGACGGACAAGGATCGAGCGCCGTTGGTCGATGCGTCGCGATTTGGTCGTAATTGTTCCAAGTCGCGAGGGAATCGAGGCTCCAGGGGTTATTGTTACCGTTCTGGGTCCTGCCGAGTTCGTCTCCGTAAACGGCCATGGGGATCCCGCGCGAGAACACTAGGACGACCCAGTAGTTTCGCAGACGTTGACGTCGAAGCGAAACGTCGCCATCCGAGTCCCAAGAAAGGTTTTCGTCGGCGCCTCCGTCGCTAGGCCCAAAGGGCCAAGGCTGATTGTTGTGCTTACAGTTGTAGCTCACGAGGTCGAGCAACGTGAAGCCGTCATGCGCGACGATGAAATCGATCGAGCGCTGTGGCCCGCCTTGGTCGTTGAAGTGAATGTAATCCCCATTCACCATCTCCGAAAAATCGCGGGCGTTCCCATCGCCGCGGAAGTACTTTCGGACGGAGTCGCGGTATCGACCGTTCCACTCCCCCCAATCCGCTGGGAAGTTGCCCACTTCGTAGCCCCAGAGGTCCCACGCTTCTGCGATCATTTCGACGGACCGCTCTCGCCCGAGATCGCGAATGCGCTCGAGCAACGGATGATCGCGGAAGAAGCGTCTCTGTTCGTGCCAATTGGTTCGCTCGAACGCGTTCGGAATGCGACCGAGGACAGGGGCCAAATCGAAGCGAAAGCCATCGATGCCCATTTCTTCGATCCAATACGTCAAGGAATCGAGAACGAGGGCCTGACTCCGAAAGCTCGAGCAATTGAGTTGGTTGCCGCATCCGGTGGCGCCTTCGATGATGAGGCCGCGTTCGGACTCGAGATAATATTCGGCAGCATCGAAACCACCCAAGCTGACGAAACCGGTCGTGTCGCTCCGGCCGAACCAGTTGCCTCCCTCGCCCGTGTGGTTGTAAACGACGTCGAGGTAAACCTCGATTCCGTGGTCGTGAAATGCGCGAACCATTTCGGCGAAATTCGCGCGTAGGACCGCCAGCGGTCTTGTCGTACGAGTATCGCCGATCGGGCGCGAAATAACCGAGCGTCATGTATCCCCAAAAGTTCGTGTTGGGGACGCGCACGTCGTCGTGCCCGCGCTCGGCATGCTGGATCGGCAAGAGTTCGACGGTCGTGAAACCTAGCGCCCGTAAGTACGGCGCCAAATAGGCAGCCCCAGCGTAGGTGCCGCGTAACTTGGGTGGGATGCTGACGGCCTTCTCGAAATCCGGGATACCGCGGACCAGACAGCCCAAGCGACTCGCTGACACGTGCTGCGTGATTCCGCGGGTGTGTCCTTCGTAGATGATGGCATGTTCCGGCGGCAAATACGGGCGCTTACCCGTCGTCGTCGATTCCGAGAGAATGATGCCCTTGGGAGCCCATTTGCCCGTGTCGATGGCGCGAACGGGCACTCCACGATGGTGTAACGGACCCGTCGCAAAGACCCAAACGGGGGAGTCGCTCACTCCTCCGCCCGAGGGAGCGTCGTCGGAAGCCATGAGGCGTTCGACGGCGGCGCGATCGTGGGATAGCTCTCGCGCGTAAGGATCGAATAACACCTTGTTCGGATTGAAGCGGTTCCCTTCGGCGTCGTAATCCGATGCAAAGCCCGCAAGGGAGCCGCCGCGACGCCACGCGGGATTGTAAGGCCAATTCGGTCCCCAGCAACGAAACGCGTATAGGGTTCCCGAACCGAGCCCCTGAACTGCGGCGCGAAAGACGTTGTCGACCGGGTTTCGCTCCATCCAGCATTCGAAAATCGCATCGCGCCCCGTGGGAGCCGCATAGATCTCGAGGAGAATCCGCGTCGCGCGACGTGAAAACACGCCGAACGTAACGGTTCCGTCCTCCCGTCTCACCGCGCCGAGCCCCCAGGTGGCTTCTCCCCAAGTCCTCGAACGATCCTCTTTGGGCAGCTTCGAACTGTTGAATTTCATCTCACCTGACTCGATCAATTCGTACGGCCTGCGACGGGCGTACTTTCGAACCAGACCTCGAAGAGGGCTGAATCCGCAGATCCTGCCACCCATTTCGGGGGGCGCACCACAACCTTTCATCGAGACCGACGTTCGTGGGCCTCGTCAGGGCCTCGCGCTTCGCGCAACGGGAGCGACGTTCGAGCGCGTGCGCGTTTTTTCGTCGAAACGTGTCCCCGGACGCGCGTTAGGACGGCTCCTCCGCATCGCTCCTCCGTGAAGGTCGGGCAGCCGCCAACGAGCACCGCAAAAGTCGCCGGTCGAGCTGCCGCCCGCCCCCCATCCTCATGGCAATGCGCTACCGTGGGCGACTCCATGTCCCAAGAAGGCTTCCTCTCGCTGCTCGAAACGCATGATCACCTCGACGAGTTGTTTCTCCTTCACCAGGAAGCCGTCCTCGTAACGCAATGGGGCTTGGCGTCAGAGCTCCTCGAGGCCTATCGCGGCCTGCTTGCGTTGCACATCGATCAGGAGGAGCGACAACTCCTCCCGCTGTTCGAGCGCGCCGGAAGCGTTCCCAAGGCACCCATCGTCCTCTTCACGGGCCAGCACCGAAAACTCGTGTCGCAGCTCGAGCGCATCGCCGCAACCCTGAAGCTTGCTCCGGAGAGCGACGAGCCACGTCGTTCCGCCATCTATTTGCTCGAGCTCGAAACCGCGTTCAAGCAACTGAACGAGCACCACGATGGCGCGGAAGCCACGTATTTTTACCCCAATCTTGCCAAAATGGCGACGGAGCGAGAACTCTACGAGGTCGTCCACCGATGCTGGTCTCAATGGGATACCGCACGCGCCGGCCTCGTCAGCTTGGTGGCTCGCGCGCAGCAATCCCTCGACGCATCGCCGCGTCGATGACCCAAAGGCTACGCCGCGACGGCACGTCCGACGCGACCTCGAACGTGACCGCGTCGGACCCACAAAAAAATCGCTACTCTCGCGTGAATCGTCGAAGTGCGTCGATGTCTCCGATGACGATTGGGCGCGTCGACGTCACTGCCCCGGCCGCGTGAAGCTTCGCGACCGCCCGTGAGACGGTTTCCGGTGTCATCGACAACACACGGGCGAGCAAGCGCTGAGAAAGCTCGAGATGCGTGCGCGCGTTTTCGACGCAGCGCCGAAGCAGGAGGCGAGCGATGCGCGCAACCGCGGCACCGCCGACATCGAGACGCTCAGAGGCCCGACGATTGGCCTCTTCCACACCGAGCCGAACGAGCACGCCGAGCGGCGTTTCGAGGGAACCCGTCCATTGTCGCAAGCGATCCCGCGGAGCTTCACAAAGCCTCACCTCGGTCAGCGCCCAAACACGATAGGCCGAACTCTCGGGCACCAGTGTCTCGAGCCCGAGCAAGGACCTGGCACCTCGAACGGAACAACTGAGCTCCGCCCCACCTTCGTCGAGCATGCTCAGACACACCATCCCCTCCTTGATCAACATGACCGACTGCGGAACGGTGCCGATTTCCCACAATACGGTGCCAGCCGAGACGACACGCTCTTCGCTCGGACAGCCCCGAGGCCAGCTGACCGAGCCTACGGGACAGTCGCGACAGGTTTCGCTCTTTCCCCCAGGCAAAGCGCCTTGAACAAGATTCGGTTCCGGGACCGACAAGCTACACCCCCTTTGAATATCGTTTCATATCAGGGGTCGCGGCGGGCTGTCGACCCCATCCTTCGAGATCTCGTTCCGTGTCCCGCTCCTTGACCTTGGCCATGAGAGGGAGCATCGATTCCCCACTCGAGAAAGACGAATGTTTCTGCGATGAACCGCGATTCACTGCTCGCTGAGTACCCGCTCTTGCTCGCTCTCGGAGACGCGTCGCCCAGTGCACTCGCAGAGCTCACGTCCGTCGTTGCAACCTTCCGGGCCTTCCGTGCGGCGGCAACCGAGTACGTGCCAACACTCGATTCTCGCACTGCACCAACACATCGGATCGACGAGGCACGCAACGCGGTCCTTCGCTTGGCCTGCGAGCATCGGATATTTTCGTTGGCGCTTCCGCGCGCGCTCGGTGGAACCGGCTGTTCCATGCTGGCGCTTTCCGTTGGCCTCGAACAACTGGCGCAAACCTGCGCTGGACTTGCCAACCTCGTCGCGACCCACGGACTGGCACTTGCTGTCGTGGGTGCGTCGGGAAGCGTCCATTGGCTGCTTCGACTCGCCGAACTCATCGTCGAGCACGAACGGCGTGGGGAACCGTATCTCCTCAGTACAGCAGCGACCGAGCCGAGTGCTGGAAGTGACCTCGAAGACGAGAACGAGCTTCCGCGCGCACGAATCGAGAGCGAAGCGACCCCGGAACCAGGGGGATATCGGTTGAATGGCACCAAGATTTACGTGAGCAACGGCTCGCTCGCCGCAGCTCATGTCGTCGTCATGCCCACGGATCGTCGATCTGCGGCGGATACCCTGCACGCGTTCATCGTGTCGCGCGATCAGCCGGGACTCATGGTGCTGCGAACCGAAGAAAAGCTAGGCCAACGGGCAAGCCCCGCAGCCGAACTCCGTTTCTCCGACTGCTACGTGCCCGAAGAGCAACGCTTGACGGCGTCGACGCTCCGAGGCCGCACTTTCGACTTGGTGCTCGGCGCGTCGCGAGCGGTCGTCGGTGCTTTCGGTGCCGGTATCGCGCGCGGAGTCCACGATCATTGCCTCGAACTCGTGAAGCGTGAAGCGGACAGGGGCGACGCCAACGACACGGCGATCCTGCTCGGACGAATGTGGGCGAACGCTCGTACGGCACGCGCCTCGTACGTGGAAGGAAATCTCGCGAATGCGCGTTACGGACTGGTTTCCTTCATGGATCACGATTCTCTGCGGCGGTTCGATCGCTCCATGCCTCGCGGATGGGCCAATAACAAGCTGACGCTGCGCCTCATGTCCCACCCACTCGTCGATGAACCCGCTCGAAGGTTCATGGAGCGGCTACGGTCGACACGGATTGCCCTCGCGTCCTCCCTAGGCTCCGCCACGAAGGTCACGACCAGTGAACTCGCGTTGGAGAATTGCGAACTCGCGCTGGAGTTGCTCGGCGCGGACGCGACGCGCGAAGCCCCACTCGGGATCGCCAAGCATTGGCGCGACGCACGGCTGCTCAGCATTTACGAAGGGACCAACGATATTTGCCTCCTCGACGTGGCGAAAAAAACCCGGATCGGTACCGCTGACGTGGAGCCGCGGTAATGCAAGACCCTCAATCCATCGAGGAGCTCGTCGCCGACACTGCGCGAGCATTCGCCAAACGGCATCGTGATGCACTCGTCGGTGTCGAAACTCGAGGCATGCTGCCGGCGCACGTACTCGAGGGCTGTAACGAGCTCGGTTGGTTGGGAGAACTCGAGGACGAGGACGATGACGAGAACGAGTTCGCGAACCAGTCCGTCATTGGTGTGGACGGAACCCGTCACACACCGAAACGACAAGGTTCGAAGCTTCTCGCCACGGTCGTCCACGAGCTGTCGCGCGTCTCTCCAGCGCTCGGCACGAGGCTGCTCTGTCACCACTTCGCACGACGCTGGTGTGACTTGCTCGATGATCGTCGCAATGCCGATGAGCGACGTCTCGAGAATACGTCTTGGCTGTCGATGGCACCCTTCGCGTCGGATTTCCTGGTAGAAAGCCACGCATTTACGAACGGACAGCGTGGAAGGACGAACGACGGGATCGTCCCCATGGCGCTCGTTGCCCCAGTCACGGCAACCTTGGTCGCGCCAATGCAGGTTTCTCCGGCGCGCGTCGCACTCGTCCGCATTGCACTCGAGGCCGCTGCACGAAGAACTCCCGTGGAGACTCTCGGGTTGACCGGTTTGGGCATTGCGGATATCGGGGGCTTTCGCTCGCCGATTACGTCCAATGACGTCGTGTCGGACGAACCGGACGCCATTTCTCGTGGAGCACGAGGCGCTCTTCGCTACGTCTTTCCGGCTTACCTGGCACTCGCGCGCGCCATTTTACGTACGGCGTACGAAGGGGCGAGGTGCCACGCGGAGCTTCGTCGCCAAGGCGGTGGTCGGCTCGACGAGCTGCCCACGATCCGTGTAAGACTCGCTATCCTCATCGAAGGCCAGGCCACGCTCGAAGCCCTCGCAGCTCGGCAAGACTTCTCCGATGACGAACTCGATGCCTTACTTCCCCGTGTGCGATTGCTATTGCTCAAGGGCACCGATGCCAGCCTGCAGATCTTTGGCGGAGCCGGTTACGTCGTAGGCACAGGCCAGGAACGGCTCTGGCGCGATGCGCGTCAGGTGTCATGCCTATTCGGTTCCCGACTAGGAAAGCTCGGTTAGGGATCATCGACGATGCAAAGTGCCAGCTTCGAGCCGCAATTCCCCGTCCAGTATGGCCGTTCCCGGTTGGCGTCCGCGCTCTACGTCGCGGACGCGCGACGCTTCGAGCACCTGCTTGCAGACTTACCGCTCCGTGCGGTGCGGTTCGGCAGCCAAGGACTCGTGAGTCTCACCTGGTTCGATTACGAGAGCTCCGCCCTCGGCCCCTATCAAGAACTGAGCATCGGGATAGTGGTCGACACGAATCGGAGCCTCTTCGACATCTCGCTCAAGGCACTGCTTCGCGCGGCGCCCACCTTGGGCACCTACGTCCTCGCGCTGCCCCTCTCGAACGAAGACGCGCGAGACGCCGGCGTACGGTACTTGGGCCTTCCGAAGGAGCTCATGCAGCTGCCCCTCACTTGGTCGAAAACGCGCCTCGACGCAACGGCGGTAAAGGACGGGCTCCGCGTCCTCTCGATGACCCTTCCGCTGCACATTGGACCGAGGACGCGGGTTCCTCGGCTCACGGTGTACTCGAAGCTCGACGGCCGCACCCTTCGCACGATTGTCGAGACGGATCTTGCCGTTCAGATGGATTTTGTCGGTCGCCCGCGGTTACGCCTCGAGGCGCCCGAACACCCCTTGTGCGTGATGCTGACACGACTCGGACTACCAGCGGCGCGATGCTTGGCCCTGTTCCACGGTACGATTCGGTCCGCGCAACTGCTCGCACCAGAATCCCTGTGACGACGTAGGGGGACATGCTGTGACGACCCCGACGCGGCTCCTCGCGACGCAAAGAACACGGACGGACTGCGATCCCCCGACGGGACTCCTCGTAAGGCCGGAAGCGCCGGCTGGAAGCGCCCGCCGGAAGCAACGAAACCGAGCCCCAGTGGGCACGTCGGTGAACGAACACCGACGGACTGCGATCCCCCGACGGGACTCCTCGTAAGGCCGGAAGCTCCGTCCGGAAGCTCCGTCCGGAAGCAACGAAACCGAGCCCCAGTGGGCACGCTCCTTGGGGCCCCCTCCAATGACACCATTGGAACGGTGACCTGCAGTTTGGAGCGACCGTGGCCCCCCGAACCACAGGGTTCGTCACGGACTTCGAGCGAAAACTTCGATAAGTTTCTTGCTTCCCATGCGGCGTTCCGTGGTAAACCGAGAACCCGCATTCGGGGCTCGGACGCGGGCGCCGCGAGCTGGGGAAAAAGGCGCCGGGATTGAGCAACAAAGCCCTTGCATCCCATTGCAAGTTGCACTCAACTTGCACCTGAGTTGCAGCCCTTATTCGTGCCGTTGAGATCGCCACGCGCGCGCGTCTTTCGTCGAACGACGCGCGTCTCCTTCGACCAGGAGGCCCAATGGGTTGGCTGCGGGAATTAATGGCCGGTTCCGGTCACCGGAGCTTCGGCGAACTCGCCCGTGAAGCGCTCGCCCACCAAGACTGGCCGGAAGACACGAGAGCGCAGCCCCGCTCTCTCGAAGCCATCTTCGGCAGATTGGATTGGAAGGAAGACCTGGACTGGCTTCAGGACCGCCCCGGGGTGCAACAGGTCCTTGCCGAAGTGCTTCGATGCCAAGTTTCCGAACTCCGCACCGTCCTCGCTGGCTCGGCCGGCTCCCAAGCGGTTCCCACTCGCCTTCGGTTCGATGACCTGCCTGCAGCGCGAGCCCTCGAGCTGCAGATCGAGTCGCCTCCGCCAACCATCCCCGACCGCGTGACGCTGCCAGGAACGTGGCAAAAGCTCGCTTGGATCGGGAAACCAGGTTGCGGCTTTTCGTTGGTGCAGCACTGGCTGAAGGCCCGCGGTCTCGCTCAGACCCTTCACGTCGAAGCGCCCGAACAAATTCGAGCGCTGGATCCGGAGAGCCGTCAGGGCATGCCGCTATTCGTCGAGGTCGACTGCGCCCTAGACGAAACCCTCTGGCGCGCCATTCCCCAACATCGGCCGCTCTGCCTCGGCGTGAAAAGCCCAGGGAGGCGCGAAGTCGCGGAACTCGAGAGCCTTGGGTTCGAGACGGTCGAGTCGAGTGAGCCGCGAGAGCAGCTCGAGGCAGTCGTGGACTGGGTGCTCGCGCGCGCGCCCCATGGCGTTCAGTCTCGAAGGCCCCAATTGCTCGATTGGCTGCGACGCTATCCCGGGCGTTGGGAGCTGCTCGAGTCGCTCGGCGATCTCATCGGTTGGATTGGCGCCTACGTGGAGAGTGCCGAGCAAGGACTTCAGCCGAAGTCGAAGGAGGATTTCCTCCGCCGTTGGCTCGGACTACGCGCTTCGATGCTGGTTCGCGAACGGCTCCGTGACCGCGCCGAACTGACAAAAACTCTCCCGAACGTGCTCATCGATTCTCGCGCAGTCGGCCATGCTGGAAGATACGGGCTCCCTGCTCGAAGCTCGCCCACTCGAAGCGTGGCTCGCGCTCGTTCCAGCACAGCATCGTCGCGGACCCGATCTCGATTGGCTTGCCGCACAGGCCAACGCCGATCCGCAACTCGTCCGACCGCGCGATCTGGAGAGAGCGGCGAAGAAACTCCCGCCTGGAGCCCACCGCATCATCGTGGGACTTCGCGAGCTGCTGCTACTCAGACCGACGAGCTCGAATCGATTCGCATTACGTCCCCATTTTTGAATCGCCTCCTCGTTCGCTTGGCTGAGGAAACTACCGTCGAAAGCCTGCCGGTTTTTTGGGGAGAGGCACTGCTCAAACCCAAACCGCGAGCATCGCTGATTGCGGCGCTGGAGCGCCGAATCAAGTCCGATCCCGAAGGGCTGATCCAAGAACTCCTCGAAATCGTCGAGTCCGATAGCGCACCACTCGTTGGTGCACTGGAGGCCAGCTTCGTCGTAGCGGGTTTGGCCGTGCTCGCCGGTGCCGAGGTGAGCGAGAGCACGAGCCAGAGCTTGCTCGAAGAACAACAAGCGCTGCTGCTCGACGGCCTCGGACCTCTCCCGGTTCGACGCACCATCCCTTTGGCCATCGATTGCGTCGAAGACACCGAGGGCGCCTTTTACTTGGCGGCATTCGCTCTTGCAGAATGTGGAAGGCAGCGGCATTCGAGCCTCTCCGGATTGCTCGACCCTTGGAGCCAAACCTCGCCACCACCCGGTTGGGATCGCATTCTCGACGCGATTGCCGAAACCTTGCGACGCGCCGTGACAATGTCGCCTGGCTGGCTTCCTGGGGCGCTCAAGATGCTCGACCGCCTTCGTCAAAGCATCGGTAGCGAGATCGGTAAATCTCTCGGACGACCGTCGACGGATCCCCCTGCGACCGAGGTCTTTGCGACCGAATCGACGCACCCCATCTTCCTTCCGGGAACACTGCTCGATGCCATCGAACTCTCGGTACTGAGCGCGACCGATTTCTGGGCTTTGGTCAGTCAGCGGTGGCAACTCGAGCTCTTTCTCGCCACGCTCTCCGCTCGGGGCCTCGCCTGGGAAAACGTCGCTGATAGTATCTGGAACGCCCTGCTCAGCGCGACGGATCATCCCCGCTTCGCAGAGTGCCTGGCGCTTCTGCCAGAAGGACTGTGGAGAGCAAGCCCGCCGACTCAACTTGCGCGAGTGATGTTGCTCCCGATCTCGGAGCGACTCGAAATCCCTTGGAAGGCGCTGCCCGCAACCGCGTGGCAAGCCTGGAGCGAACGACGCCAATCGCTGCCCCAAGAGAGTGAACCGACTGCACCTTGGCGTGAAATCCCAAGCGAACTCGGTGAATCCCATTCGCGTGCACTCAAACTGCCTCGCGATGCCATCCGGCGTGTGATTTGGGAGCGCTGGCCCGAGGTCGGCATCGACCGCGTCGAGAAACACCGCACGCTTCATCCCTCGACTGCTCAAGCGTGGCTCGATGCAGCCCCGGTCGAAGTGGCCCATGCACTCGCGCGAGCGACGAGTCTGCACGGTTGGCATCGCGCCGACGAGCGCGTACGCAGCGCATTACGGAGGCGGCTTCACGAGGGTGTCGCGGCTCGCTCTCCGGGATGGCTCGACGCTTACGACTGCCTCGAGCTCATCGAGATCGAGCGTCGACGCTCGGCGCGCTGAAGGTTTTGCGCCACCGCACGGCACATCGTCGCCTTTCGTGACCATGCACGGGTTGGGTCCACGAAAAGTGACGAGCGCCCGATGATGGGGGAGTTTGTTCGCCCCTCCAGAAAAGCCGCTTGAGAGTCCAAATGGACGGATGAGCTCGAAGTTTTGTCGAGTCTCGAAGAACGAAGTGTCGCCCGAAGGTCACGGAACGGTGCGCCTACCTCGCCTGACGCGCGATTTCCGTTGCCCTGCCCTTCTGGGGCGGAGAGACGAGGGGAGCCGCCCTTGACATCTCGCGATGTCGAATTATCTAGGGCTTCGTTCAAATTGATTGAACGAAGATTCATCGCGAAATCACTAACGGGCGAAGAGAGAATCCTCGGCAACTGGAATTCCTGTAGTTCAGTCTGAGTGAACCCTCGTCCGACTCGATGACCCGGGATTCAACCCAATGGAACAAGGGACATGTCGAAACCTCAGGTGAAAAGTCGACCACAAGCGCTCCGACAAGCGCTTCAGGAGCAGACGCGGGCCGCGTATCGAGAAGCCATTCTCGACGCAGCCGAACGCGTGTTTCTGACGGATGGATTCCAATCCGCGAAGATGGTCGACGTCGCCGAAGCCACCGGTGTTTCGGTTGGAACGCTCTACAACTACTACGACAGCAAAGAAGCCGTTTTCATGGCGCTCGTCGAGCGTCACCGAACGCGGTACTTCGACATGCTCTGCGCATCCTTCGCGACGGAGGATCCGATTCAGCAGCTACGCGAGCTCGTAGGCCGCTCCCTGGACTTCGTCGAGAAGAACGGTGCACTCTTCGCGATTTATCTGCGAAGTACCACCCCGATCCTCGACGGCGCGATGCGCTGCACGCCTGCCATCAACCCAGCAGAAGACAACGACCGGTATCTAACGCTTCTCGGCCAGCTCCTCACCCGAGGGATCGAAGCCGGAAAGCTCCGTAACGACATTCCAATCGACGAGTTGGTTTGGACGCTGCACTCCCTGATGCACGCAGCCGTGCTCGAGTGGGTGGGCTCCACCGAGCGCAGATCGCTCGTCACACGAGGCCAGTTCTTAGTTCAGCTGTTTCTAGAAGGAGCATCCCAAAAGTGACTTATCCACGCCTGCTGTTGCTCGCCGCCTTGTTACCGGCCCTCGCCGCGGGCTGCAAAAAGACCGAGGCAGAAGCGGCGCTTCCTCCCGCTACTGGCCCGAATGCAGCGCCCGTTCCATCCGTTCCCAAGCTCGATGCGGAGGACGGCAGCGCGACTTCGGCCGATGGCGTCCTCCGCGCGACGGGTTCGACCTACGCCCTCAAGCAAGCAGAGCTCGGCCCGAAGAATAGCGGTGTCCTCGCGGCGGTCCTGGTTGCGGAGGGACAAATGGTGAAGAAGGGGCAGCCACTCTTTCGCCTGGACTCGACGAACGCCTATCTCGCGGTGAAGCAAGCCGAAGCCGGCCTGGCTCAGGCGCGCGTGGCACTCAGCCGAGCAGAACTCGAGTACAACCGAATGAAGCCCCTGGTCGACCAGGGTGCCGTTTCTCCCGCCAACTGGGACGCGGTACGGATCGGCCAAGATCAAGCCCGAGTCGGTGTCCAGCAAGCCGAGGCGAACCTCGCTTCCGTACGCGCCATTGCCGCAGATACGACCGTCGTCGCGCCATTCGCTGGAATCGTCAGCGCCAAGAAGAAGGACGCAGGCGAAACCGTCACGATGATGCCGGTCACTACGGTGGTGATTCTTCAAGACATCTCGAAGATCGAAATCCGCACGAAGCTCCCGGAGAGTGCCCTGACTCGACTCAAGTCAGGAGATCCGATGGCGGTGCGCTTCGGCTCCATCGGCGTCGAGAAGACGCTCCCGATCGACCGCGTGAATCCGAGCGTCGATCCCCTGAGCCGGACCGTCGAAATCATCGGAGTTTTGCCGAATCCCGATCGACTCTTCAAGGCCGGAATGCTGGTGGACATCACGTTCCCGTCGACGAAGACGGCCGCGACCACCAGCCCGAGCGCGGCGGCACAACCACAACCGAGCGCTCCCACGCCCACGAACGTCCCCCCCACTCAAGCTGGCAAGTAACCCATGAATCTCGCCAACGTCAGCATCCGAAATCCCGTGTTTGCCACGATGCTCATCGCGGCATTCATGGTGTTCGGGCTCCTCAGCTATCCCAAGGTCGGGGTCGATTTGAATCCCGACATCGACTTCCCGTACGTGACGGTGAGTGTCGTGTACCCGGGCACCGATCCGGTGACCATGGAGCGCGAAGTCGCAGAGAAACTGGAGGAAGCCGTCAATACCCTTGGCGGCATTCGCTCCCTTCGCTCGTATAACCTCGAGAGCATGACGCAATTGGTCATCGAGTTCGAACTCGAGATCAAGGGCGAGCAAGCGCTCCAAGACGTGCGCGATCGCATTTCGCGTATTCAGAAGGATTTGCCGGAGAAGGCCGACCCACCGATCGTCGAGAAGTTCGACATTGGTGCAGCGCCGATCATGTACCTGGCGCTCTCGGGCAAATTGCCCGTCCGCGATCTCACGCGGCTTGCCGACAAGACCGTCGCCGAGCGCCTCCAGCGCATCCGCGGCGTCGGCAGTGTCGACGTGGTGGGTGGACGAGAACGCGAAATCCAGATCTACATCGACGCAGACAAGCTCAACGGGCTCGAACTGACGCCTCAAGACATCGCCCAGACCGTCGCCTCACAAAACCTCGAAGTACCGGCTGGATACTTCGAGAGCGGGACACGCGAGCTCACGGTGAAGACGAAGGGACAGTTCAAGACCGCAGAAGAGATTGGAAACATCATCCTTCCGACCCGCGCCGGAGCGCCGGGCACGCCGCAATCGAACAAGCCGACCGTGCGCCTACACGACGTGGCGCGCGTCATCGATGGCACGGAAGAAGCGCGTTCGAACTCGCTTTTCGATGGGCAATCGGCAATTGCCGTCACGATTACGAAGCAATCGGGCAGCAATACGGTGGCCATCGCCGAAGCCGTGCGCAAAGAAGTCGCTGAGCTCGCCCCCATCGTGGAGAAATCCGGCGCGAAGCTGACCGTCGCGACGGACAGCTCGACTTACATCGAGAGAAGCATCGATGACGTCAAGTTCGACCTCGCCTTTGGTGCCGTGCTCGCTGTTCTCGTGATCTTCTTCTTCCTAGTCAACGGGAGAGCGACGTTCATCAGCGCACTTGCAATTCCCACCAGCGTCGTCGCAACGTTTGCGTTCATCCACTGGATGGGCTTCACGTTCAACAACATGACGATGCTGGCACTCTCTTTGGCCATCGGCGTGTTGGTCGACGATGCCATCGTGGTGATGGAAAACATTCACCGCCATTTGGAGGATGGAAAGAACGCGCTTCAAGCTGCAAGCGACGCGACGAGCGAGATTTTCCTCGCCGTTCTCTCGATGACGTCCTCGATTCTGGCGGTGTTCGTGCCCGTCGCAATCATGAAAGGCATCGTAGGCCGGTTCTTCCTGCAGTTCGGGCTTACGGTCGCATTCGCCGTCGCGATGAGCATGCTCGTCTCCTTTACCCTGACGCCGATGATGTCGTCGAAACTCCTTTCGGCACACAAGAGCGAAGGATTGCTCGCCCGCGCGGTCGATCGAACCATGACGGTCTTCGAGCACATCTACGGTAGGATCATTCGCTGGGCTCTCGCCCATCGGTTTCTCACGATCCTCGGGGCCGTCATAGCGCTGGTCGCCTCGCTCTTCCTCGTCTCGAGAGTCCCCTTCGAGTTCCTTCCGACCGAGGACAAGAGCCAATTCCAGGTGACCGTCGAGATGCCCACGGGAACGTCCCTGGAAACAACGACGAAATTCGCCGGCACCATCGCCGAGGACATCCAGAAGAATGCTCCTGGAGCGGACCACACGCTCCTCACCGTTGGCGGTGGCAAGCAAGGACAGGTCAATAAGGGCGAGATCCAAGTCAACCTCAAGCCCCCGAAGGAACGCTCCGCGAAGCAGTCCCAGATCATGGCTTGGCTGCGCAGTCGCTACGCGAACCTGGCGCCGGCCCTCGTCACCGTTTCCGAAATCGGCATGGGCGGTGGAAACTCCCAACCCATCCAGCTGCTCATTCGCGGTGACGACCTAAACGAGCTTGCCAAGGTTTCGGAACAAATCCGTGACGAATTGCGAAAGATCAAGGGATTCGTCGACGTGGACACCTCCTATCGCGGCGGAAAGCCCGAGGTTGCCATCCACGTGGATCGAGACCGCGCATCCGCACTCAACGTGCCCGTGGCATCGATTGCCCAAGCCATTCGACTCTTCATGGCTGGCGATGCCGTGAGCGAGCTCAAAGAAGGCACGGACGCGTACGACATCATCGTTCAGCTCCCCAAAGAATCGCGAGGACAAATCGAGTCTCTCGGCAGCCTCAAGGTGCGCTCGACGACGGGAGAGCTCGTCGATCTCTCGAACGTCGTGACGGTCGACCGTGAGCTTGGGCCGAACCGAGTCGAGCGTCTGGATCGACAACGTCAAGTGACGGTACTAGCCAACCTCGATGGTCTTGCACTAGGTACTGCTCGCCAGCAAGCCGAAGCAATCGCCAAGCGGCTCGTTCCTGCCAGCATGAACTACCGGTTCGAAGGCATGGGACGCATCATGACCGAATCCTTCGGATACATGGCGGAAGCACTCTTTCTCGCTGTCGTGCTCATCTACATGATTCTAGCCGCCCAGTTCAACAGCTTCATCCAGCCGATCACCATCATGCTGTCTCTTCCCCTCAGTCTCATCGGAGCCTTCGGCTCCCTGTATCTGTCGGGAATGCACGTCAGCATCTTCGCGATGATCGGCATCATCATGCTCATGGGTTTGGTGACGAAGAACGCGATTTTGCTCGTGGACTTCGCCAATCAGGCTCGCGAGCGTGGCGAATCGGTGAAGGAAGCGCTCGTCGAAGCCGGCATTCTGCGCCTGCGCCCCATCCTCATGACGACGGTCGCGATGGTCTTCGGCATGTTGCCCGTGGCGCTCGCACTCGGCGAAGGTGGCGAGGCTCGCGCTCCGATGGCGATTTGCGTCATCGGCGGACTCATCACTTCTACGTTGCTCACCTTGGTCGTCGTGCCCGTGGTTTACACGCTCTTCGACGCCATGGTAAAGAGCCGCCTCTTCCGGTGGCTGGGCGCGAAACTCTTCTCCACTGGTGAACACCATTCTTCCACTGCCTCGGCTGCAGAAGGGAGCCACGCCTCGTGAACGCAAAGCTCTACACCACTCTTTCGACGATCGCTTTACTCCTCGACGTGTCGAATGCGCTGGCGCAAACGGCCCCAGCGCAGCCTCCTCCGGCGCCTCCCGCTGCACCTCAGGCCCCTAGAGCGGCAGTAGCTCCCGCTGCGACGCCAGCAGCTGCGGCTCCCGCTGCACCTGCGCCGCGAGGCGCGACTCCGGCTGCGACGCCTGCGCCGGTCGGACCTGCCGGCGCAACTGCCCCACCAGGAGCCGCGACGGCGGACGGCGGAGCGGCAGCTACGACGATCTCGCCACGCGAGGCGCCAGCGGCACGCAATCAGGTCAGCGAAGCGTTCACGCCCAAAGCTGGCGGACTCACGGCGAACCAAGTTGCCAAGCGAGCCGTCGCGTCGAGTCACACCATCGCCGCAAAGCAAGCAGAATTGCGCGCGGCAGCGGCGGAGGTGGACTCGGCGATGTACCAGTTCATCCCCAAGGTCACGCTCAAGGCGAGCTACACGCGGCTCAGCCGCGTCGTTGCAAATCTGGGCAACGGCTACTCCCTCGGCGCGAGCAGTGAGGGACCCTACGAGATTCGGAACGTTGGCGGGCAGGACGTTCTGGTCGGTCCCGATGGCAATCCCGTCATGGGAGGGCGTTTCTCCTTCCCCGTGATCCGCAACAGCTACTCCCTTTCCGCCGCCCTCTCGGTTCCGCTCTCGGATTACGTCCTCCGTATGTCCAACAGCATCGAAGGAACGAAGGAGAATCGCGAGGCCGCAGAGCTCAACATCAAGGCCGAACGGCAAAAGGCTGAAGGCGACGCGCGGGTTGCGTTCTTCAACTGGGCGCGAGCCATTGGACAGGTGGCTGTCACCGAAAAGTCCATCGATCGCGTTCGCGCTCGTCTGAAGGATGCGCAGGCGTCGTTCACGGTCGGCCTCGTCACCAAAGCGGAGGTCCTTCGCTTGGAAGCCCAGGTCGCAGCGACGGAAGCGGGCCTCGAGAGCGCGCGCGGGTTCCGTGATCTCGCCGCTCAACAGCTCGCCGTCATCATGAACGAAAAGCAAGCCGAGTATGATCTGGGCGAGGACGTCCTCGGCCAGCCCGCGAAGCAGCCCATCGAACCCCTGGACAAGCTCGTCGAAGAAGCGCTCTCTCGACGGCTCGAACTCCAAGCCCTCGCCCACACTGCGGAGTCGCTCGACAAGGCGGAGTCCGTCGTGCGCGCCGGAGCGCTACCCAGACTCGACGGTTTCGCCGACTACACCTATGCCAATCCGAACCAACGGTACATGTTCGACAAGTCTTGGCATGGAACCTGGAGCGCGGGGGTCATGTTGTCTTGGTCTCCCAACGACACGCTGACGAACTCGGCTTCTGGCAATAAGTACAAGGCCAATCGCGAGACTGTGGAAGCCAACCGACGAGCTCTGGCTCAAGGCGTTCGCATGGAAGTGACCACGGCGTACACCGATGGACGACGTGCGGCAGCCGAGCTCGAAGCAGCGAAGCGCTCCGCCGAGGCCTCGCAAGCCGCCTACGACACGTCAATCCAACTCTACAAGGTCGGAAAGGCCACGACGGCCGAACTCATTGACTCGGAGGCAGAGCTCGTCAACAGCAATCTTCGACTCATCAATGCACACATTGATACGAAAGTTGCAGAGACGAAGCTTGCCCGCGCACTCGGCAGAGACATGACCCGCGTCGGCGAATAATCCCGAGCCAACGCCCCTCGCCACGCCGGCCATCGCAGCGTAAGATGGCCGGCGTGCGCTCATTTGGAGTTCTACTCAAGCCGGGATTGCTGACCGCGTTCGTCATTGCACTCTCGCCGAGCTGCGGCTCGCGCTCGGAACTGTCCTCCCAATCCCCTTGCTACACACCGGGTGAGCTTCGGGGCTGTAACAACGATTGCGGCCCAGGCACGCAGCTCTGTGAGGCTGGATACTGGCAGGAATGCGTCGTCCCTCCGACGGATGTCGTTTGCGAGAACGATTGTGGCCCAGGACTCGCGCACTGCGAGGACGGCAAACGCGGTGAGTGCGTCGTTGCTCCGCGCTCGAAAAAGTGCACGAATGCCTGCGGCGAGGGCGACTCTTGGTGCGTCGACAACACCTGGGGTGAGTGCATCGTCGAATGGCGCGAGTCCAAATGTGTCGGCGAGTGCGGCACTGGAATGCAAGCCTGCGAGAATGGCGTCATGGGAGAATGCGTCGTCGCTCCGGTCGTCGACGAATGCTTCAGCGCGTGTGGCAAGGGCGTGACGACCTGCATCGACAACGTTCGGACCGCGTGCAATGCCCCCCTCCCTCAGCCGCCCAAACTTCGCGCAATCGTGCGTGATTTCCAAGCAGACGGGATTGATTTCGAGGCCACGGGGACGAGCGGAAATATCGACGACCGCGGTGTGCTGGCTCGTCAGCTCGGAAGCGACGGACTTCCCGTTTGGGCAAAGTCAGGGCGAAGCCTCACCATCTCGGGAAAGGCCGGCTTCGACACCTGGTATCGCGACGTACCCGGTGTAAATCAAACGACCGCCATCGACTTACAACTCCACGAATCGCCGACGAAACCCGGATTGTACGTTTACGAGAATACGAGCTTCTTCCCGATCGACAACCAGCTCTTCGGCAACGAGGGCCGTTCGCACAACTATCACTTCACCATGATGGTCGCGACGGAGTTCGTGTACGTCGGTGGCGAAACCTTCACCTTCGAGGGCGATGACGACATGTGGGTCTTCATCAATCGTCAGCTCACCATCGATCTCGGCGGCATTCATCAGTCCGAGACGGCATCCGTTTCCCTCGACGCCGAGGCCGCTCGTTTGGGTCTCGTCCGCGGCGAAAAGTATCCCCTACACTTCTTCTTCGCGGAACGGCACACGATTGCATCCGACTTCACTATTCGCACGACCATCGCCGACGTTGGGGCGTGTCCCTGAAGCCTCATTCGCTAACGAGGATCTCGGGCGTTCAACACCCTCCACCGCGATGACGAGCGCATCCGCTCGTCGTCGCTTGCTCCTCTCGAAGTGGTGCTCACGCTTCATGCTGCGCGATGCAGATTGCGGCACCTGAATCGCGTCACGCGAAGGTGCCCCAAAGCCATGCCGCTTGCAGAATGCTCGCGCCGACGAGGGTCCATCCCACTTGCCGCAAGTGGCGGGGTGAAGGACGCAGAACTCTGACCACGCATACCGCCGTCCAATACAGCGCTGCCCCGATGGCGGCGGGGCGCGAAAGCAGCCCGAGGGCGCAGACGCCTCCCAGAAGGACAGCCAGTGCCGCAGCACCAGACCAACGTCCTCCCGATTTGAAGTCGGCAATGACGGCACGCACCCCGATGATCCCTGCAGCAAAGGCCAGAGCGAAGCTCGCGTGGAGACCAAACACGTCGCGCCAGGATAGCCCCTGCAATAGCCCGATGGGCAAGACCACTGAAGGAAGCGTCGCCGCAATCCAGAGCTCGCCAGAAGTCGAGCGTTCTCTCCGCTTCACGATGAGCGATAGTGCACCGAGCGCCGCAACGAGATTGACACCGAGTGCGCACCGCACGGACCACGAGCCCCAAACGAACGCGCTCCCCAACGTCACCACGCCGAGCACGAGTAGGGCAATCAGCTTCGAACGGGCCCGTTCGGACTGCGTGCGTAACGCCTTCTTGCCGCGCTGCCCGAGAACGAGGAGCAAAGGCTCGTGGGCGAAAAAGGCTGCCACGCTGGCCACGGCCACGAACCAGGAGAGCAGGTTGCGCTCGCCGAGCACCATCGCGACGAACAGCGGAAGAGCGAGCTGGCCATAGGCACCGTGTTCCTTCGGTGCGAGACTGCGCTCGTCGCCCTTGCGACGACCACCGTGCACGGGAATGCCGGGTCGCACACCGGACACGGGGACTTCGACTGGACACGTCATCTTGGTAGAGGCTTCCACGTTCACGTAGGGAGTCTGGCTGCCTGCGGTCCGCGCCTCAAATCACCCCCTGACATCCGTCAGGCTGGGCGCCCCCCATCGCAAGAGGGGGTCTACCGACCCCGTCACGCAAAACTCCGTGTCGCCCCGCAGCGGCCGTTCCTCGTCAGCCGAATCGGGCTCGTAAGTGACGCGCCGTTCGCCCGACGCGCCACTTACGCGGTCTTGCCGCGAGCGCCGTTCACGCGACGCGCCACTTACGCGGTCTTGCCGCGAGCGCCGTTCTCGCGACGCGTCGCTTACGCGGTCTTGCCGCGAGCGCCGTTCACGCGACGCGTCGCTTGCGACTGCGGAGCACGAGTCCCGCCGTGGCTGCGCCGAACAGGCCCAAAATCAATCCGCTCGATCCACCAGGAACCTTTGCCATCGCACAGCTGGCGCTTGCTTCGGCACTTCCGGATGCCTCGCATTTGCCGTTGTTGCAGGCAGCACTGCCGTCGGCCTTGGCATCGAACTCGACGTTTGCCGCAATCGTGGCTTCGATGGCGTCCACACAGGACTCGAGGTGCCCACCGTGATCGATGTACTGACCATCACAGAACAGTGCCGCATCGGGCTTCGTGCAGGCGATCTCGCAGCCTCCCGTGCATGAGGCTTCCCCTTTCGCTCTGCACTGCATGTGGCAATCGAGATTCCCCTTCACCGTGCACGATCCCGAACAGGATCCTTTGCAGCTGGCCTCACACGTCGCTTCGGGAGGAACCACTTCGCATTTCGCGCTGCACTCGCCCTGGCAAGACGCGCTGCAGGTGCCTTCACACTTCGCAACGCAGGACGTCTTGTCGGGGTCGGAATCGCATCGAGCAGAGCAGTCCCCTTTGCAGGACGCCTCGCACCGCCCAGAGCAGTTCGCTTTACAGTCGATGCTGCCCTTGGCCTCGCAATCCGCTTTGCAGGTGCCTTGGCAAGAGGCCTCACACTCCACGTCCGGAACACTGCACCCTCCCTTGCATTCGGCATAGAGCGACGCCGAGCATTTTACGGGCGTGCAGCTATCGACGGCGCACCCACCTTCAGCCATGACTTGGCATTTGGCGTCCGCCTCGACGTCGATATTTCCGCAGTCAGACAGACTGGCGGCCAGCGCCGACGTCGTTCCGAAGAGGAGGACCGAACCGAGAAGCGTGGCAGCAAGAATCGTAGTTTTCATGGGGCAGACTCCCTGGACTGAAGGAATTGGGGTGCGCGCAGTGATACGCGGCCCCCGTCGAGACGCTTCCCCGAGCGGGAAGACTCCATGAGTATGCCCTAGAGCACGGACGAAATGCTGCCAGAATGGTGACCGGACGACGAGGCAATCAAAGCCGCCGTGCTGCCCGTCGAATGCCGGGGCCGATCGGTGAGACGAAGTTTCCCAGCCGATCGGCGCCCTAGACGCTGAGACGAAGCCCCGTGATCTGCCCCATGACCTTGCGAGGTGGCAACAACGGAACGCTCTCGAAGCTCAAATTCACTCGCAAGCGCGGGAAGCTCCGCGCCGTCGCTTCCACGAGATCGAACAATTGGGCGCGTTGAACCGCGTCCGCAGAGCGTGGCGCTTGCAGTAAGAGTGTACCGTCGGGATTCGAAGCGAGCACCCGAGCCAACTCCTGGACGAGGCGACCTCGCAACATCGCAGTTTCGCGATTGGCACCCAGGTTCATTGCAAGGACGATCCCCCGATACGTCACCGCACTTTCACCCTCGCGGTGAAGCCGTGAACGCACCCGCTCGGCGAAACTGACGGGGCTTTCGTCACTGAATTGAGCAACGACAGTAACGTTCTCGTGCAGGTGCTCTCGCGGGGATTTGGGAAACCCGGCTTCCAAAGATTTGTCGCACGTCGCCCCGCCCAACTCGTCGAGCTTCGGCAGCGATGCGCCGGCTTCCCTCACAACAAGAAGTCTTACGTCGTTCGGCTTCATCGTCGCCATAGGCATTTCCTTGCGGATCGAGAAACATCGATCCGGCGCAGTTATTCCCTGGCGATCCATTCGCGCATCGACCGCTCGCGACCTCGAGCCCCCAATCGCGTTCTCGCTGCGGTCAGTAACCGAAGTCCACGGGTCCACCTGCGGGTTTGGTGGGCTTGTCTCCTGCGGGCTTCGTTGGATTCGTCGGCTTCGTCGCGGGCGCAGCTGCACCCTTCCCCTTCGCCACCGCTGGACTTGCCGGCGATGTTGCAGGGTTGTTTTTTGCCGGCGTGACCACGGCGCTTGGCGCAACGGATGGTTCCGTCGCAGGTGCCACGCTCGGGACCGGTGCGACGGCAACTTCAGGAGTCGCAGGAGGCACCGTTGCGGTGGACGCGGTGGCGACGACGGGAGCCGAAGAGGCCGACGCCAACGCTGACGCCGCCGATGCACTGTCGGAGGAGGACCCCGACCCAAGGAGGTAAACGGCGCCCGCGGCGAGACCGCCCAAGGTCAGGAGCCCCAGCAAGCCAAGAACGATCGCTGGCGTGTTCGACTTCGGAACCGTCGGCAGGACGGCAGATTGCGATTGCGCCCAAACGTCGGGAGTCGTTCCGCCACGCACGGTGGGATCGATCAGAGGCTGCGAGCCTTGCATCGCTCGCGGCACGAGCGGATTGACGGCAGGAGCCGGATGCACGGACACGGAAGCGCCCGTCGACAGCCAAGCCGCAAGGGCCTGAGAAAGTTCTGTGGCGGTCTGGAACCGGTGATCGGGATCCCGCGCCATCGACTTGGCAATCAAATTGGCAAAGGCAGGATCGAGATCGGGCACGACCTGTTGAGGCGGAGCAGGATCGCTTAGCACGATCTGAAACAACAGCTGATTGAACGTCGCCGCGTCGAAGGGCACCCGCCCGGTCACGGCCTCGTAAAGGATGACACCAATCGCATAAAGGTCCGAACGATGATCGGCGTCGCGACTACCACTCGCCTGCTCCGGCGACATGTAATAGGGCGTCCCCATGACGGTGCCGGTCCGAGTCATCTTCATCTCGCTGCCGCCCGTCAGTGAGGAGAACTTCGAGATGCCGAAGTCGATGAGCTTGACGAAATCCTTCTGGCCCGCCTTCTCTCGAAGTACGAACACGTTGTCCGGCTTGAGGTCGCGATGAACGATCCCGGCTTCGTGCGCAGCGCGAAGCCCTTCCAATGCCTGAATCATCAGGGGAGAAACGTCTTCGGGACGGAGACGACCGATGCGACGGATCCGATCGGAGAGTGGCTCACCATCGAGGAACTCCATCACCATGAAGTGGTCGCCATTGGGTAACGTCCCCATGTCGATCACTTCGAGAATATGATCGTTGCCAATGCGTCCAGCAGCCTGTGCTTCGCGTTCGAAACGCTGCACGGCCTCTTGGTTCTCCGCAACGCCCTGGTGAAGCACTTTGATGGCGACGCGACGATGAATGCGAGTGTTCTCGCCCTCGTAAACGGCACCCATGCCCCCTTCGCCGATGAGCCGGACGATCCGGTATTTTCCTTCGATGATCTCACCCGTCGACAAAGACATGCGGTTCCCCTAGCTAACCTCGTTGGGCACAGAGGTTTTGAGCGTAGCGCGCCTTTTGGGAAAGGGGAAACTCGAGTTGATCCGCGCTCGGAACAACGCAGCATCACCCTCGGGAAAAAAGCGACCCATCGGCCGCCCAATCTCCGCGGGCACTGCGCGACGGCCTTGGCCCAGCGTCATTTCTTGGCCATTGTGCCCGAGAGATGTCCTTTGCTGCCTCTGGGAACTGGGTGTCCTTACTGCGAGTCAAGAGCGCCGCGGCGTTGCTGCTTTGCTCCGAGCTGGCCTGCGTGCCGCGAAACGGTGGCCCCGTTGCCCCAGTGCCGCAGTCGCCCCACGAGCCAGTCGCCAAAGCGGCTCCATACCGCTGCGGAAAGTTGCTCCAGTCGGACGAAGCCGAAGCGCGCAAGATCCTCCATCGCGCCTACGAGTCTTGGCGGCGACTCTACGTCACGGGCGAAGGCGCACGAGGCGCGCTCCGCATACGGCGTCCCGAAGATCGCGATGACACCGTTTCGGAGGGCATCGCGTACGGCATGCTGATCGCGGTTTACCACGGGGACCAACCGCTCTTCGACGGACTCTTCGAATACGCGAAAGCGCGCTTCGACGGCAACGGTCTCATGCATTGGAAGGTCAATTCCGAGGGTCGCGTCGCGGGCGCCGGTGCTGCTTCCGATGCGGACGAAGACATGGCCATCGCCCTCATCATGGCCGACAAACTCTGGGGCAAACCGTACGATCAGTTCGCCAAACGTATGATTTCTGCTGATCTACGAGAGCGAGATCGAACCAGGAACCCTGGTGATGAAACCAGGAGACGGTTGGGGCGGTTCCCTCGTCACCAACCCTTCGTATTTCGATCCGGCTTACTTCAAGATCTTTGCAGAATACACCGGAGACAAGCGATGGCTTGCGGTCGTGGACAAGACGTACCGCATGCTCGAGTCGGTCGGCTCGCACAATCATGGAACCGGGCTCGTGCCGGACTGGATGACCGCCGGTGCCGGCCCAGCAAAAGGGCAAAGCTATGACTACAAGTGGGACGCGACGCGCGTCCCGCTCCGAATCGCGCGGGACGCCGCTTGGTTCTGCGACGCCCGCGCCATGAAAGTCCTTGCGCCGATCAACGAGTTCTTCCGACAGCAAGGACCACTTTCCATCGGCGATGGCTACAAGCTCAACGGCACCAAGTTCAGTAGCGTACATGCGGCAGCCTTCGTCGGTCCGGTTGCAGCAAGCAGCCTATTTTCCGAAGACGAAGCCTTCCGTGCGACACTCTGGAAGGATCTCGTCAAGCTCTGGGGTGGCGGCTACTACTCGAATCACCTGCGTCACCTGTCCCTCCTCTTCGTGACGGGTCTGTTCCCGAATCCGCTCGAGTTCGCTCCCAAGATCACGGCCCCGAACGTTCTGAACGGCAGCCTGGAGAGCGAAGCAAACACTGGCGAAACGAAGCCGCTCGTGCCGACCGACGCGGCGTCACCCTCCGACGCCAAGTCTCCCGCGCCGACCGACGCAGCGTCACCCTCCGACGCCAAGTCTCCCGCGCCGACCGACGCGGCGTCACCCTCCGACGCCAAGTCTCCCGCGCCAATCTCCGACTCGAAATTTCAAGCGCCGACGCTTCGGTGAGCAAATCTGAAGCCGATGCAACACCTTGGCGTCCATCATTGAGCGCGACACGTCTTCCGAAGCGCTGCACGCTTCAGCCAAGCACGCTCTCGGTGTAGCCACGCGCGACTCATTCTCGGCCCTTCTGACGGTCCAGGTACCCTTCGTGGAGGTCCCCGAGACGCATCCCCGCCTCGCGCAGCCAGTATTCGGGGTACGATTTGGCGTCGTCGCTCTCCGGAGCGAGCGTATCCAAACGAATGACGCCCGCCACGCCACGCGCAGCACATTTCTCAGGGTCGATGTTAGCGGTTCCTGCAACGACGTAGGTCGGAATCGAGCGAGCCTTGGCGCGCTCGAGGACACCCCAAACCACCTTTCCTTCGAAGGAGGATTTGTCCAAGCACCCCTCTCCAGTGACGATGGCGTCAACCCCGTCGAGCCTTGCGTCGAAGTCCAAGGCGTTCATGACGACTTCGATTCCACTCTTGAGTTGTGCTCGAAACACCGTACGAAGTACGAATCCTATTCCGCCCGCAGCACCCGAACCAGGGTACGAGACGTCCGGAGTCGAACCATGAATCATCCGCAATGACTGCCTGAGCAACCGCACGTACCGCTCCATCGCCGGTTCGAAATATCCAACGTCCTGCGCGCTGGCTCCCTTCTGCGGTCCAAAAGCGTACGCGGCCCCTCGAGGGCCGAAAAGCGGATTGTGCACGTCGGTAGCCGCAATGATCGGTAGTCCCAATGGGCGCGCCGTCATGCTCGTGAGTCTCACGCCGATGATGTCGAGCAGTTCCTGACCACAGGCGATCCGAGTGCAGGGCATCCCGCGAGCATCGAGACGTGCCCCAAGCGCCTGCAGCATCCCCACACCGCCGTCGAGGGTTGCAGTGCCGCCGAGCCCGATTACCAGTGCATCGGCACCATGGTTCGTCACGTATTCGAGAAGCGAACCTACCCCGTACGACGTCGTTCGGATGGGATTACGCAATTCTGGAGGAACGAGCGAGAGCCCTATCACACTTGCGACATCGAAAACGGCAATGCGACTCGTGTTGCGAAATCCGAGTCGGGCCGCAGCGCTCCATGCCCCCCAAGCCACGCGAGCGTTGACGTCCACGTGGGCGAGGGGCCCGTTCACGCGTACCTCTTCGATCTCGAGATCGAGAGCACGACTGAGCAGTGCCGTCGTACCTTCTCCACCATCCGCCAATGGACATTTTTCTACCTGATCGTCCGGGCGACTCGCGAGGATGCCGGCAGCCAAGGCATCGCAGGCCAATTCCGCAGTCAGAGTTCCCTTGAAGCTGTCAGGAGCAACGAGCCAACGCATATCCGCACATATACCGAGTTCTGCCGCAGCGAACATCCTCGAAGCCCTCGAGCCAACCTGCCCCACGTCGACTCCCCCAGCTCCGCTGCATCAGTGACGATCGATTGCACTCGCCCCCGCACCGTCACTGACGGCAGTCTCTCCATGACGTGGAGGACGCCACTCGAGATCCGACCTCACGAACCTTTCCATCGAGACGATGCTCGAACCTCGATGCACTCGAAAGAATCCTGGAACGGTGATCGGTCGACTCGCCACGCCGAGCCGGCCGGGTGCGTCGTCTCTACGGTCCTCTTGCCGATGCCTGGGTTCGACTACCCGGCGCCTCTCGTCAGTCGTGCAACGGGTAGACGGGCTCTATGCCAGTGACGATTCGACATCGCCGTGGGGCTCCGCTTCCGCCGGACACCTTCGGGCCGGCGAGGAAGGTCTGCGGCGCTTTCACCTCGAGCCGGTCCCTGCTGCGGCGACCGAGCGGGACCTCACGCGAGGACCGGTGAGTCGTCGAAGCGCTCGAGATCCCCACGAAGCCGAAACAGGAGTGCGACTTTCGGCCATTGGACCGAGATCGGGCCCGTGACCGCAACCGGACGGAAACGAATTATCGGAACCGAAGACATCAAGTCTCGTTGCTCCGGGGAAAGCAATGGTTTACCGAAGGACTCCAGACTAGTTTCCCGGCGGTCCGAAGACCAGACGAAGAAAAGAAAGAATCGAGCATGACCAGTATTGCTGCCCCCGCGCGTGGTGAAGCCATCCGCATGGGCGCCGATGGGCGCCTCCAAGTACCAGACGAACCCATCATTCCGTTCATCGAAGGGGACGGCACCGGCCCCGACATTTGGCGAGCCAGTGTTCGAGTGCTCGACGCTGCGGTCGAGCGCGCCTATGGCGGGAAGAAGAAGATTGCGTGGCTCGAGGTCCTCGCCGGGGAAAAGGCAAAGAGGCAGCTCGACAATTGGCTCCCCGACGAAACGGTCGAGGCGTACCGCAAGTATCTCGTGGGCATCAAGGGCCCCCTCACGACTCCCGTTGGCAAAGGCATTCGCTCACTCAACGTGGCATTGCGTCAGTTGCTCGACCTCTACGTTTGCTTGCGGCCAGTTCGATGGTTCACGGGCGTTCCGAGTCCGGTGAAACGCCCAGGTGACGTGGACATGGTGATCTTCCGAGAAAACACCGAAGACATCTACGCTGGCGTCGAGTGGGCCGAAGGCTCTGCCGAAGTGAAGAAGGTCATCGACTTTCTCCAGAAAGAAATGGGCGTCAAAAAGAATCCGCTTCCCGGAGACGAGCGGCATCGGGATCAAGCCCGTCTCGCGCGAAGGCACCGAACGGCTCGTTCGCGGTGCGATCGAATATGCCCTGCGCACTCACCGCAAGAGCGTGACCCTCGTGCACAAGGGCAACATCATGAAATTCACCGAAGGCGCGTTCCGCGATTGGGGCTACGCCTTGGCCAAGCAAGAATTCCGCAACCAAATCGTAACCGAGCGAGAGAGTTGGATCCTCGGCAATGCCGAAAAGAACCCCCAGCTTTCGGTCGAAGACAACGCCAAGATGATCGAGCCCGGCTACGACATGGCGCCACCGGACATGCAAGCCGACATTCGCAAAGAAGTCGAGTCGGTCCTCGCGCTGATGCCCACTCACGGAAATGGCAAGTACAAGAACATGCTCGTCATCCGGGACTCCATTGCGGACATCACGCTCCAGCAAGTGCTGACGCGGCCGAAGGAGTTTTCCGTCATCGCAACGCTGAACCTCAACGGCGACTACCTGAGCGACGCACTTGCCGCGCAGGTGGGCGGAATCGGCATTGCACCCGGTGGAAACATCAACTACGCGACCGGTCACGCCATCTTCGAAGCGACCCACGGGACCGCTCCGAAATATGCCAACCTGGACAAGGTGAACCCGGGCAGCGTGATCCTCAGCGGCGAAATGATGCTGAGGCACCTCGGCTGGAACGAAGCGGCCGATCTCGTCCTCAAGGGCATGGACGGCGCAATTGGCGCAGGAACCGTAACGTACGATTTTGCCAGACTCATGGACGGTGCACGCGAAGTTAAGTGTTCCGAGTTCGCGACCGCTATCATCGAGCACATGGCCTAAACCGCGAAACAACGCATTACCCCTCGAATCCACGAAGATACACTCTGGAGCAACAAGCACTCATGGCAAAAAAGAAGATTGGTCTCATCGGCGCAGGCAACATTGGCGGAGAACTCGCGAACCTCCTCGTTGCCAAAGAGCTGGGAGACGTCGTTTTGTTCGACATTCCCGCGAAGGAGAACTTCGCCAAGGGTAAGGCGCTCGATCTCGAGCAGAGCACCGCACTGAGCGGCAGCGCCACCCACGTCACCGGCACCTCGAAGTGGGAGGATCTCGCAGGCGCCGACGTGCTCATCATCACCGCGGGCATTCCCCGTAAGCCCGGACAGTCGCGCGATGATCTGGTGATGATGAACCTGCCAATCATCCGTGACGTCGCAGACAACGCGAAGAAGCATTGTCCGAATGCGTTCGCGATCATCGTCTCGAATCCACTCGATGCAATGGTGTACGAGTACTGGCGTCGCACGGGCGCACCAGCGGCCAAGGTCGTCGGCATGGCGGGCGTCCTCGACAGCGCGAGATTCTCCCTATTCTTGGCCCGCGAGCTGAACGCGAGCATCAAGGATATCCGCGCCATGGTCCTCGGCGGGCATGGTGACGACATGGTTCCAGTTCTTTCGAATTGCACCATCAACGGGGTTCCGATCCAGAAACTTTTGCCCCAAGACAAGCTTACTTCCATCGTCGACCGAACCCGGAAAGGTGGAGGTGAGATCGTCAATTTGATGGGAACCAGCGCCTATTACGCCCCGGCAGCCAGCGCCGTCGCCATGGCAGAGGCTTACTTGCTCGATCAGAAACGCCTCCTGCCCTGCGCCGCGTACTTGAACGGTGAGTATGGGTTCAAGGATCTCTACATGGGCGTTCCCGTCATCGTTGGCGCAGGCGGCGTCGAGAAGATCTTGAAGATCGAACTTACCGCCGAAGAAGAGGCCATGCTGAAGAAGAGCGCCGACAGCGTTCAGAAGGTGGTCAACGTGGTCAAGGCCCAAGCGGGCTGATAGCTGCGCCAGCCAGACTGGCCTTTCGACGGAGCCGCGTTCGCAGACGGAGAGGACTCGAGAATGAAGATCCACGAGTATCAGGCAAAACAGATCTTCGCGCGCTACGGCGTGCCAATCCCACGAGGGATCCCTTGTATGTCTGCGGACGCCGCTCAGGCGGCCGCCGAGCAGCTCATTGCGGAAACGAGCAACCCAGTCGTGGTCGTCAAGGCGCAGATCCACGCTGGCGGACGCGGTAAAGGGGGCGGTGTCAAAGTGGTCGCCGGCGGTCCCCGCCAGGTCTTCCAAGTTGCCGAACGCATGCTCGGCATGCAGCTCATCACCCACCAAACCGGAGCAGAGGGTCGCATCGTTCGGCGATTGTACGTCGAGCAAGGCTTGGCGATCGCCCGAGAGCTCTACGTCGGAATGGTGGTGGATCGCGACACCGGACGAATTGCGGTCATGGCATCCACCGAAGGTGGAGTCGATATCGAGACCGTCGCAAAGGAAACACCGGAGAAGATCCTCAAGGAACACCTCAATCCGTTGGTCGGGCTCACGGCCTTCCAAGCGCGACGCCTCGCCTACGCTCTCGCAGTGGGAAACGGCAGCCCCGTACCGAAGCAAACGACCCAACAATTCATCGACTTGTTGCAACGACTTGCCACGCTCTTCGAACGGGAAGACTGCTCGTTGTGTGAGGTCAACCCGCTCGTCATTACGGATCAAGGCAACGTGATGGCGCTCGACGCCAAGCTCAATTTGGACGACAACGCCGCGCGTCGTCATCCGGAGTGGAGCAACCTCGTCGACGCAAACGAGGAGGATCCGACCGAGCTCGAAGCACGCAACGCTGGTCTGAGCTACGTGTCCTTGGACGGAGACATCGGCTGCCTCGTGAACGGTGCAGGGCTTGCGATGGCCACCATGGACATCATCAAGCATCACGGAGGCAACCCAGCGAACTTTCTGGACGTTGGCGGCGGCGCGAGCCGAGAAGCCGTCACGAAAGCCTTCACGATGATCCTCTCGAGTCCGAAGGTCAAAGGGATCTTCGTGAACATCTTCGGCGGGATCATGCGCTGCGACGTGATTGCGGAAGGTGTGATCCAGGCCACCCGCCAGCTCGACCTCAAAGTGCCACTGGTCGTGCGTCTCGCGGGAACGAACGTCGAGCAAGGACAAGCGTTGCTCCGTGAGAGTGGCTTACGGATAGAACCTGCCTCCGACATGAGCGAAGGTGCGAGAAAGATCGTCGAAGCCGTGAGAAAGTCCGCGTGAGCGCGACACGTCCGACTGATCGTGAAGCGGCCGCTCGAGTGCCGTAAATCTCTGCGAGGAATTCAGCGATGTCAGTATTGGTCGATAAGAACACGAAGGTCGTCGTTCAGGGCATCACCGGCTCTGCAGGAACGTTCCACGCACGGCAATGTGTCGCGTACGGAACCCAGATCGTCGCGGGAGTCACGCCCGGTCGAGGCGGCGAGTTCATCGATGCCGTGCGAGCTGACGGCAAAGCCATCGCGATTCCGGTCTACGATACGATGAACGAGGCCGTTGCGGCCACCGCGGCGGATACGTCCGTCGTGTTCGTTCCTGCCCCGGGCGCAGCAGACGCCATTTTGGAGGCAGCAGACGCGGGGTGTCGTCTGATCGTCGGTATCACCGAGGGCGTCCCCGTCCTCGACATGGTGAAGGTCAAACGCGCACTCGCCGACAAGTCGACCATCCTCGTCGGTCCGAATTGTCCGGGGATCATCACGCCTGGGCAATGCAAATCGGCATCATGCCCGGGCACATTCACCTGCCCGGCCGCTATGGGGTCGTGTCTCGCTCTGGGACTTTGACTTACGAAGCCGTCGGTCAGCTAACGGCGCTCGGAATGGGCCAATCGACGTGCATTGGCATCGGCGGCGATCCCGTCGGCGGCATGGACTTCATCAAGGCGCTCGAGTTGTTCCAAGCCGACCCCGAGACGGACGGTATCCTGATGATCGGTGAAATCGGCGGCACGGCGGAGCAACGTGCTGCAGCGTACATTCGAGATCACGTAACGAAGCCCGTCGCTGGATTCATTGCCGGTTCCACCGCACCGAAGGGCAAACGCATGGGACACGCGGGAGCCATCATCTCGGGCGGCGCAGGTACCGCCGAAGAGAAGATTGCGGCATTGACGGCTGCCGGTGTGAAAGTCGCGCCGACGCCCGCAGACATGGGGCTCACGCTAAAGAGCATGCTCTAGGAGGCTCGAGCGCCCCCCACGTCGAGCGTCTCCACTGCGCTACCAATGCCAGCCTCGTCGTGCGATCGGCACGAGCGCATGACATCGTGCTGCGTCGTGGGGCACCGCCAAGCCAGGACGCGCTCGCGACGGGAGCGGGCTCGTGCCACGGCTCCCATCGCACGCTCGATTGATGAAATCGTCGAAAACTCAGTCGTGAATCGTCACCTTGACCATCTGAACCGGTGTAACGGGGCGATCGTTGCCATCCGTTTTCGTCGTTTCGATCTTCTTGATGATGTCCATTCCCTTCGTGACTTTGCCGAAAACAGGGTGCTTCGAAGGCCCGGGGGAGAACCAGTCTAGATACGAGTTGTGCACCGTATTGATGAAGAACTGGCAGCTGCCGCTATTGGGCCGCCCCGTGTTCGCCATCGAGAGCGTGCCAGGCTCGTTCGAGATCTTGGCATCTGCAGGATGCTCATCCTGAATGGTTCCCTGCGGCCCATTGCCTGTGCCTGCGCGCGGACTCTTCGGATCGCGGCTGTGGGGACAGCCGAACTGGATCATGAATCCGTTGATCACGCGGTGGAAATGCAAGCCGTCGTAGAAGCCGTCCTTGGCAAGGGTAATGAAGTTCTGAGCCGTGATCGGCATCTTGTCGGCGAAGAGCTCGATTTCCACGTCACCTAGGGACGTGGACAGCGTTGCGGTCGGATTTGCCATGGCCCGAACGCTAGCGAACGATGGTGCTCCACCGCCAGCCGAAATTGGTTTTGGGCGTCGTGACGACGGCAGAACGCGACCTCCTCAGGGAGATTCAGAGACTTGAACGTGCGTCCAAACCCGAACCTCGCAAGCGGTGGGCCGGAACACCCTTACCCACGTGCCCGTCCAGGCCGTCCTCGGCGCGGTCAGGTCCGGCTCCGCTCCCGTTGCCATGAGGTGGACCGGGCTCCATGAGAGATCGAGCGCATCGAGTTTCAGGTGCGTTTCGCAATCCGTTCAAAGGCTACGTCCACCGCTTTCGGATGCATTGCACCCGAAAGCAACTCTGACCGCGCACCCAATCCGTTCGGGGGGGCATATTCGACCGCGACGTTCATTCGCAACGCGGGCAACTCTCCTCAACTTTTAGCGAATTCGCTCAATAGAGTTGTCAGTTCTCCAAACCTAGCATAGAGGGCTTGGCAGCTACTCGAGCGCAAGCGAACAAGGGATTTTGAAATGGCAATCGAACGCACCCTCTGCATCATCAAGCCGGACGCTACTGAACGAAATCTGATCGGAGCCATTCTTCAGCGCGTCGAATCGGAGGGATTCAGATCCTCGGTCTGCGAAAGGTCCAACTGACGCTTCGGCAGGCTCAGGGATTCTACGAAGTGCATGCCGAACGGCCATTCTACGGGGATCTCTGCAGCTTCATGACGCGAAGTCCCGTTGTCGTTGCGGCATTGGAAAGGGAGAACGCCGTCGCGCATTGGCGCAACGTAATTGGAGCAACCAATCCCGAAAAGGCGGAGCCCGGTACGATTCGCAAAATGTTCGCTCTGAGTATGAGCGAGAACTCCGTTCACGGTTCCGATTCCGTCGAGAATGGCCTGCGTGAATGTGGCTATTTCTTCCCGGAATGTGACTTGCGGTAAGCAGAAAGACCAATATGCACTACGGCCAGCCACCTTCCTGGCGCCCCGACGTTGAACAACTCAGTGTCGAAGGCCACCGTGGAACGGTGCGCGATGCCCTGGGGGGGCTCCGCAACCTCGAGCAGTTGCTCGGTTCTTTGCGTGTGGGGCCTCGGGCACTTTTGTCGGTAATTCCAGACGTTCAAGCCTGCTGTGCGCCTCTTGCTGCGGCGCTGTCGGGACTTGCCAATTCTGTCGCTTCACGATTGACCGAAGCCGGCCCGATCGTCTCGCGCTTGAGCACGATGGCGAGTGAACGCGTAGCCGCTCTGTCGGATGCTTTCGACGGAATCGGCAAGTCTACCTTCAACGCGAAAGCACGCCTGCGACTCGAAGAGCAGGTCGTGAGCACTGGGCGAGATCTAGAGGCCGTGTACGACCTCATCGATCTCCTCGGCGAAGTGGCGTGGGGACGCACGATGCCCATTAGTCTTGCCGAAATCGCAAGGGAGGCATTTCGCTCGAGCGAGCCGCCAGGCCTGGCAAAGTCGTCGATTCGACTGACGTTGTGCGCCGAGATCCCGAACATCGAACGCGTGGTCAGCCCTCGGGCCATCGTTCTCATCCTGAATCAGCTCGTGCGCTGGAGCATTCGAAAGACTCCGGATCTCGTGCCGCGAGTCGTGTTTGGCATGTCCGGCGACAATGGCGTGGAGGTTCGAGTCGAGGCGGAATCCGGAACCGGCGAGCTTCGATGGGCCATCGGTAGGTACAGTCTGCCCGAGGCTGAGGAGTGCCTGAGAATTGCCGCTCGCGCGATGAAACTCGAGCTCGAACGGAGCGACGGTTCGGAGCAGTTGCGGCTCCTCTTTCCGAGCACTTGAACCAAGCGGGCCCGCGAGGACGTAATTTCCGGGCTTCCACCGGCGTCTTCGAGGTAGACCTGTGAACGCGTCAATGGACACCCTCGAAACGCTGCTCTGGCTCTGTCGCATTCCATCACCCACGGGCAGCGAGGGACCAATCGCGGAGGAGCTGTTCCGGCGACTGCAGGGGATCCCGGCACTCGAAGCCACGAAGATCCGGCGACACGGCAACTCCATCGTCGTCGATTCTGATCACCGGACGAGCTGGCCCCAAGATCGCCCTCGTGGGCCATACCGACGTCGTCCCCACGGCACATGACGGCCCAGCTCGAATTGACGGAGATCGTCTCCATGGCCCAGGCGCCTCCGACATGAAGAGCGGGCTCGCGCTCATGTTGTCGGTTGCGGAACACCCCGACCCCGAGTTCCCCAACATTACCCTCGTGTTCTACGCGGGTGAGGAGGGGCCCTTCGAGGGTAACGAGCTCGAGGTCGTTTTTGCCCATGAACCGACCCTGGAAACCGTCGATTTCGCGCTCGTCCTCGAGCCGACGGACAACCAGCTGCAGCTGGGATGCGGCGGCACGATTCATGCGGAGTTCACCTTCTCTGGAACGAGTGCACACAGCGCGCGGCCGTGGCAAGGCGACAACGCCATCTATAAGTCACTCGGCGTGCTCGATTGTCTCAAGCACAACGTACCTGAGCCGCGAATCGTCGAAGGCCTCCAATGGATGAAGTCGATGAGCTGCACGATGGCAAGGGGAGGCCGCGCCCCGAACGTCATCTGCGACCAATTCGTCCTCAACGTCAATGCGCGCTTTGCGCCCGACCAAGATCGCGCTCAAATCGCCCGCGAGCTCGAGGCACTGGCCCAAGGCGAAGCCACTGTCGAAATCGTCGACTGTTCACCACCAGCTGCACCACGCCGCCAGCACCCGCTCGTGCAGTTGCTCGAACGCATCGGAGGTCTCGTGGTTGCTCCGAAATTCGGATGGACGGACGTCGCCAGATTCTCGGCGCGCAACATCGCTGCCGCAAACTTCGGACCAGGAACTCTGAGCCAAGCGCATCAACGCAACGAGTGGACGAGCATTGCCGCCCTTCGCGAAGGTGAGCGCATTTTGCGACAATGGCTCGAAGCCGCGGCCAAGTGAGGTAGCCCGAGCCGCACATCGCGCTCGATTGCGTGTGGAAGACGTTCACGCCAGGAGCCACTGAACGAGGCCAGGGCTGCCGAGAATTCGAGCCGCCGGAGCCGAACATGCTCTTGAGAGAGCTGGACACGTCACGCCACCGTGCCGCCTCGTTCGATGAGCAGCTTCGACCGCCCAACGCCACGTCGCGACTTCTCGGTTCGCTATCGCCACCGCGACTCACCTTCGGAAAACGATACGTCAGGTCACGACCGTGGGATTGGACACGCTGCATGCCCCACAGGCGTGAACGCCTGTGGGGTGGGTAGGTACAATGGCGCTGAACGTCGGTAGACGTGTTTGCCACCAAATCCGGCCGCTTCCCCGTGCCGCTGCACTCGCTGCGCAATCTCCAATGCGGGGACCAATGCGCTTCGTTCGCGAAAAGCTCCCCCAACTGTAAGTTGCTCGGCTCGACCGCGTTCTCAGTTCGTCCGACACGCAGCAAGAAGGAGAACGCGCTCCCTCGCGCCCCTTTGCTCCGTCGACCATTTCAGCCTTGGAGGTAATTCAGATGCAACGTGTTCTCTCTCGTGGCCCTCAGTTCCTCACCCTTGCTCCAGCATTGTTGCTCGCAGCATGTGGCACTGCGTCGACCCTCGAGCGAGCCGACGACGCGAATACCTCGGCGTTTAAGCGAGAGACCAAGAGTGAGTCAACGGCCTTCGCTCCGCCACCAGAAGGCGCCGCCACCGCTGGCGAACTGCAACCGGCGGAACAATCTGGCGAAGCGCGTCCCGCTGCGCCGCCTCGAGTCATGATGAACGAAGAGGCAGCGCCTGCTCGAGCGCCCCGAGCAATGGCGTCGAAAGGCCAGGCAGATGCTCACGGTGACGATTCTCGGGGACCGGCAAGTGACGAACTTGCGATGAAAGCACCCACGAGAGAGCGCGAAGTCCGCCCGGGACTCGGAACGACATGGGGGGAGACGCGAACGAGCCACATCAGTCAGGTCAGCTTCGAGCGCCAAGCCTTCATGAACCCCTCCGAGATTTTCAAGCTCTTCTACAACGACGAAAGCGGCATCCTCGCACAAACCGGGGAGAGCTCGCTCGCGGCGTTCGAAAGCAACTACACGGCGAGCAAGAATGGTTTCGTGTCCGTCGAAATCGTCGATCCAGACGGGATCGCATTGCCGGGGCTCTCGCGGGGCGGAAAGACTTACGTCGCGGGCACCGACGGCGAACGATACGGCATTCGCGTTCGCAATCACGGTCAGTACCGATACGAAGTCGTTGCAACCGTCGACGGTCTCGACGTCATCGACGGAACGAAGGGCAACTTCGCCAAGCGCGGCTACATCCTCGACTCGTACGGAACGCTTCTCATCGAGGGATTCCGGCAGAGCAAAAGCGCTGTCGCAGCATTCCGATTCGGATCCGTTGCGGACTCCTATGCGGCCCGCACGCAGTCCGATCGAAACGTGGGAGTGGTCGGGGTGGCCGTGTTTGCGGAACGCGGCGCAATTCCCGAGTACACGGATCGCGAAATCCAGAAACGAGAATCCGCGGATCCATTTCCCGGTCAGTTTGCACGTCCGCCACAGCCAGCCCCGCAACCAAGACCGAGACGCCCCTACTTGGTCGAGTAAGCGGCAACGCGGTCTCAGTCGGTGGACTCACCCAAGTCTTGCCAATAGGCGACCAGCATGAGCTCGTTCTCCTGCTCCTCGTGCGCACGCAGGAGCCGGAGCGACTTCGAGAGCAGCGTCAAAAATCCGTCCACGACGTCCGTGTGCGTCGCATCGAGCGTGGTCGCATCGGACGCGGATTTCTCGAAATCGATCGACAAGCGACGATGCTGCTCCACGAGCCGTTCCACCGTTGGTGCATGGCGAGGAAGGCGTCGAGTGACGTCACCGAAGAACTCTGCCTCCTCTCCGGAAAAATGGGACGGAAGCCCCTTGGCCAGCTCGATGAGCACGGGACGAACCTCATCGAGCCACTCGACACCGCCGAGGCTTCGCTTTTCGATGGCCGATTCCAACGTGTCGACCATTCGACGGATATGTTGATGCTCGCTGAGGACGTCGTAGGCGCCGGTATTCATGGAAGTCACCGTCCGTTGGGGGTCCCAGGAATCTAATCTCGGGAGCCGCGCCCCGGGAGCCTAGTCGCCTTTTGATGCAATTGCACGACGATGCGAGCGAGACTCGTCAGGCACGTGCACTTTTTCCCTCACCCGAGAGGGCTGAACGGGGAGAAGGAGACCGACACCCATGACGGCTCAGTCGTGCATCGAAGCTCCTGCGTGACTTGGCGTGCTTACATGACGCCCATAGCCCTCGTCGCAATCGGAGCCGCGGAGACACGCAAGCGAAGGCAAATGCCCCCGACACTGAATTCGTCGGCCCGAAGTCCGTTTCAAAATGCAAACGTTCGCGCATTGCCGTCCCGAACTAGTATTGGTTGGTTCGTCCGAATTACGCCCGCGCGAAGCCGCCCAACGCCCACTTGAGATGACCACATCAAACATCCCTCGATTCATATTCGCTAACGCGCCACGGAACGTTTATTGGGAAACGACCATCGCTTGTCAGCTCGCCTGCCAGCACTGCCGAGCCGAGGCGATCCATTGTCGCGGCAAAGACGAGCTCACGACGACCGAAGGCTACCGACTCATCGACAGCGTGAAGCGCTTGGGTAGTCTGCTGATTTTGACGGGTGGGGATCCTTTGGAGAGAGGCGATCTACTCGACTTGGTGCGCTACGCGCGCAGCCAACACGTTCCCGTCGCGGTGACGCCCAGCACCACTTCCACCCTGACCCGCGATACCGTGGCGACGTTGAAATCCCTCGGCATCACTGCTCTGGGAGTGAGCCTCGACGGACCGAACGCGGAAGTGCACGACACGTTCCGCGGTGTCCAAGGGACCTTCGAACACTCACAAAACGCGCTTCGTTGGGCCCGGGAGCTCGAAGTACCCGTCCAAATCAACACCACGGTGACGCGATTTACTCGGCCCCATCTCGAAGAGCTCTTCCGACTCCTCGTCGATACCGCAAGTCCCCCCGTGCGGCGCTGGAGTCTCTTTCTCCTGATCCCAACTGGACGCGGCAAAGCGCTCGGCGCCCTCGATGCAGCCGAGGTCGATGAGCTCTTTCGCTTCGCTTACGACGCTGGAGATCGCGCTCCGTTTCACGTCAGTACCGTTGAGGCGCCGCATTACAGAAGGTACTGGCTCGAGCGGAAGGCGGACCAGCACGTTCCGCCCCAAGCGCTCGTGCAGATGGGCGGTCGCATGGGATTCGGCGTCCGTGACGGCAACGGAGTCATCTTCGTCGCCCGAAACGGTGACGTCTTTCCGGCCGGCTTTCTCCCCTACCCCAAGGTAGGAAACATCCGAGATGCGGACCTCGACGTCCTCTATCGTGAGTCGCCCGCGTTGGCCGCTCTGCGTTCCATGGACCGCCTGACTGGCAAATGTGGACGATGCCAATATCGGTGGATTTGTGGTGGCTCGAGAGCTCGCGCCTTTGCAATCACAGGGGATTTGCTGGGCGACGATCCGACGTGCACGTACGAACCAGGCCCCGAAATCCAACCTGCTTGGCCCGGTGTCGACGTGCAGCTACCAGACGACGACCACGCCCCCCTCTTTCGGCATCACCCCGTGGCGACGCCGCCGGGTCACCCTCATCGAGGATGACTTGCACTTCTTCACTCGGCGTCGCATCGCGGGCCAAAAGCCCGTCCTTGCTTCGCCGAGTTCATGCCGGCTCGACGTCGAAACCAAGCTCGTTCAAGAAAGTCACGAAATGCGGTCCCGTCGCGGGAATGCACGACAGGATCCGTGGGTAGAGCGAACGAATGAAGTCGTCACATCGTGACGAAACCCGAATCCGATTCGTGGCGCCCAGCATGAGGAGCCAGCCTTCGCGAAGTTCGGACTGGAAACGTTCGAACTCGGCCGTGTTCTTCTGACCGTGGAGTTGATCGGTAATCAACCGTGAAAGCGTCGCTGCTTCCGAGAGCCCCGCGTTCATGCTTTGGATCCCGATGGGTCCGGTTTGGTGAACGGAGTCCCCGACGAGCCACACGTTGCGTCGCCCCAATGTGTCGCTCAATCGAGGCTCGAACTGAACGTCACCGGCCCAAGCGATGTCGCCAAGTGCGCTCTTGAACCACGGAGCTCGACTCGTGACGTACTCGCGCAGCAAGCCCACGGAGGTCTGGGACGACGCCTCGCCGGGTACGGACAACATCAAACGACTCTTGATGCGGTCTCGAACCGGGCTCTCGGGAGCATCGATCTGGAAACTGAAGCGTTGACGACCACCAGGCAAAGGCCAGAGCACATTCGCCGTTTCGGGAGTAAATCCAATGCACATCTCCTCCCTGTCGGGGGAGGAATGCTCGCTTTCGCGCCCCTGGAACTCGAAAACGTCAAAGGCGACGGTTGCCCCTAAGCTTCGCCCTTTGATGCCCAATTGCCGACGTACCACGGAGGCGTGTCCATCGGCCCCGACGACGAACCTCGCCAGAACGTCGTAGCTCCGCGCGATCTCGACCGAGGTCGTCGCGAAAGCATAGCCACTCGAGGTACGCTCGAGCACGTCGACCTCCACCTCCGTGTCCGGCTCTCCAACGGAAAAGCGAGCCAGTCGATGACTCCAGTTGACCGGTACATCAAGGCGTCGAAGTTCTTCCTCGAGGAGCGCCTCGAGACGGTTCTGCGGCACGATGACCAACGACGGCGCTTCGGGATCGATCCGAGCGAGATCGATGGATATTCGTCGCGCATTCTGATCGAAGAAGCTCACCCTCGAAACACGATGTGCACCCACGACGTCGTTCAGACGGATCCCGAGCCCCTCGAGCAACTTCACCGTGCCTTGGTGGAGAGCAGCAGCGTAACTCCTCGCCGTCGCTCGCCACCCCTCGTCGATGACTCGCACGGAGAGCCCGGCGCGACGCAGCAGCAGCGCCGACAGCAGTCCCACGGGGCCTGCACCTACGACGAGAACATCGGCCTTTTCCGTTCGATTGCCAAAGTCCATGGACCACTCCGTTTGCTAAAGAGAACTCCGCAGGACCCAAGACAGATCCTCAGGTGTCAACCGGATGCAATTGTACTGCATGCTGCTCGCTCTGAGTGCCCGTTCGATGATGTGTCCGAATCGCTCGGGACCAACACCATAGCTCGACAACTTGGGGATCCGAAGCAATTGCGTGTGTCGCTCGATCCACGCAATGCCATCTTCGGCAGAAGCGTCGTTCTGGGACGTCAAGAGCCTGGCAACCTCTCGAAAGCGCTCGAGCAGTTCGGCACTTTCGGGCCCACCTTTCGCTCGCACGCATTTGAGATTGACTGCGAGTGTCGAGGAGAGCAGCGCCGCACAGATTGCCCCGTGAGGGGCACGAAATAGGCCACCCAACGGTCCCGCCAGCCCGTGAACGGCCCCGAGCCCCGCATTGGCGAGACTCAATCCGCCGAGGAGACTCACCATGGCCATGTCCTCGCGCGCCGCGACGTCCGCCCCGTTCGAGTATGCACGTAGAAGCGAACGTGCACCTAACCGAATTCCTTCCCGTGAAAGTGCGTCCGTCATTGGGTTGGCGCGAACGGATAGGAACGGCTCGATCACCTGAGTCAATGCGTCGAACCCCGTTGCCGCAGTGACCTGCGACGCCATCGAAACCGTGAGTTGTGGATCGACGATGGCAACCCGCGGCAAGACCTTGGCGCCCCGTAGACTCACTTTGGTGGATTGTTCCGGCACATCGATGACCGCATTGCGCGTCACTTCCGCACCGGTGCCCGAGGTCGTCGGCATTGCGACGCAGGGAAGCCCCTGTCCCGTCAGTGCAAAGCCACGCCCCACCACCTCCAGATAGTCGAGTAACTCACCCGAGTCCGTCGTCAACGCGGCGATGGCTTTGGCAGCATCGAGCGCACTTCCACCACCAATCCCAAGCACGACCTCACTTCCGAATGCGCGGGAGCGCTCGATCCCACGCTGCACGTCCTCGACTGTCGGTTCCCGTTTGATCCGATAGACCTCGACGACGGCGCCTTGGCTCTCCAAACGCGTCAGCGCCACGGCGCTCCGTCCGGAGTTCGCACCGGTTACGAGAAAGACTCGTCTGCCGAATCCGCGGACGATCTCCGGCATTTTTTCGAGAGCACCCGTTCCGAAGACGATTCGCGATGTCGTTGAGAATTCGAACACGGCTACTCCGCAAAAGGCACTAGGTCACCATCGATTCGGAAACGCTCGACGTTCAAGACTCGATCCCTCTGACGTCCAGCGTCTCCCATTTCGCGCTCTTTCGCGGAATCTGCATCATCGGTTCCACGGCGTCGCGCCAGGCTTGATAATGCGCAGTCTCCTTGTGGCGCGCAGGAGCCTCTGAGTCCCGATATACCTCGACCAACATGAAATGGGCCGGGTCTGCTGGATCGCGGTAAAGGTCGAAAGCGAAAATTCCAGGTTCCTTCCGGCTCTCACGCGCGTTGGCGTTCGTCGCTTCGACGAACTTCTCGAACCAGCCCTCTTTGACTCGGACGTCTACCAATACAGCAAGCATGAATCCCTCGTGACGCATCACTCTGACGTCTGCGTCGCCCGAGTGTAAGCGAGAGAAAGGCGCTCGGAAATCGAGAACCGCGTCGTCCGTTCCGCACCGTTACCGCGGTCAACCGGCCAACCCTCCAAAATGTGCATCGCCGAAAGCGCGAGTTCCGCGCGCACATGGGCACGCTGCGGTGCCCGGCCCAGAGGGCTTCGAGCGCGACGTACCAATGGCATCTCGCAGGGGTGGAACTCTGCGAATGAGAATGCCGATTGCGGCGCGTGTCACTTCGAGTGATAAACGCCAAAAGTCATGTTGAGTCAGACCCTTCGGCAAGTCTTGAACCCGGCGACGAAACTAGACGAAACGCTCACCGTATCGGGATGGGTGCGAACGCGCCGCGACTCCAAGGCCGGCGTTTCTTTCATTCAACTCACCGACGGCACGACTCACGACTGTTTGCAGCTCGTCATACCGGAAAGTTTGTCGAACTATCGATCGGAGGTCCTCTCCATCGGTCCGGGTTGCTCAATCCGAGCTACGGGAAAACTCGTCGCCTCTTCCGGCAAAGGACAAACCGTCGAACTGGTCGTGGAAACCCTCACCGTGGTGGGTTGGGTCGACGACAAAGACCACTATCCGATTCAACCCAAGCGCCACAGCTTCGAGTTTCTGCGCGAGCAAGCGCACCTTCGCCCGAGGACCGCAACGTTCTCGGCAGTAACGCGTGTACGGGACGCCCTCAGCTTCGCCATCCATCGGTTTTTCCGCGAGCACGGCTTCTATTGGATTCACACACCCATCGTCACGGCGAGTGACTGCGAGGGCGCGGGCGCGAGATTTCGCGTCTCGACACTCGACTTGGCCAATCTCCCGCGCACCGAAGCCGGACACGTCGACTTCGGAAAGGACTTTTTCGGCAAGGAGGCGTTCCTTACCGTTTCAGGGCAACTCGAGCTCGAAACGTACTGCTGTGCGCTCAGCCGCGTTTACACCTTTGGTCCGACCTTCCGCGCAGAAAACTCGAATACGACGCGACACCTTTCGGAATTTTGGATGGTCGAACCCGAGATTGCCTTCGCATCGTTGTCCGATGACGCGGACCTGTCCGAAGCGTTCCTCAAGTCGATCTTTACGGATGTGCTCAACGATTGCCCGAAGGAGCTCGACTTCTTCCGCCAACACGTCGACGAGGCGTGCGTATCGCGACTCGAATCTTTCGTAAAAACCAGCTTCGAACGCATGGAGTATACGGAAGCAATCACGCGACTCGAAGCCGCGGTCGAACAAGGAAAGCGCTTTGAATTCCCAGTAAAATGGGGAATGGATCTCCAATCGGAGCACGAACGACATCTCACGGAGGTGCTCGTCGGTCGCCCCGTCGTCGTGATGAACTATCCAAAGGACATCAAAGCGTTCTACATGCGCCTGAACGATGATGAGCGGACGGTGGCCGCGATGGACGTCCTCGCACCCGGTGTCGGCGAAATCATCGGCGGGGCCCAACGAGAGGAACGACTCGACGTCCTCGACCGCCGTATGAGCGAACTCGGCCTCCCCAAAGAACCTTACCACTGGTATCGCGATCTACGCCGCTATGGCACCGTCCCCCACGCAGGGTTCGGACTCGGGCTCGAACGAACGATATGTTACGTGACTGGGCTCACGAACATCCGTGATGCGATCCCGTTCCCGCGATATCCGGGAAGCGCGGAGTTTTGATCGTCGCGAAGAAAAGACGCAAACCGAGGCACCCGGGCGCTACGCGCGGGCCATGCGCATTCGCGGCGCAGGTCGACTCGAGCGCGACGCTACGCACCAACTCGCGTCGCGCGGGCCATGCGCGTTCGCAGCGCAGGTCGACTCGAGCGCGACGCTACGCGCGGCCCATGCGCATTCGCGGCGCAAGTCGACTCGAATGCGACGCTACGCACCAACTCGCGTCGCGCGGGCCCGACGCCAAACGCTCCAAAGCGCGAGTCTTATCAACGCTGCGATGACCGCTTCGCGTCGACCTCGGCGGCGTGCTTGAGGAACTGCTGGAACGCTGCCTTTTGCAGGGACGTCGGGACGGCCTTGTAGGGGTAGACCACGTGCTTGCCCTGAGCCAACAGACACGTGATCGACTCGTCGAAAGCACGCACGCCAGGAGAGAGATCCCCCACCTTGGCACTATCTTGGGCGATGCGACGCACGACGCCCTGGAGCTGCTGACACCAACCGGTGCTTTCCGGCAGTTTGATCGGGGCAGCTTCCTTGCAGCAGTTCTGGCGAATGATGGCCGTGGCAACGAGCTCGTACCAACCGAGATGCCAACCTCGATTCGCCGTCGCAGAGCGCACGACGAGGGCCGGATTGGCCGATGGTGCGCTCGCAGCGATGGCCTCGGCCGAAGGCGCAGCGCTTGCCTGAGCCCCTGCGGAATTGGACGGGCCTGTTCCTGCGTCGAACGTGGTCGATGGTTCCGCTGCGGGAACCGTCAACGGGACCGTCGCTTCCTCGTGAAGACGTCGATTCACGGCGAGGTAGTCCTCTTCCGTGCAAACGAACCCGAGATCGACATCCTTTTGCAGGGTATCCTCTCGAAAATAGGAACGTATGCACTCGGAGGTCTCTTCACGAGCCGAGGCTCTGGGGCGCTCTTTGGCACGCGGAGCGTCGGTCACTTCGCGCGATTGCACTACCGACGAGCTGGAAGCAGGTCGCGGCGCGGGTGGCTCGTCGAAGTAGAAGGAGACCAAGAGACCGGCTCCGCCGAGAACGGCCGCAATGCCGCCCCCGACGAACCAGGGTCTGAGTTTGGGACGTGACTTTTCGGCAAACGCGGCGAGCTCGGGCCCAATGCTTCCGAGCCGCCGCCGAGACTTGGTCTCTTGAGCTCGAGCCCCAGAATCCGCTTCGTCGTCGGTCGCGAAAGCTTCGGCATTACCATGGGTTCGAGCACGCTGAGGGCCACCTTCATCCGAAGCGCGCTCCCTTTCCGCGCGACCTTCCGTCGAGGAAGTTCGCACGCGAGCTACATCCTTGCCCGTATCCTTGCCCGTATCTTGGCCCGCGCCGCCGTCCAACACCGACTGCCGAAGTTGCTCGGCGGCGTCGAAGGTGGCAGCGAGTCGCTTCGCACTCACGGCGAGTTCGTCGACGAGAACGTCCCAAGCCGCAGGGCTTCGTCCAACGGCGAAGGCTTTGGCGCGTGAACTCTTCTCCGTCCAGGCCGAAGGCAACGCTGCGCGCCGTTCCCAGCGGTCCAATACCTCGGCGAGTTCCTCTCCCGAAGCGAAACGTCGACTTCGATCGGCCAACGCGCGGCGGACGACGACCTCGAGCGCCTTTCCGAGCGGCGCCGTTTTCGAGAACGCGAAATGGTCCTCCGGGAGATCGAGCTCACCATTGGCCACGGCCGTTGCCGTGAGCGGTCGTCCCCCGTCGAGCATCTCCGAAAGCAACACGGCGATGGCCCAGAGAATCGTCGCTGACGCTCGGACCACCTCCATGCAACCGTTCCGGGCTCGCGTAGTCCCTCGAGGGCGGAGCGACAAGTCGAGACAACACCGGCGAGATCGCCCGGTTCTTTGGCTCCACGATCACCGACGCGGAGGATATGGCTCCGTGCGCGACGCCCAGTTTGTGGAGCGGAGCGAGCCCTTCGAGCAATCGAATCGTCCAGGCCACAGCACGATCGGCATTCAGCGGGCCCTCACGTAGTTGCTCATGCAAGCTTGCGCCACGCACCAATTCGGCAACGAGCGCCGTACCGGAACGGGGAAGGTCGGCGCCAGCGGGAAAACGGTCAGGTGAGGGATTTTCGATGACGTCGAGGAGCGTCGCCAAATGACGCTGGGAGATCCCCTTCCCTTTTGCTTCGCGCTTGGCGAGCGACGATGAAACAACCGCAATCATCACGGATTGCCCGGTCGCCACGTTCGTGCCGACGTACCGCGGCGTCACATCTCCCGAATCGACCGGGAGATGTACGACGTATTTGTCGGCCAATGCGGGTCGCGAAGCTCTCATGCGGTGTTCGGGACTCACCCCATCTATACGTCCAATCGTGGAGCATGGGAACGCAAAACCTCAGCGAACCCGCCAACGTACGTCGGCATGCCCCACGAACGCGGTCGCCTGCTTCGCCGTTGGCGACGCGGAGCCTCGCCGCGACCGACGCGGCACATCGATGGGTCCCCGCGAAACAACACAGTGGCTACGCAAGCTTGGTCGCGAGAAAGGAGCGAAGCTTCACCAGGGTCTTTTCGTCTCGGGCAAACGAGGGCTCGATGTAGCCGCCTGACCAAATCCGCGCTTCCTCGATGACTTCGCGCGCAAGCGCTTCGTCCTCCCCAATGTCGGATGGACTGCGACCCCTCACCTTCGCAATGCGCAGCCCGGAGACGTAATCGAGCAACTTTGTCGCATCCTTACCCAGGAACTCTCCGACGTATTCCGCCTCGCTCGCCAATCGACAAAGTTCCGGAAGCGTCTCGGAGTCGAAGGGGCGAAGCGCATAGGCCTCACGAACCGCGAAACGAAGGACGAAAGCGTCATCCAAGAAGCCCAAGTCCTGAACCCCATCGGGAATGAGGTCGACGGATTTCAAAAGGTAATTGACCCCGCCCGCGAGCCACACGCGCTGCTCGGACTCAAGTGAGGGAGATACGAGTCCATCGGCGACTTGGGTTACGTCCGCGGGGAGTGCCTTGAGCCACGAGGCGAATACATCGAGGGGCTCACTAGGATCGGATGACATCGTTAAGGGCTCGCTTTCGGAACGCCCTTTTTAGCATCGCCCGAGCCCGACGGGAACCGCTTCGATGCAAGGACGCGAAGCGCGTTGCCGCCGAATATGGCTGAAATCGCGTCGGCCCCGAATCCGGCCTCCCGCATCGCCAGGGCCAATGCGTGCACCCGCTCCACGGACTCGAGCCCCTGAGCCGGCACAATCCCACCCTCGAAGTCCGACCCGAGCGCAACGTGCTCCACGCCAATTCGAGCTGCAACGTACCGAATGTGCTCGATGACGTCGGCGATGCTCGCACGTCCCTTGGCTCGCAAGAACGGCGAATGAAAGTTGATCCCGACGATTCCACCGGTGGAAGCGATCGCATCCAGTGCTTCGTCCGAGAGATTTCTGGGGTGAAGATGCACTGCGCGCGCGTTCGAATGGGTCGCCAGCATCGCTACGCCATCGCGGCGAGCAAGAGTGGCGACGTCGAGAACCGTTCGATTCGACGCGTGAGATACGTCGATGAGTCCGCCTTCTCGATGTACGCGAGTAACGAAGTCTTTGCCGAGCCGCGTCAACCCGAGAGAACGACCATGAGGATCAGTCGCCGACGCAGCAAGGGAATTGTTCTTGACGTGCACCAAGCCAAACACCCGAAGCCCGCGCGCCACCCAAATCGGAATCTGCTCGAGATCCTCGGCGACGGGCGCCGAGCCTTCGAAGGCGAGCCAGGTGCGCACGCGGCCAGCCTCGGCGTTCGCGCCGGGCAGCAGAAACACATCGCTCTGTCGAAGTCGAGCGAGCACGTGTTCGTAGGACTGCTCCAGCGCCTCGCGAGTCGCTCCGTGTTTCGATACGGTCGCTGGAACGAAGAGCGGCAGAACGACGCCTGCAACGCCTGCACCAACGAGATTTCGCACAGCGAACTGTCCAGTGCCTTCTTCGAAAGACTTGTCGCAGTAATTGAATTGGTACGACAGATCGACGTGCAGATCGACGAATGGGATCGTAGCTTCGCGTGAGGGTGCCGCTTCGCCCACCGATTGAGGCTCACCGGAGTTCGTCCCGCCCTGCTGCATGGCCCCGCTACTAGTCCGACCGAAACCGTCGTTCAAGGGAAAGGCAAGGCAAAACACCAACGGTAGAAGGAAGCACGAGACGCGCCTGACGGTTCCTTGACGAAAGGGGCCAGTCGAGCCTGCTCCGCTCGTGCTCAACTTCATACCTATCGACTCCGACTAGAAGCCGACCTGATAGCCCAACATGGCACCCAAAGCAAAGGAGGGCTTCTCCGTCATGCGAAGGAACTTCGCCTCGACGAACGGACCATGACTCGCACGGAAGGGAAATACCAACCCGAGGCCGCCTCCACCGAAGAATTTCCCAGTGCGTTTCCACGCCGAATACTGCACGCTCTGGCCGTTGCTCTGGATGACTTGAACGGAGATCTTACCATCGATCTCACCGATGCCGCCGGTCACGAACAAATACGGGCGAACGTGACGCGTCGGTCCGAAGGGATCCTGCCCTGGATAGACCGACAATCGGGCCTCGCCGTGATAGAGAAATAGCTTCGGATCCCCGGGACGTTGCGGAGCTGCGCCATTGATGAGCCCACCCAGTTTGAGACCAAGCGAGAAGTGATTCGAGAGCAACCGCTCGTATCCGATCAGAATGCGAAGCGATGCGGTTCGCACACCGCTCGAACTGATTTGATTACCACCCGACACGCCCGAGTACGTAAAGTTTTGAACGTTGTTGTCCGCGTCGTAGCAAACGTAACGGCTGCCGTTGTTGCAGACGTTATCAGTCGAAGAATGGATCAAAAAGTCCTGCTGAATGCCGATTGAAAACCCATTGGCAACGGCGCGATACCCGGGTTCACTCGAGGGCGCCTTGGCTTCGAACGGTGTCGCGTGTTCAGCAGGTTCTCCGGATTGCGGTTTTTGTGCCGACGCGGGAACGTTGCCCCCTGCCCCACGCGATTCCGCGAGCAGTGCCCGCTTGACGTCGAGAAATGCGTCCGCAATGGCGCGCGTATTGAAAGCCTCGGGAATACATACCGATGGGTCGGCGGTAAGCGCGGTCGCAAACTCGTCCTTTCCATCTTCCACGTGCCGCATCCCGCCGACATAAATGATCCCAATGTCACGATTCAGCCGTGCACGAAAGGGAGCGGAACACCCGGAGCTCAGGCATACCTCGAGGGCTTGTCGCAGTCGCTTCTCGGCGATGCGATTGCGTCCGGCGCGATACTCGTGCATCCCCTGAGCAGCCAGAATCTGCAGCACGCGTTTCCGTTGCCCCCTGGGGCGGCACTACTGCGACCCCTGCGGTCGCCGACATGGGGCCGTTGGGATCGACATTTGCGGCTCCACCTTGTTGGCTCGGTGAGGTCGTCGCGGGCGCTACCGAAGACGTCGCGGAGGTCGTGGAATTGGCGGGTGCATTCGCATGGGCGCTCGATGCGACATTTCCCTGTGTCGACGAAACGGCACTCCCGTTTGCGCTTGGCGCAGCCGAAGGGGTGGCAACTGGCGCAGTGGCGGCGGCTCCGCTCGCTGAAGGTTGTCTCGGCGGCGTGCGACTCACCGGAGCCGTCGCAGCTGCACCACTCGCAGCAGGAGCTCTCGACGACGTACTCCCCGACGAAGAAGCAGCTGCGCTCGGGGCCGCGGATGAAGTCGTCGGCGTACGACTCACCGAAGCGCCGACGCCGCCAGCAGCGGCGGCCGAAGGCATGAAACCGAGGAACGACAGGAGAGCCCCGGACAGCCACGTCGGCAAGACACACTGACTGCGAAGGACCGTCGGGAAGCGGAAAGTCATAGGAGTTTGACCGTTGCTAGCACACCGTTGACACGTTGCTCCCCCATCGCCATGGCCTCGAGTGGCCGCTCGGGACGTTGGTCGTAAATCGCGGCGTTGGCGCAATATTGTCGCATCCAAGGGTGCGCAAATAATGCGACCATCACTCGAATACGGCCCAAATGGCGCATGCTGGTGCGGCTCGGCCGTGAACGCACCGAAGAATTTCAAGCTGCCGCTACCAATTGCAGCAGTGGGGCAGATTCGCAAACCGTTGCCGGAATCTTCGGGAAATGGCTTCCGCGTTGGAAGCGCCCCAACGAAACGGCACACCCCGACGCTGCGCCTTGGCTTCGGTGACGTGGCCGCGCGCGTTCCCGCACGACGGGTGCACTGCGCGGACCGGCGGGCACACGCGAACCGATACGCGCCTGACACTGCGCGCACCGGCGGGCACACGCGAACCGATACGCGCCTGACACCGCGCGCACCGGGGGGCGCACGCGAACCGATACGCGCCTGACACTGCGCGGACCGGCGAGCACACGCGAACCGATACGCGCCTGACACCGCGCGGACCGGCGAGCACACGCGAACCGATACGCGTCTGACACCGCGCGGACCGGCGCAAGTTCCGCTCCACGAGCTTGCGTGCGCCTCGACAGAGCGCTCCTAACGATCGCTCCGCTCGCTCACCCAATCCACCCCGAGGGATCCCTCGCTCACTCGCTCTATCTGCGCCGCCCAACAGACGCCCGAGTGCCAATCCATGGCATCGCGGATTTCCGAACGAACCTGCGACTCTCGCCCCTCGAGCAAAAAACGAATCGAGCCCCCGATTCATTCGCGCAAACGAGGATCCGTCGCGTCGCGTACGCCCTCACCGAGTACGTTGAACGCGGTGACCGTAACGAAGATCGCAGTACCGGGAAAAATGGCAAGCCACCACGCTTCGATGTTGCCTCGCACCTCATTGAGCAAACCACCCCAAGATGCCATGTCGTCTGGAATGCCAAAGCCGAGAAATGAGAGCGCACCTTCGATCAGAATTGCGGACGCGAGCGCGAAAGTAGCGCTGACCAAAACGGGGTTGATCGCGTTCGGAAGGACATGCCGAAAGATGATTCTCGAATCGCTCGCCCCCTGGGCTCGGGCAGCCTGAACGAAGTCCAGCGCCTTCACTCTCAAGATCTCGCCTCGAACCAATCGAGCAACGTCCGTCCATCGAACGAGCCCGATGACGACGGTCATCGTGAGAACGGCAAGATAACCCTGTGGTGCGATGACCGAAAGGATCGTGACGAGCAGAAGCACCGTTGGTATCGAATGCACGACCTCGACGATACGCATCAGCACCACGTCTAGTGCTTTGCCGAAATACCCGGCGATCGTGCCCAGACCAACGCCGACAACCACGAGAACGATCACCGAGAGCGCACCGACGAACAGACTTACACGGGTACCGTGCACGATGCGGGCAAGCACGTCACGCCCACTGCTATCGGTCCCCAACCAATGCGCCCACGACGGGGCAGAAAGCACTTGCGTGAGGTCGTGGGAATTGTATCCCCACGGCACGAGCGGGACGATCGCGAAATCTCCAGAGCGTAGCGACGTCGACAACATTTGACAGTCGTAAACGCGCAGTTCGCCGTAGGAGATCAGGTTCGGAAACCAGTAAACTCGCCCGTGAAGCCGCAAAAATACCGGCAAATCCGACGCTAAAAAGTCGGCAAACGTGGCCACGACGACCAAGACCAACACCAGAGCCATTGCTCCGCGATTGACCCGGCGTGCCGCGAATTGCCGCCACACGGTTGCCCACTCTCCCGATTGAGACGACAAACCTGCAAGCCAATTCAAGAGAGTCTTCACGTTCCACGCTCCGCTCCGAGACGGATCCTTGGGTCGACCACTGCATAAAGTACGTCTGACAGAAGCACGCCGAACATCGTCACGACTGCCGTGAACGCCACGATCGTGATTACGAGCGGGTAATCGGGAAGTCGGATAGCCTCCAGCGCAACGAAACCCATTCCTCGGATCCCGAAGATCTGTTCCACGATGACGGAGCCGCCAATCAGATAAGGCAACGTGAGTCCGAGCAGCGTGACGATCGGAATGACGCCATTTCGCAACGCGTGCACGTATTGCACGCGCAGCTCGGAAAGGCCCTTGGCCCTCGCCGTGCGCACGTAGTCCTGACGCAAAGTATCGAGCATTCCGCTTCGCATGTACCTCGATAGTCCAGCGAGCGATCCGTAAGTCAGCGTCAATACGGGCAACGAAATGTGCCACGCCACGTCCAGACACTGGCCCCAAAACGATTTTTCGCGAAAGCCATCGAAGGAGTGGAAGCCCTGCAGCGGAAAGCAACCACCACCCGCGAAAAAGTCACAGCTCACGAAACGGCCGCTGGCGAGGAAGACGAGCAACATCGTGCCCACCCAAAAACTCGGAAGCGAATAGAGGAGGAATAACAAGAGCGTCACGGTCGTATCTAGCTTGCTGCCCCGTCGCGTAGCGGAGAAAACGCCAAGCGGGATTGCGAACAAGTACGCCAAGAAGAGCGAGACGAAGCTGAGCAGAAGGGTGATGGGTAGCGCTTCGCCAATCACGTCTACGATTGCTCGTCCATCCTGCCAACGATTGCCCAAGTCGAACGTTGCCAGACGTCGCACCAACCGAAAGTATTGCACGTACCAAGGTTGGTCGAGGGCGTATAGTCGTCGCAAGTGAGCCAGTGCCTCACGAGAAATCTGCCGTTCGCTCAAGCCCAGATCGCCAGACTGCGCCACCGGGTCGGCATTGGCCAACCGCAGGATCACGAAGCACACGAGGGTTACCCCGATCAACGTCGGGATCATCATGAGCAAACGTCGACCTAGATATCGCCACATATTACGCTCCCATCCCGATCCCGCTCCCGGTTGCACCGAACGGGCAACGGAACCCATCGATCCCTTTGCATCGCTTCATAGCGGCGCACGCCGTCTCAATGGCTCGCACGTCCCTCTCTCCTCGGTCCATCGACCCAAAGGTCCTCGTATCGAAATCCGGTAATCGTGTCGCGGACGCCGTGCACCCGCCGATGTATCAAGGCCAATCGCGGACGCGTATATAGCCACGTGTATGGTTGCTCGTCGTGCAGTATTCGACCAAGTTCACGATACATCTCATTGCGCTTGGCGTCGTCGAGCTCGCTCCGAGCCCGATCGATCAAATCGTCAGCCCTGGCGTTGCGAAAGCCGATGTAGTTCGAGCCACCGTCGATGGACGCAGAATGCCAAATCTGGGCAGGATCACTGCGCGGCGAACCATTGGACCAGGCTAGCGTGCAGGCGTCGAAGTCGCGATCGCGCAGGCGTCGCACGAACGCGGACCACTCGACGCGACTGAGATACATGTCGACCCCCGCCTTCGCAAAGCTCTCCTTGAGCAAAGTAGCCATACGCGCCACATCCTCGGAGCCAGCGGGAATCATGAGGCCGAATCGGAGCGGTTGCCCGCCACGGTCCCGAACTCCGTCGCCATTGGAGTCGACCCAACCTGCCGCTTCGAGTTCCTTCACGGCAATGGCAGGATCGTAAGGCAGAGGGAGCAGCGTCGGATCGCACGCGTCGCTTTCGGCAAAGAAGTGACAGGTCGTCGGCCTAGCCAAGCCGTATTGGAGCGCTGCGATGATTCCGGGACGATTGACCAGCTTCGTGATTGCTCGACGAACTACCTTCTCTCGGAAAATCGGTCGTGCCTGATTGTAGCCGATCCAAGCGTAGTTCGGATCGTACGAGAGTTGTCGGTGGTATTTGGGGCGGAACCGTGCCGGATCCATCTTCACCCATTGCTCGGCACGAATTCGAGTCACGATGTCGAGCTCTTGCCGCTCGGCGAGCTCGAGTGAGATGGCAGCCTCTTTCACGACCCGAAAAACGACCCTATCGAGATACGCGGGTCGTCGGTGGTAATGCTCGTTTCGAACCAGAGAAATGCGTTGATTGCTCACCCAGGATTCGAAACGGAAGGGGCCGGTACCGATGGGATGACGATTGATCGGGTTCGTTGCGGCATCGTTGTATTGTGTTCCGCTCAACTTCGAGATCACGTGCGCGGGCTGAATGGGAACGTCGACGAAGATGCCATCCATGACCAAAAAGTAGGGACGGCGAAGTCGAAATCGCACAGTGTGTTCGTCGAGCGCCTCGAAGGACTCGATGTCCTGCGTGTACGCGCGCACGTGCATCGCTTTCGTCGTTGGATCCTGTACCTTCTCGAACGTCGCAATCACGTCACGCGCCGTAAACGGTGTGCCATCGTGGAAACGCACGTCCTTTCTCAAATAGAACGTGTAGGTCTTTTGATCGGGACTTATTTCCCATCGCTCGGCAAGTGCCGGTCGATGACGGTATTGCGGGTGGTCGTAGGGATCGATCTCGACCAATGACTCATAGACACGGTGCTCGGTGATGTGGGCCGCGCTCCAATCGGAGTCGACGATCGTATTGAGACTCGGCGGATCGGCCCCGAGCTGAGCAACCAACTCACCGCCGGAACGAGGCTCGCCTTCGAGAACGGAATGCGGGAGCCTTCCTGCCAGCCAATCGTCCGACGATGACACGAGTGCATTCGCTGCTGGAACGGCCTCCGCCTTCTGTCCGTCTGATGCAGTCCAAACCCGACATGCCGAGACACACGCAAGGAGGCCACCGACGATGACTCGTTTCCAACGGAACACGTCCCAGGGGTAGCACGACGACGTAACCGCAGAAACCCCTTCGTTCTAAGGTCCGGTCGTGGGAGCGGTCGATGTCACCTCCTCACTCCGCGAAAACGAGGGGGATCGGCGTCACGGTCTCCCGAGCGCCACCGTCTCCATATAGCCATTCATATACGGCTTGGCTTCCGAGTACTCGCTTGACGTAATTGCGCGTCTCGGCATATTCGATGGCCTCGATCCAAAGAATCACTCGGCAGCTCCGGCCGCTCCTTGAGCCACCGCTTGGGCCGCCCGGGACCCGCATTGTATCCGGCAGCAACGAGCGGGACTTGCCCACGGAACCGCGCAAGGAGCCCCGAAAGCACCTGGACACCGAGCGCGATGTTGGTTTCGGGTCGGAGCAGTGTCGTCGACGATGCAACGTGCCCAGTCTTACGCGCGGCCGTTTTCGCCGTGGGCAGGATGAGTTGCATGAGTCCGTATGCATTGGCCGGACTCAACGCCGTGGGGTCGAATTCCGATTCCTCACGCATGATTGCGTATGCCAGCGCCTCAGGCACGTTCGCACGACGTGCCTCTCTGCTCACTATCCCAGCATATGGCCTCGGGTAAGCCATATTCCAAAGCTCGCGCCAGGCGCCGACGGGCCACCGCTCGCGATACCCGCTCGTCTTGCCCTTGAGGAGCGCGAGAGCAGTTGGCAACGCGCCAGCTTGAGCAAATAGTCCTGCAATCGTGAAATAGGCGTCCGCGATTCGCTCCGTATCCGGCAGTGATGCGAGGACCGATGACGCTCGCTCCCAATCTCCCGCTGCCAGAAGCACGACGACGCGTTCGAGTTCCGGTCCCCACGCACGAGATGACGCAGGTGCCTGATTGCGCGCGATGGCTAGCCCCGCTCGAATGGCCTCCGTTGCCCGAAGCGGCTCTCGAGAACGAAGGAGTTCGTGCGCCATCAGCATGTAGTAGCTCATCGGACGGTCGACGATGAGTTTCTGAAGCGCGAGAAGCCCAATCGGTGTCTCCTTGAGCTCCAACCAAGCGCGCGCTCGAAAATACCGCAGCCTGTCCCGCTCGACGTCGCGAATCGAATCCACCGTTGTCAGCGAGACGTTCGGCTCGCTCCAGAACCAATTGCGCAGTACCCCACTGGCGATTGAGCATCGAGAACAAGGCCAGTTCGAACAGCCCCTCTTGGGTCATGTCTCCCGACGGGAATCGCTCCGGTAGCGCGTCGAGATATTCGACATACTGCTTCTCGGAGCCCATCGAACGATACAATCGCGCTTGTTTCAGGTACGCATCGTCAGCCAATCGATGCGTTGGGAATCGTCCGATGAGTTCGGCGTACGTGGATAGGGCAAGAGCGTGCCGCCCTGCATTTGCATGAATTCCCCCAAGGAGGAAGAGCGCCCTCGCGGCTTCGTCACGATCCGCACAATGCGAAGCAATCCACGTGAAGCGGTCTCGTGCATCTTCTTCCTGATCGATGGCAGCGGCTAGACGGGCATTCGCGAGTTCGACCCGACAAGCCAACTCGAATCGACCCGACGCCCACGCAGCATCGGCGTGCATCGCGGAAAGCAGTTCCTTGGCCTCGCGATAGCGACGCTTACTCAGCAAGAAGTCCACGTGATTCAAGGACGTGAGGCCGAGGCTATCGTACGAGCCGCTTTCGCCGGGGCATGCCATTCGGCTCGTCGCTGCAGCGACTCGCGCGCCCAAAGTGTCCCCGGTCGCGCCGAGCTCGGTTGCTTCGCGAAGCAATGTCGCAATCTCGCTCTCGACTTCGCTCTTTCTTGCATCGCACGACCCGACCCGTTCCAACAGCAATTCGGCCAACTCGAGCCTCAATACCGCGCTCCGGGTGCCAGCGACTTCGACCGAAAGGGCCGACCGATAGAGCTGCTCGGCCTCATCGGACCTACGCTCACACCGGGCAACACCAGCGCCATAACCGTCCCACTGCGACTTGAGGCTCGCATCTTCGCCGAGAACGGCGAGCCCCACCTTGGCGTTGGCACAATCCGCAACACCGAGTGCGACTTCGATCAAGTGCGTCGCGGCTTCTCTTCGAAGTGGACCCGGTGTCCAGGTGACCTCGCGAAATGCAGCGATGGCTCGGCGAGAATCCCCACGGCGCCGTTCGATGACTCCGAGAAGATACAGCCATCGGGAACGCTCAACAGCGTCGGGCGCGGCATGCTCGAGAGCATCGCTCAGTGCAGCTGCGGCGAGTTCGTCATCTCGAGCCTCGAGCGCCGCTCTCACCGCATCGAGCGGCGAGTCGAGCAGCACCGACCGGTGGTAAAGTTCAGACGCCGTGGGAGCAACGACGATCGTGGTCTCTGACGGGACTGTCGAGCCGACGGGATGCGGTTCCTGCCGAGTCGCGCTCGGATCCCCCAGCGGCCGCTGCATGCAGGCGGCGAGAAGCACGGAGCTCCATGCAGCCGCTATTCGCTTCACAAGCGCTCCGTCCATTGCAAACGGCGATCGCTGCGCCAAACCATGGCACGTGCGGGGAGCGCCAAGCGCGCAGGGCTGCTCGACCGCTTCGAGCGCAGCTGCCGCCCCTTTGATGACGGGTCGATGCCCCCTCGGGTTGGGTCGCTCGGGCGCTGCTGCAGTGACCGAATCGGCATCGACAAACCTTACTGTATGCCCCCTCTGACGCAAATCCGCGCTAGGAAGTGCCCCTTTGCCACTCTCGACAAAGAAACCGTCGCTCGACAGCGCCGCCATGACCGGCCATACGGTTGCGATGATTTTTCGCGTGCGGAACGTTTCGCTTGCTCGGTCGTTCGCGAATGCGCCCTTTGGAATCCTGTGGCCTGTCGCAAGATCTTCTAGCCGTTCCGAGGGACGGCTAGAGAAGGGCATCTACGAAGATGTCCACCCTCGACGAGAAGAGGAGTCGTTCCGCTCCAAGTTGCTCGACGTTACTTGGGGTGGGAGGCGGTTTCCTTCCACTCGATGTACGTGTCGATATCCTTCTGATACTCGCTCCTGTCGCCGACACTGAAGCTCAAAAAGAGAATCACGAACAGAATCGAGCTCAGAAAGAGGAGCAAATTGAAGCGCCGATCCCAGAGCAAGTGCATGAAAAATGCGACGACCAAACCGGCCTTCACCGTCGCCACGGTCAGCGCAACGACGAGGTTCCAAGTCGGACCCAAGTCGAACTGAGTGACGGCCACGGTGATCGCCGTCAAGACGATGAGCGACGCGAACACGCTCACGAGCACTCGAATCGACGCGACGTGGGCGTAGCCCTCCTCGACGGGCGCGTCGATCGTGGAAGACGTACCGTGTGCAGTAACCAGGTGGGACGACGTGTGGTCCGTCATGATTCTCTCCTCGGACTAGCTGACCAAATAGAGCAACGGAAAGAGGTAAGATCCACACGAGATCGACCAAATGCCAATAGAGAGCCCCGAAATCGACGGGACCAAAGAAACGAGGACCGAACTGGTGACGCAAGGTTCGCCGAAGCAGCCACAGCCACACGATGATTCCTGCAACCACGTGTACGCCGTGGAGCCCCGTCATGAAGAAGTAGATGCTGAAGAACGAGTATGCCAGTTTGGGCCTGGAAAGGCCCTCGACCGACACGAGACGCGGATTGCCCATCACCCCAGCCTCGACGAGTGGCTTGACGGCGTCCGGGTTCCGCAATTGGGCCTCGATTGTACTCGGCAACGCAGTTGCGCTTGCTGCTGCGTTGGGTGCTGCCGCAGTTTCGGTCGTTGCAGCACTGGGAGCAGCTGCACTAGGTGGTGCCGCAGTTCCGATCGCTGCAGCACTCGGGGCAGCTGCAGTCCCGCTGGGTGTAGCGCCTTCTGCTTTGCCGGTCTGAGCAGCCGACTTCATCCAAACGGAAAGGTCACGCGCGAGTTGAGCGGCTTCGGGATGGCGAGAACGGAACGCCTTCGTTTCCCATGCTTCCTCCCGCGGCACGAAGTGAGAGCCAGGCAGCAGACCGTCGTGGATCTTGTGCGAGTACTCGACGTACTTGATTGCCAAGAACCCAAAGGCAAAGCCGATGGTAAGTACGATATTGAGGATGAGCCCGCGCGTCTGCCCCTTCTGGGCGCATCTCACCGCCCACGCGGCGGTGAGACTGCTCGACAGCAGGATGGCCGTATTGATGGCACCGAGCTTCCAATCCAAGAAGTAGTGGGCCCAGCGAAACACGTCGGGGTGCTGCGCGCGGTAGACGGCATAGGCGCAGAAGAGGCCGGCAAAAAACAGAATCTCCGTGATGAGGAAGATCCATATCCCCAATTTGCCGGCATCGAACTGATGCTTCGGAGTGTCGAAGTGATGCGCAAGCATCGGATTTCTGGCGTGTATTGCATCCTCGTGGAGTGACCCTGACTCCTCCACGTCAGCCAGACCTTCGGGCGCAGATTGATGTGCCGTCATGACTTCCGCACCTCCGCCGTAGACGCAACGGTCGACTCGATGGGCGGATCCTTGGGCGCCAGCTTGACATATCCATCGATGTCCGCGTCGTAGCGCATTCGATCGTACCCGTCGTACGGTCCAGCCGTTACGCTCGGAGTCTCCAGAAAGTTGTAGTAGGGCGGCGGAGATGAGGTCTCCCACTCCAACGTCGCTCCGCCCCACGGATTGGCCGCACTCTGCATCGGACGAAACAGGGACGAGATGAGGTAGGCGGCAATGATCGTAAAGCCGATACCGAGCAAGAACGCGCCCATCGTCGACAATTGGTGGAGCCGAGTGAACTCCGGAAGGTAGTCATGATACCGACGCGGCATGCCGCGGGCCCCCATGACGAATTGGGGAAAGAACGTCAAGTTCATCCCTATAAAGACGATGATCGCGGAGATCTGTGCAGGTCGTTCAGCGTAGCGACGACCGAACATCTTGGGCCACCAATAGTGAAGGCCAGCCAGAAACGCCGTAATCGCTCCGCCCATCATCACGTAGTGAAAGTGTGCAACGACGAAATAGGTGTCGTGCAAGTGCACGTCTACGCTCATCGTACCGAGGAAAATGCCCGTAAGCCCACCAATCGTGAAGACCCAGAGGAATGCGAGCGTGTAGAGCATCGGCGTCTCCAGATGGATCTTGGCCTTGTACATCGTCGTCAGCCAATTGAAGACCTTGATTGCCGTTGGGATCGCGATCAGGAACGTCAGGGCGCTAAAGAGAGTGCCGGCCAGCACCGACTGGCCGCTGGTGAACATGTGGTGCCCCCAAACCAGGAAGCCCAGCACGGCAATCGCGACACTAGATAGTGCGATGAACTTGTAGCCGAAGATCCGCTTCCGGCAAAACACCGTCACGATCTCGCTTACGACACCGAAGGCGGGAACGATCATGATGTACACCGCCGGATGGGAGTAGAACCAGAAGAAGTGCTGAAAGAGCACTGGGTCTCCACCCAACGCTGGATCGAAAATCCCGATACGAAATAGCCGCTCGGCAATGAGCAAGAGCAGCGTGATCGCGAGAACCGGGGTAGCGAGCACCTGGATAATCGCAGTCGAGTACAGCGCCCAAAGGAACAAGGGCATCTTGAAGAAGCTCATGTTCGGGGGCCGCAGCTTGTGCACGGAAACGATGAAGTTGATCCCGGTGAATATCGAGCTGAACCCTAAAATGAACGCGCCAAACGTCGCTGGTATGACTGCCGTCTGAGTCGTCGTGCTGTACGGCGTGTAGAACGTCCACCCGGTATCCGCAGCGCTGAGCACCATCGAAAGGACGAGAAACGCCGCACCAATCACCCACAGGTGAAAACTCGCGAGGTTCAGCCGCGGAAACGCAACGTCCTTGGCCCCGAGTTGAATGGGCAGGATGAAGTTGCCGAGCGCCGCAGGAATTCCCGGAATGATGACCAGAAAAACCATGATGGCGCCATGGAGCGTGAACATCTGATTGTAGGTGTCCGCATCCATGATCGTCCGCCCTGGAAAGAACAATTCCGTGCGGATCAGAAGTGCGAATACTCCGCCAAGGAGGAACGAAAGCAGCACACCGGCAAGATACATGACGCCGATGCGCTTGTGGTCGAGCGTGAAGACCCAGGAGATGAGCCCGCGCTCATGCGTCAGGTAGTTGTCGTCTTGCATCTGGGTCACCTACTTTAGGGTCTTGATGTACTCAATGATCGCCGTGAGCTCGCGGTCGGACAACTTGCCTTGGTACGCGGGCATTGCTGGGGTGAAGCCCTGCACGATCTTCTTCTGCGGATCAGTGATGGACTCGCGGAGATAGTTCTCGTCCACTTTGGTCGAGGAACCATCCGAGAAGTGGCTGGTCCGCCCCCAGAGTCCCTTCCAAGTCGGTCCAACGAGGGCGCTTCCATCGGTGGTGTGACAGGTCTTGCATCCTTGCTTCTCGTAGAGCTGTTTGCCCAATTCGGGGAGAGGCATGTCCGTCAGCTTCTTTGCCTGGTCCGAGAGCCACGATTCGTATCCCCCAGTGGCATGAACCACCACCCTGCTAATCATGGCGGAGTGCCCGGTTCCACAGTATTCCGCGCAAAACACTGGGTACTCTCCCGGCTCGCTCGGCTGGAACCAAAGCTCGGTGAATCGCCCTGGAACGGCATCCATCTTCACGCGAAAGGCGGGAATGTACATGCTGTGAATGACGTCAACGGACTGGAGCACCAATCTCACCGGCGTATCCACGGGCACGTGCAACACGTTATCGGAGAGGCCGTTGCTGTAAGTGAACGTCCAGTTCCACTTCTGTCCGGTAACCTGAATGTCGAGCGTGTCCTTTGGCGGCGTCCGGAGCCCGAGATACCCGCGAAAACCCCAAACGAAAAGGACCGTCACGATGACAAGCGGGATGACCGACCAGGCAATCTCGAGAACGGTATTGTGATCGCTCAGCTTCTCCGCAACTTCGTCGTGCGACCGCGATTTCGCCCGAAACTTCCAGACGAAATACGCCATCGCGGCGAAGATGCCGACGGCAAACACCGTGGACAGCCCAACCAGCACTCCATAAAGCCAATCGGTGTCCGCAGCCCCAGTCGACCCGGCCTTGGGAAGCCAGAAATACGGAGACGGTGGGCTCTTGGGCAAAGCCAGAGCAAGAAAAACCGCACTTGTCATGAGTGAACCTCTACGGCTCGCTTCCTTCGTCGCAGTTCGGCAAGCCAAAAACGTGAAAGCAGCGACCCCATGGCGATTGCAGCCACGAGAGCGGCAAGACGCATGATGTTCATGGCCGCGGGTGCGTACCTACCCTCGCTCGAGTCATAGTGAAAACAGTACAGGACCAGTCGATCGAGAGTCGTTCCGACCTTTCCCTCAGAAGCTTCGACGAGCGAAAGGTGCACCGTCTTCGGAACGAGTTCGAGCCCGTAAAGATACCGGGTGATCTTTCCTTGGGGACTCAATACGACTGCTACTGCGGGATGCAGATATTCCTTACGTTCCTCGTTGTACGCGTACGAGATCCCGACGGCCCGAGCGACGGCTCGAATGCTGGACTCCCCGCCGTGAAGGAACGTTCATGCCGAATCATCGGCGACGGGCCGACCGTAATCGCGCAAGAAACGTGAGCGCATCTTTGCAAGGCGTTCGGAAGTATCACTCGGGTCGAAGCTCACCGTGACGACTCGATAGTCCACGCCCAACTCGGACTTCATGTCCTTCAGGGCCTTTGCAACTCCGTTGAGATGGAGACTACAAAGCATCGGACAATTGGAATAGTTCATCGTCAGAAGCGTCGGCCGCCGACCATCGAAGAACTCTCCGAAGTTTCGTGTCCGACCGCTTTCGTCGACGAACGTCTCGCGCGGGTCTACCGATTGCCCCAGTCGCTCGGTAACGTCGATGGCCTGAGCCCGGCGTGGAACGGGATCGGTACGATCCGGCACGCTCCCCATAGCACCCGAGCTGGCCAACAAAAGGATCATCGCAGCTCGAACGGCTGCGGCTCTTTCGCCCTTCCGATGGCTATTCGGGTGTGTAGGCTCCATTGACTCACCGCGCTGCGCCAGGCGGCGCATCCGGCAAACCATTTGCCTTCGTCGAAGACTCATTGCTTCGGCGAAGCGGTTGCTTTGGCTCCGATATCTCCGCCTTCTCCACTTTTTCGGCGGGTGCCGCAGCTGCCGCCCCGGCGACCGACGACGAGCTCTCCGTCACCGGAGCGCTCTTTTCGTCATGATTACGGGCTTCCTCGACGACAAGTTCCATTGCGCGCGAAATCGGGATGGTGACAACCCCATGGCCGCGGTCCACCCAAGCTGGGCTGGCATTGAGCTCCGCGAGTTGAGCCGCTTTGAGTTCGCGTATGGGACGAAGATTGGCCGCGCTCTCCCGTTCGGCGGCCAGAGCCGTCTGCTCGGACCGAACCAGAGCCGTGACACCGAGACCCACGACAACCACCGCGAGCGCCAAGACGGCGACCAGGGTGCCAATTGCGCCGGTACTTACCGTATCTTGTTCTGTAGCCATGCTGGTCGCTCTGCCTCCGTTTCCAGCTATGCATTCTCGAAAGCCATCGAGCTGGCCAGCCTCGGGTCACGCGTGGGGAGCAAGTGCCCGGTGCGCGCTCTCCGCAAGGCGACGGCCAAGAACACAGCTGTCAAGCCAACCCAGTTTGCGATATCGATCAACCCCAGCGGGATTCGCGCATCGTCGAAGTTCGGCATGATGAGCCAGTACAGATCCGCGTAGTGGGCCAAAAGAAGCCAGCCCGCCCAAAAGAGCAAGCCCCCACGATTGCGCTTCACGTGGCGCGACAGCAAGCCGAGAAAGGGCAGCGCGAAGTGAACGAACACCAAGCCGTAGCTGAGAATGAGCCAACTTCCACGCGCCCGAGCCAGATAGAAAGTGGTCTCTTCGGGGATGTTGGCGTACCAAATCAGCATGAACTGGGAAAACGAGATGTAAGCCCAAAACACCGTGAATGCGAAGAGCATCTTCCCGAGGTCGTGAAAGTGCTCGGTCGTGACGGCATCACGCAATCGCCCCACTTTTTGTAGCCAATTTCAGCGCGACGATCAGGGTCGCGTGAACCGCAATGACGGCTCCCGCGAAGTAGTACACACCGAACATGGTGCTAAACCAGGCCGGATCGAGCGACATCAACAGGTCAATCGATGAAAAGGTCAGTGTCAACGCAATGGCGATCATCGACGGAGCACTGAGCCCGCGGAGTCGATCGACCAGGTTCGTCGCCTTACCGTTGTCCTGATTGCGAGACGCTCTGAGGAGAAACTGACTCCACAACCCCCAGAAGCCGAAATACACCACGCAACGAATCAGAAAGAACTTCGGGTTCAGATACCCCGCCTTTCCGTGAAGCGCGTGATTGCTGTGCATGTGATGGGAATCCGCCCACGGAAACAGCGTGTCTTTGCCCATGACCGCGGGCACGACGATCGGAAGCGCGAATATCGCAATCAGCCACATGTTCGCCGCAAGTACCTCTCCGACACGCCGAATCACGATGCTCCACTTGGCATTGACCAAGTGTTGCAAGGTGACCCACCAAAGAGCGCCGAGACCGATGCTCAGCACCCAAGCAAAGGCAACGAGATAGGAGTGCAGGAATCGGCGACCAGCGTCATGCTCGCGGAATCCGAGAAAGGCGGCCGCTGCTAGCGCGACGACACCTAGCGCCAAGAGGCGCTGGAAAGGCGCGTCACCGACGTTGCCGAGCTTGATGCCGGGATCTTCTTCTACCAGACTGTTTTTTTCCTGATTCGACATCGCTTGCCTCAACGAATCGCGGATTGCTGATCTGCAGGCACGTCCCCGACGTTTGCTGCAAGACTTCGTTGCAACGCTCGCACGTAGAGCACGATGGCCCATCGATTGTCCGTCGGGATTCGATTTCCGTAGGCCGGCATATTTCGAATCCCGTGGGTAATCGTATTGAATATCTGCCCGTCGGGTTGCTTGCGTATGTACTCTTGATGCAGGTTGCTTGGCGGTACCCAACCGCCTTCAGCAAGCGCTTCGGCACGCTTGGAGACCATTCCGTCACCCTTGCCCGAAAGACCGTGACACGGAGCGCAGTAAATCCCGAATCGCTCCTTGCCCCGCTGCATCGTCGCGACCGTCAAAGGGATCTCCTTCGGCAACCCCTTGGCGAAGTCGTCGCCGATCTTTCCGGCATAACGGTGGGTGTCCTCCCTGAGGTCGCCTTGCGCAACGGCGCCTTCTACGGGCGCACGAGACGCGCGCTCGTCCTCGAAGAATGGATTGCGTCGATCTGCCTTCATCTTCGGCTGGTAGTCCATGTCGGGAATGAGATTCAATCGAGTCTCTCGCGACACGGATGCTCGCGCCTTTGCGGCCATCGCGAATGGCACCACGGCAAGCACGGTCAGGATCACCAAACCGTAAACGACGGGTCTGGGAAGGTCGTTCGCCGTGTCGTCGTTGGGTACTACCTCGACGGAGACCGGCTTGGTTTCGTCGAGCAGGGCACGAGTTTCCTCATCCTCGTACTTTGCATCGTTCGCCTGAATGACGAGGAAGAATCGGTCGTTCGTGGCTCGCAAAAACTTCGGCTTCCGATCGAGCGGATGGGACGGAAACGGCAAGTTGTTGAGCACGAGCATCGCAATCAACGTCGTGATTGCCGAAAACAGAATCGTGAGCTCGAACGTGATTGGAATGGCCGCTGGGATGCTCCAGAACGGCTTTCCACTGACGATCGATCTGTAATCGTGGGCGTTTGCGTACCACTGGAGCGCGAGCCCCGACGAACACCCGATGATTCCAGCGGTCAGGACGATCGAAGGAAGCCGGGTGGGACGTATTCCCATTGCTGGTTCGATTCCGTGGACCGGAAACGGCGTGTACGTATCCCAGCGAGAGTACCCTGCATCTCGGACTATCCGCGAAGCGCGCAATAGTTCGGACGTTCCGGAATACTCCGCCATGAGCCCGTAAGTTCCCGCCCTGGACACCGGGGTCGACTCGGACTTCGGACCCGCGTCTGGTGTGTTCAAATCCGTCATTTGATCCTCGAACCCCTATGCTCAGTGGCGTCGCGCCGAAGGGAGAATCGACTTCACCTCTGCCATCGCAACCATGGGCAAGTAACGACAGAACAGAAGGAAAAGCGTGAAGAAGAGCCCGAAGCTGCCGGCAAGCGTCATGTAGTCGACGATCGTCGGCCGATAGTACCCCCAGCTTCCTGGCAGGAAGTCCCGCGCAAGCGACGTTACGATGATGACGAAGCGTTCGAACCACATGCCGATGTTGACGACGACGCCGACGGCGAAGGTCACCCATAGGTTACGACGCAGCTTCTTCGACCAGAACAACTGTGGCGAAACGACGTTGCACGTGATCATCGTCCAGTAGGCCCAAGCGTAATTGCCGAAGGCTCGATTGATGAACGTGAACTGCTCGTATTCGCTGCCGCTATACCAGGCGATGAAGAACTCCATCCCGTACGCGTATCCAACGAGCATGCCCGTCGCGAGGATGATTTTGTTCATCAACTCGATGTGATCGAGCTGGATGATACGCTTGAGTCCAAAGAACTGACGTGCAGGGACCGCGAGAGTTACGACCATCGCAAATCCACCGAAGATGGCGCCTGCGACGAAGTACGGAGGGAAGATCGTGGTGTGCCACCCTGGAAGTTGCGACGTCGCGAAGTCGAAGGAAACCACGCTGTGCACGCTGAGCACGAGTGGCGTCGCGAGTGCGGCGAGGAGCAGGTACGCTTTCTCGTAACGGTGCCACTGTCGCGAAGACCCTCGCCACCCCATCGCGAAGATGCCGTAAACGGCACGCCGCACGGTCGTCGTGGCTCGGTCTCGGAACGTCGCTAGGTCTGGGATCATTCCCATGTACCAGAAGAGCAGACTCACCGTCGCGTAGGTACCGACCGCAAAAACGTCCCATTCGAGTGGGCTCCTAAACTGCGGCCACATGGACATCTGATTCGGAACTGGTGCCATCCAGTATGCGAACCAGGGGCGCCCGGTGTGGATGCCGGGGAAGATGGCGGCGCACATGACGGCAAAGATCGTCATCGCTTCAGCAAAGCGATTGATGCTGGTCCGCCAACCTTGTCGTAGCAAATAAAGGATGGCGCTGATCAGCGTGCCGGCGTGACCGATGCCGACCCAGAACACGAAGTTGATGATGTCGAAGGCCCAGGCAACGGGGTTCATGTTTCCCCAGACGCCAATGCCCGTGTAGATGAGATAGCCAATATTGGCCACGAACATGACCAACAGCGCAGACGAGATTGCAAAGGCGATATACCAAGCACGAGGAGGCTTTGGCGTCTCCGCAATTCGCGCCACGTTGTCCGTGATGCGTGCGAATGCACTGTCTCCTTCGGGCGGGCCCTGATACGGGTTTTGCTGGACGAGTGCGTTCATCAGACGAGCTTCGGGTTGGGGTTGCGGATTCTTGCGAGGTATTGCACGCGCGGTCGATTGTTCAGTTCACCGAGAACTGCGTAGGAACGCGCACGCGACTGGAGATTCGCGACCTGACTGGATTTGTCGTTGAGATCGCCGAACACGATGGCCCCGGTTGGGCAGCTCTGCTGGCACGCAGTCACGATCTCGCCGTCTTCGATAGCCCGGCGATCGTTCTTTGCGCGTATCTTCACGCGCTGAATGCGTTGGACGCAGAACGTACACTTCTCCATGACACCGCGAGCACGTACGGTAACGTCCGGGTTGAAGACCATCTTCCGGATCAATTGCTTCGGATCTTTGAGCTCGAGGTGGAAGTTGAAGTAGTTGAAACGTCTGACCTTATAGGGGCAGTTGTTCGAGCAATATCGCGTGCCGATACAGCGGTTGTACGCCATGTCGTTCAAGCCTTCGCTCGAGTGCATGGTCGCCCCGACGGGACACACCTGTTCACAGGGCGCGTTCTCACACTGCTGACAACCCATCGGCTGGAACGCGATCTCGGGATTCTCGGGTTCTCCAGTGTAGTACCGGTCGATGCGAATCCAGTGCATCTCCCGTCCCTTGGCCACATTCTCTTTGCCTACGGTCGGGATGTTGTTTTCCGACTGACATGCGATCATGCAGGCATTGCAACCCGTACACTTGTTGAGATCGATGGACATGGCCCACCGATGCCCGTCGTACGAAATGGGATGCTCCCACATCTGAAGGAGTGGCGGATGATGCACCGCTTCCTGGGCGAATTCCGGATCGGCCTTGTACTGACCGAGCGATCCCTGTCGCACGATCATCCCGAGCCGTGAATCCCATCCTTCGCGCCCTCGTTGGTCGATCGCGTGGAGGTCTTGTGTCGATGCGACGATTTGCCGCTCCCCCGTTGGCGCGATCTTCAATCCTCTGAGCACGAACGGCTGCTTCGACGTTCGGAGAGGATATGCGTTTGCCCCGACTGGCGCTACGTCCGCCCGCCGCGAGCCCCCGAGGCCACCCGCAGCGGTCCGTCCCCAGCCCAGCGCAAGCATCACCGAACGCTCTGCTTGCCCGGGAGCAATCACTGCAGTCACGTTGATGGTCTTGCCGTCTACGCTGAGGCGAACTCGCTCACCATCCCCGATCCCCAGCGACTTGGCCGTCTTCGGAGCGATGAGTGCAGCGTTTTCCCAGGTAACTTTGCTGATCGGATCTGGAAGCTCGAGGAGCCACGCGTTGTTGGCGAATCGTCCGTCGTGCAGATTCGACGTTGCCGAAAGCACCAGCTCGAATGCCTCAGGCGCAACGGAAGCATCCGGGAGTTCGACCGTTCCGAGCGGTTGTAGCGTCGGTGTCACTTTCGGAAATGCCGAGTCGGCAATGATTCCGTCATGAAGCGCCCGCTTGAACTCCAAATCGGAAAGCGCTTCGTGCGTCTTCCTGAGCAATTCGCGCCCTGACGTCGGCACGCCACTCGAAAGAAATCCGAGTAACTCGATGGTCGAACGGCCCGAGAAGAGTGGCAAGATGAGCGGTTGCTGCATCGATATCGTGCCGTCGAAGGCGCGAGCATCTCCCCAACTCTCGAGGTAATGCGCCATCGGGACGTGCCACGAGCAGGTCTCCGAAGTCTCGTCGTCCTGTACGCTGAGGTGAACCGATTGCTTGACTTTTCGAAGGGCTTCGGCGAAGCCCAAATCCGATGGTGCGGTCAGGACCGGATTGCCACCAAGAATGAACAAAGTGGAGATTTGCCCGCTCTGCATGTCACGGACGAGCTCGGTGAGCTGCGCGGACGTGGATCGGGGATCCTGCTTCGACTCCGGTGCTTCGACGTACGTTACCGTTTGCCCGACGTTCCCAAGCATGACGTTGAGTCGATGTGCCAACGCGTGCACCGCTGCTGGTTGTCGGTCGCCCGCGATCACGCCGGATTTGCCCTTTGCTTCGAGCAAGTCCGCAACCAATGCGTCGATGAATGCTTTCACCTTGGGAGACTCGAGCCACGGTCGCCCCGAGCGCTTCTGAGCGGGCCCATGTTGCGCGGCAGCACCCAGTTTGTCGGTCAGCAACGCATCGAGTTCCGCCGCAAAGGCACCGACGTCGAGTGATCGCACAGCCAATCGATGGTCGGAGACCGAGCCAGATACGGAGAAACTGCTCTCGACGGCGTACACGCGATTCATCCGGAACTGCTGATCCGGCTCGCGCGCGCTCATCAGGCGCCGCCCGGCAGAAATCCCTGACGGAACGGTAGGAGCTACGGGGTCTGCGTCGAGCAGGAGCACCACTGCGGACTTGTCCAAAGCCACGATGGGGCGCAATGCCTGGCCAAACGCCAGACGCGATCCGGCAATGGCTTCGTCGCGATGGTTGACACACCATTCCGCCCAACGAAGCTGAGGCATCCCAGCAAACAACTCTTGCTTCAATCTTTGCACGGTTGGAGACGCAGTGGACTCGACCAAGATGGCGAGTCCCTGACCACGCGCAGCGCGTAGTCGCGCAAGTTCCCCTTGTGCCCATGTTTGGAAGTCCTCGAACGAGGCCGAGCGCCGCCCTCGTCCCCGCAATACCGGCATTCGGCTACGGTCGGGATCGTACAAATCCAGAATGCTGGACTGCTGGTAAACACCCGTGGCCCCGAGACTGTCGGGGTGCTTCGGATTGCCTTCGACCTTGATGGGACGACCATCGACACTCGTTACGAGCAAGCCAGTGCCAACGCCGTCAAGTTCCATGGTCGACGCGAAGGACCGTGGTTCTCCCGGGATCACTCCATCGGGTCGGCGTGCGAGGGGTAGGAATCTCGTCCTTTTCCCAGCGACAACCCGTCGTTGCCGCCGACAACGCGAGGGTTGCTCCCATGGCTTGGAGGAAGTTCCGTCGTCCCGGAGACGCAGCGGGGTTCTCGTCCATAGGAGCGTCGAACTCGTGCGCTTGCTTCTCCTGAAAGCTCGGATCCTGGTTCAACTCGGCCAGACTTCGCCAGAATGCAGGCTTCGAATCTTTGCTCATCTGTGACATGTCGAGCAGTCGGTGGGAGGGTTGATACCGTTTAGCTCACGCAGTCGACGCCCGAACTCAACGGGGTCTTCCGCGGGTTTCCAAGTCATGTTGGTGACCTCTTCGACCGGCCTGAGCTGTGCCTCCGGATTACGGTGACAATCGAGACACCAGCCCATGCTGAGTGGCTTCACTTGCGTTACCTCAACCATTTGGTCGACGCGGCCGTGGCACGAGACGCAACCGACTCCACGCCGAACGTGCGCGCTGTGGTTGAAGTAAACGTAGTCAGGCAAGTCGTGCACCTTGACCCAGTGCACCGGATCACCCGTCGCGTAGCTCTCACGAATGCCGAGTAATTTACGGCTCGTGGTGCGTACGGACTTGTGACAGTTCATGCACGTTTCCGTCGGTGGTATTGCGGCAAAAGCCGCTTTCTCCACCGTCGTATGGCAGTATCGACAGTCGATCCCGAGCTCGCCCGCGTGTAACGCGTGACTGTACGGGATCGGCTGCTCCGGCATGTACCCAACGTCCGTGGTCATCGGCGAAGCTCCGTACCAGAAGAGCAAACCGAGATAGACGGGGGACAATCCCAATGCGACACCTGCCAAGGTGCGGGTCTTATTGGCCCAGCGGGGAAATACGAAGGGCATCATCGTCTTCGAACGTTGCGTTCCGTTGGGGAGTAGCCCCCGGGTAGACCGAGGCGAACTCGGTCGCCATGTCCGCCAGCACTACGCGGCGCTCCCCGTTGGAGTTTCGCGCATTCCCGATCGGGTATGACGAGACGAGCCGTGGATACGCGCACTTATTGAGCGACTGCGCATAGAAGTAAACCCCCAACCGCGCAAAACGCGCACGGGTCGCACAGACCGGCCAATCGCACGCAAGTCTTGCGTGGACCATTGCCGTCGCCTATCAGCGGGGGGCACAGTCACCTATTTGAAACAATTGGAGATTTTACCTCGGAACGGTGCGCCCACAGGCAAGAACACACGATGGGCAGCAGAATGTCGGATCCGCCCACTCGGTGCTCGACTGTCGCGCGCACAACCCGTGTGTATCGAGTGGCATCGTTGGTTCTCCGAACGGAGCGCGTCGCCAGGCTCGAACCTGTGCCGAATTGCCGTGCCGCAGATTGATCGCGATCAAGGTCTTCGGAGTTGCGCGCCCTGAGGGCACGAGGAAAATGAGGTGCACGCGGATCTGCGATGTGCGCCCATCGAGGATGGGCATGATGCAAGTGCGTTCGCCCTTCGCGCCACTGCTTCGCGACTCAGCACCTGCCCGAATCGAAACACAGACGATCGCAAGCAGAGATCATCGACACAAGCGGAAGCCGTCGACGAACACGAGCTCGCAGGGCTCGTCGAACACGAGCTCGCAGGGCTCGTCGAACACGAGCTCGCAGGGCTCGTCGAACACGAGCTCGCAGGGCTCGACGACAACGACGCCTTGGTGGGCGTCCCAAGCCGATGCCGCCGAGTCGCCATCGACTGCAGAGCGAAAATCACCCGATCGCCAAGTCCTCCGCGGGCGACGCTCGTCGGTGTGCCGACCACTCCTGAGCCCTGAGCGTTCGGCACACCGCACCTGCGGAAATCAAACCGACAATCGCCGCTCGATGCTCACCAGCTCGACGCAGCAGCAGACGACTTCCATCGCCAGTTTGACTTGCTCGAGTGGCGGCAAGGTCGGCGCGATGCGAATGTTCCGATCACGCGGATCGCGTCCGTAGGGGAACGTCGCACCAGCCGACGTCAACTTCACGCCTGCAGCGTCTGCGCGCTTGACTACCTCGCTCGCACACCCGTCGAGTGTATCCAGGCTGATGAAGTAGCCGCCTCGTGGACGAGTGAACGTCCCGATCCCCTTGCCATTCAGGTGACGCTCGAAAGCTTCGATGACCGCTTCGAACTTCGGACGAATGAGGGCTGCGTGTTTCTGCATGTGTGCGCGCACGCCAGCCGCGTCCTTGAAGAAGCGAATGTGCCTTAGTTGGTTCACCTTGTCAGGACCAATCGTCTGGATGGCTAGGTGCCGCTTCAGCTCTTTGACGTTGGCCGCGCTCGACGCCATTGCCGCAATGCCCGCACCCGCCCAGGAGATCTTCGAGGTCGAACCGAAGACGTATACTCGGTCGGCATTCCCGGCCTTCTCGCATGCCGTCAGGATGTTCTCGAGAGGATCGGTGGTCTCGTAAAGATCGTGTACGACGTACGCGTTGTCCCAGAAAATCCGGAAGTCTGGCGCGGCCGTCTTCATGCTCGCCAGTCGCTCGACCGTCTTCGCAGAATAAGTGATACCGGTAGGATTGGCGTACTTGGGTACGCACCAGATCCCCTTGATGCTCTCGTCTTCAGCGACGAGTCGCTCGACGGCGTTCATGTCGGGGCCGTCGTCCTTGAGATCGACCACGATCATTTCGATGCCGTGATGCTCACAAATCGCAAAGTGCCGATCGTATCCCGGAGAGGGACAAAGGAACTTGATGGGCTGCTTTCCCCAGGGAGTCTTCCCACCCGGAACGCCGTGTAGCAGCGCTCGCGCCATCGTATCGTGCATGATCTGCAGACTCGAGTTGCCAGAGACGATGACTTGATCCGGCTTTGCTTCGAGAATTTCCGCGAAGAGCGCTTTCATCTCCGGAAGCCCGTCGAGCCCGCCGTAGTTGCGAATATCGGTCCCATCGCTCGCTTTGATGTCGCTCGCGGCAAGACACGTCGCGAGCCCTGCGCCCAAGTCGAGTTGATCACTGCCGGGCTTTCCGCGGGTCATGTCCAGCTTGAGCCCTCGTGCGCGATAGGCTTCGTATTGCGCCGACAGCTCGTCTCGACGGCGACCGAGTTCGTCTCTGCTCATTTGGCTCAGATCAGTCATGGCCGATCTCCTACTTCATGCCCTGGGGGACGAAAAGCGCTTTCTTCCGGGGGGACGGCTGCGTCGGACACGCGATCGCACACACGACGACCGAGACATGCAGCCGATGACGCCGCTCGAACAACGTCGCTTACATGGGCGACGGACTCCCATTGGCTAAGGCACGACGCCGACATCCCTCTCGGCCGCGGTGGCGGACCCTCTTCGAGCGCCTAGCCCGACGTGACCACGACGCGCAGACAAAAAAGAACGGGACGCCAACCTGGCGGCCCGCCCCATGTGACCGCTTGGTCTATTACAACCAGACGTCTCGAACTTGCTTTCGAATCTTTCCGATCGCTTGCTCTTGGAGCTGACGAATGCGCTCTCGGGAAAGATTGTACTTGTCGCCAATCTCCTTGAGCGTCAGCTCGTCCTCGTTATCGAGCCCGAAGCGCCAACGAATGATTCGACTCTCGATCGGCGTCAGCGTGCCGAGGAGCCGTTGAACCTCCTCCGCCCACTTCTGGTTCGCCAGGCAATCGAAGGGCGAGAGGGAGTTCTCCTCGACGAGGAAGTCGATGAAACGACGACCATCCTCGTCGCCCACGGGACGATTGAGAGAGAACGGCGTGTCCGCGTAGAGATCGCGAACCTTGTCGAGCTTCTCCTTCGGAACGCCGGTCTCCTTCTCGAGCTCGTCCAAAGTCGGTTCTCGACCCGTGCGGGCGATGATGGTCTGCGTGGCCCTCGACACCCGGTTGTAGGTGTCGAGCATGTGGACGGGAATGCGAACTGCACGGCCCTTGTCCGCGAGCGCGCGGCTAATGGCGTGGCGAATCCACCAAGAGGCGTAGGTCGAGAACCGGTAACCGCGCGTATGATCGAACCGCTCGACGGCCTTCATCAGACCGATGTTGCCTTCCTGGATGAGATCGATGAGCGGAAGGCGTCCGCGATTGTATCGTCGAGCAATGCTGACCACGAGTCTCAGATTCGCTTTGACGAAGCGGTTCTTCGCGCAGCGCTGCCGATAGTCCGTGCGCCGGACCCGCTCCATGTAGCGACGGTAGGCCGGCGTGTCAGCGACCGGAGGACGCTCCGAATCCGTCCCTTCGGGCTGAACGACTTCCTTGGCAACCTTCAGCGCGTTGGTCATCCAGATTCTGTCCGAGTCCGGCAGGCGGACGGCCCGAGCCAGATCCGTGGACAGCTCCGTCCACTGGCGCTGCTGCTCGGCATTCAACTTGGAGCGCTGCTTGCGGTAGGTCTTGACCTGGTTGCGCAGCTCCTCCATCTGCGGGACCTCGGGACGGTCCGCTTCACTCGCTTCGGCAATGTCCTTTTCCAGCCGATTGACGATCGATTCAGCCACCGGCACGTACGACAGCAAGGCAACCCAGTGCTCGAGCTCAGCTTCCTCGACGGCCTGAGCGCACTCGAGCTCCTCGTCTGGGCCCATGACCTGATGCGTCGCCATGTCTCGGAAGTACCGAGAAAGCATGGAGTCGGTCGTTCCGTCCAGAGGACCGAGGTCTCGGGGTTCGACGGATTCGCTTGCGAATGCCTCGAGGGGCGGCTCTGCATGCCGCAAGTCCGAAGTCGCAGGGCCTTCACTGCGACGGGGTTCCCCTTTCGACGCATCGGAACTCTCGCCGAAGTTCGCGTCGAAGTCCGCGGGCTCGCTGTACTGGGGTTCACGGCTGTTAGACATTTGGTCCTGCATGACTTGGTGCAAAGTACGAACAAGTGGTAGTACGTGAACCCGGCGCACCGAGAAGGGGGGTGCGGCGCGGGTAAGCGATTCGCGACCGACTGCTTCGTCGCAAACCTCGAGTCAGACGAGACTGGAGGCTTTCGGCATGAGCAGCGAGAACCGGATAGAGACCGTCGAGCAGATGGCCTCGTGCCCAGATTCTCATTTGATTAGTTGCAATTCCCGTTCCCTTTGGTTCAACTTCTGATCTTGGCACCTTAGCCCAGTGATGCTTTGCCAGCCCTTTCGGCGGGCAAAGGCCAGCGGAGTGGGCTGGCTTACTCGCATAAGAACAAGCGGCTAAGGTCTTTTCTGCCCGACTCGTCGAAAAAACATCGAGCTTCGGGCGAAATGCGCGAACAATGGCGAAGCTTGGCGCGTCCTCTACTACAAACGGCCGGCGCACGAAAGACTTTCGTGACGAACTGGTCATCCGTTGCGGCAGAGACTGCTCTATTCCGCTCGCGCGGCCGCTCCAGCTTCAGGTCGTCAGGCTAGGCCTGGTTTGAAGATCAGGGGCAATAGAACCATGCACGAAACGGCTGTCTTAAATGGGGTCTCTTCCTTTGGCTGTCAAGAGCAGAACCCTTCATTCGGAGACTTTTTGTTCGCCCTCACCTGACAAATAAGCGAACAATTTCCATCTATACCGAAACTGGCTGCTCCTCGCGAACGAGCCGATGTCGCCGCCTCGTGAGTCGTTGCCGACACAGCACGACAGCAGAGTCAGAGTCCGCATTCCAGGACTCGAGAATCTTTCAGTCCGTTAGCTCAACCCCATCGCCCTTCAATCTGGAAATCCGTCGTTCGATCTTGAAACGCGGTCGCCGCCTAAGTGCCACCCGCAGCGTGGGTCTTTACAACCGTGGTGACGACAATCGACGGACGACGGCAATCCGTCGAATCAACGTACGAGAGTCGCGATCCACCTGACGCAACGCCAACAGCGCCAGTGCACATTGGGCGTCGCAAGCGAGCAGCCACGCGCCGACTCTCAACGCACGACGATCTCCGCGAGCAATCACGCGGATCCGCATTCCCGAAGCCATTGGCTCGACGGAACGCAAACGAGCGACCGACGGCGAGCTCATGAGGCCGCGACGAATGCTCGAGGCGCGACGAATGCTCGAGGCACGACGAATGCTCGAGGCACGACGAACGCTCGAGACGACGACGAATGCTCGAGGCGACGACGAACGCTCGAGGCGCGACGAATGCTCGAGGCGCGACGAATGCTCGACGCCGAGGTGATCGACTCTCTTTCGACGCGCCAACGCAGGGTGACCCAGAAGCGGGGCCTAAAGACCTCCCACAACCCCCGGTGGGGTTGGTCGTGGTCAGAACTGAGCCAAAAAGCGCGGATCGTTCTCGAAAAGAACGCGAATGTCAGGGATCCCGTAGCGCAACATGGCGACGCGCTCGACCCCGAGCCCGAAGGCAAAACCGGTGTATTTCTCCGCGTCGATGCCGCAATGCTCGAGTACTCGCGGATGCACCATTCCGCACCCGAGGATCTCGAGCCACCCCGTCGCTTTGCAGACTCGGCACGACTGCCGGGACGCGCTGCCTTCGTCGCCGCAGAATACGCAAGCCACGTCGACCTCCGCACCCGGTTCGACGAATGGGAAATAGCTCGGACGAAATCGCACCTTACGCGGTCCGTAAAGGCGATGAACGAACTCCGTGAGGACGCCCTTCAGTTCGGCAAAACTGACCCGTTCATCGACGAGAAAACCCTCGATTTGATGAAACATGGGCGAGTGCGTCACGTCATCGTCGCGTCGATACACGCTGCCACCGCTGACGACCGCCATGGGCGGCTGATGCGTGCTCATTTCGCGGACCTGAACGTTGCTCGTGTGGGTCCGCAACAGGGTTCGCGCGCTCTCGGGACTGCCTATCACCTTCACCCAGAAGGTGTCCTGCATGTCAATTGCCGGATGATCCGGCGGGAACGCAAGCTTCGTGAAGTTGTTTTCCTCGCGCTCGACCTCGGGCCCCCATGCGACGAGGAATCCGAGGGAGCGGAAGATGTCCAAGATCTCCGTCTCGGACCATCGTCACGGGGTGGCGGTGACCTCGCAGTGCGGGGGCACGCCCTGGCAGGGACAGGTCGAACGGTGTCCCCTCGAGCTCGCGCTTGCGGAGCGCAGACTTGATCTCGGAGAGGCGCTGCTCGAAAGCGGTCTCCACCTCGGCACGAACGGCGTTTACCCGTTCTCCGACGCGCGGGCGCTCTGGTGCGGGCAACTGACCCATAGCCTTGAGGACGCGAGTGAGCGTCCCCTTTTTACCGAGGATCTCCGCGCGGACGGCGCGAAGCTCTGGTTCGGCGTGAGCCGCGGAAAAACGCTCCCGATACTCGACGCCCACTGCGGCGAGACCAGATTCGACTTCACTCAAGGGGTCAGCGGCCATTCGAGACTCTCCGAGCAGCACGACAAAACGCGAAAGACGTGACGATGGCCAAGGCGCATCGTCACGTCCGTTCTTTCGCTAGTTCGCGCTAACCATCGACGTTAGCTGCTTGAAGGCGCCCGGATCGCTGATCGCTAGGTCCGCGAGGATCTTGCGGTTCAGGTCGATTCCTCGACGCTTCAGCGTTCCCATGAAGCGGGAGTAGCTGACGCCATTCTCGTGGCAAGCTGCAGTGATGCGGGTGATCCAAAGTCGGCGGAAATCACGCTTGCGACGCTTACGACCAACGTAAGCGTACTGCCATGACTTCCATAGAACGTGCATGGCCTGGCGAATGCGGTTCTTGCGACCGCCCCAGAAACCTTCGCACTGCTCCAGAATCCTCTTGTGGCGGCGGCGTGGCTGTGGGCCTCTCTTGACGCGCGGCATGGTCGGTCTCCTCTAATCCTTCTCGCTGGTCGTTCTCGAATCAGCCGTACGGCAACAGCAACTTGACGCGCTTCTCCATGGCGGGTTGCACCATGGCGTTGTCACGCAGACGACGGCGACGCTTACGAGACTTACCGATGAAGCAGTGCTGTGCGCCACACTTCGAGCGACGAATCTTTCCTGAGCCAGAGATCTTGAACCGCTTCGAGGCGGCTCGGTTGCTCTTCATCTTGGGCATGTCGGGCTCCACTCACTTTTGCCGCTTGGCGGCGCACCCAGAGGTCCACGGGTCGGTCCCTTGGGAGCGCAGCCTTATGACGGATAGACTCGAGCTCGTCAAGGCCAGCCGTCGATCGGCCTGTCGTTTCCATGAGCGCAAGACCCCCCGGAACGGCCGTTGTCAAGAAAGTGCCCGACGCGCAATCCACGAGAGAGTGCGGTGTCTATAGTCGACAGGACCAATGGCCGCCACCCTCCCCTTCCCCGTCTCGGAAAAGGACGAGGAGCGACGCCGGCCAACGTCAATCTGGACCACGCCGAGAGAACTTCGACTTCGAAGCCCTCGAGACTCCTGCTCCGTGACGAGGAACCTTTTTTCCCTCGTCCTCCGCAGTGACAACGCAAAGCGATTGGCGAAAAAACCCCGGATTCGCGCTGCACGGCTGAACGGCCCAGCACTGGCTTTTGGGCCGCACTGCATTTCGTCTATCGCAACGACAGCAACGTGCTAGACGCGGCTCCACAATTGTCCGCCCAAACGGGTCGGAAGGACGAATGCCGCGCAGAGACGACATTCACAAGATCTTGCTGATTGGCTCAGGTCCGATCGTTATCGGACAGGCATGCGAGTTCGATTATTCCGGAACTCAGGGCGCCAAAGCCCTAACGAGCCTCGGATATGACGTCGTACTCGTCAACTCCAACCCCGCCACGATCATGACGGATCCCGAGCTGGTGCGACGTACCTACGTCGAACCGCTCGACCACGACACGTTGGCGGCGATCATCGAACGCGAGCGACCTGACGCGTTGCTGCCCACGCTGGGAGGGCAAACGGCGCTGAATCTGGCGCTAAGTCTGCACGAATCAGGCGTGCTTTCGAAGTACGGGGTTCGTCTCATCGGCGCACAGATCGACTCGATCCGCAAAGCCGAAGACCGTCTCCTCTTCAAGGAAGCAATGAAGCGTGCGGGGCTCGAATGTCCTCGCTCGGGCTACGCGAGAAGCGTCGATGAGGCTCGGAAGATCGCCGAGATGACGGGTTACCCCATCATCCTCCGCCCGAGCTTCACCTCGGTGGCGCCGGCGGCGCGGTCGTCGACAAGCCGGAAGAACTCGACGAAAAGGTCGCAGTGGGTTTGTTCAACTCGCCGGTCCACGAGGTTCTCGTCGAAGAGAGCGTCCTCGGCTGGAAGGAATACGAGCTCGAAGTCATTCGGGACAAGAACGACAACTTCATCGTCGTCTGCTCGATTGAAAACATCGACCCGATGGGCGTCCAGACCCGGTGACTTCATCACCGTAGCCCCATCGATGACCTTGACGGACCGCGAGTATCAGCGTCTGCGCGACGCCGCACGCGCCGTCATGCACGAGATTGGCGTCGAGACTGGCGGTTCGAACGTTCAGTTCGCCGTTTGCCCGAAGACGGGCCGCGTGCTCGTCATCGAGATGAATCCCCGCGTCGTGCCAGGCCGACGGCCTCGAAAGCGACGGGCTACCCCATCGCGGATCCGCGGCCAAGCTCGCGGTCGGGTTCACCCTCGACGAGCTCACGAACGACATCACGGGAACCAGCGCCGCATTCGAACCGACCATCGATTACGTGGTCGTCAAGTGGCCAAGGTTCGCCTTCGAGAAGTTCCCTGGCGCGGATTGACGCCTAGGGCCGCAAATGAAGAGCGTCGGTGAGGCCATGAGCATTGGCCGCACCTTCGCAGAGGCGCTGCAGAAGGCCGCGCGCTCACTCGAAACCGGCAAGGACGGCTTGGTGTCGCTCCTCGACCGCGTGGAGTACCGAGCGCTCGACTTCAACCCATCGACGAGCGCTATTTCCTCAACGAAGCGCCGCCCATGGCGAAACCTTCGCCCAAAGCTCCCTCAAGCGACCAACGAGGAGCTCCTCGCTGCGCTTCGAAGATTATCGGTGTCGGGACCGCCGAGCGCCTGTTCTACGTCGTCGATGCCATGCGACTCGGGATGACCGACGAGGAAGTCTTCGATCGCAATCGACAATTTCATCCGTGGTTCGTCTCTCAATTCCGTCGCATCATCGAGCAAGAGAAAACCCTCGTCGAAGCCAAAGAGCTTACCGCTGAACTGCTCCGAGAGAGCAAGCGGATGGGCTTCGGTGATCGGGCAGATTGCGCGGCTTCGCAACACCAAGAACGAGAACGAAGATCCGCGCGTTGCGCCTCTCCCTCGGTATCCGCTGCCGTTTACGGCCGCGTCGATACGTGTTCCGCAGAGTTCGTCGCGAAGACGCCTTATCTCTACTCGACGTACGAGACGGAGAGCGAGGCCGATATCACCGATTGAAAGAAGGTCATCATCCTCGGTGGTGGCACGAATCGAATCGGTCAGGGCATCGAGTTCGACTACTGCTGCTGCCACGCCGTCTACGCGCTTCGGGAGCTCGGATACGAGACCATCATGGTCAACTGCAACCCGGAAACTGTGTTGAACGGACTACGACACCTCCATCGCCTCTACTTCGAGCCCCTCACCCTCGAAGACGTGCTCTCGATTTGTCAGGAGGAGAGTGAGAAGGGCCAGCTCCTTCGGGGTCATTCCGCAGTTCGGCGGACAGACACCGCTAAAACTCGCCGTCCCCCTCGAGAAGGCGGGCGTCAAGCTTCTCGGCACGTCGGCGGACGCGATCGACCGCGCCGAAGACCGTGAGCGATTCGACGCGCTGCTGACCAAGCTCCACCTCAAGCGACCCAAGGCTGGAATCGCACGAGCCGAGAGTTAGGAAGATTGCGCAAGAGATCGGATACCCCGTTCTCGTCCGCCCGTCCTACGTGCTCGGCGGTCGAGCGATGATGGTTTGCTGGAGCAACGACGAGCTCGATGCCTACGTCGGCATCGCCATCGAAGCGGCAAAAGAAGAGGGTCTGGAACCGACGCTGCTCGTCGACCAGTACCTCGACCGCGCCATCGAGGTCGACGTCGATCTCGTCAGCGATGGGAAGAAAGCCGTCATCGGCGGCGTCATGCAGCACATCGAGGAGGCCGGCGTCCACTCCGGCGACTCGACGAGCGTCCTGCCGCCACACTCGCTGTCACCTCGCGTCGTCACGCGCGATTGAAAATCAAGGCAAGGCCCTCGCCCTCGAGCTCGGTGTGGTGGGACTAATGAACATCCAGTTCGCCGTGAGACGACGAAGTGTATGTCCTCGAGGTCAACCCACGCGCCTCCCGAACGGTTCCTTTCGTGTCGAAAGCCACGGGACGGCCGCTCGCGAAACTCGCCGCCAAGGTCATGGTGGGATGCACGCTCGACTCACTTGGAATCGGCGATGACGCGCTCCCCACGCACGTCGCCGTGAAAGAGTCGGTACTCCCCTTCTCGAAGTTCCCCGGCGTCGACACCAATCCTCGGACCGGAGATGCGTTCGACTGGCGAAGTCATGGGCGTGGCAACCACGACCAGCCTTGCGTTCAGCAAGTCACAAACGGCTTCGGGCTTCACGCTGCCTTCCTCTGGACGCGTATTCATCAGCGTGAAGGACGACGACAAGCCTGCGGCGGTCCAAGTGGCGAGACGGCTTCGAAACCTAGGGTTTACGTTGGTCGCGACCAGCGGCACCGCGGAGATCCTGGAGGCTTCGCGCATCCCGGTGGATCGCATCAACAAGGTGCTCCAAGGTTCCCCCCACGTCGTCGACGCCATCCGCGAAGGCACGGTTCAGCTCGTCATCAACACGACGCAGGAAACCAAGGCCATCCGAGATAGCTACTCGATTCGCCGCGGCGCACTTCTCGCCAGTATCCCGTATTTTACGACCATCGCGGCGGGTCTCGCCGTCGTCGATGCGTTGGAGGTTCGGGCGCTGATGGGTCGTGAATCGAACCACGTCCGAAGCCTGCAAGAGTGGCACGCGCGTTCCACGCGCAAGCCACAGGCTGCCAAGACGAACTGAGTCCGAGCTCCGCGAGGAGCACCTACGAACGGACCGCTCGATGCGCGGTCCACCGTTGCCGGCGGCGAGACGCGAGTTTCGCCGCCGGACGCGTTTCAGGGGCACACAGCGCGATACGAGCGATGCAGCGCCTAGCGCGATACGAGCGATGCAGCGCCTAGCGCGATTCGAGCGATGCAGCGCCTAGCGCGATTCGAGCGATGCAGTCGGGGAACCGAGGCAAAGCGAAGCAACGAAGGCGTCGATTTCCGGACGAGGCGCGGCCATATCCGCAATGCCTTCGACAATCACGCCAAAGGCCAAAGTGACACCTTCCGGGCGCGCGACGTAGCCAGAAAGACTACTCGTCCCACGCAAGCTGCCGGTCTTTGCGCGAATGACGCAGCCGTTCGGCAACCCGGTGAGTCGATGCCGCAAAGTGCCGTCCCGAGCGGACGTCGCAAGTTGTGTGACGTACTCCGGATAGACTGACGCATCCGCTCGCTGTGCGACGAGAACGCGGACGAGCAGGTCGGTGCTGAGTCGATTGGCATCGAACAAACCCGAGCCATTGATGATGCGCGTACCGGGTTCGAGCGGGCCGAGACGGGCGAGATCTTCGAGAAGGACCTTTGCCCCAGCGTCGCTACTTCCGACCGCACCAGCCGATTTACCTACCGCGAGTAGAAGCATCTCTGCCGTAAAGTTGTCGCTATCCTTGCCGAGCGCCGCAAGCAACGTCGCTACCGGTGCGGAGCGCCTCGAAACGAGAACAGGAAGGCCCTCGGCGCTACCTCGCACGACGTCGACGCTGCCCCGCACTTGGATCCCACGCTCGCGAAGCAGCTCGCGGAGCACGTATCCGGCGACCGCGCGCGGGTCGTCGACCCGTCGCTCCAAAGTGACGACTCCGTCGCGTTCGCCGATGTTGCCACGCACTCGGACGCGGAGTCGCGACTCCACGGGTTCGAGCTGAACCGTCACTTTTGGCTCGGAAAGTCGACCAGCAACGGTAGCAATATCGAAATCACCGATGACGTACCCCAGCGGATCGACGACGACACGAGCCGGGGCGCCAGCTCTCGTCGGATAGACGCGAATCCGCACGCGATTGCGATCGACGGCCATGGCGCACACGGGAGCGCGAAAGGCTGCCCACTCGTTCGGTTGCTGTTCGTATGCCGGAGGAACGTACGGATCGTCGAAAGCACTCTGATCCACCACGACGTCGCCGACCCCAGACGAAAGTCCGAGCCGCAATAGCTCGTCGACCGTCGAGCGCAGATCGTTCGTGGTCACCGTCGGATCGCCACCGCCACGCAACACGAGACGCTCAATACGGCCATCGGCGATGACTCCGTGAATCGTCGTCTCGAACGTAAAGGTCGGCCCGAGTACTTTGAGCGCGCCCTTTGCAGTAACGAGCTTGGTCACCGACGCCGGATTCCGTGGAACACCACCCTCGAGCGACAGGACTGCACGCCCCGAATCTGCCTCGGCCACTGAAACGCTGAGCTTGCCGCCGCGAGTTTCCACCCACCGGGAGAGTCGCGTCAAAGGCGAACGCGGAACTTGGGCTTGAGCGACAACCTGTGTACGCTTCGGTTCCGCGGCGATGGCCGCACTGGAGCTGCACCCGATGCCGCCGCAGCAAAGCACCCAAGCCAACCCGATGATTCTCGAAGAGGGAAGCAGCGTCGGCACGTCCTTGGCATACCGGAATCGAGTGTCGGTCGGTAGTGCGAACTTTCGCTCGATTGGCCTATTTCTTTGCCTGTCAGGCGCGACCACGGCTTGCGGCACCGCGCCAACCCGAACGGATCCCGGCGCTGCCCCCATCGAAATCCTCGTGCCGACGGAGCCGGTCACTTTGGACCCTCGCTTCGCAACCCGCGCACTCGATGTGCGATTGACTCGACTCGTGCACGCGGGACTCGTTTCGCTCGATCCGGATACGCTCGCCCCCGTGCCGCGACTCGCCGAGACACTCGAACGCGAGGGCGCCCGACGGAATCCGGATCGTGATTCGACGCGGAATCACGTTCCACAGCGGTCGCCCACTGGCGGCCGAAGACGTATGCGCGACATTGGGGGCTCTCGCCGACCCGGCCCTGGCGAGCCCGCATCGAAGTATCGTCGAATCCTTCGAGCATTGTCGTGTGCACGACGCACAAACCCTCAGCTTCGAAATGCGAACTCCGCGTGCCACGTGGATGACCGATTTGGAAGTGCCCATCTTGCGCGCCGACGAGGTTCGAAATGGCGAAAGGGCGTCGGGGGATCTCGATGGCCTGGGCGCGTATCGGATCACGTCGCGTACCCATGGCACCGTCACCCTTGCCGGAGTACGGCGGCGAGCACCCAACGGTGGACCTCGCACACTCCTCGTGCGGACGGTCGCAGACGAAAACGTCAGAGCGATGCGGCTGCTCTCGGGTCGTGCGGAGATCGCTCCCAACGCTTTTTCTCCCACGTTGCTGAGTGGTCTCGTAAGCTCGGAGACGTGCGTCCGCGCGCGCCCTGGAGCCAACGTCAGTTACGTCCTCGTCAACGGCGATCGAGCCCCCTTTCGTAGCGCCGAGGCGCGTCGAGCACTCTCGTTGGCTCTCGACCGTCGTCTCCTCACGACGTATCTATTCGGCGCGTACGCGACGCCCGCCAAATGGCTCTTGCCAGAGGGACACTGGGCGTCCCCCAAGGATCTGCCTGCGCTTCCCTACGATCCAGTCGCGGCTCGCCGAGCCTTCCGAGGCTTCGAAGCAGTGACGCTTCTGACGAGCACGGAGCGAAGTCGCGTACTGCAGGCTCGCGCGATTGCCCAGATGTTGAACGACGTCGGATTGCGGACGAGAGTCGTTCCCCTCGAACTCGGACTGCTCTTGTCACGCCTGGACGCCGGACAATACGGCCTAGCGATCCTACAATTCCCAGAGCTGACGGAACCGAACGTCCTCCGCTGGTTCTTTCATCCCCGCGGGATAGACACTCCCACCGAAGGTCGCAATCGCGCAAGATATCGCAGCGAAGCGGCGGCGCGATTGCTCGACGATGCATCGAGCGAACTCAATCCCATCCGTAGAACGTCACTCTACGTGGAGCTCGCGAAGATCATGCTCAATGACATGCCCGTCGTGCCGCTCTGGCACGAAGCACAAGTCGTCGTAACGCGCGGAAGGGGGCGCCCCTTCTTGCCAAGCGCGGAAGGTCGCTGGGCAGGCCTCGAAACCCTTTGAGCGAGCACCGTGGAACGCGCGCGATGACGACGTCCCGAGCAGTGACCCTGCCGAGCTGGGCGCGAAGTTCTCTATCGAGGCAGAACCCGTGCCCGTGAATGCACCGTTGCAGGAAAAGAACCGTGCGTTCGGCACGCAATTTCCGCGGCAAAGCACGCAGGAACCGGCGAAGCTTGCCACCGGCACATCAACCGGCCGGCGGGACTTGACAAAGTGCTGCTGGAGAACGGCTTCGTGCGCAGTCGGGCTTGCAATCTCGACGAGACGTGAGCAAAAGAGGGCGTGCTTTCCGTCCGTCGTCTCCATGTTTCGTTGAGTTTCGTCGCTGCAGGTCTTGCTACGACGGGATCGATCGACGAAGCCAACGCGCAGGCGGCGTCGACTCCCGCTCCGGCGAGCGCAGCAGCTTCGTCGAAACCAACGACGACGAGCGCCGCAACGAGTCCCGCGGCTGTGTCGAAACCAGCAACGGCGAGCGCCGCAACGAGTCCCGCGGCTGTGTCGAAACCAGCAACGACGAGCGCCGCAACGAGTCCCGCGGCTGTGTCGAAACCAGCAACGGCGAGCGCCGCAACGAGTCCCGCGGCGAGCGCGAGCGAAGCGACTTCACCCGACGCAAATCGGGGAGTCGCGGCTGCGCCGGGCACCACGCCATCCACACGAGGAACGGCGGAAGAGCCGCCGACGCCGCATCTCCTCCCCGCGTCTGCTTCGCCGACGAACGAGCCCGCGACGGAACCCGCGACCACGTCTTCCGATCCGAACGCGCCGCCCGATCCTTTCGCAAGTTCGCCATCCGCGACTTCGCCGGATCGCGTCGTGTATCGTCCACCTGCATATACGCGTTGGCTGCTCGTGGGAGCCGGTCTCGCAACTACCGGCGTTTGGTACGGTGCATCCTATGGCATCAGAGCCATGTGGACGGACGCGCCGGGACGAAACGATCTGAAGATCCCCGTTGCAGGACCATTCATGGATCTCGCGCATACCGGTTGCCCGAAGGGCAATTCGGATTGCAGCAAACTGGAACTGGTCGTTCGAACGATCCTGGTCGGAATCGATGCGATTGGACAAGCCGGTGGCGTTGGCTTGGTGCTAGAAGGCGCGCTGTTTTCACCGTCGGGAATCGAACCTCCTCGCGCGGAACGAAGCGCTGCAGGTACTGCTCGATCTTCACGACCTCGCGAACGCAGCTCCATCATGGCCATTCCATGGACAGATGGTATGACGGGCGCGGGTATCGGTCTCGTGGGACGGTTTTAGTCCGCGATAACGCGCAACCGAAACTTCGATGAGATTCAACGACGTGCGACTCGTATTTCAGGGCAATTTCGAATTTGGCGCAATATCCGGCGCCACTGGGAAACTGCCCTCTTCGATACCGCACGTGACGAACCCTAGACAACAGATGAAAGCCTTGTGGCTGGAGGTGATCCGGTGAGCCGACGAACCAAATTCATCCTCGTGACGGGAGGCGTGGTCTCGTCGATTGGTAAGGGTCTCGCAGCAGCATCCTTGGGTGCGCTGCTCGAGGCTCGTGGCCTTCGGGTCACGCACATGAAGCTGGATCCGTACATCAACGTCGATCCGGGCACGATGTCCCCCTATCAACACGGCGAAGTATTCGTGACCGAAGACGGCGCGGAGACCGATCTCGATTTGGGGCATTACGAACGATTCACGTCCGCTCAGCTCTCACGCTCGAGCAACGTGACCACGGGTCGCATCTACCAAGCGGTCATCGACAAAGAGCGACGTGGCCAGTACCTGGGCGCAACCGTTCAGGTAATTCCGCACATCACCGACGAGATCAAGTCGCGAGTCCTCAGCGCAACGAGCGAAGCGGACATCGCCATCGTCGAGATCGGCGGAACGGTGGGCGACATCGAGTCCCTCCCGTTCCTCGAAGCGATTCGTCAGCTGAAGCTCGAAGCGGGCCCACAGAACGCGATCAGCGTCCATGTGACGCTGGTGCCTCACATCGCCGCAGCTGGCGAGCTCAAGACGAAACCGACCCAGCACTCGGTACGCGAGATGCGCGAAATCGGTATTCAGCCGGACATTCTCCTCTGCCGTTGCGACCGCCCGATTGGACGCGGTCTCAAGGAGAAGATCGCGTTGTTCTCCAACGTGCCCGTGAATGCGGTCATCTCGACGGTAGACGTCGGGTGCATCTACGAGCTTCCGTTGGTGCTTCATGCCGAAGGGCTCGACCAAGAGATCTGCGATCGCCTGAACATCTGGTCGCGGCAACCCGATTTGTCCGAGTGGCAGCGCGTCGTCGAGCGTTTCAAGCGACCGACGAACGGCACCGTTCGGATTGGCATCGTCGGCAAGTACGTCCATTTGAAGGACAGTTACAAATCCCTCCACGAGGCCCTGGTGCACGGCGGGCTCGAGTCGGATGCGGGCGTCGAGCTGCGTTACATCGACTCCGAGGACATCGAGCGAGAAGGCACGAACGCGAAGCTCTCCGGGCTCGACGCCATCTTGGTGCCTGGCGGCTTCGGCGATCGCGGGATCGAAGGCAAGGTCGCAACGGTGCGTTACGCCCGTGAAAATGGGCTTCCTTATTTCGGGATTTGTCTCGGAATGCAGGTCGCCGTGATCGAATACGCGCGACACATCTGTGGACTCTCCGGAGCCAACTCCGCAGAGTTCGGCAAGGATCTGCGCCATCCCGTCATCGCCTTGATGAACGAACAGCAAGGCATCGAGGACAAGGGCGGCACGATGCGCGTGGGAGCCTACCCCTGTCGACTCAAGTCCGGAACGATGGCTGCGAAGATTTACGGGCGTGAAGACGTGCAAGAGCGGCATCGTCATCGCTTCGAGGTCAACAACGCCTATCGCGAGCAACTCGATCAGCACGGCCTCGTGCTCTCGGGTACGAGCCCGGACGGCAATCTCGTCGAGATGATCGAGCTCCCGAGCCATCCGTACTTCGTCGCGTGCCAGTTCCACCCCGAGTTCAAGAGCCGCCCCACGGCGGCGCACCCGCTGTTCTCGAGCTTCGTGCGTGCCGCGCTCGAGCATCGCGACGGAAGACTCCGAGCGCGAACCGACGCTACCCCGGCGAGCTGAACCAATCTACGGCCAGTCTGCTCGACGTGAGCAGGCTGGCTTCGTCGGATCTCGGCGCCCCAGCACGGTGGCTACCTCGTTGCGACGCGAGCGCGAAGGCGTACGTCGGTGCGGCGCGACGCGCGAAGGCGTGCGTCGGTGCTGCGCGACGCGAGCGCGAAGGCTACGTCGGCAACACCAGATTGAGCTCGGGACCCACGGCAACCCGCACCGATTCGGTCGCGAGTGCGTCGCCATCGAGAACGACGCGCCTCGCTCGATCGAAACGCACCGAGAATGACGTCACCATTCGGTCGATGACCTCGGGCTCCACCGCAGCCGGTCGCAGCGGCAGCCCACGAAGCACGCGCCACGCCAATGGCCCGAGGGTCTTCGCCGGAAGCGTGCTCGCGACGAGATGGATCCGACCTGGCATCGATCCGGCGCGATAGGTCGGCTTCAAGCCGAGCCCCACGTTCGCAAACACGGACGTGACGAGCAAAGAAAGAGCGAGTGGACCTACGTCGTCGCCGTCGATCTCGACGCGACACGACACCGGGGCCAGCAACCGCGTCGCGTAAGTCGAACCAAAGAGAGAACCCAGGAACGTACGAGCGAAGATCCGAAACGCGGTCCCCTTTCCGGGCGACACGCTCTGGTCATATGCCTCGAAGAAGTGGCTGACGAGTCCCGCGCCGAGCGTAAAGGCGACGAAGGGTGTTTCTTCGAGGCACACGCGGAGCGTCGGGGCCCGTAGCAATCGCGACGCTTTCCCTTCGAGCGCAGCGGAGTACCAAGAGTCGACCGAGCCCGAGCACCCCCAACGAGACGCACACAGGTTCACGGTGCCCGCTGGGACCGGCACGAGATGCGGGAGCGGTGCGCCCCGATAGGCGCACGTCAGTGCGGAGATCCCCCGCATCAGACTCCCATCCCCCCCCACGAGTAGGACCCGCTCCGGGCGGCACCGGCAGATCTCGGCGCAGGCTTGGTCGAGCTCTGTCGAAGTAACCGGATCGTACACGATTGCCCTGCTTTTGCCGATCGAACGATAGCGATCGAGCCGCTTCGGATGGCGAAGGAAGCCACCGGCCCGCGGAAATAGGAGAACCGCAGAGCCGACTTCACATATGCTAGAGCTGGATTGCATGTCCTCTGTTCGGTCTCATTCCTTCGGCAAGCACGCGATTTTGGCAGCGGCAGTTCTCCTGTCGAGTGGCTGCCACGAAAATGCGGTCGTACGGGTGGCACACCACGGAACGCTGAAGGAGCTCTCGACGTCGATCGAACGGCTGAGACAAGCGGGTCCGGTCGCCAAGGGTACGCTTCACGAGATCGCCGTCGCTGTCGTCGAAAGAGAACTCGCAGCTTCCCGCGACGAGGATCTGCACGTTGCGGCAACTGCGGTGCCAATCGAGCAGCTGGGACCATGCGCACGAACCCTCGGACGCATTCTCAGCCGTCGGGGTACACTCGGAGATGATTCCGCCGGAGCAGCGCAATTCTCGCGCGTCGACGCAGGCACGATGCTCTCCGACGCGGAATGGTCGAACCTCGCGAATTCGCCGCACGGCTGGGCTCGCGCTGCGGCAGCACTCGCATCTCGCGAGCCATCGCGGTTTTATTTTCGACAGCAGAGTCTTACCGACGAGGATGCGCGCGTACGCCGCGCAGCACTGTTGTCCTGCATCGAAGCTCCCGCAGAGGAACACCGAAGTACCCTCGTGCAACTGCTACGTGCCGCCCCCGACGCGGGATCTCGCGCATTGGCGGCACGCGCACTCGGTGTACTCGGTGGGGATGCCGCCTACGAGTCACTCGTCGACGCATGGCCTGGTGCAGACACGGATCTGCGACTTTCCATCGTCAACGCGATGGCACAAAAGCGCAGCTTCGATGCCGGTGGCGGCGAACGACTCGTCGCTTTTGCTCGAAGCGAACCCGGACTCGTTGGTATCGCCGCTGCCGTCAGCTTGACGAAGGGAACGGCACCAAGCCGAGAGGCGGGCGTTGCCCGATTGACGCGCGCGCTGAATCAAGGAAGTACGGAGGAACTGCGTCTCGCCATCTCCGCGGCCGAGTGGAGGAACGACGAGCACGCCCGGGCCTTGCTGCGCTGGGGATTACGGGGAGAACCGTTGGTGCAAATCACAGCGCTATCTCGTTGGCTCGAAAGACCCGAATACGTCTTCGGCGCCCAGCTCACGCTGCGGCAACTGAGTGAGGGCGCGACCACTTCCGCGGTGTTGGCGCGGCACGTACTCGCCGAGCACGGCGATCGGAGCATCGTTCACGCATTGAGAGCGCAGCTCGGCTACGCCGCCGCAGACGTGCGCTCGATGGCCGCTGCAGATCTTCATCGACTCGAAGACTGGTCCTCCGTCTCTCGAGCGCTTGCAGATGATGCGCCGCGAGTGCGCCTTCGAACCGCCTGCCTCGTTCTCGAGGACGCCCCAATAGACGGAAGCTAGGCGCTATCCCGACGGAAGCGCCGCAGCGTTCGTTTCGACCGAGGCTCGACGCGCTCAGCGACTCGCCACCTTCGTGTTGCCTTCGATTCGACCAAGCAGAGCGAGCGCCTCGGCATGATTCGGCGACTTGGACAGGAGCCGAAGGAGCGTTCGTCGCGCGGCCTCGCTCTTGCCCAAGCGGCGTTCGAGTTGCGCCAGCCGCAGGGTGTTTTCTGCCGTCGGCTCGACCTCGGAGAGACGCTTGGCCGTCCGATGAGCCTCACCCCAGGCGCGGGTACGCGTGGCGGCGTCGATCCAAAGCCGATAGAGTTCGGGAGATCGCACCCCCTCCGAACCGAGCGTTCGAGCGAGCTCCAATGCCTTGACGGGTTTATCGCTCGCCAACGCCTCACGCACGTTCGATAGCCTGTCGTCTTGGGCCTTCGTGACCTCGTGAGCCGCAGCTGGCTCGTGCCGATTGACGTCTTCGGCGACAGCGACGTCCTCGCCTTGCGCGACGAGCGGCGGATTGGATTGCGGAGCAGCAGTCAGGGGTGAACTCGACCGAGCGAGCTTGGTCGCGCCCGTCGACTGCGTCAACGAAGCAACTGCGCGACTCATCGACGAACCTAGACCAGCGCCGAAAGACGCGAGCTTCGGCATCGGAACGTCTGCGAGACGTCCTCGTGCCCAAGACTCTGCGCGTGCGCCGAAACCGACAATCTCGCCCCGCGCCTTGGCCGAAGCCGACGCCGAAGCAAGTGCGCAAAAGACGAGCATCGCCGAAACGGCAGCAACACGCATGGGACGAGCCGGTCGCTTGTGGCCCAAGGAAGCCGACGAGAGAATGGCCTCCATGGCTTCTCGAGCCTCCGTGACGTCGATGTAACGATCGGCGGGATTCGCGGCGAGGAGTCGCAGACAGAGACGATCGACCGACTTCGGAAGGGCAATCGCTGGGGCGCGGAGGCTCGGAGCTTGAACGACTCCCGCGAGCTTGGCGCCGAAGAGCGCACCGAGGGATTCCGCGTCGTGCGGTCGCGATGCCGTGATCATCTCGTAGAGCACGACGCCGAGTGCATATTGATCGGACGAAGGTGTCGCCGCGTCGCCGCGCAATTGCTCTGGCGCCAGATACTCGAGTGTCCCAGTCAGCGCCAGGGCGTCGGTGTTGTGCTCCTCGGCTCGTGACGCGGATTCGGCATGAGCCGTCGAATTCGACGACTCTGCCCCTCCTTCGGCGCGATAAAGCGCCGAAACGCCGAAGTCGAGGAGCTTCATCGTCCCCTTGCGGGTCAAAAACAGATTCTGCGGCTTGAGATCGCCATGCACGATCCCGAGCGCATGCGCGGCCTCGAGCGCTCGACACATTTGGAGAGCGAGCAGAAGCGCACTGCGGTACTCGAGCGCCCCAGTCTGGCACAGGTGCTTGTCGAGAGACTGGCCCTCGAGACGCTCCATCGCGAGATAGACGCGCCCATCCGAGGTCGATCCGAAGTCATGGACGCTGACCACGTTTTCGTGCGTGAGCTGCGCGGCCACGCGTGCCTCAGAGCGAAAGCGTTCGAACGCAGCGTCGCTTACCTTTCCTTCGACGTTGAAGAGCTTGATCGCAAGGGGTCGCGCGAGATCGACGTGCGTCGCCGCATAGACCACGCCACTTGCGCCTTCGCCGAGTGGCTCGGCGAGTTCGTATCGCGTGCCTGGCAACAGTGGCACGGCGTTCTCGGCGGGGGGCGGTGGCGGACTCGGCGGAGGCACCAATGCCGACGCTGGAGGCGCCACGTTGCGCGCGGCAGCGAGCAAGCGTTGGAATTCGGCGCGAGTGCGGGTGGGCTCGGCTGGATAGAGTCGCTGCATCAGCTGTGCGATCCGGACACGCACGCTGCGCTGACCATCCGTGGTGCTCGGCGCGCGCTTGAGCAGCTGGGCCAAGTCGGATGCGCACTCTCGCGCCGACTCGTAACGATCCGCGATGTTCGTCGCGGTCAACCGCTGACAGATGAGATCGAGCTCCGGAGGAGCATCGACCAACTCGGCAATGTTCGATACGGTTTTCGTGCCAGCAGCAACCTGAGCAAGATGTTCGGCTGCGTCCCCGACGATGAAGCGGCGACCGGCGAGCATTTCCCAAAACATGATCCCGACCGCGTAAAGATCGGCGGGGATGCCGCCCGGTTGATTGTTGGCAACCTCGGGTGCGACGTAACCCGGCTTTGCAAAGACGATCCCGGACACGGTATGGCACTTGCGGTTTTGTCCGCGCGCCGTTCCGAAATCGATGAGCTTCACGTCACCACCGTAGGCGACCATGACGTTCTGAGGACTCGAATCGCGGTGAACGATGTGTAGCGGCCTGCCGAGTGCGTCCGTGCGCTCGTGAATGTGGGCCAGCGCTTCACAGAGTCCGAGAGCCACGGCCACGGCATCGGGCCACGACATCTTCACCCCGAGTTGCTGAACCCGCAGACGAACCTCGCTCAGATTACGTCCCTCGACGTGCTCGAGAACGACGTAGGGCTTGCCCTGCTCGTCGTGGGTCGCATTGACGACTCGCACGACGCCAGGGTGCTCGAGTTGAGACTGGATGCGAGCCTCGTCTAGAAAGCGTGCGAGAAAGGAACTGTCTTCGGCGTGCTCTTCGCGAATGACTTTGACGACGCAGGGTCGCTCCGCCCCGTCAATCGCGCCTGAGGACGTCGCCAGGAACACCTCACCCATGCCTCCTTTGGCGATGCGCTTGAGCAGGAGGTACTGCTCGAAGAAGCGAGGCAGCCCGTCGGCCTGGCTGGCCAACTCCGCAGGGTTCGCCACGGATTTCGAAGACTTAGGACTGAGGTCCGGGGTGGGCATGGGTGGATGGTGCCAATGTAAGATAAAGTGGCCAACTTAGTTACACAATCATGCTCCTTGACTGGACAGGAAGCGATCCCCGGACTGCCGGCACCGGTCCGAGCTCCAGTCCAGCCCCTGGCCCGAGATAGAACTCAGACCGCTTTTTCCTGGCGGAACTGGGATTGTATCGAGCAGGTCACAGGTTATGCTCCCCGCGCTTCACCGAGGGAGATGCTCCGAGTTCCGACCGCTTCCATCACGAAGAAACGCCAGCTCTTGCTGGCGCGCGTGGTGGTTTCGCTCTGCGTGCTCTGGGTCATCACCCTGATGCCGCGATTGGCTTGGGCATCACTCACCGTACCGATGTGTTCGCCCTTCGGCGAATGCACGGTGGCCCCGCCGCCGGAGGCGCCCCCGACTGGTGGCGAAGTGCGCGGGATTCGGACACAGGATCCTCGGGCTCCGAGTCTGGATGCAGCGCCCACTCGCGAGCCTGCCCCCCCACCTTGGCAAGTGCCCGCGCCAGATCCAGCCGCGCTCTTCCACGTCTTGCTCGGACCTATCGCGTGTCGAGCGCGCGAAGGTCAGCCCAATTTCTCGTATCTCGTCCGCGACGCCAATGGAGCGTCACTCGAGGTGTTTCGACCGCCTCGTTCGGACGCGAGTGCTCACACGCGACATCGGTAGAAGTACGCGAGCCAACGGGGACGCAATTGCACCTCGAGATGGCTCGATTCGATGCACCTGGTCTGTTTTTGTGGTCGGTGCGTCGTGACTCATGACTTTTGGCGAAACCGTCGCGAGAAGACGCAGGTCGAAGACCGTGTTTCTCGCGACGGCATCGCAACCTATGAATTTTCGAAGCTTGCGTTAGCGAAAGCTAGGAGAACCAATGAACAAAGGAACTGCAATCGTAGGGTTCTTCCTGTCATTTTGGCAGGATTGGCCCTGATGTGGGGCCTCGATCGCGCCCATGGCGTTGGGATCGGGCCTGAGCTCTGCCGCCGTCTCTGGCGGCTTGGATCACAGCGCGGCACCCGTGCCGGTGACCGCCAAGGATCCGATTTGGGGATGTGCGGATGCCCCCGTCACGATCGTGGAAATCAGTGATTTCCAGTGTCCATTCTGCTCGCGCGTCGGTGGCACCATCGACCAGATCAAGAAGACGTACGGTCCCGACAAGGTTCGCATCGTTTGGAAGCACAATCCGCTTCCCTTCCATAAGGACGCTCGCCCGGCTCACGAAGCCGCCGCGACGGTCTTCGCGATTGGCGGCTCGGACGCGTTCTGGAAGTTCCATGACCTGCTCTTCCAGAACCAAAAGAACCTCGGCGAAGCCAACTTCGAAAAGTGGGCACAGCAAGCGGGCGTCGACGTCGCGAAGTTCAAGTCGGACTACGCAGCGAAGAAGTACGCCGCCAAGGTCGACGAGGACATGGCAATGTCGCGCAAGGTCGGAGCGACCGGCACGCCTGCCTTCCGAATCAATGGCATCACGCTCGTCGGAGCGCAGCCCTTCGAGAAGTTCAAGGAGCTAATCGATCAGCAGCTCGTCGAGGCCAACAAGCTGTCCGCCTCGGGGACGGCCAAGGACCAAGTTCTACGTCGAGCTGTGCAAGAAGAACGCGGGCAATGCACCGGCAGCTGCGTCGCAAGCAGCCGCTCCGCAGCAACCCCCGAGGACACCGCGATTTGGAAGGTCCCCGTTCTTTCCGACGACCCCATTCGCGGCCCCAAGGACGCCCTCGTTACCATCGTCGTTTTCAGCGATTTCGAGTGTCCATTCTGCAAGCGCGTCGAACCGACGCTCGCGCAGGTCGTGTCCAAGTACGAAAACGACGTCCGTATCGTGTGGAAGGACAACCCCCTTCCCTTCCACAAGCGCGCCATTCCGGCTTCGGTGCTTGGCCGCGTCGCGTACAAGCAAAAGGGTGACAAGGGCTTCTGGGACGCGCACGACGCACTCTTCGAGAGCCAACCCAAGCTCGAGGACGCCGATCTCGAAGCCGTCGCGGGCAAGATTGGGATCTCCCTGGGGCGCCGTCAAGGCTGCCATCGAGGACAACCGCTTCCAGTCGAAGTTCGACGCCAACATCGAGCTCGGTAGCGATTTCGAACGCACGTGGGACTCCGCACTTCTTCGTGAACGGCCACCGCCTGTCCAGGGTGCACAACCCTTCGAGAAGTTCCAAGGAGGTCATCGACGCACAACTCGCGAAGGCGAAGGGCGTCGCGGCCAAGGGGATTGCCAAGGACAAGGTTTACGACGAGATTATGAAGGAAGGCAAGGAGCCGCCTCCGCCCGAGAAGAAGGCGGTCGATGCTCCGACGAAAGAAAACCCCGTCAAGGGCCCCGCCAACGCCAAGGTCACGATCCAGATCTTCAGCGATTTCCAGTGCCCATTCTGCAAGCGCGTGGAGCCGACCCTCGCGCAGGTCGAGGCCGAGTTCAAAGACAAGGTGAAGTTGGTTTGGCGGCACATGCCGCTGCCCTTCCACCAGGACGCACCGCTCGCCTCGGAAGCCGCACAAGAGGTCTTCGCCCAGAAGGGCAACAAGGCGTTCTGGGAGTATCACGACAAGCTGTTCGAGGCCCAGGGTAACCCCGATGGCATCAAGCAGCCCAACCTCGAGAAGATTGCCGAAGGCATGGGGATTGACATGGCCAAGTTCAAGGCCGCGCTCGAGAGCCACAAGCACAAGGCCGCACTCGACGCCGATGTCGCTGTTGCCAAGAAGGCCGACATCAACGGAACGCCAGCGTTCGCGATCAACGGCTACTTCATCAGTGGAGCCCAGCCGTACGCCAGCTTCAAGCGCGTGATTCAACGCGCTCTGAAAGAGTAATCGGACTCGGTTCGTTCCATTCTCTGCCGGCGTGGCTCGAAAGAGCTACGCCGGCAGAATCCGATTTCCACGACTGCGAATCACCGATCGCTGACTGAGCTGCGGCTCGCAACGGTGACGCCGGCAGGATTCGTTCTTGCCGACGTCGACATAGCTCACGGCAGCGTCGCTGAATCCCACGTGGTTTCGCCGAGTTGCCGAACAGAATCCCATCGCTCACCGACCTGCGCGGAGGCGGCCTTGGCAACGGACGTCACGCCAGAGAAGCGTGCGGCTGGACGACGCGTAAAGGACGAATGCGCGCCCCGATGCTCCACAGCGCCTGACTCGGCCGAAAAACCGAACTCCTCGTCCAAAGATTTCGCCGATCCTGCCGTTGTGTAGACGTGCAGTGCGTCGCGCCGAACTCCAAACGGGTCGATCCTCTCCCTGCAGCCGTCGGCAAGCGACTTCCGCTCGGGGTGCGCGTTCTCATCGCCGTGACGGTCGTCTGGCTCGCTCTCTTGGTTGGGCTTCGCGGGGTATTCCGCTCCTTCGTGCAGCCGACCTTCGTCGCGCTGGAGACTCGCTACGCGAGCGATGACATGGCGCGCGTGCGTGGCGCGTTCTCCCAAGATCTCGAAGCATTGAGTCTCGCGGTACGGGACTATGCGACTTGGGACGAGATGTACGCGTTTGCCAGCAAACCGACGGCAGATTTCGTGTCGACCAACCTCGCCGATTCGGTATTCGCGACGCTCAAGATCGATCTCTTGTTCGTCTACGACGTCGACCGAAATGCCGTGTACTCGAAAGCGATGGATCCGCTCTCGGCAACGCAACACCAATTCCGAGAGTCCGACCCTGAAGCGTTCAAGAAGCGCTTCGAATACGTGATCCAGACCGATCGCCGTCGCCCCATCGACACACTGAAGCGGTCGGGAACTTTCCGACTCTCGGACGGCAGACTCATCGAACTTGCGAGTTGGCCCATTTCCAGATCCAACGGCACAGGTCCAGCGGGTGGTTCGGTCGTCATGGGCCGAATCGTTGCCGACCGACTCATTACGGAGCTGCGGGAACGGACGCGAGTCCCCTTCGAGCTCGACAGCCGTCAACCCCTCGGCGAGAGCCGAACCGACGACAATCCGATCATCGTCGACGGAAAAGTGATCCTATCGACACGTTGGTACGATCCGCAATCGCAGCCGATTGCGCGCATTCGGTTCACCCGACCGGCAGCAATCGTCGAGCAAGGTAGACATACCGTCGTGCTATCGACGGTGAGCACCCTCGCCGTCTCGTCGATGGTACTCGTGCTGCTGCTCTTCCTGCTTCAGTATGCCGTCATCAACCCAGTCGGGCGACTCGCATCCGCCATCGAGTCGATCCAGCTCTCAGGAGACTTGAACACGAGACTATCGCTCGATCGCAACGACGAAATTGGCGCACTTGCTCGCAGTTTCGATCGCCTGTTGGCGCTGCTAAGTGAACGAGCCGAGAAGCTCGAACACCTCGCAACGGTCGACGAACTGACCGGGATCCCGAATCGTCGAGCCATCATGGACTTCCTGCATCATGAAATCGAACGAGCGATTCGGTACGAAGAGGGCCTCGCGGTATTGCTCATCGACGTCGACTACTTCAAACGAATCAACGACACCGAGGGGCACGCCGTAGGGGACCGTGTGCTGCGCAACATCGCACGAGTGCTGAAGGGCGCGCTTCGAACGACCGATCCCGTCGGCCGCTACGGTGGAGAAGAGTTCCTCGTCGTCATGCCGCACCAAACCATGACCGGGACGCTCACCGTCGCTGAACGCCTTCGCTCGGCAGTCGAGACCGACGAAACGACGCAGCTTTGCTGGAACGTCACCGTCAGCGTCGGCGCTGCCTGGTGGGACGGCCACACGCGGGAGGGACTCCTGCACATTGCCGACAAGAATCTATACGCCGCGAAAAACCGTGGACGCAACTGCGTGGTGTTGCGCGAGGTCCCTCGCAGCGAACTGCCGAAGTCGTCGATGGCATCGATGCGTGCCCGTTCCCACAAGCCTTCGAAGCCTTGAGCGACTTCGAAGGCCGAGCATCGGACCTTCGCACCTCGAGTCGTTCGTTCGACCCGCGCGCCGCAGCCACACGCGTAAATGGCGCGCCCGTTCAACCGAAGTCCACGGTGCCCGCGTCGGCGCCGCGCTCCCATGGCGCGCCCGTTCGACCGAAGCCCATGGTGCCCGCGTCGGCGCCGCGCTCCATGTCGATGCCATCCGCTCATGGGCACGCGTCACATCGGCGCCGGAGTATGGCTCGACGCGGCGCTTTGCTCCAATGTCAATGTGCCGAGCGCAACGTGATCACTTCGATCGTGCGAGCGAGCTTGTCCGAGCCTCTCAAGCAAGGATTGCAATCGGCTTGCTTGTCCTCGCCACATCCCGTCGTAAGTTGCATCGACTTGAGGATCGGGAGGACGCGTTCGTCACCGTCGACCAAAACACGTTCGAGCAGCCGAAGTCGCTCTGCACAATCCTTTGCGTCGCGAAGCTCGATGAGCGTAAGGAGTGCAACACTGGCCGTGGCGCGAAATCGGCCACTCGCGAAGTATTCGTCGGCGCGGGTCTTGACGTCGCGCTTCACGCCTTCGGTCGTGGATAGATCGTAGAGGATGTCGCTACCGCGATCCCTCATCGGTCCTTCGAGCAGCTTGAACGCGGACTCCAGACACTCGCGCTTTTGAACGCTCTTCCAGAGCAATGACGCGACTTCGGCATTGTTCTTCACCTTGGGATCCGAAACGAGTGCGCGGGCAACACTGCCGAGGCACGCGCCACAGTCCGAAGCAGCAAGCTGTGCCTTGGCAATCTCGATCACGACGCCGGAATCCGTTGGATACTTCTGCGCCAAGCGCTCGAGTTCTGCCACACCCTGTCCGCGAGCCATGGCGAGCTCCGCTTCGGGTGCTCTCGGTAGTACGACTTCGTTGGCGGCGGAATGCTCTTCAGCGATGCGACCCGCAACCGACGACAAAGGACGCGAAGCCGCGACGGTCTTCGATGGTCGAGCCGTCATGAACCAGCCAACGACGACGAAGAGTGCACCAATGAAGAGCCCCCCCAGGAGGGCCAATCCGAGTTGGATTGGCAATGTCTTGATGCCCCCGAAAAGCGACCCCAACCCCCAGCGGAGCCGTCCTGAAAGCGAGCCATCACGGCCCGCAATCGCAGCAGAACTCACGGAGAGCCCGCGAATTTCACCTCGAGAGTCGACGAGAATGGGATCGTAGCTCCGATTCCGACTGCTTGGCGGTCCATCGGGAGGCGTCAATGGTCCCGACGACGCGTCGGGGCGAGAGCCGCGAATCAAAACGGAGGGCTGCAACGCCAAAATCATGGTCTCGATGACCTCGACGACTTCGTTACAGCTGTCGAAACGAAGATCCCTCTCGGTGGCGAGCAAACGCGACACCAGCTCTTCGACCCCGGGAGGCAAGAGTAGGTGGGGAGCACGTTCGGCAACGCTCGGTGGTGGGCCTTGGAGCTGCTGACCGAGGAGGCCCACGGCAGTGTCACTCTTGTAAGGCCGTGCTCCCGTCAGCATCTCGAAGAGAATCACTCCGAGCGCGTACTGATCGGCGCGTCCATCCACGTCCTGCCCGAGGGCTTGTTCCGGAGCCATGTACTCCGGAGTGCCGAAGATCATCCCCACCTTCGTGATCACGTGCCCTGGACGAACGCTGCCTCGTTCGCCGATTTCCTGGATCGGCACTTTCGCAATACCGAAGTCCAAGACTTTCACGAAATCCGGATCGCCCGCTTTCTCGACGAGCATGACGTTCTCAGGTTTCAGATCGCGATGAACGATTCCGCGCGCATGCGCGCCGGCCAATGCCGACGCGATTTGTCGCGCCACATGCAGGGCCCGCACCAAGCCAAAGCAACCGTCAGCGATTTCGGAACGAAGACTCGTCCCCTGAACGTACTCGAGCACCAAGAAGACGGAGCCATCGGGAAGCTTGCCGAAATCCGTTGCACCAGCAACGTTCGGGTGATCGATGTTGGCCGCGGCCATGGCCTCGCGTTCGAAGCGAACCACCACGTCCGTGAGGTTCGTCAGTTCCTTGTGCAGCACCTTGATGGCGACGCGCTTACGCATGAGCACGTGCTCACCGGCGTAAACCTTACCCATGCCCCCCTCGCCGAGGAGGACGTCGATGCGATAACGCTCCGCGAGGATGGAACCAATGCGCGGATCGCGTTCACTCCCGGCATCGGATGCCACGGAAGGTGTCGGGCGAGGAGGCGTGTCGTTTGTCTGCATCGGTGGGCCAACGTGGCCTCCAGCGGAACACGAGTGTCACGGCTGGGGATCACGACGGGCGAACGTCAGTAGGGGTTGTCGGATTCCGTCGCCTTCGGCGCAGGCTTGGGCTCCGCGGGCTTGGGCTCTGCGGGCTTGGGCTCTGCGGGCTTGGGCTCGACCGGCTTGGTTTCGTCGGGCTTCGCCTCTGCCGGTTTCGTCTCGGTGGGCTTGGTCTCCGAAGTGGGCTTGGTCTCCGAAGTCGGCGTGGTCGTTGGCGTCGCCTGCGATGTGTCCGAACTCGGTGCCTTCGCCTTCGGTCTCGGCGCGACGCTCACCTTGGCTCCTGCGGCCGGAGTAGATTCGGCAACCGCAGGCGCTCGCTCCGATACCGCGGGCGTCGGCGGCGAAGCGGGCGGCGCGGCTGAAGGGGTCGCGGCGGACTCCGCCGCGGACGCAGGCGGCGCCGCCGACGCAGCGGGTGCCGGGGTTTCGGTCGGAGGGATTGCGGGCGGCTGCGGTTGTGCCTCGGCAGGCGCCTGGACGGCGGGATGCTCCGGCATTGGAGCTGGCACGGCACCCGGTCGCGTGAGCCAATAGATGAGTCCAGCCGACGCGGCTACGGCAAGCAACCAATAGAGTCCACGACCGCCTCCACCCGACGACGGCGCGGCTTCGACGCGAGAGGCCGTCGCTGGTTTGAGACTTCCCGTCGAACCCGTGGAACGCTTGTCGGAGGCTTTCTCGTGTGCCCGAGCCTCCGCAGGCTTGGCAACCGCGCGCTGCGAGGTCGACTTCGCCGCCACTCGAGCTTCCGTTCGTGGCGCGTCCGAAGCCCCTCGAGCGCGAGTGGTCTTGCGCTCGGGTTCGGCTTCCGACGTTGCCGCAGCAGGAATGCTCGACGCTGCCTCCACGGCTTTGGCCTGCGCAACGAAGGCACTGGCGCTCGCTTCGAGATCTTTGGCCGAGGGCCGCGCCGTCGAAAGTCGAGCCAGTGACTCGGCATTCCTCGATGATCGTCCAGGTTTCGTGTCCTCTTCACCAGAAGCGACGTCCGCACTCGATGTCGTCGGCGCGAGGCTGCTCTGCGCCTTGGGCGCGAGGCTGCTCTGCGCCTTGGGCGCGAGGCTCGACTTGCCGCTCGGATCTGCGACGTCAGAGCCCACTTCTCTCAAGGCTTCTTCGAGCAATTCCGCCGCCTGCTTCATCACGGTTCGATCTTCGGGCGGCGGAAGCACGGCGGGTTCCGTCTTCGGGAAGAACGACGTGGAAGACTCCGAGGTCTTTCCCTCGGGAGCCGGCAGGGACCCCCGCCCGAGGCCCACCGTGGCTTCGCCTTCGACGTCTCCGGCTTCATCCGCATCGTAGGCGGAACCGTCGTCGCGACGCGATGTCAATAGCTGGTCGATCAATCGACGGGATTCATCGTCGAGCTTGATGAACTTAACGCCCATTCCCGACGGTCGCTCGGCGTCGGCCGCCGCACTGTCCCGCTTCCAGACGACGCGCCCGACGCCCTGCATCACTTTCCTATCTTCGGCGATCCGTACCTCGAATTTGAGGAGTGTCCCCGGAGGAAAGGGTTGAGGTGTCTTGATGAACATCCCGCCGCGACTGACGTCGTGCGAGTGGTGCTCGATGAACTCGTCCAGCGTTGCGCTTTTGTAGCGCACCGTCATGCTGAGCACTTTCGCGCGTGGGTCTTTCCGCGTTTGCTGGGCCATGTTCGACACCTTAAGAGAGCGCACTTTCGCTAGAACGTAAGCGCCAAGTGCATCGTACTTTACCGGCTGGGAGAATGCCCAAGTAGTTGCACATCCGATGGTGCGCGGCAGAACCCGTTTGCCATCGGTACACCTAGGCGTGATAACGTCCGCGCGTGCCGTCACTTGACCACTTCCGCGCCTTTGAGCGAAGGCCGACCAGCCTACCCGCCCTTCTTCAGAGCAACGTTTTGGGATGGGACCTTCCGGCCGAACTCGTCGACCTTGGCCTAGGCGGCGCGGGGATCGTGGTTGCTGAAGGAGTGCCTCACGGCACGCCCGTTCGCCTTCGCATCGATGCGCCTCAACTCTGGGAATCCCTGCACGTGCATGCCAAGGTGGCCTGGTCGCGCCCAACGGAAGAGGGACGCATTCGACTGGGGCTTCGTTTCGAGGTGGACTCTTCGAGCAACCTCACGGTCTTGGCGGAACTCATCGGACCGCATCCGGGCTTCTTCTGACGCCGACTGGAGAGCGTCTCACGTCGCTCGTCGCCGCATGAGCACCGTGCGCGTCGAGCGAGGGCACCGTGCGCGTCGAGCGAGGGCACAGTGCGCGTCGAGCGAGGGCACCGTGCGCATCGAGCGCGCCTCGAGATTCGTATTCACATGGGTCTGGAACGAGCCGCCATCGCTCGTCACTCCGGCCATTCGCGGTAGCGCAAGGCGCGGTCGTGAAAGAACAGCATCTCGATGGCGCCGGGGCCACGATTGAAGACGTAGTTGTGCGGACCTGGAACGACGCGCAAACGCGACGGCAGCTTGCGATGCTCGAACTCGAGGGCGATGGCCTGGTTGGCATCGAGGAAAAAGTCGTGATCGCTGGTGAGCCACCGAAAGACGAGATTTGGATTCTTCGCGAACGCCGCGTCGCCGAGTTGCCCAAGGGCTGCCGCGTCACGACTATCGAAGGCTGCTTGCAGCCCAGCAACGGAACGAAACCGCTCCGGCTCGAATAGCCCAGCGAGGATCGCGACGCGCCCCCCGAGACTCACGCCGTCGATTCCCGTCGACTCGGCGGTGCCGAAAACGGGCAATTCGCGATACGCGTGCGGGATCAGGACTTCGGAGAGAAACTTCGCGTAGGGCTTCGCGCGTTCGAAGGGTTTGTCTCCCGCGAGAGTCTCGGGCGTATAGGGACAGACGACGACGAGTCCCCGATAGGGACGCTGCCCGAGCGCGCCATTCAGGGTTTCGAGTCGCGACGGTGACACGATGTTCTCGAAATCTCGCGGTTCGAGTGGCGGCTCCGACAGCCGTCGCATCGCTCGCATCATGGCGTAGTCGTCCACCCAACCGCGCGCTCCGCGTTCGGGCCCCTTCATGGCCTCACCTCGCCCGTGCAGGGCGATCAGCATCGGAAAGCGTTCTTCGGGGGTTCGATCGGGAAGCACGACCACGACGTCGATGCGTCCGAAGGTCGGATCCTGAAAAGACCACGTGCGTTCCTCCATCGCGCGACGTGGACCGCGCGCGCCGGGGGTCTCGCCGACGTCGTTCGAAGCTTTTGTCTTTCCCACCGCGGCTTCGGCACTTTTCCCCGACGGCGCGGGACGCACCGAAGCGTGACTTGCGGCGGGTGACGACGGCGACGGTACCCGCGCCGTTTGCATCGTCGAAGGTGACCGGTCCGATCCACGACATTGCCACGCCGCACCGACAAAACAGCAAAGACAGAACCCCATCAGGGCTCGACGCAACGAACGTGCACGCGCGCTTGTCATGAGTGAAACGTGTCTTTCCTACGACGGATTTCGGCGAAGAGGTCAACCGGCGAAATGCGCTCGCGACCGGGGTGACGGGGAAGGAAATCCGCTTGCTCGCAGCGGAGGAATGGATTCGTGTCGAGCTCTTCGGCCAGAGTCGATGGTACGGAGCCTTGGCCGCCGTCGAGCAAAGCGCGCACGCGTGCCAGCCGCTCCTGGATTCTTACGTTGTCCGGTTCGAGATGGGCGGCGAAGTTGAGATTCGCCAAGGTGTACTCGTGCCCTGGAAAAACGTGCGTCGTCGCAGACAGACGCGCGAGGCGAGAGAGCGAGGCAAACATCTGCGCGGCCGTCCCTTCGAAGAGACGACCGCATCCGCCACCAAACAACGTGTCACCCGTGAAGAGCTGGTCTTCGTGGTGGTAAGCCACGGCGCCCAAGGTATGCCCAGGAACGTGCATCACGTGAAATGCACCAGCCGGAGTCTCGATGCTCGCACCGTCGGCGACGCCATGACTGGGTGCACGGATCCGAGCGCAATCCCCTTCGTGACAGAACACGGCAACCTCGGGTTGCCATTCGAGAAGCGACGGAACACCTCCGACGTGATCCCAATGATGGTGAGTCAGCAGCATCACGGAAAGCCGCAGACCATGCTCCTCCAACGCCTTTCGTACCGGCGCGGCCTCGCTTGGATCGATGACGACGGCGTTTTTCCCGCCCGTCGCATGAACGACGTATGCATAATTGTCGGAGAGGCATGGGACGGCAAGGACCGGCATGAGCAGAAGGGTACCAGAACTTGGTCGAGTCGGATCTCGGACCCACGCGCTCGCGACAGCACGACCAATCGCGGCACGACAAACGTCGGCGCACGCACCCAAATGCGGCATGGGCCCAGTGCGTCGCTCCCGCGCTTCAGAGGCCACTTCGCACGGCCCGCGCACTGAGAAGCGTGCACGCGGGCCCAAGCGAGGCGACCACGCGGAAACGGAGCTGTCGAACCGCAGGGGCGCCCGTCGTCGTGGCAGCTCGAATGAGCTCGCGAGGGGCAAAGCAAGCGTTGTCAAACCGCTAAGGGCTTGACTTGGCCGGCGTTCCGGCACGAGACTTCCCTCGCTAAATGCCGTGTCTCGCGCGGGATCTCCGAAAAAACGATCGCCCCCTGTTGCCCCAGGGAGCAACCCATGCGAGAACCTGGCCCTCGCAGGCGCCACTAGCTCAGCTGGATAGAGCGTTGGCCTCCGGAGCCAAAGGTCGCAGGTTCGAATCTTGCGTGGCGCGCCCTGTCTCCACGAGCGTGGAGACCATTTCTAGCAAGATGAGTCCTTACGCGGCTCGCGTCCGCTCGCGAGACCTCATTGGGCCACCATGTCCGTCCCTTCGGGCGCCGGAGCGAATCTTGCGTGGCGCGCCCTGTCTTTCGGCAATGCCGAAAGACCAAACTTGCGCAAGATGAGTCCTTACGCAGCTCGCGGGGGCTCACTTCTCCTCACGGGGCAATCATATTCGTCCTTCGGGCGCCGGAGCGAATCTTGCGTGGCGCGCCCTGTCTCCACGAGCGTGGAGACCATTTCTAGCAAGATGAGTCCTTACGCAGCTCGCGAGGGCTCACTTCTCCTCACGGGGCAATCATATTCGTCCTTCGGGCGCCGGAGCGAATCTTGCGTGGCGCGCCCTGTCTCCTAGCAAGCTAGGAGACCATAGTTGCGCAAGATGAGTCCTTACGCAGCTCGCGGGGGCTCACGTCTCCTCACGGGGCAATCATATTCGTCCTTCGGGCGCCGGAGCGAATCTTGCGTGGCGCGCCCTGTCTCCTAGCAAGCTAGGAGACCATAGTTGCGCAAGATGAGTCCTTACGCGGCTCGCGGGGGCTCGCTCCGCATCGCCCTACTGCGAGGTTCCGGAGGCTTCTTCAATCTCCACGCGGCGGCTCTGCTGCAGGCTCGCCTCGGTATCCCCTTTTGCATCCGTCTCGCCGCGTGAGCGCGTCGTGATTCGATCTTGGGATATTCCTTTTCCGACCAAGTAGTCGCGGGCAGATTCGGCGCGCCGTAGCCCAAGGCCATAGTTGTACGCCTCCGTACCCCGCGGATCGGCGTGACCGATGATGACGATCTTGCTGTCCTTGAGGGATCCGTTGGACATGCAATTGGCGACCTGATCCAAGATCCCTTTGCCTCGATCTCTCAGTGCCTCTTGGTCGAAATCGAACTGCGGTGACTCCGCCGGACTGTCCGGGAGATTACAACGTTCGCGCAATCCGGAATTCAGCCAAAGATAGCCGCGAGACTGAGACGATTGCGCATCGGATGCGCGCGCGCCGGACTGCGTGTCGGTACTGGTTCTCGTCTCCGTTCGCGCTCCCGACGCCGGCGTCATTACGGGCTCTTGATGGTGTTTGGAGCAGCCGATAGCGGCGACGAGCGCAATTACCGAAATCCAACCTGCGTACGTCCACTGTGTCGATTGTGTCATTTGAGCTCCTGTTGCGGCGATCCCTGTGCCGCACGCGACTGGCCGTGCACACGGCGTGCCCACCGCAAGTGGCTAGATCTGAGCAGAATGGCTCGCAAAACGTCACAAGTTCGGTCCGAAATGATGCAATTTGACGCGTGATGACGCGGTAAACCGCCACCAGATCAGGTGGAACGATGGCAGATGGCGCTGTAAACCGGCCCTAGGCTGTCGCCCTCCGGCGAGCCTTTTCACCCGCTTCGACGCATCGCGCTTCGACGCATCGCGCTTCGACGCATCGCGCTTCGACGCATCGCGCTTCGACGCATCGCGCCTCGCCGCATCGCGCTTCGCCGCTTCGCGCTTCAACGCTTCGCGCGTTCGCACACGTGGTCGATGAGCGTTCGCGCCATGCTGATCCTCGATGGAATGGGCGGAAGGCGATCCAACGGAAACCAATCGGCGCTTTCGAGCTCCGTGGGATCGATCACGATTTCGCCGCTCGCATACTCAGCCACGAAACCGAGCATGAGCGAGCGCGGAAACGGCCAGGGCTGACTTGCTACGTACGTGATGTTCGTCACCAAAATACCCGTTTCCTCGAGGACCTCCCGAGCGACGCACTGCTCGAGGGTTTCCCCGGGCTCCACGAAACCGGCAAGGACACTATGCATCCCTGCGGGGAGTCGGGAGGAGCGAGCCAACAGAAGCTCCCCGGGTGGACGCACGATAGCCACGATGACGGCGGGTTCGAGCCGTGGGAACAGCGAGCTTTTGCAGCGCGGACACTCGCGGTATCCCTCTTTGGCGAACAACGTCGTTTGCGCGCCGCACCGACCACAAAAAGCGTGATTTAGCTCCCAATCCAGCAATTGGGCGGCGCGTCCCGCCAAGCTGAGCCGCGCGTCGTCGAGTACACCGAAGAGCTGTCGCATGCCAACCCAATTGTACCCAGGCGGTGCCTTCGTGTCGGCACCACAGGCTGCGGCACGGAATCGAGAGCCGTCGTAATCGCCGAGCACCTGCTCGGTGAGCGTCTCTACGCGCGGCAGCTCTCGTGGCAGCACCTTCGTGTCGGCATCGACCATGAGCAGCTCGCGATCGCGAATGACGAACCATTCGGTGGATGTGTTCCCGTTCATGGACTCGTCACGAGTACGAACGAATCCCTCGGGCGATGCAAAACCGACGTGAGCCATGGCTCCGAGCCATACCCCCGAAACCGCGACTCGACTACTCGCGCAAGGCTCGTCGACGCAAATGCTCATCGGAGCATCGCGTCGACGAGCAGATAAACGAGCACGAGGCCGCCAAAGGCCGTCGCCATCCCGAAACCCATCGGGGCACCACCGTCGATGTGCTCATTTCCTTCCCTCAGGTTCCGGAGCAGTCGCCGATGTCGCAACGTCGACCAGGCATTGATACCGACACCGGCCAACACGAGCGCCACGCCAATCACTGGACTATGGGAACCCGCTGGTCCCGTGCGGCCCTCAGCGGCTGCCAGCTCCCGGAGGAACACGCCAAACCGAGCAACGACGAATCCGAGGCCCATGAGCGCGAGCCCGGTACGTATCCAGGCCAATAGCGTTCGCTCTGCCGCGAGGATCACACGCGGATCGGGTTCGATACTCATGCCCGATCCATATCAGCCTTCGTCGGACGATAGGGCACCATCGAAACCGATGTCGACCGCCCCGGGCACCCGAGCGCCGTCGATTCTTCCCTCGAGTGGATTGCCTCCGCCGGAAGGGATGGTTACCGGTGTTCCATCGCGATGAATTGGTCGAGCCTGAACGCCCTACCCTTGGGCTTGTTGATGTTTGCGAGCCTGGTGTGGGGGTATTTCAAGCGCAGGGCTGCCCATCGTCGCGCCAAGGACGACTATCCTGCCTTGGCCGAGCGCCTTGGTCTCGAGTATCGGCGCCCGTCCTCGGATGCCCAGATTGGTGTCCTTCACGGCAAACTCCGCGGATTTTTGGTCCATATCGACCCCGACGACCAACGCAAACTCATCGTGCGTTTCCGTGGCACGCCACAGCTCGATCTCCGTAACTACGAGTCACAACGCCGACCGAGAGGAACTGACTACTTTTCGACGGGCGACCGCAGCGCGGATCGTTTCCTGAAGACGCGTTACGCAACGCCAGAGCTCGTCGAACGACTGACAGCGGGTCGCCTCGCGGCACGCCTCCCGCCATTTTTCGACACCTACCGTCACGAGGTGAAGGAATTTCACGTCACGGAGCACGGCATCACCTGCATGCTGGACTTCGGCAATCCGCGCTTCATCCCCGTGGACGCCATCGAAGCACTCCTGCCGACGCTGCTCGATCTCGCCGAAGTCATCGAACCCTCGGCTCCCCCGCTCCCATCGGAAGTGGAGACGTGAACGTCGGCGTCAATCTTCGGCGACGGCGGTTCGCACGGACGTGACGGCGACGCGTTACGGCGATATCCTACCACGTGCCCTCTCGAATTCGTTCTTCCCTGCTTTTCGTGCTCACCGGCCTGCTTGCAACGCTGGTAGACGCCCATGGTGACGCAAGGGAGAACCATCGAAAGCACGAAATCAATAGCGACACTCCAACCGAGAAGCACTCGAAGAGGAGCACACGAATCCACGGCAAACGCGCCAGCGGCGCAAGCTCGAACGTCGATGGTAGCGCTCCGACAGCAGTAGAGCAGCCGCTCGATTGCCCGCACTTCGTCCTCGTCGATCCGACTGCGCGCCACCGCATCGAAAGCGACGAGCTCGTCGAGGCATCGGGGCTCGTCGCGAGTCGGCGAAATCCCGGCGTCTTCTTCTCTCACAACGACTCCGGCGGGACCGCACGGATCTTTGCCTTCAACGCTTCAGGGGCCGATCTCGGTTCATTTACGTTGAGCTCGGCCAAGCTCGTCGATTGGGAGGACTTGGCAATAGGCCCAGGGCCGAACCCCGCGAAGAGCTATCTCTACGTCGGAGATCTCGGTCAGAATGGCGGTCGTCGCCCCGTCGTCTCGGTGTACCGCTTCGAAGAGCCGGCAGTGCCCGCGTCTACGAAACGCGCTCGCAAGTCGAGTCGCGACTCGAGTCGGGTGTCCGCCATCGAACGCCTGGATTTGGTGTATCCGAATTCCATGGGAGACGACGCGGAGGCGCTTTTCGTCGATTCCGCACACCGCGGATCTGTACGTGGTCACGAAGGCGCGTCGTGGTCCCGCACGAGTCTTTCGTGCCCGCGCGCCCCTGAACAAGGAACGCCCCAACGCCCTCACTTTCGTCACCGAACTCGAGAGCATACCGCACGACTCACTCGCGTCGCTGGTAACGGGGGCCTCCATTTCGGAAGATGGAACCCAAATCCTGATCCGTACCTATTTCCAAGCCTATCTGTTCCGCCGCAACGACCAGGGCTCCGTCACCGACGCCCTTCGGCAGCCCCCCTGTCGCATTCCCCTTCAGCTCGAGCCCCAAGGAGAAGCGATCGCCAGCCTTTCCGGGGGCGGCTACGCAACCGTTAGTGAAGGGAAACACCCGTACCTTCACGTTTTCGCGCCCGCGAAGTAATCACGCCGAACGAACGCCGAACGAACGCCACCGCGCGCCGAACGAACGCCGAACGAACGCCGCCGAACGAACGCCGAACGAACGCCGCCGCGCGTCAGCCGCGTTGCTCGAGCTTCGTCATCTCACGATGGGTGAGGTAGAGACGAAGCCCCAGTTCGTAGTCGTGATACTTTGGCTCCATGCGGCAGCAGAACTGATAGAAGGCCTTGTCGTGGTTGCTCTCGCGCAGATGCGCAAGTTCATGAACGACGACCATTTTCAGGAATTCTGGCGGGGTCTCTTTCAAGAGGCTCGCCACCAAGATCTCGTTTCGTGACTTGAGATTCCGCCCCTGAACGACAGTCACCGTCCGGTGCTGTCCAAGCGCCCGCTGTAACGTCGCAATCCGGTCGTCGAAGCTCACCTTGCGAAGCGGTGGAGCGGTTTTGAGGTGTGTGTCCTTGAGCTCGGTCACGTACTCGTAGAGCGCGTGATTTGTCGTGACACTCGGTGGATGCGGGAACCGTTCGGCGAGCCATTCCCCGAGACGGTTCTCTGCCACGAGCGCGCTCACTTGCTCGAGGAGG
>JASGIX010000045.1:0-77703 GCA_049840955.1 Polyangiaceae bacterium
GCATGGTAGCTAAAGCACCTTCAGTTCTGCGAAGACCGTCGAGCTTTTTGCTTTGCGCGCCAAATGTCGATGTGGTGACGCCGAAATGTTTGCTCACTGTCCCGTCTCGAGGGAGCCTTTCTCATCTTGGCCGTCGACGCGAAACAGGGGAGCTCGTCGGAACCGTGAATTGCTTCTGCTGCTCATCGGTTGCATGCGCCGAAAGGACGACGGAATAGAGCTGGTCCTCCGATACCAGGTATAACGATTTCCTTGTACGTTCCGGGCGGAAACAGTCCCACGGCAAATACATATCCTGCAGCAGTCCCTGTTCTCGACTCGCGCGTTCCGAAACCTGAAGCGTGTTCACCAGCATCGTGATCGTGCGAAGCAGATCTCCTTCGTTCGATAGTTGGGTCAGAGCGGCTGTCGCATTGATTAGAGCGGCAGCTGCCTCCGTATAGATGGGCGAGTGCCTCGAGTAGATTCGAAGCGCCGTCGTCGACGCGCTTTCGGAATTCCGGTAATCCTCGCAGTTGGGGGTGGCGAGCGCGAGACAAATCGCGCGCCAATCTCGGTGGCAAAGAGCGGGAGGTCTCGCTGCGCGAGGAATGCCTGGAGCGCGGTGAGTGGACGCATCCGTGTCGAGTCGGGATTGTCGCAGGTTTCTGTATCGCCGTCCCGTGTGGCGAGCGTCGTGAGGAGCGTTGCCGTCGCTCGTCTTGGACGACCATGCATGACGCCGACATACCGGCCAGAAGAGGATTGCCAGGTCCTCCACCAATCCCAAAGCCTCCGCGCTTCTTGCTCGCTCTTGTGCTTGTCGCGCGAGCAGGAGTGCCAAAAGCAAGGCGCCTATGACCGGTACTCCTGCGAGAAAGAGGAGTTTCAACGCAATTGGGATGCGCCATCCTAAGCGCGGCGCCACCGTCTCCTGCTTCAGACCCTCCATTCCTTCGTCTCCTTCCGGTTCGGGGACGCTATGGCCCCGTATGCCCACGCCGTTTTTGACACGGGCGACGACCTTCAGGCCTTGAGCATCGGAAACGGGCAAGTAACCAAGTGCTTGCGGATCGGATGCGATTCTGCTTGGCAATGGCCGCCGCCGATCCGAGTCGCTTCGGCGGCACGCTTCCACTGCGGATCTTGGCGTCAGATCCAAAAACGCTTCACCTCGTCGGGTGACATTCCGAGGGACCGCCTTGTCGAAGTCGTGACGAATGGGATTGTCCTGAGGAAGATTTCACGGCGTTGACCGTGGAGCCGTTGGGAAACTCCGTCGTTTTGGCGCGATAGATCGCACTCAGTTGAGCCTTGTTCAAGCTCGAGACGGCGCAGGCCTTGTTCACGACGACGGCAATCTCAGTCCCCGCATGTAGCTGAGGAGAACACAGGCAACTCAGCGCCAGAATCACCGATGCGATGACACGTAGTTTCATGCTGGACTCCTAGAATGCGACGGCGACTTGCCCCACGACCACCCAGGACCGGCTTGCGATGAGATTGGACTCTGGAATCACCCGAATGACTTCCCCTTTGGCCGTCAGCCAGGGTGACGGCTTTAGGTTCAAACCACCTCGGTACTGATCCATGTTGAGCGTGGACACGTTGTTGTTCGGCGCAATGTGGTCGTATCCGACGTAGGGAGTCAGCTTGAGTCCTTCCTTGAGGAAGTTCAGTTCGAACTCGTACGCGCCTACGACGTAGAGTGCCTTTCCCAGATATGCTGCGGCATACAAGGGAACGTAGTAGGGCACGCCGCTCAACAGCTTGTCGTCGTCGGCAACCAAGGGTGCGTGGCGATAGGTCACCTTTCGTATCGCGTATTCTGCGAAGACCTTTGCGCCCCAAGTCTGCGCGAGGGCGTCCAAGGTGAGGACGCGCTCGTCGTAGCTCTCGTGGATGATTTCTTTACTTCCGAACACGGGGGGATTTTCCGTGTCGACGGTCAAGTCCGGTCGGAGTCTCAATATGACGCGACTCTCCGAATCCGTATATCGTCCGGTGTAGCCGTAGCCGCCGAGTCGCAACGTCACGTGGTCCGTGCTGTAGGCAAGCTTGAGACGCGCGCCCAAGCCCTTGTTTCCGTCCAAATCCTTGTACTCGTCGATGGGGCCACGGCCATTGCTCAACGTGACTGCGTAGTCGAAGCTAAGGGAGTCGGCGAGCTCACGCAATCCGTAAAACTGCAAACCAGTTTGTCGGATCGGGACCATCTTCGTAATTGATGAGGTTCGGGGTGTCGACGCCGAGGAGCACGGGGCTTCCGTGATCTTTCGTTCCAGATCCCGAAGGGGGTTAGGTAGCGTCCGAGTCGCACTGCTATCCAGTCCTTCGGTTTCCAGTCGACGTGTGCGCGTTCGATGAGAAGACCGTTCTGCCGATATGCCAGCTGCGAGAGCGGCGCGCGTACCGTGCCATCGCCCCGTGAATACTTCTTGACTGGTCTGCAGGTACGTATTGCCGGCATAAACGTCGATCTGGTTCGTCGACACGTACCCGACCGGGGTAAAGGTGAGCCGCGTCTCCACCATCGTGGAGAGATTCTCCGATACGTCGCTCTTCAGATACAGATTGACTCCGTTCATGAAGAAGCTCGAGTGCGTCGGTAACCGGATCTTGTAGAGCCCACTGTGATTGCCGAAGTAGGCTTTGCCAAAGTTGATGTCGAAGAAGCCCCAAGTTGCTAGCCTTCGACCGTCGCTCGATTCGTCCGAGGTCGATTCGAGCTGTTCGTTGGCCGTGGCGATTTCTTGCCGTAGGGCTTCTATCTTTTGCTCCTGTGCCTCGAGTCGCTCTTCGAGGAGACGTAGCCGCTCTTCCGAAGCGTTTGCCGTGTTGCTCCGAGCGGCCTGGACGTCGCCATCGGTACTCTCACGAGGTGCGGTTGCTGGTGCGCCGTCGGCGGGCTCGCGCGCCGGTGCCGCACCGTTTGCTTCGGCAGGGCTTTGGTTCGGCGCGGCCACTTTCGGTGGTGTCGGCTGCGTGGGAGTGGGCGCCGTTTCGCTGGGTACCGTCGGCGCGTCGGGACTTCGTACGTCTTGGGCGAAGGCGGGACCGCCATGGGTCGTAGTTACGCCGAACCAACCCAAAGAAAGGATGAACGACACGAGAACGGGATTGTCGGATCGCATGGGCATCATCCTCATTCGCAAGTGCATTTGACGGCGGGCGACGTCAGTTGCTCGACCTTCGAAACGGGCGCGCAGACGGACACCTTCCACGTCGATGCAAGTACGGGTGATTGCGTGCAGTCACAGCAACGGAAGGCGGTTCCGCAATCTGCCGAAACGCACTGAGGGACGGTGCACACACCGGGACTTTTGGGTGCGTTCGGATCGAGTAAACAGACGCTGGCGGTGCCGTCGGAACAGTCGACATCCTCAGCGCAGGATGAGCCGAGGTTGTTTTTCGGCGGAGAGGTCCCGGTTTGCGTACCTCCGTTCGAGCCTCCCGACGTCTGACCGGCAGACCCACTTTCGCCCGCGGAAGCACCACCTCCTGCGGACGTTCCGGCGGTCTCGGTGGGAGCCAAGCAGCCCTTGTATTCGGAGTTCCACGTCCGTCCTTCGGCGCAACGCTCCGACGCGTCAACGCTGCAGGAAACACCCATAAGCAAGGCGAGAAATCCTAGGGGCCCAACGTTCATGAGTGACTCCGGTTTCGGGTATCTCGATGTTACGAAACGACTCCGGCACAGGTTAAGTGTCGACCCGCATGGCCCAGAGGCCGGAGCGAGTGGGCTCGCGCCGTGTGAGTGGCGACGCGACCGGCTTTGCCCGGCGTGAATACGCCGTGCATCGTCGTCGCGCTCGTCACGCGTCGGAGTCGCGCTCGTCACACGTGCACGTCACGCGTCGGAGTCGCGCTCGTCACACGTGCACGTCACGCGTCGGAGTCGCGCTCGTCACACGTGCTCGTCACGCGTCGAGCCAACGTAGTCCGACGGGGAGCTCTTCGCCGAAGCGTTCGGCGCGTTCTCGCTCTTCGACGGGCACGAGTTCGCGCAGTGGTCGGAACACTTCCTCGGGAGTGCCCAGTCGTTCGAGTCTGCGGCAAAGCGTGTCGCGCAGGATCTCTCCGATGTCGCGCGCGCGGTCCCCCGTGATGCGTCCCATCTGGATTGCGGCGAGGGGCGCCGTACGGAGATCTTCCCATTTTTCCCTAAGGAGATGGTCGAGCCAGTTTTCGACCACCTTGGGGGGAACCACATGGTGCAAACTCGCATAGACGGGCACTCGCGCGCCCACGCGGGCGAGTGCCGCCCAAAGCAACGGATCACGTTTGGTCCAGGTCCGCTCGAGAATGGCTTCGCCGAGGCTGGTGCGTTCGGTGATTGGTAATCGTTCGAGCCAGGACGCACACTCGATCATCTCGGGTTCAGCCAGGGGCCGGAACGCGCCCTTCTTCTTTCCGCGACCCGTCGATGGGGATAGGTGAGGGAGCAATGCGGTGAAGACCTCGAGCTGTTCGGCTTCGTCGAGGCCGGCAACGACACGTCGATAGGCAATGAAAAACTGCTGCCACGTGCGCGTCTCGTCCGGGAAGGCGAGTCCATGGGAGAAAAGCGGTGCCAAGAGTCGCACCCGTGTGCGATCGAGCGGATCGCCGAAGCCGGGCCGTAAGAGAAATCCCGCCAACATGAAGTACAGCCGCTCGTGATCGGGACTGCGACGGCGCCCTTGGAACTTGGGCCCCACGCGGTCGAAGAGCTTTCGACAGAGGCCGAGATCCCACTGCTGGCGCGGGCCCAGGCGCTTCTCTAGATCGCGGAAGAGATCCTTTACCTCGCGGGGATCGACGGGAGCTTTGCTCTTTCCGAAGATGCGATGAAGCTGCTGGGCTATCTCGTCGAGCTTGTCTGTGCTTTCTGGCTTGGGTGGCGCACTCGGGTGGCGTCGCTTTCCGAGATCCGTTTCCTCGCCGCGCAGTTCGAAGGCCAGGGCGAAGCGTCGTTCGGCCTCGGTTGCCCCTCCTTCATTCGTGACGCACGCGAGCTCGAGGGTGCCGACCGCCGTGAGTTCGCCCTCGAGAACGACGGGGACCTCCCGTGGCGACTCGTCCTCGAAGTGAGCCACGATGGGGCAGGTCAGCTCGAAGTTCTCGTCGAGAACGACGCGTTCGCCCGGCGTGTGGATGGCTCCGACGTCCGTCGAATAGAGCTCGAAGCGGACGGGTTTACCCAGCGTGAGAGAGAGCTGCGCTCGCGTCGCGCGGTGCACCTCTGCCTCGCGACTGCCGCGCGGAACGACGCAGACTGCCGTGAGCTTACGTCCGAGCGCGGCGTCGTCCACCGCGACGTAATAACCCAAAGCAGAACCGCCACCGATCTGCAGTCCTTCACCGAGGATGGTCCGGGCATAGATGGCCGCGCCGCGCGCCACGGCGAGCTCTGGGTGCGGTTGGTGCAGCAGGGTGACGCGTCCCGTCGAAAGGGTCGGAATGGCCCGAATGAGCGCCGACGCGAGGCGTTCGGACAGAAACACTCCGCCGTTCAAGAGCAGCCCGTGGAGCTCGGCTCCTTCGCCCAAGTGACGATGGAGGAAGGCCGCGACGTGGCGAGTGATCGCGGGTTCGGTCTCGTAGGGCAATCCGAACCCGAGCAGACCGGTGCGCGTTCGCGTCGCCAACGGACGAAGCGGCGCTTCGGGGAAGAAGCCGTCTACTATCAAGGCTTCGACGCGGTCGCGCGTCAAGCGCACGGTGCGCGTGCCGCCGACGAGGGCGCCACCTCGTGCTGCCAGCGTGACGGGACAATCCTCGAGCGTGGGATCGGAAAGGAGACGCTCCTTGGCGAACTGCGAAGCGAGTACGAGCTGCGCGAACTCGCGCGGGGGCAGCCGCTCGCCGTCCTGGCTCAGCTCTCGTTCGAGGGCATGGGCCAGAGCGAGATCCATGTTGTCCCCGCCGAGGAGCAAGTGACGACCGACAGCGACGCGATCGATGGTCGGTGCGCCGCTCGGCGACCGCGCAATCGAGAGCAGGGTCAGATCCGTCGTGCCGCCACCCACGTCGCACACGAGCACGAGGGCGCGCGCGTCGCTCGCGTGTTCGTCATGCGCGTCGCCCTCACGTGCTGCGCGCGCGTCGCTCGCGCGTTCCGCGCGTTCGAGCAGCTCGTGAAGGGACGCTTCTCCGACCCGATCGAGGTAATCGTAAAACGCCGCTTGGGGCTCTTCGAGGAGTCGCACGGCGAGTCCCGTGCGCTTGGCGGCCTCGAGCGTCAGCTGCCTCGCCGTGGGATCGAAGGACGCTGGAACGGTGAGGACGATGCTCTGCTCTTCGAGCGGATACTTGGGAAACTCACGGTTCCATTCGACGTGGACGTGTTCGAGGATCTTCGTCGATGCATCCACCGGCGAGAGCTTTGCTGATGCATCTTCGCTGCCCCAGGGCAAGATTGGTGCATTGCGATCGACGGCGCCGTAGCTGAGCCAACTCTTCGCGCTGACGATGGAGCGGCCGGGGATCTCGCGTCCCCGTCGGTGAGCGTAGTCACCGATGATCCACGACGGTGAGTCGGGGAGCTCGCCGGGCAGGGGCGCGTAGAGGACGCTCGCGAGGGTCTCTCGACGTGCGATGCGTCCCGGCGCTCCGAGGCGAGGCACCTCGAAGATCTGCACCTTTCGATCCACGTCGGGCTCGAAGTAAGCCGCAACGGTGTGCGTCGTACCGAGATCGATGCCTACGAGACGGCGCCCCATCGTACGTTCTATCCTTCTTGGGTTTCGCGGACGGAGAGCTCGACCTTCCAACGTTCGTTTTCGACGACGGGCTCGAGGGGCACGGCTTCGACGAGGAGCGTGCCGATGGCGGTCACGCTCGCGTGCAATCGCACGGGCACGACGTCGCCGGGTTGACGCTCGTCCGCCGGCAGGACCACCTCGATGGGCGAGAGCTCGTCGAGTTCACCTTCCGGCCATTGTTCGAGCAGCTGCCCCGAGGGATCGCCGCGACGTACCGTCAATCCAAAGAAACGGAAGCGAACCGGCTCGCCGACGACGGCTAGGAGCTCCTGCTCGATGGGCGCGGCCTCCGTTCCTTCTTCCATTCCGAAGGGCGCGACGCAGAGGGCGAGCACCGGAGGTTCCATGCCGGGCACCGCTGGCATGGGGCTTTCGATCCCGACGTAATAGGCGCGAGCCGTGCCACCGCGAATGCGGAGTCCTTTGCCGCGACGGACCTCGCCGTAATAGGCCGCGCCGCGGGCCACGGCGAGATCGAGATCTTCACCGGGGAGAACCAAGGCTTCGGGCGCGCCGACTTCTGCGAGCCAACCGTTGAGGGTGCGAAGGACGCGATCGCGAAATACCTCGCTCTTGAACACGCCGCCGTTGAACAGGATCTTCGTCGGGCAGAGCAGAGGCTTGGGCGGCAGGTTGCGTTGCCTCGCGAGGCGCGGATCGTCGCCCGTGATGAGGGTCGGACGCGCCCCAGCGGTATCTTCGGAAATGGGAGCCGGAAAGAGGGAGCCCGAACCGGCGGCGGTCAGCGCCGTGGCTTGTTTCGTGAGAAACGCTGCCAGATGTTTGGTGATGGCGGGATCGGACGCGTAGGGCAGGCCCACTTGTTGCAGCGCGGTTCTCGGGCGCACCTGGGGCTTTGCCGAGAAGGGGACCTGCGGGAAGTAACCTTCCACGAGGAGCTGCGTCGCTTCGGAGCGGAGGAGCTCCGTTCTTCGCGTCGCGCCGAGGAGTTGCGAGCCACGGCTCGCGACGACGACGGGCACGCTCTCGAGGTTGCGATCGCCGAGGAGCGTTTCTTTGGCTTGTCGCGCCGCGTGCACGAGCGATTGGAGCTGCCACCGATCGAGCGTCGCGCCGTCGCGTTCGAGCTTTTGCTTCAGGTGGTGCGCGAGGGCGAGATCCATGTTGTCGCCCCCGAGCAAGATGTGATCGCCAACCGCGACGCGACGAAGCTCGAGGCTACCGTCCTTTTCGACGGCGGCGATGGCGGAGGAAATCCGACGTGCCGCCACCGACGTCGATGACGAGCACCACGTCGCCAGGGGCGAGATGCTTGCGGAAGTTCTCGCCCATGCCTTCGACCCAGGCGTAGAGGGCCGCTTGGGGTTCCTCGAGCAAGGTGATCTGCTCGATGCCCGCGGCGAGGGCCGCTTCCACGGTCAAATCGCGCGCTGCCGCGTCGAAGGATGCCGGCACCGTGAGGACCACGTCGAGATCTGCAAGGGGAGGAAGCTTGCTCCCGCGGGCGCTCGCGGTCCAAGCCTCGGCGAGGTGATCGAGGAGTCGGAAGCTGGCTTCGACGGGGGAAATCTTCTCGACGTCCTCGGCCGCGTTGAGCGGGAGCAGATCGCGACGGCGATCGACGGTCGCGTTCGAGAGCCAACTCTTGGCGCTCGAGACCACGCGGCCCGGCGCTTCTGCGGCGCGTGCACGCGCCCATTCGCCCACGGCCAAGCGGCGTTCCGCGTCCCAGGGAAGCGGCAAGGGCCCCTCGCTCTCGTGAGCGAAGTAGATGAAACTCGGAAGGAGCGAGCGACTCTGGGTCGTGTTTTGGGTGACCAACTGCTCGATGGTCACGGCCTCGGTCGTGATGCGTTCTTCCGGTGAGGTCGTGGCCACGGCCATGGCCGTGTGGGTCGTACCGAGATCGATCCCGATGGAGAGCAGCTCGCTCACAGCTCCACCTCCGCTTGCGCGATGACGTCGAGGGTCGCATTCGGCAAGGGCTCCTCGAGGGTGAGATCTGCGACGCGCCACCCGCGGTGCTTCAGTGTTCCACGATAGGGCGGTTGCCCTTGGACGTTGCCCACGAGGCGGTGCGTCTTTGCATCGAAACCGGGCTCGAGGGTGATTGCGTTGCCCTCTGCCTCAGTGCGGATTGGCGCGATTTGGGCGATCCCGAGGAGGGCGCGACGGCAGCCTTGATGAACGATGCGAGCCGCTGCACCGACGTCGTTGTCCGAGAAGCCCACGATGTCTTGCTGGATGAAATCGACGAAGCGTCCCTCGCGCTGCAAGAGTTCGAGGAGCTGCAGTGCAGGTCCGAGATCGCGAGCGGGCTTTTGCTTCGTCGACGTTGCTTCGCGGTCGCTCTCGATGCGCTCCTCGCGAGGGACCTCGGGTTTCGTTGCGGGTCCCAGGGCGCCCGCGGCGTGATCTCCGTCTTCGAGGCGCGTGACCTCGGCGGCGTAACTTGCGTCGAAGAGCAATCGGAAGAAGGCGCCGAAGGCGATCCCGATGCGCGCGAAAATCCTGGTGTTGTTTCGGGCACGACGAAGGCAGTCTAACCAGAGTAGACTCCGAGGGCCATGCCGCGTCCGCTCACCGATGTCTTGGAGCTCCTCGAGACCCTTGCCCCCCTCGCCTTGGCGGAAGACTGGGACAACGTGGGGCTGCTCGTCGAGCCTGCGAGCGACAGCGTGGTCAGCCGCGTCCTGCTCACCGTGGATCTCACGGAACCCGTGCTTTCCGAGGCCGTCGAGATGGGCGCCGAGCTCGTTCTCGCCTATCACCCGCCGAATCTTCCGCGGGCTCAAGCGACTCACCCGCCGCGTGGCTTCGGAGCGCATCCCGATGGACGCGCTGCGAGCTGGGATTGCCGTTTACAGTCCCCATACGGCCCTCGACGCCGCCACCGGGGGCATCAATGACTGGCTAGGAAGCCTGCTCGGGCCGGGACGAGGGCGCCCAATTTTGCCTCATCCCCGGGTGGAACACGTTGGCGCCGGTCGCATCGTGCAGCTCGACGAGCCCCTGCCGTTGGTCGAGGCACTGGGACACATCAAAGCCGGGCTATCGCTTCCGAGCCTGCGCGTTGCCACGGCGCACCGACATCAAGAAGGCGAGCCCATCGAGTCCTTCGCGGTCTGCGCCGGCGCCGGGGGCAGCGTCTTCGAGAAGCTGCCCTTTGCCGATCTCCTGCTCACTGGGGAAATGCGGCACCACGACGTGCTTGCCCGCGTCGCCGAGGGCCAGACCGTCGTGTTGACCGATCACACGAACACCGAGCGCGGCTTCCTGCCGAAGCTTGCGGCGTGTTTGCGCGAGAATTTTTCCGAGCTCACCGTGCGCGTCTCGACGCGGGACGGCGATCCCCTCGTCATCCAGTAGCTCACTCCGGTGGCTCGAACTCGCGCGTGGCGAGTCAACGTCGGGGAGAAGCGCTTTGCTGTTTGGGTCAGGCCGTCGTGGTGACGGCCTGATCCGGGGACGTCTCAGCGCCCTGCACTGGTGCGCAGGGTCGGCGGCGGCAGCGTGCTGCGGCGAGATTCGACGAACACGTCGTCGTCACAGAACACGATGGCGCAGTTGGCGCGACGGGTTTCGCGCATCCGCCCGCAGAGAGCGGCCAAATCACTGTCGGAGTCCACGACGTCACCCTCGATCGGCTGCCGCGTTTCGGCATCGAACCGGCAGTTATCGAGAGCTACCCACATCCCGGCAAACTCGGAGGAACGACAGAGGTCGGACCAGGGTTGCGGAGTCTTCATTCGTACTGATTCCTGTCGATGTCTGGGCCACTCGGAAGGGGCCGAGGCGGTGCCTCGACGTCTCCCACGGCCTGCAGACGCGGCGAAGTTAGACTCATGGCGCGCAGGTCGTCAAGGGCACCCGAAGTCTGGTGCCCTTGGCCGAGACGGCATGTTTCCTGCTAGTTTCCGCCATTTGGGTTGCGCGGCCGATTGATGCGCGCTGACTGTCCGTCTAACCGGCGTCGGTCACCTCTCGCAAGTGGTTCCTCGGAGGGGGTTGATTGGTGCTCCCGCACCCATTTGCTGGGCAGCCGAAACGATGGCGCGCGCTTGGTCGCATTGCCCGCCCTGGGCGGCGGCTCGAGCTGCTTTCATGGCAGGCGCACGGGCAGCGGAGGCGCACTTCGCCTTTTCCCCTGCGTCGCTGCAGGAACGGTACGAAGCGAGTGCTCCGGGGATGTTCCCCGAGGAGGCCTGGGTCACGCATTGGGTGCACGCCGCGCTGGATCCGCCTCCGGTGGGTTGAGTGCTGGCCGGTTGAGTGCTCGCGGGTTGGGTTCCGCTGGCCGGCGCACCTCCGGCCGCGGAAGGGGCACCGCCCTTTCCTGCCGTGGCTCCGGAGCCGGGCTTCGAGCCGCTCGCCGGTTTCACGTTGCCCGCCGGCGCGTGTGCCGGTTCCGGGTTGTTCGCCGCAACGGGCGACTCCGAAGGCTGCGCTTCGCCGGTGACCACCGCAGGAGTGAGCGCTGCTGCGCCCGTGGGCGCGGTGAGGGGACCCACGTCGTCGGGCTGATTCGAGCGAACGATCACGATCACGATCGCGACGACGAGCACCAGCCCGAGCCCACCCAGTCCGACTACCAAACCCTTGCCGGAGCCGGAAGACTTCTTCGGTGGCGGGATTGGAACGGCGGCAACCGCGCCGGGCGTATTTACCGGCGTGTGAACGCGGGCAGCTGGGGCCGCAACCTGTGGCTGAAGTGCCGTCGGTGCGTAGCCACCAGGAGCTGCGGGGCCCGCTTGTCCCGGTACGGCCGGCATCGCTGCCGTTGCTTGATAGCCCATGGCTGCCGCGCCGGGATTGCTGCCAACGGCGCTGGCCTCGATGGTCATGCGCGCCCCACCCGAGAGCTCCTCGAAGAACTGTCTTGCGCTGTCCTGGCGCTGAGTGCGTTCTTTGCTGAGGCTTCGAAGGATCGCCTGGCGCAGCCCTTCGGGAATGTGCTTGCCGGCAGCCACGACCTCGAAGGGCTTCGGCGCCGCGGTCATGTGCTGCGTCGCCCACTCCCAGGGAGTCTCGGCGTCGAAGGGCAAGTGCCCCGTGAGCATCTCGTACGCCATGACGCCCAAGGAATAGACGTCGCTGCGAGCGTCCAGCTGTTTGCCGGTGAATTGTTCCGGGCTCATGTAGGGGGGCGTTCCAAGCACCATGCCCTGCTGCGTCAGCTTCGCTTCCTTCTGTGCGTCGGCAGATTCGGTGCGCGCCGCGATCCCGAAATCGAGCACCTTGACGAAGTCCGTCTCACCGGCACGCTGCGTCAGGATGATGTTCTCGGGCTTCAGAATCGCGGTGAACGATGCCCTGGTTGTGCGCCTCGTCGAGTGCGCCGCAGACCTGACGCATGATGTGGACCACGCGGTCCGGCGCGAGGGCTCCTTCTTTGAGGATCACGTCCGCGAGGGAGCGTCCCGAGACGAACTCCATCGCAATGTACAGGGTGCCGTCTTTCGTCGAACCGAAGTCGTACACCTTGATGGTGTTCGGATGTTCGAGTTGCGCGACGGTGCCAACTTCGCGGTGGAAGCGAGCCATGACGCTCGCATCCTTCGAGAGATGAGCGTGCAAGGTCTTTACGGCCACCTTACGCACGGTGGTGCCCATCTGCTGTTCACCGGCATAGACGATGCCCATACCGCCTTCGCCCAGAACGCCGGTGACGTGGAAACGCCCACCGATGACTTGACCTATGAGAGGATCGGCCTGTCCGATGACGGCGACGGGCACCGCCGCACCGCACTTCGCGCAAAACCTGGCACCCTCGACGTTATCGTGTCCACAAGACTCGCACTTCATGGCGGGACCAGCGTCGCACAAAGGGCCGCCCCTTTACCAGAAGCGCGTCATTTCCAAAACACGGGTGCAGCGGCTAAACGGCCGGTGAAGTCCCCCTCGGAGGGGTCGATTCCTTGATTTCGGGCGCCACGAACGTAAGGTTCCCCGGCCCGATGGTATGCCCACATCGCCTCTTTCGTTTTGGCCCGAGTGCTCCCTGGGCTGCCCTAATCGCGGGTTCGTTGGCGTTGGGACGCCCTGGGATCGCTTTCGCGGCGGCGCCCAAAAGTGTCGAGGAGGCGGTCCGTCACGCGTCGTGGCTGAAGGGCAGAGGGCACGTCGAGGAAGCCAAGGAGCTGCTCGAGCGATGGGCGGAATTGTCGCCAACGAGTGAGCTCCTCGCCATGGCGCGAGCCGATCTCTATTTGGCCGAGAACAACCCCTTCTGGGCGTTGCGCGTCCTCGGTGCGTTCATCGAAGAGCATGGCCCCGCGTGCGAGGCTCGGGCCCAAGCGAGTCGGATCCAAATCAGCCAAGCGGATCTCGAAGCTGCCGAGGCGCTCCTCGACGAACCCGCTTGCAACAAGACCGAACCCCTCGAGGTGCGTCGATTACTGCTCCGCGCCGAGATCGCCGAGCTGCGTGGGGATTCGAAGCGAGCCCTCGAGCTCGTCCGTGAGGCGGGCACCCATCGCGTCCGCTACGCCGAGGACGACGCAAGACTACGCAAACTCGAGCGAGCGTACGATCCCGATCGACTCCCGCTGTTCACGGCGTCACTCGACGTCGGTGCAGGTTGGGCTTCGACGGGCCTCGGTCATCTGCCCCTCGACGTGGCCACGCCGACACGAACACCAAAAAAATCTGCATTGACGTCGGTCCATCTCCTCGGACGTTGGGTGTTGCCCTACAAGCCCGCCTTTCGTCCCCTGGCCGAGGTGGAATTTGGCGGAACCGAGATCCTTACGAATCGTTCTCCCGATTGCAACTATCGAAAGTCCGCGCTGCGGCTCGGTGCGCTCATCGGGCGAGGTGTGCCGCGCCTCGAGCTCGCGTACGCCTTCGACGTCGCGAGTGCACCGGGTTACGTCGACGATTCGCACGCCTTCGCGGCGTTCTCGACGGCGCATCGCGGCGAGTATCGACTCGATCTGGGGCGTGGCTTTTTCGCCTTCGGTCTCCTCGGTCACCGAAGCTTCGCCGACGACCGTTTGACGCGTGTCGAGAGCGAACAGGGGGTGCTCGAACGCTTGGAGCTCTCGGACACCCTCGCGCTCGAGACTGGCGCGCTCCTTCGCACCTATCGAGCGCGATCGCGAGGCTTCGATCAAGTGGGCGGTTCGGCCTTCGTCGGGCTGACCATCGCAGCGCCGAAGGGCTTCGAGCTCCGTGAGAACGTCACCCTGGGCGCGGATCGATTCCCCGCCTCCGAAGGCTATTGGGGCAACTCGCGGGAACGACGCGATCACCTCTTGCGCGTTGGGCTCGCGTTACTCGCCCCCGAGACGAATCTGTTCCGCTTCGCGCTCACCTACGATTACGTGAATCGCGATAGTCGCGTCGACGCTTACGACTTCGAAGATCATCGCGCGCTCCTCGAGGTTCGCTTCCGCTTCGACTCCGACGATCTCACCAAGCGCACCATCGGCCCCGAAGGTCGAGTGCCCTTGCAGCACGAAAAGGAGACGCCTAAGGCCGTCGAGGCCGAGCGCATGAGCACCCGAGAAGCCGTGCAACGAGACGAACAAATGAGGCGTGGATCCTCGTGCCTGAAGTGAGCCCATGACGTCGAATTCGCCCAATGATCCGCGTCGCTTTGCAACTGACGGCGGCGCATCGAAGGTCCGTCGTTTCCGGTTGTGCCTCGTCCTGCGCGACGCAGGTCTGATTCTGCTCGCGGGTGGGACGCTGGGATTGCTCGCGAACCTCGTGCATCCGAGGGAGCGTCTGCCCTGGGTTGCAACGAAGCCCTACGACATCGTCGTGCCTTGTCCCGAGCCCGTGGGAAGCGCAAGCTCGGTTGCTGCGAACAGTTCGCTATTGAGGGACTTCACGTCGCTCGTCATCGACGCGCGCACGGAGGAGGCCTTCGGCGTGTGGCATTGGCCCGGCGCCATCAACGTGCCCTTCGACTGGCTCGGGCCGCCGGTGCAGGCGGAGGTGGAGCGGTTGGCCAAGCGGGTCACGGCAACGAAGGCCAAGCGGCTGGTCATCTATGGCGACGGCGATGATCCCGATTCGGGCCGAGAATGGGCCCGATTGTTGGCCGGAGGGGGGATCCGCAACGTCTTTTACGTAGAGGGGGGCGCTCCCGCTCTGCAGAATTCCCTCGCACCTGCGTCCGCGTCTGGCACTCGTGAGGTCTCGCCGACCGTTACCGAGCCCGATTCAGACCAAACTCCGTCAGCCATGCCGAGCTCATCCGCTTCCGTCCCCAATGTTCCGACTCGGGAGGATGCACCATGAGCACGGTCGCGCGTTCATTGGGCTTCGCTGCGGTGACGCCGTGGCTCGGGTTGCTCCTTCGGCTCTATCTCGGAGGCGTTTTCCTCGTCGCGAGTCTCCACAAGATAGCGCATCCGGCGACGTTCGCATTGGACGTCGCGACGTATCAGTTCTTGCCCCTCGCGGTCGTCAATCTGTTCGCGCTGACCGTTCCGTGGATCGAGCTACTCATCGGCGTAGCGCTCATCCTCGGTTTTCGGGCGCGCGCGGCGGCGCTCGTTTGCGCTCTGCTCATGGTTGCGTTCATGATCGCCCTCGGCTCCGCTTTGGCGCGCGGGCTCGATCTGTCTTGCGGCTGTTTCGCTTCCCAAGCCACGGCTCGACATGATCCGATTTCCTATCGAACGATGTTGAGGGACGCGGCATGGTTGCTCATCGCGCTGTACGTCGCGTGGTTCGACGTGCGCCCCCTCGGGCTCGATCGTTGGCTCGAAGAAAGGTCCACCCCATGACGAATTGGTTCTTTCGGATTTTGTTTGTTGGTGCGGCGTGGCTGACGATGTTGGGCGCGACCGTGAACGTCGCGTGGGCACAAAGCAAGACCTGTGACGCGTTGACCGGCGAGCAGAAGGCGCTGGCTCGATCGCTCCTTTCGTCCGAGCACCCCTATGATTGCTGCGACAAGACCTTGGCGCAGTGTCTCGAGAAGAAGCCGGTGTGCACGCTGGTTCGTCGCTTGACGGACGACATCTGTCGACGCGTCGCCAAGGGGCAAAGTCGAGCGGACATTCAACGTGAGCTTACGCGTCGTGCGTCGAGCATGGTGCCCACGGGCAAGCGAGCGAACATCGACGACAAGGCAATGGCGGTTGCCGGCAGCGCGGACGCCAAAGTCACCTTGACGGTGTACCTCTGTCCCCGTTGCCCGTTCTGCGCCCATCTCGTTCCCGATCTCTACGAGAGCGTCACGAAGGGGCGTCTCGCTGGCAAAGTGAAGCTCGTGGCGCGGCCGTTTCCCGTCAGGACTCATCCGGGCTCGACCGAGGCGGGGCTCGGCATGGTCGCAGCGAATCGGCTGGGGCGCTTCTGGGAGTTCTTGCTCCAGCTCTATCGCGACTTCGACCGCTTCGAATCCAGCGCACGTCGACGACATAGCCCAGCGAGCAGGGCTCGATCGCGAGGCCTTCAAGAAGGCCGCTCAAGAGCCCGCGACGAGGCAAGTCCTCGTCGACGCGAAGAAGGAAGGCGTACGCAACTCTGTCGAGTCGACCCCGACGTTCTTCATCAACGGACGAAAGTACCAAGGCGAGATGACGCGCGAGGTTCTCGAAGACGTGCTCGAGGAAGAGCACGAGCGCGTCACGGGGAAGACGAAGAGCTGAAAACCGGGACTGGGACTGGGACTGGGACTGGGACTGGGACGGGGAGCAGCTGTCAGGTGTCAGGTGTCAGGTGTCAGGTCAGAGAGCTGAGAGCTGAGAGCTGAGAGCTGAGAGCTGGGAGCTGAGAGCTGACACCTGAGAGCTGAGAGCTGAGAGCTGAGAGCTGAGTGCTGAGAGCTGAGAGCTGAGAGCTGGGACTGGGACTGGGACTGAGAGCAGCTGTCAGGTGTCAGGTGTCAGGTGTCAGGTCAGAGAGCTGAGAGCTGAGAGCTGGGACTGAGAGCTGGGACTGAGAGCAGCTGTCAGGTGTCAGGTGTCAGGTGTCAGGTCAGAGAGCTGAGAGCTGAGAGCTGAGAGCTGAGAGCTGAGTGCTGAGAGCTGAGAGCTGAGAGCTGGGACTGGGACTGGGACTGAGAGCAGCTGTCAGGTGTCAGGTGTCAGGTGTCAGGTCAGAGAGCTGAGAGCTGAGAGCTGAGTGCTGAGAGCTGAGTGCTGAGAGCTGAGAGCTGAGTGCTGAGAGCTGAGTGCTGGGACTGGGACTGGGACTGAGAGCAGCTGTCAGGTGTCAGGTGTCAGGTCAGAGAGCTGAGAGCTGAGAGCTGAGAGCTGAGTGCTGAGTGCTGAGAGCTGAGAGCTGAGTGCTGAGAGCTGAGAGCTGAGTGCTGAGTGCTGAGAGCTGGGAGCTGGGACTGAGAGCAGCTGTCAGGTGTCAGGTGTCAGGTCAGAGAGCTGGGAGCTGAGAGCTGAGACTGGGAGCTGGGACTGGGACTGAGATTGATGGCTGATGGCCGATAGCTGATAGCCGATGGCCGATGGCCGATGGCCGATGGCTGACGTTGGTGCAGTCCCAGTCACGGTCACACTCCCAGTCACGGTCACACTCCCAGTCACGGTCCCTGTCTCTGTGCTTGCGCCCGTCTCGTTCGAAATCAGGCTGTGCATGCCTTGCGGCGCACTTTTCTTGCCGCCGCCGATGAAGTGCGGCGGTGGGATCGCTTCGCGGCGTCACGAAAAGATGCGCCGATGGGGAGGTCATGCACAGCCTGATTTCGAACCAACTCTTGAACGAAGCAACGGCAATCATCGCGAGCGCACGACCGCTCGTCGTGGCAATCGAACGACGCGATCGCGATTTGGGAAACCAGAATCCGTCGAGCGCTAAATAGCGTGGTTCTGAATGTCGCGGAAGGATTCGGCTGCCGCGGAGGCAACGCGCGCCTTCGCTTCGAGTCGGCGCACGGTTCACTGTCCGAGGTGCGCGCGGCACTGAGCGCCGCGGTTGCGTGGCAGTACGTGAACGAAGCAAACATCGACGAGCTCAACCGGAGGCTTCACTCGCTGGGCGCGAGACTGTTCGGGCTCATGCGACGCTAATAACGGTGACAGAGACCGGGACTGGGACCGTGACGGTGCCCGGGACCGTGACGGTGCCCGGGACTGGGACTGGGAGCAGGTGTCAGGTGTCAGGTGTCAGGTCAGAGAGCTGAGAGCTGAGAGCTGAGAGCTGAGAGCTGAGAGCTGAGAGCTGAGAGCTGGGAGCTGGGACTGCGATTGTTGCGGGCGCCTGAGCGGTTGCTGGCCGCTGACGCCTGACGGCTCACTGCTGACGGCTCACTGCTGACGGCTCACTGCTGACGGCTCACGGCTCACGGCTCACGGCTCACGGCTCACGGCTCACGGCTCACGGCTCACGGCTCACTGCGACTGCGACTGCGACTGCGACTGCGACTGCCCACGGCTGACGGCTCACCGCTCACGGCTCACGGCTCACGGCTCACGGCTCACGGCTCACGGCTCACGGCTCACGGCTCACGGCTCACGGCTCACGGCTCACGGCTCACGGCTCACGGCTGACCGCTGATAGCCACTTTACTTGGATGCCGCATAAATTCACAGCGACGGCGATGGGGGGCGACTATTCGTCGTGGATTTTCGGCGCGGGGGCGCGTGAGGGTGCTTTTCGCGGCAGCTCTGCATGTTACGTTCCGCGCGTGATCCCCTCGCGTCGTCTTCTCGGTTCGTCTTCGCTCATCGCATTTCTCGTCGCAGCTACGAGTAGCTGTTCGGCTCCGTCGGCGAGCAAGAGCGCGCCTCCACCTCTAGCCCCGACGTCTCCGCCTGTGGCAAACAATGTCGTCGCATCGGAGGGAGCGAATGCGCGGGCCGAGCAGTTGCTCACGCGGATGACGCTCGAAGAGAAGCTCGCGTACGTCGGTGGTGAGCGTGATTTCTTCATTCGTGGCATTCCGCGTCTCGGGATCCCTGAGATCAAATTCGCCGATGGTCCCGTCGGTTGTCGTAATTGGGGACCGAGCACGGCCTACCCTGCCACCGTTGGACTCGCGGCGACCTTCGATTCGTCCTTGGCGAAACGCGTCGGGCAGGCCATGGCGCGAGACAGTCGCGCGCGTGGCGTGCACGTTTTGCTCGCTCCAGGGGTCAACCTTCAGCGCTCGCCGCTCAACGGAAGGAACTTCGAGTATCTCGGCGAAGACCCCATGTTGGCTGGCTCGCTTGCGACGGAGCTCGTTCGCGGGATCCAGAGTGAAGGCGTGCTCGCGACGGTCAAACACTTCGTGGGTAACGAGCAAGAATGGGATCGGAATCACGTCAGCTCCGAGATTTCGGAGCGAGCGTTGCGCGAGCTCTACCTGGCTCCCTTCGAGAAGGTCGTCAAAGAAGGCCGTGTCGGCGCGGTCATGTCCGCGTACAACCTGCTGAACGGGATCTACGCCTCCCATAACCCGTGGTTGCTCAAGACCGTCCTCAAGCAGGAGTGGGGATTTCCCGGTTTCGTGATGTCCGACTGGGTTGCCGTTCACGATCCCGTGGGAGGTGCGCTTGGTGGCTGCGATCTCGAGATGCCACGCGCTCAGGAAATGAGTCCGCGCAATCTTCGAGCGCTCATCGACGCGGGAACGCTACCGATGGCAGAGCTCGACGAGAAGGTGCGGCGCATCTTGCGCACCCTCATCGAGGCCAAGTTCTTCGAACGTGAACAGTTGCGCAAGGACGTTCCCCTCGATGATCCCGAGAGTCGAAAGATGGCGCTCGAGGCAGCGACCAAGAGTCTCGTGTTACTCAAGAACGAAGGCGCCATTCTCCCGCTCGATCCGAAGAAGGTGAAGCGGATTGCTCTCGTTGGACCGAACGTGCACCCCCTCGTGCACGGTGCATCGGGTAGCGCCTACGTCACGCCGCTGCATTCGGTAAGCCTCAAAGACGCGTTTGCGGCGGAGGCGCCCGATGTTCAGATCTCGTACCACCCGGGGATCCAGGAGCGAACGACCTTTAGCGCCATGGGCGCACCCATATTCGCAGGTCCCGTCAAGGAGGAGCTCTTCAAAGGCAAGACCCTAGAGGGAGCGCCCGTTGCCGTTCGTGAGGTCGATCGCATCGATTTCGACCCTGACGACGGCGAGTCTCCCGCGCCTGGGCTCGGGCATGAGCTCTACTCGATCCGTTGGTCCGGGATCGTGGATCTTCCGAAGAACGGAAAGTACGACCTCATGACGAACGCGGACGACGGCATTCGCGTATTCGTCGACGGTAAGAACTTGCTCGACGACTGGTCCGATCACGCTCCTCAAACTACCCTGAAGACGGTGAATCTGACGCGCGGCCGCCATCAAGTCACCGTCGAGTACTTTCAAGGAACTCTGGGCGCCATCGCGCAGTTCGGGCTTGGGCCGTCCATCGAAGGGAAGAACCGTTTCGGCGAGGATACCTTGGAGCGCACGCTCGAGAACGTCGATGCCGTCGTGCTCTGCTTGGGCTTCGGACAAAGCGCGGGAAGCAACTCCATGTCGCGCCCATTCAATGCCTTTTGGCCTCCGGGCTTCGCGCGGACCGCTGGGATCGTCGAATCCGAAGACAGCGATCGTCCCTTCGCGCTGCCAGCCGTGCAACTCGATACCCTGCGCCGCGTCACGGAGAAGAACAAGCGCACCATCGTCGTGCTCAATGCGGGTGGTGGTGTTGCGCTCGACTGGCTCGATCGAGTGCAGGGGCTCATCTGGGCTTGGTACCCTGGGCAAGAGGGTGGAACCGCGATTTTGCGTACGCTCTTCGGTACGCAGAATCCGTCGGGTAAGCTTCCAATTACGCTCGCGAAGCGCTACGCGGATCACCCGAGTGCTCCCTATTACCAACTCAACGAAGGCGGAAAGACTCCCTATACGGAGGAGTTGCTCATGGGCTATCGCGGATTCGACGCGGCCGGCATCGAGCCCCTCTTCCCCTTTGGATTCGGGCTTTCGTACACGACGTTCGCGTACGAAGCGCCCACGAGCACTCGCAATGCGGATGGTTCCATCACCGTGAGTTTCACGGTGAAGAACACCGGCGCGCGTCAAGGCGACGAAGTGGCTCAAGTCTACGTGGTGCCAAAGGCAGCCAAGCAGCGCCCCCCGCAGAAGCTCGAGGGGTACGCGCGCGTGAGCCTTTCGCCTGGTGCGTCCGAACGGGTGTCGGTAACGCTTGCTCCACGCGCGTTCGCCTATTGGGATAACGGATGGCGAGTTGAACCAGGTCGTTACGGGATCGGGATTGGTGGTTCGTCGCGGGACCGTCGTCTGACGCTCGACGTCGAGATGGCTGCGGCCGATCTCGGGCGGTAAACGCGCGATCGCGCGGCGTGGGATAATTGCGATCGCAACGAAAGCCGGTCTTCGGCGTTCGTTTTCGGTGATCGCGCGCGACCTTCACCGCATTACGTAGAGCCACACCGAAGCATCTCCTGCGTGCGAACCTGAGCGTCGCGCGCGGGCGGAGCTTTCTTGTGTGCACGCAAACCACACGAGGAGAAACGCATCCCATGCGACGACGAAACTGGCTACTTTTGCTCGGCTTGGCCGTTCCCGCGGCGATGACGGCGTGCAACGACGGGGGATCGTCTGCGGACGAGGCTTCAACGGCGGATCAGCAACTGACTCAAGGTAGCGTCACCGCGACCCTCAAGATCGACAATGACTGGGGTGGAGGGTACTGCGCGACGGTGACCCTCGCCAACGGTGGATCGACGGCCGTCACTGCGTGGACGGCGGTCCTCAACAGCAACGGTTCATCCGTCTCGTCGTTGTGGAACGGGGCATACACGGTGTCTGGCTCGTCCGTCACGGTCAAGCCCGCAAGCTACAACGGAAGCATCGCCGCCAATGGGTCGGTGTCTTTCGGGTTCTGTGCCAATGGTTCGGCTAAGGCCACCTTGACGAGCATCACGATCACCGGCGGATCCAACACCGGAACCGGAGGCGCTGCCGCTACGGGCGGTACGACGGCCAAGGGCGGCACGACAGCCAAGGGTGGCTCTTCCGCCGGTGGCACGTCGTCCAAGGGCGGCTCTTCTGCTGGTGGTACGTCGTCCAAGGGCGGCTCGTCCGCGACGGGCGGTGTGGCGACGGGCGGGAGCACCTCGACGGCAATCCCGACGACAATCCCCACGGCAACCTCGACGGAGACGCGTTCGAGCACGACGGTGCTTCCCGCGGGCGTTCACGACATGGGCAACAAGCGGATCGGCGTCAAGAGCACTGCGAGCTGTGACGGCGAGGGGCAGCCCGCCGTGTTCGAGTTGGCCGACGGCGCGACCCTCAAAAACGTCATCATTGCTGGGGGAACACCGGGCGGCAATGGCGTCGTCTGTAAGGGCAATTGCACGCTCGAGAACGTCTATTGGGAGGACGTGTGCGAAGACGCCGCTACCAACAGCAAGGACGGCGCGACGATGACCGTCAACCGGGCAATTGCGTTGAACGCTTCGGACAAGGTGTTCCAGCACAATGCCAAGGGCGGTGCGAAGACGGTGATTACGAACTCGTACATTGGCACCTTCGGCAAGGTTTGGCGCTCTTGTGGCGATTGCACGAACAACGGCGGACCTCGACACTTGGTCTTGAACAACGTCAAGGTCGAAGGCGTCGGCTCTTGTGTCGCTGGCGCTAACGAGAACTACGGCGACACCGTCACAATCACCAATTTGTTCGTGAAGGGTGGCTATAGCGCGAGTAGTGACAAGCCGAAGATTTGCCAGGTGTTCAAGGGCGTCGAGAAGGGCAACGGGAGTTCGTCGAAGCTCTATGACGGAGCGAGCCAGTGGAACACGAGCACGTGCAAGGTCAGCCAAAGTGACGTGAAGGCTTACTGAGTGCGAACGTCGCGAGTGCGAAACGGGGCACGAGCGACGATGAGGCAGATTCGTCCTGGGCACGACTCCCTCCCGAAGCAAAGGCGAGTCGCGCCCAGGCGCGTGGCGGTCACGAGAAATGTGCAGCGAAGAACGCGCTGCGGGTGAGGATGGGCCCCGGGCAAAGGACCGTCACTTCGGGTCGATCGTGCCCCGCTTGGCTCGAGCTGGCTCCCGAACGGACATTGGTCGTCTCGGCTCGCCAAGGTTCGTGGTACCGTCCCGGATCCCACGTCCCTTCGAGCAAATCCCGTGTTCCGAATCTCCAATCCCGTCTTCCACGCTAATCGTTCTATTCATGCTCGCGACTCCGGATGGGGTTCGAGCCAATCCGCTTCGGATTGCCTTCGTCGGTGACGTCATGCTCGATGGCGGGCCGGGACATCTGGTCACCAATGGTCGGGATCCTTTCGCTCACGTCGCCAAAGCGCTGCTCGACAACGACGTTACCATCGGTAATCTAGAGTGTGCTGTCACCCGAAAGGGACATCAGCAGGACAAGAGCTATACGTTCAAAGCGCCAGTGGCGTCATTCGCTCTTCTGAAGCGCTACTTTTCCGGCGTGTCGTTGGCAAACAATCACGCCTTGGATTGGGGGGTGGCTGGTTTTCTCGACGAGCTCGAGTTGCTGCGCGAACACGAGGTTCCTTGGTTCGGCGGGGGGCATGACGTCGCCGAAGCACGTCGGCCCCTCTTGCTGACGGTACGAGGTCGACGGATCGCGCTGCTCGCCTACAACGACTTTCCGCCGAAATACTTCGCCGCGCAGCCGCACCGCGCCGGTACGGCATGGCTCGTCGAAAAGAACGTCGTCTCCGATATCCAAAGCGCGAAGCAAAGTGGAGGCGCAAAGCTCGTGTTCGTCTACCTGCACTGGGGAGAAGAGCTCACCGAGGAGCCGACGTCGGAACAAACCAAACTTGCCCGGCGACTCATCGACGTCGGCGCGGATGCCATTTTGGGTAGCCATCCTCACGTGACACAAACCATCGAGTGGTACGCAGGGCGACCCATCATTTATAGTCTTGGCAACTTCGTCTTCGACTACTTCCCACACGACCCTGCCATCTGGACTAGTTACGTCGTGCGACTCGAGTACGACGAATCGAATACGGCAAGGCTGTCCACTCTTCCCGTGGAACTCGACGCCGCTGGGATCCCGCATCCGACGGCAGCCGATTTTCTTCCTTGGCGCACGCAGTGATACGCTGATGGGAGCTCGACCCGAGCTTGCCCACTTCGCAATGTGACTCGGTAGAAGAGAACGAATAGCCACCCTCGGGAAGAGGGCGAGCGGCGCGAGTCTACGTCGAGTTCTCGGCGCTTCCCCAAGTCGATGGATCGTCCAGCACCGCGCGTCGGCCGGCATTTCGGAGGGAAGACCTCGGGTGGAAATGAGTAGAAAGGCCTCGACGTGATGGCTCGTGGGCTTCTTTGGGCTGGAGCCGAAGTGCGTCGTAGCGTTACGCTTGCCTTTTACGGCTGGGTGCCATGAAGACCGACCGATCTTTCTCTTTTCCCTTCTCATGTCTATTCCTTGCGTTCTCGGGTTGCGCGCCGGCGTTGTCGTCATTCACTCCGGCTCACGTAGCTCGTCCGAAACACATTCAGGTCGAAGCTGGCACGGACGTCTCCTATCCGCCAGATACGCTTTCGAGCCTCTACGATACGGCAAAGACGCTCAGTGACGCAGCGGAACGACGCGAGCTGACCTCCGACGAACAGCGCGTCGTACTGAAAGGTGCTGCAACTCAGCTACTCAATCCCATTTCCGCGAACGCACATATCGGAATCGGTGTCGGCGTCTACGAGAACACGGAGGTTCAAGCGCGCTGGTTCACGGGGGGGTGGCGTTTGGGTGCGCGTTACCAGTTCTTGTCGAAGAAGGACGACGGTATCGATATGAGCCTCGGGTTGGGCTTCGGGCGCTACAGCTACAGCTTCGGCGTGCCCGACATCGTGGATATTCTGTCCATCGATGACTATCGACGTTTCATGGTGGATGTCCCATTGCTGTTCGGCACGAGTGGCACCTGGTATCGTTGGTGGGGCGGACCGAAGGTGCTGCTTGGCACCTATCACGCCGGTGCGCGACTTCGCATTCCGTCGACTGACGAGCTCTATGGTTTCGAGCTGAATGGGGTGAGTCGATACTTGGGCGGACAATTGGGTGGTGCGCTCGGATACAAATGGATCTTCTTCGCCGCGGAACTCACGGTGGTTCACTTCGCAACGACCGCGAAGTTCGAAGCCGTGGGTGCAAGCGCGACTCGCTATGACGCAAAGCTCGACGGAACGATCATCTACCCAGGTCTGGGACTCATGGGCGAGTTCTGATGGAATAAGCCGCACAGTTTGAGAGCAACTGCCTCGCTTGTCACGCGTTCGCGTGTCACTGCTTTCCAGGCCAAACTGCGGGGTGCTTCCATCAATGCGTGACGACGAGTGCGCCGTGACTGGAAAGCTTTGCACCTGCATCGATTTCGCCACGCACGTGTGCAGCGCGCACGCACCATGCGTTGCACTCGCAGTCGAATCGCGCCGAAAAAATTGAGCGCATTTGCCGCGACAAATCGCGGTTTTCGTAAATTCTTATTTACGACCTAGATTGAGTCCGCTATGGGGGCGCACGTTTGCCACCCGTGATTACTTTCTTCCAATCACGTCATCATCACGGGCAAAACACTGGACTTGGTCGTCTCGACTCGAGAGACGCCGACCCAGGCGTAGGGGGGTGGTCGTTCAGTTCCGCTACTCGAAGGACTTCCTATGCCTCAAAACCCGCGAAATTCCGCCAGTTTAGGTGACGCGCTCGAAGAATCAACTCCCGAGTCGTGCATTCGCGAGCTCTTGAATCACGACGGGACGGACACTCAAACCGAAGCATTCCACATCCCGAAGTTATCGGTGCCGAAGCTTCCGACCGAGATCCAATTTTCGGACGGGAGCCCCTCATCTGCTCCTATTCGTGCTGCCGACAGTATCGTCGAGGCGTTGGTCGAACTCGGCGTGGACACCTTCTTCGGCATTCCTGGCGGTCCAGTATCGCCAATGTTCGATGCCATTCTCAAATGTCCTCGTGCGCGACTCGTCGAATCGCGACACGAGACCGGCGCGGCCTTTGCCGCCGCTGGTTACTATCGCGCGAGTGGTTCCGTTCCTTGTGTCGTGATCACGGCGGGTCCTGGCGCCACCAACGCGATCACGGGTATCGTTTCTGCCCACTTCGAACAGATCCCGATGCTCGTCATTAGTGGTGATGTGGCATGGGCAGCGGAAGGCGGACGACTTCTCCAGAATTCCGGTCCCGAGGGAATCGACGTCGAAAACATGTTGAGGAGCGTCACGCGAGCGACCGTGCGCGTCGCTCAGTCGAAATCGGCGTCGGCTCACGCGCTCGCTGCGTTACGTGCAGCCACGAATCCGGAGTGTCCCGGTCCAGCGTTGTTGGTGGTGCCGATTCACCGCGCCGCCGGTACGGCGACATCTCCACGGCTCGTCTCGTCGCCTCCTGCGGTGAGTGCTCCGCCGGAATCGGAGCTTTTTGCGCAGGTATGCCAAAAGCTTCTCCGTGCGCGGCGACCCCTCATGGTGTTCGGCGCTGGTGCACGTCCCTATGCACGGACGCTCGCGCGACTCGCAGATGCCTTCGACGTTCCATTCGTAACCACGCCGCGAGCGAAGGGTATCGTGAGCGAACGTCATCCTCGGTCATTGCGACATGGTGGACTCGCTGCATCGATGTGGGCGCGCGAGTATACGTCGAGGGGCGTCGACGTCGCCCTCGTGCTCGGTACCGATCTCGATGATTGTACGGTGGGGCCTACGCGTTACGTAGCTGACAACGGCGAGCTCATCCACGTGGACATCGACGCTCGCGTATTCAACCGCAACCTGCCGACGTCGCTCGGAATCGTCGCGAACGTGGGCCCGTTCGTCGACGGGCTCCTGCACTGGGTTCGCCAAAACGGACTCTTGCACGGCCGAATCGGCGATGAAGTACGCGAGATCCGCAAGCGACCAGCCTTCGATATCGCCGATTTCGCGCGCGATGAATCGGAGATCATCTCGCCTTATCGCGCCCTGGCCGATCTCGAAAGCGCAGCTGGAGACAACTCGCGCTTCGTCGCGGACATCGGCGAACACATGTTGTTCGCACTTCACTACCTGACCGCGCGTGGACCCGAGCAATTCATGATCAATCTCGGGCTCGGGAGCATGGGCTCCGGGATTTGTTCCGCAATTGGTTTGGCGCTCGGCGATCGTGAACGCAAGGTCATCTGTGTCTGTGGCGACGGCGGCATGCAGATGGCGGGAATGGAGATCCTCGTTGCGTTGAAGGAACGCCTCAAGATCGTGTTCGCCGTCTTCAACGACGCTCGCTACAACATGGTGTATCACGGCTATCGGCAAGTCTTCGGCGCGGAAGCCCCTTGGGAATCTCCTTGGGTCGACTTTGCTGGGTGGGCGCGGGCACTCGGCGTCAATTCGGCACGCATCAATCACCCAGGCGAGATCACGGCGCGGCTGCTCGAATTGTTGACGACCGATGGCCCCGCCGTGCTCGACGTTCGCATCGATCGCCGTCTTCGGTTGGCTGGAGGAGGTCGCAATGAAGCACTCCAACACATGAGCATGATCGAGCGTCCCGAGGCCTCCTTACCAACGGAGCAACGCTGAACCATGGGTGCGCGTATTTTAGGAATGGGTCAGTGGCTACCCGAGCGGATCCGCGAGAACGACGAGTGGCCGCCGGAGTTTGCCGCCAAAGCGGCGAGCAGCAAACGACGGGAACTCGTGGACGTCGACTTCGATCTGAGCAATCCAGCCGACGCGATTGCGCTCAAGTACTTCTCCGAGGAGGTGGACGACCCGTTCCTCGGCACGACGAGACGGCGAGTTGCACCGGAGGACATGACGGCGCCGGAGGCCGAGGCGCGAGCTGCGCGTCAGGCACTCGAATCGGCATCCGTCGATCCGGCAGATCTCGACGTCATCATTTCTTGGGCGGCAGTGCCGGACAGGATCGTGCCCGCCAGCGCCGTCAAAGTGGCTCACCTTTTGGGCGCGACACGTGCTCTCGCGTACGGCATGGATGCCGCTTGCGCGACCCCGATTGCTCAGCTCGAGGTTGCGACGGCGCTCATCGAATCCGGGCGTGCGAAACGGGTGCTGCTGACACAAAGTCACCTCATTACTCGTGCATTTCCGATGATGCATCCGGCTTCACCCAATGTAGGTGATGCTGCCACTGCGTTCGTCGTGTGCGCGGATACGGAAACCTCTCTCGTTGCCTCGCACGCTCGAACGCACGGAGAGTACTACGAGGCCGTCACTTGGTGCCGTGGCACCACGAGCGATCCGCCATGGTGGCAATCTGGCCCAGACTACTACTTGGGTAGCCGAAACGGTGAAGCCGCGCGCCATCTCGTCCGGTCAACCGTGCGCATTGGCGCAGAGACCGTTCGGGAGTTACTGGCTATTGCGCAAACGGAACTCGACAAGGTACAAGTACTTTCGAGTATTCAACCGCGCCGTTGGGTACCCAAGGCCATCTCGGAGGCGTTGGGCGGGAACATGTTCGTGCCGCAAACGTTCGATGAACTGGCTCACTTGGGTGGATGCGGTCTGCTCACGAACCTCATTCATGCCAAACAGGAAGGCATTCTCAAGTCCGGAACTCTCGTGGTGCTTTACGCCCAAGGGGCTGGATTTACGCGCTCTTCTGCACTCGTCCGGTTCTAGTTTAGGAACGAGTGTTTCGTCATGATGGAGGCGCCGTCGCTGCCCATTGCCATGGTCTGCGAAGCGGGTGAGCTGCGCGTTCTGCTCTCCGAGATCGCGCAACGGAGGTTCCCGCAGGAGACAAACACCCTTTTGTTCTTCGAGCCGACGGGCACGATTCAGCAGACGCTTCGAAATGTGAGAAATCTTCACGGCGGTCTCCCGCTTGGCGTCGTGGTCGCGGACGAAGCTGCCGGTCTCGTGGCCCTCGAATCGGGAGCCGATGACGCCATCACGAGTGACCACCTCGACGCCGCGACCGCCTTTGGCTTCATCGAACGCGTCATTCTGAGGGCTCGGTTGCGACGTGAACAAGAGCAGCTGAGCGCGCTTTACGTCCACTCGGAAAAACTGGCGGCGCTCGGCACACTCGTCGCTGGTGTGGCGCACGAGGTGAACAATCCTTTGACTTCGCTCCTCCTCTCCGCGGAAGGGTTGAAGCTGCGTGTCAGTCCGCTGCACAACGCTTTGGAGGAAGTCGACGCACTCGTCCGACGCAAGGACGGAGCCACGCACGAGGAGTTGCAACGAATCCTTCGCGTGGGGCGTACTGGGTCGCCTATCGTGGAAAGTCGGGAGCTTCTTCAGGAGATCGAGGCGTCCGCCCGAAGCATTGCCAGAGTCGTCCGCGATTTGAAGCTGTTCTCGCGTCCTGACGACGATGTTGCCCCAGAAATCGTAGACATTCGAGGACTCGTCGATCAGGTGTTGCGCATCGTTGGTCGCCAGATCCGCGCGCACGGCACCATCGAGATCGACTATCAACCCGATCTACCCCCAGTGGTGGCTCCGACCGCGCGACTCGCCCAGGTGTTCACCAATATTCTCCTCAATGCCGCCTACGCCGTCACCGAGATCGAGCGACCGGCACACCGGATTCGAATTTCTGCTCGCGCCGACGAAGAAGCCGTGGCCGTTTGCGTCAGCGACACGGGTCCCGGGATCGCCCCGAACGTGCTCGGTCGCATCTTCGATCCCTTCTTCACGACGAAACGTGATGGCGTCGGCACGGGATTGGGCCTTTCCATTTCGAGATCAATCCTTCGTCGCATCGGTGGGGACCTGCTGGTCGAATCCGTGCACGGTGATGGGGCGACCTTCATTGCTCTCATCCCGCGACCCAATCGGAGTGAGCTCTATGATGCTCATCGACGTCGCTCTCGCACGGCGTCCAACACGGCACAGACGCGGGCGAACAAGCGGGTCCTCGTGCTCGACAGTGACGAGCAGGTCTTGCGGGCATTCGCACGGGCTCTCGACTCTCAGTACGATCTCTTGTTGGCACGGGATAGTGACGAGGCGATCGAGCTCTTGGCTTCTGGGTCCCATGCGGATGTCATCGTCGCCGACATCTCACCGCCAGATCGTCCAGGGGTGGCACTTCACGACTGGATCGAACGCGAACGTGGCGTGCGCGCGCAAAACCTGGTCTTCGTCACTGCTGAGGAGTCGCGGCCGAGCCGCTTGCTCGAGTCCGGAAACTCGGTGCTTCACAAGCCCGTGTCGAGAAGTCAACTACTCGAGGCAGTCTCCGCCGTACTCACGGCGCAAGAGTCGCAACCACCACTGAATCGGTGCTGACTCACGAGAACGTTGGATGCACCAACGGCGGGCGGATCACCAGCGAACGATGGTGGAACCGTTGTACTTGTCTTTCAATTTCGTTTCGAGGTGGGGCTTGAGGCTGCAAGCTTCGAAGCTTCCGAGCGCAGCGCCTGCAATCGCTGACTCGATCCACATGTATTCGCCTCGATAGATCATCTCGAGACACCGCTGGTCGCGTTTGACCAGCTCCCATTCACCGTAGGTCGTCGACTGCCGACGCGCCGATACGGCTTGTTCCGTCAAGCGCACCGGATCGCGAGCGAGGAGCCTGAGGAGCACGCGACCGAGAACGCTCGATTCGAACGCGGCGGCATTGCGTTGCGTGATGAGCAAGATCCCTTCGTGTATGGATTGCTTCGAAGTGATGAGCGCGCCAGCGAGCGCCAATCGCAGGAGATAATCACTCAGGGGATAATAGGTCAAAGACGACCAAGACTCGTTCGGAAAGTATCGCTCGTACCCGCTGAAGTCGCCTGCCTGGCGCAAGATCCCTAGGAAACTTCGGAAGTACAAGCCTCGAACTTGAGCAGATGGCGGAACGTCGGAAAGTCGCTCGAACGATGTCGCAATACGGATGAAGTAGTTCCAAAGCGCGTTGGCGCAGACCCTCTGACACTTGGAGAACTATAGCCGAAGTTCACGTTGTCATCGCAACAGCGAAACGGAAGTGCGGACATCGCCGATCGTCCAGCGGGGTGACGGCAAGACCCACCACCGAGAGCGTGGCAACACGACACAGTTTCGTCGTCGAGTTTAACGAAACGAAAACTTTCCGTTGCAATAGCGTCTCGAGCCTCTTCCGAATGACGCTCGATCGACGACCGTGAATGCCTCAGCTGCGTGGGATGTTGCGATTTGTCTCGTCCAAACCCGGCACGCCTTCCCGCTTCGATATGGAAATAGCGGTAACGATTTGATTCGATGAATGTTTCCGGGTAAGAGAGCGCGCGACATGTCAGGTCGCGTCGTGATAGGTGGGTTGCTGTTGGTGCTCCTTCAAGGTTGTGGATTGCCGAAAGGGCTCCACGTGACCGAAGTCGTTACGTCGCCGTCCAAGCCGAGCAACGTCGTTTCCGTCGTCGAGGTCAGCGACGGCCAACAACCTGTCTCGGAACTGAGGAGCTCGGCGTTTCGTCTCTTCGAGGATCGCGTCGTTCTCGACACTGCGACGACTCGATTTCGCTTGCTCGAGCCGACCAGCGTCATCTCGTTTCACACGGCTTTGCTCGTCGATCTCGGCGTTGCTCCTACGGAAGAACGTCGACGAGAGCTCGAGGGGCGCATCGCGGATTTCGTCAGTCGAGCACGGAATCGCCAGTCGGTGACGGTGCTTGCTTTCGACGGGAGCCAACGCATCAAGCACCTCGGCGACTTTCCGTTGGAGACCGGGCAGTCGACGCTTGCGCCCGTTCAAGTGCGGTTGAGCGCGCCGACGGACTCGTCGCGCAACCTTCGCGGAGCCATCGTCGAGGCCCTAGATATTCTGGATGCACGGTTCACTCGTTCGCTCAAGGCATTGCGCGTGGGGACGTTAAACGTCGTCACGGCGGGACCGGATCTCGCTGGAAGAGTCAGTGAGGCGAGCTTCGATGAACGACTGAATCGGACTACTGTGCTCACGTACGTTCACGGTCTTTCTTCCGACGATCCAGACGTCAAGCGGCTCGCCTATGGGGGAAAATTCCAAACCATCGATGATGCGGGGTCGTCGCTGCCTTTCGACGCTTTGCTCGCCAGGTCCAACGCGCGAGTCGGAAGTCACTACGTGCTGTCCTACTGTTCTCCGAGCCGTTCGGGCGAGCGGCAGCTTCGGGTGGAGGTGCAGCGTGTGCGGGATGACCTCGAAGTTGACACGGCCAGTGTCGATACGCACTTCGATTCGACTGGCTTCACTTCGGGGTGCGATTCGTCGCGCAGTCCACGCTCCTCCGAGTTGCGTCGTGCTCTCGGTCGCTAGCCATCGATGAATTTGCGAAGGGCAGCACGTTCGAAGCCATGCCGCTCGGCAGAAAGTGAAGGGGGGCATCACGCTTCCCCCTCAGGCGCGCGATACCCCCTTTCGAGTGTGTGGTGCTTCAGTTAGAAGTCACGGAAAGTCACGTCGCTGTGCATGGGCGTCGGCTCCTCATCGAAGGACGAAGTGCGCGACCCATTTCCTCCTGTCGCTGCGCGGCGTGGCGCCGCTTTGGGCATGACTCGACGTTGCGCGGTATGTGCGCCAAGTCTCGAAGACTCGGGTCCAATCCCTCGCTTCTCCGAGGATCTCAGCTGTTGACGGTCGAGCTTGAACCTTCCGACGAGGCCGGCGAGTTCCTCGGATTGTCCCGAGAGTTCTTCCGACGCACTCGACGATTCTTCGGCATTGGCGGCAGCCACCTGGACCACCTTGTCCATTTCGCTTACGGCCGTGTTGACCTGTTCGATTCCTCGTGACTGTTCTTGGCTCGCGACGGCGATTTCTCCGATGATGTCGTTCACCTTCCCAGCAGCGGACACGATTTCGGCAAGGCTCTTCGCCACCTCGTCCGTGATGATGCGGCCGCTTTCTGCATTACCGACGGACATCTGGATGAGATCTTCGGTCTTCTTTGCTGCTTCTTTGGAGCGGAGCGCTAGGTTTCGCACTTCTTCCGCGACGACCGCGAATCCGCGACCTGCCTCGCCCGCGCGCGCCGCCTCTACTGCAGCGTTGAGGGCGAGCAAATTGGTCTGAAAGGCGATGTCGTTGATGTCCTTGATGATCTGAGCCGTGCCTTCTGCAGCAGAGCGGATCTTTTGCATTGCTTCCGTCATCTTGGTCATGCTTCGGCCGCCGCTTTCTGCGGCTTCCTTCGTCGTTTGCGCCAGGGTCCGTGCTTGAATCGTGTTATCGGCGTTTTGCTTGGTCATGCTCGCCATTTCCTCGAGGCTACTCGAGGTCTCTTCCAAGCTGCTCGCTTGTTCGGATGCACCTTGCGCGACCGATTGGCTCGAGGCGGCAATTTGTTTGGATGCTTCGGCGACCTGTTCGACCGCCAGCGCTACTTGTGCGAGCGCGTCGTGAAGCGCTTGCGCGGTGCCATTCAATGCATTCTTGATACGCGCGTGGTCTCCTTGGTAATCCCCGGTGACGCGAGTGCGGAGATCGTACTGAGCGAGCGACTCGAGTACTCGCGTTGCCTCCATGACGGGGCCGATGATTGCGTCGAGCGTATGGTTGATTCCCTCGACGATACGCCTGAAATCACCGAAATGGGCGTGCGCATCGGCGCGAGTATCCAATTTGCCCAAGATCGCCGATTCGGAGAGGATTTGAGTGTCGTGTGTGAGCCGATTGATTGCGTCGATGCACTCGTTTAGGTTGTTCTTGATGGCATTGAAATCGCCCGCGAAATTCTGGGTGATCTTTGGCGGGATGTCTCCCTTCGAGATTCGATCCACACACGTGGCGGCGATTGTCAGAGGGTCGATGACCGCGTCGAGCGTCGAGTTGACTCCGGTGACGATGGTTCGGAAGTCCCCCAAGTGGGCGCTGGCATCCGCGCGCGTACCGAGTTTGCCTGCTGCGGCTGCCTGTGAAAGGAGCTTGGTATCTTCGATCAAGCGATTGATCGCTTCGATACAGTTGTTCAAGCTGTCTTTCAGCGTATTGAAATCGCCCTGATAGTTTTCGGTGATCTTGGGCGGCACGTCGCCCCGTGAGATGCGGTTGATGCAATTGGCAGCCGCATTCAACGGCAAAATGACCGCATCGAGTGTGTCGTTGACTCCGGTGACGACGCGCTTGAAGTCTCCTTGGTGACGGGATGCGTCAGCGCGAGCGGACAATTTGCCCTCGATCGCTGATTTTGCCAGATATTGAGCGTCGCTCACGAGCAGGTTCACCGCGTCGATGCACCGATTGAGGTTGTCCTTGATGGTATTGAAGTCGCCTTGATAACTTGCCGTGATTTTCGGAGGAATAGCGCCCTGGGCGATTTTGTCGACGCACTCGGCTGCGACGTTCAATGGTCCAATCACTGCGTCGAGCGTGTCATTGAATCCCCCGACGATCTTTCGGTAGTCACCCTGATGCTGATGCACGTCCGCACGTGCCGATAGCTTTCCTGCTACTGCCGACTGGGGCAATTTCGCGGCATCGTTGATGAGTCTCTCGATCGCGTCGATGCACTGATTCAGGTTGTTCTTGATGGTGTTGAAGTCACCTCGGTACTCGCGCGAGAGTCGGGGAGGAAGCTGACCCTTCGAGAGCTTGTCGACGTAGTTTGCTGCGACATTCAGTGGCTCGATGACGGCATCGAGCGTATCGTTGATCCCTTGGACGATCCCACGGAATTCCGTTGGCACGCTCATGAGATTGCCTCGTGTGCTCAGGTCGCCTTCGATTGCCGCTTGGGTCAGGCGGAGGCTTTCGCCGTGCAATGCACCGAGTGCCCCAGCAACGGAACGAGAGATCCCGAAAGCAACCACGATCCCGATCAACATACCCGCGACAATGATCAGAGAAATTCGACTGTTACCCTGATTGGCCGCGGCAGCAGCTTCGGTGACCGACTTTGCACCAAGTTCGGCATTGAGCGCCGTGAGCTCTTCGAGCAATTTGCCGGACTCGAATCGCGCATCACGTGCGCGAATGGTCTGCTCGAACGCACGCGCGTCGATTTGCGTGACGCGCGGATCGTCGAGAGCCGCGCCTTGGGAAATGAGGAGGTCCTTTTCCTTCGAGAGCTCGACGATCGCGTCGATGTCTCGCTTCCAGGCCCCGAAGACTGGGACGAGCGCCTGCCAGATTCGAGTTTCTTCCGCAGTGTGGGGTAAAGCTTCGTAGCGGCTGCGGGCAACGTTCAGGATTTCGAACCCCTTGACGACGTCATTGTAGTTCTCCTGACGAGTCTTCGCGTCCATCATGCGTCGATTGATGAGACCGCGTATCCCGGACCCGATTCGAAGCTGACCTATCGCCATGTCCTGCAGATGGCGCATGCTCGGGGCACGGATCTCTCCGATGTTCGTCGTCGATTGAGTCACTTCCGAAAGACTCGATCGGGAGAGCACTCCGACCACGATCATGATGAGCAGGATCGTCGCGAATCCGACGTATAATTTCGTGGCAATTTTGACATTCTTCAGCATGTCTTGCCTCACTTGCCGCAGGCGAACGCAACGTCGACTCGACGGATCGCGAAACCACGTTGATTCGACCGATGGGTCCCTTGCTTAGAGAACTGCATTCTGGCCCCCCGAAATCACCTCGACCGCAGTCGATGCGCGATGGTGTCGCAAGCCATGCCAAGGTGCGTCACCGAATGAGAACCGTGACAAAAGACCAATCGACCGTCAGCTGAAGGGGATTAGGGCTACACAGGTGCGTGCAAATCCAGCACCGGCGAGGACGTCCCGTTATCCCTGTAGTTCCTCTGAAATCGGGGATATCCGTCTGGACGCTCGAGCCTAGCCGTTCGACGGCTGGCGAGGTTTCTGTCCGCCTTCGATGGAGGCGATCCCCCCGCAATCGCGAATCTGCAAGGTGAGGAAGGGTGCGCGTCCGCAAGCCCCATGCACGTGACATCTCTCGTGCCTGGAAGCGGTCTCGAATCGAGCTCGTCGTTGCGGATTCAACGGGGATTGGCGCGTTGCACCGAAGCCGCAGCTGCTGGTGCCGTCGCCGGTGCTGGTGCCGGTGCTGGTGCCGGTGCTGGTGCTGGTGCTGGTGCTGGTGCTGGTGCTGGTGCTGGTGCTGGTGCTGGTGCCGTCGCCGGTGCTGGTGCCGTCGCCGGTGCTGGTGCCGTCGCCGGTGCTGGTGCCGTCGCCGGTGCCGTCGCCGGTGCCGTCGCCGGTGCCGGTGCCGGTGCTGGTGCTGGTGCTGGTGCTGGTGCCGGTGCCGGTGCTGGTGCCGTCGCCGGTGCAAGCGGCCAATCGACGCGAGTCGTTGCGGATGCCTCGGCTTCGCGCGAACGATCGCGTAATTCGAGTCGGGTGGCGCGCTCGCTGTTCGGGACCCAGATCTCCGTCTCGTAACGGCCGAGCCGCTCGAATCCGATGGCAGATGCGCTGCCCTTTTCGGAGTTACCAGGTTCCGCTGCGAGCAGCGGAAAGTCGAACCGCACGCGATCGACGAGTTCGCAGCCGATCCACAGTTCGGCGGCGAATCGTCCCATCTTTCGTGCAGTCGCCCGTGCTCGCCGAAGCCGTTGCTGCGACGCGCCAACCAAAGAAAGCTTTCCTCGATCGAAGCGAACCGTCAGGCGCATCCAATCATCGGTGACCATGGGGCGCGGATCGGGGAGGCGCGAGCAGCGCAAGGTCTCCCCTTTGGGCTCGTTGCTCTCGTGCGCATTGCCATCGCTCTTGTCGGAAGCGATGGGCGCGGTGACGCCGCTGCCATTGGCCTCTTTGGGAAGGCTCGTCGTGGCGGACGAAAGTGGTGGGACCGAAGACGCCGCCGAGGGAACGGGTTGCGCGGAACCGGCGAGAACGGGCGTATCGAAAGTGACGGCACGCGTTTTCGGATCGAGCCGAGCCGAGCTGCAAGCGAACGCGAGCAAAACGCCGCACATCGAGACCACGTGTTTTGCGCCACATGGATCTTGGCGGCGACTCGAACTACTTCGGAAAATCATCATGGCTTCCACCGAGGCTCTCCCAGCAGCGTTCCATCTCTGGATCGATGGGGCAACGGACGCACCAGGAAACGTTAGGGGAGAAGGGTACCTCCGTCCGATGTGCGTGGAGGAAAATCCGCGACAGAGCGAGGACTCGTCCGCTTGCCAGCACGACCTGCTTTGGGCCACCGTAGCGCCGATCGCCGAGCAGCGGAAAACCCTGTCGTGCAGCGTGGATCCTGAGCTGGTGTCGCCGTCCAGTACGCGGGTGGAACGCGACCAAGGTCACGGGGGTTCCCGCGGCTGCGCCAGCGAACGTGGCCGACGTCGGTAGTTGTGCCAAACGTTCGAAGTCGGTGGTCGCAGGGCGATTCTTTACCTCGGTTTCGGTCCTCCACCGAGCCCTCCCAACGGCCCCTCTCGCCAAGAGCGCCGAGGGCGATCGCAACGTAGTGCCGGTGTAGCTGCCCCTGCTCCGACAATTGGCTCAGATGTCGACGACTCGTCTCCGTCGTTGCGACGAGCACGACGCCGCTCACGCCGACGTCGAGGCGCGTCGCGACATGCGCGCTAAGATACTTGGTATTCTGGAGGACGAATCGCGAGAGACTCATTCGATCGCCGCGTTCGTCGGGTTCGCTCGACCACTCGGCGGGTTTGTCGATAGCGAGGATCCCCTCACGCTCGTCGAGGATCTCCGGACTTCGCACCGCGTTCGACGCAAGCTCTCGATGCGGGGCGTGCAACGTGATCGACTGCCCGACGCCCAACTTGGCATTTTCGTCGGTGATGCGACGTGAGTCGACGAAGAGGCGACCCTCTACGATGGCGCCGAGATCGGTTGGAGCCAGTTTCGCCAGGGCCGATTTGGCCGTCTCTGACGTTTGGAGACGTAGGGTGCGGGAGCGCGGGGGCGATTGCAAAAGGGTACTCTTCGGCGGACGCGTGTGAGCGATGGTTCAGGACCGTGGAGCACCGGCGGTTGCGCGTTGCACGAGCTCGACGAGTGCCGGATCCAGCTGCAGACGCTCACGAAGGGTCGTACGCATGAAGTCGAGTTGATCGCGCGTGAGCGTGTTCGAAAACGGAGCAATCGCCTCCTCGACGCGAGCGTCGAGATACTGTTCGCGCGTGAGCTCTCCGCGCTCGAGCCGCTGTAGCAGCGGTGATTCGGCCGTCGCCGTCGAAGTCTGCTCTTGAGAGGCGTTCGCTTTCACGTGTGGAGCTCCTTCGCGTCGAATCGCTGTCGATTCACCTGTCGATTCACCTGTGCTTTAGCGTGCCCGGTTGCGCGCAAATTGATATCGGGACTTCGGCGCAGGAGCGAACCCAAGTGTCGGTGCGCGGCCGGTCCGTCTTGCTTGGTTTCCATCGGTTCGCTCCTCCTTCGTTCGGAGTTTGCGCTTTGGACGCCCCAGGGCAAATCGTGATTTGTCGCCCTGGGCCGAAGTCCATCCGCAGTCCAAGGACCACGGGTGGCCACGTGTGACGGCGAGCCTCGGGTTCAGAAGCGAATTTGGGCGGATAGCCGAGCTTGGCCGTTCACGTACCCGCCGTCGACGCTGACGGTGGGTTCGGCTTCAGGCTCGGGAGCGAGATCCTTCCGAACCAGGTATTCGTCCCGAGAGACGAGACCGGCCACGGTGAGGATGGCTCCTGCGGTTTGGACGAGACCGGCCACGGTGAGCAGGGCCACCACGCGGGCTTCCTTGAGGGCCGAGGCGCGGCAAGCGGCCTCCTTTGCGTTGAGATCGACGTTCGTGTCGCCCTCCACGGTGAGCTCGGTGAATGAACAATTGATGGAGCGTCCACCCATCGCCAAGAAGGGGCCCGCGATGGGCACGGCGAGCCAACCCGAATCTTTGGTGAAGTCCGATGCCGCCGCCGCGATGATCCCGCTCACGTAGGGCACGGCGAAGACGGCGAGACCACCGTAGACGAGCCCCGTGTTTGGCTTGCTTTCGAGTCGATATCCCGGCGCGATTGGCATCCCGTCGCGGTATGGAAGTACCGCAGGGGGCCAGGCCTCTTGGGGCGTCGGTGTCGAACTTGGCGGATTCACCAAAGCAACTCTCGGCCCTTGCACGTCGGGCGCGATTGGCGATGGTGGGTTCGGGAGCGCCTGAGGTTGGGACGGCGTTGCAGCTGGGGCTGGGAACGCGACCGGAGGCACGCTGGGAGGCCCGAGTGGCTGGGGCTGAGTAGCGGGTGCCGATGGCACTCCGTCGGAGGTCACCGGCCGTGGAGGGGGCGAAGGGGGTGGGAATTGCACCGAAGGTGCCGCGCCTTGTGCCAGCGCCGTCTCGGGGAGCCCAAGTGCCGTCGCGCCCAAACTCGCAAGAAGGAGGAACGAGAAGAAACGTCCGTTGGCTCGAGTGGACCATCGAGGTCGAGGTCCAGAACCAAAATGAGAAGATCGCACGTGAGAAAAGAAAGCTGCCGCCCGCATGGCGACAATTCTACTAGATTCTCGGTTCCTCGCTCGGCAATTCCATGGCGCGAGCGGGCGTCGTCGGCAGTTTCAGATCCCGAACCACTCGGATGGGTTGATGGGATCGCCCATGAGCCGAAGCTCGAAGTAGAGCGCAGAGCCACGTTCCGAGTCCTCGAGCTCCCCGAGCTTGGTTCCCGCCGAGACGTCTTGCCCCACACGGACGAGCGGCTTCGTCAAACCGGCGCTCACGGAGAAGTAGCCCTCGCCGTGATCCAGGATCACCGTCTGGCCGTAGTCGGCGTACTTGTCGGAGAAGACGACGCGCCCCGCATAGATGGCTTGGACCGGTGTGCCAGCGCGAGCACGGAGTTCGAGTCCCGGTCCGCCGCCACCGCGTCGCTTCGCCAATAAGATCTCGGTGCGCCCCGCGACGGGGAACGGAAGGCGCCCCTTCGTTCCGGAGAAGGTCGATGCTTCGCGGATCGGACCGCCAAAGGGGACCTGTGCTGCATACACAGCCGTGTGGGGCTCTTCCGACGTCGCGAAGGCTCGTTCGAAAGCGAGCGCGCGTTCTTCCGCATCCGCGAGCGCGGAACGCTCGCGGAGCTTCGAGAGCTTGGCGGCGGAGATCGGCCCGCGTTGTTTGCGTTGAGCGAGCAGTCGTTGTCCCGAATCGGTCAAGATCCGTTCGAGCTCTCCGCGCCGAGCGAGATCGCGCGCGATGGCATGCTTGAGGCGCAGCATTCGCGACGCACGGAGCAGGAACCGCTCGAACCCGAGGGACAGGACGAGGAACCCCGGCTTGGAGAGGCGTACGTAGGCGCGTCCCTGTACGATCAATCGTTCGTCGATGTCGCGCAGCTCTTGCTGGCTGCGATCGTAGAGATCGCGCGTCTCGCGCTCCTCCGCGTCGAGCAGCGACGCGGCCCGAATCGAGCTCGCCCTTGGCCGCGGCAAGCTCGAGCAGATTGCCGCTCGTCGGTTCCTCGTTGCTCCTCGCGAACACCGACGAGGTGAGCACCGACGAGGTGAGCAACAGCAACCCCAGGGACGCGCCGCGCGAGAGGGACCTCATGCGACGTGCATCTTTCTCAGGCTCAGGTGTGCGGCAAAGATGCCCATGGCCCCGCCGGCGAAGAGCAGCGCCGTGCAAAGTGAGAAAGGAAGGAAGGACGGACTGACACCGAGTAGGAGGGAGAACTGTTCGAGAACGGTGCCGCGGAAGGCGATGTAGAGGGCGCCGACGAGGAGAAGCGCGAAGAGGGCGCCGAGGGCGCCTTGGGCGAGTCCCTCGACGAGCAGTGGCTTGCGGACGTAAGCGTCAGTTGCGCCGACGAGGTGCATCACTTCCACCTCGAGTTTGCGGCGTTGCAGGCTGAGCCGCATGGTGGACGAGACGACGCTGATCACCGCGAGGAGCACGATGCCCGCGAGCACGATGGCCGCGGCGACCCCTTGGAGTAAGGCATTGCCGAGTTTGTTGCCGTATTCGTCGTAGCTTTCGACGGATTCGACGGCGGGGAGACTGCTCAATTGAGCCAAGAGCTTGCCGCGCCGTTCGACACTCATCGGCTCGACGGTTTCGACCTCGAGGGACGAGGGGAAGGCTTGCTCGGGAAGTCGCGTGATGACCTCGTCCGGATCTTCGCGGAGGAGTTCCCTCCGCGCGGCGTCGCTCGAGAGGTAGCGCACGCTGCGAACGTCGGGGGTCTTGCGCAGGGCTCCCTCGAGCTCCGTCACTTCGCGTTCTTCGAGTCCGGGGCGCAGATACACCGAGAGTCGACCGACGGATTGCCAGCGATTCTGTACGCGTTCGACGTTCACGACGACGAGGAGCGTCGCGACGAGACACACGAAAGCCACTCCGACGGAAAACACGCTGAGGAGGTGCATCCGGAGAATCGCTTCTTGCGCCGCGTAAGGCTCGCTCGAGTGTCGTCATCATTCGTTCCTAAGCCGTTCGCTCCGCGAGGGGTTCGAGTCCGTTCGGCACGTCGTAAGCTCGGCCCTCGTCGAGTACGACGACTCTCCTCGGGCGAATGTCGAGGAGCGAGCGGTCGTGGGTCGCGAAGAGGACCGTCACGCCTGTCGCGTGGATGTCTTCGAAGAGGCCGAGGATATCGACGGCGAGCTGCGGATCGAGATTGCCCGTGGGTTCGTCTGCCAAAATGATTGCCGGCTCAGCGACGATGGCGCGGGCAATGCTCACGCGCTGCCGTTCGCCACCGGAGAGTGCTGCGGTGCGATCGGGCCCGCGCCCGCCCAATCCGACTCGCTCGAGGGCTTCGCCGACGCGTCGATGGATGAGCTTTTGCGGAAGGTTCAGGACCTGGAGCGGCAGGGCGATGTTCTCCGTCACCGTCCAGTTGTCGATGAGTTTGAAAATCCTGAAATCCGATCCCGATGTTACGTCGCAAATGGGGATGCTCGCGGGATCGAGCCGTCCGATCTCGCGTCCGAGAAAGAGGATGCGCCCCGCGTCGACCCCCTCTGCTGCATAGAGCAGCTTGAGCAACGTGCTCTTGCCGGAACCACTCGGTCCCGTGACGAACACGAACTCTCCCCGTTGGATCGTGAGCGAAAAGCCACGAAGTACCGGGCAGTCGCTTCGGAAAGCCTTGTAGACGTCCTCGAAGACCACGACGGGCCTATCGGCCGCATCGCGATCGAAGCGGTTGCCCGTTCGTAGAAGCGGTCGAAAACTCGAACCGGCCGAACCGGGGAACATGGCGTCCGAGTAGCAGGGAGCCATCGAAAGGAGCAACTTTTCGGCCATGACTCGCCCCCTTCGGATTGGCTACTTCGGGTTACCCCTTGGATCGGTGCTGCTCGCGGCGGACGGGCATCGCATCGAATGGGCCGTGCTCAGCCCCTTGCCGCAACCAGGGCGCAGGCGACTTCGCCACCACGTCGATTCCGAGCGTGTCATCGATCTGATGGATGAAGAGTGGGTCGGTGCGTCGTGGCAGACAGCGGTGTCCGAGCTCCTCGCGGCGCACCCCTGTGATCTGATCGTCAGTTGGTTTTTCACGCGACGCATCCTCGGCGAGTGGATCGCGCGCGCTCCCCTCGGCGGCATTGGGGCGCACCCATCACTCCTGCCCAAGTATCGGGGGCCGGATCCCTTTTACGCCGTCATCGACGCCGGCGAGAGCGCGACGGGAGTCACCGTGCATCGATTGACCGACGAATATGACACGGGCAAGATGTTGCTAAAGGTGTCCATTCCCGTGGGCGAGCGTAACGCGTGGCAACTCGCGCGCGCCCTCGATCGCCCGTCGTTGTCAGCGCTCCGCGAGGTCACGCGAGCCTTTGCGCAGGGACGTCCGCCACGGGAACAAGACCAAAATGAAGAGCAGGCCACCTATGCGCCTCAACCCAAGGGTGAGGCATTGAGGGTCGACTGGACTTGGCCTACCGATCGGGTTCTCCGTCGAATTCGTGCCCTCTCGCCCGTGCCGGGGCTCGCGCTGGTGCTCGGCGGAGAGCCATTCCTCGTGATCTCGGCGGAACCCTGTCGGGACTTCCCGCGGAGCCTCTTGCCCGGTGAGGCGTATCTCGGCGACCGGCTGGTCCTACGCACGGGTGACGGCGCGATTTCCGTCGAGCGAGCCGCCCTCGACGACGGCAACGAAGATGAGGAGCTCGTCACCTACAGCGGCTCTGCGCTCGCGGCTTACCTGCGGGCCAACGAGAAAAGCTCCCAAAGCATCGAGTTTTGATATGCTGGGGCCTTCGGAGGGTTCGAATGACTGAAGTTGTCGCCGCTGCTCGCAACGCTCGCGAATCTCTAGCTCAGGGGCTGTCTGCGTTGCAGAGTCCTGGGGTTCCCGAGAATCTCATCGCGGCAGCCGAGCCCATCGCGAAGGCCATGAGTCAGCTCCATCGCATCGAGGCGACTGGTGGCCAAGCGGCCCTCGAAGCAGCTCCCGTGGCACTCGACTCGGTACGTGCGGCCCTGGCTCTGCTCCAGACGATTCCAACGACCCATCCTGCCGTCAACGCGGCTCTCGAAGCCGTCGCGGGATCCCTCGGGCTCGTGCACCGGCTCAATCAGACGACTGGCTCGCAGCGACCCGGGCCTGCACCCGTTGCGCAACCGCAAAACCCGGGGCTCGGTTCCACCATTGCCGTGGGAGCTCCCGCGGTAGCGATCCCGCCTCAACCTCAGATGAACACGGTCGTGGCTCAACCCTCGCCGGTCGCGAACTTCGCCGCGACGACCCCCGCCGCACCTGCTCCTGCACCTGCTGCGCCAGCGGCTGCTCCCCGGTTTGCTCCGATGGCTCAGCCGCAACCCGTTGCGTCACCCGCCATGGGCGATACGCGGCAATCGGCGGGAGTGCCAGCAATGGCGATGCCTGACGCTCGTTTCGAGCCCAACTCGACGCTGCCTTCCCAGGGCAACGCACGATCGCCGATCGCGCAAGCCGGTACCGCTGCCGTCACCTTCGGTTCGGCTCCGACGCAACCGGAGGCAGGCGCGCTCGCGCCTGCTGCACCCACTGCACCCGCTGGTGCGCTCGCGCCGGTACCCGCGGGCGCCGTGCGCATCGAAGCTGCCCTCGGTGCGCACAGCCCGACGAATTTCTACAAGGGCCTGAGCGGCAACAACGTCGTCGATGCCGGCGGGATTTTCGTTGCGACCTACCAAATCCCCAAGATTCGGACAAACCTCGTCCTTCATGTGTCCCTTCCGGGCGGATACGAGTTTCAAGCTCAAGGCGTGGTGCGTTGGACGCGCGAGCCGTCGTCCGTTTCCGACGGGGCGTCTCCCGGATTCGGCGCGCAGATCACGTCGATATCGCCCGAAGGTCGACAGCTCGTCTACCGCTACGTGCGCAATCGCGAGCCGCTCTTCCACGACGACTTCTGAGCCAGTGCGGAGGCTCGAGCTTCGTTGAAGCCGCCCGCGATCCTTCGAACGCGAGCCCGCGCTTCCGGGCTGCGTGAGCCAAGCGGGGCGAGTCGGTTCGTGCGACGGACCAAGACTCGTCTGTTGGGTGCGATCGTCGCAGCCATGACTTCGATGAGCTCCGTCGCCGCTGCAGGCGATCCGTGGATACGGTATTACACCATCGAGAACGAAGCCGTGGTCGTGCACTTCCACGGCGGGCTCGAGGAGATCGCACAGCGCACGGCGGCCTACGCGGCGGAGCTCCAGGCGTCGCTCGTGCGGTGGCTCGGTCGAGCCCCGAGCCAAAAGACCGAGATCGTGCTGAAGGATGTCTCGGACTACGCCAACGGCTTCGCGAGTACCCTGCCGTACTCGACCATCGAGCTCTTCGTTACGGCCCCTGACGACATGAGTGTCCTCGGTGCCTACGACGAGTGGATGTCCACGTTGCTCGCTCACGAGCAGACGCACATCGTCCACGTCGATACCGTGTCGGGCCTTCCTTCGCTCGTCAACACCTTACTCGGTAAGCAATTCGCTCCGAACCAACTGCAACCGCGTTGGCTCATCGAGGGAATGGCGGTCTATTCCGAGACCGTCCGTTCGAGTGCGGGTCGACTGCGTTCGCCGTTCTTCGACATGATGTTGCGAGCCGACGTCGTGGACGACCACTTCGCGCCCCTCGATCAGAATCACGGGAGATCCGAAGCGATGGCCCGGGGGCAACCTTTATTACCTCTATGGCGCCAAGTTCGTGCAGTTCCTCGCGGAGCTCTATGGCGAGAGTCTCTTTGCCCAAGTAGCGAACGACTCGGGCGACGACGTGGTTCCCTTTGCCGTCAGTCGCCCGTTTTATCGCGCAACGGGGCGCACCATCGAGGAGCTGTACGAAGGATTTCGCATCTCGACGTATCGTCGCGTCGAAGAACAGCTCGCTCCCGTGTTGGCGCGGGGACTTCGCGAGGGACGGCGGCTCACCCATGACGGTCGGCATGCCTCGAGCCCGAGATTTTATCCCGCTGGGTGCGCAGGCGCGGACGACAGCGGAAAGCGGGTGCTGTTCTACTCGCGAGACGATGGTCACGAACGCGCCGGGATTTATCGCCTCGAGTTTACGAGGTCTGAGTCGATCGCGACGTCACCCGAGTCGATCGCGACGTCACCCGAGTCACCGGAGTCGACCGCGCCGTCACGCGCAACGGCCCCGACGTCTGAGTCGGTTGAGTCGACCGCGCCGTCACACGCAACGGCCCCGACGTCTGAGTCGCCCGTGACGGCCCCGAGAATACTCACTCGCGCCTCGGGAGAGACGGCTTCCATGGCGCGCGATTGCCGTCTCTACTTCAACTCCGTCGCACCGTCGCGCCGTCGGTACGACTTCCTCGATCTGTTTCGCCTCGACGCTGGCGTGGAGGCGCCATCGGGGGTCGAAGCTGGGCGAGAGCGACTGACCGTGGGGCGTCGTGCATTTGCTCCAGACGTCGCCCCCGACGGAAGCTCGATTGTTTACGTGACGAACCGCGCCGGCACGACGACGCTACGGATCGCGCGTCTGCTGCCGGACGGTAGCGTAACCGAGGAGCGCGCTCTCGTTGCCGGCGTTCGAGACGAACAGGTGTTCACACCGCGGTTCTCCCACGACGGCAAGCGCGTCGCCTACGGCACGTGGACGCGCGGTGGTTATCGCGACATTCGCATCGTCGAGCTTACGACCGGCAAGGTCACCGAGCTCCTTCACGATCGCGCCGTCGATCAGCAGCCGAGCTTCTCACCAGACGATCGGCGCGTGTACTTCTCCTCGGATCGTAGCGGGATCTCGAACATTTACGCGTACGATTTGGAGACCGGTGTGCTCCGTCAGATCACGAACGTGCGGATCGGCGCGTTCATGCCCGAGGTGTCCCCGGACGGCAAGACCCTGGCGTACGTTGGCTATGGAACCCGCGGGTTCGAATCTCTACGCACTCGAGCTCGACGAAGCGAAGGAGCTCGAACCCCTAGCGGATCCCGTGCCGCGTGGTGACCGACCCTATCTCGCGTCCCGCGCGCCCCTCGAGGTTCGGCCCTATTCGCCGTGGCCCACCCTGAGACCTCGCGCGCTCGAGCTCGATTACCGAAGCGACGCGTCGGGGCAACGGCTCATCGTGTCCGCATCCGGCGCCGACGTGGTGGGTTATCACGGGATCGCCGCGAACGTCGTCTTCGAACCCGAAGGCAATAGTCCCGATATCTACACGTCCTACGGGTATTCGCGTTTGCCCGTCGGGCTCCACGTGTCTGCCTATCGAATCAGCGATCCGAATCTCAGGTACGAGTACGGCACGCGCTCGTCGCAGATCGACGAGATCCGCCTCGGGGCTTCCTCGGGCCTATCCTACGGGATCCCAGCGGAATTCTCGTCACAGTCCGTCTCGGTTTCCTATGGTGCGGAGTCCGTGAGCTCCGTGCTCCCGACGGGACTCGGCGCCGATCCGTTCGGCACCGTGCCTCGGGATCCTCGCCGCGGGATCAAGAGCGCATTGCGGCTCAGCTACTCGTTCTCGAACACCGAGGGCACGACCTACGGTTCTGGCAACGAACGCGGGATTTCCTTGCGGCTCGCCGTCGACGAGGCCCACCGTGGGCTCGGTAGCGAGCTCGAAGGGACCACCGTCAGTGGGCGCACCACCGGGTACGTACTTTTGCCGTGGTCTAGGCATCACGTTCTCGCTCTCTCTGGACATTTCGGAGCAGGGACGGGCCAAGCAGGTTCGGGCTTTGCTCTCGGTGGGTACCAAGACTCGGGATTGCTCCGAAACGTGCTCGACGGGATCGGTCAGAGTCGCGTGACCCTGCGAGGCTACCCGAGTGGGCGCTTTCGAGGCTCGCGGATGCTGCTCGGACAAGCAGAGTACCGTGCACCGCTCTTCATCGTCGATCGCGGTATCAGCACCTTACCAGTGTTCCTTCGCAGCGTGCACGCCGCGTTGGGGTTCGACGCGGGGGGCGCCTTCGATCGTTACGAGTCGGATGCGTGGGACCGCCTGTTCCACTATGGCGTGTCGGCGGAGCTGTGGTTCGACTTCGTCTTCAGCTATCGCTTGTCCACGCGGTTACTCCTCGGATACGCGGCGGGTCGCGGCGAGGGGGCCATCGACGGCGGAACGAGTTACCTGGTGGTGGGTTCCGGCTTGTGAACGCGTGCGTCCGTCGCGTCCGTCGTGTCCGTCGCGTCCGTCGCGTCCGTCGCGTCCGTCGCGTCCGTCGCGTCCGTCGCGTCCGTCGCGTCCGTCGCGTCCGTCGCGTGCGCAGGGAAAGAGATCCGTTGCTGCGCGGTGCAAACACTGCTAGCTGAAGTCTCGATGCGCATCCTGACGGTGCCGACTCTCGCTGTTGCGCTCATGCTCCTACTCGACGGTTGCTTCACCGGGGCGGCGCCTTTGCAGCGGGTGTCCGACGCCGCGCGCGAGACGAACCTCTCCACGCGATTCGGGCAGATCGATCTGGCGATCCGTCACGTCGATCCCTCGGCGCGCGCGGATTTCCTGTCGCGGCGCGCGGATTGGGGGCGGCGCATCCGCGTGCTCGAGGCGGAAACCGCGGGCGTCATGCTCGTGGACGAAGAGCATGCGGTCGTATCCGTCGAAGTCTCATGGTCGAGCGTTTCCGACAGCTTGCTTCGGACGACGCAGATCGAGCAGTCGTGGGAAAACAAGAAGGCGGGATGGATGCTCGTGCGCGAACGAAGGCTCGGCGGCGACACGGGCCTCTTTGGCGAAGTGCTGACTCCCCTCGAGCCGCCTCGCCCCGACGTGCACCTTCCGAGTCGCACTCTCGGTCGATCCGGCAACTAGGGCTCCGTTGCGGTCTCGCGCCGCGGAATGCCGAACCGAGTGGTCTCGCGCCGCGGAATGCCGAACCGAGTGGTCTCGCGCCGCGGAATGCCGAACCGAGTCGGAGCCGGGTATGTCACTTCATCGCCACGCAGCGGTCGGTGACCGCCTGCGTCCGGCTCTCGTCAGTGGCTCGTCCAGCTCCGGAGCGCGGCTCTCGATCCGTCGATGCATTCGAAGGAACCGAGGACGCTTCGCGAGGGACGAGCGCAAGGACGAGAGGCGGATGAGAGCGGATTAGCTAGAAGCCTTGGAGCCGCGCTTCTTCGGGCTTGCAGCCGCTGCGCGGGCTTCGCGCACGACCTGTGCACGATTCTTGAGGCGCTGCTTCTTGGCGACCTGAGCGCGTCGACGCAGCATCTTGCGGGAATTTCTTCGAATCGAACCGTCCCATCGTTCTGTTCTCGCTGATTCTCCGAACCCTCACGACCCAAGGTCGGGAGTCGGACGGAGCCCATACCCGATGTTGTGACGGCGTGCCAGTCCGTACCCTCGAGCCGGATGCTGCTGCCCGTGCATCTGCCGGTCCCGATCGGCGACGTGGGCTCGCGGAGGCCATGGGCGTCGCGTTGACCTGGCCGCGGAGGCCGTGCGTCGCTTCGACTGGTCACGAAGACCACATGCGTCGCGTTGACGTCGACGCAAGCGCGATTGGTGCGCCGACGCAGCGTACTCTCGGTCAAGGCGTTCTTCAGCCCGGAAGATCGGTCTCTGCCGAAGAAGAGCCTAGTCGAAGAAGACTCTAATCGTCTCAGCCACTCGAGGCGTCGTCGAGGGCGTGCTCGCGGTCACGCACTTCGAGTCGATAACGACTGTTGACGGTCTCGATGTAGAAAACGTCCCGCGCCGCCAAGCGCAAGACCCGTCGAACCGGGGTAGTCACGTACTCGTGCATCCCGTCCGCGAACTCGATGACGACCACCGAGCCCTTTCTCGGAGCCCTAACGAGGCGCCCACTTACAGCTCGCGAGCCGCGACCGAGCTTCCTAAGTACGACTTGCACAGGTCTATCCTAGCAGAGGGTTACGCCCGTCGCACCAGTCGTATTCGCTCGACCGCGCAACGGGACAACTTCTCAGAACGGCCCCATATGCTGGACATTTAGGGGGGTAATGGGCACCAAAGTACAACATTCTTCCAGTATTACGCCAACCTTTCGCGGTTTCGGTGGTTCTCTGTCGAACGAAATCCACAACACGTGGGAAAACCACGCCTGACGCGGTCGCCTCATGGAGGACGAAGCTTACTTTCTCGGACATCGGCCCAAAGTCCGTCCTCAGGTAGTTTCGTGCGATGGCGCCTCGTTTCACCACGCGTTGCGACCGTTGGCTTTTGTTTGGAGCGTCGTGCAAACGGATCTCCGCGTGAACGCACCGCCCCGAACGTTGGTCGAACTGAACTGCTCGCGAAGTTTCGGCAACCCTCTCGAGCCTGCGCCGTAGAATACTCCGTTGCGCGTCGTGCCCCTGAATCCTGCGGGATCGTCCGATTTGGCGTGACGTTGCCGCGCAACGAAGCGCCCACGGTTTGCGTCGTCGCGGCGCAGAGCGAAGGGACGTCGCGGCGCGACGAAGAGTTCCACACGGGCGCGGTCGATGATCTCGCTCTAGAGCGCAAAGGGCACGAAAGGAAGTCCAAAGGTTTCGGCGACGGCGCGATGGGTCACTTGACCACGATGGACGTTGACGGCGCTCAACATCTCTGGTCGCTTCGCGATCGCTCCCATGAGGCCTAGATTCGCGAGTTCGAGTACATAGGGTAGCGTCGCGTTGCAGAGCGCGTACGTGCTCGTTCGTCCGACGGCGCCGGGCATATTGGCGACGGCATAGTGCACGATGTCGTCGATGATGTACGTCGGCTCGGCGTGAGTCGTGGGCCGTGTCGTCTCGAAGCAGCCCCCTTGATCGACCGCGACGTCGACGACGACCGCGCCGGGTCTTCATTTGCTTCGAATCCTCGCGGCTGACGAGGCGCGGCGCGCGAGCGCCACGGATGAGGACCGACCCAATCACGAGATCGGCCTTGGTGAGTTGGTCCAAAATGGTGTGACGATCGCTGAAGAGGGTAGTGACGTTCTGGGGCAAAATGTCGTCGAGGTAACGCAGCCGATCGAGGTTCGTATCGAGAACGCAGACGGCTGCACCGAAGCCCGCAGCGATGCGCGCGGCTTGAGTTCCCACGACGCCTCCGCCCAATATCGTAATGTGCGCGGGTTCGACGCCGGGCACGCCGCCGAGCAGGATCCCCCGACCTTCTTGCGGTCGCTCGAGGTACTTCGCACCTTGTTGAATGCTCATTCTCCCGGCGACCTCACTCATGGGAGTGAGCAGGCACAGGTTGCCCCGAAGATCTTGCAAGGTTTCGTAGGCGATGGCAGTCGCTCCCGAAGCGAGAACTCCCCGTGTGAGTGTCTCGCTCGCTGCGAAGTGAAAATACGTAAAGACGAGTTGCCCCGGTCGGAGGAGCACAATCTCGCTCGGCTGAGGCTCCTTGACCTTCACGATGAGCTCCGAGCGTCCGAACACCGTTTCTGCATCTTCGACGATGGTGGCGCCGCTGTGTTCGTACTCGGCGTCACGGATCCCGCTTCCCGAACCGAGCCCGCGTTGGACGAGCACCTCGTGACCGCGCCGCGTCAGCTCTTCGACGCCCACGGGAAGCATGCCGGCGCGATATTCGTGGCTTTTGATCTCTTTGGGGATCCCGACGATCATACCTCAAAGATAGCGCGTGGACTTCTCGTGAGAAGCGTCACGATGGGTGTGGTCGTGAAATCGTCCGCTGCGTCGGTCTTCGCCGCGGTGCCGCCCGGACGCAGCGAAGAGGCGGGCGTGCGGCGACGGGGTGCATTCGGGACGGTTCCGAGTAAGGTGGATGGCGACGGATGGGGGGCGAACATGGGCAGATGTCTCGGAACACTAGGCTCCTCCCTGGGAGATCCCCAACGCAGCCGAGCCGAGTTGCGTCTACCGGACGAGGTGGTTTATCGTGCTTCGAAGTAGGGCAAAATGGCAGCTTACCATCCACTCATCGCGCGCAATTCCACTCAAAAGCCCCGTCCAGTGGCGCGCAAGGCCCAGGCGACATCGTCACCTGTGGCCTCGACGGGTGGACGTTTCGGTTCGCTCGAGCATCGCGCTGCTCTCGATGCCGACCAACGCAGCATCGTCGCGCAGCAGCTCGACCGCGGAGGCGAAGCTTTGCCCGACGTCGCGAAACGCTCCCTTGGGCCACTCTATGGTGAGCGTTTGTCCGACGTGCGGCTTCATCGCGGAGCTGCCGCGGAGACCGTTGCTTCCGGGTTGTCTGCCAAGGCGTTCACCGCGGGGCGCGACGTCTTTTGGCCCAGATTTACCTTGGATCCGTCGAACATCGAAGAGCGGAGCTCGCTCTCCCACGAGCTCTCCCATGCCGTTTCGGCGAAGTCACGCGGGGTAGCGAACTCCGTCGAGCGACAACCCGCCGACGCCCCGACGACCTCTCCGGATCAGGAGTATCTGCGTGGCGCGCTCGTGTCGTATGCCGCCATCGCCGGCACCTATGCCGCTGCGAAAGCGGGCAAGCGGCGCATCGAAGATGCCGAGGTCACCGAGCGGCTCACCTCGATGCGCACGGCGTTGGGACCCATCGAAGGCGTCATTTTCCGGTTCCTACGCGGCGAACGCCAACCAACCGTCCACCTACCAGTCTCTTCGGGCACAGTATCAGGCGGCGGTGACGGCCGTCGTGGACGCGAGTGCCTCGACGACGGCTCGTACGTCGACGCAGATTTATCGCGCCCATGAGGGCGAACTCCCGGAGTGGGCCGTGCCGCACGTCGACGAACCAGACATCTCGACGCCGCTTCCCCTCGAGGCCCCTTACGACGCTTCCGCGGGGCAGGCTGCAACGAAAGTTGGGGATCTGCGCGTCGTGTTCGAACAAGATCGTCGGCTACCCCAGGACGAACGCATTGCCAATTCTCCCACGAGCGAAGGCGAAACCGCGTTTCGCTTCGCTGCGATGCCTGCGTACAATTACCAGCTCGATCCTCAGGGCCGCGTGTCTTCCCTGACCTTCGCGAGCGCCTACGAACCCACTGTCTACATCTCTACGACTTACGTTGCGGAGGCCAATACTTCGGCGAATTCCGCTTACGGTCGGGGCACGACGCAGGAGGACGTTGCCGCAAATACGAAGTCCTTGCGATTCCACGAGGGCAATCACGGGCTCGACTTTTACGCTTACGTAAAATCCCACCCGTATCCAAAGTTCCCGGACGTCACGGGAATGACCGTGCGCGCCATGAACGCGGCGATTGCGGCGTATCGCGCTGAGCTACAACAATACGCGGCGGACATGAATCAGTTCAGTAAATCGCGAACGGACTGCGTGGGAACTCGGGCGGGGTTCTGTACGCCATGAAGGTTCTGAACTCGTGCCTCGGGTGTTGGTTCGTCGTGGGGGTTACCGCGTGTGCGACGGTACCGTCGAAAGGAACGGCAAGCGTGACGAAGCCTCCGTCCTCGTCGTCTCCGGTGGCCGCGCCTCTGCCCCCCGAGCTCGGTGAAGTTTCCGAGCCGGAGGGCAACGCGACTTCCGCCGGTACGCGACACCCCGAGTTTCGCAGTCGTGTGCTCACATCCGCGTCGGCTCGGATCTCGACGTTGCCTTTCTCGGAAGGAGAAGGAAAGCGACCGGACGGAGCGGAACTACCGAACGGCTCTGCGCCGCAAGGTCTCGCCGGGACGAGTTCGTCCCTCGCGGAGCGGGAAGGTGTCGGCGCAGACGTTCGCGGAACCGGTGCCGACCGCGGCGGATTGGCGGTTGGGCTCTCGAGTGCCTCGGTTCCCAAGCGAGATTACGTGGAGTGCGTCGTCGTGCAATCCGGCAGCGTGCCGCGCGTCGTCGTCGATCTGCCGTCGGGACTTCGCCTCTTGCTTTACGTCGCTCCGTCGGATCTCGGCTGGACCGTCTCGAGGCCCACGTGGCTTCCGTCCAAGCCGAGCGAGGAGGAAACTCGTGATGCACCCGGGCCGACGGCGTTTCCGGGACTCGTACTAGAGGTGTTGGAAGAGACGCAGCAGTGGCGTCACGTCGCGTGGGACGACGGACTCCTCCGTGCAGAGGGATGGCTTCCGGCGGCAGCATTGAAGCACGAGTTCACGCCGGTACTCGTGGACGAAGCGGTTCCCGTCGCTTTCGAACTCGCCCCGGGCACGCTCCTGCTCGATTGCCCCAAGGGCACCGTCGTCGCTCAGATTCGGAGCGCGTGAACCTTTGGCGGCGGAGCGCCTCGAGGCCGCTCGAGACGGTCACGTCAAGGTGCGCGTGCAGGTCGAAGCGTCATCTCCTTTGGGCGAACGACGCATCCAATATCAGATCATCGGTTACGTCCCCGAGGCGGCTCTCGGTGCGCGAGCGGGACAAGTCGGAGTAGGTGATGGCGGACCGTCCGTCAAAGGCGGGTCCGAACGTTTCGAGCTCCCGCGTGGAACGCGTTTCTACGATTGTCCGGACGGCAACATCGTCGGCGTCGCTCTAAGCTCGGTCTTCGTCGGCGAGGGCCCTGCGTCGGGAGAGAAGGGTCCCGCAACTGACTGGTCGCGGCTTTCGCTCCGTGATCGCGGACACGCCGTGGTCCGCCGTCGAGCTCTGGATCGTGAAGTAACGCGCGGAGTCTGCCCACGACGACGCGTTCGCGCTGACGACGCGTTCGCGCTGACGACGCGTTCTCGCTGACGACGCGTTCTCGCTGACGACGCGTTCTCGCTGACGACGCGCCGGCACGGCACGGGCTCGGATTTACGGAATGGTGAAGCGACTGATCGTCTGCCAGATCTTCGACGCGTCACCCATGGCTTGGCCTTGTCCCTCGAGGGAGCACAGGGTGACCTCGGTTCCCGCTGCGCAACTCGAGTACGTCGAGCAACCGCCTGCGTCGGGCTCGCTCGGTGCGCCGGTACACTCGTTCAACTGCGCCCACTTCGTGAACGTGCCTTGGGCGCCCATGAGGTTCACGGACTTGTCCGGCACGAGCGGAGGATAGCTCACCCCTCCGGCGTAGGGAACGACGAGGTTCTGCGGTGCCCCGAAAAGACAATCTCGGTGATCGGACGGGACGGCTCGCAGGGCTTCAGCGATTCGTCGAAGAGATCCATCCCGCTCACGCCAATGGCGGCGACGAGTTCCGCGTGCTCGCAGGCGAGGTAATAGGCCATGCTGCCGCCCATGGAGGCGCCGACGGCGTAGAGTCGCGCGGGATTGACGCAGGCATCGAGGGCGATTTGTCGAAGGATGGCTCGAGCGAAGCCGAGATCATCGCTCGGCGTCGTCGCACAACACGGACCTAGATCCCAAGTGTCGCCGAGCCCATACGGCCAGATGACGATGAAACCGTACTGCTCCGACTGCTCGAGGAACCCCGAGTTCGCTCGTTCCCAATCGACGCCGAGCGAGATGGGGTGAAAATCGAGGACCACCGGGATCCGTTCCGTGCCCGTGTAGCTTGCGGGAACGTGTCTCCGATATTTGCGCGTCACACCGTCGACGACGATGGTCCGATCTTCGTCGCCCGGCGGTAACACGACGGCGGGACAAATTCCCTCGCCCCTGCGACAGAAACCGGCCTCGCACCGATAGTCCGCTCCGAGATTCGAGCAATCCGTCGAATCCGCACAAGTTCGATTGCAAGTGGCGCCTTTCTGGCAGCTTCGCGTGGTTCCGTCTCCACTCGGCACCACGGAAACGCACTCCGCGTGCTCGCCGAGTTCGCCGCATTCCGAGGCCTCCGTACAGACTTGCGTGCAGACGCCACAGATGCACGTAAGCCCGCTTTCGCACTTCTCCGTGCAGTGCATCAAGAAATTGGTTTCGCTGCCGGTCCGTGGCTCGATCTCGCCACCCTTGCAGGCCGCTACCGCGAGACTCAGTGCGACGCAGGTGAGGACGTTGCGCACGACGGGCAGGACACACCAGCCCAGACACTCGCGTGCGGCAGGCGCGTGCGTGGCTCGGAACGAGTTGACCGACTGCGATGCGGCGGATCGGGCGCGGAGCATTCTTGACTTCACGGTGTCACCTGCGCGGAGCCTCGGAAGCGAAGGACTCGTTCTCGCCGTCTTGTGGAATGACGCACTGCCCGACGTACAAAACCAATTGGTGGTGTTGAGAGGGAACACCGCGCGCCGAGTTGTGTGCCTCGATCCGTCGCCGGAGATCGACGAGGGAGGCGCGAAGCCGAGAAAGCGTCGTATACGCCTCCGCAGCCAGCGGATGATCGGGCCAGATATCTAGGGTGTAGGTACTTCCGCCCACCGCGTCTCCCGAGTCTGGACCGATACGCTCTTCTCGCAAGCGGCACGCGATGGTTTTTACCATCGCCTGGAAGTGATCGAAGACCGCGGCTTCCCATCCCACGGTGGCGCCCACCGGGATGTACAGGGACTCGGCTCGGTAGGTCGATACGCCATTGGCCGTGTTCATGACGATTCGATTGGACTCGATCAAGCGGACGAGAATTGACTCGAGTTCGGCGGGCTCCAGATGCAATTGACCGAGGAGCTTGTCCTTCGTGATGGGACCCTCCCGATAAACGATCGCCCACACGAGCTCGTCCAGGCCCTCGTTCGAGCGCATTTGTCTTCAAGGTCTGTAGCTCTTCCTCGGCACTCTTCCGGTAGACCGTGTTCGGGCCGTGACCCGAGCAGAACACGAGTCCAGAGTCACAGAGATCGCGCAGCACTCCTCGAACTTGGGCGCTGTCGTCACCGCTGAAGCGGGCTTCGATTCTCGGCGCGACTCGTCATTTTCTTCGCACCGATGTAGTCGAAGACGACCTCCCAGAGGGAGTGCCCGCGTTCGGTACCGCTCTCGAGCAGGCGTTGGATTTTTCGTTGGTAGGTGCGCAGCCCGAGCCCGAACATGTCGGCGCTGACCTTTCGACTCACCCCCTGCCGCTCGAGCTCCGTGACGAGATCCAAGAACACCTGGTTGGCCACTTGGGCCAAGGGAGCTCGCGCGCCGCCCGAGGTTGCCAGTTGGGCAATCAACACCGTGGTCTGTCGTACGATGGCCTGGATCAGGAGTTCGATTGTCATTCGGCTTTCGGAAGGACGGATGCTGTCCCGGGGTTCACCGTTCCAAGTGACGTGAGGTCGAGGGACGTCGTGGGGATGGACCTATCATGGTCCGAAGATGACAGAGCGGGGGGCGACAGCTTCGTCGCTATTCCGACGGAACCTGGAGCGGCACGTTTCCGCGCTGGAAGGGTCAACATGCGCATTTACACCACGACAATTTGCGATACCTCAGCGGCGCACTCCTCTGCCTCGGATTGGGTTGCTCCGGAAGCACCAGCGGCGATCCCACGGGTAGCGGCGGCAATGTCGCCATCGGCGGCGCGTCGAGTCCCACGGTCGGTGGCGCGAGCAGCGGAAGCGGACCTCTCGCCGGAAGTGGCGCCGTCATCAAGGGCGGAGCTGCCAACCTCGGCGGCAACGCCAGCAGCGTCGGTGGAAGCTCGGGAAATCGGGGTGGCGCAGCGGCCCTCGGGGGCAGCTCTGGTGTCGAACAGGGTGGCCGCACCAGCAAGGGTGGCGCGACTTCCGCTGGCGGAGCGACGACGGCGGGTGGCGGCACTTCGCGTGGTGGCTCTTCAGCTACGGGTGGCACGACTTCACGCGGTGGTGGGAGCGCCAAGGGTGGCAGCGCAGCCGGCGGCAGCAGTGCAGCGGGTGGGTCATCGTCCGTATCTTGTCCGAGCACGGTTCTCAAAGCCGGAGACACGACGCAGACCGTGCAGGTCGGCGGTGCCAGTCGAACCTACGTGTTGCACGTACCGGCGAAGTACGATGGGACGAAGGCAGTCCCGCTCATCGTCGATTTCCATCTCCTCGGCGGTTCCGGTCCTTCGGAGCGAAACAGCTCGCCATACCCCGCGCAAGTCGACGCAGAAGGGGTCATCATGGCATTTCCGTTGGGGCTGACGGGGCCCTCTGGTGGCGCGTGGAACGTGGGACCCTGTTGCGTTGCGAATACGGACGACGTTGCCTTTGCCAAGGCACTCGTTGCGCAAGTCCAGAAGTCTGCGTGTATCGACCCACTGAGGATCTACGCCGTCGGCTTCTCGATGGGCGGAGGCATGTCTCACTATCTGGCGTGTCACGCAGCAGACGTATTCGCCGCCGTCGCGCCGGCAGCCTTCGATTTGCTCCAACAGAATGTCGACACCTGCAAACCGGCGAGAGCAATCTCCGTCGTGTCCTTCCGCGGAACGGGGGACCCGGTTGTATCCTATTCCGGTGGCGCCTCGTCGGTGGTTTCAGGCATGCCGATCACGTTCTTGGGCGCCAAGGCGACCTTCCAAAAGTGGGCAGAGATCAACCAGTGTAGTGGTTCTGCTTCTGCGGAGGACAGCAAGGGCTGCGCCAGCTACTCCGGTTGCAAAGATGGTGTGGACGTCGTTCTCTGCACCAAGCAGGGCGGTGGCCACGAGGCTGGCAACGCGAGCGTCGCGTGGCCCATCCTCAAGCGACACACGTTGAAGTAAGTCAAAGCGCCTATTCGCCCCCCGCGAAGCCCGCAAGGAACGCGTCGGCAAAGGGATACTGTTCCGAGGGATCGGTATCGCAATGCACGACGCCTCCGAGCGAGAGTAAGAGCGTGTCGTAGGGCGTTCCGTCATTGAGCGCGGCGCGAGCCCACTCGGGAAACGGCAAACGAACCTCGAGCTCGTTGACCCCGTAGGTCAACGGCGAGGTTCGTTTGGCGAGTTCCCGCGAGTTCCCGAAGAGCCGGAACCTCGCGCGCCCCACGCAGGGTGCGTCGAGTGTCACCGTGCAGATCAGCGCCGCATCGTAGACGTTCCACGCCGCGCCGTTGGGACCGCCCGAGTCCCAGCTTCGGAGCGAGAGTCCGCGCTTGTGCTCCAGCGCCGACGTGCAATCGAAGTGCGTCACCCGCACGTGGAGTTCTTCCTCTTGCTTCGGTGCGATGTCTTTCGAAATCGCCGACGTCTTCTCTGCTTCGGGTGTGACGCCTTTCGAAGTCGCCGACGTCTCATCTGGGTGCGGTGCTGCCTCTTTGGAAAACGTCAAGGGCTTCCCGGGTTCCGGTGTGACATCGGTTGGGTCTTGGATTGGGATTTGTTGGTGCGGCGCGCAAACGGAATCGGTCCGGATCCGAGTCTCCGCATTTTTCGCCTTCGGCTCCGCGGCATTCGGTCGAAGGCAGCTCGAGATCGCGGCGGAGGAGAAGAGAAGGAGCACGACGGCATTCAGGGTCATTTGACGTTCCCGATGAGTCTGCACGAGACCCGCCCTCGACGCGAGACAGTTCCTGCACTCGAGAGACCATTCCGTCCCTCGACGCGAGCAGGTTGGCGGTGCTTGCGCTGGGCGCCTCAGGGATCCGTGGAGGCGTTCGTTGCTCGGAGCTCGGGAAAGCAGTCTCTCGCGAAGGCTAGGGCGGCGTCACGAAGGGGGATGCTCGCTCGGCCGCCAGAATGCGTCACCGACAGAGCGGCCGCGCCCGTGGCGACGCGTAGGGCGGAAAGGTAACTTAGGCCTGCATCGATTGCCCACACGAAGGCTCCGTGGAACAGATCGCCTGCTGCAGTCGAGTCGATCGTGTCGACGGGTGGGGCATGCAAGTGCAGCGGTGTGCCGTCGTCGGCGGTCGTCGCGAGCCCGAGGGGGCCAAGTGTGATGCAGAGCCGCGACGGGAAGCGCTTCGAGAGCTCCTCGACGCAACGGAGGGCTGCCTCGGACGAGTCTAGGGGTAATCCCGTCGCACTCTTCGCGAACGCAGCCGAGACGACGGCATAGTCGACGAGGGACGCGAGCTCGGCAGTGCTATCGCGCAAGGAGCCGCCATCGAGGACCGAAGTAGCACTGGGAAAACGGTCGAGCGCGTGGCGCGAGATTGCGGGTTCGTGGCCGTCGACGAGGATCACGCGTGGCTCCGATCCTGGCAAAGGGGAACCTTCGACGGCGAGGGATGCCGCGGGTGGTTGATTGACGATGGTGCGGCTTCCGTTTGGCGTGCTCGCGATCACGCAGGAAACCGACGTTTGCTCGCCTTCGACAAGGCGAAACCACGTCGTGTCCACGCCGTAGGTTTCGAGTTCCGCGCGCACTCGTAGACCCAGTGCGTCGTTACCGGCATGGCCCACGAGGGCCACCGGGCAGCCCCACCGCGCCAACAAGCACGCCGCGTTCGCCGCGGGTCCCCCGCCGGACTCCGTCAACATGCGCGAACGATACTTGTGGTCTTCCTCGAGACACTCGTCGATGGTGAAGACGTAATCCCAGTTGGCAAGACCAATACATAAGACGCGCGGAGGCATGACAAAGGTGCATCCTATAGCAAGAATGGGCGTCGTGGTCCGAACGCATCATCAACGCGCGCGTTCGTCGCGCTAGGAATCACCACGGCTCGCGCCGAGCGATAGTCAGCGCGGCGGATGCACGACGGCGCGGCGGATGCACGACGGCGCGGCGGATGCACGACGGCGCGGCGGATGCACGACGGCGCGGCGGATGCACGACGGCGCGGCGGATGCACGACGGCGCGGGGGGGCACGCCCCGGCACAAAGGGGCTTGCGTGTTCCGTTATATTGGACAATGCTCCGAGAACATCGACCGATATCCTCCGAGGTCTGCACAACTGGATCGTGCATAAAGCTGCGGCGTCCAATCCAGCGCTGCCCTTCGTGAGCAGCGTCAGCAATCCGACGTCGACACTCGTCGCGGGCTCCTTCGTCACTTTTCGAACCTCCGTCATTCGGAACCTTTTTGGAAGAACTCTTTGACCATGGCAGTCGTGACCCTTCGAAATGCCGATCCACTCACCGTGCGCGCGAAGGCGCTCGTGTTCGAGGATCCGAAGTCGAGCGCCCTACTCTCCCGGCTCAAGCAGATTGCTCCGAGCGATGCGGCCGTTCTGATCGTAGGGGAGACAGGCACGGGTAAAGAAATCGTTGCTCGTCAGGTTCACGAACATAGCCAGCGACGGGCCAAGCCATTCCTTGCGATGAATTGTGGGGCGTTGGCGGCCTCCGTTGCGGAAAGCGAGCTCTTCGGTTACGAGAAGGGCGCATTCACCGGTGCCCTTTCGGCCAAGCCCGGCTGGTTCGAGACGGCCCACGAAGGGACACTGTTTCTCGACGAGATCGGGGACCTGCCGCTGCAGTTGCAGGTAAAGCTGCTCCGCGTCCTCCAGGAAGGGGAGGTCGTACGTGTCGGTGCGCGGCATCCCGTCAAGGTCGACGTTCGACTCATCGCGGCGACGAACGTCAATCTGGAGGAAGCGGTTGCTGCCGGGCACTTCCGCGAAGACCTCTACTATCGACTCAACGTCGTCACTCTATCGCTACCACCTCTGCGCGAGCGTCCGCAGGATATCCTCCCTCTCGCGCGGCATTTTTCAGGGACCTACGCTCGAAAGCTCGAGACGTCACCCGTTGGCTTGAGCCCAGCCGCAGAGCGTTCGTTGCTCGAACACCCGTGGCCGGGAAACATTCGCGAACTCGAGAACACGATTCACCACGCATTGCTCGTAGGTCAGGGGGATTATATCGAGCCCCATGACTTGCGTCTGATCGTCAGAGCGACCCCCCGCGTCGAAGGAGAACGCAAAAGCGATCCCTTTGCGTCACTTCGTACGGCTTTTATCGAGCTCTTCGAATCGCAGCCCGCCTCGATGTTCGATCGCGTCGAGGAATCCCTGGTGAGAGCAGCGTTCGAATACTGTGAACGCAATCAGCTCCAGACCGCTCGGCTACTTGGTATCAGCCGAAACATCGTTCGCGCACGTCTGATGGAGTACGGAGAAATACCCTCGTCATCTCGACCGCCCCCGCCACCGATGACGGTGTGCACCGAATCCTTCGATACCCAGATTTCTCGGTGAGCAGACCGATGGTGTGCGAACTGCAATCGTATCTTGCGGCATCGCATCTCGGACACCATCGGCGTGTCATGGCAGGTTAGCTCTGGGACCGCTGTGGGACGATATCGTTCCCGATGATCTCGCCGAAGGGCCCCGTCAGGTTACTGTCCGGAAGCGACGTTGGGCGGGCGATGGGAAGCTTCGGGAACAGCAAGTCCGCGGTTCGATACGCCTCCTCGAGATGCGGATAACCCGACAAAATGAAGGTTTCGATGCCGAGCTCACGGTACTCGAGCAATCGCTCCGCAACCACCGACGGATCCCCGACCAGTGCCGTTCCCGCGCCGCCACGAACCAAACCAACCCCCGCCCATAGATTCGGACTGACCTCGAGCTTGTCGCGTCTGCCGCCGTGGAGGCTCGACATTCTGCGTTGTCCCTCGGAGTCGAAGCGCGAAAACGATCGTTGCGCTGCAGCGATCGCCGAATCGTCCAAGTGACGGATGAGTTCGCTCGCGGCGTCCCACGCTTGCCGTGTCGTCTCGCGAACGATGACGTGGAGGCGAATGCCGAACCGAAGCGTTCGTCCCTCTCGGGCCGCGAGCTCCCTGACGTGCAGGATCTTTTCCCGTACGGCGGCAGGCGGTTCGCCCCAGGTGAGGTAGACGTCACTGTGCTTCGCTGCAATCCGATGTCCCGCATCGGAGGATCCTCCGAAATAGAGCGGCGGGTGTGGCGTTTGAACCGGTGGGTAGAGCACTTTGGCTCCGTGCACCTGGACGTGTTTGCCTTCGAAATCGATCCGCTCCCCACTGAGAACTCGTCGCCAAACCGACAGGAATTCGTCGACCTGTTCGTACCTTGCGTCGTGATCCAAGAGTAGTCCGTCTCCGGCCGCTTCGGCTGGATCCCCGCCGGCGACGACATTGATGAGCAGACGACCGCCCGATAATCGATCGAACGTGGCTGCCATGCGCGCACCGGCCGTTGGCGTCACAATCCCTGGTCGGAGAGCGATCAAGAACTTGAGTCTTCGTGTCGTCGGGATCAGAGCCGAAGCAACGACCCAAGCGTCCTCGCAAGACCTTCCCGTCGGCAGCAGCACCCCTCCAAACCCGAGCTCATCGGCTGCAGAAGCGACCTGTTGGAGGTACCCAAGCCCAACTGGGCGTGACCCGTGCTGTGTTCCCAAATAGCGTCCGTCGCCGTGCGTCGGAATGAACCAGAATAATTCCATCTTGCGCTCTACTCCCAAGCTGGAACGTGACTTGAGCCACGTTCGACACGCGAGCGCTGCAAGATGCGCGCCTAGAGTGGATGTTGCTTTCACGACGTGATGCGCCATCTCTGTCGGTCCGTTTCGACGGGTTTGGGTGCTCACGCTCGAAGGTACTCACTTGCCGTCCGTCGCCCTCGATGTTTCCCCAGCAACACTCGAGCAGCAGCGTTGCTCGATTCTCACCAGTGAATGGCCGACGTCGCTGTTCGGATTTGCTCTTCATCGGACGCGTCTTGGGAGTGATCTTCGCGAGTGTTCCCGCAGTCACGAGGACGGAACAACTTTGAAAGTGAGGCGATTCGCGTTGGCACGAGGCCTGCTTAGGAACGGACGGAGACCAACATGTCGAGACTACAAACCGCGAGAGCCCACAGCTATCAAGCCGTTCCAGCCGTGCCGCGTCCTGCGCAACACGCTCACGTCATCAAAGACGCAGCCGAAGCGATCGAGATTGCCCGGCGGTTGGCAGCACAGTTTGCCGTTGGCGCGGAGGAGCGCGACCGTCTGCGCTCGAGACCCGAAAAAGAGTTGGACGCGTTCTCCCAGAGCGGTCTCTGGTCAATCAACGTCCCGAAGCAATTCGGTGGGCCAGAGTTGTCCTACGCGACGCTGGCGAAGGTCATCGAGATCATCGCTGCCGCCGATCCGTCTCTCGCTCAGATCCCCCAGAACCATCTCGGTGTGGTTGCCGCGATCCGAACCGTGTCCGAGCCGATCCAGCAGCGCCTGCTCTTCGACGAGGTATTGAGGGGATTGCGCTTCGGAAACGCATTTTCGGAATACGGTACCAAACGTGCGGTGGACTTCGAGACCCGGTTTACGGATGCAGGCGATCATGTCGTCGTGAATGGTCGAAAATTCTACGCCACCGGGGCTCTCTTGGCTCATTTGGTCCCAATCGTGGCTCTCGATGAGCAGGGGCGTGCCTGGTATGCCATTGCCGACCGCGCCGCGCCCGGGTTGACGGTCGTGGACGACTGGTCGAGCTTCGGGCAACGGACCACGTCGAGCGGAACGGTGATTTTGGAAGACGTCCGTGTGCCGAAGTCTCATCTCGTCCCCGGATACAAAGGCTACGAACGACCGACAGCGGATGGCGCCATCTTCCAGATCATCCAAGCTGCCGTCGACACGGGCATCGCTCGAGCTGCCATCGAAGAGACCATCAAATTCGTGCGCACCAAGGCGCGGCCCTGGGTCGACAGCAACGTGGATCGCGCGACGGAAGATCCGTACACCGTTCAGGCGATCGGAGGCCTGGAAATCAGGCTCAGCGCGACAGACGCCTTACTCGAGCGAGCTGGCCTTGCGGTAGACGAAGCCGTCGCTCGCCCAAGCGAACGTTCCGTTGCCGAGGCGCAGATCGCCGTCGCGAAAGCGAAGGTGTTCTCCACGGAGCTTGCCGTCGATGCCGCGAACAAGCTCTTCGAACTCGGTGGAACTCGATCCACCTTGGCGGAACACGGCCTCGATCGCTACTGGCGTAACGCTCGAACACACACGCTGCACGATCCGGTGCGGTGGAAGTATGCCATCGTCGGGAACTACCACTTGAACGGAGTCGTTCCGCCGCTGCACGCCTGGAGTTGACGCAGGAGTGAACGGTCGTCTCGCATCGGGAGTATGAACATGGTCGCTCGAGCACCGGACTACCCGGGATCTTTGCATGACTCCAAAATCACCGAGCGCGCCTCGCGCGTGATTGACATCGAAGCGGTCGCGGCGGAGCTGTCCGAGCAGCTCCGCTCGACGGCAAGCGAGCGGGATCGCCAGGGTGGAACGCCCAAACGGGAACGAGATCGGATCCGGGCAAGCGGACTGCTCTCGCTGTCCATCCCACGCGACTACGGGGGTCATGGTGCGGACTTCGCCACGGTGCTCCGCGTCGTTCGACGACTGGCCAACGCCGATGGCTCGTTAGCACATGTATACGCCTTCCATCATCTCCTCCTCGCGACGGTTCGCCTCTATGGGTCGCGAGAGCAATGGCAGGAAGCGTACGTTCGGACCGCACAGGAGGACCTGTTCTGGGGTAACGCGCTCAACCCGCTCGATAAAAGCACGCGACTCGTCGCAGACGAGACTGGTTATCACATCGAGGGGCGAAAGACGTTCTGTTCGGGGGCAAGTGACTCGGACATGCTCATCGTGTCGGCGCTCCGAAGCCCCGAAGACAAGTTGGTCGTCATGGCGATCCCGACGAGGCGCGTAGGCATTCGTCCCCTCGGCGATTGGGACAACATGGGCCAGCGTCAGACCGACAGCGGAACCGTCGTGTTCGAGCGGGTCAAAGTGAATCCGAGTGAGCTTCTGGTCAGTCCCGGTCCCTTCGGTAACACGTTCTCCGGGTTGAGGCCGTGCATTGCCCAGCTGATGCTCGCCAACGTGTATCTCGGAATCGCCGAAGGAGCCCTTCGAGAAGCGAAGTCCTACACCTTGACGGAGCGACGCGCGTGGCCCGCCTCGCACGTAAGCCACCCGAGCGAGGATCCGTATTTATTGCAGCACTTCGGCAACTTCTGGCTAGAGCTCGAGGCAGCGAGACATCTCCTCGAGAGCGCGGCCACGGAGCTCGATTCCGCGTGGCAGAGTGCCGAAGCCCTAGCGCCGGAGCAACGCGGGAACGTCGCGATTCGGGTGGCGGCAGCGAAGGTCGCGACAACGAGAGCGAGTTTGCACGTCACGACTCACATGTTCGACGTCATGGGCGCACGCGCCACGACGGCAAAGCTCGGTATGGATCGATTCTTTCGCAACGTTCGCACACACACGCTCCACGATCCCGTCGAATACAAGCTTCGAGAGCTCGGTGAATACGCGTTGTCGGGCACATTACCCGTGCCTTCCTTCTACTCTTGAGCCCAACGCCGCGCCCGACGCCTGTCGTGCGTCAGCGGCAAGGGCTTTGGACAGGCAGAACTGAACGATGAGCAGCTGCTCGAGTCTCGAGTAACTCGCATTGGAGGCGAAATGGCAAAATTGAACGCAGTGGCAGTGACCGGCAACCTGACGAATCCATCGAAAACGGTGCTTCTCGCCAAGGAGATCCTCTCCGCGCTCGAGGCATCGAGGGAATTCGAGGCGCGCCTAATCGACTTGAGTCAGAGGACGTCGGCGCTCGCGGGCGTCGTGCGGCGGGAGGACGCGAGCGTCGAAGTGCAGCAAGATTTGAAGGCCGTGGAGAACGCCGACGTCGTGGTTGCGGTGACTCCAGTCTACCGCGGCTCGTTTACGGGCGTCTTCAAGCGCTTCTTCGACTTGATCGAGCAGGACTCACTCCAAGAAGTTCCGGTGATCTTGGCTGCGACGGGCGGCGGACACCGGCACACCCTCGTCGTGGAGCACTCACTTCGCCCGCTGTTTGCGTTCTTCGAGGCCCATACGGTGCCGACGGCCATCTACGCCGGTGGCACGGACTTCGATACGGAGCGTCGATTGTCGGCAGAGGTCCAGAAACGCGTGCGAAGCGCGGCACGGCAAGCGGTTGGGCTCCTTTCGCCCAGACCCGTCCTTCGAAGCACGGGTCAGCTCCACTCCCTGAGAGCACCCGTCTGAGTCTCGAACGTAACCAATCAAGACCAGGAGTCGTAGACATGAGTCAGAACGTCGATTCTAGTGCAATTCGTTTCGCCTATTGGGTCCCGAACGTCAGCGGTGGGTTGGTCATCAGCAAGATCGAGCAGCGCACGAGCTGGGACCTCGACTACAACCGTAAGTTGGCGCGGCTCGCCGAGAACAGTGGGTTCGATTATGCGTTGAGTCAGATCCGCTTCACCGCGGGCTATGGCGCGGAGTTTCAACACGAACCCGTGGCCTTCTCGCACGCCCTTTTGGCGGCCACGGAGCGACTCAAGCTGATCGTGGCCTTGCTCCCTGGTCCCTGGAATCCGGTCCTGGCTGCGAAGCAACTGGCGACGATCGAATCTGCTTACGAACGGCCGCACCGCCGTCAACATCGTCAGCGGTTGGTTCAAGGGAGAATTCAGGGCCATCGGCGAACCCTGGCTCGAACACGACGAGCGGTACCGACGCTCGGAAGAGTTCATTCGCGCACTGAAGGGGATCTGGACTCAGGATAACTTCTCCTTCAGAGGCGATTTCTACCGATTCGACAGCTACACGCTCAAGCCCAAGCCGGTACAGAGCCCTCATCCGGAGATATTCCAAGGCGGCAGTTCACGTGCAGCACGGGACATGGCTGCGCGCGTCTCCGACTGGTACTTCACGAATGGAAATAGTGTCGAGGGGATCAGAAGCTCAGATCGACGACATTCGTACCAAAGCTGCAGCAGAGAATCGGACGGTGAAGATTGGCGTCAACGCGTTCATCATCGCGCGAGATACGGAAGAGGAAGCGAAGGCGGTCCTCGCAGAAATCTTGGAAAAGGCCGACCCGGAAGCAGTGAATGCCTTCGGTCACGAGGTAAAGCAAGCGGGGAAAGCCTCACCGGAGGGGGAGGGAAACTGGGCAAAGTCTAGTTTTACCGATCTGGTGCAATACAACGACGGATTCAAGACGAACCTCATCGGTACTCCTCGCCAGATCGCCGAACGAATCATCGAACTCAAGAGCGCTGGTGTCGATTCCGTGCTCGCGGGTTTCCTCCACTACCTGGAAGAGGTGGCGTACTTCGGTGAGCGAATTTTGCCCCTCGTTCGACAGCTCGAGGCACAGCAAGCAAAGGCGGCGTGAAGCGTGCAAGGCAGCGTAACAGTGAACGACGAAGTGGCTTCTTCCGCTGAGGTTCAGGTGGCAGTGGAAGCGGTCACCCTCACGTTCGACGGTCTACGCGTACTCGATGACGTGAGTTTCGACGTTCGCGCTAGAGAAATCCTCGCCATCATCGGGCCGAACGGCGCAGGCAAGAGCTCGATGCTCAACGTCATGAGTGGCGTTTATCGTCCGCGGCATGGTGCCGTGAGGTACTGGGGGCGGAGCTCGGAAAGGGTCGACCCGTATTGGGTTGCACATCGAGGGGTGGCCCGGACTTTCCAGAACCTCGCGCTGTTCAGTGGGATGAGCGTGCTCGAAAACGTACTCACCGGCTGTAACGTGAGGGCCCGAGCGACGATTGCTGAGCATGGTTTGCGCTTTTGGCGAGCCAAACGCGAGGAGACCGTCGAACGAACGTTCGCTGCCGAGGTCCTCGAGAACTTGCGCTTGTCCAAATATCGTGACGTGCTCGTAGGACAGCTGCCTTACGGGATCCGCAAGCGCGTCGAGTTCGCGAGAGGCCTCGTCGCCCGTCCGAAGATCTTGCTCTTGGACGAACCCATGGCGGGCATGGGCTTCGAGGAGAAGCGGGAACTTGCGCGTTTCATCGAAGACACGAACGAGAGATTCGGGATCACCATCGTACTCATCGAGCATGACATCGGAGTCGTCATGGGACTGTCCGACCGCATTGTCGTGCTCGACCGAGGACGCAAGATCGCCGAGGGAACTCCCGAGGAGGTTCGAGCGGATCCCGTCGTCATCGACGCCTATCTCGGAACTCGTGCGCAGGCAGAATAGGAGAGATATCGAGTGAGCTTCTTCATCGAAGTATTGACCGGTGGGATCGTGGCGGGTCTCATGTACGCGATGGTCGCCATCGGGTTCGTGCTCATTTACAAGGCGTCCGGTGTTTTCAACTTCGCACAAGGTTCCCTCGTCCTCTTCGCGGCGCTCACCTTCGTGAGCTTGAGAGAGCAAGGCCTTTCATTCGCGGTTGCCTTCGTCATCACGCTCGTTGCAATGCTGTGTCTGGCGGTGCTCATCGAGCGCGCGGTCCTGCGTCCTCTCGTGAATCGCTCGCCGATGACCTTGTTCATGGCGACCCTCGGATTGAGTTTCGTCATCGAAGGCCTCGCGCAGACGCTCTTTGGGGCACAGGTGCACGGTCTCGATCTCGGAGTCGAGGACGTCCCCGTCCAGTTCGCACGGGTGTCCATCAGTAGGCTCGATCTGCTCGCGGCCGTAGTGGCCGCCGTTACCGTCGGAATCCTCTCTATCGCGCTCAGTCGCACGCGAGTTGGGCTCGCCTTTCGTGCGGTTGCCGCAGATCAACTCGCTGCCAACTCCGTTGGGATCGATCTGCGCGCAGTATGGGGGATTGCCTGGGCCATTGCCGGTGCCGTGGGGTTGATCGCGGGCTTGCTTTGGGGTGCTCGCGTCGGTGTGCAATTTTCACTCTCGCTCATCGTATTGAAGGCCTTGCCGGTGTTGATCGTCGGTGGTTTCTCATCCATTCCGGGGACGGTGGTTGCCGGTCTCATCGTCGGCACATCGGAGAAGCTCGCGGAGATCTATCTTGGCGCGCTCATCGGCGGAGGGATCGAGAATTGGTTTCCCTATGTCGTTGCGCTGGGGTTCTTGCTCGCTCGCCCCACGGGGCTCTTTGGCGAGGCTCGCGTCGAAAGGGTTTGAACGTGATGAGCGCAGAACAAGTCGCATTGCGACAAGACGTCCTCGGTAAGAAGTATACGTTGGACGCGCGGAGCGTCCTTGCGGTACCTGCCTTGCTTTTCGTACTCTTCGGTTTGCCGCAGATCGGGAGTGACTATCTTTTCAATGCCATTCTGATCCCCGTCCTCGTGTTGTCCTTGGCCGGGTTGGGGCTCAATCTCCTCGTCGGTTACACCGGGCAGTTGTCCGTCGGCTCGGCGGCATTCATGGCCGTGGGAGCGTTCTCGACGTACAACGTTCTGTTGCGAATCCCATGGCTGCCGTTTCCAATCGGCTTCGCCTTTGGTGGGCTAGTCGCGTCGCTCGTCGGCAGCCTGTTCGGACTCCCGAGTTTGCGCATCCGGGGCTTTTACCTAATCGTGTCGACGCTTGCGGCTCAATTCTTCGTCGAATGGGTTCTGACGCGTGTAAGCTGGTTCTCGAACGGGCATTCGTCGGGTGTCATCAGTGCACCACCGCTTGTGCTGTTTGGTCACGACCTTGGAAACCCGGGTGGACGCTTCCAAGTCGTGCTCGCTAGCGTCGTCGTGTTGTGGATCATTGCCCGAAATCTGACGACGAGTGCTGTCGGTCGGAACTGGATGGCGGTGCGTGACATGGACACTGCGGCTTCTGTCATCGGGATCGGGATTGTCCGGACGAAGATGCAGGCCTTCGCGGTAAGTTCGTTCTATCTAGGTGTTGCCGGAGCGCTGTGGGCGTTTGCTTACGTGGGCACGGTGGAGCCGCACGGCTTCGACATCAATCGTTCGTTTCAGATCCTCTTCATCGTCATCATCGGTGGCCTGGGAAGCCTCGAAGGCGGCTTCCTGGGAGCGGCGTTCATAACATTGGTCCCGATCCTGCTCAGTCACGTCGCGAGTCGCTACTTTGCGGGGTGGATCGAGCCGGGACACCTGGAGAACGTGCAGAAGATCCTATTTGGCAGTCTCATCATCTTGTTCCTCGTGAAAGAGCCCGAAGGGCTCTCGCGACTCTTGAGGCGGTTGCGAACGCGCATCGCCGACTTGCGACAGCGCAAGGAATCCGTTCGTCAGTAATGGCAGGCCGTGAGTTGGAGGTCATCGTGAAATTGGGTCTAGAACAGATTGGGTTTGCGTTCGGAACTGCGGGTTTACTGCTTCTTTGGGCATGTCACTCCAAACCCGACGAGAATCGAGCGGGCGCAGCCGCTTCATCCGCTAACCAGGCGCTTCGCGCGGGAGAACGCAGTAGTAAAGCGCAGTATTTCCCCTCTACAGAGCTATCGCGTAGGTCCGTATGCGGCAGGAGGCACGGGGTTCTTCGGTGGATTCATCGACTATTTGCGGCTCATCAACCTGAGAGACGGCGGGGTGAACGGCGTACGGCTCACGTGGTCTGAGTGTGAAACCGAGTACGTCGTAGAACGCGGCGTGGAATGTTACGAGCGCCTGAAGAAAGGTTTGGATGGCGCGCCCGCGGCCGCGACGAACCCCCTCAGTGTCGGGATTGCCTATGCAACCCTCGAACGCTCGACGACGGACAAGATCCCCCTCATCACGATCAATCACGGTCGCACGGACTCGACGGATGGGCGCGTCTTCCCTTACGTTTTTCCTCTACAGCTGAACCCCTATAGCGAAGTGTCCGCGATCATCAACTACATCGCGGAGCGAGAGGGTGGAGTCGACAAGCTGGCTGGAAAGCGGATCGTGACGCTTTATCACGGGTCACCTTACGGAAAGGAGACGCAACCGGTGCTCGATCTTCTGGCGAAGAAGTACGCATTCGAGATCAAACACATCGAGGTGCCGCACCCGGGGAACGAGCAGCAAGCGCAATGGCTCGAGATCAAGCGTTGGCAGCCGGGGTGGGTCATCTTGCGCGGGTGGGGCGTCATGAACCCCGTCGCGATCAAATCGGCTGCCAAGGTGGGATTCCCCGTCGAGCGCCTGATTGGAAACATTTGGAGCAATTCGGAGGAAGACGTTCGCCCTGCGGGGAGCGTCGGTACCGGTTACGTTTCCATTACCACTCACCCCTCCGGCACGGACTTCCCCGTCATTCAGGCCATCAGGAAACACGTGGTCGACGCTGGCAAAGGGAACCTCGAAGATCCGAAGCGCTTTGGCAGCGTTTACTACAATCTAGGTGTCATCAATGGGATCTTGAACGTCGAAGCCCTTCGGATCGCCCAGGAGAAGTACGGCAAACGACCGTTGACGGGAGAGGAAGTGCGGTTCGGATTCGAAAACCTGAATATCGATGACGCACGCCTTGCGCAACTCGGTGCACTCGGGCTCCTGCAGCGTATCAAGTTGAGTTGCGCCGACCACGAAGGGGGCGGCCGGGTGCGCTTCCAACAGTGGGACGGGCAGAAGTGGAAGTTGATCTCCGATTGGGTCTCCGCCGATAGGGAGCTCCTGCGGCCGATCATCGAGGCATCTGCGCTCAAATACGCCGCCGAAAAACACGTTCAGATCCGACATTGCTCGGCAGAGTCGAAGGCGGAGAAGGGTTGAACCACGATGTCCGAAGCCAATTCGCTATTGACCGTGAATGGCGTCGAAGTCCTGTACGGGGGTGCCGTGCTCGGTGTCAAGAACGTCTCTCTCGTCGTGGGGAAGGGCAGTATCGTTGCGTTGCTCGGGAGCAACGGCGCGGGCAAATCGACGACGCTGAAGGCGATCTCCGGCTTGCTCGGCTCGGAACGTGGCGAGGTGTCCCGCGGTGCGATCGAATACGACGGTCGATCCGTCATCGGGAAAACCTCTCGATGGCTCGTTCGTCGAGGGCTCGTCCAGGTACTCGAGGGACGGCATTGTTTCGGTCAGTTGAGCGTCGAAGAGAACCTCTTGTCAGGAACACTGAGCCGTCTATTCTCCTCCGTCGAATGGCGGCGTGAGCTCGCCAACATCTACGAGTTATTTCCCAACCTTGAAGGAGAAACGTCGACGTCCGGCGGGGCTCTGTTCCGGCGGGGAGCAGCAGATGATTGCCATCGGGCGAGCGTTGATGATACGACCGCGGCTCATCCTGCTCGATGAACCTTCGATGGGCCTTGCGCCGAAGGTCGTGGAGGAGATCTTCCGTCGATTTGCGCCGCCTGAACCGGGAGAGTGGCGTAAGCTTCCTGATTGCCGAACAGAATGCTCGGGTGGCGCTACAATACGCAGATGTTGGCTACGTGCTCGAAAACGGCGCTGTGACCGTGCATGGTGCCGCGAAAGAGCTGCGTGCCCGCGACGACATTCAGTCGCTCTACTTGGGAAGTGGTTCGGCTTTCGTGAGAGAACGGGAACGCCGTCGTCACGCGGCGTGAGAGCGACTCGCACGGTTGTTCGCAAGGGGAGTCGAGCGAGTCGTAGTTCTCTCACATCGATGTAATCGAGAGGTGTTCGTGCCTGCGCGAGTAACGCACGGGCAAGGACGTCGTGACCTGCTTCGTAGAGCATCGATGAGCGTCACGGCGATTGAGAATGGCTTTAAAGTCGTGGAGGTCGAGTGTCTTCAATTCATCGTGGGATTGGATTGCTTGCGACGATGTGGATGGTTGCGTGGTCTAGCGTCGGATTCGCGCAGCAAGAGGCGAACCCGGATCTGCGTGCGCTGCCCGAGCACCCCAAGACGCCACAGGTGAAGATTGGTGGTGGCGGGATCCTCTGGTATTATCAGCCCACACATGGCTGGAGAAAGAATGATCTCCAGTTCTATCACTTGCGCCTCAATGCCGATGTCGACTTTAGGGACGGCTTGGCACTACATCTCGAAACACGCGTGCGTGATTCGAAGTTGCGGCCGTTCTACGACGGAACGGCATGGGTCGAGGAAGGGTACGCTTCTTACACGTATGGGGCGCATGCTTTGAAGTTGGGGAAGGTCTATTCGAAGTTTGGCCTGTTCTGGGATGGATCATTTTGGGGCAACGTACAGGTTTACGACGGCCTCAAATTGGCCCCTGACTACGGCGCCTCATTGGAGGGCTCTTTCAAGTTGCGGAAGAACTTTACCCTTGGTTATGCTGCACAGTTCTTCCTTGTCGACGGTCGGACGAACGTCTCTCTTCCCGGTCGCGATATCGTGTCCATTCCTAACTCGCGGCGGCGCAATCAGATTGTATTGCGCGTCGATCCCACACTGAAGTTCGGCGAAAAAGGCCAACTACGGCTCGGGCTCTCTGGGCAGCGCTTTAGAGCGGACGTTCCTGGGATCGCACTCGCCGATCGCGGCGTTTGGCGTTACGGCGCCGATGTCGAGCTCGAATATGAGAAACTCGGTGTTTGGGGGGAGATATTGCATCAGGACGGACAATCCGTGACGGACTACCCCGTACCAGGCATTCCTTCCGAAGATGGCAGTCCAGAGATCCCGGGGCGGGCCTCGAAGGACGTGGACTACGTCTTGGCGGGCGCCCAGTACGCCCTTTGGCGCTTCACTGCGCGCTATAATTTCAGTGCAGCTTGGTATGGCGGGACGGGCGTTCGGGAGTGGATGCACGTACCTGCGCTCGGATTTCACCTGAACGACTCTCTCTCGTTGGGGCTCGAATACGTTCATTGGCTGCGATCGATCGGTGGGGAACACGAACCGTACAATCGGAGCCTCAACGCCTTGCTGTTTGCATCATTCTAGGAGGTATATCATGTCCAAGAGATCATTTTCGGCGCTGCTCGTCGCGGGAAGTCCATCTACGGATTCGCGATCCACGTGGGTGTTGCGTCGGGTGCGGGAGCGCCTCGAGCGGAGTGGTTTCCGAATCGAAGAGGTGAGCGTCGACGACTTCGAGCCAACCGATCTTTTGAAAGGTCGATTCGACAGACCAACCCCAAAGGCATTCCTCGAAAAGGTCAAGGGCGCAGAGCTGCTCGTTGTCGCATCACCCGTATACAAATCGACGTACGCAGGAGCACTCAAGACGATCGTCGATCTCATCGAGCCAACGGCTCTGGACGGGAAGTATTTCTGGGGGATCGCGACGGCCCGTCTCTCCGCACATCTTTCGACGGTCGTTGCGGGCTATGAACAGCTGGTCACGTTTTTTCGAGGGAGCCGAGGGATCGAGCCGCTCGTTCTCCTCGATAGCCAAGTCGGAAGTCCCGGCGCATTCGCTCTCGAGCGTGACGTCGAAGTTCGGATCGACTCCCAAGTCGCCGGACATCGTCGCGTCGTTCGGCAGAGACACCGGGCAACCTAGCGATGAAGTGCGCGCCAGTTTCGTCGAGGCGCATTGAGGCCCGCGGCGTGTAGGCGAGAAGGAGGGCTACGTCACGGTTCACGAGGCGGGCACTTTTCGTTGACAGTTCGACGCTGAGCGCCCACCTTCCTGAGACAGAATGTCGCTGGAGCGCGAAAGAGCCGCCGATGGAGCCAATTCGCTGCTGGCATGGGTCGTGCGTACGCGACGGGCCATGCCGGAACCGAGTCGAGAGATAGGAATGCGCGTTAGGATTCGTACGGTCATCGCCGCGGTGGGATCGGCGCTGACCATTATGGTGGCTTGCTGTTTCCTTCTCTATCCCGGCTTTGCGACTATTCGCATGCTGCGGGATCCTGGGGTTCGCGCAACGGGGCAGCCGAGTGACTTGCCGGAGCAATTTCGCGCATTGTCGCGGAGGTATCTCGAATGGGCGAACGGGGCTTTGGCCTCTCGTCGCTTGGAGACGGTAGCTCAGGGCGACGTAGCCGCGACGGAATGGCCCCTGTTTGGCACGATATTCTTCCTGACGACGGCTGAGCAATTGGTCCGAGAAGGCAAACTCACCGTCGACGACGAAATGCGTGCGTCCCTTTCGCGAGCCGCCGAAGTCGTGGTTCATCCTGCGACGGCCACGTGGGTTCGAAAGCGTTGGGGCGCCACGTACCTCGAGCGGGAGAACGTCTTCTATCGAATGCTGGTGGTCATGGGGCTATCCAGCTTCGAGCGGGCGACTGGCGACCGTCGGCATCATGCGTGGCAAGAAGCGCAGGCCCAATCGCTCTCTCGAGAGCTTCTCGCGGCTCCCTACCATTTGGCAGATGACTACCCTGACGAATGTTATCCGACCGACGTCTTGTGGGCCGTCGTGGCTGCGCGGCGGGCGCTCGGTGATACGTGTTGCAATGAGCTGACGGCGGGGTTGATGACGGTGCTCGATGGTCGGTTGCGCGACGGGAACGGCTTGCCCGCATTCAGTGTCGATTCGCGAACGGCACAGATCCGACAAGGGCCGCGGGGCAGTGGGAACTCTGGCATTCTGAGTTTCGCGGGAGAACTCAATCCAAAGGTCGCGGCGCATTGGTACAAGTCGTACGTCGATGACTACTGGGTGGATGGGTTCATCAAGGGGTTCCGAGAGGTGCCGAAGGGAGCGCAGGCGGTGGCGGACGTGGATTCCGGGCTCGTGCTCTTCGACATTGGCTCTGTCGCGTCTGTATTCGGAATTGGCGCTGCGAGGGCCAACGGGCGGTACGATCACGCGTCAGCCCTGAGCCAAGAGGTCTTTGCCGCATCTTGGCCAACCCCATTCGGATTGCTCATTCCTGGGCTTCTCGGTTACTTCGCGTCGGAAGGATGGTGTTTCGGGGAACTCGCGCTCTCCTTTGCGCTAACTCGACCCAACTACGTAGCCGCGACGACTCCCTCAGACGGATCGGTGCCGAGAGTGGTATGGCTTTTCCTCTGCTTCTACCTCGGGACTGGGTTTTTGTTGATCATTCGCGAGTACGTCTATTGGCGCAAGCGCCTCGTCGTTCGCGTGAAGGGGGCACATCGGTGAGCCACGCGTGGTTGTTCGACGTCACTGCTTGGCATTCAACGTACAGATCGCAAGCTTCGGATCTTGACCCTGCGCATCGGATCGACATCCCGTGAACTCGAAGCCTTCCGGGGGGCGTTTTCGGATCGCGCAGTCTTCGTCGGAAGCGCAGGCCTCGAAACCGCCGTTGATGCCGAGGTTGTACGGGCAACTCGGTTCACATAGGCCATAAGTGCCGGGGTAGATGCAGCACTCGAGGAGTCCCGAGCCGCAGTCTGCCTGGGTTCGGCACACGAAGGGCTTGAGGGGATCGTTCATGGCCAACGCGATGGGACACTGCTGTTCTGTGGTGCAGCTGGCCCGTCCCGTCTCGGAGTTCATGCAGCAGACGGGCGTCGCACCGGAACAACGCTGCCCCTGGCAATCCGCGACGCCGGGTCTCGCGACGGCGCATGCGCCGTACCCTTTCGTGCGATCGCAAACGTAGGCCGCGCCGCACTGACCATCTCTCTGGCAGAGGACGCTCGTCGTGCACGTCGTTGCGCAGTGCCCTGCGCGCCACTCACTGTCTCCCTCCGCGCGAACGTCGAGACAACACCGCTTACCCGAGGGGCAGTCGCTCGGTTCGTCACACGCGACGAGGAAACCAGAACCCGTCGCGGCATCTTCGGGTTTCGGCGCGCAGAAGGGTGGGATCTCTTCTGCCCGTTTTCGCGGGACACAGTAGGGTCGCTCGGTGACGCAGCAGTATTCAGAATCGAGTTTGCATCGCGCCTTTCCGCAGGCAATTGCGTTCGGCGTGGCGCTTGCCGAGGCTTCGGCGCTGGGATTGCCCGGTGCGTTCGCGGTCGTGCCTTCGTGAGGGCCGCGCGCGTCGCGTCTTCGAGGCGCGAATGGACGCTTTTTTCGTTGGCTCGTCGTGGTCACGCCACGGTTAATGGCCTTTGGTTCACGCGCTCGCGTTTCGGAAGTGCTTACCCGTAAACGTGCACTGACACTTGCAATGATTCGCAAGCTTCATCAGAACCTAGGCATTCCAGTCGCCGCTCGCAGACTCGCGCTCGCCATGTCAGCGCAAAAACGCTAGATCGTTGGCCAGATACTTCCTCGCATGCGCGTCAACCCGAGCCTGAAGGGTCAGCGCGCTTTCTCTCAGTCGCGCGAGACAAGCCAGTCTTCAACAACAAGACCGGGAACGCGTGTCATGTGGTCCAGATTGGCGGTCACTAGAACGGCACCCATGGCGAGCGCGTGAGCTGCAATCGCAGCGTCGAAATCTTCGATACGCTTCCCCTTGTGCTCCAGCTGCGCCTTGATGGTTCCATAACGCTCTGTAACCGAGTGAGTCCACGGGATACTCCCAAGTTCATCGAAAATGAGCTTGTAGCGCGCCTCGAGCGCAGCCTTCTTCTTGGACTTCGGCAGACGTTCAATTCCGTACGCAATCTCAGCGTACACAGGTTCAGGAACGCAGAGATTCTTCTTCCCGGCCGCCTGCATGCGTGCCATCACGCTTGGCTCGCCCTTCATCGCAGCCGACACCGCGTTGGTATCGAGAACGTATTTCCAAAATCGCCTCGCCGGCTTGGACCTTCGACCTTTGCGAATTGCAGTCGCCATCTCATCCACTGCTTTGCCAACTTCCGCATCTGCGGTTAGCGACTCGAAGAAACCCGCCGACCACTCTGAGCTTTCAACCTCCCGCTGAAGCGCTCGAACGACAAATTGATTCCGGCTTATCCGCAGAGCCTTCGCCTTGCGGTCAACGGCGCGAAGTAGTTCTTGGGGGAGATGAACACTGGTCGGCATGACTATAAAAGTGACTATACGCGAAGCGCTGCTGGCTAGCAAGCCAGGTCCAGAATCCCTCGGAAATTGCGAAACCGTGTACCGTTGCTGGCCAATCACGCCTGCTACGGATGGCCTTACTTGCGGGAGCGTTGTCGCCATCGCTTCGGTCGTGGCTCGCTAACGCTCGCCTCGATTGTACTCCCTTCGCTCATCTGGCATTCTGAGGGGCGTGCTTCCTTGGTGGCATGCCGGCTGCGGCAGAGGCGTATCCCGTTCGGGCGTCCCTCTCTGACGGCTTCGGTTTGTGGTTTCAGCGGCAGTTGAACGGCGACTCGTTCGTCAAAACCATGAAGACAAAGGCTCTCCTTCATCGCAAAGCCCGACAGTGCAGTCTGGTGCTCGCGATCACACTCGGCGCTACGGCGTGCGACAACGGAAGAAAGGAGACCTCAGGGACGGCATCTTCCGGTAACCAGGTGTTCGTAGGATCGGCGAGTGCCATCGCGCACCACGCGCCGGCTTCGGTTGAAGGCTCCGTGCTCCCCGTTCTCCGTTCCTCGTTCGCGCTGAATGCCATCTCCTTTATGCTCACTTAGTGTGAACCGCCGGCGGGTGATGGTTCGACACTCCAATTGCAGGGACGGCTTGCCAAGTGGGCAGCCTGTATCGCCGATCGGCTTACGCATAACCTGTAGGGCGAAGCGCTTGACAGGTGCATGCGTGAGTTCGGCGGCGCACGCATGAGATCAGCTTCGCCGCTTCATCGCCGCTGACGTCAGCGCTTGACTCACGCGTTTTTCTCAAGGATCTGTCTGAACGCTGTTCGATAATACCGCTGCACGAAACGCCAGTCGCGAAAGATCCAGGCTCCGACCTTGCGAAGGGGGCCGCCATTCCAGCTTTCCTTCGACAGCTCGGCAAATGCAGGTGCTGTTCGGATTCTATCGTGTTTCCCTATTAACCTT
>JASGIX010000046.1:0-46478 GCA_049840955.1 Polyangiaceae bacterium
TGCTGTTATGTATTTACTTCGTTCAGATTCGTATTGCTAAGGTTAATAGGGAAACACGATAGAATCCGAACAGCACCTAACGTACCATAGAGAGCGTGTTGCTCACCGACCAAGGCACCCCCCAGTAACATTGGTACGCCGTTCCACCATTGTACCCACTTGCTGCAGACGCGGCGACAGGTGTCGTGCCGTCCTTTGCGCAGCTCTGTGTTGGGCTCTTGCCGGCCTTTGATGCGTTTTCCGCCCAACCACAGGAGGGCTTGGCGCAGTCCCAATAGCGCGTCACCTTCGCCGGTTGTCCATTGGTAATCGGTGGCACACTCGGGCCCGAGCCTGAGCCTGTCGTTCCGCCCTTCGCGGTCGTCCCGCCTGCGGCTGTTGTGCCGCCTTTTGCCGTCGTTCCGCCTGCGCCAGTCGTTCCGCCTTTTGCGGTAGTTCCCGCCCTTTGCGGTAGTTCCGCCTGCGCCAGTCGCGCCGCCTGCGCCAGTCGCGCCGCAGGGAGGACTGTCGCACACGCAAGCCCCGGCATTGCATCGCGGTGCCGAAGACGGCAGGGGGAGTTGCAGTCACCGCAGGCGTTGTTGTTGTATTTCACATCCGTGCAGACGCCGCCGCAAACCTTGCGATTGGTGTCCCAGCACGCGCACGTTCCGTTGTTGCAATAGCCGTCCTTGCATTGGCTGTCGTTGGTACAAGTCCCGTTGTTGTTCGACGTATTGGTGCCGGTCGAGCCTCCGAGTGACGACGTCGCCGTGCCACTCGAGGAAGTGCCGCCCTTGCTCGTATTGGTGCCGGCATTGACGCCGCCCAGGGAGGCGTTCGCTCCACCAGACCCGACGGCAGTCGCTCCACCCTTCGCAGTCCCGTTCCCCGTGGTTTGGACAATCTTTGCGCCGCCGACACCGACATTGCCAACGTTTCCACCGTTGCCAATCACCCCACCACCAAAACCGGAAATGCTACCGCCAACGCTTCCAGGGGTTCCCGTCTCCGTGCTGTCACCGTCGCCGCTGCAGGCCGCCAAAATCAACGCCGCACAGGCCGGAAGACTTGCACTTCGAAGGGTATGACCAATTGTGGAAAAAGCCATTTGATGAATCGCCTATCATCCGCATCTTTGTTCGGCAAGAGGGGCGCCATGTCTCGCATTTCTCAGCTTCTATTCCGCTGAAATTGTGAACCTAGAGCGTGTTTCGAAATTGAATTATTGCGGTGTTTGCGGTTATATTTTGGTGGCAAATCATACGATTTTGTCTGCTCGTCAAGGCTCTGACGGCGTTGCGGTGGGATAGTTACGGGGGAACTTTCGCCCGGAAGTGAATACCGGTACTGGGTTACCGCGAAAGGAAAGATGCGCTCGGGATTCGGTTACCTCGGTACGAAGTCCCGAGCCGCTTCCATCCGTCGATATTTGGCGGGCAGAAAAAACGCAATCAGCGTCTTCGAGATTGGTTTCCGCGACATCGTGCGCAGCCCGTTGGGCATCCAAGTCCGAGAGCGAAGGGCTCGCGGGACCTCATGGCTGGAATGCCTCACGTTGGAGTGCGAGCCAAAGTGAAGATGCGCGTCGGTCTCCTGTCGTACGTTGCACGGTGCCAACGACGAACGTGGTCGCGCATTTCGGGCCATGCGCCGTTGCTGTTGCCGTTGCCGTTGCTGTTGCCGTTGCCGTTGCCGTTGCCGTTGCCGTTGCCGTTGCCGTTGCTGTTGCCGTTGCCGTTGCCGTTGCCGTTGCCGTTGCCTCGATCTGATTGATGCAGCGCGCTCGCGCTGGCGATCGGCACTTGGATGTTCGCGTTGCGCGCACGGCGCATTCGTGCCGCGGGCTCGAAGTATAAAGAGCGTGTAGGTTGGAATCGCATGACGCCGTTGTCGCACAGGACCGGCAAAAATTCGGATCTGAGGGAAGCGGAAGCAATCGGTCGTGATCGCTGCGATCCCGACGACGCGCCCGAGAGTGCCCATATGGGCAAACCCATGGCTTCACGGATCGTCTAGAACTCGGAATCGACTTCAGATAGCTTGTGGTTTCTATGACAGGTGGCGCTCCTCCCCAGGGTCCAGGCAATCCAGGTGGCTTTCCTCCCGGCGGCAATTATCCCGGCGGTAATCCGCCAGGCTACGGTGCCGCTCCCGCGCCGCAAGCGCAGCAACCCTACGGCAATCCTCAGCAGCCCGCGCAGCCCTATGGCGCACCGCAAGGCCAATATGGGGTGCCACCGGGGCACCCCCGGCTACGTTCCGGGCCCACAACAACCCTACGCTCAATCGCCATACGGACAGCCTCCGGGGGGCATGCCGCCCGGAATGGGTGGACCTGGCAATCCTGGACCAGGAGCACCAGGGGGCTACGCGCCTCCGGGCTATCCGCCAGGGGGCTATCAGCCTCCTGGGGGGTACGGCGCTCCGCCCCCTGGATTTCGGAGCTCCCCCCCGGTGGCTACCCGATTGCCGGCGCAAGCCCCGACGCACCGTACGGGATTGACCCGGTAAGTGGCTTGCCGTTCTCCGACAAGCAGAAGATGGTCGCTGGGCTTCTGCAAATCTTCTTTGGCACCTTCGGTGCTGGACGGTTCTACACGGGCCACACCGGCATGGCGATAGGCCAGATTGCCGCCTCTTGGCTAACCTGCGGTGTCGGCGCTATTTGGCCGCTCATCGACGGGATCATGATGCTGACCGGAAAGGTGACCGACGCCCAGGGGCGCCCCCTGAGGGATGGGTGAGGGAACAGAATCCCCTTGCCTGCATCTGCTGGGGGAGCTAAACACGGCGCCTCCCGCTCGCGAAGATGGCGGAACTGGCAGACGCGCTAGATTCAGGTTCTAGTGGGGTTACTCCCGTGGAGGTTCAAGTCCTCTTCTTCGCACCAGCTCGGTAACGACAAGGGCCACCAACTCGGTGGCCTTTGGTGTTTTCGGGGCAACGAACGGTGCGGTTCGCTCCGCCCTCCGGCTGCGCTGCGGTCGTTCGGAGCACGAAGCCCGTCTCGCGACGGGTGCGTATCGCGACGGCACAGCGGTCGTCATCCCGATGGGTGCGTCTGTCGACAGTGCCGTTGGGGACGGCGCAACCTCGGACGTGGAGCCGTGCAGTCGGCAACGGCGCACCTATGCGGCTGCACTCTGCTTGCCCCCTCGAGATGGTTGAGCCCGCCGCGTGGCGATTTGTCTCGCTCACTCGGCAAGAGCCGCTCGTGTGTGTCCAGGTGTGTCATCGACCCCATCGTTCGCGAATCGTCGAAACCGTGGGTTCTCGGAGAGGCGCGACACTGATATTCTGCGCCGGTGCCACAAAGCTCCGACAAGCTGCGTGCACCGAGGGTCCCCGTCTCCCTGTCCAGTATACAGGTCGACGTCACGAACCGTCTTGGTGCACTCACACCGGCCACATCAACGGGATTTCCCACCTTGGACCGCTGGACCCTCGGGGGGCTGCGCAGCGGGAGTCTGCTGCTCCTCACGGGGGCAGCTGGGGTTGGAAAGACCGCCTTTGCCTTGCTTTTGGCATACATGGCCGCGCGTTCGCGGGCGGCAGTCGTGTTCGTCAGCGCGACGCTCGACGAGTCCGAGCTCGTCTCGAGGCTCGCAGCGCGAGCCCTCTACCGCGAATACCCAGAGTCGCAGACGCCCTACGGTGAGATCTGGTCTGGTGACGCCTGGGCGGACGACTTCACGCGCGGAGCCGTTGGAACGTCGGTCAACGTCGCGGTGCGCAAGGTCGGTCAGCTCTTTCATTTCTATCGTGCTCGTCCGTTCGAGAGCGTTCTCGAGATTGCCGCGGCGACCACGACGCTCTGGGGGCGCCACGAGCGGGTCGTGCTCGTCATCGACGGTGCCGAGGCATTCTCGGCTTCGGCGGGCGGGGACGCGACTCGGGCCAGTCTCGTCAATGCTTGCTTCGAGAACCGCATGACAGAATTGGGTTACGAGCTTCGTCAACTGGCAGAAGGGGGTTGTGCCGTCGTGGCTACGGCTTCGCGCGAGCACGAGACCTGGCTCTCTGGGGCCGCGACGATTTCGGCGGAGTTGGTCTCGACGACGCGCCCCGCCGACGCGGACACTCCGCGTGACAAGGCCTTGGGCGCCCATACGGTGGATTTCGTCGTCAAGAAGAACCGCGTGGGCAAAGCTGGAGTCTTACCCTTGAAGTTCGTTGCTGGCGGCGCGCTCTTCGAGGAGCGCAAACATCGAGGCGCACCATGAACGCCCAAAGGTCGTTACTCGTGGTCGGCAAGCTCCGACCGGAACGAAAGCGCAGCCTGACGGGAATGGCGGCTGCCGCACACTTCTCGTTGGTTCATCTCGAGGAGCCCGCGGCTGCCCTGGAATGGCTCGACACGGGCGATCCGGGCTGTCTCCTGCTCGACGGGCAACTGACCCGACTCGACAAGATCATCGCGAAGGTTCGGAGCAAGTCGCAACTCTGCACCGTGCCGATCCTGGCGCTCGTCAGTGCTCCCGACGAGCTCTGGATCGAGCAATATTTCGGCTGGGGCGGCGACGACATCGTCGATCAAGACGCCGGAGCGTCGCTGCTCGAACGCCTCAAGGCCGCCTCTCGGGAGCAACCCAAGTCGGTGCTCGGCCGCAGAGCGATCTTGGCCGATTCCGATCCCTCTCTGGGTCACCACGTTGTCTCGCGCGTTCGCTCTCGCGGGGTTCGAGGTGAAGGCAGTTTCCGAGCGCAAGTCGCTCGAGACCGCGCTTCGAAGCTCGGAGCCGTCGGTCGTCGTTGCGAACGCGTCGCTCGGCGAGGTTCCTTCGCTCGTTGCACAATCGCGAGGCAGTCGAAGCCGAACTGGATGGGTCATCTTGGCGGCCCGTCGTGAATTGGAGCCGCTCCAGCAAGCCCTTGTCGACCAGCCACGCGCGGTGACGCTCGGGATCACCAGCAGTCCGTGGCACGTTCTCTACCGAGCCAACGAGGTCGTGCGAGCCACCGGTGCGGAGCGACGCGCGGAGCCACGCCGTCTGGTGGGCTCTTCCGTATTATTCCGCGCAGCCGGTGGGGACGACGACGACATTGGCGTCTGTTACAACGTGAGCACGCGGGGCATGTTCCTGCGAACGCACGCCCCCCTTGGCGCCGAGCGCGTGTGGATCGAGTGGCGCGTGCCGCACGACAAGACGCGTCTGCGCATCGAGGGCAAAGTCACGTGGCGGTACGCTGGCGAAACCGACGGACCGCGTCCGAGTACGCCCTTCGGGTTCGGTGTCGAGTTCGTCGACTACCTCGGCAACGCGCGTACCTTGCTCGATCGCGCCATGGAAGTACTGGACAGCGCTGGCAAGAAGAGTTTCGTCGCCTCTGCCTGCCGCGGCACCGGTCTCGTCGAACCTCTCGTCGAGGCCACCCGCGTCCACTCAACCGATGCATCGGACCGAATCGCCCAAATCCGACGCCCCAAGGCCCACACTCTCCGGTGCGATGACCGCCGCGGGGCGAGCCACGAAGGACGGTGAGGAGGGCAATGTCGTTCAAACCAAGACGTCCTCGACGGCACTGGACGCACGCCCTCCGACCAAGGGGATCGTCGGCGGTCTGGGCGTGGAGAACGCCGCACCCAAGCTTCCTCGCCCGGCTCCACTCCCGCCACGACCCGTCGGCATGCCCGTTCCGGCGCCTGCTCGGGGTGAAGACGCGACGAGCCCCGCCGGAGCGCATCTGGCCGTCACCGCGACGAGCCCCGCCGGAGCGCATCTGGCCGTCACCGCGACGGGCCCCGCCGGAGCGCATCTGGCCGTCACCGCGACGAGCAAGCCAGAAGAGCCGCAATCCGACCGACAACCGGAGCGCACCGTCGAGACTGCGACGGACGGCTTGCTCCTGGACGCTGAGGAGCCTGCGAGTTCAGAGCGCACTGACGTGCAGCGGAAATCCGTTGCAGTCCCTCGACGGTGATGATGCACTTTTGGCGCCTCCCGATGATTGGCCCACTGCTGTGACCGCCGTCAAGGGCAATCCCCTCGTGTTGCCGGACTCGGCAGGCAAGAATCCCGATCCACAGCGGGCGCGCCCTGGACGGCTCGGAGGGACAATTCGCAACGGCACTGCCCGTAGCGGAGCCCAGCGATGTGAAGGCGACGGCGCCCTATCATCCAAGGCTGTCCGCCGACGTCGCAGCGACGCATGCGTCGGAACAACCTCCACGCAAGCTTGGCAGTGGAAAGGCGAGTCTCTTCGCTTTGGCCGTCGTGCTCGTGTTGGGTGCCACTGGCGCCGGTTTGGCCCTTCGCTCGCGTTCTCGCAGCCATGCGATGAATCGGCCAATTTCGTCTGCGAGCGTGGTTCCAGGCGACGGTGATAGCCGCGGTGCGATCGGGACAGGACAAGCCAAGGTCGCGTCTCCCACGGAACCGGGGGCCTCGGCGACAGTTGCTGGAGACGCGGCGATGGTCGACTCGGCAGCGAGCAGCACGGGAAATGGCGATCCACTGTTTCCCGCGGGTTCCGTGGTCGTGGAAGATCCCGGCGGTGACCTTCCAGGTTATCCGCCCGTCGACGAACCGCAATCGGGGAAGGGGAGACTGCTTGCGGATCGCTATGGATACTTGATTGTGCGTTTTCCCGAGCCCGCATTCATCTTCTCCGAGAACATCGCGATAGGTCCAGTCAACTCGAAGATTGCGACCACGTGTGGCGACAAGGTTCTGCAGATCGGCGTCGGCGAAAAGCCGACCACCTATCTGAGCGACTCCGCGAAGGTGACGGTCTCGTGTCGCGGAACCACTCGGGTCATCTTTCGGCGTCGGCCTGGCGTCGTCGCTCCGCCATCGGCAGTTCGCCCGCTTCCCCGTAATTCGACCCAGGGGCAGCCCGACGCTCCGCTCGCCAAGGAGGAATCCTCGGCGAGTACCAACTCATCCCGCGAGCAAGCCGCAACGGCTGCACCTTCTGGCGAGGTCCCGAGAAATCCACCGGGGACGGCGCAGGGTCCGAAGGTCAATCCCACCGACGAGAGTGTCTTCGATAGTCGCGAGTGACATAGTGCAGGGTCATGGCCGCTTCCCGCTGGATCCTCCACGCCGACATGGATGCGTTCTTCGCTTCCGTGGAGATCCGCGATCGGCCAGAGTTGCGCGGCAAGCCCGTCATCGTGGGCGGAATGTCCGATCGCGGGGTCGTGTCCGCCGCGTCGTACGAAGCTCGAAAGTTCGGCGTGCATTCTGCGATGCCGATCTTTCGGGCGCGACAGCTTTGTCCGCAGGGGGTGTTCATCGCTCCGGACATGGAACGATACGCTGCGGTGAGTGCGCAAATCCACGAAGTGTTTCTGGAGATTACTCCAGAAATCGAGCCGATCGCACTGGACGAGGCCTTTCTCGACATCACCCATAGCGTGAGACTTTTCGGTGAGCCAATCAGCATGGGGAGGCGAATCAAACGACGAGTCCACGAGGTGGCGGGGCTGGTCGTTTCGATCGGAATCGCACAGAGCAAGCTCGTGGCGAAGATCGCGTGCACCCTCGGTAAACCCGACGGCCTCAAGGTCGTGGAGCCTGGCAGCGAGGGGGCATTGTTGGCGCCCTTGCCCGTTCGTAAGTTATGGAGCGTTGGTCCGGTGGCGGCGCGACAACTCGAGGACGCAGGGTTACACCGCGTCGGCGAGCTCGCGCGCTGTCCAATCGAAGTACTCCGTCCCATTTTCGGTCGCCGCAGTGAGGAAATCCGGCTTCTCGCCCGTGGCATCGATACCCGTCCCGTCGAGTCCGAACGCGATCCGAAGTCATATGGCGAGGAGTGCACCTTCGAGCGCGATCTTCTCGAGCGCGAGACGATTGCCGAGGTTCTCACGGCGCATGCCGAGGCGGTGGCCAGGAGACTTCGCCGAGATCGCATGGAGGGTAAGACCGTCACTCTGAAGGTGCGACTCGGCCGAGCAACGCGCAGGCGCCCCGATCGAACCAATCGGACCGAGGACGCTCCCGAATACCCACTCGTCACTCGCGCTCGCACCCTAGTCGATCACACCGCGGACGGAGCGCGGATCCGAGATACTGCCGTGCGCCTCTGGGACGACCTTGCACTCACGACGCCGGTGCGACTCGTCGGTGTCTCCGTTTCCAGCCTCCGTTCGGCGGGTCAGGGCCAATTGGCGCTGTTTACGCCGCGTCGCGACGATCCCCGAGTCGGCGCGGCTCTCGATGCCATCGAGGCGCGGTTCGGCCGCGGGGTGATTCATCGCGGCGCGCAGTCGCCCACCAAATTGACGCCAAGTGTGCAGCGAAAGCGGGGAGACTGAGGGCATTCGGCAGGCGGAGCGAAGGAGCTTCGCCGCTTGCTTCTGGGGGCCTGAGGGCATTCGGCGGTCTCAGGCGAGGCACTGCTTGCGCAGAGGAGGCGGAGACATAATCCTGTCCTTCCCTTGACCTCATCGAGAGCACTCCGATGCACGAGCCCAGGCGACGCTCGCCGTCGCAGTAGCCGCGCCCGATCGAACAGCGGCCCGACTGCCGTTATTTCCAGCCGTGCTTGCTGGCTTTCGATCGGTGTACTCCTGCTCGCAAGTCTGGGTTGCGCGTCGGCGGGAAGTGACGTCGTGGTCTACACCGGCGGACGCTCCGCCACTCCGACCAGTGACGAACGAACGCTTCCGCGTTTCGACGCGTTACCGCCTCGTGCTCACGTCCTTGGCACCGCGCGCGCGGCGTGCGAAGGCGGTCCCTCGTCGCAAGGTTCCGTTTCGTCCCGCGTGCTCGCATTGGTCTGTTCGCCGTCGTGGCTTGCTGCCGCCATCGAAGAGCGAGCCAGGGCCGTCGGCGGAACCGCTCTTCATCGGTTTTCATGCAACGCGACCGACTCGGAAAACGGCAGATTCGAACGCGCCGAGTGCGAAGCCGATGTACTTACGGGCGAGTATCCCGTGATGGCCGAACCTGTGACGCAGCCCCGCCGAGCATTTCCGCGTCTCCGTCGTACTCGACGCAATCGTCGAGTTCCGGCACGAGGAGTCACGGGATCGACGACACGTTCCCCTCGGCACGCCCCGGGCAGGCTCGTCTCGAACAGCCGAATCTCGAGCGCCAGAAAGAGTCAAGCGGGATGCGGTGGCGAGCTCCGCCATCGAAGTCCCGAGTGCGCCAGTCTCCGACGTGTTGCTCGGCGCATTGCGAGTCGGTGTGCGAGGCGACGGCACCATCGACGAAGCGCGCGCTGGACTGCTTTTGGCGGCCGGTAGCTTAGGGGGAACCCACGTGGTTGCACCGACGTGTATGCCCGAGCCGCGTTGGCGCGGATTCTCTTGCTCAGCCCAGGTCATGGCACCCGCCGTGAAGGAGCTCGCTAGGACGCCATGAACGCGCCTTCCGCATCTGCAGCGACGAATCCCGTCGAGCTGTCCTATGTCGAGGGAACGCTCGAACTTCGTGGTTTGGGGGAACATCCCGAGTTCGATGTTGGCGTCGAGCTCAAGTGGGACAAGCGCTCCACTTGTTTGCGCTGTCCTGCGTTCGGCTATTCCGACGTCGTTCGCGCTTTGGTTCGTGCGAAACGCGCCTTCGTCGATCGAGCCAGGGATTATCGCGAGCTCGAACTTCAGCCGATCGAACAGCGGCAACCCCGACCTTACCAGCGAGAGGCGATTTCCCCGCGTGGCTCGGGGCAAAGGGGCGAGGTAACGTCATCTTGCCGACGGGTTCCGGTAAGACTCAGGTCGCCCTGATGGCCATCGCCGATCGACGTAGAAGCACTCTGGTCATCGTGCCGACGCTGGATTTGGTTCGTCAATGGTACGACGCTTTGCGCCAAGCGTTCGGGGTCGAGGTCGGCGTGGTCGGCGGCGGCGACTACGACGTGCGGTCACTCACCGTGACGACTTACGATTCAGCGCATCTCCATGCCGAACGTTTCGGTAACAAGTTTGGCCTAGTCGTGTTCGACGAGGTGCACCACTTGCCGTCGCCCAGTTATCAGTTGGCGGCGAGACTCAGTCTCCGCGCCTTACCGATTGGGGCTGACGGCTACCCCCGAACGCACCGACGGACAGGAAGCTCTCCTCGAAGAACTCGTTGGTCCAATGGTGTATCGACTTCAGATCACCGAGCTCGCGGGAGAGTATCTGGCCGAGTACGATACCGAGCGCATCGTGGTCGAGCTCAAGGAAGAAGAGCGCGCAGAATACGATGCAGCGCGGGCAACGTACCTTGCGTTCGTACGCCAGCAGGGCATCAAGCTCGGCGGGGCCCGCGGCTGGAGCGAGTTCGTCATGCGCGCCTCTCGGTCTCAGGAGGGGCGCCGAGCTTTCGCCGCGTATCGCAAACAACGAATGCTCGCGGTCGCCGCCTCCGCCAAGGTCGAGAAGCTGGAGGAGTTGCTGCATCGTCACCACCGCGACCGCGTGCTCATCTTCACCCTCGACAACGCGACCGCGTATGGAATCTGTCGCCGCTTTCTCGTTCCCATCATCACCCACCATACGAAGGTCAAGGAGCGGAGCGAGATCCTCGAGAGGTTCGCCGCGGGACAATACGGAACGGTCGTGACTTCGAAGGTATTGAACGAAGGCGTCGACGTGCCAGACGCCAATGTCGCCGTGATTGTGAGCGGCACCGGCAGTGTCCGCGAGCACGTTCAGCGTTTGGGGCGCATCTTGCGACCGCGAGACGGCAAACGCGCCATTCTTTACGAGCTCGTTACCGGTCAGACCTCGGAACAGTCGACGAGCGAGCGTCGTCGCGAACATGCCGCGTATCGGAGTCGTGAATGCTGACCGCAGATCTGGTGCCGGTGCGGCGTAAGAACGGAGAGCTTTGCCTGACGGCCATCTCCGGCAAAACCAAGCGACAACACCTCGAACTCGCCGAGCAAGTGATGCAGGTCGCAGCCGACGCCGTAGGGATGACGCGGGAGCAGGTGCTCACGGAGATTGCGGCGGTTGCTCATTCGCCTCACGACGCCAAGATCGTAAAGGGATACGCAAAGCTGCTCGAAGATGCATTCGTCTTCGAGCAGGAGCGCGGACTCGGCGCTGCCAAGTTGCGTCAGGCCGTATTCGAGCGCGCTTCCGTGGCTTGGAAGTCCTTGGGCGACGACGAGGTATTCGATCGAAAACGAGTTCTCGACTCTTTGGCTGACGAACTCGGCTTGCCCAAGGAAGGTCTGGAGGAAGAGCTCTTTCTCGACCTACCCTCGGCACAGCGCGTCCTCTCCACCGTGAGCTGGTCTCCAGAGGAACTCGTGGAGCGATACGATCATGGTCGCATCGCCGCAATTTTGCTGCGGGCAACCAACGTTCGAGCGACGTTTCGCGTCCGCTCGACGCACGAGGTAAGGCAGCTCTTTTCGGCATTGAAGTTCCGACGACTCTTGTTCTCGCTGTCCCACGAGGCCGATGGGAAATACCGACTCGACATCGATGGCCCGTACAGCCTGTTCGATGCTGTCACCAAGTACGGCCTCCAACTCGCCCTTTGTTGGCCGGCGCTTTCGGTTCAATCCGAGTTGTCGGTGGAGGCGGCTCTGCGTTGGGGAAAATCCAACGAGAAGCTGACCTTTCGGATCGAGAGCTCCACCAAGGCGGATTCGTCGCGTGTCAGTGTCGATGCTCTCGTCACGCCGCCCCTCAGCGACGAACTTGCCGAGCTCAAAGATGGATTGTCTCGCGCACTACCGGAAATGTCCGTAGAACTGTCGGACACGATGCTCGAGCTGCCTGGCGTGGGGCTTTGCGTGCCAGATCTTCGCTGTCGCGCACCCGGTGGAGAGGTCGTGTACGTCGAGGTGATGGGCTTCTGGAGTCGGGACGCCGTCTTTCGCCGCGTGCAGTTGGTCGAATCTGGTCTCGCGGCGCCGGTGCTCTTCGTGGCATCGAGTCGACTGCGTGTCAGTGAAGAACTTCTCGATGATGACTCGCCTGGTGCCCTTTACGTGTACCGCGGACGAATCAACGCAGTTACTGCCGCGGCCAAGATCAAGGCGCTCGTCGATCGGTCTGCACCAGCCCCTCGGAAACCAGCGGCACGACGGCGGAAGTAGCCGAGCCATGGCGAAGCGCCGTGTCGATGGCTTCGCGTAGTTCTGCTGGGGTAAATGGCTTCTGGAGGAAGCGAACTCCCTGTTCGGCGAGCTCTTCCATACGGTCGTTGTCGGGCTCTCGTCCCGATACGAGCACTACGGCGACGGTTGGGTGAAGTGCCCTGACCTTCGAAACAGAGAATGTGGCGTCCTTGCCGTCCACGTTGGCGTCCGTCACCCAAACGTCCAATCGTTCCATCCCCTTTGCTCGCTCGAGGGCCTGGTCGAGCGTTGCGGAATCGACCACTGAATAACCCTCGCGCACGAGCAGTCGCACGAGTAAACGGCGCACGGGCTCTTCGTCGTCCAGGACAAGAAGGCTGAGGGGAGCTCCATTGGTCTGAACGGGGGGGTGGCTTGCCGTCATGCGTTGTTCCTTTGCCTTGGGTATCTCGATTCGGAATATGGCGCCACCTGCGAGGCAGGAGTCGAATGTAACCCTCCCGCCCACGTGGTCGACGAGTGCTCGCACCGTAGAAAGCCCCAACCCAGGATGAATTGCAGGCTCTTTGCTGGTCCGAAACGGCTCGAAGAGGTGATCCCGAAGTAGCGCATCGATACCTGGTCCGTGATCCTCTATCGTCAATAGAACGGTAGACTCGGAGGTATTGCTAACGCCGATCCTGACTTTTCCACCCGGCGGCGAAGCCTCGATGGCGTTTGCTGTCAACTGAAGGATCGCTTCCTCGCAAGCCGCGGTCGACATAGCAACCTGAACCGGGTCCGCACACCGATCGATGACGAGCTCGACCCGCCGGCCCGCGAGGCGGCGCAGGCTCGGCTCGAGTCCCTTGAGGATGTCCGTCAAGGGGATCGGACCACGATCATGCGGGGTAGACCGCGCGGTCGCTGCGAACTCGCCGACCAAACGGGTGGTCTCCGCGAGAACATCGCGAATGGTTCGCAGATCCGTCTGACTCGGATGCGCCTCCGGCAGCTCGATGGACACGAGCTCCGTCGCCGAACGAATCACGGAGAGACGATTGTTCAGGTCATGAACGAACGACCCCACCTGCTTGCCGGTCCGATTCGAATCTCCGCGCCCGAAGCAGCGATCGAGCGAGCTGCCACTCCTCCGTACGATCTCGAAATTGAAGGAATACGAGCGGCGGGCAATCGTCACGATCGAGCCGCTTGCCGAAAATGACGAAGTCTTCTGTCTCGCCGCTCGCGGATGAAGTGCGTGAACAAGTCAACTGGGCGAAACCGCGGGACCTAAGCTCTGCGAGACCCCGGATGAGTGCGTCGAGTTGCTGGTCGTCGAGCGCGAGTCGCTCGGTGAGCATCAATGTCGAGCCTGTCGACGGAAATGTGAGTCCAAACGCGGCATTCTCGAAGACGATGACGTTTCGTTCGTCGAGCAGCGCTACGGGCTCGTCCAAGTTCCGTGCAATCAGTTCGGTAACTTGGAGCCTTGTTTGCGTCTCGAGCAACTGGTCACGAAGAGCGAGGAGATGTCCAATCCTGCGGCGTGACCAGAGCACGACCAGTCCCAGCAGGATCGCGCCGAGCAACGACGCGAATGCGAGCACTTCCGACGGAAGGCCAGTCGCGAGCGAGTGTTCGGCTCCTGTATGCATGGTGGTCGGCTGCAGACGTGGACCCTCAGTTACGTCGAGATCACACTATGCGTGAAGGTTCCTGCCTTTGCCACCGATCAGTTGAGCGACGTTGCCCGCACCATGGCGAGCTTGCCGCAGGGGGGCGCAACCGATCGATTGCCGTTGGATTTGGATCGGTCGAACTCTGGGGATTCTCCGCACTTACGCGTCGCGCAACCGGCGACTCCCCATTCAGATCTGGAACTGATGACCGCGTAGCCAGGTCTCAGGGCCTGCTTTGACTCCGATCTAGACAATTTTAGCGGAATTCCTCGACAGCGTGGTCTCGGGTTCCCGCTGTCGCTGGCCGCGGTGTCGCGTCGGACTAACATCCGCCGCATCATGCGCGTGCTCGTCACTGGTGCTGCCGGCTTCATCGCCTCAAATCTTTCGGATCGCTTGCTCGAGCTCGGGCACGAAGTCGTTGGATTCGACAACTTCGATCCCTATTACGACGTTGCGCAAAAGCGACGGAACCTCGTGAACGCGCGCACCAATGGGTGCTATCGATTCGTCGAAGGCGACGTTCGCAACGAGGACGACCTCGCGCGGGTTTTCGATGCTTCCCGTCCGGACGTCGTGGTGCATCTGGCCGCCCGCGCCGGTGTCCGAGCCAGCGTCAGCGATCCGAGGCTTTATGCCCAGGTGAATGAAATCGGTGGCCTCAATGTTCTCATCGAATGTCAACGTCGAGGGAACGTTCCGTTGGTCTACGCGTCCACGTCATCCGTGTACGGCAAGACTCAGGTCATCCCGTTTCGGGAGGACGATGCAGCGACTACGCCGCTGTCGCCGTACGCAGCGAGCAAGCGTTCGGGCGAACTCATGGCCCATTCTTTTCACGAAATTCATCGTCTTCCCGTGTGCGTCCTCCGTTTTTTCACCGTGTACGGGCCGCGCGGACGTCCTGACATGGCCTTTTATAAATTCTCCAAGGCGCTGCTCGACGGTCAGCCCATTCGTCTTCATGGCGATCATACGGAGAGAGACTTCACGTACGTCGGAGATATCGTCGAAGGAATCGTCGGTTCGATGGAATGGGTGCTGCGCACTCGTGGATTTGGCACATACAATCTCGGGCGCAGCGAACCGGTCGTCGTTCGGCGCGTAGTGGAACTCCTGGGGCGAGCTTTGCATCGTGAACCCAAGATCGTTCTTGCCGAACTCGAGCCCGGCGAAGCTTTCCGGACCGCGGCGGACGTCTCACTCGCGCAGTCGCATTTGGGATACGAGCCCAAGGTTTCGATCGAAGAGGGGGTCTCGAGATGGGTCGATTGGTTGATGAGAAATGAGGAATCACCGCTCGTTGCCGAGGGATTGTCGCCCTGACGAATCCCGCGCACGACTTGCCTGGGCTCGGCGTCTGGGAGAGCTCGGCGGGCACCTCAAGCGCTATGTCAGGGCACGGCCTGATTCGCGACCAGTTTCGCGTAAGCGCCGCCTTGCGCGAGCAGTTCGGCATGTTTGCCAACCTCAGCGACCTGTCCCATCTCGAGCACGACGATTCGATCGGCGTCCCTGATTGTGCTCAGTCGATGGGCAATGATGAGACAAGTGCGGTTACGCATGAGTTCGTCCAAGGCTTTCTGAACGAGCTTTTCGCTGCTGGCGTCCAGTGCACTGGTTGCCTCGTCGAGGATGAGAATACGCGGATCCTTGAGCAGCGCCCTCGCGATCGATATTCGCTGACGTTGGCCACCCGACAGGTTGACCCCGCGTTCGCCGAGTAGTGTTTCATAGCCGTCCTTGAACCTGAGGATGAACTCTTCTGCGTGCGCCGCGCGCGCTGCGGCGCCGAGTTCGGTGGCGGTAGCTTCCGGACGTCCATAGGCGATGTTCTCGCGGATGGTTCCGGAAAAGACGAACGACTCTTGCTGGACGATGGCGATGGCCGATCGCAATGCTCGAAGGGAGTAATCGCGCGCGTCTACCCCATCGACGAGAATGCGACCGTGCGTTGGATCGTAGAGTCGAGGGACGAGAGACGCAAGTGTGGTCTTTCCCGCACCCGACTGTCCGACGATGGCAACGCGCTCACCGGACTTCACGTGGAGGTCGACATCTTTGAGCACCCACGACGACTCCGATTGGGGCTCGTGCTGCGCATCGACGTCGAGTCGAGGTGAGGATTCGCGCGATGAGTCGAATCGGAAGTACACCCGTTCGAATCGCAGGTCGCCTCGTTTCGGCGGCTCTAGTCTCGGTCGAGGACCGTCCACGACCGAGGTGCGGATCTCTCAGGATATCGAGCGCCCGGCGCATTGCGGACAGACTCGACTGATAGGTGGTGTTGAGCTCCGCAAATCGGCGAACGGGACCGTAGAGGATCACCACGTATCCGAGAAATCGCGTGAGCATTCCGGCGGTGAGCTCGGAGTGCAGGGCGAGATAGCCGCCATAACCGATGACGATCGTGGTGCCCAGGTGCACGAGGAATTCACCAATGGACGCGACGAGATGGCCTTGGTGACTCTGCTCGACGACCAGCCCTTCGTGGTGATTGACTTCCTGCGCGAAGCGTTCCACTTCTCGTCGTTCAGCCGTGTACGTTTTGATTAGAGCTTGACCTGCAATGCGCTCGCCGACATTGCCCGAGAGTGTCGAAAAATGGCTCTGAACTCGTTCGCTTGTGGTTCTGATGCGACGATTGGTGACGGCAAATACGATGCCGTATAGGGGAAAGACGCAGACGCACGCGATGGTCAGCTTCCAGCGAATTTGCAGGAGAAGGATTGCGGCCAAGAGAAGCTGCATTGCGTCGAGACCGGCGACGATGATCCCACCGTATATGATTGCGGTGCCAGCGTGCACGTCGTGCATGATCCGAGCGAGGAGCGTACCCGTGCGTTGCCTTGCATAAAAGGACAGACTGAGATTCTGCAGGTGCTCGAAGAGATCTCGTCTCAAATCTGCGACGATGGCTTCGCTCAATCGCGCATTGAAGTGTCCGCGTCCGTAGAGAACGAGCGCGTGCATGACTCCCGTCAGGATTGCCATTTCGGTGAGCCAAAGCAAGCGATTCATCCGCAGGTCTATCGGTCGTGTCCGCCATTCCTGGAGAGTCACGAGATTGACAGCCGCGCCGATGATGAACGGGTAGACGAATGAGAGTAGGAACCCGAGTATGCCGAAGGCCACCGTCAGAAGGGCAAATCTGCGGTGAGGTGGGACGTATCGGAGCAGTCGCAAGAGAGCTGCGTCGTGCAGGAAACCTCGTGCGCCGTAACTACGCGAGACACCTTGATCGAAGTCCCAGCCAGTCGCCGTAGACGAACGAGTTGTCATAAGACGAATTCCTGAGCGTCCGATCTCAAGCGATGAGGCGCTGCCGCGCGACTCGAGCGAGCCTTCGTGCCCGCGACGCGAGCAGTCGTCGCGTCTGTCGACGTATTTCCTCCGCCAACGGCCGATGAACAGCTCGTTCACCTCGGTCGTTTGCGTCCTCCCATAGGCCGTTTTCGCAGGGCCTGTCATCACCCCAACCCAGCGTGTTGACGACGGGATACAGCGTGATGCCATGTAATTCGCAGTCGGACTCGAGTGCTGCGCAACATTCGTCGCAGACGTACCTCAACCACGGTGCTCGTTCCACGCCTTCATGACCAGTCTCGGATACGATCATCGGGCGTTGGTAGCGGTCCCAGACGTTCGACAACAATTCCGAAAAGGGACGATAACGTTCGTCGCCACGGTAGATCGTGGTGCCGTCGAGCATGAACTGATTGTCCGAATAGAAATTGACTCCGATCACGTCGAGATAACGCTCGTGCCCGCCGAGGCTCGGCCAGATCCGCCCGCTCAACATGTCCCAGACTTGGAACTGCAGAAGATTGTCCGATTCGACGCGCCGCCATGTCTTTGGGTGATCGAGAGCGGCAACGATATTGATGACCGGCTCCGGTTGGAGAAACCGCGCATTGGGCAACACACCGCGGATGGCCTCGATGGCTTCAATCGTGGCGCGGACTAGCTGCACCTTGAGTTCGACCCCCCGCGCTGCCTGGAATGGGTTCATGTATCTGACGTCGCCCCCAGCCCACGACAAGAAGGACATCTCGTTGATTGGGGCTATCATGGCTCGTGTGTCCGTTTCATTCGCAAACCATTTCGCGAATGCGGCCGCGTAGCGTCCGAAGCGACGAGGGAAATCCGTAGAGAAGACGTCCACGCTGTCGGGCCAACCAAAATGCATCATGTCCCAGATCACTTCGACGCGCTGGTTCTCCGCCGCACGAACCCGTGAAAGCACGCCGGAAAAGTCATAGACGTGCTGGATGCGCTCCACGTCTACCCACGAAACGCCATCCCGACAAGCCGTCATCCCCATGTCGCGCAGGCGGGCGTAATCCTGATTTGCAAACTCATCGTGGTGGGTTGCACGCGTTACGTCCAAGCGGCGGCCGTTCTCGAGCTTGTGACATGAACATTCGAAACCGCCGAGGAACACTCCGTCGAAAAGGGGGGGCGTGCCTCGAAGAGAATGGAATGAGGAGGAGTCCTTCAATGGAACCATCCTTTCCTCTGAGAGCGTCGTCCCCTCGCGCGTGACGAACCGTTCCGCGATCGCCAATCTTTCGAGCGTGGAAATATGCTCAGCCTCGGAGGCGGTTTCGGCGAGCCTGATGTGTTCGGCGGGCGAGGCATGTTCGGCGAGCGTGGCGTGTTCGGCGAGCGTGGCGTGTTCGGCGGGCGTGGCGTGTCCGGCGGGCGTGGCGTGTTCGGCGGGCGTGGCGTGTCCGGCGGGCGTGGCGTGTCCGGCGAGCGTGGCGCTTTCGACGCCTGTGGCGTCGTTGTCAGTCGTGAGCAGTGCGGCGTTCAGCGCAAGGGGAGTGGCGGCCCACGAAGGAGGAGCGAGCTGGGGAAGCAGCTTTGTCGATGGCGAGCGTCCCATCATATCGACCGACTGCGGCCCGGAGCCGTCGTCGCCTTGGAACGTGCGACGGGCGGGGGTTGCGGACGCGAAGAATCCCGGTGTTTTCATGGAGAGCCCTAAGCACGACTGCAATGTTGTTCATGAACGCGTCTGCAATGCTCGTACCGCCGCCGCCGAGGTAGGCGCCTTTAGGGGAAGCTCATGCGCCCTAGAGCAGCGCGCGACTCGCTCCTCCAATGCTGGTCTTTTTCCTCTGATTCTGGATGGTGCGGAGCCCACGGATCGACGCTCATGATTGCCAAAGGAGCCCCTCACATGACGTTGTTCGACGCCACATTACCGCGTGAGCTGGTCAAGGTTGCGCCGGCGGGTGTCGCGAGAGACGAGTCACTTGGTCGCTGCGCAGCGTCGTCCGTTTGACGGCAGGGCTGACACCTTCGGCTCGAGCGCAGTGCGACTCGGGCAGGCGCACTGCGACGGATGCACGGCAGTGGCGGTGCGTCTCGCTTGGGTGCAGCAAATCGCGATCGTCGGGATGATGATTCACCTTCGTCGCACGACGAGCATCGACGAGCATCGCGCACGACGAGCATCGACGAGCATCGCGCACGACGAGCATCGACGAGCATCGCGCACGACGAGCATCGACGAGCATCGCGCACGACGAGCATCGACGAGCATCGCGCACGACGAGCATCGACGAGCATCGCGCACGACGAGCATCGACGAGCATCGCGCACGACGAGCATCGACGAGCATCGCGCACGACGAGCATCGACGAGCATCGCGCACGACGAGCATCGACGAGCATCGACGAGCATCGCGCACGGCGGGCATCGACGACAATTGCGCGCGACGGGTGCACGGCTCGTCTCGTCGCGCAGTACCGCCCGCACACGTATTGCGGTGACGAGCATTGCGACGAACATCGGACGCGAAGCTCGACGGATCAGAGCGCCTGATCGAAGCCACGCGGCCCATCGCGCCAACGGCGCGATGAAATGGTGCCCAGAGACGGAATCGAACCGCCCACACGTGGATTTTCAGTCCACTGCTCTACCAACTGAGCTATCTGGGCAACACCGCGACCGTTGCCGGTCACGAGGGAGGCCTTCTTTAGCTTTGGGGGCAAAGCTGCGCAACCAAAAAACGAAGGCTACCGTCTTGCGGCGGTTCGTTTCTTTCAATGAGTCTTGGAGCCGGCCAGTGCAGGCCGATTGGTTGACTCGCGCGACCTGGGTGGCGCATCCTGGTGGTTCGAGGTCGTCGTGGACAGCTTGCCGAATCTGCCGAGCGGTAATCCCTATTTGTCCGAAGAATACTTCCAGCAGCTCCTGCGCAAGGCGGTGTCCGCCGGCGCGAGCGATGTGCACCTCAAGGTGGGGCAACCACCCGGCGCGCGAGTTCGGGGCGAGCTCGTCTACTTTCGAGTCGACCGCCTTCGTCCGGAGTCGACGTTGGCGGTGGCGACGCACGTCCTTTCGGGACATCAGGCAGCTCATGAGCTCGAGACCCTCACCAACTACGATGGTTCTTACGAAGTCGACGGTCTCGCCAGGTTTCGAGTCAATGTTTATCGTCAGCGCGGCTCGATTGCGTTGGTGATGCGCGTCATTCCGTTTCGGGTTCCTACGTTGGCTGAGCTCTCGATTCCGCCCGTGTGTTCGTCTTTGGTCGAGCGGGAGCGCGGTCTCGTTCTTTGCGTGGGCGCGGCTGGCCAAGGAAAGACGACGACGGTCGCAGCCATGATCGACCACCTCAATCGCAACGTCCCACGTCATGTGATCACCATCGAGGACCCTCTCGAGTACGTACACGAGGACGACCGATGCTCGATAAGTCAGCGCGAGATTGGTCGCGATACACCCACGTTCGGAGCCGCGTTGCACGCAGCCCTCCGCCAAGATCCAGACGTCATTTTCGTCGGCGGAGATCCGAGATGCTGAGACGATGGAAACGGCACTTCGTGCAGCCGAGACTGGCCATCTCGTGCTGGCAACCCTGCATACCCCTGACGTTCTTCGCACCGTTCACCGAGTGATTTCGCTTGTCGACGGTGCGGGCGACGATACTCGCGAGCGACTCGCAGACGCTTTGCAAGGGATCGTGGCCCAACGCCTGCTACCGCGGGTGGATGGGGCCGGCCTCGTGCTAGCCGCGGAAGTGCTCATTGGAACCGGGAGCGTGCGTGAGAGTATCAAACGTCCTCAAGGCAATCCGCCGCTCAAGGAACTCATGGAGCAGGGTGGTAGCTTGTATGGAATGCAGACCTTCGAGGCCAGCGTGCGCGAGCTCGTGCACGGCGGTTGGGTAGAGCGCGAACACCTGCGAACGCATGCAAACTTCTGACGTTTGGTCATTCGCAGATTGGCTCATCGGCGCGCGATCCGCGTTCGAGGCGGGGTTGTCAGCCCCGAACTCGCCGTAACCGCTCGCGGCAGGCTGGCACTCCGGACCTCATCGCGCTAAACGGCTCGCGCCATGTCAGACCCCGTTCGCCACGACTGGACGCTCGAGCAAGTTCGAAGCCTCTACGAACAACCCCTCTTCGAGCTCGTCGATCGAGCGCGAAAGGTGCACCTCCAGCACTTCGACGCCAACGATCTGCAGCTTTGCACGTTGCTCAGTGTCAAGACCGGTGGTTGCCCCGAAGACTGCTCCTATTGTGCGCAGTCCTCGCGGCATCAAAAGAGTCCCGTCGAGCCGCAGAGAATGCTCGACATTCCTGCGGTCCTAGCCGCGGCCAGACAAGCGAAAGCCAACGGCGCGACCCGCTTTTGCATGGGTGCTGCCTGGCGTGCCGTGAAAGACGGCCCGGCCTTCGACAAGGTGCTCGAGATGATTCGCGGTGTAAAAGCGGAAGGTCTCGAGGCGTGTGTGACTTTGGGCATGCTCTCGGCCGAGCAGGCGAAGAAGCTGCGTGAAGCGGGACTCGATTCATACAACCACAACATCGATACCTCGCCGGAATACTATCCGCAGATCATTACGACCCGAACCTTCAGCGATCGCATCGAGACGCTACGACACGTGCGAGAGGCTGGGATCTCCATTTGCTCTGGCGGCATCATCGGCATGGGTGAGAGTTTGGACGACCGCTGCAAGATGCTCATCGAGCTCTCGATGCTCGATCCGCATCCCGAGAGTGTTCCGATCAACACCCTCGTCGCCATCGAAGGCACGCCGCTCGAGCATCTTCCGAAGGTCGACGCTCTGGATGTCGTGCGAATGATCGCGACGACGCGCGTCGTTCTACCCACCTCGCGCGTTCGCCTCGCTGCAGGTCGCGAGCAGCTCGGGCGCGAGGGACAGGTCTTGTGCCTCTATGCTGGCGCGAACAGCATCTTTTACGGCGACCAGCTTCTGACTACCCCGAACCCGAAGCCCGGAACCGACGCTGAACTCATTCGAGCGACGGGGTTGCGTCCGCTTCAGCCCCGATTGGGCTGAGTTCCGACACTCGCGGAGTTGTCGCACCGGCCAGTCGATATGCGTGTCTGGCGAGATTTCCGACTGGTTTCAGTCAAAGTGCGGGCGCTGGTCTTATCAGGGATTTCAGCGCTCGAGAAACAATCGGAAACCCTCTCGCTGTCGTAAGGAGTCCGGTCCGGCGCTGGCGACAGCGGGAGTCGTGTATCAAAACCACGTGCCAAGGCGCTTGTGAGGTCACCGTCCGCAACTAAGAATGTAGCGGTGATCTCCGAGAGCCAGACCAGTCCTCCCGATCCAGGTTCCAGATTCGTGATGCCCCAAGACGGGAAACCGCTCGCCGACGAAATCCGCGTTTATCTAAGCCAACATCGGGAGCTGATGGCGGCCAGGATTCGGGATTCCTTCGCTCCCGACAACGAAACACCTGGGCACGAATTTTCTCGAGCAATCGACGGGCTACTTTCGGCATTGTTTGCTGCTGGTACGTCGAAGTTCACCGGTTGCAGCAAACTGCCCGGCATCTCGATGGGCGCAGTCGGCAGTTACGGGCGACGTTCGCTTTCGTATCAGAGCGATCTCGACATTCGACTTCTCGCGGAGGACGAAGCTACGGCTCAAGCGGTCGCCGAGACGTTGCTCTACCCACTTTGGGACGCCGGAATCACGATTGGGCATCAGGTCGTCACCGTAGACAAGGTGCTCGAACTCGGCTTGGACGACCTTCCAACAGCGACCAGCTTGCTCGATTGGCGTCCGTTGGCTGGCGATGACAGCATGATTCGGCGACTGGACGATCGTGCTTTCTCGTCGCTCTTCGGAATCGGCAGTGTTGGGCGCTTTCTAGACAAGCTGGCGGAAAAGGCAGACGAACGCGTCGAGCGGTACGGTGGAAGCGTCTACTTACTCGAGCCAGACGTGCGAAATGGTGCCGGCGGGCTCCGCGATTACGATTTGGTGCATTGGACGGCGCGCGCACGTTGGCGCGTTGCAAAACCGCGCAACTTGGTCAAGTTTGGCGTTCTGATTTCGCGCGAATGGGAGCCCATCGAGCGCGCCGGTCGTTTTCTGCTTCATGTTCGCAACTTGCTGCATTTGTCGTCGGGTCGCCGCAATGACCGGCTGTCCTTCGAACGACAAGAGCAGGTGGCGGAAGCCATGGGGTACGGCAACGACGGCCCTGCCGTCGAGCGCTTCATGAGTGACTACTATCGACATGCCCGCGCGTTGACGCAGGCGCGCGACATGTTGTTTTTGCGTGCAGCCCCTCCGCCGTTGCGCCGACCACACGAGGCTCGCCTCGGTAACGGCCTGAAGCTCATCAACGGCAAGCTTACTTTTGCAGGCGCTCCCGATGCCGAACCCGTTCTGGTGCTCCGACTCTATTACGAAGCCTTGCGTCGAGATACAGGTGTGTTTCCGTTTGCACGGACGCAAATCGTCCGGCTTACGTCATCGCCCCAATTCTGCGAACGCTTGCGCGAGAGTGAGGAGGCAGCGCGGCTCTTCGTCGAAATGGTGACTTGGGTCGCGCGCAGCCCATTTGCCCACGGTTCGGTGCTTGCCGAGCTCCACGACGTCGGCTTGCTCACGGCCATGGTGCCCGAATTTGCACCAGTCGTCGGTCGCGTGCATCACGACATTTACCACGTCTACACCGTCGACGTGCATTCGATCAAAGCCGTCGATCGACTGCGAGAGCTGTCGCGGGGCGAACTTGCCAACGATTTCGCCGTAGCCTCGCACCTCGCGGCCGAGGTGGCGCGTCCGAATGTCTTGTTTTTCGCAACGCTGCTGCACGACGTCGGTAAGGACATCGGTGGTTCGAACCATTGCGAGCGTGGTGCCGATCTCATCGAAGGGATCTTGACGAGATTGCGGCTTTCGCCGAGCGATATTCGTGAGGTGCAGCATCTCGCTCGCAAGCACCTCATTATGTATCACACGGCAACTCGCCGTGACATCGAGGACCCCCTCACGATCGAAGAGTTTTGTCGCGAGGTGCACGGCCACGAGGGCCTTCGAGAGTTGTTCTTGCTCACGCTCTGCGACGTGGGAACGACGAGTCCAGAATCTTTGACGAGCTGGAAGGCGAGAATGCTCGACGAGCTCTACCTCGCCGCGGAATCTCGGCTCGACAATGGTACGGTGGACGTCGTGGAGGCGAAGGAAGCCATCGTCACCGAGGTCACCAAGCAGGCGGCTTCTGCCGAGGAAGCGGAGCGAGTCACGCGATTCCTCGGCACGATGCCGGAACGGTACATCTTCGCCAACGCGCCCGCGCGCATCATCGAGCACGCGCGATTCGCTCTCGAATCATCGGACGCACCGGCGCGCGTGAAGGTGGTCAGTGTGGACCTGCCTTACGCCGAGTATGCATTTCTAGCCGACGATCGCCCTGGGCTCCTCGCCATGATTGCAGCGAGCATCGCGGCGGCGCACGTCGAGGTCGTCGCTGCACAGGTGTATTCCTTCGTCGACGATCGCGGTCGGCCGCGAGCACTCGACCTATTCTGGGTTCACACCGGCGAACGGATCCGAACCGGCAAGACCCTCTCTGCCCGGTTCGAGCAGAACCTGCTGAGCCAGCTGCGCGACGGCACGGATGCTCGTTCCGTGCTTGGCAAGCTCCCTCAACAGGCGGGGAGGTGGTCCAGTCGCGTGACGCCTGCCGTGCCCACCCGCGTGAGCATCGACAACCGGGGCGCCACTCGTGAAACCATCCTCGAGGTGATAACGCGGAATCGTCCTGGGTTGCTCTTCGAGCTTTCCGACGCAATCCAGCGCGAACGGCTCGCAATTTCTCTCGCCAAAATCAACACCGAGGGCAACCAAGTCGCGGACGTGTTTTACGTTACCGAACAGGATGGCGTAAAGGTTACCGAACCCGATCGGCTCGAGGCGATCAAGTCGCGAATCCTCTCGGCGGTCGGTTCGAACTGAACTGCACTCGTTCCAGATATGGGCTGCGTGCCGAGGCGAAAGTGCGAGCCCGGTCGATACCCGTGGGTGCCGGTCGGGAAAGCCGAGCATCTCACCTTTGGACATCGACCGCGAGGTCTTGAAAAATCGCGTCTGCCCGCAACAATCTCTGGGCTGTCGCGACGATCTCTCCCAAGCGCGGCATGGTTTTGGGGTTACCATGCGTCGCAAAGGAGTCAGAAGTCATGTCGCAAGCCCGTAGGTGTTCGTTCGCTCTTCTTTCGGCGTTCTTCTTTTTGGGTTGTGGCGGCGCGGACACGACGCCCAAGACCCAGGACGACGTGGTGCCGCTCGAAGGGCCTTCGAGTGGTACGAATAACGCGGGCGCGACGACGGGGAGCGCAGAAGCCGCTTCTAGTCCCGAGGTGGCAGAAGCCATGAAGGCCATCGAGGCGAAGCGTTTCGGCGACGCGAAGACGCTGCTGACGAAAGCCATCGCGAAGAATCCGAAGGACGCCCAAGCGCATTACTATACCGGCGTCGTCGAGTCCTCCGAAGGTGGGGACGTAAAACGAGCCATCGAGAGCTATCGAAAAGCAATCGAGCTCGATCCAAAATTGGTCGACGCCTACGTGAACCTCTCGGCGCTCGAGCTCGAGGCCAAGGACGAGGCGTCGGCGCTCAAGACCGCCGAGCAGGGCCTCGCCGTCGCCAAGAAGCAACCCGATTTGGCGCTGAACCGCGCGCTTGCTCTCGAGGCTCTGGGGAAATCGGAGGAGGCTCTAGGAGCCTATCGCGATGCGGTCGAGCTTCGCCCGGACGACTTCACCCTGAAGGTGAGTTACGCTCAACTACTCGCGCGAGCCAAGAAGAAGACGGAGGCGTTGGCGCAGCTTTCGGCAATGCGTGAGTGCCCGATCCGAAGCTGTTGACCATGGGCGCGATTATCGCGCTCAATCTCGACTCGCCAGCGGATTGCGTCGCGTTGACCGATCGCGGACTCAGAATCGAGCAGCATCCCGGCCTTTACGTGCGGCGGGGGATGTGTCGCGACAAGATGAAAGACACACCAGGAGCAACGAGCGACTTCAAGAAGGCAATTGAACTCGATGCGAAATTCGCTCCCGCACACTACTATTTCGCGCAATTGCTCAAGGCGAACGACAAGGCCGGTGCCTGCAAGGAGCTAGCCCTTGCAGCGGAACATGGCGGCAACGCTGGTGTGGGGCCGAGCGCCAAAAAGGAACGCGGCGAGCTCGGCTGCAAGTAGGCGCGGCTGGCACGTACTCCACGTCCAAGCATTGAAACGGGCCCAATCGTGCTGCGGTTGGGCTCGGCGTCGTTCGTGGTAGCGGATAAGTCGGTGTGTCGCCGCGAGCAAGAAGTCGGAAGGGGGCGGTTGGGCTCGGCGTCGTTCGTGGTAGCGGATAAGTCGATGTGTCGCCGCGAGCAAGAAGCCGGAAGGGGGCGGTTGGGCTCGGCGGGCTTTTTCAGTGGACGAAGTCGGCGCGTCGCTGCGAGCGAGACGTCGAGGGGACGGATGAGCCCGGCGTGCCTCTTAGAGTAGGATCTCGAGGAGACGGTCGAGCTCGTCGAGTGACGCGTATTGGATGACGATCTCGCCCTTGCCCTGGCGATCCTTCACCTCGGTGCGCGTTCCGAGTCGTCGGGTCAGGCGCTGTTCCAAGTCGCGGACGCTCGCACTCTTTGCCGGCGCAGTGCTTCCGGGCTGTCCTGGCTTCTTTCCAGGTTCCGTTTGCCGAGCGCCGCGCACGAGTTCTTCGGTTTGTCGGACACTCAGGTGCCCCTTGATGACCTTGCTCGCCAGCTGAGTGAGGGTACTCGCTTCGGCGACACCGAGGAGGGCGCGGGCGTGCCCCTCGGAAAGCTCACCGGTGACAACGAGGTCCCGAACCTTTTCGGGTAGCTTCAGCAGGCGAAGTGCATTGGCAATCGTCGAGCGATCCTTGCCCACCCGCTTTGCCAGCGCCTCTTGCGTGTAGTTGTGATCCCGAATGAGTCGCTCGAGGGCTTCGGCGAATTCGATCGGATCGAGATCCTCACGTTGAACGTTCTCGATGAGGGCGAGTTCGAATGCGTCGTCGGCGGAGACGTCCCGCACGACGACGAGCACCTCCATCATCCCCGCGCGCTGCGCGGCTCTCCAGCGTCGCTCACCGGCGATGAGCTCGAACTTCTCGGTTCCGGCGCGTCGTCTTACGACGAGAGGCTCGAGCAGGCCGTGTTCCTTGAGCGACTGCGCTAGCTCATCGAGTTTGGCGGAGTCGAAGTGTCGCCGCGGCTGTCCCGTCTGAGGTACGATTTTGTCGATCGCACAACTGAAGACGTTGTTGTCGCCGTAGCTTTGCGGGGTTCCGTCGGGCGTCGCTGGACGGGGTGGGGGTCTCACCGGCAGGAGCGCGTCGAGACCGCGGCCTAGACCGCGGGGGGGAGCGGGTTTGTTCGGAGGCGATTGGGTCACGCGGGACTCGCTTCGATGACTTCGCGGGCAAGACTCAGATAGCCTTGCGCGCCCTTGCTTTGCACGTCGTAGAGCAGAGCGGGCAGTCCATGGGACGGGGCTTCGCTCAATCGAACGTTGCGGGGAATGAGGGACTCGTACACGTGGAAGTGCTGCCGGACCTGTTCGGCAACTTGATGGGCCAAGCGATTTCTCGGATTCCACATCGTGAGCACGATGCCCTGGACGTTCAGTGCTGGATTGAGGGTTTCGCGCACGCGATTGATCGTCGCCATCAAGTACGTGATCCCTTCGAGTGCGTAATACTCCGGTTGCAACGGAACGATGACTTGCGTCGCTGCCACGAGCACGTTCAGCGTGAGGACACCCAACGAAGGCGGTGAATCAATGATGACGAAGTCGTAGTTCGACACGTCCTCTTGGCTCAGTAGGCGCCGCAAATGCGTGCCTCGTTCTTCCTCGAAGAGCTCGTATTCGACGGCGGTCAAATCCTGCGTTGCGGGCACGATATCGAGGGCACTGAGCCCTGTCGGGCGAATGCAGTCAGCGAGCGTTTTCCGCGCAATGAGCGCATCGTAGATGGTGTTCTCGGCAGTTCCCGGTGACACGCCAACACCGCTCGAAGCGTTGGCCTGAGGATCGAGATCCACGAGTAGAGTTCGACGTTCGGCAGCAGCGAGACTTGCGGCGAGATTGACCGCAGTCGTCGTCTTTCCGACGCCGCCCTTCTGATTGGCGATAGCGAGAATATTTGGTCGACGGGCCATGTCCCGGGCTTTTTCGAAGGCTCGAGTCTTACCGAAATCTCAGCAACTTGAACCGATTTCTTGGTGGTCGAGAAAACCTAGCGTACATTGGTCGCAGATGTAGGTGCAAGTGGTTCAACGTGAGTAACCGAATTCCTCCTCCAACTCGACTCGTCTCCGCCTCGACCGCGCGTTCGGTGCACTCCGAACTTCGCCGCGCGCCGAAGCCGTGGTGGAGCGCTTGCTCGAGTCCGGATTTTGGCGTCCACGCGCCGTCAAGCCAACCCGCTTGGTCTGCCTCCAAGCCTATCGCTCGACGTCGCGTACTCAACGTGACCCGCACTCGTGATCCCGCACGCGACTCAGGAGATCGTTTTCATGCAAGGTCCCAGATACAACAGCTTCGCAGACTTCGAACGTGAGTTGATTCGGCCCTCGATGCGTGCGGGTTGGTCCGCCGACGAGCTCGAGGAGTCGCACAACGCCGACTGCCTCGATTTCGATCTCGACCCCTTCGAAGCCGCGCTCTGCGCTGCCGAAGCCGACGACTAATCGTCTCTCCGAGACTGGCTTCCGAGCCGCATCCGCGGAACGGGAGCGAGCTCGGTTTCCCTTCCCGGGGAAAAGGGCCTCCGCGGATTGCCTCCCGCGGGGGCCCGTTGTTTATCCGCCGGCCCTCAAATGGAAGCTTGACCTATAGCGAGCCGGGTGGCAGACAGGGCGTCCGACATGCAGGTCACCGTTCAGAAGCTTAGTCCCGTACTGATGGAGTTCGATGTTGAGGTCGACGCTGCTCGCGTCACGGAAGAACTCGAGAAGTCATTCTCGGCCGTGGCTCGCAACGCGAAGATCAAGGGCTTCCGTCCCGGCAAAGCGCCTCGCCAAGTCATTGCGCAGGTCTTCGGATCGCGCATTGCTTCGGACGTAGCGCAGCGTCTGGTAGACGAGACGTTCCCGAAAGCCGTCAGTGAACAGAAGCTGCAACCGGTCAGTGCCCCCGCGATCGAGCCGCAGCGCATCACTGCCGATCAACCCTTCGCGTACAAGGCGCGTTTCGAGGTGCTCCCCGAGATCGCTGAGGTCGTATGGGAAGGACTCACCGCGAAGCGACCGAAGGTCGAAGTCACGGACGAGGCGATTGGGCAGCAGATCGAGCGAATTCGACGTGACCACGCGACGCTCGAGCCGATCCCGGAAGGTCGGGCAACGGAAGCCGCTGACGTCGTTACCATCAACTTCGTCGTGAAGTCGGGTTCCAAGGTCATTCCCGAAGCAGGGACTCAGGGCTTCCAGGTGGAGCTCGGCGCAGGTCGCCTCCTCAAGGAGATCAATCAGGTCGTGACCGGCAAGCGCGTTGGAGACGTCGTCTCCGTCGACGTGCCAATGCCGAAGAATCATCCTCATCCCAAGCTCAAGGGCAAGGTTGCCACTTTCGAGGAATCACGCTGAAGGACGCGAAGGTTCGCGTGCTCCCTGCGGCGGACGACGAGCTCGCCAAGGACGTTGGCGACTTCGAGAACCTCGACGCTCTGAAGGCGCACATTCGTGCCGAAATCGAGAAGGGCATGAAGGAGCAGTCGGACAACTCGGTTGCCGAGCAACTCGTGTCAGCGCTCGTTCAAAAGAACGAGGTGTCCGTGCCGTCGTCCCTCGTCGAGCAGCAGATGCGGATCACCGAGCAAGAGATTTTGCAGCGCGCTCGCATGGGGGGCAACGCCGACGCTCGCGGCCTGGGCGACGAACTTCGTAATCAGGTTCGTGTCGACAGTGAGATGAAGGTGAAGGCCGGTCTCCTCATGGCCGAGATCGCCAAGAAGAGCCGAAATCAAGATTGGCGACGCCGAAATCGAAGAGGCCCTTAAAGAATTGGCGGATCAGGCCGGTAAACCCGTTGCCAAGGTTCGCGCCGAGTACGCGGACGCGAAGCGTCGCGAGATGCTCATCGGTATGATTCTCGAGAACAAAGTGCTCGAATCTCATCGAGGCCAAGGCGACGATCGAAGACGCTTGAGTTACATTGGGTAGGTGAGGACGGGATACATGATCAAACGACCGGAAAATCGAGCCCAGGCCATCCGAACACTGGAACAGATCGACCGCCTCGGTGAGTCGGCGTTGACGGCCCAGGGCATCATCTACCCCCACGTCGTAGAGACGACCCATCGAGGGGAGCGCACGTGGGACATCTTCAGCCGATTGCTGAAGGATCGGATCGTGTTTCTCGGCAGCGCAGTCGACGACGACGTTGCGAACATCATTATCGCGCAGTTCCTCTTTCTCGAAAGCGAAGACCCCGATAAGGACATTCAGCTCTACATCAACTCGCCCGGTGGCGTCGTGACGGCAGGTCTCGCGATCTACGACACACTCCAATACGTGCGTTGTGAAGTGAGCAGTATCTGTATCGGCCAGGCTGCGAGCATGGGCGCGTTGCTCCTCTGTGCAGGAGAAAAGGGGCGCCGCTACGCGTTGCCCCATTCGCGCATCATGATTCATCAGCCTCACGGCGGTGCTCGTGGCTTCGCGAGCGATATCGAGATTCAGGCGAAAGAGATCCGTCACTTGAAAGAGGTGTGTATCGACATCCTCGTCAAGGCGACGGGCAAGACGCGCGAAGAGGTTGGTCGCGACATCGACCGCGACTTCTACATGGGTGCCGAGCAAGCCAAAGAGTACGGGCTCATCGATGAGGTCTTCGTGCGCAAAGCGTCTGCGCCAGAGAAGCCCTGACCCGACTTTCCCGAACGTGTGAGGCGAGGGGGAAATGGAGGACCGGACATGAAATCCATCGTCCGGCTCCTCCGTTTTGGCGAAACCGTGCCACCTGTTTCGCCAAAGCTTCGAAATGTCGAGGTGGCTAACGGGCCGAAGAGGGGTTCGGGTCAACCGATGCTTGCGACGTCGGGGCTCGAGCCTTAAAGTGTCGAGCAGAATTGTCGTCCTTGGAATCAGACCCGAGGACATCAGAGGTATTCAACGTGGAGCGACGGCGAGACGAGGCGAACGGCAACCTGTGCTGCTCCTTCTGTGGGAAGTCCCAGAAGGAAGTGAAGAAGTTAATTGCCGGGCCCACGGTGTACATCTGCGATGAATGCATCGCGCTTTGCAACGACATCATCGCTGAGGAAGGCGAGAAGGACGAACCGGTAGAGGGCGGCACGCCCATGCCGAAACCGTCCGAGATCAAGGCCATCCTCGATGATTACGTGGTGGGTCAGGACCGCGCGAAGAAGATCCTGAGCGTTGCGGTTCACAATCACTACAAGCGCATCGACTCGAAGGTGTCTTCGGATGACGTCGAGCTCGGCAAGAGCAACATCTTGCTGCTCGGGCCAACGGGTAGCGGCAAGACTCTGCTCGCGCAGACCCTCGCCAAGATCATCAAGGTGCCCTTCGCGATCGCGGACGCAACGACCTTGACCGAAGCAGGCTACGTCGGTGAGGACGTCGAGAACATCATCGTTCAGCTGTTGCAGAACGCCGATCACGACATCGAGCGTGCGCAGCGCGGCATCGTCTACATCGACGGGATCGACAAATCTCTCGCAAGAGCGACAACCCTTCGATTACCCGTGACGTGTCGGGTGAGGGTGTCCAGCAAGCGCTACTGAAGATTATCGAAGGCACGATTGCCAACGTGCCCCCCAAGGGTGGTCGAAAGCATCCGCAGCAAGACTTCTTGCAGGTGGACACCACCAATATTCTCTTCATCTGTGGAGGCGCCTTCGTGGGCCTCGATCGAGATCATTCAACGCAGGCTCGGGCAGTCGCGCATCGGTTTCGGTGCTGACGTCAAGAGCAAGAAGGAGCTCAAGCTCGGTGAGCTGTTGTCACGAGTCCAGCCCGAAGATCTCCTCAAGTTCGGCTTGATTCCCGAGTTCATTGGTCGTTTGCCCGTGATTGCGACCCTGCACGAGCTCACGGAGGACGCGTTGGTGGACATCCTGACGAAGCCTCGGAACAGCTTGGTGAAGCAGTTCCAGAAGCTCTTCGAAATGGACGGCGTGAAGCTCAAGTTCCACAAGAGCGCGCTCAGTGCAGTGGCTCGTCGCGCCATCGAACGCGAGAGCGGTGCTCGCGGTCTCCGCGCCATTCTCGAAGAGGCGATGCTCGACATCATGTACGACGTGCCCGGAAAGCAGGGCATCAAGGAAGTCGTCATCAGCGAGGACGTCATTCTGAAGTCGGAGTCGCCGATCATCGTCTATCAGAAGGAAGCCGAAGTCGGCTGACGTTCGGAGGGCGGTGTGTCCGCGTTCTCCCTCACCTGGGGGAACGAGAACCGAGTTACGTTGCAATGTAAATACGTGCTGTGAACCCCCTTTATGCGAGCGGGCTCGGGTGCGTATTGCATTTGAACGTCCGCCACGACCTCGACGTTGCAAGCCCTGCTCGGTTTCTGGGGTCACGGGCGGTCAACCGGATTGCATCAGTTGTGCGGATTGATGTGAGGCAGGGTGGCATCGGCTTTCCCACTGACTAATAATCGGGGTTCCGCCGGCACCGCCCGCGTGCCCAAGAAATCGCGAGACCTTGCAAGGCAAGGTTGGCATACGCAAAAGACGAGTTTATCCGATGTTCTTCAAGAACGACAACGAACGCGCTCCAGGTAGAAGAACACTGCCGGCACTCCCGCTTCGAGACATCATCGTGTTTCCCCACATGGTGTCGCAGCTTTTCGTGGGCCGCGAGAAGAGCATCGCCGCTCTCGATGCCGCGATGGCAGCCGAGAAGGAGATCTTCCTCGCAGCGCAGAAGAGCGCGAAGACGAACGAATCCATCACCTGACGACATCTTTGCCGTCGGTACCATCGGCGTCATCGTGCAGCTCCTTCGTTTGGCAGACGGAACCGTGAAGGTGCTCGTCGAAGGGCGACAGCGTGCCAAAGTGCGGAGATACGTCGAAACCCGCGACTTTTTCCTCGTAGAAGCCGACGAGGTGGCGGATGTCGTCGAGCCCGACGTCGAGGTCGCGGCGCTCGTTCGCAGTGTTCAGAGCACCTTCGAAGTCTACGTAAAGCTCAACAAGAAGGTGCAACCCGAAGTGCTCATGACGGTGCAGAGCATCGACGAGCCTTCGAAGCTTGCAGATACGATTGCGGCGAACCTGCCCACGATAAAGCTGACGGATAGGCAGAGTCTTCTCGAGACTCCAGAGGTCAAGACTCGTCTCGAGCGTCTCTTCGAGCTGATGCAGGCGGAGATCGAAATCCTTCAGGTAGAAAAGAAGATTCGTTCTCGCGTCAAAAAGCAGATGGAGAAGACGCAGAAGGAATACTACCTCAACGAGCAGATGCAGGCGATTCAGCGGGAGCTCGGTGGGGAGCGAGACGAGCTGAAGAGCGAGATCGCCGAGGTCGAAGAAAAGCTCGGTCAGAAGAAGCTCAGCGAAGAGGCTCTAGGGAAGGTGAAGAAAGAGCTGAAGAAGCTCAAGATGATGCACCCGACTAGCGCCGAAGCCACGGTAGTTCGCAACTACATCGATTGGATTTTGGGGTTGCCTTGGGGCGAGCGCACTGAAGAGCGCTTCGACATCGCCGAAGCTGAGAAGATCCTCGAGGAGGATCATTACGGACTCCGCAAGTGCAAGGAACGTATCGTCGAATACCTTGCCGTGCAGGCTCTGACCAAGCAGCTCAAGGGTCCGATCCTGTGCTTCGTCGGTCCGCCTGGCGTTGGCAAAACCAGTATTGCCCGGAGTATCTCGCGCGCGACGGGGCGAAAATTCGTGCGGGTGTCGCTCGGTGGCGTGCGGGACGAAGCGGAGATCCGCGGCCATCGTCGAACGTACATTGGCGCGCTGCCTGGAAAGATTGTCCAAAGCCTGAAGAAGGTGGGCGCGAACAATCCCGTGTTTTTGCTCGACGAGATCGACAAGATGAGCACGGATTTTCGGGGTGACCCGGCTGCCGCACTGCTCGAGGTGCTCGATCCCGAGCAGAACCACAACTTCAACGATCACTACCTCGATCTCGATTACGACCTCTCGGATGTGATGTTCATCACCACCGCCAATACGCTCGGCGGGATCCCGTTACCGTTGCAGGACCGCATGGAGATCATCCAGCTGTCCAGCTACACCGAGTATGAGAAGCTCAACATCGCGACTCGCTATCTCGTGCCGCGCCAGCTCGAAGAGTGTGGCCTCAAGGACGTGAAGGTCGAAGTGACCGAAAGCGCCTTACGAACCGTCATTCATCACTATACGAAGGAAGCGGGGGTTCGTTCGCTCGAGCGAGAGATCGCAAGCCTCTGCCGCAAGGTCGCCCTCAAGGTCGTCAAAGAGGGCAAGGATGCCGTTACCGACATTCGCGGCAACGACGTTCCCGGGTACCTTGGCGTGCCGAAGTATCGCCTCGGGAAGACGGAAGACAACGACGAGTTGGGCCTGACTCACGGCCTCAGCGTTTCCGACTACGGTGGCGACATCCTCGATTGCGAGGTGAGCGTCGTTTCGGGGAAGGGCAAGCTGGTCATCACGGGGCTCCTCGAAAAGGGCATGGAGGAGAGTGCTCATGCCGCGATGAGTTACATCCGGTCGCGCGCCGAACAGCTGGGGCTGGACAAGGAGTTCTATCAGCAGGTCGACGTGCACGTGCACTTCCCGGAGTTCGTTCGCAAGGACGGACCGAGTGCCGGCGTGACGATGGCGACGAGCATTGCCAGCGCGCTCCTCAAGATCCCGGTCAGGGCGAACGTTGCCATGACCGGAGAGATTACGCTGCGCGGCCGCGTGATGCCGATTGGCGGCCTCAAGGAAAAGCTCCTTGCCGCCCATCGCAACCGGATCGAAACCGTGCTCATCCCGAAGGAGAACAGAAAGGATCTTTAAGGAGATCCCTCGTCGCGTCCTCCGCGGTCTCCGTATCGTGCTCGTCGACCACATGGACGACGTGTTGCGCGAGGCGCTCACTTGGCCCGACGGAGATCTGAGGCTCGGGTCGCGTCGGCTGGTGCTCGAGTACCGCTCGGGCGAGCTCTACGAGGGAGAAACGGCAGGTCGCAAGCCGGCCGAGGCCCTCTCGGTTCGACCAGGCGCGGAGGGGATCCCGTCCACGCCAAGTCCCTCACCCGTGTCTTCGACCCCTGCCACGAATTGAGAAAAATGTGCACCGGCGCGCGCGTCTTTCTGCCGCGGTTATGGTAGAGAGACGCCGGTCCCGGACGATTACCGCTGAAAGTGCGGAGTCTCGGGCGGGTAGCTCAGCGGCAGAGCGCTGGCCTTACAAGCCGGATGTCGCAGGTTCAAACCCTGTCCCGCCCACCTCGAAGTTACTAACCTGCCGGCGCCTCCTTGCGGAGGTCGCCGGCATCGCTGTCTTGAGGCGCTCCAGTGGCGTGACGGCTGCGATACTGCACCTGAGCGATGCCGAGGCAACTTTGCCGACGTCGATGCCGAGCGATGTTCCGGGAACATCGTGACACCGGTGCCAGGAAGTGTCCCCGGCGACGGCGCGACGTCGGCGCCGAGCGATGTCCCGACGACAACGCCGAGGTCACGACTGGGAAGGAGGGGGATCCGGTCGGTGCCAGTGTTGAAGCAATGCCGCCTGGCATTGGCAGAGCCGTGTCCTCGGGTCAGGCAGATTCGGATACGGCGTTACGTTTGCGTCATGCCCAGAAAATCCGCGTGTCAACCGACGTGGATGCCGTCGGTCGACATCATGGCAGTTTCGCAAAATAACGAGATCGTGCGGAACGCGTTCCGCATTAAGCGACCATGACAAGAGCACGCCACGGTGTTGGTGTTGGGCTATTTCCATTCCTCGTCATCTTGGGAGCGACCGCCTGCGCGGGGAGCGACGATGGCGGTGGCGACAGCTCTGCTGGGGGGAATTCGACAGTTGGTGGACAGGTTTCCTTCGGCGGAGCCACGGTTGGGAGCTCCACATCCTCGCAACACGCCGGTGGAAATGGGGCAGGAACGACCTCGAAGGGTGGTAGCTCTTCAGTTACTTCCGGAGGCACAACTTCCGTAGGCGGCGCGTCTTCAGTGGGCGGCGCTGCAGCGGGTGGAAGCAACACGTCAGCGGGAGGCACGAAGGCATCCGGCGGCTCAACTGCAAGCGGAGGAACTACGGCCAAGGGGGGCAGCAGTGCAGCGGGCGGTAAGACAGCTGTTGGGGGAAGCTCGACCGGCGGCAAGACTGCTGCCGGGGGAAGTGCGGCCGGGGGCACCACGGGCGTTGGTGGCAGTAGCGCGACAGGCGGGAAGACAGCAACGGGTGGAACGACAGCAACGGGTGGAAGCACGGGCACTTGTTCCATCCCGACTCCGCCAAACACCCCGATCGGTTATGGCGCTCAAGCGACGGGCGGGGGCAGCAAAACGCCTGTCGAAGTCAGTAGTATGTCGGCGCTCGTTACGGCTTTGGCAGCCTACAAAAAGGGCACCTCTGGATTGGTCATTCGATATACGGGCAAGTTCGACTTCTCGACGATCAAGGACCCTTGCGAACAGTTTCAAAAGGACGAACAGACCGTCGACGTGAAGGAAATGTCGAACGTCACGATCATCGGCGCGCCTGGATCGAGCGTGAATTTTGGCCTCCACTTCTCCAAGGTCTCGAACATCGTCGTGCGGAACATGACGTTCGGCCTCATCCCCGGCAAGGGCGATGCGATTGGCTTCGAGGGGGAGTCCTCGAATGTCTGGATCGATCACAACGAATTCTTCAGTTCGATGGTGGAGTGCGCGGGGGCTGGTGACTTGGAGTTCGATGGACTACTCGACATCAAAGATGGCTCCCACCACATGACGTTCTCATACAACTACTTCCATGATCATCACAAGGTGGGGCTCATGGGATCGAGCGACAGCGATCTCGGCGATCGCTTCGTGACGATGCATCACAATCGCTACGAGAACGTCGGTTCGAGGACGCCGCTGCAACGCGGCGGCACGACGCACATATACAACAACTACTTCAACAAGATCATGGTGACGGGGATCAACGTGCGAATGGGCGGGATCGCACTCGTGGAGTCGAACTACTTCGAAAATAGCAAGAATCCTGTAACGTCGCGCGATAGTAAGTCCATTGGCTACTGGGACTTGCGCAACAACTTCGTGGGTTCGGGAATCACTTGGACGGACGGCGACGCGCCCTTCGCCAATGCGACCGACTGGAAGACGACGAAAGCATTTACGGGATCACTTGGATACTCTTACACGGCCGATCCAGCAGCATGCGTGAAGGCCATCGTTACGGCGACGGCTGGCGCCAAGCTGTAGGGGAATGAATATCGTATTGGCGGCGGGCTTCCTCGGAGGTCCGCCGTCACGTCATTTCGTTCCTCGCAAGTTTGTCCATCCGCGCTGGCTCGAAAGCTTCGAACCATTGCTGCCGTCGATATGGCGTCGACGGTTCATTGAAACGCGGCAGTCGAAAGCGCCCTAAACGGTATGGCCCGGGCACGTGGGTTGCACTCTTTGTGGCCACATCGTTCAGCACCGAAGCTCACCAACGCGATTGCCGACCGCCTGCTGAACATGGCCATACTGGAAAAAGTCATTGCCCCAGCGCATTCGATTTCGACGCCAGGCGGTGCTCAGCCTGGTGCAATCGAGCGTGCAAGTAAGTGGAAAGCTCGACTTTGCGGGGTGGCCCCAAAAACGCCGCCCCAAGGCGACCACTGGACGCGAGGATGGTCGTATTGGGGCGAAGGCGAATGAGTCCACTCGGCGTGGAGTCGAAGGAGTAGTCCAACTCCCTGCGCGTTAGCGCACCAGCGTCAATAGGCCGGGCTGGTACGGGATCGTGCCGTATCCGCTCGCGGATTTCGTCTTATCGAATCCCTGGTAGAGCAATTGCAGGTTGCATGGATCGATCGGTTGGGTTTCGGACGGGTCGATGCGCACCAGATCGCCATGACTGACGTCGTTGCTCCAGAGGGTGCCTGTCACGTTGGCCTTGCCGGCGAAGGGTGACGCTTCGGTCTCTGCGCCGGGCATTGCCGTCCACTTGCCGCCGAGATCCGTCGCGGTGAACGCCCGGAAGTAGCGCCCGCCTCCACCCATCGCTTCGACAATCATGAGGTACTGCGGCGTCGGACCCTTTACCGTGTACACCTGCACAGCTTCGAACAGCTTGGCCTGCGTGTCCGTCATGATGGTCTGGTAGCCGTTGAAGGTACTCGGGAAGTTTCCGATTGGCATCGACGACCTGTAGATATTGCCGTTGTCGCCAGCGAAGAACAGATAGCAGTTCGTGCTGTCGCAAATGAACGTCTGATCGATGGCCGACGAGGGCCCATTGCTCAGCAGCGACTTCCCCGTGGACCACGATGACGCATTTGTCGGATCACTCGAGGTCGCGTACTGAAATCCCCATTGGTAAAAGAGCACCCATTGCTTCTTTGGCGTGAAGTAGATGAGCGTTGGCGCGACGGCGTTTCGTGGAAACCAGGTTCCTGCGGTAGCGTCCCAGTTGCTCCAATCGTCGAAGACGAACATCGCCGACTTCCAGTTACCCTCGTAGGCAGTGGCGTAGACCACGTGCTTGTTGTTATGCACGACGTGGGTGAAGTCCTTGATTGCGATCACGTTGTGTCCGTCAATCGTTCTCGGGACCTTGGCGAGTGCGGCAGAGGTCGTCCATTTGAACTTCGCAGGAAGTGGGCAGTAAGTGCCCCCGCCGGTGCCAGTGCTGCCTCCCTTTGCGGTCGTGCCACCCGCTGCCGTGGTTCCGCCTTTCGCTGTCGTGCCGCCAACCGCCGTCGTGCCGCCCGATGCAGAGCTTCCGGCAGCAGCCGTCGTGCCGCCCATGGAAGCAACCCCGCCCGTCTGCGTCACAGCCGAGGAGCCCGCTGCCGCAGAGGAGCCACCGCTCGCCGACGATCCTGCTGATGCCGGGGTTCCACCAACCGAAGGCTTTGTCTGGGGCACAGTGGCGCCACTCGCTCCGCCGGTGCTCGCTCCGGCGCCGCCGCCCATAGTCGAAGCCGTTCCTCCGACGGTACCGCTCTCGGATGTGCCGTCCGAGCCGCTGCACGCGACTGCGCTTGCAAATAGCGCCAGGGCAAAGGCACTTGGCGTGCGACAAAGAGCGGAGCGAAGCGTACGACGTGCGGGAGCGGTATTGCGCGGGGTCATTGCTACTCCGCAGTGACGGCACAGCCTCTCGTCCATTTCGAAATCAACCGAGTGACGAATCATGCTGCGCAGATCCGGCGACAATTCGTCCATCGGTCGAATGTTCGAAGCTCATTTGCGCACAGAAGGCTGTCGCAACTGCCACTGCGTCATTGAGCAGATATTTCCCGCTCTCGCATCGTCGCCCGGAGGTCCCCTTGCGCTTGGAATCGAGTTCAGTCCTCTTGCTCGTGGCAGGTGTCGCGTTCGTTGGTTGTAGCGGTTCTGACGAAAACGCGCCGGGCAACTCAGGCGCGGGCGGCAGCTTGGGGAGCGGTGGCGGTGCTGGCTCGAGCGCCCTTGCGTCAACCGGCGGGGCCACTCGAACCACCGGTGCGTCGACATACAAAACGCCAGCGACAGGTGGTCGTTCCAACGACAGTGACTCCACGACGGAATCGCCCACCAGCGGCGGCACGTCGTCTTCGTTTGCGACCGGCACCGTTGCCGGAGGCGGTTCGCGCCCTTCCGGTGGTTCGTCTGCCACGGGTGGCACAACCACGGGCTCAGCCACTGGTGGCACCTCTGCGCGTGGAGGTTCGTCTGCGCGTGGAGGTTCGTCTGCGCGTGGAGGTTCGTCTGCGCGTGGAGGTTCGTCTGCGCGTGGAGGTTCGTCTGCGCGTGGAGGTTCGTCTGCGCGTGGAGGTTCGTCTGCGAGCGCCGGTTCGAGCAGTGACATAAAGCCGAGTTCCGGCTGCGGTAAGACTCCAACGCTCAAGAACAGCACCTCCACGGCAAATCAAAACTCGCTGTCGATCTCTGGCGCGAGCCGGCAATTCCTTCTGCGTCTGCCCGCAAACTATGTAAACACGCGACCGTATCGACTCATCCTTGGTTTCCACGGTGCCGGAGGTAAGGACACGGACATTGGCCCCTCTTACTTTGGTCTTTATCCCCTCTCCAACGACTCCACCGTCTTCGTTGCCCCATCGGCAAGCGGTGGCTACTGGAACGCGACGACGGACATGACCTTCGTGGACGAGATCCTGAAGGTCGTCGAAGCGGATCTGTGCATCGATACCTCGCGCGTGCTTCTCGAGGGATTCAGTCAAGGTGGCGCGATGGTCGCGCTCCTCGCGTGTCAACGGCCAGGGGTCTTCCGCGCGGCTGTGGGGCACTCGCGTGGCGGACTGGCGGCTCCAACGACGTGCCAGCCGATCCCGTATCTTGGTTCGCTCGGTCTCGGTGACATCGGTGGCAATTCCCAGGCGACCCAAACCGACGCTTTCGCAAAATGGAACGGGTGCACTGTCACGACGTTGCCGCTTGCTCCGTCAGGCGGACACGTTTGCACGAAGTACACGAACTGCCCAGTCAAAGCCCCTGTTGTCTTCTGCTCTTTCGACGGTCCACACACGGCCTCGCCCACGGATGCTGGCAAGTCGACTTCCTGGATGCCCCAGGAAGTTTGGTCGTTCTTGAGCCAGTTCTGAGCGAAAGGAGCGGGCTGCTTCGATAATGTGGTGATTCATTCGTCCGTGAACACGACCAAGCAATGATGCCGTCATCGGTGAGTGCGCAGTCGAGCATCGAGGCTACCGCACACTCGAAACGACCTTCGACCTGCAGGCGTTGCGGGCGAGTCGTCGACTCGCGCTGCGCGAAATCGATTCAGATCGATCCTCATCACCGATGCGTGGTAGACGACGCGAAGACTCGCGTGGTACAGGCGCCGTCACCTCACGGCTGGCCGTGTCGGGGAGGCAGGGTCAGCCCACAGCACAGATCGGAGCAGCGTGAGAGCTTCCCGGCGGAGACCTTTATCGAATTTGCAAGGCCCCGAGGTGAGGCGTCGTTTGCGCGGAATCAGGTCTCCGACATTGGACGATTCTCGCTCAAAGACCGGCTACCGTGGTGTGTGTGTGGGTAGCGCACAAAAAGCAAAACCCCCGTATTTCTACGAGGGAGTTTGCGGGGCGGACGGGACTCGAACCCGCGGCCTCCGGCGTGACAGGCCGGCGTTATAACCGACTTAACTACCGCCCCAGCGGCAGGGACCCTGTTTAGCATTCCGCTCCGAGAACGCCAGAACTCCATGTCGTTTTTAGATCGCCAACGGCGACGCCAGTTCGGGCCGCGAGAGTGTCTCGACGTTCAATGCACAAAAAGGCAAAACCCCCGTATTTCTACGAGGGAGTTTGCGGGGCGGACGGGACTCGAACCCGCGGCCTCCGGCGTGACAGGCCGGCGTTATAACCGACTTAACTACCGCCCCAGCGGCAGGGACCCCTGTTTAGCATCGGGCATGGGGGGGGGCAAGAAGAAATGCGCGCCGCTCTTCGGTTTTCTCGACTCGCGCGTGCGGGCGGCTGGTTGACCTCTGCCATGTGGAGCGCGTGAAGGCTGCGGGCGGGCGCAGTCGTGAGGCCCCATCTCGGAGCACCGCGAATAGCCAAATTCAATCATGGTACTTTTTTGATTAATGCCTTGCGGCCCCTGCGAGCGTTCCATTCGAGACCAAACCTTTCGCTGGAAGCACATCTCCCTATGCTTAGATTTCGCTCGGTGATGCGCCGTTTGACGCGAAAATCTTCGGTATCGCCGAGCATCGCTGTTGCCGATCCCACGCAGCTCTGCGAGACTCCCCGTCACGGTCCGTGGAGCCGCTCCTCGTCAGTTCGACATCAGTCGGAGGTCCCGGTCCGCTACAACCGCAAGCACTGACGACGCGGGAAGTTCCCTATACTCCGGACAAAAGGCTACGAAGATGAAGAAGCTGATTATCTTGGCACTCGCTTCCACGACGGTATTCAACCTGGCGGCGTGTGGTGAAAGCTCTGAGATTGTTATCGACGACTCCATTTTGACGGACGGCTCGAGCAACGCGAACAAGCTTGGTGGCTATTGGTGGACGTACGTCGACCGCACTGGGAAGTCCGAGGTTGTGCCAGACACCGGCAAAGTCGATCCCAAGGACGCCGCTAGCACCGCCCTCAAGGATGGTATCAAGGACGGCAACGGCATCGCAGACGACGGCACCGGAAACAAGGCGCTGCATGTGATGGGTTCGGTTGCTGTTGCTCCGAAGTGGAAGGCGGATCTCGGCTCTGCGGTGCAAACGGACGGAAGCGATTGGCGTGATCCCTACGTCGATGCCAACTACGGCTTTCTCTGCCAGGACAATACGTGCAAAGAGGTCGCCTATCCATCTTCTGGGCTCGGAATGGGTTTCCTGAAGGGGAACGCTCCGTTGGGGCAGAAGGCTGTCGGGAAGGTCGGTCTAGCGTTCAAGATCAAGTTGGGTGTCGGCCACGGCAAGAACCCAGCCGATGGCGCTTCTTACCCGATCGCCATGTCGCTTCCGATGGATCTGACGGACGTTCCCGATCCTTCCTTTGGTGACACGTTCGGTACCGAGTATGGCACTGGCACGCCACATTCGGGCGTTGCAGCAACGCCTGGGAAGAATCAGCCTTTCTGCTCGTTCCCCGGATCGCTGACGCCTGCCGGGACGCCGGTTGGCGGCACCAACAAGACGTGCTTTGCAAACCTCGCGACGATCATTTCGCCAACGCCGACGGCGGACTGGACGAAGTACTGCGTGAAGTTTACCGACTTCGCACCCCCAGCGTGGGCCAAGGGGCTCCTCTTGCCCGAGGTCAATGTCACTGCTGTGATCCCCGAGCGTATCATCAAGCTCCAGTTCGATGCGCATAAGCCCCCGGAGGCGGCGACTGAGCCGGCTGCATTCGACTTCTGGGTTGATGACGTGATCTTACTCGATGACGCGAAGTTCGCGACTGAGTGTGCGGGCGCGACGCCCGTCGTTCCAACTCCAGTTCCCTGATTTCCTGAACGCTCCTCTCGAAGTGAGCTGAACCAAGCCCCACGCTCGTCGTGGGGCTTTTCTTTTCGAGTGGAAGCCTCTGGAACGGGCAAAAAGAGGGAGCAAACCGTCGACTCCGACGTGTCTTGTCACATGTGCAGACCGCGCGACGTCACTGCCGTCGTCCTTGCAAGACGCTGTCGCCGGTGAGGTGTCACTCGCGTGGGGGCCTGCGTCAGGCCAAGGCGGAGGTCAGGCGCTCGAGAGCTCTGCGCCAATTGTCGCGGATGGACGCACCTCGACGACGTCCCTTCGGCAAATACACCAACGGCGGGCTGCTGAATCGCATACCCGCCGCCATAGGAGCTGCGCCCGCTCCGAGCTCAACCCGCCAGAATCAAATACGCAACGATGACGGCGTACACAGGACCGAGCACGAGCAACGCCCTCGCGGCGTAGCGCATGAAGTCGTACGTCTTGTATCCGGCGCTGTCGGCGATGGCTTTGACCATGAAGTTGGGACCGTTGCCGATATAGGTGTTGGCGCCCATCAGGACCGCTCCTGCACTGATTGCCAGCAGATGCACGGCGGGAACCCCGACGATCTCCGCGGGTAGTCCGAGCCCTTGGGCTGCGGAGAGGAAGGTCAGGTACGTTGGGGCGTTGTCGAGCACGCTGGATAGCGCTCCCGTCGTCAGAAAGTACTGCCACGGCGCGACGAGTCCGAGGGATTTGCCGTGCTCTTTGAGCAGTTCGAGAGCCGGAACCATGGTGACGAAGATGCCGGCGAACAGAATGGCGACCTCGACGATGGGCCCGAAGGAGAACTCGTTCTTTTCGCGTGCTGCCGGGCTACCAAAGCGCAAGGAGAGAATGGCGAGCGCGACCATGGCGATTTCGCGGTACGGCATGTCGAGGAATACCGCTGCCACGATGCCGAGGAGCAGCAAGATGTTGACCTTACCGAGGACGCGAATGGGCGTTTGCGCAATCTCGTCCACCACGAGGGCCGCTCGCGGCTCGCTCTTGTAGGCACGTCGATCGATGACGTAGAAGAAGGTCAGCAGGTACGCCACTGCGACGATCCAGATGGGAAAGAGCCGTAGCGTCCAGAGGAACGGTACTCCACGGAGGTAGCCTAGAAATAGTGGCGGATCTCCGAGCGGCGTGAGGAGTCCGCCGCAGTTGGACACGAGGAGGATGAAAAAGAAGGGTAGGTGGCTCGTGTTCTTGCGCTCGGAGTTCGTGCGCAACACCAAACGGATCATCACCATGCTTGCGCCGGTCGTCCCGACGAAGCTCGCGAGAATCGCGCCAATAGCGAGGAGCACGACGTTCGTCTTTGGGGTGGCCTTCAGATCGCCTGCGATGTGAATCCCGCCTGCTACTACGAAGAGCGAGCCCAGCAAGCAGAGAAAGGACACGTATTCGAGTGCGGTATGCCCCAACGCTGCAGGGCTCTTGAGAATGAGCCACGCTGCAATGGGCAAGGAAACCAGAGCGGCAATGATCCCTTTGTTTCGATTGCTTTCCCATACGTGAGGCATTGCCAATGGGAAGGCGGCAATGAACAGCAGGAGCAACGCAAAAGGGATGACGGCGTAGGTGGGAACGACTAGGGGCGCTTCGTGCACGGCGGAGATGTAGCGCATCCCCCACGTTTGATGGATTCGGTTTGTAACGAACGGACGATTTTTCAGTCCGCTGGGTCCAACTCGGTGTGCCCCTCTTGGGAACCGTCGAACTTGTCAATTTCGTCGACCTCGAGCACCTCCGAGATCCGTTGGGGACAAGGTTGCTGCCGTGAAGGGCTTCCGAATCACCCCCTGGACGCCGTCCTCGGCCGAAGGATCGTCGCTACTCAGACCGAAGGCCGAGATATATAGAGCTTTGACCCGGGGATTGATGCGTCGAAGCGCCTTGAGTGTCTCTCGGCCGTTCAGTTTCGGCATCATGATGTCGAGGAGAACGAGATCGAAGCCCAGGGGATCGGTTCGATAGATTTCCACGGCCCGTTCGCCATCTTCTGCCAGGCAAACGTCGTATCCCAGCTTTCTCAGTAGCGCCGCTTCGGCTCGGCGGAGGGTCGGTTCGTCGTCGGCCAGGAGAAGGCGACCGCGACCTTCTACGAGCTGATGGCTCGGTCGAGACTCGAGAGTGGAATATCGCTCTGTTGGGGCAAGTACATCCGATTCGGGTTCCCGATCCGGCGCGCTTTCCACCTCGAGCGTGCCGCCATGGTCGCGTACGGTGGCATAAACGACGCTCAAGCCGAGCCCGGGAAATGCTCCCTCCGCGCTTCGTGGTGAAAATGGTTCGAAGATATCGAGGAAGATTCGCCGGCGGAGATCCCGACGCCCGTATCCGTGACCTCGATACGTAGGTAACGTCCCGGGCGAATGGAAACATCGACCGTTTTGCGAACTCCGGTGCAGTTCGACGTTCTCCGTGTGCAAGCGCACGGCTCCGCCCGCGGGCATCGATTCTCGCGCATTGGTTGCCAGGTTGACGAGGCTATCGCGCAAGGCCTGCGCATCACCCCGCACGAACGCGTCGGGCGCGTCGAGCTGCGCCGACAAGGTGACGGTGCTCGTCGGCTCCGGGCGTTCGGAAATTTCTTCGACTAGGTGATGCACGTCAACGGGGGCAGATTCTCGTGGTCGCTCGCGAGCAAAGGCGAGCAGTCGTCCGACGAGGTTCTGACGCTCGGCGGGTGTTATCGACGATGCTTTCCGCAAACTGAGCGGACTCCGCATCGCCTGCCGATTCCCCCTTGATTCTCAGCAGCTCAGCGAAGCTCATCGTGCCAGTGAAAAGGTTGTTGAGCTCGTGCGCAAGGCCACCCACCAACTGCCCAAGTGCTTGCAGCTTGTCACTTCGAGCTTGCGAGCCTCGTGTTCTCGTCGCTCCGTGACGTCACGAAAGACGAGCACCGTTCCAAAGACCGCGTCTTCCGCGTCGCGGATCGTCGATGCCGAGAGCTCGATGCTGTGCGGGTCACCAAGTTTTCGTCCCAAAGGGTGATGGGGTCGAGTGTCGCGCTGGAGTGAGCTCCAGTCGTGGCAATGGCGACTGCACCTTCGGCGGTTCGGTAATTCGTGCCCACCCGGAACACTTCTGCGAGCAGTTGGCCTTTGGCTTCGGCTTGGCTGAATCCCGTCAGTCTTTCAGCGACGGGATTGAGTCGTTCGATGAATCCGTGGGCGTTCGTCGTGATGACGGCGTCTGCGATGCTGTCGAGCGTTACTTGAGAGTCGGCGGGCGTCGACGAGCTCTATCGAGAGCGGTTGCGTCTCCTTCGCGGAGAATGGGCTCTCTGGCTGCGTCTCGTTCGCGAGCGTGGGTGGGGCAGGCTGCATCGAGAGTCGTTCCTCAAGCGCTGCGATTTGATGGCGAAGTTGCTTCACCTCACTCTCGCGGCCCGCGCCCTTGGCTTTTCTTTTTGCTGTGTTCACGACCGGCCCCCGATGAGGTGCTGTTCGGATTCTATCGTGTTTCCCTATTAACCTT
>JASGIX010000047.1:0-48926 GCA_049840955.1 Polyangiaceae bacterium
CGTTCGCGCGATCCACGACGTGCTGTTCGCCATGGGACATCGCGTTGCCTACGGGGCCGCTCTGTTTCCCGAACGTGGCAACACGGAAGATTGCTCGCCGGGGCGCAGCATCGACGAGGTACGCGCGGGAGATTCGGTCACCTATGCGCGCAATGATCTGGACGGACCACATCTCGCGGCATTGATGAAGGTTCTCAATGGATACCGCCCCGAAGGAAGTACGCCAACCAGCGGAACACTCGAGGCGCTGATGCCCATGCTCCTCGCGTTGAAGGGCGACACGGCGGTCATCCTCACTACGGATGGTGCGCCGAACTGCAACGGCGAGGCGAGCTGCGACGCATCCAGCTGTATCGCCAACATCGAAGGCGCGCTCCAGTTCAACGGCAAGCGCTGCGACGCGACTGTCAATTGTTGCGCACCGACGGGCGATTACGGACCTTACTCGTGCATCGACGAGGCAGCGACGTTGGCGCCCCTCGACACGTTGCTCGAGCACGGGATCCGGACGTACGTGGTCGGGTTGCCCGGCACGGAAGCCTATACGTCGGTATTGAACCGACTGGCACGCGCTGGAGGAACGGCTCGCTCTCCGACATCTCTTTCCGATCCCGAGTATTATCGCGTCGAAGACAGCGCGGCACTTGTCGCGGCCCTAAAGACGATCACCTCCGGCCTTGCCATCGATTGCACGGTGGTCTTGGACGCCGCAGTTCCGGAATGGTCAAAGGTGAATGTGTACTTCGACAACGGCATCGTGCGTATGAACGAAAAGGATGGTTGGCGTCGCGTCGACGACAAGACCCTGGAACTCGTCGGGAGTAGCTGCACGGCGTTGAAGAGCGGCGACGTGTTCCAGGTGCAGATTGTATCGGGATGTCCGACGGAGACGATTCAATGACGTGGCAAATCCTGCAAGACCCTACAGAATGAGCAAAAACGAGAGAACCTCTCACGCGCCCGAGTCGCTCAATGGGTGAGATTGTGTGGGACTCGTGATATCTCGCCTGTGATCGCGAGACGCGGATCGAGACCGAGTGGGATTTACCGTCCGAGGCAGAAACAATTTCGCGTCGAGCAAAGGCGCCATCAGGAAATTGATTGCCCTGGCGGAGACAACATCGACGCTTTCGCTCAGAGTGCTCTCTTCGAAAGATCGGCAGAACGGTCCCTCGGGAGGTCCCCTGTGGAAAAGCACTCATCCTTTACTTGGATCGCTATTGCGTTGACGTTTTCGGCGTGGGCCTGTGACGGCGGCAGCGTGGACGAAGGCGAAACCGGCGTCGGCGGAGCGCCCGCAGGCTTGGGCGGCGCGGTCAACCCTGGCGTCGGCGGACAGAGCGGCTCGAACACCACGCCGGCCCAAGGCGGCGCCACTGGTGCTCAAACGGGTGCACTCGGCGGCGCATCGACGGGAACGACGCCGGTCAATCCTGGTACGCCCGTGAATTGCGATGATACTTCGACGTCTCGAAAACACTGTCCCAAAGGTACCATCGGCGCGAACATCACTGTCACCGGCAAGAGCAAGACGTACCACGTGACGACGAACTGGTGGCACAAGTTCACCGATCGGGCGATCACGGTGAACGGCATCGGTTACACGGTGGACAACTCGAGCAACGTGTCCGTGCCTTCCACGGATGGGGCGCCCATTGGTTACCCGACGATCTTCATCGGAACTTACGCCGGAAGCGCGACGGGCGGCAGCAATCTGCCGAAGCAGGTTTCCGCGCTCACGCAGGTCAACACGGTCATCGAGACGAACTCGCTTTCCCTCGACACTTCGAACTTCAACGCCGCCTACGACGTGTCGTTTACGGCGAGTGGTTCTCCCCTGCCCGAGTCTCAGTACGATCCAGGTAAGGGAGGCGCGTTATCCTCATGGTGTGGCTTCTGAATCCAGCCGATCGCCAGCCGCGTGGACGCAATCAGCACCCACGTCAGGAGGTGCCAGGCGTGCCGGGCACGTGGGACGTGTCGATCGACGCGACGGGATCCGCCCTTGCATCAGTTACGTGAGCACGGAGCCGCGCGACTCGCTGTCTTACGACTTGAACAAGTTCATTCAGCACAGCGTGACGAATAAGTACGGCATTACCAGCAACATGTACTTGAGTGTCGTCTTCGCGGGCTTCGAGATCTGGGGCGGCGGCGACGGCCTGCAGTTGAAGCGCTTCTGCGCAGACGTGAAGTGACGTGACGAACCTCGCGTGGGCACACCGAAGCGGGTGAGCCCACGCGACGCGATACATCGAGATTTGTCGTCGAATGTTACCAAGTTCATGACTCGTCGGTTTTCGCAAACACGAGACTTGACGAGCGAACCTAGGAAGCACAAAACGAATTCGTCGAGGCCGCGAACTCCTTCGAGCTCAGTTCCGCCAATGCTCGATGGGATTCGAGTTCAGAGGATTCAGCAACGCATCGACATCAAGGTACGAATCGGTCGACGCGCAAGCTCCCGCAACGCCCCGTAAGATTCATTTCGGTAAGTAGGAAACAAGGACCACCGACAAGCCCTCGCTGGCGAATGTCTTCGGACACCGCCAGCGGGGGTTGGCGGTATTTGGAGAGTTGGGGGTGGGGCGGAGGGAGAACGGTCGGAGACGCTCGGCGTGCCGTGACGAGGCGGCGTGAGAACGGTCCGGGACGCTCAGCGGGACGCGGCGGGCGAGTGGAGCGGGACGCACGGCGGTGACTCACGGCGAGCGGGACGCATCGCGCGAGCGGAGAGGAGCGAACGGCGCCATTGCGACTACGGCAGCAACGAGAGTTTGGTGTCGGCGCGGCGTGAGAACGGTCCGGGACGCTCGGCAGGACGCGGCGGGACGGAATGATGCGGAGCGCACGGGACGCGCGGGGCGGCGCGGCACGCACTGCGTGCGTGCGACCAAGCCGGCTCGAGGCGTTCGAGACCACACGGCGAGGCACGCGAACGGCACGCATGGAGCGAGGCGCGAGTGCGACCAAGCCGGCTCGAGGCGGCACGCATGCGAACGGCACGCACGGGGCAAGGTGCGAGTGCGGCTATGCCGGTAAGAGGAGTCTAGGGCGGGCGGCGTGAGTGCGGTCGGTACGCAAACCGTGGTGCGGCCTGGATACGAACGCCACGCGGCGGTGCCCCTGCCCGTTGGGGCTCAAGGTTCGGCAAGTATCGGCTGGAAGCCGACGCTTGAGCGGGGCTCACATATTGGCGCTGCCAACCATTGGCCGACGGTTCGCACGACTCGTACTGATGCGGCCAGATCGAAAAATCGACAAAAACCTTCCGAGGTTCCTTGACGAACGAGCCGCGATAGATAGCCTTGGCTCCCTCACATTCCAGCTTAGCTCAGTCGGTAGAGCAGGCGGCTGTTAACCGCCGGGTCCAAGGTTCGAGTCCTTGAGCTGGAGCCCTGAAGAGGTTGCCAACTGGCAACCTCTTCCAGTTTTGTTCAAGGACTTAGACCTAGGATGCGACGGGGTGCATCTGGGCAGCGCGTCTTGCGGCGAGATCATTCGCGGGGCTGACGGTGCGAGTCCTTGAGCTGGAGCTAAATGCCCGCGCTAGCGCGGGCATAACTTTTTTGTCGAGGACCTAGACCTAGGATGCGACGGGGTGCGTCTGGGCAGCGCGTCTTGCGGCGAGATCATTCGCGGGGCTGACGGTGCGAGTCCTTGAGCTTACGCCCAATGCTCGCTCGAGGATGGGCGTAGTTGACGACGACCTCACGCGGCGATGGCGGAACGGATGAGCTCGATCGCTTGCTCGATGTCGTAACGGACCATGTCCGCCTCGAGCCTGAGCACTCGGTAGCCGAGATGCGTGAGCTTGGCGTCACGACGCGCGTCCGCAGCGATGCGGGTGCGGTGGTAGCCGCCATCGACTTCAAAGTCATGTCCACACTGCCCAGAAAACCAACCGCCGCCGCGTCGAGTATCGGTGGCATCCCTTGTTTGGGCAAGAGCTCGTCGTACGCAGCGAGCTAACTCGCACCGGTGAGACCGTCCTACGCTGTCATCTGTCAGAGGATGACCAGTGCGATTGCTTCCGCGTTCCGGCGTGGATGTTCGATCGAGCACGCTGCGCGGCGCTCCACTCCGGTGAACATCCCGTTGTTTCCATCGACGCTTTGCGAAGCCTGAAGGCGCTTCTCGAGTTGAGCTGGCAGGCGAGTGCCAGCAGGGAGCAGGATCGGCTTGTCCAAGTCCCGGACATTGGAGGTGTCGATGCGCCAGCTCGAGATGTTGATGGTTCAGGTCTGGCTCCGCACAAAAGCGAATCCGAGCAGTGCGAGAGTCACGTGGAACGAACTGCCCGAGCGAGTACGCGCCGAAGTGATCGAGCAACTCGCAGAAATGCTCCGCGCAAAGGTGGAACAAAGCACGACCGGCGTGGTGGACCATGAGTGACGAAAAGAATCGGCGAGCAGCATCGCGCGCGAAAGGCTATGCTGTATGTTCGGCAGTCTTCTCTGCATCAAGTGGAACACCACCACGAAAGCCGGCGACTCCAGTACGCGATGCAGCAGCGATTGGAATCACTCGGCTGGCAAGAGGTCGATGTGATCGACGACGACCTTGGGCGTTCAGGAGAATCCTCCGCAATGCGATCCGGATTTCAACGTCTCGTCGCAGAGGTGTGTCTGGGCAACGTCGGAGCTGTCGCTGCGCGCGAGATCTCCCGTTTCGCGCGTAACAACAAGGACTGGTCCCACCTGGTCGAGCTGTGCCGAATGTTTGACACCTTGCTCATCGATCAGGAAGTCGTCTACGATTCGCGGCGAGCCAATGATCGTCTACTATTAGGAGTCAAAGGGAGCTTGAGCGAGTACGAGCTTGACTTGTTGCGGATCCGAGCCCACGAAGCGCGCCACCAGAAGGCCGCGCGTGGCGAGCTCTCAGTTCGGTTGCCTGTCGGCTACGTGCACACGGACAATGGCATCGAGAAAGATCCCGATCGTCGTATTCAGCAGGCGCTGTCCCTTGTGTTCTCGAAGTTCCTAGAGCTCAATAGCGCGCGTCAGGTCCTGCTCTGGTACGTGAAGCACGATCTTGAACTACCCGTCGGGGTAATTGGTCACGGCGGCGATATTGTCGTCTGGAAGTGTTCATCGCAGCGCAGGGTGCTTCGAATCTTGACCAACCCGGTATACGGGGGTGCATACGCCTACGGCAAGACTTCGAGAGTCACCGAGGCACGAGAAGGGCAACCGAGAAAGCGCATCGTGACCAAGCCAAGGAGTAAGTGGCCCGTCTTGCTCCTTGATCACCACGAGGGATACGTGAGCTGGGAGGTCTACGAACGTATTCAGCAGGTGCTGACGAGCAACAGCTATCGGTATGGGAATTTGCATGCCGGCGTGATCAAGCGCGGTCCGGCACTGCTCGGAGGCTTGCTGCGCTGCCGCCGCTGCGGCCGCAAGTTGACGGTCCAATACTCAGGCGACAGGACAATTCCGCGGTATGCGTGCAGTCGCGGCGCGATGAACAGTGGGGAAGCACGCTGCATCTCGTTCGGTGGAACGCAACTGGACGCCAGCGTCTCGAAGGAAACCTTACGCGCCGTAGAGCCCGCCGCAATCGACGCCGCCATGCTCGCAGCCGAACAATCCAACTCATCACAAGACGGACTGATTGCAGCTCTCGAACTGGACCTCAAGGAAGCACGATACGCGGCTCAACGCGCCTGCAAGCGCTACGAAGCGGTTGACCCATTGAATCGTCTGGTGGCAGAAGAACTCGAATCTCGATGGAACGCTGCGCTAGTGCGCGTCGGCGAGTTCGAACAGCGCGTCGAAGCGGAACGAGCACGGAAGCATCCGTATGCGGTCGCCAACCGTGAAGACTTCCTGCACCTGGCCGCTGATCTCGACGCAGTTCGGAACGACCCAAACGCCGACGTACAGCTCAAGAAGCGGATCGTGCGAGCGGTGATTAACGAGATCATTGTCGATCTCGACAGCGACTCGAGTGAGATCGTTCTTACGATTCACTGGGCGGGTGGAGTACATACGGACTTGCGGGTACCCCACCGCAAACGTGGGACCACCACATGGCAGACGCCCAAGGAAGTGGTCGACGTGGTCCGGAGTCTCGCCCGTGTCTGCGCGGATGACCTGATTGCCGCACTGCTCAACAAGAACGGTTATCGCACCTTCACGGGCAGCCGCTGGTCGCAAGCTCGCGTGAGCGGCCTGCGATGGCGCCACGACATCGCAGGCAACACGGCGCAAAGGCGAGCATCCCATGGGTGGATGACGCTCAAGGAAGCGGCTGCACATCTAGGCGTTGCGCCTCTGACCCTCCGGCGCGCCACGGAGCGAGGAGAGATTTCCGCCGAGCATCCACTCCCCAACGGGCCATGGATCTTTACTCGAGAGTCGCTCGCGAGCGGGAATCTCAAGCTCTGCGCGACGCCCAAGGGCGGCCGAAAGGGTACGAAACCACCACCAGGTCAACGTAGTCTCAAATTATTCGACACTTAGCGAGGTGTGCATTGTGATCCGTACCACTCGACGATGAGGCGCGCGCTGGGTGCGAGGAAGTCGACGATGGCGTTCCCGATAGGCACCTGCCGACGGAACCAAACACCGAGTTGACAGCTGCAGATGTGCGACCAGAGGCGTTGCTCTTCGGACGTAAGGGCGGAACGATGCTGACGAGCGCGAGCGGCGACTACAGGGTGAACCGGTGAGCGTGCAGCCATGATGACTCCCGCGCCGGAGCCTTCGGCTCGGGCGCGGCCCTCACTGGCGCAGGAGGCGTGACGCGCCAGGGATTGCAAGCTGGCGGCAGAGTGCGCTCCACGTCCCGGGTGCATGACGCGACGGGCGCGGCGCGGCTCGTGCGCCGTCCGGCAAGCCCGAGTCGAAGACTTCGGCGCTTCAATTACACGCACACACTTCGACGACCGATCCAAAGTGGAACAGCAAACGACTCTCGAGTGACGAGTGAGCGGTCGAGTCGAGGAATGCTCGACACGAAGTGCAAGCAACGGCCTCCCCCGCGGCGCGACGAGGCGGCCGCGCGCAAGCTCGCGCGCAGGGCGCTACATCGATACGAGCCGTTCAAGTGAATCACGGGGTGCGACCGAGCACGGAGCGAGCACGGCGCCGAGCCCGACGCTTGGGGGAGGCAGGACGCGCGCAGGCACGCAGTGCCGAGCACGAAACGGTGGGGGCAACACCAGCTCAGTCGGTAGAGCAGGCGGCTGTTAACCGCCGGGTCCAAGGTTCCGCAGCGTAGCCCTCAGTGCGTCGGGGCGCGTCCTTGCAGCTCCCTGTGCTTCGCTGTGCATCACAAGGCAGGCGGGTCGAGTCCTTGAGCTGGAGCCCTGAAGAGGTTGCCAACTGGCAACCTCTTCCAGTTTTTGTTCAAGGACCTAGACCTAGGATGCGGCGGGGTGCGTCCAGGCAGCCTGAGTTGCGACGCCACGCTTCACTGGGCTGACGGTGCGAGTCCTTGAGCTGGAGCTAAATGCCCACCTAACGGTGGGCATCAGTTTTTTGTCAAGAACTTAGACCTAGGATGCGGCGGGGTGCATCTGGGCAGTTCGTCATGCAACGCGACTCTTCGCGGGGCTGACGGTGCGAGTCCTTGAGCTGGAGCCATTTCATCGGTCGTGCGAACTTTGCCGACCGGATAGTGAACAGCGGCCTCGTGGAGAGATCCTCGAGGCCGCTTCTTTTTTCGCGCCACGTTTCCGCGAGCTTCGCACTCCGCGTGTGCCCGGACGGCGTTCGCGCAGAGAGCGCCGAGAGAACGCACGGCGAGACTTTCCCTCGTGCGGGACAGCGTTCGCGCTCTCATCTCGGTCCCGTGGGAGAGAGAAGCCGAGACTCGGTTAACAGCCGACCCTCTGTTTCCGGGACAGTGACCCGGCGATCAACAGTCCCGCGCGGGTGGGACTGTTGACTATCGGGGCGCTGTCCCAAGCAAGGATCGCTCGCGCCCTTTCCGTCTGGTGTGCGCCACGTTCGTGGCGTATAAACGCGCCGGACGGAGAGAACCAGAGAGCGCCGCGACGCCCGTGATTTCTCCGGGGCTCGAGCGCGTGATCTCCATCGGGTCACCCAACATGAGCGAGATCCAGCCAGCACCGGAAGAACTCCTCTACGAGCGGATCGCCTCGATCCTCGACGAGGCGCGCTCGCGCGTCGCGCGCTCGATCAACACGGCGATGGTCCACGCGTACTGGCTCATCGGGCGCGAGATCGTCGAGGTCGAGCAGCACGGCGCCGAGCGCGCGGGCTACGGCGAAGGGCTCATGAAGCGCGTGGCGACGCGTCTCTCGGCCAAGTTCGGCAAGGGCTTCAGCCTCGCCAGCCTCAAGCGCATGAAGCAGTTCTACCTCGCGTTCCCGCGGGGCTCCGCGCTGGTCGGCGAGGGCGAAGGAAAAGGCTCAACGACGTTGAGCCTTTCTGCGGGAGCGGACGAGGCCGAGAAAGGCTCGGCAACGTTGAGCCTTTCTCCCCGCGCGTCGCTTCTGTTTCCGCCCACGCTCGCCTGGTCCCACTACCTTGTGCTCCTGCGCGTGACGCGGCCCGAGGCCCGCTCGTTCTACGAGATCGAAGCAGCGCGCGAGAGCTGGTCCGTCCGCGAGCTGGAACGCCAGGTGGGCGCGCTGCTCTTCGATCGCCTCGCCAAGAACAAGAGCCCGGAGCAGGTGCTCGAGCTGGCGCGCAAGGGCCAGCAGGTCTCGGTGCCGAGCGACGTCCTCAAGGATCCGTTCGTGCTCGAGTTCGCCGACCTGCGTGAGAACCCGGCGGTGCAGGAGCGCGACCTCGAGCAGGCGATCATCGACCGCCTGGAAGACTTCCTGCTCGAGATGGGCAAGGGCTTCTGCTTCGTCGCGCGGCAGAAGCGGCTGACGCTGGAGGGCGATCACTTCTACGTAGACCTGGTCTTCTACAACCGCCTGCTCCGCTGCTTCGTGCTGGTCGACCTCAAGATGGGAAAGCTCACGCACCAGGATCTCGGGCAGATGCAGATGTACGTGAACTTCTTCGACCGCTTTCAGCGCGAGGAGCACGAGGCGAAGACGATCGGCATCGTGCTCTGCTCCGACAAGAACGACGCGATGGTGCGCATCACGCTACCGGACGACAACGAGCAGGTGCTCGCCGCGCGCTACCAGATGTACCTGCCGACCGAGGAGGAGCTGCGCGCCGAGCTCGAGCGCGAGCGTGAAGAGGCCGAGCGCGTCCTTCGCCTCACGGCGGGCGATGAAGCCGCTGAGAACAGCGAAGGCTGAGGGGCGCGATGCCACGTTCGCCCAAGGTCGCGGAGAAGTCGCCCACCGATCTCGACGCAGCGCTCGCGACGATGTCCGCGGAGGCGCTGCGGGAGGTCGTGCACCAGGTGCTGCTCGAGCTGGATGACCGCGCGCATGCTCGGGTCGTCTCGTTGCTCATCGCTCGTGCTGCGCGCGCGGGCTCGGGCTGGGCACCAGCGGCGGTGAGTGACGAGCAGGTGGCCGAGGTGCTCGCGTTCGTGAAGGCTGCCGAGCGGGTCGGCCAGGCCGATCCATCAGAGTTCGACGAGTACCTTGGGCGCGGGTCGGCGGCGTTCCTCCGCAAGGACTACGCCTCCGCCCACCGAATCTTCGGCGCGCTTCTCCCGCCGATCGGCGACGGTAACATCGACCTGGGACAGCGCGAGCTGGTCGAAGATGTGCTCGGCGCCGACGTGGCGGAGTGCGCCGCTCAGTACGTCGTATCCGCGTACATGCTCGCTCCGGTCGCAGAACGCGCCGAGGCAGTCCGTGCGGCGATCGACGAGGTGCACGGGGTTGGGCACTTCTGGGAGCCGCTGCGAGAGCTCGAGCGGGTGGCCGTGGAGCCGCTCCCCGACCTTGCTGCGTTCCTTTCGCGGTGGCGGACGCTGATCGCGAGCAAGCCCGCCACCAAGCGCACCAGCGACTGGGACACGGAAGAGGACCGCTGGCTTCGCGAAGTCGTGCAGCGGCTTGAGGGAGCGGAGGGGCTGGCGAAGGTAGCGCGCACGACGAAGCGAGCCGACGACCTTCGCGCGTGGTGCAAGAGCCTCGTCGAAGCGAAGGATTGGCAGGCCGCGCTGAAGGCGTTCTGCGAGGCGGCTGAGCTCGTCACCGACAAGGACTACGCACGCGGAGAGTTTCTCGATGGTGCAGCGCTCGCGGCACAAAGCCTCGGGCGGAAGGACCTCGCCGCGCACCTCGAGAGAGCCTGGCGCGCGAGCCCGAGCATGTCGCGCCTGCGCCGCTGGCTCGGCTCCGCGAGTACCAAGGCCGCGCTCGGCAAGCGGGTCGGTGGAGCGCTGGAAGCTTGCCCCCAGCAGGCGACGCGACAGCGGGCGCTCCTCGAAGTGCTATCGCACGACTTTGCCGCCGCGGCGAAGCTACTCGCCAGCGCGCCGGGGCTGGGTTGGTCGAACGGTGAGCACCCGGGACACCTGCTCTTCCCGCTGCTTGCTCGGCTTCTCGGAGGAGCCCTCAAGGGCGCGCGGCGCGACCCCGATCCGACGCTCCACCGCGGCGCGGACCTCGATGAGCTCGAGGCGATGACGGCCGATCCCGACGAACCCCGCCTCGCCACGCCAGAGGTCGACGCGCTCGTCGCGCTCTCCGGTGTTGCGAACATCTCCGATGCGACCTCGCGAAGGGCTGTGCTCGCCGCGATGAAGAAGGCCGCGGAGAGTCGAATCGCCGGCGTGACCGAGCAGAAGCGGCGCAGGCACTACGGCCACGCCGCCGAGCTCGTAGCTACCTGTGTCGGGTGCGACAAGACCGCTGAGACGACCCGCTGGGCGGCGGCGCTGACGGCCGAGTACAAGCGCTTCCCTGCGCTTCGCGACGAGCTTGAGCGAGCCTTGAGGGCACCATGACGACGAAGCGCACGGAGCCGGCGGCCGAGACGCACGAGGCCGCGGGGGTCCTCCTCGTTCGACGGCGAGGACTTCACGGTGCCGAAGTACATCGAGTGGGTGGTCGCCAACGCGCGCAAGTTCGAGGAGGTCGAGCTCGCCGTGAAGGGCGAGAACGACGAGGAGCTGGCCGCGTCGCTCGTCGCCGAGATGCTCCGCACCGGGCTCACGCGGCGGATGTAGGCCATAGGCCTCCGTCGGCTGGGCGGCCCGAATGGCGCGGAACCTCGCGGCTGTTCCAACTGATCGAAAAGACATCGGAAACCGACGTTCTTGACCTTGCTACGTGCGCGAACCGAAGCCTGTATGTCCCTCGCAACGGGCGACGAGCCGCCCTGCAGAACGCGAGGACGACGATGCGGACCACGAGCCAGAACACGCAGACGACGAAGACGGTGAGCCAGGGCGAGAGCCGCTACGGGACGGCCGAGCCGCAGATTGAGATCCGGCTCCCGAAGGGCACGAGCCACCGCCTGGTGAGCGCCGCGCTCCACCAGCTCGCCGCCGACGTCGAGCTGGCCACGCCCGAGCGGGAGCGCTGGATTGTCCAGACCGAGAGCTTCTACGACGCCCGCGGCCGCGTGTACCTCGAGCTGGCCGATGCGACGGCTTGCCGAGGCCGAGCGGGAGCTTCTTTCTGAACGCCGCCCACTGCGGCAGCGTCGATGCCTGCTCGGTGAATGCCGGCGTGAACGCGGTCGGCGCGACGTCGATCTTTCGTCGCGCGGTTCTCGAACGTGGGCAGTGATGGCCTTCGCGAGCCCCGGGCCGTCGAAGGCGAACTGTCTCGCGAGCAGGCACACGTCGTAGAAGTCCTTCATGCGGCTGTTCAGCGTGCTCAGGTAGACCATCGCCTGAAACTTCTCGGCGACCACGGTCTCGCGTGGGTAGCCCGAGAGCGCTGGCGCAGGGAATTCGAGCAGCGTCGGGTACGTGACGTCCTGCGCGCCGGGCGTGACGACGTTGCCGAAACCGACGTCTGGCCGCATCGCGACACGCGACTTGCCCAACAGCCCAACGAAGCGAACGCGCACGCCCTCCTAGTCGGCGTCCTCCTTGATGCGCTCGGTTTTCACCGTCGCCGGGTCGAACACCATCGCGTAGTACTGGAGCAACTCCTGAAACGGCCGCTTCGTCGCGCGCGCGTGATTCTGGAGACGAACCTGCATCGAGGCCGCGAGGTTCGAGACGTTCTTGACCGTCACCGCATCGCCTCCAGGTAGGGTCGCATCGCGCGCTCGACGTGGCGCATGCGGGCGTACTTCAGGAGGACGTCGAGTTTCTTCCTGCGGCGCTCACGCCAGAATCGCAGCGCCTCCAGCACCACGTCCATGCCGAGCTGGTTTCTGTAGCGGAAGCAGTCGACGAGCGTCTTCTCTGGGTTGTAGATGCGGACCGGCACGCCATCGCGCTCGTGGGCCTCGATGCCCTCGTGGAACGCGGGGCCCGAGAACCAGAAGAACTGTGTCGGCGGGTAATCGACGCGCGGCTTCCGAGCGCATTCACAGTTAGTATGAGTGAAGCCCTTTTGTCTCCCCGATCCGGGGCTTCGAAATCCGTCCTGAACTCTAACTGCACCCCACTCGCGATTCCTGACCGACTGCCGCCGCTTCTTTTTGGGACGGCCTCGGGGTCGTTCCTTCGAAACGGGCGGGTCGAGGAGGGAGCGGGCGGACATGCCAAAGCAACTGGCCACCCGGACGAGACTTCGGATCGTCAGGTCACTGCCCTTCTCGATCTTCTAAGATTCTTCGTGGGCATTCTGAGGAATTCTGCGGCCTGTTGCTGCGTTCCATCCGAGCTCATCGCGTATCTCGGCGATTCGACGCCCCAGGTTTTCAATGACTTCCTCAGCCCGCTCTTTTGACAGGGTACAGCGTCGACGTAAGACGGCCGCATAAACACCATATTTCAAAGTACTCCCTTTTTCGGAGGGGCCGTAAGCTGCCGCCTTGATGGCGAACGTTGGAGAAAAAGGAGAGCGGGCCCGGTCACCCGGCACTCTCAACGGGAAAGTGCTCGCCGACATACGCCGCCTCGCCCTCGCGACCCGATGCACGACATCTGGGGAGAAGGGACAAACCTTTGGAAGATTCTCCACGCAATGCAGCCGAGCTTGCCGAACACCTGCTGAGAACCAACCGGTGGCTCAGACGTCTTTCGGAGAAGCTGCGTCGGCGACAAGAACGCCTACGCCGAGTGCTCACCGCTGGTGGGCTGAACATGTACGCTCAACTCGAAGCAGCAACGAAGGAGTGCCTTTCGGAGCTTGTCGACTTGATTTGGGATGCCGCAAGGAAGCAGCGGCGTTTGGATCCTCGTCCGCAGAGTTCCGTTGAGCGACCTCTCGTCACGCCCTCCTCGCGACAGCCCAATCCCCTCTGTAGTCCAACGGCTACCTCTTGGTCTGCAGCTGCCAAAGGGGACCATCATGAGCGCGGACGATTCGATCTTCGCTCTCGCCAGGGTGGCAGGTGACCAGGACGACGCGAACGACAACGGACGTACTCAGCAAGTTGTGCGTGCCGCCTATTGAGAGAGCGTCGACTCCAAGCTCGATAAGGGGCGCGTGCTCACCTTCGTGCATTTCATCGCCCAAGGCGATCAGAGCTTCCGCGCTCGATTGACAGAAGTCGGTAGGGACGAGCCATGAAAGGCGTAGTTCGCGCCGGGTGGTCCACTATCGCTGTGGGGTGTGAATGAAGGCCGACTCGCTCTCGAGTGCATCGGGCCCTTCACCAAAGACTGCGCAGCACTTGAGCGCCGATAACCCATCGGATCACTTCATTTGTGTGTTCTTCCGCGAACTTCTCTTCGTGCTCGCCACACCCCAACTAAACCGTTCCCAATAGCGCACTTAATCTCATTCCGAGATTGCTCAGCTCTCATGGTCGCAGTAGAATCGCGTCGTCTCCGGGATGGAGCGACTTCGCGTGTCGAACAATGGCTGTTCACGCTCGCGGCTCGCCGACGCTCGACGACACACGAAGGAGGTACTCGAGCCGAGGAAGCAGCCAGCACTCCTCAACAAGGTCTCACGGGATGAGGGTTTTCAGAAGGGGATCTGATTCAGTTCCGAGAGCAGGCAAGCTTTCGAGTGATTACTCCCGGCGCGACTTCCGGCGAGCCCCTTCACATGCTTTCGGGGTTGGAGCGGCCCTCAGCGCGGTGGAAAACCAATCCGGAGGGTGCTCGGGACAACCTCAGAGCGGCAGTGTCCCTCGTGCTGCGACTCTTGGGTCGTGATCCCGATCCGGCGCGGAGTCGCGAACACGTGCTCCTCATGGTGCTCGCGGAAGCGCGACTCTCTGAAGGTGAACCCGCGGACTTGGCCACGCTCCTCGAGGCCCTCGTGAATCCTCCCATGGACAAGGTGGGTGCTCTCACCGTGGACGCCTTCATGCCGAAGTCGGAGCGCAAGACCTTGGCCGCAGCGGTGAATGCCCTGCTCGCCTCTCCCAGCTTCGCCCTCTGGAGAGAAGGCGTGACGCTTGACGTTGCGGACTGGCTCAAACCCATAGATGGGGACGGGATTGTAGTGACCGTGCCATATGAACATCGATATTCGTGCACCTGGCGGTGTCGACGGAAGTGTCCATGACTTCATCGCCCGCAATCGGGCTACTCACCGCAGTGCTACATTCTCTTCGGTCTCGAGTGGAAGTACCTGAAGGCACATACACAGCCAACGATGCAACCGATCAGAGCTCCTAAAGCAAGCCCAATTTTGCCTGTCAGCTCGTAGCCACCGTAACGTCGATAGAAGTCGAAACTTCCGACGAGCCGAGCGCCATGGTCCGCGCCCAAGACAAGTCCAACGATGCCCAGCACGAGCGCGCCTACGGCGGCCGCAAAAGCGATGCCGACAATCCGTGCGGCTGACAAGGTCGATTTCATGGTTCACCTCAATGACGTTGACGCTACGTCTGGCTGCGTGAAATCATAGCTGAATTGCGACAAGCAGCCTTACGCATCCCACGCCGTACCGCTTCATGTATCTGCCTCGCCAGCAGCGGCTTCGAACGACGTGTCTCCGCCCACAGAGTCAAAATCCCCAGGAAAAGCAAGCTGGCGTCGCGAGTAGATTTCCGGCCAAGAGAGACTGCAAGTTGACAAGCAGATTCTGACCGAAGTGGGGATCCCCGCGACGCTTCCGATTCATCTTGCGAAACGGACTGCACGTAGGAGGCAATGAAGTCCCGCTCGATGTCTAGTCGGGTGACATGTGCGGTTTCTGCGCATTGACCATCGCCCGTGCTGATAACACCGACCGCGCGAAGATCCTCACCAAAGGCCGGTCCCCCTGAGTCAAAGAAACATGGCAGTTCAGGTCCCGGAAGCAAATGCAGCAACAACGGAGAAAGCGCAGATACTTGCGCGGTTCCCGAACGACGAACACCAGCTGTACCTTCGACCGGCTGCACGCCACGTATTGTCCAGTGTTTCCACTGGCGAGGTCCAGCCGATCGCGACCAGAAACCGTTGTTCGCCGTAGAGGATGCGCTCACCTACCTCGTCGCTTTTGTCTCTGCGGCGAGTGCGCGTTGCAGGACAGCCAAGTCCACTTTGTCCTGCAATCGAGATTTCGGAGTGGCTGCCTTCGCGGTGATCAAATCTTCAAGCAAGATGTAGTTGGCCTTGGCGTTGCCGAAGTGTCCCTGTTTACGACGTTTCCACGCGCCTGCAAACGAACCGATACCGTCAACTGTCGTCAAAATATCGATTCGTACTGGCGCCACACCCAAGACCACGAGAGTTCGCGGATTCGTCAGTCGCGCCACCGTGATGTCGGGAGCCGTCGATCCAAGGAAGCTCGCTAGCGAGCGCGCTTATGACTCGCTTGGCGTTTGGCACTGTCGGATCCACCAGCACGTCGATATCCTTTGTTGCTCGCGGCCGAGCGTGGAACGCCACCGCGTAGCCTCCCACTATGAGATAACGCACTCGATTTGCGTTCAAGGACTCGATAAACTCTTCGAAATCTGGGTAGAGCATTCCGACCCTTCGTTCTTTCGCAATCGAGAAGACAGTCCGCTACGAGCGCCACTCGAGCCTCCGGCGACATCTTCAGCCAGAACTCCTCGTCGATCTCGTCGTTACTATCGAGATCCGTGACTGTAACCGTCCACTGCGCGCGATGACTCATCGCAGAATTCGCATGTCCAAGGGATTGCTCGATGGATCGGGTCCGACGCATCAGCCCGGAGTCTACCACGACTTTGCGTCTCCAGGTGGCTCCGTGGGCAGGGCACGCCCTGTCCTATCGGCTCGCAAGCCTAGCGCGAATCGCGACGATTTTCGGAGGCCACTCTAGAAGACACTCAAGACTCTTTGTCGCGCGACGGTTAAGAGTCGCACCACTCTTTGTTCTGTAGGTTCGCGTAGTGCTACCTAAGGGGAGACCTGAAGAGGTTGCCAACTGGCAACCTCTTCCAGTTTTGTTCAAGGACTTAGGCCTAGGATGCGACGGAGTGCATCTGGTGCGGCGCGGCAGACGGTGCGAATCGGAGCAAAAGAGATGCTAAAGGGCCAGCATTTCCCAGCAGATTTAAGGCGGTTGCGTTTCGGTGGGTGCGACCTGGGGTTTAACAGGGGCGCGCGGAGAGGCCGCTTGTAGGTAATGCGTCCAGCGCGAACGACAAGCGCCGCTTGCAACCCTCGTTCTATGCTTGTTTCGAGCGCCGAGAGGTCTCGCCTTGTCCGATTCACGGCAGATCCACTGCGTGCGGCTCCAACGTTTCCGTCGCATTCAGGAACCGCTCGAGGTCGATCTCACGACGACGCGAGGTGCGGACGTGAGCCAAGCGCTGTTCTCAGGGCCAAACAGTTCGGGAAAGACGACCGTGCTCGAGGCCATGCTGCTCGGACTCGGCACGGACTCACTCATCGTGAGGGATCTCGAGCGCTCGGGTCGTGAGGAGCACTGGCGCGTGTCGGTACCTGAGGCCGCGGAGATCGAGCTCGATGTTTCGTTGGACGGCAAGCTTCAGACCTGGCTGCGCACGAGTGACCGGTTCGTGATTCGTTCCGGCGACGGTATCGAACCCCATTCCCTTCAGAATCGCGAGTGGCGACGCATTCACAGCGACAGCGCAACGAGGATTGATGCGCAAATTGTCGATCCGGACGCCGAGGAGCGCTTGGCCGATCTCTTCGTGCTCGATAGCGCACAGTCGGCGCCTGTGCGCCGTCGATCAGACCAGTTCTGACGAGATCGAACTATCATTCGCCGAATGGGTCATCGTGAATGGGTTTCAGGACGGACTGCTCTTCATTGATGAACCCGAACTACATCTTCACCCGCAGTGGCAGGCAACACTGCTGCCCGCGCTTCGCGAGCTCGCTCCACAAGCGCAGTTCATCGTCGCTTCTCACTCCGACGCCGTGTGGGATCAAACCTCCAACTTCGCCCCGTTCCTTCTCCTGCCCGACGACGATCCGCGACCATGCTGCCAAATACGCGAATGACGTGGAGACCGAAACTTGGCAACGCGAGATTTCCGGCAAGGAACTGCTACGGGAACTTCGCTCCCTCGTCTGGACCAAGAAGCAACGCCGAGTTCCCGAAGGTCTTCGGGTGTTCGTCAGGGCGATCGCAGAGACGCAGCTAGAACTCGATTGTGCGCCTGAAGAAGCAAACCAGCTGCGAACGGCAAGCCTATCCCGTATTGGTCGCGTCTAGGCCCTGCTCTGAATCTGGACCTCGTTGCGTGCGCTGGTCGCGAGGGCTAGCGTGGCACCTCATGGCCGTCATCCACTTCGAGCCGATTGCCGCCAAGCTTCGAGGACTCGTTCCGCTCTCGAGACTGTTGCCTGTCGATCAGGTCGCAGCGACGCGACAACGGATCCTAGATGGTGCTGGGCGCGGTGAGGCCCCGATGCAGCCGGAAACGCTCGAGTTCTTGGCTGGCTACATGACGCTCACTCAGGCCGCATCGGTGTTGATGTCGTTGCCGCCTTTCAGGGCGGTCGCTGATCAGTACGAGCGGTTGGAGGATGAATTTTCGAGCGGAGGTCCGCCCAAGAGTCCAATCTATGATTCGTATTCGATGATGCACGCACTCGTGGAGATCCCCGTCGGCGTAGCCTCGGAGACGCCGATGGGGGTCATGGCGCGACTGACTGCCGGTAGCGAGGTGCATCGCGTGTTGCATGAGCTAGCCGTCGAACTGGCTCAGTCGCACCTCGACTTCTATCGTGCCATCGAGTGTGAAGGCACCACTGCGACGTTGGTTCATGTGCGTTCAGGCCAAGAGATGAGGGTGTTGCTGACGGGGCCATTCTTACGGAACTCCGATCTCTTCTTGGGTCGCGTCGTGCGCTCCGCCACCGGAAAGTACTTCATTGTGGAGTCGCCCTACGTGCTGCATACCGCGGAGTCAGAGTACCTCCGTTACTTGGAGCGCAAAGTGCACGCTGTCTCGGCCCCACCATCGGACGACAAGGCTCGATTCAAGGGCGCTGGGCAAAAGCGACGCTCCAAGGTTTTTGGGGGCCACGATGATCGTGAGGTCAGGGTGCGCCGATTTTTGCGTCAGGGGGACAACGCGCGCTATTGGCCCGAATTCATCTTCAACGCATACTCTGGGGAACGTAACGGAATTGTGGCACTGGTGGGCGTTCCCGATCGCCCGGAAACCCAGCCGCAGCATGAGCGCTTCGATGAATCCACCTTCGTACCCGATCGGGTAGCGCTGGCCGAGTCAGTGCCGCCGCTCGAACGGCTGCGAATGAAGCTCGACGTTCTGGTTGAGGTCAATCACGTTTGGGAGTCCCACGCCGCGGTCATTGCGGCGCACGTGGCTCCCCTACACTTGGATCTGAAGGAGCCGAGGTACAGGAGTTTATTCCGGGCCTTCTGCTGCTACGGTGCGCCCGACGAGCAGGGAAGCACCCTGCTGTCTGTTTGCGCGGCTTCAGGCAAGCTATCTGCAGAAGAACAGTCTCTGGCTGCGGCACTTGAACGCGGATGGTTTTCTCTCTTTGAAGTGCGGCGTGTTCACCTGGATGAGTCTCTCGAGGTCTTCGACCTGCTTCGACGCAAGCGGCTGACTATCCTCGAGAAGTCAGCAACGCGAGGGGTCGCCTTGATGGAACGTCCTGGCTGCGTGGATTCTGGTAGAGGAGAATGGGGACTGTCGTTTCGAGGGTGGTTTGCTTCAGTTGAAGGCGCCCGTCGCTCAAGCGGTAGTCGACGTCGCGAAGGACGCCCGCGACGCGATGCGCGGCCAGTTCAAGAACATCGAGTCCACGAAGCGACTTGGGCTCTTGGTCCCCGAAGTGATCTGTGGAACCCATCGCTTCGAGCACGAGCTATGCGGTGCGCACCACGGCAAGGTCTCTCGTCGCCATCAGCCGTCGCAGAATGCCGATGCCGAGAACGCAGTCCGTGATCTTGGCGACACTCCGTGCCAATCTCGACGAACCCATCCCAATGTTCCGCGATCGAACCTTGAGGGAGCTTGCCAAGAGCAAGAAGACCGCGTCCGATGCCATTGCTTGGTTGAGGGAGCAGGAACGCCTTCTGGGAGCTTTCGACTCACGGCACGGGATCGATCTGCGGCCCATTTGGCAGGAGCTGGAATTGCCCTACCAAGGACTTGAAGCAGATCCGACGGACTAGGTGAAACCGCTTCGTATGGTGAGTACACCCTGCTCTGTCCACCAACCTCCCACGCTCCAGCGTGTGCAATCGCAAGCGTGTTGCTTCACCGCTTCGCGGCGAAGCGTGAACCTGTGGATCCGGAACGCCAATGGTGGCCGCTGACGGTCAAGCACACGAGCGACTACCGCGGCAGCGTCCAGCTCGAACTGATGAAGGGGACGCCTGCCGACGCGGAGCGCGCGATGGGGGTGCTCAGGACCTGGTGAGCCGCTGGGAGACCAAATCGCATTGACCCAATGCATGCGATGGTCTTTTGTCGCGAACAGCGGCCCTCAGCGGAAACGTCAGGGCGAGCTACACTGGATATTGAGGGGAGCGTCGATCCACTTCGCGTTCTGATGGTACTTGTCGGGCTCGATGCCGGCGGCGAAGCGGATCTGTTGCACTTCCGGTGTGAAGGGAGCCTGTCCCGCGCTCCGCACAGTTTTTGAGCCGGCGGCGCTGAACTCGATGGTCCCCTCCCGGCCGGCGCCAATCGCCCCAGCCTGGAAATTGTAGTAGGCCACGCCCGGCCCATCGGTGGTGATGGTGCCCACCAGCTCCACATTGACAGGACATGGCCCCGAGTGGACCGCGGGGATGACCTCTACCTCGACGTTCGTTACCGAGGTCTTCTGTGACGTGGCTGCGGTCGAAGGTGCCGTTGCGGGCGCAGCCGAAGGCGCCGTTGCGGGCGCTGCTGAAGGCGCCGTTGCGGGCGCAACTGAAGGCGCCGTTACGGGCGCAACTGAAGGCGCCGTTGCGGGTGGGCTCTGCGTGGGAGCGCAGCTGAGCGTGGCGCCGAGCACGAAGACGGATAGCAAGCGGATCATCATATCCTCCAAAGTGGCCCGTTCAGCCGAGCGACGTCAGCTGACATTTCTCATCCATCAACTTCGCCGTCAAGCTCGTCCGTTTTGTAGGTGTTGCGTGACGTGCTTCACACCAAGCCACCCGCTGTCGTGCCATCCTGGATCTGGTGGCGTCACCGCCATCGCCCGGAAGGACGGAAATACGCGCCAACGGGGCTGAGTTCGAACACAAGCCCGACATTGAGCCAGACGCGCTCGCCGAGACGCGTGAACACTCGAGCGAGGAATCGCTCGAACACCAGTAACTGGCGACGCCGCGCGAGATCCACGCGTTCGAGTGACGACGCGTTTCGCAATCGGTGCTCGAGCGCCTGCTCGAGCGCAGCCGGAGTCGCATCGGCGGCTTCAGTCACCGTTGTTCGTCCCCATCTACCCTAAGTCCAATCGAATTGAGTTCAGCGAGTGTCGCCATCCCGCGCGCAATTGCCTCTCGGCGAGCTTGTTCAAGTAGGTCATTCGAGAGGTGGTACGTGACGCAAGCGCTTCACGCGGAGGAATTTTCCGGTCCCTAGGTGGTGGATCAGTAGCTCCGGCGAATGGCCTAAAGTCATGGCCTGAGCAGTCGTGGAACGACCATCCTACGACGCTTTTGCTGGTTCCGAGTCGTGACCGCCGTGGGACCTGGGCTCGAGACAGTTGCTACACGTTGCATCGAGTCGCTCTAGCGCCTCAACAATCCCGCTCTCGTGCTGTCCTTATTGGACTGGTGCATCTTGTTGCGTCGTCACACACCGGACCAGCACGGATCTGGCGGTCGCGAGATGCATCCGCGAGCTTCTGGACGCCAGACGAGCCGCTGATTTCGATGTCGGTTCTTCCAACAATCAAGCGCGACCGCTTCGCCGTCAGGACATGTCTTTACAGTGACGACCTCGCCTGTGTGGAGACTCGACGGGGGCAGTCCACCCTGATTGATGTAGCCGACCAATCACGAACTGCCCCTCTTGGTGACGTGCTCGATCGTTGCGCTAATGAGCGCAACGATCGCGTGCGGATCGCGGCCGAGAAACTGAGCCGCAATTTCAAACGTGAGTTCGTGCTAGGGGCACAGGGCCTGCGCTTATCGACAACGCACTCCGGTCCCTGGGACTTGGCCCCGCGCGTGACCGAGTGCGATACTCCGCGTCGCACCGAGGGGAGGCTCCATGGATAATGGACCGAGTTCGTTCCTAAGCTCACTGTTCGGTTCGAAATCAAAAGCGCCCACGCTGATCGTCGAAGAAGATCTGTGGCCGGAGAACGGCGGCTACCTCGTGCTGGGCCCCGCTGGCAATCCAGCGATAGACACGCCGCTCTTCGCTCAGCTCTATCCGTCGATGATCGGCTGTACCTTTCCGATCACGGGCGAGCCGACGCTCGCGTCGACCTTGTGCCCAGACTACGACCCGCGCCGCCGCGGCCAGCACATTCTGGTGAAGCGCTTTGGCGGCATGGGGTGCCGGTTTCTGTTCGTGCCGCGCACTCTGTTCTGCCTGCTGTATCACGTGTTCGTCTCCGTCATCGAACCCGAGACCGTTTCGAACTCGATCCGGCCGACGAAGATCAGTCCGAAGCAGCTTCAGTTGCAAGATGCCTCGATGTATCTCGCGTACAAGAACACCGATAACGTTCTGACCTACTTCTCGGACGTAGTGAACGAGCAGAAGACCTTTTGTCCTCACTATGCCCACTTCAATGCCTGGGCGCTGGCCTTCTTGAGTGAACGCGGCCACCACATCTTGCAAACACTCCACCTCGTCCCGGACCAGATCACCTATTTCACCCCCGAACTCGCGTGCCAGGCCGCTCTTCCGCTGGTGCAGATGCTTCGTCACAAGAAGACTGAAGCGGTAACGCTGGCCGTCACGAACCTGATCAAGGCCGAGCTGCAAGCACCGCAATGCACATTCCTGACTCGCTTCAACGAGTCGACGGGGATTTGCATCGCTGAAAGGAAGGGCGGCACGGGGGCCTATACAGGGCACAGCTTTTCGAACTCGTTCGGCGCCGACTTGTTCGCGGCCGCGTTCGGTGAGGGCGCGGATCACCATGCCAACACGCTGGGCAGCGTCGGCAATCACTTGATCTTTGCGGTTCCAATCAACATCGCAGACTACAGGAATCGCCGGGGAGTCGCCGCCTGCTTCTGGATCCCACCGTATCCCTCGCCATGTCAGGCGTTCTGCGGAATGAATGAGCTCTGGCATCCACGTTCCCGCGTCTTGTTGCTTGCGAAGAAGCGCCCCGAGGATCAATACGCGTTCGGAATATCGAACTACTCGCTCGGCAGCCTGTCTCGAAACAGCTCGATCATCACTGCCGACGTGATCCCCTGGATGTGGTACCACACACGACTGTCGCTCAAGGAAATGATCCAGCTGAGCGAACAGGTGGAGAAGTACATCGGCACACAAGCGATCACGCTCGCGAAACCGAGCCAGAAGTGAGGTCTCGACGCCGGGCGGCTCCGCACTCGAAGCAGAGCACTTGACCAACGTAGTGCCTTATTGATATATATGGGCACCACATGAGCTTCATTAGGCGAAAGCGCGGCCAGGTACTCCTGGTCCACAATGAGCGGGTAGTTGGGACGTCAAAGGTGCGCCAGCGGGAGCTGCACCGCTTCACGGCGCCCGCAGATCTCGAGCAGGTCCTTGCGCCCGCCGCGTGGAAGACGTGGACCCAGTTGCTCGCGTGGCGCGAGCGTGACGTTGACTTCGATTGGCCCGCGATTCGCGAGCGGCTGCGCGCCGAACTGAAGGAATGGGAGTCCGCCCCTACGGGTGCCGCGCATCGCCGCAACCAGAAGATCGAGCGACTCGCCTCGGAGCTGGTCGTCGAGCTGGCCCCGCTATCGTTGGCGAAGCCCGCAGATGTTGCCCTCGTCGAACTCGCCCGCCCGTCCTTGCTCGCCCTGCGCGACTCCATCGCTCGCCTCGTCGCCCCCAAACGTCCCACCCAAGTTCCACCACCCAAGGAGCCCGCCATGTTCCCGGCCGCCACTGCTTCTTTCGAGTCCGCCGACCAAGTCTTCGACGAGGGCATGGAGTTCTGGTGGGAGGGTGATCGACGCACGGCGCTCAAGTACTTCCGCCGCGCGCTCAAGCTCGATCCACTGCACGCCGACGCCCACAACCACATGGGGATCGCGAGCCTCGACGCGCGCAAGTTGAAGGACGCCGAGGAGCACTTCCGAGCCGCCGCCGATGGCGCTGAGCCGCGCATCGAGCGAGACGGCGCGCAAGTGCCGTGGTCAATCATCGAAAACCGACCGTACCTTCGCGCCCTCGGCAACCTGGCGTTGACTCTCGCTGAGCAGCGCAAGTGGGCCGAAGCGCTCGCGATCCACCAGCGCATCCTCACCCTCAACCCGGACGACAACCAGGGAGTGCGCCACCTCGTCGGCGTCGAGCATCTGCAGATTGGTGACAACCAGGGCGCGCTCAAGGCCTTCGAGAAGTGCCTGGGCGAAGAGGTGGGTAGCGCGTTCGGCTTGGCGCTCGCGCGGCTACACGCGTTCGGCCCCTCCGCGGAAGTGGGAAAACCGCTGCTCCTGGGCTTCGCCGCGAACCGCTACGTTGCACCCATGCTCCTTGGCGAGCGATGGGAGCGTCTGGATGCCTTTCATGGCACGAACATGGCCGAGCCGGAGTGGGCGGACGATGTTGTCAAGGCGCAGGCAGAGCTGTGGCACGCCGTTCCGAAGGGCGCCGAGGTGCTGTGTTTCTGGTGGACCGCACCGATCGTCGCCTCGTGGCGAAAGAAGCTCGACGACAACATGGTGAAGCTCAAGTCGCTGCCGATATCCGACGAGCGCAACGCCATGGTCGCCCAAGGGTTCGACCTCCGCTCGGAAAGGACCGTGCGCGAGTTGGTCAAAAAGGTACTGTCGACTTCGTAGCGTCGGTCGCCGTTCAGCTTCACTCGTTTGTTTCCCGCGACAGCAGTTGTCTCGAGTTCTCCTCCGAGACCGCACGCATTTGAGCAGCGTAAGAACCCAATGCCCTCGCCGCTCGAGCTTGGACAACTCTTCCCGCGTCACCTGTTAGCCGCGGCTGCCATCTTGGATTGTGTTACGTGCAATTGCGTCGATCCATCGGGGGCTTCGCAGAGGCGCACCAACAGGCGCCCCTTGGCGTTCAATCGGGCGCAAGGCGATTACACGCAATGGTGTACGTCGACCTGCAGCAAGCGCTAGACTCTGCCTGTTGCCGTCATACCTGCTGCCAGCAAGCTTGCGGAACCACGACAGGATCGTACTCGGTCGCACAACTTGGCAGCACCCCTGTCGCTCTCTTCCGGCGTGATTGCCTTTCCCTCGACCGCCAACCTGCGCCGCTGCTCGTCAGTGAATGCGATTCTCTTTCGACCGGTGGTTTCGGTGTACGCTTCTCGCAGTACTCGCACCGCCTCCATCAGGCATTCGATTCGACACGCCATTCGTTCATTGATGGCCTACGCACTCGTCGCGATATCGTCGCGATGATGAACAGCAAGAGCAGTGGCAGCGTGTCCGACAGTGAGACGCGACCGTCGATCGGTCACGCGATCCAAGCGGTGTCTCAGTGGCGGATAGTGCGACGGTCACCGGGCTATGAGTTCTCGGCCACAACGGGCCCCACAGTTCGAGGGCATGCCACCACCCGATCCTGCGTGGTGCAACCGATGGCCGCGCTTGTGAAAAGCGGTTGTCTGGTGGCCAGGGGTTTCAACCAGTTGCGAGCTTCGCTGGAGGTCTGGTCAGCTCGCCCGCCGAGTTCCAAATTGGCCCCCCTTGCGCGAAGCACCAAGGAACCGTATCTTTCCTTCAGGAAATTTGAGACGATGACTGCCGCTGCTCGGCCCGCCTTCGAACCAGGCCGCGTGTATCGCACGCGGGAGCTGGCGCAGTGGAGCGCCAACGCCCCACGACTCGCGCAACGGCTCGTTCGGGACGGACAGCTTGTCCAACTGGCACACGGGCTCTTCGCAGCGCCGAGGCCTAGCCGTTTCGGAAACGTGCCGCCGACGGATGATGCGTTGCTTCGTGCCTTCCTCGATGACGAGCCGTTCGTGTTCACAGGCCCCGAGCGCTGGAACGCCCTCGGCCTTGGGACGACGGCGGTGTTTGCGACGCCGCTCGTGTACAACACCAAGCGCTCCGGCCGCTTCACCTTCGGTGATCGGCAGTTCCTCCTGCGTCGTGTGGCCTTCCCTTCGATGCCGCCACTCGAGTGGTTCGTCGTGGACCTCTTCGAGAACGCCGAGCAAGCAGCGGCTTCGCGGAAGGAACTGCAAGAGGCGCTCGAAGCCGCGCTGCGTGCGGGCAAGTTCGACCGTGACCAGCTCGCTTCGATGGCGACCCGCTACGGCTCGCGGAGTACGCAAGCGCTCGTGAATTTCGGCGCTTAGGGTGTCGGCACGATGAGCTTCGTGCATGACGACCCCGAGTTTGATGGGCTCCTGCAAATCGTCGCGAAGAGTCGCGGGCTCGGCGTCGCCCTCGTCGAGAAGGACTACTGGGTCACCCACACCTTGTGGGCTCTACATGCGCAGGGCTTCGATATCTGGTTCAAGGGGGGTACCTCGCTGTCGAAAGGCTTCAACCTTATCGAGCGGTTCTCCGAAGACCTCGACCTTAAGCTCGACCCCGGAACAGTTGCGGCTCTGCGCTCGGTCACGAACTGGAAGAGTGATGGCACCAAGGCTACCGCCGAACGCAAAGCGCACTTCGAGACGCTCGCCACTCTTCTGTCGGTGGCCGGCGCGACTGTGAACCTCGGCACCACTGTGGATTCAAGCTTCCGCAGCGCGAACATCCAGGTCAACTACCCAAGCAAACACCGGGCGGCGCTCGCATCGGTGCTGCGGCCGTTCGTGCTCCTCGAGATTGGCAGCGCCCGCGTGACGCCGTTCATTGCGCGAGACATGACCTCGTTCGTTCACGAGCACCTCGAAGACTCGGGATTGATCGGCGAATTCGACGACAACCGCCCGCGGTCCGTGCGCTGCGTGCATCCGCTCGTCACCTTGCTCGAGAAGCTCGACGCATTGATGCGCCGTCACCCGCGCGAGGATACTGCCCCCGCGACCTTCGTGCGCCACTTCGAGGACGCCGCGCGCATCGTGAGAGCCAGAGATGCTCTGCCACCGCTCTCCGATTACCCGACCGTACGCGCGCTCGTCGACGAGATGCTCGTCCAGAGACAACTCGCGACACTGCCTTCGTCTAAGCACCCGGCTTTCGCCCCAAAGGACGATGCTCGCTGGCGCAGCGTACAGAAGGCACATGACGCCATTGGCCCGATGTTTTGGGGGCCGCGCCTCCAACTTGCGGATGCCTGCGCCGACATTCGCGGCTGGCTCGATACCGAGGTCGGCCTGTGAACGACCGCCGAACCACCATGGCAGACGAATTCGAGAGCTAACTGCGCACCCGTACCATTCGAAAACTCATCAACTGCAATCACGCTGCTTCTCGGTGATAAAAGCTGAGCGATCCGTCGTGAACAACCGATCGCGATCGTGAATCGGGTAAGTCGCGATTCGAAGGCCCGCGTCCTCTCGAGCCGCGAGATTGCGAGCCGTCTTTCGCCGTCATACCTGCTGCCAGCAAGCTTGCGGAACCACGACAGGATCGTACTCGGTCGCACAACTTGGCAGCACCCCTGTCGCTCTCTTCCGGCGTGATTGCCTTTCCCTCGACCGCCAACCTGCGCCGCTGCTCGTCAGTGAATGCGATTCTCTTTCGACCGGTGGTTTCGGTGTACGCTTCTCGCAGTACTCGCACCGCCTCCATCAGGCATTCGATTCGACACGCCATTCGTTCATTGATGGCCTACGCACTCGTCGCGATATCGTCGCGATGATGAACAGCAAGAGCAGTGGCAGCGTGTCCGACAGTGAGACGCAACCGTCGATCGGTCACGCGATCCAAGCGGTGTCTCAGTGGCGGATAATGCGACGGTGGTCGCCAGGCGATGACTTCTCGACACAACGGGAGACATTGTCTTTCCCTGCCTCGCAGGCCCTGCCGCTCATTTCGCAGGTCTCGTCCGCCAACTCTCCGTGGCCGCGACGAACAGACAACCAAAGACCAGCTTGCCTCGGGCCAGCTTTCCTTGAGGCGATACCGGTGGTTGCCACAACCACACCTCGCATACGCATTACCAGAATGTGGGCTACTGCAGGTTTACGCAGACATCCGAGCCATCTACGCACAAGTGCGTAGTACGGATGGTTCTGTCAGAGCCCCGAAGCACTGTGAGCGACGTGCTCTGCGAATTGGTCTGAAGCAATAGACACCTGCACCTGCTTGGAGAACCTCGCGCCAACACGAAAATGTCACGTCAGTTGAATCCACTCGAGGCATCTTCGAATGCCGATGCAAGATTCTCTCAAGCGATGGGTTTGCGGGTCCAAGGTTGTGCGTGAAAAAAAACAAGCTTTGCGACTTAACTTCTGGATGCTATTTTCGCGGATGTTCCAAAACGCGCCCGGGGGGTGAACCGCCAACGTGCGTATCGACACACTGGTGTTGTTGGACCGCTGAGGCAGTTCACGGAGTGCGAGCCACGCGAGAGGAATCGTTCAGATGATGCGGAAAGCGTTTCTTGGCTCTATCATGCTGGTTTCGATCGGTGCGTTCGCCTCGGGCGAAGCAATTGGTGCCACTCCGGTACCTGCGCTCGTCAACGCCGGGTTCGAAGGCGACGCCAACGGCGTCGCAAGTCCCCAGGGCTGGCAAAGCGTGGGTTCCGTGGATGCAGACTTCACGGAATGGGGCGGCTACGGGGGCAATTGGAGGCTCTCCCACTGGAGCGGCAGCGCGTTCTCCGTGGACACCCAGCAGACCGTGACTGGCCTTCGCCCTGGTTGGTACACGCTTCGAGCCAGAGTGCGGCGGAGCGCTGATGAAAACAGCGCTTACGTCGAGCTGAAGTGCGGGGGGGAGGCGAAGCGCGTCGCGGTACCCGTTGCCTGGCCTAGCCAATGGCTACAGGTCGTCGTCTCCGCACACGCTCGACGAGGAAGCTGTACCATTTCACTCCATTCGGGCGGTCCCGGCGGGCAATGGACGAACTTCGATGACATCGAGTTGGTCGCGGGTGAAGCGAAGCTCGAGGTGTTGGGTGCAGATGTCTCGAGTCTTACCAAGTCTGAAGATCTGGGTGGCCGCTACTTCGACGAGGACTCGCACGAGTGCCGCGGGCATGACAGGGGCTCTGCGCTCGATATTCTCGAGGACCATGGAATGAGTCATGTACGGCTCCGCGTATGGGTCGACCCGGCTGACGGTTACCACGATGAGGCTGAGGTGCGTGAAATGGCCTGGCGGGCGCACGTGCAGGGCCTAAAGACCCTTCTGGACCTGCATTTCTCGGACACCTGGGCAGATCCTGGGCATCAGAGCAAACCTTCTGCATGGGCGAACTACACCCAAGAGCAACTCACCCAGGCCGTCTACGATCACGCTTACGCCACCTGTCGTGCAGCGAAGGTCTTTGGGCGAGGACCGGCCATGGTCCAGATTGGCAACGAGCTCAACGCTGGCATGCTCTGGCCTGACGGACACACGTGGAATCCGCCGAATTGGGACAATCTCGCCGGATTTCTCAAGGCGGGATACGCCGCGGTCAAAGCCTGTTCGCCGAGCACGAAGGTCGTGCTGCACCTCGCCAACGGTGGTGACAATGGCGCGTTCCGCTGGTGGTTCGACAACATTACGTCCCGCGGCGTACCGTTCGATGTCATAGCCGCTTCCTATTATGGCTATTGGCATGGGTCCCTCGGGGATCTGCAGTGGAACCTCAACGACATGGCCAGTCGCTACGGCAAGGAAGTCATGGTCGCGGAAACCGCCTACCCATTTACGTTGAGTGATGCCGACGGCTGGGGAAATATCATCGGCACCACCGATCAGTTGGTTGCCGGATACCCAGCGACGGAAGCCGGTCAGGCCGCAAACTTCCGCGACGTGCTTTCGATTGTTCGTGCAGTCCCAGGCGGCAAGGGCCTCGGTGCATTCTATTGGGACGCCACGTGGACCGCGGTGCCGGGCAATGGGTGGGATCCAGCCGATGCGAACTCGGGTAATGCATGGGAAAACCAGGCAATGTTCGACTTCGAGGGGCGCGTTCTTCCCGTGGCTGACGAGTTCAAGCCGTAGTCGTTCGCGACTCACACTTCAAAGCAATCGTCCCGAGGTGGCATTCCTACTGCCTCGGGACGTTGTCTTCGTGTATCAGCATACGGCGGTGACGGCGGTGACGGCGGTGACGGCGGTGACGGCGGTGACGGCGGTGACGGCGGTGACGACGGTGACGGCGGTGACGGCGGTGACGGCGGTGACGGCGGTGACGGCGGTGACGGCGGTGACGGCGGTGACGGCGGTGACGACGGCGTTATTGTGCGAGCAATGACGCTGGCGAAATGTATGGCGGGAATTCAGAATCGCGCTCAACGACTTGTAACTGGTAGAACATCGCTGACGCGCCCTTCGAATCACAGAAATGCGAGACGTTCTCTGTAAAGTCTCGTTGCGACGAGCACGGCAAAGTGCGGAGCAATACCAGCTCAGTCGGTAACGCTGGCGGTTGCCTACCGCCAGATCCAAGACTTCCCAGCGAAGCCTTGTGATGTCCTTGGGGTGCGGCCTTGCAGCTCTCGACGCCTCGCTGTGCATCACTTGGCAGGTGCGTCGAGTCCTTGAGCTAAAGCGTGATGTCCGCGCCAGCGCGGACATCCATATGCTTCGTGTAGAACCTGAGGCTGAACGCAAAGAGGAACGGCTCAACCCCGAAGGCGAATGAACTCGCGAACGCGGCGCTCGAGAAGATCGGCGCTCGCCGCGTCGTAGTCGGGATCGTCTCGATCGGTGAAGAGATGACCGTTGCCCGGGTAGCGGAAGACGGTCGCCGACGCAGCGCGGGCGAAGTCGACCACCACGACGTCATCGACCCACGGATCGCCTTCGCTGGTGTGGATCTGAACCGGCACGGGGGGCCATTGAGATGCACCCAGGGCGGCAAGCGGGAGCACCGCGTGCATCAACACCAACCCCCGTGCCCCAGGACGGCTCAGCGCCAAGTACTGGGCGGCAGCCGCACCCATGGAGAAGCCCGCATAGATCGAGTCCAAAGGGCACACTTCGACAGCAGCCGAAGCACGCCGCATCAGCTCCGGAATGCCGAGTGCGTCGCGCTTCCGAGCACCTTGCTCGACGTTGCGGAACGTCTCTCCGTCAAACAGGTCAGGGGTGAGGACGGTATCCCCGTCGCCGCCGAGCGCTGCCGCAAACCGACGCACTCCGGCCGTGACACCTAAGGCAGAATGAAACAGGACGATGGTTGCCATGACGAGCCCTTCTTTCTTGTTGGTCCTTGTCCATAGCAACGGCGAGTGGCACCGTTATGTCACCGTTCGTGAACCGAACCGATAGACTCTACGCCATCGTCGAGGAACTCCGCGCCAACGGCCGCCGTGGCCGCACGGCGGCGTGGCTTGCGCGTCGCTTCGAGGTGTCGACGCGCACGATCAAGCGGGACATCGCCGCTCTTCACTCCGCTGGCACGCCGATCGCCGGGCAGGACGGGCGTGGTGGTGGCTATCAACTCTCAGCCGAGACGCTCCCGCCCGTCACGCTCACGAGTGCCGAGGCGAGTGCGCTCGCTATCGCGCTCGGTGCTGATCTTTCCTTGCCCTTCGCTCCGGATGGTCGCACGGCTCTGACAAAACTGCTCCGCACGATGAGTGCAGCTCAGAGAGCCGAAGTCTCGCGCATTGCAGAGCGCGTCTGGGTGCGTACCTCGAGCCCGAACGTTCGTGGCACCACGAGCACCTCTGCTCGAACGATCGACGAGGCCGTCCGGCGTGGCGTGGCCGTAACCATCGACTACGAGGACGGCGTGGGCCGCCTCACGCAGAAGCGACGGATCGATCCCCTCGCCATCGCGCGCACCGGTGGGCGCTGGTACGTCTTGGCTTGGTGCCATACCCGCCAAGCAGGCCGTTGGTTTCGCTTCGATCGGATCAAGAAGGCAATGCTCACGCGCACGCCCGTGCAGCCGCGCGAGCTGACTCGGGTCTTCGGAGAACCACCTGCGGACGCCCAACCCATCTCCTATTTTCTGCGTTGACGCGAGGTGCGGGGGCGTCGCACGGCTCTAAGCCGCCAAATCTGAGCAACCATCGCGAATCAGCGTCGCTCAAGCGCAATTCTCGCGGTTTTCGCAAGGCACGAACGCGAGCTGACGGCTCGGGATTTGGACCCTAGTTTTCAGCGTCGTCAAGGAAGGCGGACCCATGCAACTATCGGTCGAACAGACGCGTTGGCTACTCAAAATCCTTCAACCGGAAAAGACCCTAGGCTCACTACCGGGAGCCACAGCTCTCTCCGAGGCTACCCTTGCTGCTCTGCTCGGGCTTCCTTCTGATGTCTACGCGGTCGAGCACGCGCGAATGCTGGAAGGCGCGAAAGATGCGGCGCGCGAGCTGATCTCCGAACCTGGTGTCACGGCGATGCTCGATCGCCTTCCCTTGAAAGAGGGCGCACGAGTCATCGCGTTCGGCGACAGCCACACGTCGGACCCGCAGTCTTGGGCCGTGATCCTGAACGAGCTATTGACGGCGCGAGGCATCTCAGTCGCGATCAACGCGGCCCCTGGTGACACGACGACGCACGGGTTGATTCGTATCGGCCAAGTCGTCGCGCAGCAACCCGACTGGATCCTCTTCTTCATGGGCACGAACGACGCGCGCACCCAAGGACCAAGGCCGACGAAGACGCTCGTCGATCAAAAGGAGACGGTGCGGAACCTGCGCGAGCTGCGTGAGCGTACCGCCCATGAGACAGAGGCGCAGTGCTTGTGGATCACGCCATCCGCCGTAAACGAGGAACGCGTCTCCGCCCACTGGGGCCTGTCGCGCTTTGGCGTTCGCTTCCGCAACGACGACGTCGCTCGAGTCGCCGACGCCGTGCGGGAGATGGGCGCACCAACAATCGATCTGTTTTCGATTCTCGGCACGCCACCCGCGTCCGAGCTGCTGATGGACGACGGCCTCCATTTCACGCTCGCAGGTCAGAAACGTCTCGCGCTAGAGGTCCTTCGCATCTGGAGTCAGCTCTCGTGACTTGTCTCGTAACCGGAGCCACCGGGACCGTGGGCTCCCTCGTCACCCAGCGTCTGATCGATCGGGGAAACCGCCCGGTTGTCTTCGTGCGCGATGCAAAGAAGGCGCGGGGGCTCTTCGGCGACAGCGTTGAGATCCGGGTTGGCGATCTCGCCGACATATCGGACGCCCTCACTGGTATTCGCGACCTCTTTCTACTCAATTCAGGGCCAGATCTAGAGGTCCGAGATCGTGCCGCCGCATTCGCCGCAAAAGCAGCGGGGGTGCGTCACTTGGTCAAGCTCTCGACGCTTGACGTCAGCACGGGTGTCGGTACCGGATCTTGGCACGCGCGCGGAGAACAGGCAGTCCGAGAGAGCGGCGTCCCGTTCACGTTCATCCGCTCCTCGGCGTTCATGTCCAACGCACTGAGCTGGGCACACCTGATCAAGCGCGAGGGCGTCTTACGAAGCTCAACGGGTGGCGGTAAAATCGCCTTCATCCACCCCGGTGACATTGCCGATGTCGCCGTGAAGGCACTCACCACGGGTGCACATGATGGCGAAGCGCTGGTGATCACCGGCCCGCAAGCGCTCACCTACGGCGAGATGGCGTCTCGGATTGGCGCGGCAATCGGTAAGACCATTCGATTCGAGGAAATCTCCGACGAAGAGGCCCGCCCAGACTTCGACGGAGCTTATGCGGACGCTCTCGTCGATATCTGGCGCGCCGTTCGGGAGGGCCGCTTGGCGACGGTTACCGATGGCGTTCAGCGCGTCCTCGGACGTAATCCCCGCAGCTTCGATCAATGGGCGCAAGAGAACGCAGGAGCCTTCAGGCGTTCCGGCACGACTCGAGGCAAGTAAGAACCGTCTGTACGGCTTGCTCCCTCACGGTCGCGGCCGCCATCGGTAGGGGACGCTGCGGGATCCCGTGCACGAGCGCCTCGATCACGTTGGGCAGAACGAATAGCGTCCGCTCCGACGATGTGACGCGCTCGAAGGCCATCCGAAGCGCGCGACGAAATCCCGATGGTCCCTGGGGCACCTGCTCCGAGACGAGTTCGTGCAGTTCGGGCTCGGCGGCGTGGAGATCTGCCAGCCCTTCGACGAGCGCGCGAGTGAACTCGTCGAGAGCGCCGAAGGGTTCGGCCGTCACGCGATCGATCAGCTGGTGAACGTCTTCGACGTGACGCTCGTGTAGCGCGCTGAAGATGGCCTTCTTATCCGGAAAGTACTGATAAAGCGAACCGATACTCACACCGGCTGCATCAGCAATGCGGTTCGTGGTGAGCGCGTCCACGCCCTCTCGCCGAATCACCCGCGGAACCGCGCCCAGCACAGCATGCACCGTCTGTCGGGATCGGCCTTGGCGAGGTTCGCGCCGCATCCGCTCCTGGCTCGTCGTTCTCATCCGCGCGACCTTAGCACCTCGAGCAATCGAGTTGAGTGAGTCCCGTCGCCATGCAATCGACTTGAGTGAGTCCCGTCGCCGCTGGAGGTGGAGCGTGCCCTCACTCGCCATGGGCGTCGAGTTCCCCCCGGGAAAGCGGTGCCCTCCCAACGCCACCAATGCAGTGAGGCCTTCGCCCTCCACCCGAACAACGAAGCGGTATAGCGAAGGCGGGCGTTGACGTGATGAAGTCACGATTCGCCAACGCGCCAAGCGATCCGCAGATTGCGCACAACACGCCGCACCGACGCGTCTTCGGACGCGTCCTACGCCGCCCGCAGCAACGCAACTCGTCCCCTCACCCACAACCACAAGCGGCGAATGACGAACGAGTCCAACTCGAGCAATCTCCACCGCAACATCGTTCTGATTGCCTGGCGCATGCATTCGAAGGCAGAACGCGTGAGAGCGCAGTCCCGTCCGCATACGACGCTAACCTACTGAATCAATTCACGTAGACGGCTCACTGATTACGTGTGTGACGCCGACGAAAGTCGAGCACTCGCTTCGCAGCTCACAATCCTTGTCGCGCCACCCAAACAAGTCCACAAGACCCCTCACAAATGTCCACTTATTCATTGCCTGTCCGTCCGCTCCGCGGTAGAGTCGCGGCGTCCTCGGGATTGGGCAACGTCGAGCCAGAGCAAGCACGTCCACGCGCGAAGTTCAGCCCAACCCGACATTCACAAAGGAGGTATCCAATCTAACTCGGTCAACTCATTCGCTTGCGAAGACCGCGCCTCAATGGCGAGGCGCCGGCGAGGAGCGCGCGACGCTCACCCCAACTCGGCGATCATTAAGGAGGTATCCAATCTAACTCAGGTCAATTCAACGCAAATGAACGGAGTCCGCACTGTTAGTACCAGCCGGACCCCGGACCAAGGAAACAGCAGTTCCAATGGCCATAAGAAACATACCAGAGTTACTGGTAAGCACGTACCCTTTTGTCTCTCGTCTCATTGCGCCGTCCCCAATCATTGGGTTAATGCGGCGTGGTAACGCTCCCCTCGGCTATTCGTCCAACAGAGCCATTTTGCCGAATATTCGGCAAAAACACCGCTCACTCGATCGCCGACAGAACAGTGGCGCAGCACGCCACAGCGGGGTGCGGCCATGACAATCCGCTATCTCTACATCGAAGATACGATGCCCCGGGGTGACGTCATGCGCGTCATGGGTGCGTTGTACGACCATGCGCGGCAACTCACGGATGTCGGTTCCATCGTCGCAGATTTCCACTCTCTGCGAGCGACGGTGTGGAGATGATCCGACAAACCGCAACGGGGATCCGTTCGAACGCCGTACAAACAACATTGCTCGCCAACCAGCTCTCGGAGCTGGCAGGTAGGCTCGACACTGTGGCGAGCTTTCTCGAGAGTGACCAACACCTCGACGATGAAGAAGATGTAACGGACGTCACGAACCGACAAGACGAATAGGTACGGTCACTAACAGCAAGAATCACTTGCGAAGACCGCGCTTCGATGGCGAGGCGGAGGCAAAATGCGGAGAAAAGCGCCCGGTGCGTAAGTTACTACGTGAGGACGCACCGCAGCCGACAACGAAGCCAGCGAGGATGCGCTCAAAGCAAGTGGTCTTGGCTGTAATGGGTGATAACTCGGCGAGGGTCGACCGGGGTTGGACCGGTCTACCTTCGTCGAGATCCGTTAGCTACGACGCGTTCATTACGGTGCGGCGGGCGCACTCTCTCGCTACATCGAAAGAATTCTCACAGCGACGAGCATTGAGGAGGTCTTCGCAGATTTCGGAAGCGACGCTCACATTCCACGCAACTGACGGCAATTCGCGCTCGATGAAGAAGGAGTCAACAAGGAATGCTCCATGCCGAACAGAGACAAACCGCATGACAATCTCTTCAAATTGGCCCTGGCAGAGCCAAAGGATGCAGCCAGACCGCATCCTCGAGGGATTGGCCACGTGGGCTGACTATTTCCGCCATCTACTGGGAGATCCCGAAGGCCGCAGTACCATTCTCCAACTCCTGAGCTACATTTCGACAATCACTCCGGCTCTAAACGTCAAGGATTTCAGCGAACGAATCCGACAGGCCATCCCAGAAACCGAGGAACTCGCGATTGAGCGTCGCGGCCCAGAATCCGAGGAACTCGTCTGTCAGCCCAATAGGCTACCGGTAGCCCTCCAACGAAGTTCGTAGGTTCCGTACCGACACCAACGGGCTGGGATCCGTATCACCGGCATCGGAGAGACGACGGAAGCTGGGCGACCGATCTCGACGGAACCGACAATTGGAAGAAGCGCAACGCAGGCACAGATCGGTGGAGTGTGCGAGGACGCAAAGGCTCGACGCCGAGCCGTCGTCATGACGGCCACCGTAGCCGCCCTGGGCTTCGATCGCGAATCGAGGGCGTAACCACGACGCTTACGGTCGCGAATCGAGGGCGTAACCACGACGCTTACGGTCGCGAATCGAGGGCGTAACCACGACGGGCCGACATCCAGATCGGCGAGCACGACTGTCGCTCCGTTCGATGAACTGAGAAACCACGAAGGATCTCAGTTCGACGAGTACGACACAGGCGACGCGCCGTCACGTTGCACGCACGCTCGACGCGCGGCGGTCTACCGAGACCTTGCTTCGCAGGTTGATCACCTCACGTTTGGGCGGTGCACCAAAGAGTCTGGCGTACTCGCGACTGAACTGCGACGGGCTTTCGTAGCCAACCTCGAACGCCGCCCTTGCCGCGTCGAACCCCTCGTTCAGCATGAGCCGCCGCGCCTCATTTAGTCGCAGCCACTTTTGGTACTGTAGCGGACTCATTCCGGTGAGTTGTCGGAAGTGGTGATGTAAGCTCGACGCACTCATGTGAACTCGCTCGGAAAGCTCCTCGATGCGCATGGGCAAGGCAAAGTTGGCCTTTAGCCATTCAATCGCGCGCGCAACGAGATAGCTTTGACTGCCAACCGACGCGAGCTGATGCAAGCGCCCCGATTGATCGCTCGTCAGGAGACGATAATGGATCTCACGCAATACCAGTGGAGCAAGGATCTCGATTGCCTCCGGTTCGTCGAGCAGCTCCGTCAATCGCTTCAAGGAATCGAGGAGCGTCGGTGTGACCGAGCCAAGCGCCATACTCTTCGCGACTGAGCGCTCTTTCGGCTGCGACGAACGAGATTGTACGATGAGTTCTGCCATGACCCGAAGATCGAGCTTCAGCACCAGACCGAGGCACGGCCGTTCGGGGCTCGCCTCGACGACCTCGGAACTCGCTGGAACATCGAGGGAGGCAATGAGGAAGCGCTCGCAGTCGTACGCATAAGCATCGTCGCCCACCAGCATGCGCTTCGCTCCCTGGACGACGACGACGACGCTAGGCTCCACACGGCAGACCCCTGGCGGAGTCGGTGCCTCGCGCCGAAAGAACGCTAGCGATTCGATCCTTGTCGGCAGATCCTCGACGCCCTTCGTCCAGCGCGCGATGGTTTGCGCAAGCCCGGTAACGATCCGCTCTCGGGGCGGACGTGGGTTCTGGTGTGCCATGCAGTGCCTTTCCTTTCGGCTCTGCTCCAAAGCCTAGCGCAGAAGCCGACTCCAATGGCCCGATCCTGCGACACGTCGGAGGATCGGGCAAGAATGGTCCAGGATCGTTCTACCGCTCGTTCCCGGACGTAGCTAAGGATTCGAGGGCGAAGCAAGATGACCGAAGCTATCGAGTCGAACTTCGACCACGGATCCGAAGGAATCACGGGAGCAGTCCGACGACCGCAATGACTCCTATCGCCATTCTCGAATCGCTCGACGGCGTTGCCGTCGACTGGTTAGAGCAAGTTACCAACGAGTATTACGAAGGGAAGGCTTGAACATGCGTGCAACCATCATGTACGGCGCTCGCGACGTCCGCATCGAAGACGTCTCCGATCCATCGATTCAGCAACCCACTGACGCCATTCTGCGCGTCGTTCGTGCCTGCATTTGCGGCAGTGATCTCTGGCCATACAACGACATGCCAAGAAGCGATACTGGACAGAGCATGGGCCATGAGGCCATCGGAATCGTCGAAGCGGTTGGGAAGGAGGTCTACAAGATCAAGCGCGGACAGGTCGTCGTGATGCCGTTCGCCATCTCGGACGGCACCTGCGCCTTCTGCAAAGAGGGACTACCGACAGCGTGCAGACACGTGAGCTTCGTTGGCAACCGTGGCTTGAACGGTGCACAAGCGGAAGCGCTTCGGATTCCCTTTGCCGATGGCACACTTTACCCCATCGACGTTACCAAGGACGATGCCCGCATGCCTTCGTTGCTCACGCTCTCCGACGTGATGGGAACGGGGCATCATGCAGCGGTCGTTGCTCGTGTCGCACCTGGAAAACGCGTGGCAGTCGTTGGGGACGGCGCGGTTGGCCTGTGCGGCGTCATTGCGGCGAAGCGGCTCGGTGCAGAGCAAATCATCATCCTTGGTCGCCATCCAGATCGGATTGCTCTTGCGCGTGACTTTGGTGCGACCGATGTAGTGAGCGAACGTGGCGCCGAAGCGATCGAGCGAGTGCGCGCCCTCACCGGCGGAGAGGGCGTTCACTCGGTTCTCGAATGCGTCGGAACCAACGACGCTGCCTCGACTTCCATTGAAATCGCGCGCCCCGGCGGCGCGGTTGGACGCGTCGGCGTGCCACACTACGACTCAATCCCCGGCGCCGCACAGACATTCTACAAGAACGTCATCGTCGGCGGCGGTCCAGCCCCCGTGCGCGCGTACGTCGAGACACTGCTCCCAGATGTTCTCGAGGGACGCATCGAACCTGGCCGCGTCTTCGATCGTTCCGTGGGCCTCGAGGATGTGCCGGACGGCTATCGCGCAATGAATGAACGCAAAGCAATCAAGGTGATGGTGACCCCCTGAATCCAGCCGAATGAGACGGCAAGCTCGCTCCAATGCGTCGAATCCTTACCACGCCTCTTCGTCCAATACGCAGCGAGCTCGCGACGAATCAATACCGGTCGAGGTCGCGAACTTCCGCAAGGAGCGCCGCGACCTCGCCAATCGTGACGAATCAATACCCTTCGAGGCCGCGGAGTTCCGGATGGCGAATCGCGTTCTCGCGGCCCTTGAGCGCTCGGCACCCGCAGGCGAAGACGTCGCGAGTTTCTGAAGGGGACGCGAGTGCTGCATACCAGAATCGAACTCTGAATTGTTGTCGGTTCGGCGTAACTACGACGCTTGCGAACGCGCGAGCATGACGTGACCACGACGCTTGCAAACGCGCGAGCATGACGTGACCACGACGGCACTTCCCGTACGGCCATGATGTGCCACGACGGCACTTCCCGTACGGCCGTGACGTGACCACGACGGCACTTCCCGTACGGCCATGACGTGACCACGACGGCACTTCCCGTACGGCCATGACGTGACCACAACGGGCCGACGAAATCGACAAGCTCACTGACGCCGAACGCAACTCCCATCGCCGATGCATCACCCGGAACGCGGCGGCAGTCGACTGGTCCGGTCAATCACGGGGGGCGTAAAGTTCGAGAAATCGTGGATGCCAAGGGCGAGCTCGAGTTCTGCGACTTGTGCGACGACGCGTTCGAACCCATGGTCGCCAAACTGGCGGTGCTCCTGCTCTTCGAATCGTTCACCGAGTTCCGGATAGCCTGACGATCCTACGACGACGCGAAACGCAGGGAACAGAACCGTGTCCTCGCGCGCCGCATGTGGCCGGTACATGCGAGCGAAACTACGGAGCGCCTGAGCGAGCTCGGTGTTCCCCCTCCCTTCGGCGCGACGGAGAATGTCGTCCGTGAGTTGACGACCAAGCTCATGCTGACGAAGTAGCACCGAGACGAGCTTGGTTTCCCGACCCGCCCGCTGCAATCGCGGAAAGACGAACTGCTCTTCGAGCCTTTCGTGATAGTCCTCGACGAAGCTTCGCACGAGCCCCGCGGCCCGCGTGAGCACCGGGAGCTCGAGCGGCTCGTTCTTTTCGATTCTCTGCGCCGCCTCGTCGTAGACGAGAGAATCTGGTTCGAGAACCCCGTGCTCCTGCATCAAGTCTTCGCCCGGAGTGACCTCGGGTTCGTCATGCTTCTCGTCGCCATTGCTCGGTTGAGCTCCGGGCGAAGCGACGCGGGCCGTAGCGCACCCGATGAGCGCGACCCCTGCTGCAGACGCGAACGCCCGAAGAACCACTCTACGCTCGTGGATGCCCGCATTCGATGATACGACCTTCATGCTCGATTCCTCTTCCTGCGAGTCACCAGGCGTTTGCATTGGAAAGGAGCCTTCGAGGACGACGCGGAAGCTCTCACCGTAAACGGTCGAAGGGATCTCCAGCCATCTTATGTGTCTCTGGTAAAAGAGCCGCAAGCAGCTCGGTGCTCGATAGCAGCCACCTGCCGATACGCGATTGCTGGTTCCGGCCGTAAACGAACCCGGTCGCACCTGCTCGCGAATCCCACCAAGCCATCAGACGCCCCGGGCCCCGAGTACCCCCCCTGACTCTACGTGTCCAGGAACAGAAGCAACACTGACAAGCTCGAGGATTTCAACGGCGAGAACCACGTCGAACCGCGGTAATACACCGCACGCGTCGACTCCGCACGCGTCGACTCCGCACGCGTCGACTCCGCACGCGTCGACTCCGCACGCGTCGACTCCGCCGCGTCGACTCCGCCGCGTCGACTCCGCCGCGTCGAATCGTTCAAGGAGAGACAATGATTACCACGCGCCCCAGAAGTCCCCGCAGTGGACGTCACTCATGCGCCTTGACGCGGGACGAGCGAAATATACACGAGCGTCTGATTGAGCAACTGATAGCCAATCTCACCGAAGGTCATCGGCCCGGTGAGCGCACCAGTACGGTGGTTTTCGAGCTCTCCGTAGAGATAGTTCAAAATGCAGTTACAAGAAAAGACCGGCGCGTCGAGCTTCGTCGGGATCGCCGCGGCAAACTCCGCAGGGTACTTTCCGACCGGCTTTGCCCAGCGATATTTGACGTCCTTGAATACGGGAGCATAGAACTTGGCAATGCCGTTTTCAAGCGACTGAATCGACACGTTCACATGGGTACCCATGTAGCTCGCAACGAGCGGCAGGTGCGTGTCGAGACGAGACGCTTCGATGTATTCGACGATGTTTTGCCGCTTACCGTTGACCGAGCAAGTTCTTGCTTGAAAGCCCGACTCCTCGAATTCGATTTCGTCACCTGCGGCCGGTTCGAAAATATTGACGATGCCAAGAACGGCTTGGAGGTCCGACGGCAGCTGCACGTGCATCGCAACGCCACAGTCCGCGTAAGCCTTACCGGTGGTTCCGTCGAACACTAAAGGTGACGACTTGCCGAATTCGTCGAGATGAACCCAGAAATCCAACCGGCAACGACGCGAAGAAACATATCCTCGTAGGTTCGCGCTTCGAGGGCGTACTGCTCGTGAAGCTTCGAGAAGGCTGGAATGATGAGAACGGTATATCCGTCATCCGGCGTGACCGAAGCAATGCCCGGCAGCTTGCGCGCGTCGTAGGTGCTGATGTGCGCTGACTTCGCTACGCTCGGCAGCTCACTCACGTGAAATGCCATCTTGCGTCGTGACGCCGCCGGATTCACCCATGAAGTAGGGGATGGTTCCGCCGATCCATTGACCCTTCGGCAATTGGCGAAGCGCTCTCTCATCCCCAGCAAGGATGAGACTTTTGCCGTTTTCGAGCATCGTCACAACCGTCTTTAGATCGGTGAGCATGAAAGTGGCCCTTTACTTGAAGATCGCCTTGATGTCGTCGGTCAGGATTGCCTCGTACTTTTGGAAGAACTGTCGAGCCTTCTCGATTTGCTGAGGCAGCGTCTTCGGGTTCGTTTTGTACATGTGCTGCAGATTGAAGAAGAGCAGACCGGCGCTCGTGTTCTTGAACTCGTGCCGAATCTCTCCGCGAACGAGGCGAGCCCAATTCGGGTTGTTGACGTCTGGGATCATTTGGGTTCTCCCGAGGGAAACAAACGACCTGTTCCAGACTCGATTAAGGTCATGTACCGAAGACGGAGCCCAACGATGCGGGGGATGCTTTGCCCTCCCCCCAATGGAACAAGTGGACCTCGATCGGGTAGCAACGTTCTCTGACTGCCCGAAATGACCCACGAAGAGGCCCATGTGACGCCTCCAGCATCGACGGCTCCCTGCCCGCTCTAGTCGCAAACGTCGCGTAATCAATGCGCAAACCTAAATCGATGGACACCTGGGCCGCGAAGCTCGCACCATCGACGCCGCTTGAGCGTCGTTGTAAGGACGCCACGCAACGCGGCAACAGGACGATGAATGTGACCGTGCGCTGGCTGCGCTACGGCATACCTAGCCTTCCCGAGGCTCGCCGTGGGATAGCTCGCTTGCCCATCGAGCGGCTCGGCGCATCGCAATCCTCGCGGGCTGCTAGTTCCCGTTCCTAGTCCCCGCACCGACGTTACGCGTCACAGCGCCCGCAAGGCCGATCCATGCCAGGTAAGCGATGACGAGCAGACGGTTGGCATAGCCACTGACGCTCGACACTCCCGGCGGCAACGTCGTGAGCACCTGCCCCGACTCAGGGTGGAACGCGCCGGCGGCCTTCAATGATGCAACGAACAAAGCCATGGATGCGGCCATCAGCACGACGCTGACCCAAGTGGCGTGAGCCGCGATCCTCAGTTTGACGCGAGCCGCTGGCAAATGACTGGCGAGCAACCCGGAAAGGAGCAGCGCCCCGATCGGCAACGTTGGTACGCCAAGCGCAAACGCGAGGCCGTGCAGCGCATGGCGAACGTCGAATAGACCGCCGCCGATTGCCCCTACACCCGAGATGAACACGAGTGCCACACCGAGCTTGTGCCACCACCGAATCGTCAACGGAAACATTGCGAGGGACGCGGCAATCGCACCGAGCCCCCAACAGACGAAGAACACACGAAGGAGCAATCCATACTGCCCATAGGCATACTCGCTGACCATATGCCACGATGGGTCGAGCTCGGAACTTACGACGTGCAGCGCGCCAAGACGAAAGCGCGGCCGCCCACACGAGGTTCACGGTAGAAGCACCGAGCAAGCGAGCTGGCGTAGCAGGATTCGTTTCGATGACCTTTTCCATATCAAATTCTCCTCTATTCGGCTTTCACCCAGCCCTTGTCCTTGAACGCCTTCCACAAAGCCATGGCGTGCCCTCGTCCAAGCGCAAAATCGCGAACGAGCCAACCCACGAATTCGGTGGCGGTCACGTCTCGTCGGAGCACGCCTGCCTTCTTCGCTGCTTTGCGGAAGTCCTCCGGCGTGTGCCCGGTCTTCTCCTTGATGTTGTCGAGATAGGCTTGAAATGACATTCGTGTACCTTTCGTCAGCAGCGTACTTACGAGCGTATAAGCCAAATATTGCTCGTACTCTTCGGGAGACCAACCACGCTCGTGAACGAGCATTCGGTAGAACTCCCGCCCCGTAAACAGCCAGATTCGAATCACGAACCTTTTCGAGGCCGAGCCCTTCGAGCGCCGGTGTCTTCGTAAAGACGAGGCGGGCTCGTCGACTCTTGCAAGTCGCGACGCACCGTTTCGAGCGTGGCCTCGAGTTTCTTCAAGGCAGGCGAGTATGCGGCAGCTCCGCGAATGAGACCCATCTCACGGTGCTCTCGCTGGTAGATGCCGCAGGCGAGCTTCGCCGTGACGCGAAGGGCGGCCTCTGGATCACTCGACGCCTCGATTTGCTCTGCCATCGACGCGTAAGACGGGCCAAGCAGCACCGAGTGCGCAAGCGCTTCGAGTACGCCAGCCTTCGAATTGAATTGCGCGTAAACCGATGCCGTCGAGACGCGAGCCTTCTTGGCAATTTCGAGCGATCGTGACGCAATCGATCCCGTGCGACGTGAAAAGCGCTGACGCAGACGCAAGAATACGCTCGCGCGCTTCGCGAGCTTTCTCCTGGCGCTTCGTTGCGTCATAGGTGCGCGTCGACCGCCGCTTCATTTGGATAGAGTAAACTACTTCTAATATACAATCAAGACGAGCACCCACTGGATGCCTGTTGAGGGTGACACCCCGCGATCTCGAAACTCCCTTGCAATGGACGTCTCGAACCAGTCGATGCGCACCGTCGAACGACGATTCGCCATCGATTCACCGTTTGCGTCGGTGTGCTTCGATGGCTCTACGCGAACGTACCGAAGGTTGCGACGATGTTTTCGAAAGACACGTCGTCGCCTTGGCGAGTCCGTTGTCCCGCGCCTCCGCGACGACGACCGAACCGATCCTTGGTGACCAGTTACGTACGGCGCAGCGCCTCGTTCAGCTGATTGATGTCGACAGGCTTAACGAGGTGGTCGTCGAACCCCGCCTCTGCTGTCTTTCTACGATCCTCGGGCTGACCGTAGCCGGTCAAGGCAACCAAGTGTATCTCATGCAATGCTTGATCGCTGCGAATGGCTCTCGCAACGTCGAACCCGCTCATACAGGGCAAACCCAGATCACAGAGAACGACGTCGGCGCCGTGATTGGCCAGAACCGCGAGTGCTTCGACGCCACTCTCCACAACTTCTACTCGGTGGCCGTGTAGCTCCAGAAGGTCGCGCAGCGAATGCCCTGCGTCTCGATTGTCTTCCACAACCAGGATCCGCCGAGAGGCAGACTCGGGCACCGCTGAGCCAAGGCCCCCGCAAGGTGTCGCGGCCAAGGCAAGGTGGATCTGAAATTCCGCACCGGTGTCGGGACCCTCGCTGCGCACCTCGATGACGCCATCGTGCAATTCGACCAGGCCCTTGACCAGCGCCAGTCCTAGGCCAAGCCCGCCCGCCGAACGCGCCAGTGACTGGCTTTCTTGCTGGAAAGGCACGAAGAGACGCTCGATCATCTCTGGCCGGATGCCGACGCCCGTATCGCGGATGCAAAAGACTGCATGCCCGCTATCGGCCCGCAACGTCACGTGGATCTTTCCACCCGAATCCGTGAATTTGATCGCGTTACCCAACAGGTTATCGAGTACCTGCACCATGCGGACGCGGTCAGCGTCGATCCACACCGGCGCAAGCGACAGCTCCCGATGAAGCGCGAGACCGCGCGCCTGTGCCTCGAGACTTCGGTCGTGAACGACGGCGTTCACGACCTCCCGCGCATCGATCGTCTCCCGATCCAGACGGATTTTTCCCGAGCGATTCTCGAAACGTCGAGGAGACCGTCCACGAGACGCGTCATCTGTGACGATTGTCGCTCCAGAATCGCGTATGCACGCTGCAACTTTGGGTCTTCAGGTGCAACGAGCCTGATGAGTTGAGCGGCGTTGCAAATGCCAGCAAGGGGGTTACGCAGCTCGTGTCCCAACATGGCCAGGAACTCGTCTTTACGCCGATCGGACTCGAGCAGTCGCTCATTGGCGCCACGCAATGCCTCCTCGGTGCGACTCCGCTCGATGGCAGGCCAGGTTCGCTCCGCAGATTCGACGGCAAGCGCGATTTCCGCGTCGGTCCATACGCGCGACGTACCTTGGGTGATACAGAGGAGCCCAACGGGTTTTCCCTCTTTGATGACCGGCACGTCGAGAAACGAGATGATCTGCAGCTGAATGCAGAGCTCTCGAAGCGACTCGTCCAGCAGTGCAGACGTGCGAGCGTCTTCGACGACGAACGGCCTTGCAGCATCCACCACGGTTCGAAACAAGGGAAAGCTGTCGAGCGGATAGGAACCAGAGATCGATGGGAGAGCCTCGCGAGAGCAATCACGGCGAATCGTCGCTTGCCCGCCCTCGATTTCGCAATAGTAGCAACGATCTGCAGCGAAGTGATCCAAGGCGATTCGGGCAACGGTTGCGTGGATCTGTTCCGCGTCGGCGAGCGGCCGAAGCTCGTCTGATAGCTTCAACAAGTATACCTGTCTCTCTTCGGCTCGTTTCCGTTCGGTGACGTCCTGGATGACGGCGAGAAGCCGACGACCGCTGTCGTCCTCCTGCCGCGACACGAACATTTCGAGCATCTTCCCCTGCGGCACCGATCCCCGTACGAAATGAATCGGCTCCCCCGTTTCGAGTACGCGGTCGTAGTCGTCGTACCAGGCTTCAACCTCGTCTGGAAAATGCTCGCGAATGGATTGTCCGCTGAGGTCGGGTATACCGAACATGGCTTGCATCGCCGGATTCATTGCTATGTAGCGGTAGTCGCGGTTCCCATTCGGAAGGAGTGGCAGTCGCTCGAACAGGCAGACCGCCTCATCAATGATATCGAAGAGCGTGCGATATCGAACCTCGCTCACGCGCAATGCTTGCTCTGCCCGCTTCTGTTTGGTGATTTCCTCCATCAGAACAATCGCGCCCTCCACCTCTCCGCGGTCATTCTGAAGCGGTGACGACGTCACCCTAATCCACACTTCGATGCCGTCGGGGCGGTAGTATCGGAAGTCGATTCCCGGACTCACCGTCTCTCCTCGAAGCGCACGGCTGCCCGGGTATTCATCGGGTTCCAGCACTCGGCCGTCCTCCGCCCAGGCCTGCCATTGCCGGGCGCGCTCTCGGTCTCGAGAGGGTAGCCGTGGCGGGAGCATTCGCTCCCAACGCTCGTTGCAGACCAGCACTTCACCCTGCTGATCGACCACTCCGATACCGAGTGGTGCTTGCTTCAGAATTGCGTGGAGACGCGCCTCGCTCTGACGAAGCGCATCCTCGGCGTGCTTGCGAGCCGTGATGTCTCGGAACCCAGTGACGGTCCCGCGGAACTCGCCGGCATCCGTGCGCAAGACTGCGCACCGAACCTCGGCAAGTATTCGGTGACCATCCTTATGGAAATAGCTCACCTCACCGCGATATCCTCCGTGCGCTAGCATGGACGAGATGGCCGCCTCCCGGCTCGAGGTCGCCACGATCGTTCGAAATACCGTGACCGAGGGCTGGCCGAGTACTTCGTCCACGGACCACCCGAAGAGCTCTTCTGCTGCGGAATTCCAGTATGTGATCACGAAGTGCTGGTCGGTCGCCACCATCGCCTCGGCGCAGTTGGCAAGCAGATCCGCTTCGAGTGTCATCGCGTCCTCACTCTCTCACCGCTCCCGCTCGTCCGACTACTGGGCAGAAACGGCGTGGTGCAGTGACCATCAGCCTTGACCGATTGCCTTCTTGCTTCATCGAGAAGACTCCGTTGTCTGCCTCCCAGTGCAGCCAATGATTTTTCCACTGACCTCACCCTGATACCTCACGGAAATCACCCTCGGCCATGGCTCTTCCTCGGCTATCGCTCGCGCCCCCCTCGCGTCGGACACGACGCATTGGGGCCGTCCGAGGATACTCAGGGGCGAGGGCTTGCGTCACTATGTCGTTGTCATTCTCTGGTGCTGCTTGCGAAAAAGTGTGCCGCGCATCGAGTTCCCGCAAGCGCTGTTCGGCTCGATTCTGCGCGTACTTCGGGGCAGACTGCCTCGTCGCTGGCGATGTACCTCCACCGCTCGCGCCGAGAAAACACATGACTTCCGGAGCGAAACACGCGCGGGGTGTTCGGATCCCCCGCGAACGTCACCACACGAGGGCACCAGTGTCGCCGAGCCCGATTACTTGCATCGTCGACGCACGCTTCGAGATCGAGCGCCAGCACGGAGATGAATGTGCCCCAAACATGGGCACCGACGTCGGACGAGCGACGGTCACGCATGCTCAAGTGTGCGCTCGATACGCCGGGTACGCGAGCGTGGTCCTATTGCGCGGTCGTCACTCGGCGCGGTCGTCACTCGGCGCGGTCGTCACTCGGCGCGGTCGTCACTCGGCGCGGTCGCGTTGCGCAAGGACAAGGGCGTCGAAATGTCGAAGCCGAGTCCATGATTGTCGCTGCAAGCCGTAGCTGAGCCGAGGACCTCCAGCGCTTCACGCATTCCAAACCGCGAACCGACGGTGCTTCACGTGGTTGCCTCCTCGGAATACTCTCAATTCGTTACTCAGCTTCGCATAACCAGTGTTCGTCATGTACCGGCCAATGAGAATCTTGAGCCGGACCGCTCGAAACGAACGACCTCTAGGGTGGCGAATTCACCATCGTGAAGACCACTTCAGCCGCTTCTGCCTTCGGAGTCCAGCAAGTCCATGCGTCATCCCACATCACAGCCATCCTTCGTCGTTTCGACGGTTCGTCCGATCTGGGCAATCCTCCTGCCCTTCCTTGGTCTCGCTTGTAGCGGCGGTGATGGCTCGGACGGTGGACACTCGAACGGTGGCGCTGGCACGAACGCTTCGACAACAGGCGGTTACGGAGGCACGGACTCTGGTTCCAAGAGCAGCGCGGGCTCAGGCGTTGGCGGCAGCGTTCTGAACGGCGGAACCGGAGGCTCAGGTGATCTCGGTGGTACGACTTCGACGAGTAGTCAAGCTGCAAGCGGCGGCAACGTGTCCAGCGGCGGCACAACGACAACCTCCGGTGGAACTGCAGGCGGCGGCAACGTGTCGAGCGGCGGCACAACGCCGAACACCGGCGGCACAACGCCGAACTCCGGCGGCGCAACGTCGAACACCGGCGGCGCAACGCCGAACACCGGCGGCGCAACGTCGAACACCGGCGGAACCGCTAGCGGTGGCGCGACAGCAACCGGAACGAGCACGCCCAATATCGTTGCCGCAACCTGCACGACGAGCGAATCGACCGCCGATGTCGAAATTGCCGGGACGACCGATGGTTGCGGCACACCGAATGGCAGCTTCGGACTAACCACGACGACCGACTATTATACGGTAAATACCGGCAGCGGTTTGGTGTTCAGCGTACGACGCACCGATCCGAGTGCCAGTACTCAGGCTGCAGGCGATATCTCGAGCTTGAAGTACAACGGGGTGGAGTTCCAAGATCAAACGCGAGGCTCGCAAGTCGGCGTCGGACTCGGTGGAGGAACGGTCTCCGCGACGACCTATGGCAGCAACTACATCAAGATCACGGCCACTGCCACGGATGGCGATCTGACGCACTACTACATCGCCAAGAACGGCTGCTCGAACGTCTATATGGCGACGCATTTCAGGTGCTGTTCGGATTCTATCGTGTTTCCCTATTAACCTT
>JASGIX010000048.1:0-276116 GCA_049840955.1 Polyangiaceae bacterium
TAAGCCTGACGGTTCGTGCGGCCATAGGGAAACACGATAGAATCCGAACAGCACCTGATCTGCATGGCCCGCGCCCCCTCCTCACGCATCTTTAGCTGGCTCATGCGCACGCGGTCGCGCTGCTTCTCATCGGTCTCCCAGGCCTTCGCGTAGGCGTCCTGCGCGGCCTTGAGGTCGTTCTCCGCCATGGTGAGCCATGGGCGTTCCGTCCTGCGTGCCATGGCGGGCGGCGAGCGCCGCGTCCCGCTTCTTCCGCGCCTCGGCCACGACGCGGGCCGTGGCCTCGGCCTTTTCAAATTCGTCCTGGTATTCTCGGTCGAGGTTCGTCTTGCGGCGCTGCTGCCGGTCCTCCAGTTGGCGGCGGTCAATGTCCGCCTCCCGGCGCGCGCGGTCCTCATGGCTCAGGCCCACTTCATTGCCGAGCACGGCGCGCTCCAGGTCGAACTTCGCCTTGGCCACCTCCTCGTCCGTCTTGGCCGCCTCGCGGTCGCGCTGCTGGCGCAGCTCCAGGGTGCGGCGCTCCTCCTCCAGGGCCTTGGTCACGCCGCCGATGGCCTCCTTCTCCTCCGCGGCCGCGCGGGCATTTTCCCGCCGGGCGAAGGCAGCGTCCATCTTCGCATTGCGCAGGCGCGCCTCCTCCGCGCGCTCCTACGGCGAGCAGCGAGCCGGAGGATTCACGCACGGCCTCCGTCCAGCGGCTGATGGCCTGCGGCAGTCCGGCGGCCTCGCTGATCGCACGGGAAAACCGGGTGCCGGTCTCGCCCGCCGCCTCCCCAGCGACCTGATTTCCGGCATCGGCGCCGGCGACGACCACGGCCAGCGTTCCGCCGATCGCGCCGCCGGCAGTGATCGCGGCTGTGCCCAGAGTCCGAGCGCTCCGGCGGTGCGCACGGCAGCGGCTTCCAGGCCCGCCATTTCCTGCTGCGCGGCGGCGGCCGCGGCATTCACGCGCCCCGATCTCCGCCGCCTGCTCCGCCGTGTGCCAGGTGCGGGCGCGGGATGCCCAGCGGACTGCCGCCGTCCACCTGGCTGCCGCCGCCGGCGGGCGAGCTGCTCAGCGCGCGGTCCGTCTGGCGGGCCTGGTCCTCCAGCTTCTTCAGGTCGTCCGTCGTCCGCTGCACCTGCTGGTCCACCTGCTGCAGGCCCGAGGTCACGGGCGAGGCGCCGGAGGCGTCGCCGGTGATCTTCAGGTCGATGGTGTAGGTCCGGTCCGCCACGTCGTTGAAACGGTCCTTTAGGGAGCTTGCAGGATCAGCAGGTCCGCGCCGTTGCTGGCCCCCTTTTGGCCGGTGATGAAGACCGTCTTCCCCGTAGGAGTCACGTCGGCCCCCTCGGCCTGCACGAGGAAGGCGGGCAGGGTGAGCGTGCTGTAGATCTGGAAGGTCGAGGAGCTGCCGCCCTCGATGAGGTTGTAGCCGCAGTTGATCAGCTTGCCCGGCCCGGTGCTGCCGGTGCTTCCTTCATGGCTCAGCAGCAGGAAATGGAGCTGGCTCCCGCTGGTGATCACCTTGAGGTCGCTCACATCCGTGGCCACGCCGGAGAGCAGGCCGGAGAGGTCCGCGATCGCGGTCACGCTCTGGTTCCCGCTCGTGTTGGCAAAGGTGTAAATCTTCCAGTCACCATCGACCTCCGCCTTCTCCGTCGCCGCGTAGAAGGCATTGCTGCCCGCGTGGTAGCCCAGGGCCTCCAGGCCCAGCCCGCTGCTCACCGCGCTCCATTGGGGATTGACCGTCTGCACCCAGTTGGCGCCGCTGCCCTTGGTGATCGTCACGCTGCCGCTGTCCGGGATCTTCACGACGACGACGTCCCCGCGGGCCACGCCGCCGGTCGTCACCGTTTCCTCCGCGAGGGCAAATTGGTCTCCCGCGCCGCTGCCGGCCGCCGCCCCCAGCCACACGATGCTCGCCAGCTCCGTGAATCCGCTCAGCGTGATCGTCCGCAGCAGCTTCCCCGTCCCGCTGAATTCCCTTAGCCCCGGCCCAGTCGTGTCCGTCACGTAGAGGCACTGGCGGCCGCTGTGCCAGGCGCAGCCGGAGCCGTAGCCGGAGGCGACGTAGGTGTCGCCGGACTCGTAGGTGAAGTGGCCGCTGGTGACGAGGTTCTCAATCCGGTGGATCTCGGCGAAGGAGCTGAGCGCGGGCAGCCGGCCGGAGAGGGAGAAGCTCCGCCAATCGCGCCGGGTGCGAGCTTGTCCGCCGTGATGGTGCCTCCAGCGATCTTTGGCCCGGTGATCGAGGCATCCGCAAGCTGGGTGTCGTCACCGCGGCATCGTTGAGCTTGGCCGTCTCCACTGCGGCCGTTCCCAGCTTGGCGGGCGTGACGGCTCCTCCCGCCAGCTCGCTCGTGCCCACGGCCCCGTCTGCGATCTGCGTGGAGCCGACCGCGTCGGTCTGGATGTGGTTGCTCGTGATGGCGTCGTCCACGATGTGAGTAGGGGCCGAAGGGCCACGGCGGCACATAGGGCAGGCTGTATTTGCCGAAGACCGCGCTGGAATTGAAACCGAGGTATTTGCTCGCCTCCTTCGCGAACTTGGTCGCCTTCGTCTTGCCGCCGCTGGCGGTCTCGACGGAGATCCACACGTCGCCCTCCGCGGCGCGCAGCGGTGCGGCCAGGGTGGCGAGGGCAAGGAGGGCGGGAGAGAAGGCGGAGCAGGGTCATGAGACGGGCAAGTCGGAGGTGAGGATTTCGGTCCAGCCGGTGCCGTTGTGGATCTTCAGGCGGCCGGTCGTGGGATTGACGAAGACGTGGCCGAGGGCGCCGCTGCTGCCGTAGAGGGTGGGTTCGGTCGCCACCAGGCTCAGCACGCTGATCCCGCCGAGGATGGCCTCCACCACGCCCTTCACCTCGCCGATGGTCACGGCCGGGTAGGGCAGCGGGTCCGGCGGGGCGATCTCGCCGCCCACGCCCGGATCCAGCTCCTGCAGGTAGCCGCCGCCGAGGAAATAGCGCTGACGTTCGCCCGTGAGGCCGTCCGGCTCCGTGGTGGCCCAGAAGGTCAGCACCAGCGGACGCGCCTCGCTCGCCATGGGGATGTTGGTCTCGCCGCTCGTCAGCGCCCAGGTTGCGCTCTCGTCCGTGCCGTCGTCAAAGTCGGCCAGGTCCAGCGAGTCATTGAGGTCCGCCACGACCTTGGTGGACTGGTAGTAGCTGCGGCCGCCCGCACCCGGCTCCAGGATGGCCAGCGTCACGCTCTCAATTCCCGCGAGGCTCTGCAGTCCGGCGCCGGCGGAATTCGCGAAGGCCACCTCGAAATTCACTGCCGTCCCCCGCACAAACGTCGGTGGAGTCGCCCCCTCGCCCTCCTCGGTCAGGGGCGCGCCGAGGTCGATCAGCCCGTCCACGAACTGGTTGCGCCGGAGCTTGAGGCGGATGGCTTGGGGATCGGGCATGGCGGGTCAGGGGGCGTCGTCCGGGGCAAAGTCCAGGCGGTAAAAGCGGCGGGGGTGGTCCTCGGGATCGGTGAAGACGGCCAGGGTGGTCCAGCGCTCCAGGTCGTCCGTCGCGGAGATGCGCAGGCGGCGCTTCAGGCCGCGGTTGTCATTGATCGTCGAGGCGGGCGTGGTGGCCGTGGCCGCGGTGCTGTAGCTGCTCACGTTCGGCACCGCATCGACCGCGCTCACGCGATACCAGTATTGCGTCGAAGCCGTGAGGCCCGAGTCACTATAGCTCGTGCCGCTGGGCGTGCCGATCTGCGAAAAGCCCGTGGTGCTGCTGGTGCTGCTGCGCTCGACCCGGTAGCCGGTCACGGCCGTGTCGTCCGTGCTGGCCGTCCAGCTCAGGCTCGCCGTGGTCGCGCTGGTGGCCGTCGCGCTCAGGCCCGTCGGCGCGGTCGGGGCCGTGGTGTCGCCGCCGCCGCCTCCGTATTCCAGGGCACCGCGCGATCCCGTCGTCCGCGAGTTGCCGAGCATGTCCACCGCGTTGTCGGGAATGTCCGATGTGCTGGTCCCGGCGGAGGTGTTGGCGCTGAGCTGAAAGTTCCCGAGGAGCGGACTGGCGTTGTAGGAGACGAAGGGATTGGCCGTGCCTGTTTGGTTGTTCGATCCGCTGGCCACGCCCTCGGAATCGAGATTGCCGACACCCGATCGATAGTTCCCGTAAAACCACTCGTAGCTCATGTTGATGAACCACGACCGCATGGTGTTGGCCTGGTTCAGATACCAGAGGTTGTTGCGGGAAAGGCAGTCGGTGGAGGTGCCTCCGTCGGCGCTGTCACCGATGAAATACGTTCCCTGGCCGCCTGAATTTCCGGTGAAGGTGTTGTTGTAAATCCGGCACCCATGCAGCGGATGCGACGTGCCGAAGATCAGGGGCGACCGGCTCTCTCCGCCGATGATGTTGCCGTAAATGTAGAGGCCCGTGGTGCTTCCGGCGTTGACCCCGCACCAGACGCCCGTGCCGTCGATGCCCTCGATCAGGTTCCACCGGAAGGTGAGGTCCGTGTTGTGGTTGAGGATGTTCGCCAGCTCGGTGTGCTCTTCCGCCGTGCTGAGGTTGCGGGCGAGGTAGCACTTCTCGACCTTCCAGTGCTGCGCAGCGTTGTTCGGCGAGGTCGCGTTCGCGAACTGGAAGATCGGACCGAACATGTCGCTGATCTTGCAGTGCGAGAAGCGGACGTTGCTGGTCGTCCCCGTCGTCGCCTTCACGCCGGCGGTGTTGCCAGCGATGCGGTCCGAGTAAGCGTTGACATGGAGGACCGTGATGTTGTCCACCGTCCCGGACAGCGTGATGAGGTTGGTGCTCGACGTGTTGGTGACGATGAAGCCGAAGCCGCTGGACCACGCGCCGGGGCCTCCGCCGGTCTGGCCATCAATCACCCAGTCGTCGCTGCCGTTTGGAAAATTGATGGAGGGCCAGATTGCCGTCCCGTCCCCATACGCATCGCTCCAGCCGGTGCTTGGGCCGTGGTCTGCCACCGTCGCCTTTTTGACTGTAATGAGCGTGTTGCCGCTCGCGGTGGCACCGAAGTTCGTCGCGGAGTAGGTGCCGTCGGCGATCCAATACGTGTCGCCGCGGTTCCAGGCCACCGAAGAGAGGGCGATCTGGTTGCTCCAGTTCGCGCCGCTCGCGCTGCCGGAACTGCTCGCGCCTACGCAGACATCCGCCGCCTGCACGACGGACAGCAGGTGCACCAGCAGCAGGATGATGGCGGTCAGGCGTCTCATGGCGTGCGGGTTCCGGAGTAGATGCGCAGCCGGTCGATGTAGCCGACGGGCGCGCCGCCCGTGTTGTCGGCCACTCCCACCGTGTCCATGCTGCTGCTGGCATTGCGCAGGGCGGTGCCAGTCAGCCGCTGCGTGCCGTCCACCCAGGCATTCATCGTGTCGGTCGCGAGGTTGATCTCCACCTCCAACCGCACCCAGGTGCCGTTGCTCAGCGTCACGCCGCCGACGCCGGTCCAGTTCGGTGGTCCGCCGCCAGTTGCGGAGTATTGGAGAGAGGTCACCGCGCTGCGGAAGAGGGTCGGCCAGTTGTTCGAGCCGTAGTTGAAAGTCCCGTTGGAAAGGTGCGGGTGGGACAGGTAGTTCGATCCGTCGGGGCGAAAGTAGTAGTCAATGACAAACGTCCCCGTCTGAGCGGTGAAGGTCTTCCGCGCCTCGGCCACGTCGCTACCCGTGATCTTCAGGCTGCCCGTGCCGGACTGCGCCTGCGCCGTGCTCAGCTCGATGCCGTCCGTGCTGTCGCCCGTCCACGAATTGTAGCCGCTGAGGTTCGTGCTGTTCGTCCCGTCGAAGTCCTCGCTGAGGAGGAAGGTCGGGCCGCCGCCCGCCGGCGGGAAGCTGATGAAGGGATTGAGCAGCGGGCCGCCCAGCGCCATCCAGGCGGCGGCCAGCCAGCAGCAGGCAAAGGCGAGGAAGCGTCTCATCGGGTGAAGTAGATTTTGACCTTCAGGCCCGTGGCCCCCGTTCCCGCCACATCGATGTCGAAGGTAATTTCCGCGTCATCCGCGATGGCGGTGTCGGTCACGCCCGCCGCCGTGGCGGCAGTCACCGAAGTCTTCTCGCTCGCGTCGATCGTGAGCTTGTTCGTGCTCATGATCGTGGTCCCGCCCTCGTTGATGTCCACGGTCGGGAGGCCGCTGCTGCTGGCCGTGGCCACGCTGGCGCGCACGCCCGTGATCGTCATCGCGAAGGGCGCGCGCCACGTCAGCTTGCCCGTGCCGGTCGTGATCGCCGTCGTCTCGTCGCTCAGGGCGAATTCGAGGTATTCGCTTACGGCGGAGAGGTTGCCGCTGGAGTCCGTGCGGGCGAGGCCCGCGCCAATGTCGAGCTTGTTGGGCAGGCCGTCGTCATCGGTGTCGCCGAGGTGGGCCCAATCATAGACCTCGTTGCGCGTCGGCACCTTGTCCGAGCCGTTCCAGCCGGAGGCAAACGCGACGGTCTCGGAGAGCGTGACGCTCTTCGCGGTGGTGTCTCCGGAGTAGTCGCTGGAGCTGTAGATCGTCGTCCCGCCGTTGTAGCTGGTGAGGAAGACAAAGGTCGTGCTGTTGGCGGCGGGATTGATCTGCGCCGCGGGCGAGGCGACCGCGCCCGGCCACGTCACGGTGCGGTTGCCCGTGCCATCCTGCGTCAGCCGCAGCGTCATCGTCATCACCGTGCCGCTGCTGGGCCAGGCGCTCGTCGTGAAGGTCGTGTTCTGGTCCAGCGTCGCGCTGTGCTGGGCAAAGGCCGCACTGAAGTCCTCGCTGGCTCCCGTGTTGCCGTGCGCCTGGTCCGGCGAGGTCACGGCCGCCGTGCTGGTCGCGCCGGTCACCGTCAGCGCTCCGCCCGCGGCCAGATTGTTGAGGCCGGAGAGGTTGTTGCTGTCGTCCAACGCCACCCCGCTGGCTTGGACGCCCTTGCCCGTGCCGTCGCTGCGGATCACGCGGTTGTCAGTGCCGAAGCTGCTGGCGGCTGTCACGTCGCCGCTGCCACCTCCGGAGCCGAGGCTCACCGTCGCGCCATTGATGCGCGCGCGGAGGGCGTTGCCGGTGGAGTCATACCACAGGTCGCCATTGGCCGGGGTGCTCGGATCGCCCGCCTGCGCGCCGACGTTGATCCCGGCATTCGTGCCGTTCGGATTGAAGGTCTGCTTGACGCCGTCGCCCCATGCATTGGCCGTGCCGACGTAGGCCGGATCATCATCGCCGACCAGCGCGTTGAGCTCGCTCTTTGTATCCATCTCCGTCGCCAGGAGGATGTTGCCGCCGCCGATCGCGGTTTCGATTTCGGCGATGGTGTCCCACTCCGTGTCGCGAGTGATGCCTCCCGCGAGCTGGGCATCCGGCAGCGTGCCGCTGGTGATGTTCGTCGCCGGAATGGTGATGTTGCCGGAGCCGTCGAAGCTCACGCCATTGATCGTCCTGGCCGTCTGCAGCACTGCGGCGCTGGAGGCGTTGCCGGTCAGCGGCCCGGTGAAGCCGGCGGCGGACACCGTGCTGGTGAAGCTGGCGGCACCGGTGGTGGAGAGGCCGAAGACCTTGGTGGAGGACCCGTTCACGAAGAAGCCGATGCCGCCGCCGGTCCCGGCCTTGAAGCCGGTGAGCCCGGCGGAGACCATCAGGCCGTGCTTCACAGAGCCGGCGTTGTAGAGCAGGACCTTCAGGTTGCCGTCATCGCCCTCGGCATTCGTCCCATACGTGCCGCCAAGGTCGATGAATCTCGGGGTGGCGGTGGGCAGGGCGGTGTTGCTCCCCAGCAGCAGGTCTCCCGTGAAGGTGTTGAGCGTGGCCCCGAGGGTGGGCAGGTCCGCATCACTGATCGCGGCATTGAGCTGGGAGATGGTGATGCTGCCCAGGCTGGTGGCGGCGCTGCCCGCTGTGGTGGTGATGGCGCCGGTCAGCGCGGGCAGCCGGGCGGCGGGGAGCGTGCCGGCGGCGATGTTCCCGGCGTTGGTCGCGTCGGCGTTGGGGACGTTGCCCAGGCCCACGGCGGCGGCGTTGAGCGTCTGCCAGCTCTTGTCTCCGCGCCAGTATTGGGCGGTCGTCCCGGCGGTGATGAAGGGCTGGAAGTCGGAGAGGGTGGAACCGCTGTCCGCGAGCGCCTTGCCCGAGGTGCCGCTGAAGACGGCGATGCGGCCGTTCACGGAGGAGGCCGGGCCGGCCACGTCGCCGAGGCCTGAGACCGTGGCGAGTTCCAGCCCGTTGTTGGCCGCGTTTCGCCGGAGGTATTGGAGGGCCGAACCGGCGGGGAAGCCCGCCAGAGGCAGCGTGCTCCCGGCGTGAAGGATGTTGTTGGCCCCGATTTTCCACGCACCCATAAGCACGTGATTCTCCCAATCCACCGCCGTATTCTCCCCCGAATCAAAGAGCTGGCGTGCGACGATATCGCCGAGCATCAGGTCGTCGTTGTAAAAGCGGATGCCTCCGTTATCCACCGAGAGCTTGAGCACTCCGTTGGAGCCCGCGACCTCTGTGGCTCCGGCTCCCTTGGACTTGATGAGGAACCCGACGTTGGTCAGGCTCGATGTGGGGGCCAGAATCGCCGCCGAAGCGCCGCCGATGTCGACGCGGACATCCCCGCCTGAACCGCTGGTGGTGACGAGGCGGTCGGCCTCGCCGAATCCGGTCGGCTCGTTGTATCCGAGATCCTGCCCCGCCCGGCTCCAGAGCAAAGGGCCGGGTATCGCTGAGAGCTGATAGCCTCCGCCGAGGGCGGTCATCGCCGCATTGATGGCGGACGTGTTGGCCGCGATCGCGGGGCCGGAGGTCTCAAAGTGCATCGTAGTCAGCGCGACCAACTGTCTGCCGAGCACCAGGCAGACCGGCCCGCCCGAGTCCCCAGAGACCATGGCCTCATGCAGCGGCAGGCGCTTGGCGTCATTCGGAGGCCGGATGACTATCGCCTCCCCCTCGCCTTCCACCTCCGCCAGCAGGGCCTTTTTTTCCTGGTCGGCGATCAGGACAGGCCAGTCCGCCAGTGCGTGCCACGCCTCGTAGTTCGCAGGCAGCACCTTGGCGATGCCGATCGCGGCCGGGAGATCCGCATTCAGCGTGCCGATCTGGATGTCCGTGCTGCCAACCTGGGCCTGGCTGCTGAGCGTGCGGCTCACCGTCTCATTCGCTGCGGTCACAAAGTGGATCGTCGCGCCGTTCGTGATCGCGGCGTGGTTGGCGAAGATCACATGCCGCGGGCTGATGGCTGTGACCGTGCGCGCCGTGCCCACCACCTGGGCGGAGATCGGCGTGAGGTCCAGGCCGGCGGCCCAGCAGGCGGCGCTGCGGACGTAGGTGCCGCCGGGGCTGTTGAAGGTGCTGTAGATCGCCTTGTCCCCCGCGCTGCCGGTGGTGGCCTGGATCAGCCGGTCGATGCTGCTGGCGGGATCCAGGCCCTGCACCTCCAGCGCGGCGGGCAGCCCGCGCGCGTCGAAGCCGATGACGCGGCCCTTGTGGTCTGCTCCCGTGATCCGCCGGAATTCGGGGCTGTCCGCGGCGTTGCGGACGGGGAATTCCACGTCGGTGGGCGCGGCGCGCAGCGGCGGCGCATGGCTCAGCGCGAGGGCGGCGGCGGCGGCGAGGATGAGGTGGCGCGGCATGGCGTTCATGGTCTGGCGTGGTGCGGTTCAGATGGCCTCGGCAGGTGTGGAAAAGCTGTGCCCCTCGCCATCGCTGAAGACGGCGTGGCCGTCGGCGTAGCTGAGCAGGGGCGTGAAGGTCAGCGGCTCGCCGGGCGGGGTGCCCTCGACGAGGAAGCGGCGGCAGGTGGAGCCCGTGGGGCGGTAGTAGAGCCATCCGCCGTCCACGAGGATCTGCGGAGCGGCCGGCATGCCTTCGGGCGCGTCCACCAGCTCGCTCGGCATCGCGCGGTAGGTCGTCCCGCCGATGGTGAAGACAGGGTAGCCGCCGCTCTCCGTGATGATGGGCGGGGAGGGCGCGCCCAGGCCGGCCAGCAGGGCGTCGATTTCCGCCGCCGTGTAGTAGCTGTCCGGCGGCGTCGGGGCCGCGGCCGTCACGCCCAGGCCCGCATCGCTCACCACGATCACGCCCGCCGCCAGCGGCTGGTAGTTGCCGCCCGGCAGGGTGGCGAAGATGGTGAGCCAGCAGCGGGAGTTCTTGCCGCCCGCCGCGAGGAGCAGCGCGGTCTCCGCGCTGGTCAGGGCAAAGGCCGCCGCCTTGGGCGTGCCGCCGGTGAAGTCTTCCGGCGCGGCCGTCTTCTGGATGTGGGCCGTGGTGCGCTCCTCATCCAGCACGCGGAAGGTCACCAGCACCCAGTTGTCCGTGTCGAGCGGCGCGTTGGTGAAGGGGTCCTGGAATCGCACTTGGAACGCCGTTAGTGCGCCCGCCCAGAGTTCCGGCGCACGGGCGGTTTCCACCGCGCGGAGCGCGCCGACCGCAAAGGGCTGCGCCCCCGGCGCGGCCGTTCCGGCCTTCAGCGTGATGACGTGCGCATTCATCAGGACGGGGCGGAGAGGAAGCCGCTCCAGGCGTATTCGTGCCGCGTATTGATGCCCTCGAAGCCGCCGGGCTTGCCGCGGACCTGGCAGTGCCCCAGCGAGAGGATTTCCAAAGGGGTGGCGGTGGCGGAGTTCGCCGCCGAGATTTTGATCGCGAGCGTGTGGATGCCGTCCAGCGCAGCAAGATGGGTCAGGAGGAAGGCCGCGGCCGCCGAGGGGCTGGCGTGCCGCCGGTTGACGGCAAAGCTGCCGAAGTAGCGCCCCACGCCTGTCACCGTGAGCTTCGGCCCCGTGGCGCAGAGCGTGTTCTGCTCGCCGCCAATGTCCTGGGAGTCGATGCGGAATCCTTCCGGCTGGTCGAAGACGTCGCTGTGCGGCGCGGCGACGAGGCCGTTGCCGCAGAGGTAGGTGCCGTTGAAGGTTATGATGACCACAGCGCGTCAGCGGATCGGAAGTGCGGGGCTAGGCGGAAACGATGGAGAACAGCGGATTCGCGGCGCCGGCGGTGAAGGTGCGGGTGGCCCGCCACGTGCACCGGCCGATGCGCGGCTGCGTGCCGCCGTAGTTCATGCGGCCGTCCACCAGCGCCGCCTTGCTCAGGGTGATCTGGTGGCCGCCGCCGGCATTCACGAGGATGAGGTCTGATCCCAGGGCGGCCAGGCTCTGCCCGCGCTGCCGTCCGGCCCCCTGATGGCCCAGCGCCGTCATCAGCACCGCCTCGGTCAGCCCGGTGTCCACGGGCACCGCTTCGGCGCGGACGGAGAGGCTGCGCAGGGAGAGGTCGATGAGGACCGCGTTGTCCACCCGGTGCTGATTCACCTGCATCTCCGGCGTGATGGTCCAGCCGTCCTCGGTCTCAAAGGCGTTCCAGGGGGAGCTGCCCCAGGCTGCGGTCCAGAACTCCACCAGGTGGCCGGCGCTGTTAAAGGCGGTGTGCGCCGGCGCGCTGTAGGCGCTGGCGGCCACGATGGAATCCGCCGCCTCCCACGTCGTCGCGTCGCTGCGCAGGCAGGTGAACTCGACCTCGCCGAAGACGGTCTTTCCCGCCGAGAGCGTGAGCGGCGGCATGCGGGTGATGGCCGCATTCTTGTAAGTCTGCACCTGCTGCCCCGTGTTGAACGGCTTGATCACCAGCGTGCGGTCCGTGGGGCCGAAGAGGCTCGCGCCAATCCCCAGCGCCGCCGGCGCGTAGAGCTGCGCGCTGTCCAGCACGAACTGGCCGCTCGGCGTGAAGCGCACCTTGTGCACCGCCTCCAGCGCGCGCTGGTCCACCTCGCCGAAGCCGGAGGTTTCCACGCCCATCACGGCGGTGGAGATTTCGATGGTGACGTCCCCCTTGCTGTAAAGCGGGTTGCCACCGTTGAAGATGAGCTGGCAGGGTCCCCTCAGGATCTGTGTGCGTGAAATGGTCGGCATGGCGGTGTGGTGTGGTTGGCGGGCTTCAGATCACGCCCAGCAGCACCTGGCTCGGCAGATGGCCGGGCAGGTAGGCGGCGGCGCGGGAAAGTGGTGCCGGGGGCCAGGGCCAGGGGCGCGGCGTAGAGGAAGGCGGCGGGCTCGCCCGGCGCGGGCAGCGGCGGCACGCCGCCCTGCTGATCGGTGGTCACCCAGATGGCGGCAGACCCAGCCGGGCAGGTGAGCGACAGCGCGTCATCGGTCAGATGCGCGGAGGGTCCGGGCGTGCGGGCCTCGCGCTCCAGGCCGAATTCCGGCGATCCTCCATTTCAGGACATAGCCGCGCACGTCGCGGTCCGGCCGGCCCGTCTCCTCATCGAGGCCCTGCAGCGGCGCGAGGAACGGCTGGGCGGGCAGGAGCACGACGTTCTCGCCGGGCGACCATTGGTGCACGGCCGTGGCGATCGCGGCGGCGCAGGCCAGGCTGGTCAGGCCGCCGGTGTTGAGCACCGGGTTTTCCAGGACGCTCACCCGCAGGCGCACGTCCAGCACCACGGCTGGAAGGTTCATTGCGGCGCTGTCCGCCTCGATCTCGCCGATCCACGCGCAGAGGCCCGTGGCGCCGCCGGCCTCGGCCAGTCCGGCCTTGCCCAGGATCGCGTTCACCCGCTCCTCCACGGCGGAGGTGCCGGCCTCGCGGCTCGGGCCGAAGACGGCAGGCCGCCCAGGCGCGGGCACAGGCCAGCATGGAGGCCAGGTCGGCGGGCAGGCGGTCAAGGATGGTGGCGCGGTCGGGCATGGGCGTCAGGCGTTCCCTTGGTCCTCCGCGGCGGCCAGGGTGTCGATGTAGTCGGCGGCGGCGGCCTCCATTTCGCCCGCATAGGCCGCGTCGCTTGGCAGCAGCGTGCGGTCCTGCGGCAGCCGGGCGGACCGGGCCAGCCAGTAATAGACCACGATGGACTTCAGCGGGCCGCTGCCGGTGCGGCGCACCAGGGCCAGGCGGCCGGTCTTCATCCGGATGACCACCAGCCCGGAGATCTCCCGCGCCCGGCGGCCGTAGGCCATGCGGCTCGCGGGAATCGTGAGATACTTCGCGCCGCGCGGCCGCACCGTCACGTCGCGGTCCAGCCGGGCGTAGATCTCCCCGCGGACCGTCATCTGCACGCCGTCATTGGTGGCGCGGGCGGCCACCGTCTGCGCGCTGCGGACGTAGTGCAGCGTGGGCGCGGCCTGCAGCCGCTGCGCCGTCTTGTGCCGCCCCGCGCCGGTGCGGAGGATGTAGTCCCGCGTGATCCGCTCCACGCGCCCGGCGATGCGGTGCCGCAGGCCGGCGGGCTGGCCCACGCCCTCCACGAGCTGCCGCAGCAGCGGCGTGGCCCGGTCGTCCGGACGGATGGAGACGGTCAGCGGCATCAGGCGGCCCTCCTCTGGGTGTTGTAGGCGGCGCGGAAGGCGCGGGCCTCTTCGGTGAGGGTGCGCTCATAGCGGAGTGATTCCTTTTCAGCGGCGCGCTTCGCCCGCACCTGCTCCGCCAGCTTCTTCAGCAGGGCGGGATCCATGGTGCGGGTGCTGGCCACGGGGGCCGGCGGCTCGGCGGGCGGGGCGGTGCGGAGGTTGGGTTGCGCCTCCTCCACCTGCTGCTTGGCCGCGGCGCGGTCGCCCACGTGCTCGGAGAATTCCGCGGCGGTGATCTCCCGCCAGCCCATCCCGCTGCCAAAAGCGAAGGGCGGATGGTCCACGTCCAGCGCGTCACTGAATTCCGTGCTGCTGCCCAGCGCGGCCCAGAGCGCGTCGCCCTTTGGGGCGATCAGGCGCGCCCCCGGCCGCAGCCTCCCTCCGGCCTGGTGCCAGCGCGCGATCCAGCCCATGCTGTAGTTCGTCCCGCGCGGGTGCTTCCGCGGCTCCATCCGCACCAGCTCCCACGCCGGAAAGGCCTCGGCCCGTTCCTCGCCCCGCTGCTTCTGCGCCCAGCCCTCCATGAGGCTGAGCTGGGTGTCCAAAATGAAATTGATCCGCCGGTCGCTGGAGAGGTCGCGCAGGCTGCCCGGCTCTGCGGGCGGAATGCCAGCGCGCGGTCTCCGGGAAAGCCCAGCTCCGGCGTATAGCCGAGGTGCTGCAGCGTGCGCTTCAGCTCCAGGCGCAGCTTCGCCTTGTCGTTGCCGTAGCCGCCCGCCAGGAGGCGTTCAATCGCCGTTTTAAGGGCGCTCAAATACTGCGCATTCGTCGTCCGCGCGGAGAAGACGGCGCGCCCGCGCAGCTCTGCGGCGAGCTGCTCGCGGATCTCCGCCGTCCGCAGCGCCGTAGGCAGGATGCGCCGCGCCGCGGCGCGCTCCAGCGCCTCGTCAATCCCCGTGAATTCTGTGATGGCGAGCGGCATGTCACTTCACCTCGTAGCTGCGGCGGATGTCCACCTGGACTTGCGGCACTTCGCCTGGTTCTCCGGCCGGAAAGGGCGGGACATGGATGTGCGTGCCTGCGGCTTCCCCGCAGCCTGCCGCGTTCACGCCCGCCACGAGCTGGCTTCCCAGCTTGCGGTAAAGCTGCCCGCTTCCGCCGCACGTTGCGCACGGCTTCTCGCGGAACTTGCCGCCGCCCCCGCATTTTGGGCACGGCACCGGGTGGAAGACGTCCAGGGTCATTCGCCCTCCTCCTTCACGGGGTGGCGGCGGAGGAAGTCGGCATCCAGCAGCTCCGCGACTTCGCTGACCCTCTGGATGACGGCATGGCTCTGGCCATCGCTGGTGCGGATCACGGTCACGGACCCCGAATATCCTTCCGTCCTCATCACGGAAATGATCTCCTGCGGGTTGAGCAGCAGCAGTCCGCTCGGCGGCCGCTGCGTGGGTCTTGATCACAGGCCTGCCAGTGTCTCCCGCGTGTTGCGCCGGCAGGTCGGCGCGCCCTGAGCTGCGCGCCGCCCAGGGCCACCTGCTCTGCGGCAGGCTCCTCCGGCTCGGTGAACTTGATTTGCCAGGCGCCCCTCGGCGCATTTCGTGAAGTAGGCCAGGGCGGCCTCGTATCCCGCGCGCCAGTCCTCCGGGGCCTTCAGGCCCAGGCGGCTGCTGGCCCGCATGCGCCAGACCGCGCCGGCATGCAGCACGGTGGCGGCGGGCACGGTGCCCTCCGGCCCCAGGGTGCTGCCGCGCCCGCCCGCCTGGCCGCGCACGAATTCCGTTCACCGCGCCGCGCGTCTCCTCCACGGGGTCGCTTGGCCGCCGCGCCGGGCCGCGCGGCGTTACGTCCGCGAGCGGTCCGGTCACGCCGGTCAGCAGGTCGTCGAGTGTCAGGGCGCGCCACATGGCGGATGCGTCTGGTGAGTTTGGCCGGGCCGGGAGGCCGATCCCTCAGTCTCCCCGGCCCGGCGGGCGCGGCGCGCGTTGCTCTCGCGCGCTGCGCAAGTGTCGTGCGGTCAGGAGATCGTCAGCTTCCGGATCCCGAGCGTGCTGGTGATCTTGGCCAGGCTGTACGCTCGGCGGTCATGGCCACCCGCTTGCCGTCCAGCTCCTGGCGGTAGACGCGGCGGCTGCCGCCGCCCTCCACCGCGCTGATGAAGCGCTTGATGTTGCTCGGGTCCTCGGGGCTGAGGCCAGGCGAGGCGAGGTAGGCGTAAACCTTGCTGCCGAGCAGCTCCGCCTTGGCGGAGGCGCTGGACTGGTAGCGCGCCTTGCTCTGCACCACTTTCCGCGCCTGCAGATAGCCTGCCAGGCGGTCGAGCGTGTAGGCCGCGTGAATGCCGGCGGCGGGCGTGTTCTGCGCCTCGTAGGCATCCAGGCGCAGGTTCCCAGGCCGCATCGCCGATCAGGATGGTGTCGGCAGGAGGCCGCTCATGTTCCCACCGGCCTGCATGGCGTTGCGGATGTCAGCGTCCGGGTTGGCGGAGCTGCCCCACGTCTTTGCCGCGTTGGTGGAGGCGGCGTCGATGAGCGCGATCACGCGGCTCACTTCGGAGCGATCAGGCGGCGCAGCAGCCACCGTCCGTCCACATCTCCTCCGCGTTCGGGATGTCATCGATCTCGTCATGGTCCAGGATCACGCGCAGGCCGCGGTTCACCGTCTTGCCCGTGGTCATTCTGCTGGTCCGGCGCACTTCCTTGAAGGCAGCCCCCGGTGTGGCGCTCATCGTCAGTGTCGATCAGGAACTCGTCGGCATGAGGAACTCGCGGAACTCAAACCGGCGGCCCACCGTCACGCTCGGCGCGAGGTCCTCCAGCAGGGCGTCGAGGCTTTCCGGGTTCTTCCAGCCGACGGCATAGCTCGTCAGCGGCTCGGAGTAGTGGGTGTCGGCAACCGCGTCGTTATACGCGATGATGCGCCCGGCCGGGGCGCCGTCGAGGCCGTCGAAGTTGAAGTTCGTGGCCTCAATCACGGCCAGCGCATTCATCACGGCGATGAGGCTCTTCGGAGCCTGTTGAGTGGATTTTTTCATGGATGAAATGGTGTGGTGCTGGGTGGAAGTGGAGGGGTTAGGGGACGAGCACAGGCACGCAGTCCTGCACCTCGATGGGGCCGTCGGTGACGCCCGCGCTGAGCGCGAGGCCCAGGTAGTAGAGGCCGCTGGCGCTGGTGCCGGTCACCTTGCCGTTCGCCGCGGTGAAGATGCGGGCTGCCCGCGCTGATGTTGCCGGAGGCGACCATCAGCTTGCTGCCGCCCTTGCCGAGCAGGGCCTGACCGCCGCGGGTTCGCCCGCGCCCAGGCCGCCGGCCTGCAGGTCGGCCAGCATGCCGATCGGCGGGTTGTTCGCCCCGGCGATGTCCGCCGCCGTGGCGCTGGTGCCGTAGACGAGCAGGCCGTGCACGCCTGCGGCCACCGCGCTGGCGATGGTGCGGGTGACCTTCTCGGGCGTGGGTGCCTCCAGATGTTCGCGGCGGGGATGAGTTTGGAGCGGCGGCGGGCGGCGAGGGTGCGCGATGCCACCGGCGCCAGGGCGAGGGCAGTGAGCGCCATCGTCGAGGACAATGAATTCACGTGACTGTTCTTTGGGTTGGTGGTGTGGTGCGTTCCGCTCCGGCTGGCAGGCCGGCCCGGCCGCGGAATGGGTCATTCGGCCTTGGTCTTGGCGTTCTTCTTCGCGGCCTTTTCGGTGGTTTCGGCGGCGGCCGTGTCTTCAGCTTCCTGGCGGGCGATCACTTCGTCGGCCGGCCGGGGGTGAGGCCCGCGGCGATCTTGGCGGCGCGGAGTTCCTGGCGTTCTTCGTCGGTCATGGGCGTGGGCTTGGGTGTGGTGTGTGGGTGCGGGAGGGGGTCAGGCGGTGGCGGCGGCGGCAAGAGAGGTCCTCTGGTCTTCGGATCCCGCGCTTCGCGGCCGCCCAGGCGTCGTCTAGATCAGGTCCTTGGCGTCCTCCATCAGGCCCTCCACGGCCTTCTGCCGGGCCACGTGCCGCTCGTGCGCGGTCCGCCAGCGGGGCGCGGTCGCGGGCCAGGCTCAGCTCCGCGGTGTTGTAGGCCGGCGTCTTCGCCTTCGCAGTCTCGGCGGCCTTGGCGAAGTCATCGTTGAACGCCGCCACCAGCCCCTCGCGCTCGGCCTTGGTGATGCGGCCGCTCTCAATCGCGTGGTCGAGCAGCGCGTCGCGGTGGGCGGCCGTGGCGTCGTTTTTGGCCTTGATCGCCGCGTCCAGCTCCTGCTTGCGCCGGTCCGCTTCCTGCCGCGCGTAGCCGATGTTGGAAATGAGGTTCCCGACGGCGGTGATGATCACCTCGTCCTTGTCGGCCGCGTTCATCACGCCCGCGTCGGTCAGCGCCTTGCGGACGTTCGCGATCAGGCCGGTCACGCTCGCGTCATTCGCGGCACTGGCTCCGGCATCATTCGCTGTGGCTGGCCGGCTGGTGCGGATGTTCGGCGTGTTGGTCAGCCCCACGGAGACGAGCTCCACCGGCTCGATGCCCTGGCCGTTGCTCGCGGCCACGCACAGCCAGAAGGGGCTGGGATAGACGTGGAAGCCCTGCTGGCGGTTCTCCTCGCCCAGCGTGTTCCAGGCGGCCTGGCCCCAGAGGCCGTCTTCGCGCGCCTCCAGCTTCATCACCTTGCCGACGCGCCGCGTGTCCGGGTAGCGCGCGGGATCCACGTCCGGATGCCCCACATAGATGGGCGTCCCGCGGAAGATGCGGCCCAGCTTCGCCAGCGCGGAGTTGAAGCTCGCCACCATCTTCTCGGCCTGCGGCCTGCCGAAGACTGCGCCCCCCTCGTATGGGGGTGCCGGCCGTAGGGGGCGATCTGAAACCACGCGTCCTCCTCGTCGATGGGTGCCGCATTCTCGATCTCCACCGCGATGCCATCCTTGGCGAGATCCCAGGCGGGCGTTTCGTTCCAGGCGGGCACCATGCGCTTCTTCAGGAAGCCGCGCCGGCGGCGCCGCGGCGGAGGTGGCGGCGGAAGGGACTGCAGGATTAAGCTGGCCAGGATGAGGGCCAGGAAGAGCAGGACGAGGAGGGCGGCGGCGATGGCGGTGGTCATGGCATGTGCGGGTTAGGACGCGGGGTCGGCGGGCAGCCGGTCCCAGCCGCGAGACACGGCGGAGGCCAGCAGGCGCTCGAAGGCCCGCTCCTGCGCCGGCGTCTGCGGCAGCAGGGCGGGAAAGTCATTGAGCAGCGCGCGCAGGGCGGGCTCGGGGAAGGTGGCGTCCAGGGCATTGGCCAGGCGCACGCGCAGCACGCCCAGGTCCTCCACGCGGGCGCGCGCCAGCAGCTCGGCGGAGGCGTCCAGGAATTCCCGCCAGCCCGCCTCCTCGGCGGCATTGGCGGCCGCCTCCTCTGCGGCGCGGCTCCGGGCACCGGGCGCGGCGGCGGGTTCCGGCTGCGCCTTTTCCAGCAGCTCGTCCCCGTCCTCCGGCGCCTGGAATCCAAAGTCCTCCCGCACCTCGTCCTGCGAGATTTCCAGGCCCATGCCGGTCAGCTTCTCAATCGCGGCAAGGCGGACCTGCAGGTCCTTCCGCTCGGGGCACGGGACGATCGTGTAGGCGAGGATGTTGACGCCCGGGCCGAAGTGCCATTCCAGCACGCGCCGGTCGATCTCCTGCATCGCCTCGCTGATGAGCGCGGCGTCATCCATGGCCATGGCGTGCGCCTCCTCGTCCTGCAGCCCGGCGCCGGTGCTGTCCGCGCCCGTCTGGCTGCTCAATGTGCTGAGATCCGCGCCGCGCCACAGGGCCGCGAGCATGCGGTCCGCCCGCTCCACCTTCACCGCCATCGGGATCTGCCCGGTGGAGGCCTGCGCCTGAATCAGCTCGATGGAATCGTCCGCGCCGGCGACCGCGCCCCAGTCGTTCATGAAGGCGGCCACGGCCTCCAGCATGGCCTCCCATTCCGGGCTGCCCTTGGCCGCGCGGGTCTTGCCCAGCACGCCCGGCAGGCCGAATTTCTCGCAAAAGGCCTCCCAGTCCTGGAGCGAGCAGCGCTTCCCGTAATGAAGGATGCTTGCCGTGAACATCAGCCCCTCGCCGCACGTCACCAGCCATTCGTTCGCCGCCAGCGGCTCGCCCTCGGCTTCGGTGCCGGTGCGGCAGAACCGCAGCTCACCCGTCCGGTTCTCAAAGAAGCTGAGCGGCACGTATTCAAAGAGGGCGGTCAGCGTCTCGCCCTCCGGCTTCCAGACGAGGTGCTGGGCCGCGTAGCGGAACGTCACCGCCTGCATCATGTGCTGCAGCACTAGCCGCACGCCGCCCTGCTCATTGCGGTCATAGGCGTTCACCGCCGTGGCGTTGTTCCAGAAATGCTCCAGCGCCGCCTGCTGCGCCTCCGCCTCGGCGGTCTTTTCCACCAGCATCACCTTCCAGCCGCGGCGGGTCAGCGCGCGCTCGCGCTTCGCCTTCACGGTCGGAATCATGTCATCCCGCCGCGCGATCTGCTCCCACAGCAGGGCCGCGCCCCGCAGGTCGCCATAGTCGAAGGCGTCCAGCGCCCGCGCCAGGCTCTCCGCGGAGAGGCCGCGGATCGGGTTGTGCCGCGTCTGCCGCGCCCGCGTCCGCCACGCCGCGTCCAGGGGCGATTTTCCCCCCGTTTGAGCCGAAATCCGCCGTCCGGTGATATTTTGGACCTCCAAAGCATCGTTTCCGGCCCCGCTTTGCCCTCCAGGAGGCGTTGCGTTTCGTTTGAAAGCCGGGTCCGCTGGGATGACCGCGGACCGCCCCCCTCCCGAGCCCTGGCGGCCATTTCTGCGCAAAGTGCGTTTTCGCGTGCTCATACCTCCCTCAGCCGCCTCCCCCGGCGCGGTGGTCGCTCCACCCGCTGATACCCGAACGGACCCGCCGCCGCGCCCGCCGCGCGCACGGCCAGGGCCAGCGCGGTGCAGCGGTCGCTGTGGCCCTCGCGGGTGCGCGGGCTCCAGTAGTTGTATTCCCCGTTGGTCACCACCTGCCGCATCTCGTGCAGGTCCTCCCGGATCACGCGGCTCACGGGGATGCGCACGCGCGTCGGCGCTTCTAAACGCCCGCCGCAGCCGCGGGAAGAGCTCCCGCTTGAAGATCGTGGTGAAGGTGCACAGCTCCACCTTCCCGAACTTGTGCGCCTCCGGCTTCCACTCGCCGAAGCGCTTCACCAGCATGTCGCCCAGGCCGATGCCGGGGCCGGTGTAGTCGTAGCAGGTCAGGTCCGCCGCCTCCACAAACCGGCACAGCCGGTCAAACTGGTCCGGCGTGCTCGCGCCCTTCATCACGTTCACCTGCCGCGTCATCAGCAGGCCGCTCTGCTTGTGCAGCGTCCAGCAGACCGTCGGGTCGTTCGTCCGGCCGAAGTCGATGCCGTTCACCAGTCCCCGCGCGCCGGTCAGGTCGTCCAGGGTCAGCACCTCGCTGGCGTCCGCGCTCTCGCCCAGGGCGATCAGGTCGTAGGGCAGGAGGACGTTGTTGATGTCGAGGAACTGGCACTCGTATTCCTGCGCCCAGCCGTCGGGATCGTTGAAGATTTCACGCAGCTCAAAGGGGTCGATGGGCAGGCCCATCAGCACCGCCTCCCAGATCGTCACCTTGTGGCGGCTCCACTTCGTCCTGCGGCCGGCGTCGTCTTCCGTCCACAGCTTGTGGGTCATGCCGCCAGCGCCATTGGGTGTGGTGATCAGCCGCACCTTCTTTTCCCCGCCGCGCAGCGGATTGGTGATGCTCGGCAGGATCGCCCGCCACGTGTCCGCCGGGTTTTCAAAGAAGTCGAACTCCGTGAGGAGCACGTTCGCACTCTTGCCGCGGACGGTGTCCGGCCGTCCCGGCACCGCCACCATCCGGGAGCCGTTGGCAAACGTGATCGTCGCCGCCTTCACCTGGCTTTCCGGATGAGCGGAGGCCTTCTCCTCGTCGTAGTCGGCGATGGCCAGGTTCGCCGCCTCCGCGTGCAGCTTCCCCTGGTCGAGCGAATCCAGCGCCTGCCGCTCCGACGGCGCCGCAATCATCCATTGCGTTTTTGGGCGCACCAGGCAGTCCTCCACGGCCTCGCCCTCGGAGCTGAAGTCCTTCCCCGTCTGCCGGGCGAAGAGCGCCAGCTTGAAGCGGCTCTCGTCGGTCCAGTAGCGGTGCTGGTATTCCAGCAGCAGGCTGCGCGGGCTGCCCGCCGGATAGGGGTTGCGCCACAGCGGCGGCGGCCCTTCCAGGCCCAGTTCCTGTGCGACGCGGGCGCGGATGGCTTCCTGCTCCGCGCTCATGTGTTGATCCCGTAGACCTCCTTCATCCGCGCGGCCTTCTGCGCGTCGGTCAGCTTGCCGTCGCCCAGCACCTTCTTCGCGGCCTGCTCCTTCTTCTGCGCCGCGGCGAACTTCTCGCGGTCGAGCTTCAGCTTCTCCTCCTGCAGCTTGAGCCGCTGGCGGTCGTTCTCCGCCCGCGCGAGGAAGCCCAGGTCCATCGCCGTCAGCTCGCCGTAAAACGCCCTGAAAAGCTGCTGCAGCAGGCCCAGCTTCACCTGCTCCTCCACCTCGCCGGGCAGCCCCTCCAGCGCCTGCTGCGCCTGCGCCTGCGCCTGCTCCAGCTTCCAGTGCAGTCCATGCCGCGACCGCAGCTGCGAGAGTGCGGAGTCCGAGGTGCGCACGCCCCAGGCCGCGCATCGCTGCACGATTTCCGCATAGTCCAGCCCGTCCACCATCAGCCACCGCATCACCTCGTCCTTCTGCGCGGGGGTGAGCCGGGCGGAGCCGAGCAGCGATCCCTTCGTCCCTCCGGATGGTTTGCGTCGCATCGGTCATTACAGGGCTTTGGCGGCGGCGCGGCCGTCGGCCGTCAGCGCCAGGGTTGGGTCATCGGTCACCGGGTGCGTGCCTTCGGCCAGCAGGCCGCGGTCGGTCAGCGTCTGGACTTCTTCCGCCCACTCCGCCTCGCCCACGGCCCGGCCGAGCGAGAGGCGCACCTCCAGCTTCAGCGTCACCACGGGCATGCCCTTCGCCGGCGCGCGGCGCAGCACGCTCAGGATGGCGGCGCGCAGGCAGCATGAAGCGCTTGACGCCGGAAATATCAGACCTTGCTAATCACGCGTCGCGCCGCTCGCTATTTTTCCGCGCGGCGTAAGACGGCGAGCACGAAGGCAGAGGCCAAGGCTGATCTCGTCATTTCGCTAGATCACAGGCATAAGGCACGACAAGACGCCGCCTATTACATCATTTCGTCGCAATAGACAGAACTGCCATCTGACCTCTCGGAGTCGCGACAAAGGCAGGTCTGCCGATCGCGCCATCCTCGCTGCAGGTGGAAATCAAACGGCATTCTGCGGTTGAAATGGCAGTGGGGACGCTGTTCTACTGTAGAGTTGGCCAGACTGGTAACCGATATGAAGCGCAATTGGATTCAGGCGGGATTCATCGTGATCTCGAACAGCACGGCACCTAACCGGGAGAGCCGCTTTGCTACCGCCACGTATTGTCACCATCACTACTTGCATCGTCGAGAGCTATCCAGACCGGTATGGGCATTACCTTGGGCTACAACTCCGCCCGAGACGCTTCGTCACATTCAAAATTGCTAACGCTCGACGAGCGGGCGTTTGCCGAGATGCTCTCCTGGGTGAAGCGGGCAATTGACAACGAATCCATGGGTTGGCCGAACGTGTTGTTATCGCCGGAAGCTCGCGCTTGAGTTTAAGAGGCAATTTATTGGGGCGGTCTCGGGAGCTCGAATGATTCCACTGAGCCTTGAGAAGGACGTTGCCGAAGTCTTCCTGCGTGAAGAGGCGTCCCAGGAAGGGCGCGGTGGGTCCGGCATCTGGACAATGCTCAGGCGATGTTACCGCCGACTCACCGCCTCGTTCCCCTTGGCTTTGAGGTGCTGGGCGCAAACTGGGGTGGGTCGTTCCACACTTTCTCCTGCAATAGCCTCGAGCAACAGTTCAGCGAGAATATTGGGATCGCTTTCAATCAGGACGGTCTGATTGACACCTATGAAGATGCCCTTAAGGCAAGCGAGTACACGAATCGAGATGATGTTGGTGCAGAGCCTGTGGCGTGGTACCCCTTCCGCCTCGATGAGTACCGCACTGATCACGAAAACGTCGATCCGTAGGCTTGGTTTTCACCATACAACTGATCGCAACGATGATCCCTGCACCATGGCAACGCAACAAGTAATCATTGATCTGAGCGATGAGGCCGAGACCGCTGCGTTCGCGCGCTGGCTTGGACGTTGGAACGATAAGGTGAGGGCCTCCGAGGATAACGGGTGCGGATGTTGCGTGAGCATCTTCGACGTGGAAGGTCCACTAGAAGCGCTCAGTGACCTCCCTCTAGCCGTAGTCGGAACGAAGAAGACTTGAACCGCAATCTGAACGCAGCTGGCCAACTCCGCATTGCAGCAGACCGTGCCTTCGCTTACGCTCAGTCCCGGCAGCTGAATGCTAAACGTTGGCCAGACTCGTCCCACCTGAGACATTCCGTGGCAGTTCGAAAACCCTTCCGCAAGATCGTAGTTGCCGGCGCTGAATACGTCTGGAAGCTTCGGACCAACAGCCTACTTAGCGGTGGCGACCGCCATATCGTTGTATGCGCGGCAAGTCGCAAGAGTTGCCTGCTAGTTGATCCGTATGCTTGGGAGCTCGAGATTCGCCCACTAACGGTCGCGTCTGCCATTCAGTTCGCTCTTTCTCACGGTTGGGATCCCCTTCGGCAAGCGCCTCCCCTCACTTTGGGTTTCGAGAACGGTTCGTTCTTCGTGTTGCCCGAAGGCGTTCGATTCGCTCATCAAATGCGCAAGCCCCAGGAAGGACCGGTGCTCTCCTCGGTGGGTTCGATTTGCATCCCTAGCCCGGAGACTCTCGCCAGATTGGTGCTTGAGTACTGCCCTTGGTTGGACGCTCTTGACATCAAGAGACTCGGAGAAGCGTTTTCAGCGATCCTCTTCGAACCGGGGCAGCGTTGGGAGGCATTTCTACGCGGCTTGGAGACACGCGAGAACCTTCGCAATATGCTACTGGCTCGCGCACAGCTTTACATCCGCGACGTCTTGCAGGCTCCGGTTTCGCCGGAAACGTTGGAAGCTGTTGCGCTTCCCGCATTGGACCACCTTCTCTTTGACGCGATACCAACAGAATCTCCTGCAGCGACTCAAACAACGAGTTCCGAGAATGGGTAGCGAAGTACTTCAACAAGGTCGGGCAAACCCAACCAAGAAAGCTAGACACAACATGAGCTGGCCAACTCGCGCTTGCACTTGACGGCCTGGAATTCTGGAAGGTTGTGGTCAGCAGCGGTCGTGGCTCGCTACGCTCGCGACAATTGTACTCCCGCTGCCTGTCTGGCATGCTGCGGAGGCCTTGCTGATCCTGAAGCGGCCGCAAGTGAAGCGCCAGGCGTTGGACCGACGAGAACCATTGTGACAAGACTTGAACTGACGCGCGCGTGGATAGAAGCGGCCGCGGAACTCGGCATCCGCGTTCAGGCGCCTTACCAGCATTACTTTCCCGACGGGACAGTACTCGTAGCGGAGGCCTTCGTTCCTGACTTCGGAAGTCCAGCCGGGATGCTAGTCATCGCGCTAGAAGATGCTGCTCGCGTGGCAGCACTTTCTGGCTCAGGACTTGCCTATTCCGCGCTGGGCCAATCGTATGACGCGTATGACAGCACGCTCTTCCGCGAAACGCTGGACGACTGGGGCTGGTTCGGTTCACCAGCGATTCGTCCCAACTGGTACACGGGCAAGCCATGGAGCTGACGGGAGATGTTGTGGCCGGACTGCTCGCCAAACGGGTCACCTTCGGATCCATTGCATTGCCCGAAACTCGCGAGAGCGCGAACGCTCATGCCAAACGGTGACAACAATATGCAGATGAATGCGCATCAGGCAGTCATGAACTTCCGCGATTTCCTGTGTGCCGGATACCAAACCTGGCTCCAATCGGCAAGAGTTGAGCCTAGTTCTCGTCCGGGCGATTTCCTAGACGCTTTTGACGATTGGGCGCAAGCCAACTGGGAGCTACTTGTCGAGCGCCATCTCTGTCGACCAGGTGACTTCCTGGTGATCTATGGCGCCGGTTCCGACTATGAAGAAGATCGACACAGTCGAGTGTTCTTTCATGATGCTCTCCCTACGCAGGTGGTCGTCTGCAAGGCTTCTGGAACGGTGGCACCGGTGGACATCCTTACCGACACACAGGTCAACGTGACGATCTGTCAATTCGACAGATTCGTTTCGCTTGACGGTAGCTGGTACGCGTCAACCCCTCCTTTTGATCACGTGCTTCTCACGCACGGCACCACGGAATATGTCGTACCAATTGCCGCAGTTCAGTTCAACTTACGCTCAACGTGAGCGCGGTCCAACTCACGCCCTGAGACCGACGGCAAGTATAAAGTGATCTTCTAGGTTGCAGCCGAAGCGGCATGCTTCAGCAGGGGTGCGTGGCGCTTCTGCAGCGCCATCAGGTACTTCGCCTCGTCGTATGGAAGACGGTCGATCCAGCAGCGGTAAAGGATGCGGATCCACTTGAAGGCTAACGCTCGAAGGGCGGCCTGGTGTGAGCCGCCGCGGGCCCGATACGCGTCGTAGAAGGCCTTGGCCCAGAAGGAGCGAGTGATGGTTTGGGCCACCCACTCGACGAAGGTTTGGCGCAGAAAGGTTGAGCAGGAGTAACGCCAGTGGACCCAGCACTTGTTACCACTGCGCTCGGTGACGGGGGCAACGCCGGCGTACTCTTGAAACGCGGCGGCATTCGGAAACCGCTCTCGGTGCTCGCCGAAGGCCACCAGCAGGCGAGGCGCCAGGGCTGGCCCTGCTCCAGGCAGTCCTGCGAAGAGCTTGTAGTCGGCGAGTTTCGAGCAGCACTCCGTAATCTCCCGCTCAAGCCGATCAACGGCGGTGCAGAGCGCTCTGAGCTGCAGCAGCGAAAGCTCGACCAGCAGTTGAGCCGGACGGATGACAGCCTCGTCGGTCGTCAGCGGTTCCTCGCCCTTGAGCGCGTCAATCCGTCAATCGATCGTCGATTGGTATCGGACGTTGTGCTCGCGGAAGAAGCTCTCGAGGGCACTCCGGCGAGCCTTCTTGGCTGCTTCGAGGGTCGGCCACCACTCGAGGAAATCGGCGAACACCCCCGTGTCCTTCTCCCGAAACAGCCCGAGCACTTGCGGAAAGTACGCCTTGAGGTTGGCCACGATGCGATTGGTCACCCGTACCCGGTCTTCAACGACTCCACGTCGAGTCTCGACGAGCTGTCGCAGCATGCGCATGGTCGGACTTTCGGGTTTGAGCCGCTGGACCCGCTCCGGGTACCGAAGCATCAGCTCGAGCGCGAACTCGGCGTCCGTCGGGTCGTCCTTGGCTCGACTCGGGGTGAACGCATTGCGATACTTGGCCAACATCGCTGGCTGCACGAGAAAGACGACAAAAGAAGTCGTGTTCCAGGAGCGCGGAGACGATGGGGCCTTTGGCGAGCTCCAGGCACACGGCCACCTTCGCCCCGTCGAAGCGTTTGCGCAGCTGCTCAGCCCAGGCGTGAATGGCCTTCGGGGTGTGTTCGAGCACGGAGCGCTCCGCTTTCCAGTTGCGGTCACCTCAAGGCACAAGTCGTGCTTTCGGTCCGCCCAGTCCAAGCCTACGCATGCAGCGAATTCAGATTGCCCTGTCTTCATCGGTCCTCCTCGGTTACCGTTGGCTCAGAGGACGTGCATAGCCGAACCCAGCGAAAGCAATATGGTGAGCCAGTTCGAGTGGCTTTCCCTGAGTATTCGTTACGGGTCGCGGTGCATCCGACGGCACGAAGTTGAGTTAGTGAGCATCTCGTGCTCCGGTTTGCATATTCGTTGCCGAAGGAGTGCATGTCCTCTGCCAACTTCCCGGACTCTACCGGATCCAAGTCAGCGATGACTGTCGACCCATATCAGGTTTGCAGTTGGCAAGCGCCGCAGGAGATTCGGCATTGAGCTTGCGGCGTAGTGCCGTGGTCGCTTGCAACTGAAACCTCATACGTTGAGGCCGTAGGAAAAGTACTCTTTCCGCTTGGAATCCGGGGTTTGGATGGATACAAAGGGCGCCCCGCAGCTTACCGGAGCGCGCCCCATGGCCAGATACAAAGCCTACGACCTGAATCAAACGATGACGATTCCATTGTCGTACGCTGACCAAATTATCGAGGGCTCGTTCGAGTATGCCCTCAACGAAGTCGTTGAGAGACGCCTCGACCTGTCGATCTTCGAGCCCCGCTACCACAATAACGAAACAGGGCGACCAGCGTACGATCCAAAGGTACTGCTGAAGGTGGTGCTCTATGGCTACTACCACGGCATCATCTCGAGCCGACGCATCGCAGACGCGTGTCGTCGCAATGTGGTCTTCATGGTCCTCTCGGCGAATTGCCGGCCACATTTTACGACGATCGCGGCATTCATCAGCGGACTGAAGGACGAGATAGCGAGTCTGTTCGGCGATGTGTTGATATACGCGTCGGAGCTCGGCCTCATCGGCAAGGAGCACTTCGCGATCGACGGCTGCAAGTTGCCCTCGAATGCGTCCAAGAAGTGGAGCGGCACCCATAAGGAGCTTGAGGAGAAGTGTACCAAACTTGAGCGAATCGCTGAACTGATCGTTCAGCGGCATCGGGAGCGTGATATTCAAGAACGTGAGAGTGGCGCCACTATCAGTGAACCCGAAAAAGCTCAGCGCTACCGACGCAAGGCTGCCGAACTTCGGACTTTCCTCCAGCAGAACGCGAAGAAGCTCGGCCCCACCGGCAACGAGCAGAAGAGCAATCTCACGGACCCCGAAAGCGCCAAGATGGCAACATCTCGGGGTGTGCTGCAAGGTTACAACGGGCTAGCCGTCGTCGATGACCGTTCTCAAGTCGTAGTATACGCAGAAGCTCATGGCTCTGGCTACGAGGCGCACCTCTTGGCTCATCTGATCGAAAGAACGAGGGAGAGCTTTGCTTCGTTGAAACTCAGCAAGGACGTGTTTGCGGAAGCAAAGGTGACTGCCGACAGTGGCTTCCACAGCAAAGTAGTAGTTGCAGCCGTGGAGGCGACGGGTGCCGATGCGTACATCGCCGACCGAGACTATCGCCGACGAGATCCAGCTTTTGCCGGAGTGGCGAAGTACAAGCAACGCGACAAGAAGGAGCGAGCGCTCCAGCGCAGAAAAGAGCACGAAACTCGAAAGGAAGCCGAATCAAGACTCTTCACCGCGAAGGACTTTCTGTACGACGAACAGAACGCTCGATGCATCTGCCCTGCGGGGCAGAAGCTCTATCGTTCCGGCAAGAACATGCTCTTCAATGGGTATCGCGTCGACAGGTTCAAAGCGCCGCTAACAGGTTGCCGCGAATGTCACTTGCGAGCGCAATGCCTCCGCTATCCTGACCGCACGCGTCAGCGCCAACTTGCGATCATCAAGCATCGAGAGGGACCGCCTCCGAGACGACGCGATAAACGTGATGGGCCGTCACAACGCATGCGATGGAAGTTCGACACGCCTCTCGGGCGAGAACTCTATAGTCGTCGCATGGGCACCGTCGAACCCGTATTCGCGAACCTCCAGAACAAGGGAATGCGAAGATTCATGTTACGCACTCAGGCGAAGGTGAGTACTCAGTGGAAGCTGTTCACGATTGTGCACAACATCGAGAAGGTCGCTGGTGCCGTGCCGCTGCACCGCCAAAAGCGTCACCCAGAACCCCTCGTCAATTCCGTTTCCCCCGTCGGGCCATCCTTGTCCAAAATCGGATGATTCCGCTGAATATTCCCCTAATCTTCCCCGGACGTGCAGGCCAGCGCTTGCCTTCCGCCCTTGCCTAGGTTTTTCTACGGCCTCGTTAGGCAGAGCTAACCTAGTCACGAATCGGTGCTTGTGCCATTGTCCTGTCGATTGCGGTTACCCGGCGTACACCTGAAATGCAATGACGACGAGCGTCGGCTACTCGCTGGCAACCAAGCCTCTCAAACACAGCCAACGGAATCCAGAAGCTGACGCGAATCGCTACTCATGCTACGGTCGGCTGCGGAATGGGTCTGGGAATTGTTGAGCTGATACTTGCGGCTGAAGACCGATTCGGAATCGCAATTCCCGACGAAGCACTCACTGGCGTGCGGACTGTTGGCGACCTCGTTGCAGTTATCGTTCGATTGTCAGGGGACCAGCTGGCGGAAGCGTCCAACTGCCGTACAAGCCGAGCGTTCTTTCAACTTCGAGATGTTCTGGTTCGCGAAGCTGCTATCGATCGAAGTGCCATCAGACCCAACGCGCTCGTTTCTGAGCTCGTTCCTCCTTCAAACCTACGAGCAGTATGGAGGAGCCTTGGTCGCGCGGGGATTCACCTACCCGGTCTGGAGCTGCCAAAGCCGTTTGCGTGGCTACTGGGCGCATCTGCAATCGGTTGCTTCCTCTCTGTTCTCCTTCTATTCGGTGTCGCGTTCGGCGGCGCCCTCTCTTGGCGACTTGCGATCTACCTGTCTCCATCGTGGATCGTCTTTATCGTCCGTAAAGTGCCCCGCATCTCCGGCAACCAATCGGCCAGCTGCGCCAACCGCTTCGGCGATATTGCCGTACTTTCTCGCCCTAGACGTATCTGTCGTTGTCGTGCGCTCCCCGTGGAGGCAGTCATGGCTGAAATGCGCGAGCTCATTCACACGGAGCTTGATGTACCGCTTGAGAGGATTACAGCCGACGCCCGCCTAATCGAAGATTTGCGTGCCGGATAGTGCTCGAAACGGATTTCGGGCATCGCCACTGAAATCTACTTCGAACTCGGCCTTCAGATATTCGCATCACCTCAATCTAAGTCGCAAAGAATCGGAGTTGTGAATGCCATGCCTAACTCTGTCGTCGCTCACCGACGTGGCCTTCGCCTACGCTCAGTCCACGCGGCAGAACGCCCATGCGTTGGCCAGACTCGTCCCACCTGAGACATTCCGTGGCAGTTCGAAAACCCTTCCGCAAGATCGTAGTTGCCGGCGCTGAAACGTCTGGAAGCTTCGGACCAACAGCCTACTTAGTGGTGGCGACCGCCATATCGTTGTATGCGCGGCAAGTCGCAGTAGTTGCCTGCTAGTTGATCCGTATGCTTGGGAGCTCGAGATTCGCCCACTAACGGTCGCGTCTGCCATTCAGTTCGCTCTTTCTCACGGTTGGGATCCCCTTCGGCAAGCGCCTCCCCTCACTTTGGGTTTCGAGAACGGTTCGTTCTTCGTGTTGCCCGAAGGCGTTCGATTCGCTCATCAAATGCGCAAGCCCCAGGAAGGACCGGTGCTCTCCTCGGTGGGTTCGATTTGCATCCCTAGCCCGGAGACTCTCGCCAGATTGGTGCTTGAGTACTGCCCTTGGTTGGACGCTCTTGACATCAAGAGACTCGGAGAAGCGTTTTCAGCGATCCTCTTCGAACCGGGGCAGCGTTGGGAGGCATTTCTACGCGGCTTGGAGACACGCGAGAACCTTCGCAATATGCTACTGGCTCGCGCACAGCTTTACATCCGCGACGTCTTGCAGGCTCCGGTTTCGCCGGAAACGTTGGAAGCTGTTGCGCTTCCCGCATTGGACCACCTTCTCTTTGACGCGATACCAACAGAATCTCCTGCAGCGACTCAAACAACGAGTTCCGAGAATGGGTAGCGAAGTACTTCGACAAGGTCGGGCAAACCCAACCAAGAAAGCTAGACACAACATGAGCTGGCCAACTCGCGCTTGCACTTGACGGCCTGGAATTCTGGAAGGTTGTGGTCAGCAGCGGTCGTGGCTCGCTACGCTCGCGACAATTGTACTCCCGCTGCCTGTCTGGCATGCTGCGGAGGCCTTGCTGATCCTGAAGCGGCCGCAAGTGAAGCGCCAGGCGTTATGCCGTGCCGCATTGGACTTTCGTAATGGTGGAGTTGTCGCTGCGCACCGCCGCTTGTATTGCTGAGAGCGTTGCGGCGCCCTCCGCGAGACCAAAGTCTCGTGGCTTGCTGATGGTGTGCATCGTGACGCGCTGCACCGGGCCTGCTACCAGCAAGTGACTGGTTGCCCTTCGCGCCAGCCTCTGACCTGATGGCGGTGTCGACAGAAAGGCAGTCCTGCAGGCTGCCGACTGTTGGGTTGGGCGCCGCCGCGAATTTGGGAGGTGGTTCCATCCGGTGGGCGGTGCCGACCTGCCTGGTCGAGTCTGGTAGGTTTCCGCAGCGAGAGCGTTCACGCCGCTGTTCCGTGGCACCCGGAGGCGAACTGATGCCGTGTGCAGCGCCCTAGACCGTGACCTCGCCGCATCCGGGGAGGCCGCGGTCTGGTGGCGTCACCGCGCCGACCAAGACCAAATCGCAAACCGAAGCCTTCCCAATCCAAGGCTGCCAGTTGCAAGGTAGCGCTGCCCAAGACTTCCGGGTCTGGTCTTGCTGAGACCAACGCGACTTGGTGCGACTCGCTCTCGCTGCCGTCGAGAGACGCCGTGGCGGCCGGGCATAACTCACGCCCTGAGACCGACGGCAAGTATAAAGTGATCTTCTAGGTTGCAGCCGAAGCGGCATGCTTCAGCAGGGGTGCGTGGCGCTTCTGCAGCGCCATCAGGTACTTCGCCTCGTCGTATGGAAGACGGTCGATCCAGCAGCGGTAAAGGATGCGGATCCACTTGAAGGCTAACGCTCGAAGGGCGGCCTGGTGTGAGCCGCCGCGGGCCCGATACGCGTCGTAGAAGGCCTTGGCCCAGAAGGAGCGAGTGATGGTTTGGGCCACCCACTCGACGAAGGTTTGGCGCAGAAAGGTTGAGCAGGAGTAACGCCAGTGGACCCAGCACTTGTTACCACTGCGCTCGGTGACGGGGGCAACGCCGGCGTACTCTTGAAACGCGGCGGCATTCGGAAACCGCTCTCGGTGCTCGCCGAAGGCCACCAGCAGGCGAGGCGCCAGGGCTGGCCCTGCTCCAGGCAGTCCTGCGAAGAGCTTGTAGTCGGCGAGTTTCGAGCAGCACTCCGTAATCTCCCGCTCAAGCCGATCAACGGCGGTGCAGAGCGCTCTGAGCTGCAGCAGCGAAAGCTCGACCAGCAGTTGAGCCGGACGGATGACAGCCTCGTCGGTCGTCAGCGGTTCCTCGCCCTTGAGCGCGTCGATCCGTCGATCGATCGTCGATTGGTATCGGACGTTGTGCTCGCGGAAGAAGCTCTCGAGGGCACTCCGGCGAGCCTTCTTGGCTGCTTCGAGGGTCGGCCACCGCTCGAGGAAATCGGCGAACACCCCCGTGTCCTTCTCCCGAAACAGCCCGAGCACTTGCGGAAAGTACGCCTTGAGGTTGGCCACGATGCGATTGGTCACCCGTACCCGGTCTTCAACGACTCCACGTCGAGTCTCGACGAGCTGTCGCAGCATGCGCATGGTCGGACTTTCGGGTTTGAGCCGCTGGACCCGCTCCGGGTACCGAAGCATCAGCTCGAGCGCGAACTCGGCGTCCGTCGGGTCGTCCTTGGCTCGACTCGGGGTGAACGCATTGCGATACTTGGCCAACATCGCTGGCTGCACGAGAAAGACGACAAAGAAGTCGTGTTCCAGGAGCGCGGAGACGATGGGGCCTTTGGCGAGCTCCAGGCACACGGCCACCTTCGCCCCGTCGAAGCGTTTGCGCAGCTGCTCAGCCCAGGCGTGAATGGCCTTCGGGGTGTGTTCGAGCACGGAGCGCTCCCGCTTTCCAGTTGCGGTCACCTCAAGGCACAAGTCGTGCTTTCGGTCCGCCCAGTCCAAGCCTACGCATGCAGCGAATTCAGATTGCCCTGTCTTCATCGGTCCTCCTCGGTTACCGTTGGCTCAGAGGACGTGCATAGCCGAACCCAGCGAAAGCAATATGGTGAGCCAGTTCGAGTGGCTTTCCCTGAGTATTCGTTACGGGTCGCGGTGCATCCGACGGCACGAAGTTGAGTTAGTGAGCATCTCGTGCTCCGGTTTGCATATTCGTTGCCGAAGGAGTGCATGTCCTCTGCCAACTTCCCGGACTCTACCGGATCCAAGTCAGCGATGACTGTCGACCCATATCGCGTTTGCAGAAGGCGGCCTTCCTTGCTGGCGCGTAGTGGCCGTCGCCAGCCGTGGCTGCGCTTCCATTGTACGGCTGGCGCCTATCATGGCATCCTGCGGCGTGCTTCCGGAGCTGCTGCGGCCGCTTCTGAAACGCAAAGCCGTTGGGCGGACTAACGGCGTGTCCTTGGTCACGGAGCAGACATATCCGCACAAGCTGCAATCCGGTCTCGATATCTCAACGCAAATGCGGTGAGAGACATGCTGCCCTTCCTGCGGTAGGCTTTCGCTGTGGCAACAACGTACGCTGAACGCTGGCGCTTGACAGATGACCCACCCCGAGAAGGCGGTCAGGCGCATGTATTTGTGGTTACCGACATTACGCAACCGAAGTCCGAAAGGCGCTATGCACTGAAGCGTCTTAAGAGGGCCAATGACGCTAACCGATTGTCGCGATTTCAGCGCGAAGTCGAAGTCCTGCAAGCACTGAGTCATCCGAACCTCGTCCATATTGACGATCGCGGTGAGCATGAGGGGCGTCAGTTCTTCGTGATGGATTCTACCCGCTAGGAAGCCTCGACAGACACGTCGAGCGCATTTCTCGAGACCCGGTGAGCGCACTTCGACTACTTGCGAGGATTTGTGATGCCATTGCCGTGGCACATGCCAAGCAAATCGTGCACCGGGATATCAAGCCGGAGAACATCTTGCTGAGGGGCGACCTTGATCCGGTTGTCACGGATTTCGGCCTCTGTCATGTGCGCGAGGTGGATCGGCAGACGCAGCTCAAAGAGGCTGTCGGGGCAAGGTGGTACATGGCGCCAGAACTGGCCCACGGACGTGCCGATCAAGACAAGATTACTCCTCGATGCGACGTCTACTCGTTGGGTAAGCTCCTCTACTTTCTGTTGGTAAATGACATCTTCGACAGGGAAGTGCATCGCGAGAGCGACTTTGAACTTGTTGCTCGCACCAAGAACCCGCTAATGGAGCACGTCAATCGCATACTTGACAGGAGCATAGCGCAAGATGCGGCCGATCGATACGCCGATGCCCTCCAACTCGGCGAAGCGGTGAAGCTTGCTGCAGACCTTATCGAGGGGCGCTATGCGGTCGTCACACCGCGCGGTGGTCAGCGCTGCATGTTCTGCGGCGTTGGAACCTATGAATTGCGCCACCGTGATTTCGTTGAGTATGCTCGATATCAGGGACAAGAATGGCGCTTCCTGGTCTGTACTGCATGCGGGCACCTTCAACAATTCCGAATTGAACGTGCCGCCCACAAGACAGACTGGTGGAATGCATAGCCGTCGAATTCCAGTTGGGCGGACTAACGAAGCCCGGCGAGAAAACCCTCTACACGTGCAAATGGCGCCAATCCAAGTTGGCCGCGGGGGAATACCGGATGAACCATCGCAATAGAGTCGCAGAGTTGTGGGATAGGTATATGGCGGCATGGATTAGCGGAGAGTCGGCTCTCAAGGCGTGGATAGACGCCCAGGGAGCGGAGGTCGCTTCTGATCTCGCTACCTGGCAGAGTTCGTACTCGGGGACTGGTCGAGGGGCACTCGACCTGGACTGCTTTCCGGATCCGTTTACGGGAGACTTGCGAGGCGTTCGCTGCGAACCAACCCTTGTCGTGCTTGGGTTGAATCCCGGTGTTGGCTATCCCGAGCTCCACGGACGAGAGGGCAAATGGACGAACCGCATTCGCGAGTCAACCTACAGCCGTTGCTTCGAGCGCAGCCCTCCGGGAGATATGGATTGGATAGACCTCTATGGGCGCGAGAGTACGTATTGGCGCAATCTGATCGCATTCGGAAAGCGCTGGTGCGGTCACGGGTTCTCGTTTCAGCAACTCCTGAACCTCGAGCTCTACCCGTGGCACTCAAACTCGCTGACTGCTGGCCTCCAATGTCCACCACGAATTGTCGAGCGATATGTAATTCAGCCGCTTGCGGAAGTGAACACGAACCAGATCTTTGCGTTTGGAAAGCCCTGGCTTCAGATCTGCATGGGCTTGAACTTTGACATAATCGCGGAGTACGGAGACAACGCGACGCAATTCCCTGGCCCCACCACGTCCGGCTGGCGCGTAGTCGTATTCAGATCGAGGACAATGAAGGCACCAATCGTTGTGAGCTGGCAGAAGGGATACGCTGGACCGCCAGGCAAATCACGAATTTCGACACTGCGAACGATCCTCGATAACGCGCGGCGATAACGCAGGAGCCGCCCAACTCGCGCTTGGATCTGTCAAGGGCCTGTCATGTTGACCATTGCCTTTTGCCGCAACCGACGCGATGATCTTACCCCTACGGATTGGCTCAGGCCCTTGCAGCTCAAGCGCCAGGCGTTATGCCGTGCCGCATTTGATTTCGTAATGGTGGAGTTGTTGCTGCGCACCGCCGCTTGTATTGCTGAGAGCGTTGCGGCGCCCTCCGCGAGACCAATGCCTCGTGGCTTGCTGATGGTGTGCATCGTGAAGCGCTGCACCGGGCTTGATAGCTCGATTCATCTGGTTGCCCTTCGCGCCAGCCTCTGACCTGATGGCGGTGTCGACAGATAAGCAGTCCTGCAGGCTGCCGACTGTTGGGTTGGGCGCCGCGGTGAATCTGCTGGTTCGTTCCATCCGGTGGGCGGTGCCGACCTGCCTGGTCGAGTCTGGTAGGTTCCCGCAGCGAGAGCGTTCACGCCACTGTTCCGTGGCACCCGGAGGCGAACTGATGCCGTGTGCAGCGCCCGAGGCTGTGACCTCGTCGCAACCGGGGAGGCCGCGGTCTGGTGGCGTCACCGCGCCGACCAAGACCAAATCTCAAACCGAAGCCTTCCCAATCCAAGGCTGCCGGCTGCAAGGTAGCGCTGCCCAAGACTTCCGGGTCTGGTCTTGCTGAGACCAATGCGACTTGGTGCGACGCGCTCTCGCTGCCGTCGAGAGACACCGTGGCGGCCGGGCATAACTCGCGTTTGCAGAAGGCGGCCTTCCTTGCTGTCGCGTAGAGGCCGTCGCCAGCCGTGGCTGCGCTTCCATTGTACGGCTGGCGCCTGTCATGGCATCCTGCTGCGTGTTTCCGGAGCTGCTGCGGCCGCTTCTGAAACGCAAAGCCGTTAGCCAGACATCGGACACCATGATCCTCTATCGTCCAACAGGAATTGCGGAGTTGCGACTCGTTGCCGCGAGTAAGTGGAGGGAGTGGCCACCGAGGCTGCCGGACCAACCGATCTTCTACCCAGTTCTTTCGCTAGAGTACGCTCGAAGGATCGCTCGCGACTGGAATACGAAAGACGCATCGTCCGGGCACATCGGCTTCGTGACGCAGTTTGAAATCGGCGAGGACTTCGCCATGCAGTATCCCGTGCAGATCGCAGGTGGACGGTCCCATGAAGAGTTGTGGGTTCCAGCAGAAGAATTGACAGAGTTCAATCGGCACATCGTTGGGAACATCGAGGTTGTCGAGTGCTATCCTGGGCCGTTGTTCGAAGGACGGATTGACCAGGAACGGCATCTTCCAGAGGACTGGGCAGACGTGTGAGTGGCGCGAAATGCTTTAGCTTGACCGTAGGGCAGCGTCACGGAGAATGAAATGCTTCCAGGTTGGACCATCAAGTCTTGGGATCGCGAACGGGCTCGAGGAGTAGTTGTGTCCGACAAGCTAGGCGACCTTGCGTTCGATGGAGCGGCCGCGCTGGTTGATGACTTTCGATTTGGGGAACGTGTCGAGCTCGAACTCGAGCAGCGCGAGACTGGCTTTCACGTGAAGCGAATCTGGCCAGACGATCCGAGATTCGTTCCGCCGCACGACATTCCCCAGAGCGCGCCGGCATTGGAGCAAACGGCGGCATCGCGCATCGCAGCGGCACTTGTGCGAATTCCAGAGTCGCTCGACTTTCGGGTCGTGAGGCTAGAGAGCGACCTCATCGTGCGAGGCGATGACGACGCTTTCGCCTACGGCTATCAGGTGGAGATCTGCTTTCGGTCTGTGGACTACGTCGAACTCCCAATGGGATGGGAGGGAAAGACCTTCGCGTTGGCGCACCAGACCGAGCGCCGGTACCTCGCGGGCAGGTGCGAGCTGTTGGGTACGACGGCCGCGATCAGAATTGTCGATGCCAATCGGCAGATATTCTTCGTGACATGCAACGACGTCGAGGTCGCGGTGAAAGCTGGCTAACTCGCGCTTGGATCCGCCGAAGCCCTGTCTTACCGACTGTTGCCTTCTACTGCATTCCAATGCGATAGTTCAATCTCCAAACTTGGCGCTGGTCTTCGCGGCTCAAGCGCCAGGCGTTATGCCGTGCCGCATTTGATTTCGTAATGGTGGAGTTGTTGCTGCGCACCGCCGCTTGTATTGCTGAGAGCGTTGCGGCGCCCTCCGCGAGACCAATGCCTCGTGGCTTGCTGATGGTGTGCATCGTGAAGCGCTGCACCGGGCTTGATAGCTCGATTCATCTGGTTGCCCTTCGCGCCAGCCTCTGACCTGATGGCGGTGTCGACAGACAAGCAGTCCTGCAGGCTGCCGACGGTTGGGTTGGGCGCCGCGGTGAATCTGCTGGTTCGTTCCATCCGGTGGGCGGTGCCGACCTGCCTGGTCGAGTCTGGTAGGTTCCCGCAGCGAGAGTGTTCACGCCGCTGTTCCGTGGCACCCGGAGGCGAACTGATGCCGTGTGCAGCGCCCGAGACCGTGACCTCGTCGCAACCGGGGAGGCCGCGGTCTGGTGGCGTCACCGCGCCGACCAAGACCAAATCGCAAACCGAAGCCTTCCCAATCCAAGGCTGCCAGTTGCAAGGTAGCGCTGCCCAAGACTTCCGGGTCTGGTCTTGCTGAGACCAACGCGACTTGGTGCGACTCGCTCTCGCTGCCGTCGAGAGACGCCGTGGCGGCCGGGCATAACTCGCGTTTGCAGAAGGCGGCCTTCCTTGCTGTCGCGTAATGGCCGTCGCCAGCCGTGGCTGCGCTTCCATTGTACGGCTGGCGCCTGTCATGGCATCCTGCTGCGTGCTTCCGGAGCTGCTGCGGCCGCTTCTGAAACGCAAAGCCGTTGGGTGGTCTGGAAAGATTTGGTGAAGTGGGTTGTGGCAACCTGAAGCGTCGGTGTCTTGGTGGCTGGTAGGTCGCTGCCAAGGCGCAGTGCAGCGAGTGCTGATGCGTCGTGCCGTGATTGGCTTGCTGACGGGTTGATTCTCGCGCGGCCTGCTGACGAGTCTTGGCAGGACCATCGCCTTGGTGATGTTGATCCTCGTCGGTGAGGCCGTGCCGAATGTCTGGCTTGCTGATTGCTTCTGTCGCACCGGTCTGGGTGGCTGCTGCGCTTGGATGGGTCTTCGCTCGCGGCTTTTGCTGGCTGCTGACTTTGTTCCGGGTCTGCTGACGCGGGGCGTTTTCGCGGGCTTTTAGGCTATTTCGGTCCGCTTGCGTGTTCCGGTCGCCGCCGCGGTCGGGTTAATTGTACCGCGGCGGCGATGGGCTGGGTTGTGTTGGGCTCGCTGGTGGGTTGTTGCTCGCGGTCATTTCGATCGTTGCGATCGTGCCAAGGCTGGTAGGTGATCCCGATCCGAGACCTGTCGCCAAGTCGTGACTGGTGCGGTCAGCGCGTCGGTGGTCTTGCCATTGGGTGTCGTTGTCGCCACGCTGTTGCTGACGGGGCGTGCCTCGGCTGGCAGCTCTTGCCAGGGTCAGCTGATGTCGCTTGCGTGGCCTCGTCGACTGATGGCTTGTGCCGAGACCATTGGCTCTGCTGATAGATTGTTCCGAGACGTCGATGTGCGGTGCGTCCTGCCTTCCAAAGTGTTGTGCCCAGCCTGGCCATGGTGACCTGACAAGTCCCCAGAAGTCCCCCGTACCTCATCCCTCGCGGCCTTGCTGTCTGCCGTGCCGTGCCTACCAAACCAGGCGACCTGAAGGGCTTCCGGCGCGGTCGTACTGAGCGAAGCCTGGTTCCGCCAGCCTCCCAACTCCGCGTTGGATCCGACGGCGGCGATCCGGCCTTGTGCGGCGAGGTTCGGTGATCGATCATGGGGTGCGTTGACTTGGCGGCGCCGCCGCGGCTCAACGCCAACGTTAGCAGGACCGGCCGCTGCACTCCTCGACGGCGTTGCGAGTGGACCAAAGCTTGTGCGTTCTCACCGGCAGATGACTGCACCCGAGGCGCGAGATGGCACGTGGTCTGCACTTTTGGCTTCGCAGCGTTGATCCAGAGGGGTAGCATACCTGGCTCGTAGACCAGGAGCGAAGTTCGTGAAGCAATTGCCAACGGTATTCGTGGGCTCATCGTCGGAGGGGCTCAAGAATCGCCGAAGCCGTTCAGCAGGGATTGGGCCGCCACGCTGATGTCGAAGTTTGGACGCAAGGAGTGTTTGACCTGAGCGAGGGTACGCTTGAGTCCCTTCTGAGAAAGCTTGATACCGCAGACTACGCTGTCTTTATATTGACAGCTGATGACTTGTGCACCAGCCGTGGTACCGAGGAGCCTTCACCTCGGGATAACGTCATTTTCGAGCTTGGCTTGTTCTTCGGCAGGCTCAATCGAAACAGGTGCTTCTTCCTGCTGGATGAAACGCGAAACATAAAACTACCGTCGGACCTTCTCGGAGTTACTGCCGCCACATTCAGGCCACATCACAGTGGAAACCTCGAGGCATCCGTCGGGCCTGCTTGCACCAAGATCAAACGTGCCGTCGAAAAGCACGGCAGACGTTCCAAATTGTTGCTCCGCATCCTCGACGGCGCCATCACCGACATGGCCGTTCCGGATCTAACCGGAGTATGGGCAGGATTCTCGCCCGATGGACCAGAGCCTAGCACCCGCAACAGTACCTTGGAAATCGAGCAACGTGGTGGATTCGTACAGGCAATCGTCACTCGCGATGTGCAAGACGGTCAGCGAGTGTTCGAGTACGAAGGGCGGCTCGCATCTGGGCAGCTGCTCCTCTTCTTTGAGGACCTTAGAGGCCGAGGATACATAGTTGGAACGATGGTTCTCCAACTTTCCGGAGACTTGCGAACGCTCAGCGGCCGCACGACGTACTATCACCATACCCTCGGTGAGGTCGTCTCGAATCAACGCGTCTTTCGTCGCTTGTAGATGCCAGCAGTGCCGAACTGTGATGCACAACCAGGGCCTGCTAACTCACGCCCTGAGACCGACGGCAAGTATAAAGTGATCTTCTAGGTTGCAGCCGAAGCGGCATGCTTCAGCAGGGGTGCGTGGCGCTTCTGCAGCGCCCTGAGACCGACGGCAAGTATAAAGTGATCTTCTAGGTTGCAGCCGAAGCGGCATGCTTCAGCAGGGGTGCGTGGCGCTTCTGCAGCGCCATCAGGTACTTCGCCTCGTCGTATGGAAGACGGTCGATCCAGCAGCGGTAAAGGATGCGGATCCACTTGAAGGCTAACGCTCGAAGGGCGGCCTGGTGTGAGCCGCCGCGGGCCCGATACGCGTCGTAGAAGGCCTTGGCCCAGAAGGAGCGAGTGATGGTTTGGGCCACCCACTCGACGAAGGTTTGGCGCAGAAAGGTTGAGCAGGAGTAACGCCAGTGGACCCAGCACTTGTTACCACTGCGCTCGGTGACGGGGGCAACGCCGGCGTACTCTTGAAACGCGGCGGCATTCGGAAACCGCTCTCGGTGCTCGCCGAAGGCCACCAGCAGGCGAGGCGCCAGGGCTGGCCCTGCTCCAGGCAGTCCTGCGAAGAGCTTGTAGTCGGCGAGTTTCGAGCAGCACTCCGTAATCTCCCGCTCAAGCCGATCAACGGCGGTGCAGAGCGCTCTGAGCTGCAGCAGCGAAAGCTCGACCAGCAGTTGAGCCGGACGGATGACAGCCTCGTCGGTCGTCAGCGGTTCCTCGCCCTTGAGCGCGTCGATCCGTCGATCGATCGTCGATTGGTATCGGACGTTGTGCTCGCGGAAGAAGCTCTCGAGGGCACTCCGGCGAGCCTTCTTGGCTGCTTCGAGGGTCGGCCACCGCTCGAGGAAATCGGCGAACACCCCCGTGTCCTTCTCCCGAAACAGCCCGAGCACTTGCGGAAAGTACGCCTTGAGGTTGGCCACGATGCGATTGGTCACCCGTACCCGGTCTTCAACGACTCCACGTCGAGTCTCGACGAGCTGTCGCAGCATGCGCATGGTCGGACTTTCGGGTTTGAGCCGCTGGACCCGCTCCGGGTACCGAAGCATCAGCTCGAGCGCGAACTCGGCGTCCGTCGGGTCGTCCTTGGCTCGACTCGGGGTGAACGCATTGCGATACTTGGCCAACATCGCTGGCTGCACGAGAAAGACGACAAAGAAGTCGTGTTCCAGGAGCGCGGAGACGATGGGGCCTTTGGCGAGCTCCAGGCACACGGCCACCTTCGCCCCGTCGAAGCGTTTGCGCAGCTGCTCAGCCCAGGCGTGAATGGCCTTCGGGGTGTGTTCGAGCACGGAGCGCTCCCGCTTTCCAGTTGCGGTCACCTCAAGGCACAAGTCGTGCTTTCGGTCCGCCCAGTCCAAGCCTACGCATGCAGCGAATTCAGATTGCCCTGTCTTCATCGGTCCTCCTCGGTTACCGTTGGCTCAGAGGACGTGCATAGCCGAACCCAGCGAAAGCAATATGGTGAGCCAGTTCGAGTGGCTTTCCCTGAGTATTCGTTACGGGTCGCGGTGCATCCGACGGCACGAAGTTGAGTTAGTGAGCATCTCGTGCTCTCGCATGAATATTCGTTGCCGAAGGAGTGCATGTCCTCTGCCAACTTCCCGGACTCTACCGGATCCAAGTCAGCGATGACTGTCGACCCATATCGCGAATGAAGCTGGCAGGCTTCGCCTGCAGCTTATCCGCAAACCCGTTATGCTGTGCCGCATTTGATTTGGTAATGGTGGAGTTGTCGCTGCGCACCTCCGCTTGTATTGCTGAGAGCGTTGCGGCGCCCTCCGCGAGACCAATGCCTCATGGCTTGCTGATGGTGTGCATCGTGAAGCGCTGCACCAGGCTTGATAGCTCGATTCATCTGGTTGCCCTTCGCGACAACCTCCAACATGATGGCGGTGGCGACCGGTGAGCAAGCCTGCAGGCTGCCGACGGTTGGGTTGGGCGCCGCAGTGAATCTGTTGGTTCGTTCCATCCGGTGGGCGGTGCCGACCTGCCTGGTCGAGTCTGGTAGGTTTCCGCAGCGAGAGCGTTCACGCCGCTGTTCCGTGGCACCCGGAGGCGAACTGATGCCGTGTGCAGCGCCCGAGACCGTGACCTCGTCGCATCCGGGGAGGCCGCGGTCTGGTGGCGTCACCGCGCCGACCAAGACCCAATCTCAAACCGAAGCCTTCCCAATCCAAGGCTGCCGGCTGCAAGGTAGCGCTGCCCAAGACTTCCGGGTCTGGTCTTGCTGAGGCCAATTCGACTTGGTGCGACTCGCTCTCGCTGCCGTCGAGAGACGCCGTGGCGGCCGGGCATAACTCGCGTTTGCAGAAGGCGGCCTTCCTTGCTGTCGCGTAGTGGCCGTCGCCAGCCGTGGCTGCGCTTCCATTGTACGGCTGGCGCCTGTCATGGCATCCTGCTGCGTGCTTCCGGAGCTGCTGCGGCCGCTTCTGAAACGCAAAGCCGTTATGCCGTGCCGCATTTGATTTCGTAATGGTGGAGTTGTCGCTGCGCACCGCCGCTCGTATTGCTGTCAGCATGCGGCGCCCTCCGCGAGACCAATGCCGCGTGCCTTGCTGATGGTGTGCATCATGAAGCGCTGCACCGGGCCTGCTACCGGCAAGCGACTGGTTGCCCTTCGCGCCAGCCTCTGACCTGATGGCGGTGTCGACAGACAAGCAGTCCTGCAGGCTGCCGACTGTTGGGTTGGGCGCCGCGGTGAATCTGCTGGTTCGTTCCATCCGGTGGGCGGTGCCGACCTGCCTGGTCGAGTCTGGTAGGTTCCCGCAGCGAGAGTGTTCACGCCGCTGTTCCGTGGCCCCCGGAGGCGAACTGATGCCGTGTGCAGCGCCCGAGCCCGTGACCTCGTGGCATCCGGAGAGGCCGCGGTCTGGTGGCGTCACCGCGCCGACCAAAACCAAATCGCAAACCGAAGCCTTCCCAATCCAAGGCTGCCAGCTGCAAGGTAGCGCTGCCCAAGACTTCCGGGGCTGGTCTTGCTGAGGCCAATGCGACTTGGTGCGACGCGCTCTCGCTGCCGTCGAGAGACACCGTGGCGGCCGGGCATAACTCGCGTTTGCAGAAGGCGGCCTTCCTTGCTGTCGCGTAATGGCCGGCGCCAGCCGTGGCTGCGCTTCCATTGTACGACTGGCGCCTGTCATGGCATCCTGCTGCGTGCTTCCGGAGCTGCTGCGGCCGCTTCTGAAACGCAAAGCCGTTATGCCGTGCCGCATTTGATTTCGTAATGGTGGAGTTGTTGCTGCGCACCGCCGCTTGTATTGCTGAGAGCGTTGCGGCGCCCTCCGCGAGACCAATGCCTCGTGGCTTGCTGATGGTGTGCATCGTGAAGCGCTGCACCGGGCTTGATAGCTCGATTCATCTGGTTGCCCTTCGCGCCAGCCTCTGACCTGATGGCGGTGTCGACAGAAAAGCAGTCCTGCAGGCTGCCGACTGTTGGGTTGGGCGCCGCGGTGAATCTGCTGGTTCGTTCCATCCGGTGGGCGGTGCCGACCTGCCTGGTCGAGTCTGGTAGGTTTCCGCAGCGAGAGCGTCCACGCCGCTGTTCCGTGGCCCCCGGAGGCGAACTGATGCCGTGTGCAGCGCCCGAGGCTGTGACCTCGTCGCAACCGGGGAGGCCGCGGTCTGGTGGCGTCACCGCGCCGACCAAGACCGAAATCGCAAACCGAAGCCTTCCCAATCCAAGGCTGCCGGCAGCAAGGTAGCGCAGCCCAAGACCTCCGGGTCTGGTCTTGCTGAGACCAATGCGACTTGGTGCGACTCGCTCTCGCTGCCGTCGAGAGACGCCGTGGCGGCCGGGCATAACTCGCGTTTGCAGAAGGCGGCCTTCCTTGCTGTCGCGTAATGGCCGTCGCCAGCCGTGGCTGCGCTTCCATTGTACGGCTGGCGCCTGTCATGGCATCCTGCTGCGTGCTTCCGGAGCTGCTGCGGCCGCTTCTGAAACGCAAAGCCGTTAGGCAGAGCTAACCTAGTCACGAATCGGTGCTTGTGCCATTGTCCTGTCGATTGCGGTTACCCGGCGTACACCTGAAATGCAATGACGACGAGCGTCGGCTACTCGCTGGCAACCAAGCCTCTCAAACACAGCCAACGGAATCCAGAAGCTGACGCGAATCGCTACTCATGCTACGGTCGGCTGCGAAATGGGTCTGGGAATTGTTGAGCTGATACTTGCGGCTGAAGACCGATTCGGAATCGCAATTCCCGACGAAGCACTCACTGGCGTGCGGACTGTTGGCGACCTCGTTGCAGTTATCGTTCGATTGTCAGGGGACCAGCTGGCGGAAGCGTCCAACTGCCGTACAAGCCGAGCGTTCTTTCAACTTCGAGATGTTCTGGTTCGCGAAGCTGCTATCGATCGAAGTGCCATCAGACCCAACGCGCTCGTTTCTGAGCTCGTTCCTCCTTCAAACCTACGAGCAGTATGGAGGAGCCTTGGTCGCGCGGGGATTCACCTACCCGGTCTGGAGCTGCCAAAGCCGTTTGCGTGGCTACTGGGCGCATCTGCAATCGGTTGCTTCCTCTCTGTTCTCCTTCTATTCGGTGTCGCGTTCGGCGGCGCCCTCTCTTGGCGACTTGCGATCTACCTGTCTCCATTGTGGATCGTCTTTATCGTCCTGTGGAAAAGTGCCCCGCATCTCCGGAACCAAATTCCGGCCAGCTGCGCCACGCTTGGGGATATTGCCGGACTTCTCGCCCTAGACGTATCTGTCGTTGGTGCGCTCCCCGTGGAGGCAGTCATGGCTGAAATGCGCGAGCTCATTCACACGGAGCTTGATGTACCGCTTGAGAGGATTACAGCCGACGCCCGCCTAATCGAAGATTTGCGTGCCGGATAGTGCTCGAAACGGATTTGGGCATCGCCATGAAATCTACTTCGAACTCGGCCTTCAGATATTCGCATCACCTCAATCTAAGTCGCAAAGAATCGGAGTTGTGAATGCCATGCCTAACTCGTCGTTGCTACCGACGTGGCCTTCGCCTACGCTCAGTCCACGCGGCAGAACGCCCATGCGTTATGCCGTGCCGCATTTTGGGGTAATGGTGGAGTTGTCGCTGCGCACCGCCGCTTGTATTGCTGAGAGCGTTGCGGCGCCCTCCGCGAGACCAATGCCTCGTGGCTTGCTGATGGTGTGCATCGTGAAGCGCTGCACCGGGCCTGCTACCGGCAAGCGACTGGTTGCCCTTCGCGCCAGCCTCTGACCTGATGGCGGTGTCGACAGAAAAGCAGTCCTGCAGGCTGCCGACGGTTGGGTTGGGCGCCGCAGTGAATCTGTTGGTTCGTTCCATCCGGTGGGCGGTGCCGACCTGCCTGGTCGAGTCTGGTAGGTTCCCGCAGCGAGAGCGTTCACGCCACTGTTCCGTGGCACCCGGAGGCGAACTGATGCCGTGTGCAGCGCCCGAGGCTGTGACCTCGTCGCAACCGGGGAGGCCGCGGTCTGGTGGCGTCACCGCGCCGACCAAGACCAAATCTCAAACCGAAGCCTTCCCAATCCAAGGCTGCCGGCTGCAAGGTAGCGCTGCCCAAGACTTCCGGGTCTGGTCTTGCTGAGACCAATGCGACTTGGTGCGACGCGCTCTCGCTGCCGTCGAGAGACACCGTGGCGGCCGGGCATAACTCGCGTTTGCAGAAGGCGGCCTTCCTTGCTGTCGCGTAGAGGCCGTCGCCAGCCGTGGCTGCGCTTCCATTGTACGGCTGGCGCCTGTCATGGCATCCTGCTGCGTGTTTCCGGAGCTGCTGCGGCCGCTTCTGAAACGCAAAGCCGTTAGCTAGACTGGAGCCACAAACCGTTCATTCGCATCAAGACCATCGTAGCCGGCGCGTGCGGAGCCAGAGCCACCAATCGCCAAGTTGAATTCCCGTGCCACACCAGGGCAACAGGAAGGCGAAGGTGCTGAAGACGCCCGTCATCACTACCCGCCAAAATCTGCGTTTCGCTGCCGAGTGATGATCGTCGACGATAATCGAATGGTCGTCACGTGAACTTATGGTGTAATTTGCGACCAGCAGCCCTAAGTCGTAATTGTGCAGCGCGGCATATGTCATCCGTAGATCTAATCCCGGTTCTCGAGCTAAGTGCGATTGTTCCACGTGCACATGCTCCCCGCACACCTTGGTGGAGAAATTCGTCCGAATGGGAGACTGCGTTGTGCGTTGCCTGTCAGGCAGAGCATCTGCCTTCCGTTTCCTCAGTGATTCAAGGTTCGATGCTTGTCCCTCTTAGTGCGCTCGAAGAATCGCACGTCAAGTGGCTTGTCGCTAAACAGACCATGAACGAGTACGGTGAACGTTTGGAGGAGTCTACCCTTGTCGCTCTCTATGGCGGTTACGTTCTCGCCGTGGACGCACAACCGATATTCATACCCCAATGCTGTTCGACTCTGGCAGCCATTCATGGCTGGGCCGACGTCCTAAGGCCTTGTTCAGTATCAGGTTTCGTCGGCGAGGGTCATCCCGCATTGCAATGGAACATTCGAAACGATTTGATTGTTCTCGAATGGGATATAGAGACCGAACCATTCGAGCCGCCAACTTTTCCGCGAACGAAGTCACTACAAGTGGAATCTGTACGCCACGGTGTTCGCCGGGCGCTTTGGGAGGTGGAGTTATTCGCCCGAGAGCTTTCCGCACTTCCGATCGCGTCAGAATTTGTGAACCTTGCCAACGCACTGGTTTGGCGTGACGAAAACGGGTCCGACTACACAAGCATTGATGGCCTGATCCAATCAACGCGAGACGCGACGGATACCACGAGCTAGCTAACTCGCGCTTGGATCTGACAAGGGCCTGTCGAGATGACTCTTGCCTTTGGTCGCTCTCGGAGCGATGATTCTAACCTTTGGGTTGGCACTGGCCCTTGCAGCTCAAGCGCCAGCCGTTGAGGCCGTAGGAAAAGTACTCTTTCCGCTTGGAATCCGGGGTTTGGATGGATACAAAGGGCGCCCCGCAGCTTACCGGAGCGCGCCCCATGGCCAGATACAAAGCCTACGACCTGAATCAAACGATGACGATTCCATTGTCGTACGCTGACCAAATTATCGAGGGCTCGTTCGAGTATGCCCTCAACGAAGTCGTTGAGAGACGCCTCGACCTGTCGATCTTCGAGCCCCGCTACCACAATAACGAAACAGGGCGACCAGCGTACGATCCAAAGGTACTGCTGAAGGTGGTGCTCTATGGCTACTACCACGGCATCATCTCGAGCCGACGCATCGCAGACGCGTGTCGTCGCAATGTGGTCTTCATGGTCCTCTCGGCGAATTGCCGGCCACATTTTACGACGATCGCGGCATTCATCAGCGGACTGAAGGACGAGATAGCGAGTCTGTTCGGCGATGTGTTGATATACGCGTCGGAGCTCGGCCTCATCGGCAAGGAGCACTTCGCGATCGACGGCTGCAAGTTGCCCTCGAATGCGTCCAAGAAGTGGAGCGGCACCCATAAGGAGCTTGAGGAGAAGTGTACCAAACTTGAGCGAATCGCTGAACTGATCGTTCAGCGGCATCGGGAGCGTGATATTCAAGAACGTGAGAGTGGCGCCACTATCAGTGAACCCGAAAAAGCTCAGCGCTACCGACGCAAGGCTGCCGAACTTCGGACTTTCCTCCAGCAGAACGCGAAGAAGCTCGGCCCCACCGGCAACGAGCAGAAGAGCAATCTCACGGACCCCGAAAGCGCCAAGATGGCAACATCTCGGGGTGTGCTGCAAGGTTACAACGGGCTAGCCGTCGTCGATGACCGTTCTCAAGTCGTAGTATACGCAGAAGCTCATGGCTCTGGCTACGAGGCGCACCTCTTGGCTCATCTGATCGAAAGAACGAGGGAGAGCTTTGCTTCGTTGAAACTCAGCAAGGACGTGTTTGCGGAAGCAAAGGTGACTGCCGACAGTGGCTTCCACAGCAAAGTAGTAGTTGCAGCCGTGGAGGCGACGGGTGCCGATGCGTACATCGCCGACCGAGACTATCGCCGACGAGATCCAGCTTTTGCCGGAGTGGCGAAGTACAATGCGTATTCCGGCGCATTCAATCAGCCATTCCGGAGGTATCCGATGGTAACGCCCGACAACATAGGTGACAGACCGACTGGTTGACATAGGTGACAGCTGACCGACTCACATGGGTGACATCGGGGGCAGCCACAACCAGATGTTCTTCGAAAGGAGAACGCGATGGTCTGGAAGGAGTGTTGCCCAGTGGACGAGCGAGTACTTCTCATCAGCGAATACGTGAAAGGCAGTCGACCGCTAGTAGAGTTGTGCCGGCAGTTCGGCGTCAGCCGCAAGACGGCGTACAAGTGGATAACGCGTTACAACCAGGAAGGTCCAGCTGGACTCGAGGAGCGTTCGCGTGCTCCGCACAACCATCCCAATCGCATTTCCTCAGATCTCGATCGAAGCGCTCGTGCAAGCACGCAAGGCGCACCCTCACTGGGGAGCAAGAAAGATCCTTGCGTGGCTTGCGCAGAGACACCCAGAGCTGGAGCTTCCCGTCGCCAGCACAGTCAGCACTGTATTCGCCAAGTATGGACTGTCGCGCAGCAAGCAAGCACGTCGACGTACACCTCCATTTACCGAACCGTTTGCGGATGCGGACGCGCCGAATCGCATCTGGTGCGCCGACTTCAAAGGTGACTTCAAAACGGGTGATGGCAAGCGCTGCTATCCATTGACGATCACCGACTCGTTCAGTCGGAAGTTGCTGCGCTGCGTAGCAATGCCATCAACGAAAACACGGCGAGCGTGGCCCGTATTCGAAACGGCATTTCGCGAGTATGGATTGCCCGACAGGATCGAACTGACAACGGGACACCCTTCGCAAGTCGCGGTGCCGGTGGGCTATCCAGGCTCTCGATCTGGTGGGTGAAGCTAGGTATCAAGCACGAACGCATTCAACCTGCACATCCCGAACAAAACGGACGACACGAGCGTATGCATCGCACGCTCAAGCAAGAGACGTTACGACCTCCAGCGGCAACAAGCCGCGCCCAGCAAGTGCGCTTCGAACGCTTTCTGAGAGAGTTCAATGAAGAGCGTCCACACGAAGCGATTGGTAACGCCACCCCATGCACACTCTACACGCCGTCGCCGCGACGCTACCCGACTCGAATACCAACGATACAGTACGAACAAGGGATGCTGACGCGAAAGGTCGCTGCAAGCGGACGCATTCGATGGAAGAGCGCCATGGTGACCATTGGCAACGCTCTCGAGGGTGAGTGGATCGCCATCGAACCCGGCGACGGTCTTCACCATGTCTTCTTCGCAGATATTCGCTTGGGCTTCATCGACGACGAGCGTCCTGACCTCGGTCTAATCCGCCCACCCGTCGAATGCTGGGCGCGAGTGAAGTAGTCGCAGGAGCGGCGCCCCGGAGCGCAAACGCGGCTGGTACGACACGTGGGGCGCCGTGCTCGGCTACGGAACGGGCGCTCTAAGCGACGCCCGTTCCGTAGCCCGAGCTCAAATGCAGCCAGAAGTGTCACCCATGTCAGCCGGATGGGTGTCACCCAAGTGCCCGGTCAAAAGTGTCACCCATGTACGCGCTTGCACCCGAAACGAGTGATCCCGATGCTCCGAAATGGCTGTTCACGATGACCGAAATACGCACTGCAGAATGCTAAAGACCGGTGATGACCTGCTCGAAGCGTTGGAGACTGCACAACCGGGCGCGTCCGTACTTCTTGCAGCAACTGCCTCATCCGGAGCACCCACGACCAAGGAACCGTCCGGACCAAAATCCAAACCGAAGAACCAATTCAGTGTCATTGTCGAAGCTCGCCAGGGCGTACCTACTTGGCCGCGATATCTCATCTGGACAGGTCCCGCGTACGATCGGTGGTACTGTAGCTTGGAGTCTACTTCGGACGGAAAAATCAAGGCGGTCCACCTGGGGCCCATTGATTCTCGCGCGGAAGCCCAGAGCTTCGTCGAGTCAATGCTGGAGGATTGGCTGGGATAGCCTCGGACACATGGCAAACCGCTGCGCATAGGGCCAGACCGACACGCTTCCGCCCGGGACTCAAACGCTGGCAGACGGACGTCCTCTCCCAGGAGTGATGCTAACGTTGAGTCATGACGCGGGATGAGCTTGTTGGAATAGTGCGCCGAATCATGACAGCGCACGGTTCAGAAGAACAACTCGATGAACTGTTGGCGACTCTGGAATCGAATGTTCCCCATCCAGCAGTATCAGACCTGATCTTCTATCCGCCGGATGGGCATGATCTCACCGCCGACGAGATCGTTGACCAGGCCCTTCAGTACCGCGTTACAGATCTTGGCGCTTCAGAGCACACTTGAGACAACTCCAAACGTGCGGCGAAGCTGGATAACTCGCGCCTGGTACCGACAAAGGCCGGTCAGACCTTGGGTTGCCTTGTCGCGAGGCTGGGGCGATGATGCAGCTTGATGCGCCTCGTAGGCCTTTGCGGCACGAGCGCCATACGTTGGATCGATTAGCAGTGTCCATCAACCTGGCATGAACAACGACGATCCCGGCGCCACGAGATTTCGTGAATACTGGAAGCAACTACATCGACACTCCGTCCGTCTTGCGCATATCGACGGACAACGATACGCCTGCCCCTGTTGTCGCCACTTGACGCTTGACGAGCGGGGCGCGTACGAGATCTGCCCTGTCTGCTTCTGGGAGGATGACGGCCAAGACGAGGTTGAGCTGCATGTTGTTCGTGAGGGCTCCAATGGCAGTCTGTCGCTCGCAGAGGCCCGAACGAACTTCGCGGCATTGGGTGCATGCGAGAGGCGTTTCACGATGGAGGTTCGAGCCCCAAGGCCGGACGAATTGCCGTAGCTGCGCCGCAAGCGCATCGCACGCGATTCCCGCAGCGAGCCGGCAGTCTTCGGCGTTGCATTGCACCGCAATTCCTACCATGGTAGGAATTGGCATGCCCCCAACCGCCGCTAAGCTTTCTGTCAGCATCCCGATGGACCTGGCTACCGCTGTCCGCAGGCGAGTCGGAGCTCGTGGGCTGTCTGGCTTCGTTGCTAGAGCGATGGTCCACGAACTTGAACGCGAACAATTGCAGGCCTTCCTGGGTGAACTCGAAGGCCTGCATGGCCCGGTACCCGCAACGGAATTGTCCAAGGCAAGGCGGGCATGGCCGAAGCGCTGATCCTAGATTCCGAGGCGGTCAATTCGCTGGCCCGCGCCACGGAGCGCGGTGTCTTGGCCGAGCGCGCAAGAGCAATACTCGCAACAGCTTGCGAACGAAGGGCGTTGGTACGCGTCCCTTCGCCAGTACTTGCCGAAGTGTGTCGCGGCTCGCGCTTCGACGCTGCAATCAATCGCTTGCTTCTCGGAAAGGGGATTGTGGTAAGCGATCTGACTCGTGGCATTGCACAACGCGCGGGCGAAATACTCCAGAAAGCGAAACTTTCATCAGAGCACGCCATCGACGCATTCGTCGTCGCAAGCGCGCTGGACTACGATTCAGCCGTGATAGCAACCGGTGACGAGGACGACATGCGTCGACTCGCAGCACCGTATCGAAGTATTCGAATCTTCCGGATTTGACTGTGGCGACAAGCTCGAGTCAAAGCGGTCCAACTCTGGTTTGCAGCTGGCGGCCCATGTTTTCTGCCAGATCCGTGCTCAGTGCCAGCCGTGGCTACGCGACCGTTATACGGCTGGCGCTGGTTGTGGCAACATGATTCCTCGATGCGAGCCTGACGCGGCCGCAGCTCAAACCACAGCAGTTCGGCGGACCCCCAGACTCACGCGAGGACCTCAAGCCCGCGGCTTGTGCAATTCGAGCTTGAGAACCTTCGCGTAACGACGAAGATCCCCATCCGTCGTGTAGATTGATAGTTTGCGTCGCATTGCTGTCGCACAAATCAAGAAGTCCGTGGGCAGCAGCTCCTGCCGAACCGGTCCCAAAAGTACAACTCGACCCTCGCTGATCAGTTCGGCAAGTTCGCGGGGAGTCGCAGAGCGGGGATGTCGGTGCGGCGCGCAAACGGTGGGGATGAGAACGGCGCGAGGGCGGCGACGGCACAAAGCGAAGCGAGACGGCATGTCTCTCGAGACTTCGGGACAAGGGCGAAGGCGTGAGCGCACCGTTATCGGCTGAAGGTTGCGCGTGGGCCCATCCGAGTGCGTGAGCGTCGCGCGGGTATTATCCATATATACCGCGGGACTCGGCGCCGGACTCGCAGTGCGGGAGGACTCGAAAGAGACATCAGACGCCTTGATTGGCGTCGGGATTGGAGTCGGCGCGGTGGGGTTGCTCATGGAGCTGATCTTGATGCCCTCACCGGAAGAAATGTTGGCAGCGAACGCCCGTCGCGTCCTATTCAAGTTCGGCTCGAGTGCGTCAGGCATCGACTACTGTCCGAAGACGAAGACACTTGTCCTTGGAAGCTATTCCGGGTTTCTGCACTTCTTGAAACCGTCAGAGCTCGATCCGAACGGTATTGGTTTTCGACCGCTCAAGGAATTGAAGCGCTGGTGCTTTCTCAAGAATCGGGAGCCCTTTCAATGGTGAGTCTCCCGGAGGCTCGACCTTCCCCCAGCGTGTCTCGCGGGCGGAGGAGCCAGCGATCTTCCAGCGCAGGTGCCCATGAACAATCAGCTCCTGCAACGGATTCGCTCGGTTTCATATGGTCGCGATTCCGCGGGATCGAGTTGGCACGATTCCAATCGCGTGCTGGTACTTCGTTGATGCCGTTCGCGCTCGGACTCCTTACGGGTAAGCAAATCGCACGATCGTTCTTGGATCGGCCTTACGGGTAAGGGTGATCCAAGCTCGGAGATCGATAACGCCTCACCCGTAAGGAAAAATCGGGTTCACAAGTCCGAACGCGCCTTACGAGTAACCAAGTTCCGACAACTTACGTGCGATGCACTCGGTCCGACCGGAGGATTGGGACGCGAAACAGCCGGATTTCCCTTACGGGTAAGCGAATTCGGACCTTGGACCTTCGATCGCGCTTACCCGTAAGGGGGATCCGATCTCAAAACTTCGATCGTGCTTACCCGTAAGGGGGATCCGATCTCAAAGCTTCGATTGGCCTTACGGGTAAGCTTTTTGGCTGCAACTGGAACCAGGTGACGAATCGTGACCCTTAAGTGACCCGCCGAGCGCACGACGAGCGGGAGGCTCTCATTCAGTCTGTTGATACGGCGAGAAATGGTCGACGTTCTCGGTGACGGTCAGCGACGAGCAGTAATGACGGAAGCGATTGAGCCATTGGTTTCGCGACGGCGCAACCGTCTAGACCGGGTACGCCGCCGCCCTCGGGGAACCACTGTCGAGCGCGACGGCATGCGTCTTTGTTCGCCGCAACTTCGAGACCACGCGGAACGTGTGCTCGACGGCATTCGTCATCGTTCGCCGGGACCTCGAGACCGCGCGGAGCGTGCGCGCGCCGTCGTGGATGCGCTTCGGCATTCCGACGTGGTCACGACGCGCCAACAATAGAAACGTTTGCTCGCGTGCAGAGGCGAGGGAACGCCGCAAAGACCGTGAGAACCAGCGAGGGTGGATTATGCGCGGAATATCGGTAGGGTGAATCTGGTTGTTGATGTCGGTGCGTCGCGCAAACGGCCGTGACGAGAAGGGCGCTGAGGATTTCGGACGAGGTTGGTCGCGCGCTAGGGGATCGGATGCGCTTCTCCAAGGTACATTCGGGGGACGCCGGGCGCTCTCAGGGCCGTTCGTGGTACTGTCTGCTGCCTGCGAGCTGCGCAGTCGCTTGGTAGACGCATGACAACCGAAGGCACGCAAATGAACCGAAGCAACGTAGAGGAAGTAAAGCATCTATATCGCCTGTTCGGCGAACAAAACATCCCAGCGATTCTTGACATGCTAAGTCCAGACATCGAGTGGTGCGAGCCACCCAATCCATTCAATCCATGCGGTGGCATGCACCGCGGGCACAAGGGGTTTCTGGAGTGGGCGAACATTGGTCGAGAGGCAGAGGAGATTCTTGTTCTCGAACCGAGGAAGATGCTTGCGGACGAAGACTCCGTTGCAGTAGTTGGACACATGAAGATTCGCGCCAACGCGACTGGGAAGATATATGAGTCGGACTTCGTTCACGTTGTCACTTTTCGTAACGGCAAGGTGACCCGGTTCCAGGAGTTCTTCGACACTTATGCAGCCGGAGAAGCGTTTCGACCGTAGCAGTCCAACTATGAACTCGGTGTACGATACCATTGCTAAACATCGACGTGTCGATTCCTGACGGATGGCGTAGAACCGCGGCAATCGACCCCTTCAACGAGCACGCGGTAGACCGCCTCACCTAGACATACCTCGTCCGGCGCAGTGGATCTTGCTTTCGCTTCGCGTGGGTTTCCGCTAGGACTGTGGGCGGCATGTTCGAGCAAGTTCGTCGGCGGAGTTGTATGGTCGCTGCGCTGATCTTCGGGTGCAGCAAGCCGTCATCTCTGCCTAGCCACGTCGCGACGAAACCAGCTTCGCCGGTATACGAACACGGTCCTTGGATGGGCACCGCGCATCCTCTCGTGCTGCAGAATGCAAGCTATCGTTACGGCTGGATGGTGGCGTGTCAGGCGCGTAGCGACACAAATCGAAACGGGCAGATCGATGTCAGTGTGGGGTATCATGGTGAGACCTTTGGAGACGAGCTCCAACCCTACCTGATGGTTGGCCCTGGCCCGGGCGAAGCGATCGAAAGCTATCTGGGTGAGTCTCCGAGCGGTCGCTTCGTTGCCTTTCGGCAAGACGGTAGGCTTTGGGTCTTCGACGCCGCGCGTCGTGCTCGTTTGGACCTATCAGAATTCGAAGTCGATCTGACCGATGACAGTAATGCCACTCTCGGTCACGCCGCCGTCAGCTTCTCGCCTGGGCATCATCTGGCGCTGATTCGACGGAGCGGTAAACAGCAAGAGGTGATCGCTGTCGATCTCGAGACACGGCAGGCTCACGTCTTGTACGCAACGAGGGATCCGATCTGGAGAGCCGAGTACGACAGTCAAGGCAGTGCGCTGAGCATCTGGGAGCTCTCCGCGGACACGGACGGCAATGGCGCCCTCGAATCGCCACGTATTCAGACGACCCTGGCAGCTCGGGGATGTCGCGCGGCTGCGATGTCATATAGTACCTTCGGTCGAGTAGGGGATCGACCGGTCGAGAAGAGAATTCCGATTAGTGATCCTGACCTGCCCGAGCCACCTGAATCTCTCAAAGGGAGTGGGGGGTGCCTGCTCAATGGCAGCCACGTAATGGCTCAGTCCGATACAGGAGCCTGGCTCATTAGCACGCTGGCTCAGGGCACAGTCATTCCCGTCAACTTTGGGCCAGTTCGTTGGCAGACTGCAACGCGAGCCCCTGCTGCGGCTTACTGCTCACATACCCGAAGCATTCCACCATGTCGAACCTGGCACGAGCAAGCGGTGGGTGCGTTCTGCATGGTGGCAAGGTACGGATGCGGTGTCAGCATCTGGGGGCACCCTCCCGAGTGGTACTGGGTCGAAGCGACCGCGTATGTGCAAGATTCTGGAGGGGAGAGCACAAGCCACGTGCAGCGCGTACATTCGGGCTACTACTATTCGTACGGCGATTCCGCGCACAACGTCTGGTTGCTCGGTGAAAGTAAGGTCGCCCATTGGGATGGCCAGCGGCTTGTCGAGAAGAGTGGGCCGCACTTCGAGGGCGTCATCGGCATATTGGCGGTCTCTAAGCAGGTCGCTTGGGCGTTGGGTGAGGGAGAACGGCTGTATCGCTGGACGACGGAGGACACTTCGCTTACGTCGCTCCCGGGGTCGAGTCGACTCATGGCGTTTTGGGCCACGGGGGACACGCAAGTTTACGCCGCGAACTACGAAGGAACGACGTTCCGTTGGGATGGTCAGCAGTGGCTGACTGCGGCGCAGATCACCGGCGATATCATCACTGGGCTCTGGGGCGACGGAAACCAGCTCTGGGGGATCAGCAGCATGGGCAAGCTGCAGACGTTACGCGGTCAGCAATGGCAGCTCGTGGCGGAGTTGGTACGTCCCGAGCGCCGCTATTTCGAGACTCTTCGGGACATCCGCGGAACCGGTCCTGCAGACATTTGGATCTCGACCTCGGCAAACCGCCTGCTGCACTGGGACGGTCACGCAGTCCAAACGTACGATGGCCACGGTTGGGAAGTCTTTGACGACATCGTCAGCGTTTCTTCTCGTGCGGTTTGGGTCAATGCCGGCGGCGCGCTCATACGCTTGAAGAGAGGAGCGTAGCAATATGCTCCCTGGGCGAATGTAACGGAAGCTCGCCTAATCGAGGACCTGCACACTGGATAACAATCGACTCGTCGGACCGAGCACACGCGCCGGGCGGCAACGTGGGTTCAAGCTCGCGTGGTTCGTGTCCGCATCGCGAACGACAGTCACTGCAGCGAGTATTGATTCCGTCCTGCAGGAGCGAGTCGCGGGGCAACCTTCGCGAGATGCCGTTACGTCACATTGACCCTACCGGCATTCGCCGCCTGCGTTACCACGGCAAGAAAAACAAAAGGAAGACGTCCCAAAGCATTGTCCGTCTGCGACTGCGTGCACCGCTCTCCCGTGCGCGGCCGCGATGGGGCGCACTGCGTTTTCGCGCTCGCGCCGACCGTCACCAATCCGTCAGTTCCTCGCAGCTCGCGCCGACCGTCATCAAGCCGTCAGTTCCTCGCAGCTCGCGCCGCCCGTCACCAATCCGTTGGTTCCTCGCTCGCTGTCGCGTGCGTCACAGGCAAAGTCGAATCTTCGGTCGTGGCTGGCCGCGTCGAATCTTTGATGGATCCCTTTCGCAAATGCCACTGCGGTGAAAATGGCATCCAGCTCCCCCGTCCAGTTCGACTGTCGGTTCGGAGACGTCTCCTTCAGAGGGCGGAGCCGTCGTTCCGGTGCGTCGTCGACTGCGCCTTGCAGGCGCGCTTCTCGTTGAGGGCGCGAGAGCTGCGTGTCGTCGTTTACTGGCGAAAGCGGACGCTCCTTCACCTACGTCGTCGACCCTTGGCGGTACCATGGCAAAAATTGGTCAGCTTTATCTTCTGACAGCGGCTTGTGCGTTATACGGCTGCAGTGGCTCCGATTCGCCATCCACCGAGGGTGACGTGCCTGTGGGTGGCTCCGCTGCCTCTAGCGGTGGTTCAGGGCCCGTAGGCAGTTCTGTTTTTGGTGGTGCGTCGCAGGGAAGCGGCGGGATCCGCGCCGTCGGTGGTGCGACTGTCGCTCGCGGTGGAGCCGCGAGTGGCGGCGCCTCCGCGTCGAGCGGCTCGAGCGTGGGCGGCGTGGCGAGTGGTGGCTCTCAAGCGTCCGGCGGAGCGACCGCGTCCGGCGGCACGACGGCGAACCCAGGGGGCGCAACATCGGGCGGCGTCACGGCCAAAGGTGGTACTTCCGCCACGGGCGGGGTGACTTCGAAGGGCGGCACGTCGTCAACGGGCGGCACGACGAGCACCGTCGTCGGTGCGACCCCTCCAATGGGCTGGAACTCGTGGAACACCTTCAACTGCAATGGTCTGAACGAAAGCCTCGTGAAGGCCGTCGCGGATGCCTTCGTTTCGAGTGGAATGAAGGATGCCGGTTACCAGTACGTCAACCTCGACGATTGCTGGATGAATGGACGCGACGGTAGCGGCAAGATCCAAGTCAACGCGTCGAAGTTTCCCTCGGGGATGAAGGCACTCGCCGACTACATTCACGGCAAAGGCTTGAAGATTGGCCTCTACTCGACGCCCGGCACGAAGACCTGCGCAGCAATTTACGGCGGCTATAGCGGCGGAGTGGGTAGCCTTGGTTACGAAACGAAGGACGCGCAATCCTACGCGGATTGGGGCATCGACTACCTCAAGTACGACAAGTGCACCGCGCCGCTGAGCGGATTCGCTCCCATGCGCGACGCACTGCGAGCGACTCTGCGCCCCATCTTCTACAGCATCAATCCCGGTGACGGCACCGGTTGCGTTCCCGGGAAATGCTCCCTCGATCTGCCGAAAACGGCGCACATGTGGCGCATCGGCTTCGACATCAATGCCAGTTGGAACTCGATGATAGGGCTCGCCGATCAGAACGAGCCCCTCTACTCCTACGCGGGACCGGGCCATTGGAACGATCCCGATATGCTCGAGGTAGGGAAGCTGGCCAACGCCGAAGAGGACCGAGCGCATTTCAGTCTGTGGGCGATCATGGCCGCTCCGCTCATCGCGGGAAATGACGTTCGAAGCATGAACGCCACGACGAAGGCCATCCTGACAAACACCGAAGTGATCGCGATTGATCAAGATCCCCTCGGTGTTCAGGGCCACATCGTTGCGGGTAAAGGCACGAACCTCCAGGTTTGGGCGAAGAAGCTCTCGGGCACGAACACGGTCGCGGCAGTGCTGCTCAACCGCGGGTCGTCGCCGTCTGCCATAACGGTTCAATGGAGCGCTCTCGGCCTTCCCGCGGGTGCAGCCACCGTGAGGGATCTTTGGGCCAAGAAGGACGTCGGCTCCTTCAACGGCTCCTACACCGCCACCTCGGTTCCGGCTCACGGCGCAGTCATGATCAAGGTCGTCAGTTCGAGCTGAAGTGTCGAGGGAGTAAGGCCGAGTCCTTCGAAGTCGGGGTGTTCATGGCGGAATAATCCGTCGCGAGCACCCCGAGCACTTGGAGTGCAACCCGTGTTCAGAAGAGGTTTGGCGCTGGGGAATGCGGGGCGGGGAGACGCAGCAGATTCGCTGACGGATCCGCGCATGAGGCGCCACTGCCCTGACGGAGCATTTGGCCGACATGACCCAGGCAAGGATTCGCACCGACGCGCCAGGCAAGCATCTCATGACGAAGTTATCGATTGTGAAAGTCGCGAAACTTGGGTCGTCGGATCACTCGCGGAGCCCATTGCTCGGGTTCCTGTCATGTTGCGCTTTGGCTATTTTCGCGCCCGCCTGCTCCGGATCTTCAGATTCGGGGAACGGCGCGACTGGGGGCAATGACGCCGGCGGCACCGTCGGGTCGAACTCGAGCTCGTCGACGGTTCCGAACGCGGGCGGAGGGGCAGGCAATTCGAGCAATCCCGGACAAGGTGGCCTCGCTTCCGGTGGCGATCGGAGTTCCCAAGGGGGAATGGCGGCCAAAGGTGGCGCGGGGAGTGGTGAACTCGGCGGGAGCGCTTCGAACGGCGGCAGCGACGCCGAAGGCGGAAGTCCGTCGATGGGCGGCAATGGATCCGGAGGTGTCGCGTCAAAGGGCGGCGCGGGTCCAGTCGGTGGGACGCAAGCCACGGGTGGCACCTCGGCAGCTGGAGGTACGCCGGCGACGTGTCCCGCCACCTACAGCAATCCGGTGATCTGGGAGGATTCTACCTGACGTCGAGGTCCTCCGCGTGGACGACACGTATTACTACACCGCGTCGACCTTCCACAATTCACCGGGAGCCCCGGTGCTTCGCTCGTACGACCTCGTCAATTGGGAGTACATCGGGCACTCCGTCCCGGTGCTCGACTTCGACGCGAGCTACGATCTTGCGAGCGGCAAACGCTCCTATGTCAACGGCATTTGGGCGTCTTCGCTCGTCTATCGCAAGAGCAACAAGACGTTTTACTGGTACGGCTGCATGCACAACGTCGGCGGTGGCTACATGTTCACCGCGACGAGCCCCACGGGACCCTGGACCAAGCACAAGACGAACTTCTGCTACTACGACGTCGGCCTGCTCGTGGATGACGACGACAAGATGTACGCCGTCTACGGGAACAACGCCATCAGCGTGGCTCAGGTGAATCCCGATACCTTCACGCAGGTGAAAGCCCAGAAGATCTTGGATACGCCGGCCAGCGTCGGCGGGCCTCTCGAAGGCTCGCACTTCCTCAAGAAGGGCAACGACTACTACGTATTTAGTACCCAGTATGCCAACGGCGAATGGGTGATGAAGTCGACGTCCGGCCCATTCGGTCCTTATGAATTGAAGTCCTTCGCGGTCAAGTTGCCCTTCGCTGGCTCTGGCGCGGGTGCCAGTCCTCATCAGGGGAACGTCTTCAATACGCAGAACGGCGATTGGTATTACATGGCGTTCAATGACGCCTATCCCGCCGGTCGCATCCCGGTGATGGCGCCCGTAACCTGGAGCACCGATGGCTGGCCATCGGTGACGCTCGTCGGAGGAAAGTGGGGCGCAACTTATCCCTTCCCGAAGCTACCCTGCGGCGCGGGCAAGGTGAAGTCGAGATACGGGCGTGACGCCTTCGCTGGCACGACCTTGGAACCCTGGTGGGAGTGGAATCACAATCCCGACAACACCAAGTGGACCTCGGGTGGCGGCCTGACGCTACAAACCGCGACCGTCACGACGGATCCCTACGCCGCGCGCAACACGCTGACGCGCCGTATGCCCGGTCCAACCTCCACGGCCACCATCGAACTCGATTACAAGAGCATGAAGGACGGTGACGTCGCTGGACTCGCAGCGTGGCGGGACACCACATCCTTCATCGCGGTCAAGCGCACCGGTGGAACGGACAAAGTCGTCCTGGTGAGCAATGCCACGCTCGATTCCTCCTGGAACACGAGCTCACGCGGTACGGACGGAGCAAGTTCTGCCATTTCGGGCGGGAAGATTTGGCTGCGCGTCAAGGCGAACATCCGCACGGATTCAGGCGGTGGAACTGCAACGTTCTTCTACAGCACCGATGGTTCGACGTTCACGCAACTCGGTGGTGCGTTCACGATGAAACGCGATTGGCCCTACTTCTTGGGATACCGATACGCCATCTTGAATTACGCCACCGCCGCCCTCGGTGGATCCGTGAAGGTGACGTCCTTCGATTTGGTCACGCCCTGAACGGGCCACGACGGAAATCGCGTCCGGAAAGGGCCACGACGGAAATCGCGTCCTGAACGGGCCACGACGGAGATCGCGTCCTGAACGGGCCACGACGGAGATCGCGTCCTGAACGGGCCACGACGGAGATCACGCTGCGACGATGTTTCTACGCCTCGAACCCTTGGCGCGGAGCGATACTCGATTGTCATTCGACGTGACGTTTCGAGAGACGCCCATGGGCGTCTCTCGAAACTGACATGAGTGATGCAGATGTTTTCTAGACGGAATCCTCGCGCAGCCGCCACTGCGTCGATGAAGCTCGATCAAATCGTCAACCGCTCGCCTGGGTTGCATTGGGAGGTTCCGTGCGCACGCAGACCTTACGACTCGTTACCTTGACCCTCAGTCTCAACTTCATTGGCTGTACCGGAGCCGACGACACGCAGAGCTCCGAGGTTGGAGGTTCGCCGGGAGTGGGCGGAAGCTCATCCGTCATCGGCACGTCCACCGGTGGTGGCGCTGTCGTCCACACGGGGGGCTCCGTGTCGCAAGGGGGCAAGTCGAGCGCAGGTGGCGCGACGACTAGCGGCGGTTCACTGGCTTCCGGTGGCACGACTTCCGCGAGCACGTCTGCGGCTGGTGGAGCAACGGCTGCGGGTGGCGCGTCTACCGTGGGTGGTTCGTCTGCCGCGGGCGGCACCAAGGCGACGGGCGGCTCCTCCTACGCGGGCGGCACCAAGGCCACAGGCGGTACGTCATCCGCAGGCGGTACCAAGGCGACGGGTGGTACGTCCGCAGCTGGCGGTAGCTCTGCGGGTGGCTCGACGGCGCTTCCCAAGTTCGTCGGCAATATCACGACGCGCAACGGAGTCGATCCTACGGGGCTCAAGTACTCGAAGTACTGGAACCAGATCACTCCGGAAAATCAAGGTAAGTGGGGTTCCGTCCAATCGACGCCTTCGAGCGCTTTCAATTGGGGCTCGCTTGATTCGATCTACGCCTACGCGCAAACGAACAACATCATCTTCAAGCAGCACACCTTCGTTTGGGGCGCGCAGCAGCCGAGTGGGACCCCGACCCTTGCGCAGGTCGAGACCTGGATCAAGTCCTTCTGTCAACGTTATCCGAATACGAAGCTCATCGACGTCGTCAATGAGCCGCCGCCCCACACGACGCCTTCGTACACGTCGAACCTCGGCGCAGGTGAGGGCGGAAAATGGCCTTGGATCGTCAAGGCGTTCAAGTTGGCTCGTCAGTATTGCGGTAGCGCCGTTCTCATCTTGAACGACTACAACAACATCGAGTACGGCGATCAGGAACAGCACTTCATCGACATCGTCAAGGACATCAAGGCGAACGGCGCGCCGATCGACGCGGTTGGTTGCCAGTCCCACGGCTTGAAGGGCAGATCGTCCTCGCAGCTGCAGACGAATCTCGACAAGATGACCAACGACACGGGCCTTCCCGTTTACATCACCGAGTACGACATCGGAGACGCCAGCGACGCGACTCAGCTGACCAACTTCCAGAATCACTTCTCGGTGTTCTTGAAGGCTCCCTACGTCAAGGGGATCACGGTTTGGGGCTGGATCAACGGCGCCACGTGGATCGACAACTCCGGGATCGTAAATGGTACGGCGCCCCGTTCGGCGATGACGTGGTTGATGCAGCAGCTCAACCGCCCCGTTCCTCCGAACTGAGCACAATCGAATCAGTCGACTGGGCGACGACGAACGTTTCACGTCGGCGGTGGACATAAAAAGCCGCCGACGTCGGAACGGAGGCCACGTCGGCGGGCGTGCGCAGGGGCAGTCGGGGCCGAACCTGATTGAGGCGTGGTGGCGCTCGTCGATTTTTCGACAGACTGGATCGGTGCGCGCCACTGCTTGTCGATGCCCACGAAGTCAGCTCGTTCGTTTGGTCAGAGGCTCGATAGTCGTCGCGGTCGCGCGCTCATCCTCATGGGTTGCCTTGCTGCGTCCGGGTGCAGTGGTTCTGATTCAGGGTCCGACTCGACGGAGACCGGCGGGACCGCTGGAGTTGGCGGCGCGTCGTCCAAGGGCGGCAGTAACGCTGCCGGAGGAGCATCGACGGCTGGCACAGGGCGTACCAGTGTTGGCGGCAGCGCGTCGACGACCTCGGGCGGAAACTCATCGACTGGTGGTCTGAGCGGCGCGACCACGGGAGGCACGAGCGCCCTTGGCGGCGCATCGACGAGCACCGGCGGAAGCCAAACCGCTGGCGGCTCGAGCTCTCGAGGTGGCGCTTCGTCCACCGGTGGCTCCGTCGCTGGTGGTACCACGTCGAGCGGCGGTAGCTCCGCGCGCGGCGGCACCTCGTCGACGGGAGGCAGCACCGTCGTCCTTTCGCCGAACATCACGGTCGACACCGCCACCAAGTACCAAACCATCGACGGCTTTGGCGCGGCGCTTCCGATGTGGGGAAGCTCGACGGGCATGTGGACGACGGACGAGGTGCACAAAGCCGTCGGCATGGGCGACAGCGAGCTCGGCATGTCGATCCTGCGGACCATCGTCGATCCGGACAAGAACCGCTGGTCCTTTGCGGTCGCCGATTTGAAGGAAGCCAAATCCTACGGCAGCGAGGTCAAGGTTCTTGCCACGCCTTGGTCACCGCCCGCGAGCATGAAGGGCAACAACAGTACGACTTGCGCTGGGATCAAGAGCTCGTCGGACACCACGTGTCGTCTGAAGACTGGATCCTATGCGGACTACGCAACTCATCTGAACGACTACGTGTCTTACATGTCCGGGCAAGGCGTCGCGATCGATGTCCTGTCGATCCAAAACGAACCCGACTGGCCCACGGACTACGATTCTTGTCTCTGGAGCGGCACCGAATTCCTGAACTTCGTCAAGAACAACGCTTCTGCCATCAAGGGCACGAAGCTGATGATCCCGGAGTCCCTGCAATTTACTCGCTCGTATTCCGACCCGACGCTCAACGACGCGGCGGCGGTAAACAACATCAGCTACATCGGTGGCCATCTCTATGGCGCCGAGGCTTCCGGCAAGCTGAGTGAGTACGCACTCGCCAACCAAAAAGGGAAACCTCAGTGGATGACCGAGTGGAACATCCACGAGGCCGACGGCAGTGGCGCCGCGATTTGGGGCGGTGACAACCAGACCGTCTGGAACGAATCGCTCGACGTCGTGATGCGCAGTGTGCACCTCAGCATGACCGCCAAATGGAGCGCGTACATCTGGTGGTGGGGACGCCGCTACTATTCCTTCCTCGGAGACGGCGAGGCCGCATACGGGACCACCAAGAGCGCCATTCTGAAGCGCGGCTGGGCGTTCTCGCACTATTCGAAGTTCGTGAGACCGGGATACTCCATGGTCAAAGCGACCATGAACACCACGTTCAACAACGTTCTGATGACGGCCTACGAAGGCGACAAGAACGTCGTCGTGGTGCTTCTGAATCGCGCGACCTCGGCGTATAACGACGTCATCTTCAAAATCCCGAGCAACGTGACGACGGCGAAGGCATTCGTCACTTCACAGACGACGAACCGCTCGGCGCTGACGATCGCTCCCGCAGGCCAATACGCAACCCTTTCGAGTCTACCGGCGCGCAGCATCGTGACCGTGGTCATGTCCTACTGACGGTTCACGCGACGGACTTCAATCCCGTCGCGAGGCGATGTTCTCTGCCGAAAACACGACGTGGCCGCCTTCGCGATGGCGGCCACGCGTTCGCGCATCGTGTCGAACGTTCTCGCGCCGACGCATCGGTTCGAATATCGAGAGCGGTCTCGCGCCAGACCGCTCGGTCGGTTCGGCGGGCCGCAAGCAAAGTTGCCCGTCCCAGCAATTAAGAGAAACGGATTCGTCTCTCTGCTGCCACTGCAATGCACGTGGATGCCGAGGGTCCAGACGGTCGACTTCGTGTTCATCGCTGGGCGTCGACGCGACTGCGAACCATTTCTCGAAAGGGATCTCACTGAGAGTCGTCCGAGTCGCAATCGCTTGCGTGCCTTCGCCGTAAAGCGACTGGATTCTTCGGGTGCGGACGTCTTCTGAGCGAGACCGTCACCGCGTTGCACCATGCACGGGGAGAGAGACGTGCGTTCGCGGCCATGGGCCGGGGTTGAACGTGGAGAATATCATGAAGAAGTATCTCGGAATTTTGGGCGCAAGCTTCTTGTTCGCTGGCGTCGTTGGCGCGTGTGCCGAGACGTCGAATGACGAAAGCTCGATGGTCGAGCAAGCAGCATCGACGGCAAGCTCCGGCTCCGTCACCGCGACGCTCGAAACCACCAGCTCCTGGACTGGCGGATTCTGTCAGAGCGTGACGATCAAGAACACCGGCGCCGCAGTGACGAACTGGACGCTGAAAGTGGCGACCGGCGGCGCGACCATTTCCAGCATTTGGAGTGCCAGCCAAACCACGAGCGGGACGACCATGACCGTCACGCCTACCGACTACAATCGGAACATTCCGAGCAACGGATCGATCAACTTCGGCTTCTGCGGCTCCGGCAATACTCAGCCCACGCTGACGAGCATCAGCGTGACTGGCGGCAGCACCGGTACGGGTGGAGCGAGCTCCGTCGGCGGTTCATCCGCAAAGGGCGGAACGTCGTCCGTCGGTGGCACGACGGCAAAGGGCGGAACGTCGTCCGTTGGCGGCACGACGGCAAAGGGTGGAACGTCGTCCGTTGGCGGCACGACGGCAAAGGGTGGAAGCACTGGCACTGCCGGCTCGCCTCCCGTATGGGCGACGAGCGCCAACGTCACCGTGAACGTCGCCACCCAGAAGCAGTACATTCGCGGGTACGGCGGCATGAACCATCCGGTATGGGCTGGCGATCTGACTGCGGCGCAGCGGACGCTCGCTTTCGCGAATGGCACGGGTCAACTCGGCTTCTCCGTGTTGCGGATTTGGATTAGCGACAACTCGAATGACTGGTCGAAAGAGGTCGCGACTGCAAAGGCTGCGATCGCCAACGGTGCCATCGTCTTCGCGACGCCTTGGAACCCGCCCGCCAGCATGAAGACCAATGGCGCCATCAATCCGTCGAAGTACGCGGACTACGCGAACCACCTGAACAGCTTCGTCAGCTACATGAAGGGACAGGGCGTCGACATCTATGCCGTGGCGGTTCAGAACGAGCCGGACTACGCCAGCGAATGGACGAAATGGACTCAGGCGCAGTGCCACGACTTCATTCGCGACTACGGTGCGAAGATTTCGACGAGGTTGATCAGCTGCGAGTCCTTCAACTATACGAAGAGCTACTACGATCCAATCCTGAACGACGCTTCGGCCCTGCAAAACATGGACATTCTGGGCACCCATCTCTATGGGACCCAAGTGAGCTCCTTTCCGTACTCGCTCTACGATCAGAAGGGCGCAGGGAAAGAGCGTTGGATGACGGAACATTACACCGACAGCACGACCGATGCTGACGCATGGCCCAACGCACTGAACGTCGCGACCGAACTGCACAACTCGATGGTGAAGGCGCAGTTCAACCTCTACACTTGGTGGTATATTCGTCGCAGCTACGGGCCGATCAAGGAAAGCGGCGCGGTGAGCAAGCGCGGTTGGTGCATGGCGCACTGGTCGAAGTTCGTGCGTCCCGGCGCCTATCGCGTCGATGCAACCGAGACCCCGACAAGTGGCGTGCTCGTGTCCGCGTACAAGAGTGGAACGGACGTCGTCGTCGTTGCAGTCAATCAGAATACTGCTGGGAAATCGGTCACCGTTACCGTTCCAGGGGCGAACGCGTCCTTCGACAAGTACACGACCTCTTCGAGCAAGAGTCTCGCGAGCGATGGCAAGGTCACCGTCGCGAACGGCGTGCTCACCGTTTCGCTCGACGCGTCGAGCGTGACCACACTGCGCGGGACTCGTCCTTAATCTCGTTGACCAAGCCGTAGTCCGTCAGCGGTGATGTCGAAGCGACGAGGGGGCCCTCCGGGGTACCCTCGTCGCTGACGGCTTTGTAAGGGAGGCGTCGAGTCGCCACCGCGATCTACTCGCCGGTCGGTCCGGATTGCTTCTGGAAATTTGCGTCAGAACTGCCCATCGTTGGTCGCATTTCTGATGTCGTGCCTCTCGATTTAGCGGTGAAACCAGGGCTGCGCGCGCCGGATTCATTTTGCGAAACGGATCTGCCGTGGTGCCGGCACTGCACGACGTGGGAGAGAGCCATACCTGGTTCCACGATTCCGAACACTCACCGCTCATTGGCGCGGGAGTGCGTGAGTGGTGCATTCCCTTCGAGCATGTCTCGGGGGCGCACCTCGTGAAAGCAATGCTCGGGCGCACTTTCGGGGAAGGCGATGGGTCCGGCAATGGTCGGTCGCACGTCGGTGCCGTCATTGTGATCGAGAAGCGAGGCTTCGGGGGGCTCGACGGTGTGACTTCGGTGCTTCGCCGCTGTCGGAAGAGAACGCGACGGGTCGAGCGATGGCTCGATGCAGGTCGCAAACGGAGAGTCTCCCATCGAAATGCGTTCAACGCGCGGAGCGCGCGCGGGATGCCGTTGGTCTGCCATACGTCAGGAGAGTTGCGATGAATAGAGCACTAAGACGGGTCGCCTGCATGTCCTTCGGTGTCATGCTCATGGGTGGTTGCTCGAGTGAGCCAACGAGCAACGTCGACGAAGCCGAACAGGCCGTATCCACGACGACTTCGGGTTCCGTGACCGCGACGCTCGAAACCACCAGCGCTTGGAGCGGAGGATTCTGCCAAAGCGTGACGATCAAAAATACCGGTGCTGCAGTAACGAACTGGACGCTGAAGATTGCTACGAGCGGTGCGACCATTTCGAGCATTTGGAGCGCCACCCAGTCCACGAGCGGCACCACCATGACGGTGACGCCCGCCGGATACAACGCAGCGATTCCAACGGGGGGATCCGTCAATTTCGGATACTGCGGATCCGGCAACACTCAGCCCACGTTGACGAGTATCAGCGTGACGGGCGGCAGCACGGGTACCGGTGGCTCCTCTGCAACGGGCGGCACTTCCGCAAAGGGTGGCACTTCCGCAAAGGGCGGCAGCACAGCTGTCGGTGGCTCCTCGGCGAAAGGCGGCACTTCCTCCGTTGGTGGCACCACCGCAAAGGGAGGAACGACGGCTACGGGAGGCACCTCGGCAAAGCCCAAGTTCCACGTGTTCTTGTTGCTGGGTCAGTCGAACATGGCCGGATATCCGAAGGCACAGTCGACCGACAAGGTGCAGAACGCGCGGATTCAAGTGCTCGGCTACGACAACTGCGCCGCCACCGGCCGAACCCAGGACAAGTGGGCCGTTGCGTCGCCGCCACTGCACGAGTGTTGGAATGGTGCGATTGGTCCAGGCGATTGGTTCAGCAAAACCATCGTCGATCGCATCCCCACTGGGGATACCATCGGTCTCGTTCCCTGTGCAATCAGCGGAGAGAAGATCGAGACCTTCATGAAGGTCGGCGGCACGAAGTACAATTGGATCGTAAACCGAGCCAAGCTCGCGCAGCAAGCCGGCGGCGTCATCGATGGGATTCTATTCCACCAGGGCGAATCGAATTGCGGAGACTCGAATTGGCCGGGTAAGGTAGCAACGCTCGTTTCGAATCTGAGGACGGACCTCGGGATCGGAAATGTGCCATTTCTTGCGGGGCAACTCGCTCCTACGGGCGCGTGTTCTCAGCACAATACCCAGGTAGCAAAGCTCCCGGGATTGATTGCCAACGCGTACGTCGTTTCTGCGAGCGGTCTGGTTTTGGATCCCGGGGACACGACCTGGCGTCTGCATTTCGATCATGATTCTCAGGTCACGTTTGGTAAACGATACGCACAGACGATGATTAGTGCGTTGAAGTGGTGAGCACCGCTCACCTTTGCGCGAACGCCCACGATTGATGAGCCGTTGGCGTCGGGTCGTTCGTCTAGGTAGTCGAGGCTTAACTGGCATTGAATGCCGGTCCTGCACCGAATCGCTTCCATGACGATGGTGAGCGATTCGGCAGCGGGGGCAAAGCTGCAGTGTAGGTTCGCAATTCGTGGGGACGTCGAATCGCCGAAGGAACGGCCGGGTTCGTCGTCTCCCGTTGGATTCGACTTCAATCGAAGTTCGTAGATGTCCCAAGTGATCGCTCACGTCGTTCGTCATTCGGCGTGGACGGAGCATTTGGCACGAAAACCCAAACCGAAGAGAGTCATCATGAAGCGAGTTGTAAGTCCGATTTGGAGCTCCATCATTCTCGGAGCTCTGCTGGGAGGATGCGCGAGCGAGGCGGTGGACCAGACCTCCGCCGTCGAACAGGCCGCGTCGACGACCAGCTCCGGGTCCGTCACCGCGACGCTAGAAACCACCAGCTCTTGGAGCGGTGGCTTCTGTCAGAGCGTGACGATCAAGAACACCGGTGCCGCGGTGACCAACTGGTCGTTGAAGGTTGCGACAAATGGCTCGACCGTTTCGAGCATTTGGAGCGCTAGTCAAACCACGAGCGGCACGACGATGACCGTCACGCCCGCGGGCTACAACGCCAGCATTCCCACCAACGGATCCGTCAACTTCGGCTTCTGCGGCTCGGGTAACTCGCAGCCCACGTTGACGAGCATCAGCGTTACCGGAGGCAGCACGGGGACTGGCGGTGCAACGGGTACCGGCGGCACTTCCGCCAAAGGTGGCAGCACCGCTTCTGGTGGTTCTTCGGCAAAGGGCGGAACGACTTCCACTGGAGGAACCACCGCCAAGGGTGGCTCCACTGCGACGGGTGGTTCGACTGCAACGGGTGGTTCGAGCACTTGCGCGTTCCCGACGTCTTTCAAGTGGACGTCGTCCGGCGTGCTCACGACGCCGAAAGCGCCGAGTGGTCAGAGCTGGGCGTCCCTCAAGGACTTCACGGTAACGAAGGCGAACGGCAAGTACGTCGTTTACGGTTCCGTGTACAACAACACCACGGCCGCCTATGGCGGCTTCATGCTCACGACGACCGATCTAAACCAAATGAGCTCGGCCACGCAGACCCCTCTGTCTCGCGGTGCAGTGGCACCGACGCTCGTCTACTTCACGCCCAAGAAGACCTGGGTGCTCTTCTATCAGTGGGGCTTCCAGTATGCGACCTCCACGGATCCGACGAATCCTTCGTCGTGGCAGTGGGGCAAGTCCTTGCTGAGTGGCGGACCGTCGGGCGCCATCGATCAGACCTTCATCTGCGATAGCAGCACCTGCTACCTCTTCTTCGCTGGCGACAATGGGAAGATCTATCGTTCGTCGATGCCGATCGGGAACTTCCCCGGCACCTTCAGCGGATACACCACGATCATGAGTGATACGACGGCGAACCTGTTCGAAGCCGTGCAAGTGTATTCCGTCAAGGGTACCGGTAAGTACCTCATGATCGTCGAGGCCATGGGTGGCGGTGGCCGGTACTTCCGAGCCTTCAGTGCAACGAGCTTGGGAGGTTCGTGGACGCCCATTTCCTGGGGCGTCGACGGAAGCTACCCCGTTCGCCGGCAAGAACAACGTCACCTTCCCCGCTGGGCGTTGGACGAACGACATCAGTCATGGCGACTTGGTTCGAGAGGATCCGTCCGAGACCCAGCCCGTCGACCCTTGCAACATGAAGATGTTGTACCAAGGCCGAGATCCTTCGAGCACGGCGAGCTACAACGCACTTCCGTATCGTCCAGGTCTGCTCACGAAGACCAACTGATCTCGGTTCTTGCGCACCACGTTCGATCGCGAACCGAGCAAAAGGGTCATGTTTGCCCGCGCGCTGCGACGCGAGCCGAACGTGGTGTGGTGCCGATGCGAAACAGACGTGTCGGTGCCGAGCGTCAAAAATTCAAGCTTACGCACGTAGAGTATTGTCGTTCGAAATAGATTCATCATTGGGAGACATAGGATGAAAAGCACGTTAGGGATATTCACGTACGCTGCGATCGCCGTCGCACTCATTGGCGGTTGCGCCGCGGAATCGTCAGAGAACCTCGGTGAAGCGGAGCAGGCCGCATCGACGACGAGCTCCGGCTCCGTCACCGCGACGCTCGAAACCACCAGCTCTTGGATCGGTGGCTTCTGCCAGAGCGTGACGATCAAGAACACCGGCGCCCTGGTGACGAACTGGACGTTGAAGGTCGCGACGAATGGCTCGACCGTTTCGAGCATCTGGAGTGCCAGCCAAACCACGAGCGGGACGACCATGACCGTCACTCCCGCGGGCTACAACGCCAGCATTCCCACCAACGGATCCGTCAACTTCGGCTTCTGCGGTTCGGGGAACTCGCAGCCCACGTTGACGAGCATCAGCGTTACCGGTGGCAGCACCGGAACGGGTGGCTCTTCGGGCGTTGGCGGAACCACCGCAAAGGGTGGAACGAGTGCGGTGGGCGGAACCACTGCAAAGGGTGGCACGACTGCGGCGGGCGGAACCACCGCAAAGGGCGGCACGACTTCCACCGGCGGAACCACCACGACGCTGCCGAAATTCGTTGGCAACATCACCACGGGCAACGGCATCGATGCCAACGGCATGAAGTACTCGAAGTACTGGAACCAGATCACGCCGGAAAACGCGGGCAAGTGGGGAAGCGTACAGTCGACCCCGAGCAGCGCGTTCAATTGGTCCACCCTCGATAGCGTGTACAATTACGCCAATGCGAACGGTGTCATCTTCAAGCAGCACACCTTCGTTTGGGGCGCACAGCAGCCGAGCGGGTCGCCGACCCTCGCGCAGGTGGAGAACTGGATCAAGTCCTTCTGCACTCGCTACCCGAATACGAAGATCATCGACGTCGTGAACGAGCCCCCTCCACACACCACGCCGAACTATACGGCGGCCTTGGGTGCGGGTGAAGGTGGTAGCTACCCGTGGATCGTCAAGGCGTTCAAGCTCGCTCGGAAGTACTGCGGCAGCGCCGTTCTCGTGTTGAACGACTACAACAACATCGAGTACGCCGATCAGGAACAGCACTTCATCGACATCGTGAACAACTCGAAGGCCAACGGCGCACCCATCGACGCAGTGGGATGTCAGTCGCATGCTTTGAAGGGTAGAACCGCTGCGACCGTGCAGACGAACATCAACACGATGACATCCAAGACGGGCCTTCCCGTGTACATCACCGAGTACGACATCGGTGGCGATGACGCGACTCAGCTCGCAAACTTCCAGGCCCATTTCCCGGTGTTCATGAACACGGCCGCCGTCAAGGGCGTCACGGTTTGGGGCTGGATCAATGGCAGGACCTGGATCACCGATTCCGGCCTCGTCAACAACACGACGCCACGCTCGGCCATGACGTGGCTCATGAAGTACCTCGGTCGCCCAGTTCCGCCGAACTGAGGTCGAAACGAGGATCCCGTCACTTCGGGCTCGGTGGGTCGACCAAGACGGCGATCTCGACGCGAGCCCGAAGACTGACGCTGGCAGATTGCGCAGCACTTCCGCTCCGACCACTTTCGGTGTCTTCGTGACGGCATTCGAGCTGGTCGGGACCTACCCAAATGGGGCCGAGCGAAGTCGGATTCAACGTCTTCGTGTCGGCCCCGACGTTTATCGCGGGCGACCGCGAAGCGCGGGTGTGTTCACCCGCGTTCGACGCCGCGCAGTCAGGTTCGCCCGCGTTCGACGCCGCGCAGTCGCGTTCGACGCCGCGCAGTCAGGTTCGCGCGCGTTCGACGCCGCGCAGTCGCGTTCGACGCCGCGCGAGGCTACTTGCCCGCGTTCGCCTTCGTTCCGAAGGCTGGGAGCAAGTTCACGGCGAGTTTCTCGCTGCCCGCGTCGACGAGCCAAGCGACCCATTTGTCGTTCGACGTCACGTATGAGATGGGACCGACTTGTTTGCCCGCGAGGATCGTGGGTTTGCGCGTATCCGTGGAAACGACGTAAAGCCCTTCGACGCAGGCGCAGTAGACATGCCGAGAGGCGTGGAGTGGCGAGCAGATGAACTGCTCGAGGAGAGACTCTTCCTTTTGAACGTCCGGAGAAAGGCGTCGAATGTCGTTCTTGTCGATATCGTAGAAGTACGTCGCGTCCGAACCGGTGAACATCGACGGTCGACGACCTTTGCGCTCCGGACCGTACGTGGGGTCGCCGCCGCTGAGTCGAACGGAGCCTGGTCGCCACCCGCCGTTCGTCTGTTGAACGAAATAGACAGTATCGCCGATCAGATTGAGGGCGGCGAGTTCGGTCTGCGATGACGTCAGGATGCGTGGTTCGCTCCCTTCGAGCGTCTGAATCGTGTAGAGATTCGAGTCCCCGAAGTCGATCCAGGCGAATCGCTCCCCGTGAGCCACGAAGTACTGAGGCTGATGCGGAAACTTGGCGAGCTTTCGTGCGTCGCCGCCCTCCTTGGGTGTTCGCCAGATGGCCCCCTTCGACCAATACACGAACGCCGATGGCGTGAGTACGGCGCCAATGCCTAGGTCGAGTTTGAGCCCTTGTGGCGCTTGGCCAGGCACGATTCGATAGGCTGCCGTCTGGGTAAGCAGGAACACGGCTTCGTCGTCCATGGCCAGGGTCGCCTGATATGCCGACACGGGCAGTTCTGCGATCCGCATTGGCTCGGGCAAGCGAGCGGCGGTGGGTGGCGTCGCGCTTTGCGTCGCGTCTCGAGCTTCTCGCACACTCGCACTGGGTGCGGAAATGCCCTCATTTTGGCGGCTTTGCTCCGTTTTACGCGGCTGCGTGCAAGCGACGAAGAGACAGCAGAGACAGGCGACACCCAGATGTTTCGAGGTCATTACCAGTGCCGAAGTATGCATGCTACCCAACCGTCGAGCAAACCTAGACGTAAAATCGAAGAAGCGCTTCGCAGGAATTGATGCGAGTCCGCTCACGTCATCCCAACCCATGGACGCTTCGTGACCCGCGCGTGGTCGTAGCCGTACGCTTTACGGAACCTCTACGGATCCCAAGTCGCACGTCGCGGAATTTCGTGGCTCGCCCCGTTGGTCCTTCTCCTCGCAGCTCGTTCCAGCTTGAAGAACACCGCTGCCGGTACCGGGCAACATCGTATCGGTGGGGCCGCCGTTGTCGGCGGGAGCACTCAGGAGCGGGTCTTTGGCGACGACGCCGTTGATACAGGGGCCCGAACCGGCGTTTTTAGACGTCGTAGACCACTGCAACACGTTCGCACCGGTCCCCTTGTTGGCGCAGCCGTTATCGAGAAACACGCTGTTGTGGATGCCCCACGTCGCGGAGCCGAAGAATGCGTTGCCCGAGGTGCCTTGTTGAGCGTTGTTCGCGAAGGTGGAGTTATTGATTAAGAATTTTCCACTGGTCGTGCCGCTGAAGATTGCGCCGCCCCAGCCAGCCGTATTCTTGTTCGCGAAGAAGGTCGAGTTGGCAATGGTGCAACTGGGCGCGCAATCGAGGTAAAGGCCGCCGCCGTTGCCGATGCTCGTGTTCGAGAGCAGGCTCGAATCTCGGATCGTGATCTCGCCATTGCTGATGCGCATGCCACCGCCGATGGAACCCTGACCGGATGCGTTCTTCACGACGTCGTTGTTGGCGATCGTGGTTCGGTCGATGATTGCCGTGTCAGGGGGATACATCCAGATGTATGCGCCGCCACCGCTGCCATTGCCCTTATTGTTGCGGATCTCGCTGCCGCAGATCTCGATGGTGCCGCCGATGGAGTCGTTCGGTGATTCGGACGCGCCGTCCGTTCCGATTGCCCCGCCATCGCCAAAACCCTTCTGCAATGTGGTGGAATTGTCCACGAACTCGGAATTTACGATCGTGAGGGGCGACAGTAAGCTGTAGACCGCGCCGCCATACCAAGACACGTTGCGCAAGAATCGACTGGATACGATCGTGAGTGAGCTTCCCGTCCAAACGGCTACGGCACCGCCACCACGGGCTGCAACGTTGTCCTCGAACGTGCAACCGATGACCTCGACCTTGCTGCGCCAATTTCCCGAGACGGCTCCGCCGATGCCGGCCGCTTCAGTGTCCTCGGGTGCTTTGCCGCCAATGAATCGAAGTCCTCGCACCGAAAGCGAATTGTTCGAGCTCACGACGAAGATTTGTGAGCGACCGCCGCCGTCCAACGTGACTCGACCTTGACCGTCTACGACCGTCGCTTTCGTGACCTGAATGGCACTCGAGATGCCGATCGTGACAGGCTCGGCACCGCAGTCGAAGGTGACGTTGCCGCCGCCCGAGATTGCAGAGCTCAACGCACTGGCCGTACAACTCTCGGCGGAGCCCGTGCCGACGACTCGGTTCGTGGATGGGGGGGGCCACGGTGTTGGTTCGTCACAGATCCGAGCCGGAGCAGCAGTCCCTTCGGTTCCCGTTCCCGTCGAGGAGCCGCCGGCATTCGATGCTCCACCGACGGCAGCGCTTCCTCCAGTGGATTGGGAGCCGCCTGCAGCGTTCGACCCACCGGTCGCAGCTCGCCCACCCACACTTGCATTTCCGTCGCCGGTGGTGCCGCCACCTCCCTTGGAAGCGTCGTCTCTCGACGTGCTCCCAGCGTCACCAGTGTCGTTGTCGGCAGTGTCCTTGCCGCTGCAGGCTTGAATTGCGAATGCGCCGGTCGCAAGCGCGCTCAAGACGGCGAAACTGCGACGTATTCTTCCTAGCCGTCGGATCGGGACACCGCTGCACGTTGCCATTGGTCGAGCAGTGGCGGACCGGTGTGCCTTCCATCTCGAAATCGACCATCATGGCGACTTCGAAAGGGAGTCCGTTCCTTTCGGCCGGTGAGGGCTCTCGATCTCTCGTGCCATTGCGTGCAAGCGGCTCGGTGCGTCGTGCAATTCGAGGGGTTCACGCCGACATTGGCCATATCGAGCAAGCGATGTGGCTGGGGCGAGCTCGTGGTTATCCGTCGTTCACTCATTCCGGGTGACAAACGATGCAGAGTGCCTAAAATCTCCGCATGTTCGCACGGAAGATTTCCCTCTCGGACCCGCCGGTTCGGCGTTCGCATGCTGGCGAAAGCGGCGCATGGCCCGCGTCGAGACGCATCACGAGCCTCCTCGGATTGATTGTCGCAGGTGGGGTGATCTTGTCATCGTGCGAATCGAGGTCGGTCATTGCCGAATGGCAATGCCCCAGCAAGACCTCGAGCCGCCTGGGAATGGCAGGCACGGCAGGCGCGGGTGGGACCAGTGCCGGCGACACCGTTTCTGGATCGGGCTTCGATACCGGGTTCGAGAATCTCTTCTGCGATTACGAAGACGACGGCGGACGTTGTGTCGTAACGGGTAATGGCAGCAAGCAGATCGTCACGGAGCCCGTGCATTCTGGGAATTACGCCGTTGCGTACACGGTGGGATCCGACGGTAACGACGGCGGTCAGGCACGTTGCTTTCGTCTCGGCACGCTCCCGACGGACGCGACCTACGGCGCTTGGTATTACATCCCAGAGCTCACGCCGGTGCCGACCAACGGACTCTGGAACCTCATCCACTTTCAAGGTGGCAGTGGTGAGTCCGGAGAGCCAATGCCTGGGCTTTGGGATGTCACCTTGGTGAACAAAGACGACGGGAGTTTACGGCTGACCGTTTTTGACTTCGATCTGCCGAATGCCATTCCCGATCTAAGCCGTGCGCCGTCGGTTCCCATCGGCGAATGGTTCCACATCGAGATCCATTTGAAGAGAGCGGCAGATGGTACCGGCGAGTTCGCGCTTTATCAGAATGGCACGGCCATTCTCGAGCTGACCGATGCTACCACCGAGCACGAGGATACAAAAGAAGTCCAATGGTATGTCGGCAATCTCGTCGGCAGCAAAGGACCCGAAAAATCCACCGTCTACGTCGACGACGTAACCATTACGCCCACGCCCTGACATGGCACTTCGAGAACCATCAAGCCCAAGGGCAGTACACCTCAATTGACGCGCGTTCCGCTCCATCGCTTTTCAGGAATGACTCACTCGATGAATCGGCTGGCGTTGGGAGCGTTCGTCGTAGCCATGCTGGGTTGGTCTTCCGTCGCTCGAGGTCAATCGGTGGAACCGGAGTTCGCTCTCGAGTGGCAAGCGCCGGCAAACTGTCCGGGGCAGCCCGAGGTCTGGGCACAGGTGCGATTGCTTCTCGACGTCGGTCCAAAGGACACGCTCTCGAGTCGTTTGACGGCGATGGGCGTGATCGAATCGAACGGCGATCGGTACCAGCTCACACTCAGCATCGAGATGGGGCGAACGAAGGGTTCACGCGTGATCTCTTCCGTCGACTGTCAGAGTCTCGGTAAAGCGGCGGCCGTCGTCCTCGGCCTTTTGATCCGCAAGGAGCGCGCGCTCGGTCGTGACTTGTCCGATAGCGACTTGGGCAGTGACTTCCAGTCGCCCACCCCGCAACCTGAACCAACTCCAGCGACGCCTGTCGCACGACAGATACCGCCACCCGAGGAATCGTCCGATTCCGAACCGGGTTGGTTCCTCTTGCGCGGCCCCGCGCTGGCGATGGATCCCACGACACTGCCAGGCGTTGGCTGGGGGGGAGCTGGTGCAATCGGAGCCCGGCTCGTTCCATGGCGCCTGTTCCTGAACGTGGCGCTGTGGAAGTCCCAATCCAAGACGGTCAGCGCGATGGGGGATGAGTTTCGGGCGAGTTTCGGCCGTAAATCGGTCGAGGCCTGGGGTTGTCGGGAATGGGAATGGGGCGCGTTTGGTGGTTCGCCTTGTCTGCTGGCGGCGGTCGACGTTTTCAATGCCAGTGCCACCGGCGCAGAATTTGTCTCGCAGTCGCAAAGTCTGGCCATCATCTCGGCGGGGCCCGGCCTCGTGGGGCATTGGTACTTCCGCCGGTCGACGTCGTTGTTTTTGTCGGCAGCCGGTAGGATTTGGACGTGAAGACCCACCTTCGTCGTCCAAGGTATGCTCGAGGCCGAAAACGCCCACACCTTTCCTGTCGCATCTGTCCAAATGTCAGTTGGGACCGAGTGGATTTTTTGACGGACCAAGCATTTGGGTGCCACTGCCGTAATGTTAGAGGATGCCAGTACCGGTTACCGCAGGGCGTGTCGCCCCTGAAATGGGCGCACAGCAAGCCATCGGCACGCGCCGAGGCGGAGCCGTGCCGGATTTTCGCGAGGTCTATCGAAATTACGTCGGTTTCATCTGGGCGTGTACGCGCCGGATGGGGGTCTCGGAAGACGAAATCGACGACGTCGTGCAAGAAGTCTTCATCGTCATCAACGCAAAACTCGAGACCTTGGAGCAACCCGAGTCACTTCGCAGTTGGATCTACGGGATCATTCGCCGCACCGTGAGTACGTATCGACGTGCGCGGCGCGCGAAAGCGGCTTCGGCAGAAGCGCTCATCTCAGAGTCCGAAATGCAATACCCTCAGCCACCATCACCACAGGAACTTGCCGAGCAGTCTGACCAAGTCAAGCTGCTGTGGCAGCTGCTGGTCAAACTCGATGCACCGAAGCGTGAGGTGTTCGTGTTGGCTGAGCTCGACGAAATGACGGTTCCCGGAATCGCTGCGGCGATTGAAGTCCCGGTCAATACGGTGTATTCGCGACTGCGTACGGCACGGCAAGAGCTCGAGACTGCGCTGACGAAGCATCTCGCCCAGACTGGGCAACGAGGGCGGCCATGAGTGAATTAAGTCCTGAGCTTCAGCAACTCGTCCAAGCCGGTAAGGTTGCAGTTCAGCCGAGCGACGCCGATCGCGCGCGCGTGTATCGTTCTCTCGAGCTCCGGTTGGGGCTCGCGGACGGAGCGATGGGGGTGACGGGGGCTTCCGTCGGTGACGAGCGGGCACGTGGCATTTCGCTGAAGGTGGCCTCGCTCGTCTCTGCGGGAGTCATGCTGGTGGTTGGCGGCGGAGCCTTCTTGCATTCGACCTTTCGTCAAGTCGAACGACCTCCGGTCGTTCCCACGGTCATGACGGTCGTGCGTCCTCTGTCCGAAGCAAAGGCGACTCCGGCACCGGTGCAGCCAGGATCCGAAGTGGTGGCGCCTCCCCAAGTCGCTTCGGAGGTGAACGAAGCGCCAACGAAGCCTGCGTCGCCGCGCGCATCGAGTCGTCCGCACGATAGCCTTTCGGAAGAAGTGGCCATCATGACCCGAGCCGAAAAGGAGCTGCACGCCGGTCGAGCCGCGAGCGCGCTTTCGCTGCTGAGCGAACACGAGCGTCGTTACAAGAACGGACTACTCGCCGAAGAGCGGACTGCCGCGCGCATTCAGGCACTTTGTGCACTCGGACGCGTGTCCGAAGCGAACGCGCTTCTCGGCAGGCTGTCGCCCAAATCCCTGCATGGCGAGCCAGCGCGCCAGGCTTGTGGTGCAGCAAAACAGGCTCCGACCACGAAGTGAGATTTCGGCGGAGCTCACCCAAGTACATTGCGTGGGCCTGCGGCCCGTTCGTCATTGGCAGTCCGGTCACTCGGTGCCATGCCCTGCATTGAAAGGGGCATTCCGAAGTGTCACCGTTCGCCCCCCTCATCGAGCGATGCAGGTGGGACGAGCGACCGATGCTGCACGAAAAGCCTTCTCTTTACGCTATCGATTTCGGGACGAGTAATTCCCTGCTTGCGGCGGTGACACCGACGACTGCCCACGCGCCTCTGGCGATCGACGCGGCTGCCCAAGATCCGACGGTGCTTCGAAGCATCCTATTTTTCTCCGAGTCCAACGAGTGGCACTTTGGTGGGGCTGCACTCGAGCGCTACCTGAGTGAGGGAATGCGTGGCCGCTTCATGCGTTCGTTGAAGCGCTTCTTGCCGATGTTGAGTTTCGAAGAAACGCGCCTTGGCTCGCGACTCGTGAAGTTGGAGGAGCTGATCGGGGTCTTTCTTCGGGAAATGCGCAATCGAGCGAATGTGCACTACGAAGCCGACGTGCGGCGAGTGCTGCTCGGACGACCGGCGAGGTTTGCGGATGATCCAGAGGCAGACCACTTAGCCGAACAGCGGCTCGAGCGCGCAGCTCGGTTCGCCGGATTCGACGAGGTGCACTTTTGTCCGGAACCCGTAGCGGCTGCCTATGACTTCAAGAGTCGACTGACGGAAACGAAGGTCGTACTGATTGCCGATTTCGGCGGTGGTACGTCGGACTTTACCGTGGCTCGGCTCGTTCCGGGCGCTGATCACGCCGAGGTGCTGGCCATCGGAGGCGTATCCGTCGCGGGCGACGCCTTCGACGGCGCGATCATGCGTCACAAAGTGTCGCGGCACTTCGGTGCCGAGGTGACCTATCGAATGCCCTTCGGAAAAAATGTCCTGACGATGCCACGTTCGCTCATGGAAGCGCTGTGCGTTCCTGCGGACACGTGCCTGCTCGGGCGACGCGACATCATGAGCTTTCTCCGCGACGTCCGTGGTGGGTCCCTCGGGCCCGACGACAAGCAGCACGTCGATCAGTTGCTTTGCCTCGTCGAAGATGCGTTGGGATTTCAGGTCTTCGAAGCGATCGAACGAGCGAAGCGGACGCTCTCTGTGCAAGACTCCACGAGTGTCGAGTTCGATTATCCGGGCATCGAACTGTGCGAACCCGTCACGCGCACGGAATTCGAACGGTTCTCTTCGCCTCAGGTCGAAACCATCTTGGGCAGCCTGGACCGAACCCTCGAGGCGAGTGGAATGATCGCAGGCGATATCGATTTGGTCTGTTGCACGGGTGGAACGGCGCGTGTTGCGGGTCTTTCATCCGGCATCGCATCGCGATTCGAACCCAACCAAATCGTTCGTCTCCGCAGCTTGCACTCGGTCATTCAGGGGCTTGCCGAACGCGCGAAGGCGTATGCGTGACGTGAGGCGGCGCGAGTCATCGACGAACTAGCGAGTTCGCCTTCACCTCTCGCGTCGTCGGCACGTCTCGGCACGAGTCTCGGCACGAGTCTCGGCCGTTCGCTTTCACCACTCGCGTCGTCGGCACGTCTCGGCACGAGTCAGAGAAGCGTGCTCGGTGGCAACGGCTCCGATGGATGCCCTTAGTCCACACGAGGGAGGCTCGTCAGCGGTTCACGTGCTTCGAGCCACGCAGTCGGGATCACGCAGGCCAGATTCGATGCGAGGATGCCACCGACGATGGCGCACGTCGTATCGCGATTCCCCAAGCCCGAGACCGTGAGCCACAAGGCTTCGCCATAGGAGTCGAGCTTTCTCGTCGCACACCAAAGTGCGAATGGCACCGTGTCCTGAGCGGAGACTCTCGACCCATTGCCGAGTGCACTCACGGCCCGATGGACGTCGCAATTCGGCGGTAGCTCGCGAGCTCTTTCGATGCCGTCGCGGGTCTCTCCCGAAGGCGTGTATTTCAGAGTAATCTCGAAGAGCGAGTCGACTTCGATATTGCCCGTTGCCACCCACGCGGCGGCAATCGCGACGGCGATTGCTCCGGCGCGTCCTTCGGGATGGGCGTGAGTCACGGCCGCGGAGCGATCGGCTTCTTCCGCAGCGCGTCCGAAGTCGCCAGCGAAGTACGCTCCAATCGGTGCAGCGCGCATGGCGCCGCCGTTGCCCATCGAGCCCAATCCGCCGAACACACTTCGCGACACGTCGCGCCATGGATCACCTGCGGCCAAGCGCGTCAGTATGCCGTGCGCGGTTGCGCCATAACCGCGCGCAGGATCGAGGCGATAACGCGTGCCGAAATACCGAGCCAATCGATCGCAATCGATGGTGGCACATTGGCAAAGGACGTCCACGATGGACATCGCCATGACGGTATCGTCGGTCACGGGCCACGGACCGGGAGGCAACACGCGGTCGCGAATTTGTCCGTCGACACGAGCGGGATCGCCAAAGAAGCGCTCTCCGAAGGCATCGCCCACCGAGAGACCTCGAAGGGACGATTCAGCGAGTTCGCGCCGTTGTCGTTTAGTGAGGTGAGTCATGGAAGTTCGACGATGTGCTCAAGACTCGAGCCGTCACCTCGTCGGCACCCAATGCTATCACGACGATGCGCTCGGCGCGGCACTTCTCGTACGCGTAAGTCATGGCGCAGCTCAGACGCCCGACAATTGCCGGCCTTTTGGGGAGATCTTTTGTCGGTTCGTCGTGGAGAAGTCGTTGTCCGTTTGCACGACGCAAGAACCACCCAAAAGCCGATTCACTCGCGCAGCGGCGATTCAGCTCTTTGGAGCTTCGATGGAGACGCTACTTGGCCATGCTGAACGACGTAATGCGAGTTCGCGTGGCGGACTCGCTTGCGACAGCGATTCTCAAAACGCAAGCCCGAGGGAACCCGACGTGACGAAGCGATCGTCGCGAATCGAATAGGCCACATCGAGCCCTACGGCGGGGAACGCCACGTTGCGCAGGTAAAAGCGCGTACCGAGTCCCGGGGTCGTAAAGTTGACGGCTTGCGACCTCCAGAGGACGCGTCCCGCGTCGCAAAATCCGTTGAACGTCCAGGTTCCGAAGGCGAAGTGTCGCAGTGGGATTCTGATATTCGAGGGTCGCCGTTCCGATGTGTTCAGCCCAAAGTCCTTGCGGAACGAACCCGCGGGTGCCCACCGATGCACCGAGTCGGAACGCATCTACGTATGGATCGCCCGTCGAACCGAGGTACTGCAGGAGTGCAGTTACGGACTGATCGCCCACGGTTCGTGAGATGAGCTGTAGCCCGAGCCGACTCTGACTTGCGCTTCTTCCGATGAAGCCTTGGCGATGCATTGCGCGAAGGACGAGTCCTTCATCGAAGTAGGAATGATAGTCCGCCGCGCGTAGGTTGAGTTCGACGTTGACGCCACCGAGATCCTCGACATGGCGCGGAGGTCGGTAAATGCCCGTCGCTTTCGGTGCTGCACTGAGGAAGAACGTGCCGCCGTAGAGAAGGAGATTTCGGTTCAGTTGGTAGCCGAGAGCTGCGCCGAGTTCGTATCGCGTTTCGTGAAAGGCGTAGATGAGTTCAGGTCCGTCGTGCCGCCGTTGATTCAGCGTCGAGTGGAGAGCGCCAGCACGGAACGCCCACCTCGAACCTAGGATCGACGGATCTTGGAAAAATCCTGCAACGGTCGTACCTTGATTGGACAGAGAGAACCCTGCCGCGACCGTCTTCATACGTCCCAGCAGATTCGTGTCGAGCAAGAAAGCCCCGCCGCGCGTCACACCGTAGGAGCTCGACACGAAAGGAATGGGAAGCAACGTCCAGCGCTCCTCGACGATGATGCGCAGATCGACCATGGATCCGGACGGCATGGGTTCGAGTCGCACATTGACGAAGACCCGCTTGTTTAGAATGCGCTGTCGCGCCGAGTCGAGTGTCCCCGTGTCGACGAGCATGCCCGGCTTCAGTTCGGAGGCCGCGACGATGAGGTCTGCACCCGTCTTCGTGTTGCCCTCGACCGAGATCTTGCCGATGACGCGACGAACGACCATTTGCGCCGCAGCGTTACTCGACCACGAGGAGACGAACACCGCGGTGAGGAACCAAAAGAAGGCGCGGACGCAAGGTCGACGGCTCGCGATGCAGTTACGACTCATAAGTCCAATCGCGAATCGCTCTTTCGAGGCATTCGTCGGTGCAAGCTTCGGGAAGGTGTCGTCGAGAATCCTCGAACGAAGCGTTCTCGTTGCATGAGGCGCAAGCTCGACGAGGTCACGTTCCGTGGTTTACGCGCATCATCGATGTGTAGACAAGGCGTGGACCGCCATTTCCCGCGATTCGCGCATCTTTCAGCGGCGCTGACCGGAGAGTACCATCGTGACTTCCCGTCGGTTGCATGTCGTCCGAAGTGTGTGCTTTTCCGTCGATGGTCGTCGTTGAATGCGATCGTCGCACTTTTCGGCGTTCAACCGCCGCGGGTCAAGGTGGAATTCGAGCACTTCGACGTCGTTGCGCGATGTGAGCTTCCATAGTGATTCGATTCGTAAGTTCGACCACTCCGTAAGGTTCGGTGCCAAAACTCGCGCTGCTGCCGCATCGATGGAGTCGCCCCTTACGTGGTTGCGTAGCGGCGTGTCGATGTGGTTCCACCCGTGTCCGAAGGCGACTGGGGTTCACCATCGACATAGCGAATCCGCCGTTGCTCTGGGACGAGAAGTTCACGTGACCGTTCGCGAACCGTAACGGCCAACAACTACGTTGCGTCCACCAATGTCTACTTGGGGCACGGAGGGATAATGCGTCACCATCAGGGAAACATTCGATCGTTATTGGTCATCGCGGCCTTCGGCAATTTCGGTACGATGAGTGCGTGTTCCAACGACGCACTTCCAGGAACCCAATCGGATAATGCGGAAAGCGCCGAGGAGGCACAGGTCCAACAGACCACCGATCGAGTCGACATGTCCAGTTGCGCCGAACACCTTCACGACGACCGCATGGAAAGTGATGGCCTGCGTGAAGATGCGTGGCAACTGGTGCGCTGGTCCAGCCCCCATCGATCACGCGATACCGTGCACGTGAAGGTCCTCGGTATCAATGACTTCCACGGCCAAATCTCCACGGGACGGAGAGTTTCCAATCGTCCCGTTGGAGGGGCCGCCATTCTCGCGGCGTATCTCGCCGCTGCCCAGCGTGGACTCGAGGACCGCACGATTCTCGTCCACGCAGGGGATCACGTCGGTGCTTCTCCTCCCGCTTCCGCGCTCCTTCAGGACGAGCCATCGATACAATTTCTCAATCTCTTAGCCAACGACAACTGCCGCTACGAGAAGCTCTCCGATCCCGAATGTAATGTAGTCGGCACCCTCGGAAATCACGAATTCGACGAAGGACGATCGGAACTTCTGCGTCTGATTCGGGGTGGCAATCACGGAAGTGGTCCCTTCCTCGAGAGTCCGTGGCGCGGCGCGAGGTTCCCGTACGTCTCGTCAAATGTCGTCGAAGCGACCTCCGGACGGCCGCTATTTCCTCCCTATGTGGTCAAACAGGTCGGCGGGGTTCGAGTCGGTTTCATTGGTGTCGTCCTAAAGGAGACTCCGAGGATCGTTACTGCCAGCGGCATCGTCGGTTTGCGATTTCTCGACGAGGCAGAGAGTATCAATCGTCAGGCGAAAGGTTTGACTCGGCAGGGAGTTCATTCGATTGTCGTCCTGATTCACCAGGGTGGCACGCAACGTTCATATGTTGGCCCTACCGCTACCTTCGATGCGGCGACTTCCGGCGGCGCGGCGGCGTTACCGAGTGGCGCCATTACCGAGATCGTCGCCAAGCTCGATGCTTCGGTGGACGTGGTCGTTTCGGGACATAGTCACCAGTTCACCAACGCCCTGATCAAGAATCGTGCAGGATCGGACGTACTGGTGACGCAGGCCTTCTCGTCAGGCACGGCCTTTGGTGACATCGATCTCGAGATCGAGAGAGCGACCGGTAAAGTGGTTTCGAAGATGGCTCGTATCGTGACCACTTGGGCCGACGAGGGGCCTGGCCTCTCTCCAGATCCGCGGGTGTCCCAAGTCGTCGCCCAGGCGGAACGACGCGTGGCTCCGCTCGTCGAACGTGTCGTTGGATTCGAGTGTAACCGCGATCACGGCGGACCAAAACGTTGCGGGAGAGTCGGCTCTTGGTGACCTGATTGCAGACGCCCAACGCGAGAGTGTCGATGCTGACTTTGCTGTCATGAATCCGGGTGGCATTCGGACCAACCTCGACGCTGGTCCAATTACGTGGGGCGAGCTCTTCGGCGTGCAGCCGTTCGGAAATACCGTCGTGCGTTTGACGGCGACTGGGCAAGATATCTACGATTTGCTCGAGCAACAGTGGACGGCGCAATCTTCGCCTCGTATGCTGCAGATATCGGGATTCGAATACACTTGGAGGTCCTCAGCGCCAGTCGGGAATCGAATCGTCGTCGTTAGCAAAGACGGCATCCCGATCGAACGCACTGCGAACTACACCATCGCAGTGAACAGCTTTTTGGCGGATGGTGGTGACGGATTCACGGTGCTCGCTCGCGGGCATGATCCGGTGGTTGGCCCGATCGATTTGGATGCGCTAACTAACCATATACAGCGTCGAGCGCAGCCCATATCGGTCGTAGTATCGGGGCGAATCCTACGTGTCGAGTAAGTTCTACTGAGGAGAGTTGCGTCGGGCCTTTCCGAAGCCAAACCAAAAGCGATGGTTCCCATCCGTACACGATGGTGAAGTGGACTCGTCGTGCGCCGAGACGTCACTGCCATGAACAAGGACGACGATGGCCTATTGAGCGTCGGTTGGTATCAGGAGTCGCACGCGCCGGACGATCTCGCGTCGACTCCTCGAGCTGCCTCGGAGTTCTTCAAAACATTGCCGCGCGTTCGTCACTGGTGCGTTCGTGCGAAGTTGAGCTTTCGTGACGAAAACGATGGTTCATGGCCTAATGAGGCCGGTCTGACGAAGACGCTCGTTTGCCCACTGTTCCGCTTCCGTCAGGGTTGACACGGTCTTCGTTTCGAAAGGCAACGGTGAGACCCATAGCACGGCGGTGAGAACTCCTCTCATCACGGGACTTGGCATGGCAAACGCGGCACCTCGGCAGAGTCGGCGAAGGTTGGTTCGATTGCGATTGATCCAGTCGGATTGTTGCTGTCGTTGAAGCGGTGACACCTCTAGTCCGGCAACGACGTCGTAGAGGAGCACGTAGGGCTTTCCGGAGGCGACGAGTCAATCGGATTCGGCGAGATAATCACGGAAGTCTTCGTCAGCTACTTTGCCGTTGACCGTGACGCGAACCAATGCATCCTGTTCCCGCGTAATCCGAACCGTCTTCGGTTTACATCCGGGGCCGCCTGGCGTGACCATTTCACGAGGGGTCGAAGTCATACGTACGCCAGGATTTCAGAAGAGGTACGTGAGAACAAGCGCGTTCGAGCGTCCAGATACGCTTGCCGCGAGTCGTTTAGGTGGGGTGAGGTGGGAAAAAACCAGGAAAGGATGGAATTGAATTGGCTGGTCCGGCGCGATAACGTCGCGAACATGGGTAGTCTCGGTGCTCGCACATCGATCTTGTTCGTCGTGCTCTCGTCGGCCTGTACCTCGCCTCAGAAGTTCGATCCAGCTTCGCCAATCGACGTCCGATCGGGAGGGCTAGGTGATCGCTTCGAGCAGCGTGGGGTGGAGCTCGATTCCGAAGATATGGTCGACAAGCTAGGGGAGCGCCCAGCATCGGCGGATGACATCAGTCGGGCCAAGACCTATCGTGTGATTGCGGTCATTGCCGCTGCCACGGGTGGTGCGCTCATCGGATGGCCCATCGGTGGCGCTATCGGTGGGGACGATAAGCCGCCCTGGGTTCTGGCCGGTGTTGGGGCGGGATTCATCGCCGTTTCGATCCCGTTCTCCATGCTATCGAGCAGTGCCGTTTCGGGCGCCGTCGAGTCGCACAACAAGAGTTTTTCTCCGAAGAGCACCTCCGCAAGCGCGCCCGGCACGTCGACTCCGACGTCGAGCGCGCCCGGCACTTCGAGCGCGTCCGGCACCTCGAGCGCGCCCGGCACTTCGACTCCGACGTCGAGCACGCCTACGTCGAGCGCGCCTGCGTCGAGCGCGCCTACGTCGACTCCGACGTCGAGTTCCTCAGTCGCTGCCGAATAGACGCGGGTTGCTCCAACGTTGCGTCAGTCGACGCGAATGACGACCTTGCCGAAGTGGCGCCCGCTCGCAAGGTAGTCGTAGGCCGCGCGGGCCTCATCGAAGGAGAACACGCGATCCACGATGGGGCGTATTCGGGAGATCTCGAGGGCGCTGACCAAGTTTCGTAGTGTTTGCGTCGAGCCGACGTAGATGCCGCACACGTGAATGCGCTTATGAATTAGCGCGTAGGTGTTGATCTCGCCCTTCACCCCGGTAAGGACCCCGATAAGGGAAAGGTGACCTCCGAAGCGGAGGGCTTGGACGGCCTGGTTGAAGGTTCCGGGGCCGCCAACGTCCACGACGACGTCGACTCCCTGTCCCTTCGTAAATTCCAGCGCAGATTTACCCCAATTGGGATCGGCCTTGTAATCGAAGACCGCCGCGGCTCCCAAGGCGAGTGCTCGCTCGTGTTTCTCCGGGCTACCCGACGTGAGCAGTACGCGCGCGCCTGCGCTTCGAGCGAGCTGAACTGCGAAGAGAGACACTCCTCCCGTGCCTTGGACGAGCACGGTCGAGCCCGGAGTGACGCTTGCCGCCTCGAAGAGGGCCGAATAGGCCGTCGTGGCTGCGCAGGGTAATGTCGCAGCAGCCTCGAAGTCGAGGTACGCGGGGAATTTCACCCAAGACGAGGCCGGGAGCACTACCTCTTCGGCGAGCATGCCGTCTCCTCCACCTCCGAGTGCGGTGTCGTGGTGCGCTTGGCTCAATTCACCCGAATGCCAGTGGGGAAAGAACGCTCCCACAACTCGGTCGCCCACTGCGAGTGTATCGACGTTTCTGCCCACTTCGACGACCTCACCGGCTCCGTCGGAAACCGGAACGATTGGTCGAGCACGACGAGCGCTGCCTCGCGCCACCACGAGATCTCGGTAGTTCAATGACACGGCGCGGATCCGCACCCGCACGTCCCCGTCTCCCACAGCGGGGCTCGGGCGTTCCGTTCGAGTGAGGGCATCGAGCCCGTCCTTTGCGTGGAGTTCGTAAGCTTTCATCGTATTCGAAGGGTGTGAAGAGACCGAGCGTAGCCATAGCCTCACGCGGCGTTCCACGCCAGCGCGCGGGTGTCAGGTATCAGGTGTCAGGTATCGGGTGTCAGGTATCGGGTATCAGGTGTCAGGTGTCAGGTGTCAGGTGTCAGGTGTCAGGTGTCAGGTGTCAGCTATCGACTCGCTGACGGCTGAAAGCTGAAAGCTGAAAGCTGACGGCTGAAAGCTGACGGCTGACGGCTGAAAGCTGACGGCTGACGGCTGAGAGCTAGTTCGGCGCGGAGATGCCCGGTCGCTGCTTTTTGGCGAAGTAGGCTCGCAGAGCGTCGCGCGCGAGAATCGGGAGCCTTGATGTGCCACGTGGGCGTGTTGACGACGAGGGTTGCCACTGCAACTTCAGGGTTGTCTGCAGGAGCGAAGCCAACGAACCACGTGTAGTATCGTTCCGTCTCGGATTTCGTGAGCGTACCGGTCTTGCCGGCCACGGTGATGCCCGGAAGGTACGCGCGCCCCTTGGAGTCGTGGAAGGCTTGACGCGCGGAGCCGTCGAGAACGGTGTGCGTCATCATCTTTGCGAGTTCCTTCGCGGTCGCGGATTGGACGGCGCGGCGCACGACCTTCGGCTTGTCCTCGTCTTCCCAAGTGACTTGACCCTTGTCGAGCACCTTTTCGACGATGCGCGGCTGCAGGGTGATCCCGTCGTGGGCGATGGTTTGGGCAATCCCCACGGCGGCCAGTGGTGAGAGCGTCGTGTGCCAAAAGCCGGCAGAGGCGCGCGCGAATTCGATGGGCTCCTGCGGAATGTCGATGCTCGGGGGCTCGTTCGCGACGACGAACGGTACCGCGGAGCCAAAACCAAAAGCGCCTCCGGCTCGGGAAACGTCCTCTGGGGTGAGGTGCTTTTGCGCCAGACGTCCGAAAACGACGTTGAGAACTGCGTCCCATCGCCTCGCCTAGCGTCGCGCACCACTTGTCCTTCGCCGGATCTTCGCGCAGTTCGTCGCGGGAAATGCGACTGCGACCGCCGTGGTAACACTGTTTGGTATCGGCGTTCAGGTTGGCGCGTTCGACGAGAGCCGCGCCCGTAATCACCTTGAAGACACTCGCCGCGGGTGCTTGTGCGCGCGTATTGACGTCGAACGGCTCGCCATCTTTGACGAAGCTCGAGTAGACGAGCAGCTTGCCCGTGTGCACGTCCATCATCACCGTGCCCGCTTCCGGCATGCGAAACCGACGCATGAGACTGCTCACGGCGCGTTGGAGTGCCGGATCGAGTGAAAGCTCCGCAACGGTTCCGTTCTGCATCGGCGCAATGACGCGCTCGGGGCGAATCTCGATTCGGGTCAGATCGAGGCTGGAGAAATCCGGCGCAACGGGCTTCGAAAAGAGCGCTCGTTGGGCTTTGCCGAGGGGACTTTCCGGCGCTTCCACGACGGAGCGGCTTCCCATGAACGGGACGAGTGCCGCGACGATTCCAAGGGCGACTCCGATGCCGATATAGCGTGACCAAGCGCGCATGCTCGGCAGCTGAGTAACCGGAGGCTTCCACTTGGGCCAAGAAAGGGGTGTGGGCCCCGGGGCCGAGAGGTCTGCTGCAGTGTTTGGGGGCGCCCCACGTACTGCACTTCGCCTGGCGCGGGATTATGCTGAGTCATTGATCCTTTGGATCGCGTCTCGTCCTTTCGGAGTCCCAAGCCAGTGCAATCTCAGGTCGAACCTTACCGCATGAGTCTCGAGATCGAGGACACGAAGACCATCATGGCGCTCGCGGGGCCCCATGGTCATATCCTCGGTGAGGTGGCAAAGGCTTCGGGCGCCGATGTCAATCTCCGCGGAAATACGATTTATTTCCTCGGAACTGAGGCGCAAGTTCGCGTGGCTCATCGGTTCCTCCAGGATGCGATAAGTTACGCGGAACGCGGACATGCTCTCGACTTGAACGACGTCGAACGCTCCGTTCGGCAACTCGAGCAGGAGCCTGACAGTTCACTCGTCGACCGTTTGGACGAGTCCGTGATCGTGACGACGAAGCGACGTCCCATCGTTCCGAAGACGAACGGGCAGCGCGAGTACGTTTCGGCAATTCGCCGTCACGACCTGACCTTGGGGATCGGTCCTGCGGGCACGGGCAAGACGTACTTGGCCATGGCGGTCGCCGCGAGCTACCTGGTTGCCAAGCGTGTCAAACGCATCGTCTTGACCCGACCGGCAGTCGAAGCGGGGGAAAAGCTCGGGTACTTGCCCGGGGACATGGTGGAAAAGGTCAACCCTTACCTTCGGCCACTTTACGACGCTCTACACGATATGATGGACTTCGACAAAGTGGACCAGCTCCGCCAGCGCGGTCAGATTGAAGTCGCCCCCCTCGCGTTCATGCGTGGGCGGACGTTGAATGATGCCTTCGTCATTCTCGACGAGGCACAGAACGCCACGCCCGAGCAGATGAAGATGTTTTTGACACGCCTCGGCTTTGGCTCGAAGGCGGTGGTCACTGGAGACGTGACTCAGTCGGACCTACCGTCGGGTGCACAGAGCGGCCTTCGCCAGGCTTGCGAAATCCTCGATGGCATCGAAGGGATCGCCATCCGATACCTCGGACAAGGCGACGTCGTTCGTCATCCGCTCGTCCAACGGATCGTCGGAGCGTACGACCGCGCCGCACTCGAATCGAGTGCACCTGGTGCACGGAGCCGGAGGCCGCTCTTCGCCGATGACGCGAAGCGCGCGGAGTCCCGCGGGGGAGGTCGACTCGAATCGAAAGACGAGCCCGTCGCCAATTCCGAGCGGCGTGATTCCGACCTGCCCGATTCCGAGGGAGGCGATCCTTGACGCTGCTCGGGACGCAGGAGATCCGGGGCATCGACTCCTCGGTGGAAGCGTCCTTATTGGAACGTGCACTCCTCGAAGCCAAGGAACATCTAAAGGATTGCGTCTTCGAGACCCTCGGTCGCGATCTGGTGCAGGTCTCTCGAGGCGCGCTCGTGGTGCTCGTTGCATCGGTTGCACACCTCCGCTCGGGATACGTCTCCGAGCGCGTCGCGATGCTTCGCGGGGCTCTCCCGCTCGGTTTGGTTTTGACGGGAGAGCTGACGTACGACGAACTCGCGACTTTGCGGACGATCGGCGGCGCGACGCTGCTTCGTCACGACGCGAAGGCCGTCGAGCTCCTGTCGGCCATCGAGCAAACCTTTCGCCTCCTTCACTCTGCCGAGCGCACTGAAGACCGCGGTAAACGCCTCAGTCGCTTCGAGCTCGAGTTCGACGAACTCATCGACGTCGCTCGCGCGTTGACGAAAGAGCGAGACACCTCGCGATTGCTCGGCCTCATCCTCGAGCGATGTCGATTCGTCACGTCCGCAGACGCGGGAAGCCTGTACGTCGTGGAGCGAAAGGTCGCATCTGCGGATCCCGCAGACGACGAGCGCGTGCTCTATTTCAAACTGAGTCAAAACGACTCCATTCCCTTCGACTCACAGCAATTCCAGATCCCCGTCAGTCGCGCGAGCATGGCAGGCTGGGTCGTCCTCGAGCACCAGACCATTCGCATCGACGACGTTTACGAGCTGCCGGCGGGCACCCCCTACGCCTTCGATCGGTCCTTCGATCGTAAGACCGGCTATCGCACGAAGAGCATGCTTTGTGCGCCACTCGTCAGCAGTCGTGGTGAAGTCATCGGTGTGCTCCAGCTGATCAATCGGAAGCGCGATGCTTCACGTAAGCTGCTCTCGGAGGCAGACCTTTCGTCCCAAGTGGTGCCCTTCGACGATCGCAGCGAGCGCTTGCTCGTCACGCTCGCGGCTCAGGCCGGTATTGCCCTCGAGAATGCGCTTCTGAACGACGAGATCCGCGGGCTCTTCGAGGGATTCGTCCGGGCCAGCGTCGACGCCATCGAGTCGCGCGATCCGACCACGAGTGGTCACTCGCGTCGCGTTGCGGACGTCACGGTGCGCTTGTGTCGAGCCGTGGACCGTTGCGGCGACGGCCCTTATCGTGAATTGACGTTCTCGAAGGAGGAGCTGAAGGAGCTCGAGTACGCATCGCTGCTGCACGACTTCGGCAAGATTGGCGTGCGTGAGAACGTGCTCGTCAAGGCCAAGAAACTCTATCCTCACGAGCTCGAAGCCCTTCGGTTGCGCATCGAGCTGCAGCTGCGAGAACTCGAGGTTCATCGGTATCGGGAGCAACTCGAACTCTTGCAGCGAGGGGCAAGCGAGGCCGAGGTTCGATTTCGAATCGAGGAACTCGAGGCCGAGCGCGCGGAGCTCGCGCAGGCCTATGAGTCCGTGTGCGCGGCGGCCGAGCCCACGGTACTCAAATCGCGCGATCGAGATCTCCTGTCCAAGCTCGAGCGCATGACGCTCCGGCGCGTGGATGGGTCGATGGAGCCGCTGCTCTCCGAGTCTGAGCTCGAATGCTTGCGTATCGAGCGCGGAAGCCTTACGGCCGCCGAGCTCTCGGAGATCCGGAGTCACGTCACCCACACACAACGGTTCCTATCGACGATTCCATGGGGAACGTCACTGCGGAACGTGCCACGGATTGCGGGCGCGCATCACGAACGTCTAAATGGTACGGGCTACCCTCGTGGGCTCGCGGCGACCGATATTCCGATCCAATCGAAGATGATGAGCATCGCCGATATCTTCGATGCCCTCACGGCGAGCGACCGCCCTTACAAGCGCGCCGTGCCTTTACCACGGGCCCTAGACATCCTAGAAATGGAAGTCAAAGACGGGCATCTCGATGGTGAGCTCTTTCGGATCTTTCGCGAGTCACGGATCTGGGCACCTTGATCGCGGAGGCTCCACGGTTTCAGCGCGGAGCGGATCCGAACTCGATGGGCAGCACCGAAGCGACTCCGCTCGCGAGCCGTGCGGCGCGATCGTCGGACAGTGTCGCGCGAGTCGTCCCGTCGGGTTCGCGCGAGTCGTCCCGTCGGGTTCGCGCGAGTCGTCCCGTCGGGTTCGCGCGAGTCGTCCCGTCGGGTTCGCGCGAGTCGTCCCGTCGGGTTCGCGCGAGTCGTCCCATCGGGTTCGCGCGAGTCGTCCCGTCGGGTTCGCGGCGGCTAACTGACGAGCCGACGAGACGGGGAGGGTGTCTCCCGAGCATTCCCTGCTCTGCTCAGGGGAAAGAGCGGCGCTTACTGACTGAGTTGCGACTCGGGTCGGTGGTTCGGTTGCGTGGAACTGCGGGTGAAACCCTCAAGGACTCGCCCCCGCGTCACTTGCAGCTTATGCTGGCATCGCGCTGGTGGCTTGCGCGATCGGCGGCGACTGTCGCGTAACCATCCGGCAGCGTTTCCCAAGACCTCTCATGACAGACGGACGGATCATCGGCGGTCGCTATCAGCTGCTCGCAAAGCTGGGACAGGGCGGAATGGGATCCGTTCATCGGGCGACTCATCTCGAACTCGGGACGCCCGTGGCCATCAAGCTGATCGATCCGATTGCGGCAGAGTCGAAGTCGGCCGTCGCTCGCTTTCGTCGCGAGGCGCAAGCTGCGGCTTCGATTCGCAGCGCAAACGTCGTGCAGATCCTCGATTTCGGCATCGACGAAGAGACCCCCTACATCGTGATGGAATTGCTCGAAGGAGAGAGTCTTGCCGCTCGCATCTCTCGTGAGCACCATCTGAATCCCCAAGCGACAGTGGACATCTTGGGTCAGGTCGGAAAGGCGCTCGAACGTGCGCACGGAATGAACATCGTGCACCGCGATCTCAAGCCGGACAACGTTCTTCTCGTCCGAGACGGTGCGGATTGGGTCGCCAAGGTGCTCGATTTCGGGATTGCCAAAATCCAACCCAATGCCCTCTTCTCGGACACCGTCGAGACTCGGAGCGGTGCGTTGCTCGGGACGCCTCACTACATGAGTCCGGAGCAAGCTTCTGGTCGAGGAAACATCGATCACCGCTCGGACGTCTGGTCCCTCGGCGTGATCGCTTTCGAGTGCCTGACCGGATTCAGGCCGTTCACTGGCGCCACGTTGGGTGGCGTCGTCATGGCGATTTGTTCCGAGCCCATGGTGCTTCCATCGGAGCGCGGCTCCGTACCTCGCGGATTCGACGCTTGGTTTCTCAAGGCGTGTTCTCGCGAGTTGGATTCGCGATTCTCGTCCATGAGCGAGGCCCTCGACGCGCTTCGTCTCGTTTGCTCGCCGGGCACATCGAGTGTTGCCCTGGCAACTCGAGGCATCGATACGCACCGAACGAACGCAGTCTCGTCGAGCGGACCGGACGAGACCGTGACACCCTCGGCTCGAACCGTGAGCACCGAGCACAAGAGACGTCCCTGGACGATTGGGATCATGAGCGCGGTCTTGGCCTTCGGCGTCAGCTGTGCGATGCTCGGTGGGCGATGGTTGTTGCACACCGTCGACTCTTCGATTGCGAGTCGCGGTGCAAGCTCGAGTCCACTGAATACACGTGCGGGCAGCTCTCCCAGCGTCGTCGGTTTCACCGCTGCAGCCTCGGGCGCTTCATCGAGTGCAAGTGGTCGCGCCGCAACGGGAGCTGCCGAGCCTCGCGGGGACACCTCTGCACCCTTGGGTAATATCGCGAAGCGCGCAGCTCCCGTCGGAGAGCGTCAGAACGAAAAGGGCGCGTCGTCGTTGCCCGTCAAGCCACAGGCTTCGTCGGAAACGATGGAAGCTACGATTGCTGAGTCGCCGCGCGTCAGCGGAACACGTAAAGTTCAGTCGGTGGGCTCAGCTGGCGGTGGTGCGGTCGCGGAGCCCAAGCGGGATCCCGCCCCCGCGCAGACGTCGCGAAATGTCGAAGATCGCCTAGCATTTTAGCTACAGGGATCGTGATGTCCGAAGCCCACGTTTTCTGAGCGAATCGAGGTGTGGCGGAACTGTCGCCGATGCTCGCGGCGCAACCGTATCCATGTTATTCAGCCGCTCGCCATGCCAGAGATCATCGAAGTTAGGGCCAGAGAAATCCTCGATTCACGCGGCAACCCCACCGTCGAAGCGGAAGTCGAAACCGTAAGCGGACACGGCAGAGCCGCAGTCCCGAGTGGCGCCTCCACGGGCGTGCACGAAGCGAACGAACTTCGCGACGGTGAAAAGGGTCGCTATCTGGGCAAGGGGGTGCTCAACGCCGTCAACAACGTCAACGAAAAGCTCGGGCCTGCAATCAGCGGCCTTTCGGCGTTCGATCAATCGGCTGTCGACGCTCGAATGCTCGAGCTCGATGGTACCCCGAACAAGTCGAAGATGGGCGCCAACGCCATTCTTGCCATCTCCATGGCGACGGCTCGCGCTGCAGCAGACACCGTGGGGCTACCCCTTTGGCGTTACCTCGGCGGAGTGCAGGCTCGAGTGCTGCCGACGCCGCTCATGAACATTCTGAACGGCGGCAAACACGCCGACAACGGTCTCGAGATCCAGGAGTTCATGATCGTTCCCTGGGGTCTTCCAACGTTTGCCGAAGCGCTTCGCGCCGGAACCGAGGTGTTTCACTCGCTGAAGAAGCTCCTCGCTGCCGAAGGTTTGACGACCGCAGTGGGTGACGAAGGTGGCTTCGCCCCACGGCTCGAGTCCAACGAACAGGCGCTGCAGAAGATCCTCATCGCGATCGAGAAGGCTGGTTACAAGCCCGGCGAGCAGATCGCTCTCGGTCTCGATTGCGCCTCGAGCGAGTTCTTCGCGGACGGCAAGTACACCTTCGACAAGCAGACTCGCACCAAGGAAGAGATCGTCGGGATCTACGATCAGCTCTGCTCGAAGTATCCCATCGTGACGATTGAAGACGGCGTTGCCGAGGACGACTGGGACGGCTGGAAGCTTCTCACCGATAAGCTCGGCAAGAAGTGTCAGCTCGTGGGCGACGACCTGTTCGTGACGAACAAGGTGCGCCTCGCGCAAGGTATCGAGAAGGGGATTGCGAATTCCATTCTGGTGAAGGTAAACCAGATTGGTTCGCTGACGGAAACCCTCGACACCATCCGGCTCGCGCAGCGCTCGGGATACACCTCGATCATCTCGCACCGCTCGGGAGAGACCGAGGATTCGTTCATTGCGGATCTCGCCGTCGCGACCAATGCCGGTCAGATCAAGACGGGCAGCCTCTCGCGAAGCGATCGCATCGCGAAGTACAACCAACTGCTCCGTATCGCCGAAGAGCTCGGCGATGCTCAAGAGTACGCTGGCAAGTCCGTGTTCCGTCGCTGATCCGCTCGCACGTGCGTATCCGGAGGCATCGAGATGCTTCCGGATACGTCAAATGACGAACCGCACGCCGAGTCCCGAAAGGACAGACGTGCGGTTTCTCGTATCTGCCAAACGGCGCGCCTTTTACGGCGAGACGCCGCTCTCGGATTACTGCTTCTGCTTGAACTCGTACTCGAAGGTGGCAAGCCCCGTACGCTGATCCGGCGGATCGAGCACGAGGCCCGTGAGCGCCGTCGTAACGCAATCGACGAGCGGTTGGGGCGCCGTCGTTCGCGCCGCATCGGCCTTCACGTCTTCGATCTTGCCGGTCTTTTCCTCGACCTTGAATTCGACGGTGACCTTGCCGCCAACGTTGGGCGTCGTCTTGAGCACGTTGTCGTAACAGGTGTCGAGCTCGGCGTCCTTCGTCTTGAGGAGCTTGGCCGTGGCGTCGCGGTAATCCTTCTGGCTACGCGCGTAGAAGGTGCAAGCCGTGCTCGCGAACGTGAGACCCAACAACGTCATTGCAATGAGGTTCTTCGCGTTCATTTCGCCGCTCCCTTCTCGTCCGTGACTTCAATCGTGAATTCGACGCGGCGATTCTTCTCGCGACCCGCTTCCGTCGCATTGTCTGCGATTGGCTGCTTCGTGCCGAAACCCTTTGCCGAGAGGCGCGTCTTTTCGACGCCGTGCTCGACCAGGTAATTCATCACGGACTTGGCGCGTTCGTCCGAAAGGGTCAGGTTGTGCTGGGCGTCTCCGTCCGAGCTGGCATGGCCTTCGACGAGGACCTTCTTCACCTGCGGATTTTCCTTCAAGATCTTTACGACATCGTCGAGAAGCCCGAAAGACGCGGGAAGAATCGTGGCCTTGTCGTGCTCGAACTGGACCTTTTCGTCGATCTCGATCTTGTTCTTGCGGATATTGGCGTGCTTCTTTTCGGGCTCGGGTGCCGGCTTGGGCTCCTCGGCTTTCGGCTGCTGATGGCCGGAGACCGTAAAGGCCTTCTCACCTTGGAATGCCATGGTGCCGCCGCATCCCGACATCGCTAAGGCGATGAACAGCGCGGAAGCGCCTATCGCCACACCTTTTACATTCGGCAACAATTTCGTCATCGATCACTCCGTTGCAACGTTGCTTTTACGCCGCAGGATTATCGACTCTTCCCGCCGGAAGGGAAATGGCGAATTGAAGGGTCGTGCATTCTGGTGAAATCCCGAGCAATTGGCTGCTTGGCTCCGCGATGCGCGCGTTTCACGATCCAGGCCGGGTGGATGACGAGGATTTCGACGGCAGCGGTTCTTGCGGCCATCATCCCGCACCCGAGATGAGCCGGGAAATGGTGTCCGAAATCGTTCGAGTGCCTTCGAGTGGGCTGAATCTAAACGTCGAAACGTTCGGGGAAGGATCGACGAACGTCCTCTTCGTTCACGGCTTGGGCGCCAATCGAGATTGCTGGCGCGAGGCGCGGCAGTTCTTTCCGGCCTCTCGATTTCGACTCCTCTTTCCAGATTTTCCAGGGGTAGGGGACAGCGATAGACCTTCGGACTTCGACTATTCGATGGCTGCCTTCGGCAGGTGCCTGCGCGACGTGGTGACGTCACTTGGCGCATCGGCGTTCCACGTCGTTGCACACAGCATGGGGGGAGTCGCCGTGCTCGAAGCTTGTAAGCTCGACGGGTTCGTACCCGTTAGTTTTCTTTCTGCCGAGGGGAATCTCGAGGCGGAGGACGCGTTCATGAGTAGCAAAATGGCGCGCCTCTCGGAGTCAGTGTTTCTGAAAACCTACTCCAAATGGGTCAACTTGGTCGAAGCCACACTCGACGTGGCATTCAATACGCAGCACGCGCGTTTCGTCGCCTCTCTTCGAGCGGCTTCGCCCGTCGCGGTGTATCGTTCCGCGGTTTCGTGTCAAACCTTGACTCGGTCTCGGGCGCCTCGCCGAGCAATTCATCGGATTGCCATGTCCATTGGCGTACGTCTATGGCAGCCTCACGCCAGCACAGCGCCCCCTTCCTCGTGTGCTCGCCACCGGGCGCGTGTATCGTCGCGCTGTTGAGGGCCAAGGGCATTTCATGATGGAAGATGCGGACGCGTTTTACCGAACGGTTGTCGAGTTCATCGAACGGGTGCCTTGCGGCTGCTAAGTGCATTCTGCGGACGCCCGCGATGCCCACGAGTCACGGCGCGACACGCGAGCGGGGGCGCCTCGTCGCAGTTGGCGCTGACGCGGCGGTGTCATTGCGCGAAGCGACGCGCGCACGGATGCACCGGGGCTATTGCGCGAATTGACACGCGAACGGGGGCGCCTCGTCGCAGTTGGCGCTGACGCGGCGGTGTCAATGCGCGAAGCGACGCGCGCACGGGTGCACCGGGGCTATTGCGCGAATTGACACGCGAACGGGTGCACCTCATCGCAGTTGGCGCTGACGCGGCGGTGTCAATGCGCGAAGCGACGCGCGCACGGGTGCACCGGGGCTATTGCGCGAATTGACACGCGAACGGGCGCGCCTCGTCGCAGTTGGCGCTGACGCGGCGGTGTCAATGCGCGAAGCGACGCGCGCACGGGTGCACCGGGGCTATTGCGCGAATTGACACGCGAACGGGTGCACCTCATCGCAGTTGGCGCTGACGTAGTTTCCGCCATCGAGGACGAGACACGCCTTTCCTCCGGACGGATCGGCGGACTCCTCACTCTTCCAGAGGTTGTAGTCATCGTCGGCCGTAGCTGGCGGCACGAGCGTCGAGGAATCGACGTCCCACGCCCAGCTCGGGGGTGTTTGCGAGGGGTCGAACTTCGCTCCGACCCAGAAACGCGAAGCGTCTTTCATGAACATGACCGTCGAGAGCCACGCGGCTTCGTAGGGCGAAACGAGCTTGGGCAAATGCATGGTGAACTGACTGCAGGCGTATTCAGCGTTCTTGTTGATGTGGCCCGGCGTGCAGATCAAGTAAGGGCTTCCCAAGTACGACATGCACGTGCAATCCGTTGGCGTCGGCGGACAGAGTGGAGGTTTACAGATTCTTTTTGCAGTTGGCACTGAGGCAATCCAAAGGCATTTCACAGGACGCCCCTTCTGGGTACGCTAGGTTGGGTGCCGTGCAGATGATGCCGATGGCGTTGACGTAGCTGTCTGCCCTGATGTACAGGCCGTTGGCCACTTGTCCCGTGGGGCAAGGTTCGTTCGCCGACGTTCCTCCGGGAACGGCCGTGCCAAAGTAGTCGCTGTGTCCCGTCACCGCGACGCCAACCCGTGCGTCGCGGTCCGCGCTCGTCAGCGTCAACTTGCCGCAACGAAGTCCGAACATCGTCGGCGAATCCGGCGATGTTTGTGCGGCGCCCCAGAACTCCGATGCCACTTCACCCGAAGGACAATGGACGGACCCCGTCGCACCGTCGACCCCGCGCATCGGAAGGTGTTGGTCCTGGCCAGTTTCGACCGAGGTCCCTTGAAGGACGAGGGGGGCGCAGAATCGCTCCGACCCCCTCGAAGTTCGGTACTTCGATGCGGGGGTTGCGTGTGGTTCGGATCGCTGCTCCGACCAAGACTTGTCCGTCAGGGCACACGTCGATGAACGTGCGTCCCCGATGAGCATCTCCGACGAGGGTGTTCGTCTTGAGTGCACCATAAAGGCGGACCTGTCGTCCCTCGCACTCGGCACAAGGAATGGTGGTGGTCGCGTTCGACGCGCCTCCCGCTGCCGATGTGCCGCCAGCCATGGAACCACCGACGCTCATCGAGCCTCCGACGCTCGTTACCGCGCTGCCGCCCAATCCCAATCCATGCGTGCCACCCAAGTTGGAATCAGTGCTCGAAAGCCCACCCTCGCCACCGCTGGTGCTTGCTTGTCCGCCGGCTCCGAGCGTGCCTGCCGTTCCAGCCGCGCCCCCCACGAGCGTCGAACTCTTTCCAGCCACGTTCCCACCGTGTTCGCCAGTACGTCCGGCGACGCCAGCGACGCCGACGGCGCCGCCGATCGTGCTGGCATTGCCTCCGCGTGTCGCGCTGCTGCGCGGAGAGGTTCCGCCAGTTTCCGCGAGCTCACCCGGCTGGATGCCGAGCAACTCGTTGCATCCGAGCAAGACCAAACAGGTCCATCCAAGCGAGCGACATGCGCTCGAGCGAAAACCGACGAAACCGAGGGGTGGCATTGGATTCGGTCCTGGGGTGCGGAGACAGAAGAGTGAGGTAGCTCGCTTTACCGCACTGCGCCGGGGCCGACCGGGATTTTCCGCATTTTTGCCGTGGGTGCAGACACGGTGAGTCAAAGTGCTGGGCAAAGGTCGTGCCACCCAAGAGAATGGCGCAACCCGCGTCCGTGCTGGCATTTTCTAGGGGCACGGCGCGTTCGTTTGCCCGCCCGCAACCAGAAAGTGCCAACTCCCGGTTGGCACCAGGGAAAGCGAGCGAACTTGCGTTACTTCGGACTCCCGGTCGCTGTAGTCCGCGCCTAGCGAACCCAGGGTTCCCAAGCTATTGCCATGCCGAGACAGCGCTTCGCCGATCGTGCGTGCGCAGAGCAGGCCAAAAATGACAATGCCTGAGAATCGCTTCGAATCCGTAGCGGGAACGAAGGACGCCACAACTGGCGTCTCGACGCGTCAGCGACGAGGCAAGATCGTCCGATATTGGAAGACTCGCGTCACGGTGGTGACTGGCGTCGACAAGGGGCTCACCCTCGACGTTGCAGGAAAGCCGATGCGCGTGGGAACGGCGCCGGACAATGATCTCGTCCTGTCCGATCCGACGGTGTCGCGACAGCACTGTGAAATCGATCCGACGGATTCTCGGATCCGAGTTCGCGATACCAATTCGATGAACGGCGTGTTCTGCGCGGGAATGCGACTTTACGACGCCATCGTCAATTCGGGTGCTTTGCTCCAATTGGGCGACACACAACTGTCCATCCAAGAGATCAAGGAACCGGTCGATCGCGAGCAGGCCGTGGCGAGCAAGTACTTCGACCTGATCGGCGATTCGCCGAGAATGCGCGAGCTCTTCGCGGATCTGCAACGGATCGCGCCGAAGGACATCAGCTTGCTCATCGAAGGCGAGACTGGAACGGGCAAAGAGCTCGTTGCCGAATCCGTGCATGCGGGTAGTGCACGTGCAGAAGGGCCCTTCGTCGTCTTCGATTGTAGCTCCGTCACGGCGAGTCTCGCTGAAAGCGAACTCTTCGGGCACGAGCGTGGTGCCTTTACTGGAGCCGTCGCGGCGCGACCCGGAGTCTTCGAGCAGGCCCATGGAGGAACGATCTTCCTCGACGAATTGGGCGAACTTCCGAAGGACTTGCAGCCAAAGCTCTTGCGAGTTCTCGAGAGCCGCAGTGTTCGCCGTCTGGGTTCCACGAAGTCCATTCCCGTCGACGTGCGAGTCATTGCGGCCACCAATCGCAACCTCCAAGCGGAGGTTCGACAGGGGAGCTTTCGCGAGGACCTCTATTTTCGAATCGCCGCGGCCCAGGTCTCGGTTCCGCCTTTGCGTGACCGCATGGGTGATCTGCCGATGCTGGTGGAACACTTCCTGAAGTTGGAATCCCCCGCCCGATGCGTGACGGAAATTCCGGCCTCGGTTTGGGAGCTATTCACGTCGTACCGCTGGCCTGGCAACGTGCGGGAACTCCGAAACGCCGTCCAACGGTTTCTCGTCACTCCCGAGCGTCTCCTCTCGAGCTTCTCGCAGGTCCGTGCGGAATTGCGCAAGGAAGCGACCGACGAGGCTCCATTCTCGATTCATCCACTGCGTATCGCTCGTCGACAAGCGGCTGACCAGTTCGAGCTGGCCTATTTGCGAGCCGTACTCGAACACACGGATGGCAATGTCACTCGGGCCGCGTCAATCGCCGAGGTTTCGCGCCAGATGATCCAAAAACTGCTCCGAAAACACGGATTGAACTCCGCCTCGCTGTGAGCTTCCGCCGGCGCATTCACCGTTACCGTTACCGCGATGCCACAGTCACGAAGGGAGTCATGACGTGATGTTCTCGAGTGAGAGTGGACCTTGGTTGGCCAGGAGACCGTACGAACCGCGTGGTGGCCTTGACAGGTTTCGGCGGCCGGCTAGCCTCAACCCCGCGGATCATCGCGCCGATGCCGCATCGGAGACCATGTTGGATTCCGTCGCCATTGGGACCGTGCTGCTCGGCAAGTACCGGGTCGATGGTGTCATTGGTGAGGGAGGCATGGGAATCGTCTTTCTGGCGTTCCACCTCCAGCTCAGAGAGCGAGTTGCACTCAAGTTTCCGAAGCGTGAGACCTTGCGTTGGCCAGGGGCTTCGGCGCGGTTCTTGAGCGAGGCTCGCGCCGCCATCCGCATCAAGAGCGAGCACGTTGCTCGAGTCGTCGACGTCGGCACCATCGAGGATGGTACCCCGTTCATCGTGATGGAGTACCTCAACGGCGAGACGCTCTGTCAATACGCGACCAAGCACGGTCCGCTGCCCGTCGAGAACATCGTCGAGTTCGTGACTCAGATTTCGGAAGCCATTGCCGAAGCTCACGCACTCGGCATCGTCCATCGCGACTTGAAACCAGCCAATATTTTCCTGACGCGTCGTGCGGACGGTATCCTTTCGGCGAAAGTACTGGATTTCGGGATCTCGCAGGTGACGGGCGCGGCATGGGACGACATCGCCTCGAAGGAGGATCTCGAGTCGATGTTGGGGTCGCCAGCGTACGCTTCGCCCGAGCAATTGCAGTCCCCCAACCATGTCGATGCTCGCTCGGACATTTGGTCATTGGGCGTCATCATGTACGAGCTAGCGACGGGACGGCGACCGTTCGATGCAAAGACGACGGTCGCACTCTGCGGCCAAGTCATGTTCGACCCGTTCGTGCCGCTGCGAATGGTGCGCTCCGATCTGCCAATGGAGCTCTGTGCGGCGATCGATCGTTGTCTCGACAAGGATCCCGCGCGTCGTCACGCGAGTGTCGGCCATCTCGCGATGGAGTTGCTACCCTTTGCACCAGCCCGTGCACGGGCGTCCATCGAACGGATCGTGCGGACCGTGGAGATGGGGAACGACCTTTCGACCGTACTCGTGCCGGTGACGCGCCGAAACGACTCGGTGCTTGCTCGCGGCGCGAAGGTCATCACGGGGATCTTGCCCTCGAGTCGCCTCGTGTTCGTGTCGTGGGTCGCACTCGGTATTGCGATCGGCGTTCTCGTTTTCCGTTCGAGCGGTGCACGGGTGGGGGAATCGACTGCTGGACAGGGGGCCACGACGAAGCCCCTCGATGGGCCACGGCGCTCGGCCATGGACTCCGCAGAGCGAGCCCGGATGCCGGACCAGGAGCCCGGGCGGTTGCGAGCCGAGGTGTCGTCGACCCCGTCGGCTACCGGAGTCCGCGGTGGAGAGTCACCGACGGGAAGAATGCCCGAAACCGCGCCCAACACCGAACCGCCGCGCGACACCAAGGCGAGCGGGAGCCCGTCGCGCCGATCGAAGGGAGCAGCAGCTTCTCCCGCAGGGCCAGGGTCTGCCGCATCGCGTCGCTTGCCGGCGAGTGCGAGCGAGCTAAGCCCGTCGTCTCTCGATCAGGATCTCGATGACCCGGCCTACTCGAATCGCAAGTAGCGTGCTCGGGGGTTCGCTTCGGCGAATTCTCACCTCAGGCTCGCTCGTTGCGTCGTGTTGCTGGTCCACGTTCACCTGGGGGCAGGTATCCAAGCCGTCGGAGGATGGCCCAAAAGAACGGGAAGCTACACGGGACAGAGAGGCAAGCTCGCGGGCGCAGATTGCATTCGAAGAGGCTCGGTCGTTGCTACGCTCCAAGCGATTCGCCGAGGCCTGCGACAAGTTCGAACAGAGTTACACCCTCGAGCCCGCTCTCGGCACGTTGATCAACTGGGCTACGTGTCTGGAACTCCAAGGGCGTCTGGCTACGGCGGTGCTCACCTACCAACGCGTGATTGCGACCGCTCGATTAGCGGGCGACGACTCGCGCAAGTCCATTGCCGAAAGTCGTACCCGTCGACTCGAGACGTCGTTGTCGACCATCGAAATCCAGGTTCCGGCGAACCTCGTTCCTCGAATTCTGGCGATCAAACTCGATGGCATCGACGTCCCAAGCGAGAAATACGGGCATCCGCTTCCCGTCGATGGCGGCGAGCATCGAGATCCGCATCGAGCTCGATGGGCAATTGCCAACGACGTCCAACGTGCGAGTGGCACCCAGCCACGAACACGCCGTGTATCTCGTGCCGTCCTTGCTGGCGAATCCTGGCGCGATTGCCGAGCCAGGTGGCGCGACGGCTCCTGCATCCGTCGAGGGACGACTCTGGTTGTCCAAGGGACAAATGAACGTGGTTCGCGGCAATCCGACGATGCACACGACGGGCGGAGTCTTGGTGGGATTGGGTGCGGCGGCTCTGGCTGTCGGGGGATACTACGGTGTCTCTGCGTACCGCTTGAACGAGCGCTCGAAAGACCGTGGTTGCGACGCCGACAATCAGTGCACCGCTTCCAGTCTCGATACGCGCAAGGATGCCATTCGAGCCGGTGACATTGCGACGCTCGCGTTCCTTGCAGGAGGCGTGCTCGCTTCCTCTGGAACGGTTCTTTATCTCCTCGGTCGGCCTCGAGTCGATGGCGCGCGGCTCAGCGTCGGCCGCGACTCGTCACTCTTCGTCGATTGGCAGGGACGCTTCTGACCGCCAGCTAAGTCGTCCTCGCGCCTATTCAAATTGCACGATCGTTGACACTCTCGACCAAAGTTGCTGTCCTTTCGAGAGACCCGTGGAATCCTTCGGTCTTCGCGCATCCCGCCTGCAAGAGCCAGATTTGGCTGACGCGCTCGCTCAACTCGACGTCATTCTCGAGGACGCGAAGCTTGCGTTCGCGGGAGGCTCCTTCACGCGCTTCTATCGGCAGCTCGCCGTCCGCGTTTCGCGAGAGCTCGCAGCCGGGCAATTCGAGGATGCTTCACGAATCGCGCGCCTGTTTTCGGTAGTGTCCTCACGTTATCTCCACGCAATTGCGGCGCATCGCGCGGGAAGTGACCTCCTGCTCTCCTGGGACGTCGCGCTTTCTTTCGTTCGTGAGGGGAAGGGTTCCGTTCTCCAGGAGCAGTTGCTTGGAACGAACGCGCTACTCAACATCGAACTCGGCGTGTCCGCGGCGAAAGTCATGCGCGGCCACAAGTTCGACGCGCTCGAGGCGGACTTTCGGCATTTGGAACGCATCGTCTTGGACCACCTCGAGGACTTCGATAGTCGACGCAATCCGATTTCACCCATCTTGCAGTGGTTCGGTTTCGGGATGGGAAAGCCAAAGCGGTGGCTGCTCGCGGAAAGCGCCCTGCGGTTTCACGAAAATGCCTGGGGCTTCGGCAAGCGCTTGTCCGAACTCGATCCCGCTTTTTGGCCAGCCGCTATCGCCGATCGGGACACGCTCGCGTCGGAATTGGCATGGAAAATTGCGGGGCCGAGCATTCCGACGCGGGTCGTCCTCGTGGGGCTTCGTCTGTTCGAGCGTCCCACGGAACGGGGCCCCGACGGTAGTTGACACGCGTTCCAGTCAGAGCGTGAGTGGCGTCGAAGGGTGACGGTGCGCCGCGTCCCCTGTCACTTCTGTCACAGCGGAGTGCGCGGAGGTCACAGCGGACGGACGTCCGCAGGAGTGTCCGCTAGGTTTCCGTGCGAAATCCCGACGAATCGCCCGCGTTTCAGCACGATGCTCGTTCCACGCTTCGTGGCACGACGGTTGCTTTTCCCGGTTTCGCTATGAAACCGTGGTTCGTGCTGATCGTGCTCTGGGCTCTTTCCGGCATCGTGACCTTGCGTCAGGTCTACAGTGACGGCTCCCATGTCGAGCCACGCCGAGAGCCCGTCGCGGCTGCCGAAGAGCAGGCTTACGTGTTCTAGATCGCTCGAGCCCGAGGGCTCAGTCGCGGTTGACGTTGCCGTAGACCTTGGAACCCGGAGGCACACTCTTGATGATCCACGTGTTGCCTCCGATGACACTGCCGGAACCGATGACGGTGTCGCCTCCGAGGATGGTCGCACCCGCGTAGATGGTGACCTCGTCCTCGATCGTCGGGTGACGCTGTCGTGGATGACCTTGGTGATCGTCGCAGCGTTTCACACTCAGCGCGCCCAACGTTACGCCTTGGTAGAGCTTGACTCGACGCCCGATTACTGCGGTTTCGCCGATCACGACGCCCGTGCCGTGGTCGATGAAGAAGCCGGGACCAATCTTTGCGCCCGGATGAATGTCGATTCCCGTCAGGCTGTGGGCATGCTCGGAGATGATGCGCGGTAACATCGGCACGCCTTCTCGATAGAGGACGTGTGCGACGCGATGGGCGACGATGGCTTCGATTGCGGGGTAGCTAAATACGACCTCTTCCACGCTGTTGGCAGCGGGATCGCCGTCGAATGCCGCCCGGCAATCCTCCGCGAGCGCCTTTCGAAGCGTTGGTAGCTCGCGAAACAGTCGCAACACTACCTCGTCGCACCAATCATCGTCGCAGTGTGGTCGCCGCCCACGCTTCGTCTCGTAGCCGATGGCCCGCCCGATTTGTTCGGTGAAGAGCTCGTGTGCCGGGTACAGATGGGCGCTCACCGAGTAGCGAAGATTGTCCTGATTCAGGGAATGCGTGCTGAAGAAGCCCATGAACAGTACGGGTTTCAGGTGCTGATAGCCTTCGATGACCTTGCGCTTGTTCGGGAGCATCGCGCTTTCGAGATTGTTGATCTCGTCGGGGCCTTGATAGCTGTCGAGCACCGCGTCGATGGCGGCTTCGAGGTCACGCGCTTTTGATCGTGAGGACATCTTCGTTGGCTATTTACTTCGTTCGTGCGCGCTCGTCTCCCCATTGCTGGACCGGCTTGGAAGCGGTTTTCCTGGTGTCGACCAACGCCGACCTCTGGTACGCTACGAGGCGATTGGGCCTGCGGGCCCAACGTCAGTTCGAGCAAGGCGATGAATCCATCCCGCTATCTTCCGTTCGTTCCCGAGGTCCGTCTCGAAGTCGTGGAGGATTTGACGCCGACACAACCCGACGGGTTCTGTCGTCTCGTGCGCCAACGGCTGCAAGCACGCGGGCCCGCGGGGCAATCTCCCAAGCCATTCGTTTACGATTGGCTCGAGCGCCGCGCGCTCGATGCCGTGGTGGTTGCCGCGTACTTTTGGGATTCAGCGGGCGCAGCGCGAGTCTATCTGCGGAGCGCCACGCGTCCTCCCGTTGCTTTGCGCTCGTCAGGCCGTCTTTCTCGTTCGCAGATGCCGAATCCTTCGGGGCATTGGGAGCTTGCCGCTGGCCTCCTCGAAGACGACGAGGAGACGGAGGAGGGGCCCGCCCGATGTGCGTGTCGGGAGCTGGAAGAGGAACTCGGCTTTGCCGTCGAAGCGTCAAAGATGTTGCCGCTCGGCCCCAGTACCCTGCCCGCGCCAGGTGTCGTCGGAGAGCGACATTTCTTTTTCCGCGTGCAGGTCGATCCGAGCAAGCGAGCCCAACCGAGTTTGGATGGTTCGGCTCTCGAACAGCTCGGGGCCATCATCGACGTTCCTTTGGCCGACGCTCTCGCGGCGTGTCGAAACGGTGAGATCGAGGATGCCAAGACGGAGCTCGGCTTGCGGCGTCTCGCAGAGGTGTTGGGGCGCACGCCATGACGCGACCCGTCGTGTACGTTGCGGCGAAGCGATCCCAGTTCCAGAAGCACGTGCGCGATCGACAGGATCCGCGGGCCATCGATCTCTTGAACCGGCATGATCCGGTCGTCGCGCGTTGGAAGCGTGCCGACGAAATGCATCGGCGCACGCTAGACGCCGTGCTGCAGCGGCTCGAGCAGTTGGGCGCGGAAATTCGCATGGTGGCCAAGCCGCACACGCGATTTCGTCCAACGGGCGCGTCATTGGTCGTGACGGTTGGCGGGGATGGCACACTGTTAGCGGCATCCCATCAAGTGGGGACGGAACCGCTGCTCGGCGTCAACAGCTCGCCGGAGCACAGCGTCGGGTACTTTTGTGCGGCTCGACCCGACAACATGAAGAAGATGCTTGCGGCTTCTCTGGACGGCACATTGAAGTCAGCGCCATTGACCCGCATGTGCGTCATCGTCAACGACAAGCTCAGATCGGCTCGAGTCCTCAACGAGGTCTTGTTTTCCCACGAGATCCCAGCGGCGGTTTCGCGCTACATCCTGGAGTTTCGCGGGCGCGCAGAGGAGCAACGTTCGAGCGGTTGCTGGATCGGTACCGCTGCGGGTTCAACGGGAGCGCTGCATTCGGCGGGAGGGCGCAGTATGCCCCTGCGTTCGAAACACCTGCAACTCGTGGTGCGTGAGCCATACACGCCGCCGGGATCGCGGATCTCGATGCGGCGGCTCATCGTACCCTGGGCGCATGCCGTGACCCTGCGCACCAAAATGGATCGCGCGGTGTTGTTTCTCGATGGTCCGTACCGCCGAATCCATTTGGGTTTGGGCGACGTGGTAAAGTTCATCGCATCGGAGGAGTCCCTGAACGTCCTCGGGATCGGCCAAATGCGGTGAACGCGAGAGCAAGCGGCTCGCACCGAAGACGAGCGACGTCGCGACGCACGTGAGAACGAGCGGCTCGCACCGAAGACGAGCGACGCACGCATTGCCTCGGTGATGATGTCGCCGTCGAGTTGATTCGCGACGCATCCGCGGTCGTGCTGAACGCGCGGAGCATCGCCGAGTACGTGGTGGCGTCCCGACACGTGGGGCTCGTTATTACGATGCACAGACCATCCTCTCTGATTCGAAGGCAAATGACGGATGTGGCGGCTGTATGGCCGTTTTCTGAAATGTTGCAGATTCGGTGATCGAATCCGACGTCTCCAGCATTACCGATGAATCCAGGTCTCCCTCGAGCCCTCCGAGCCGGGTGAAGGTGAAGTCTCGCATGAAGCAATTGGCGCTTTTCAGCTCAGTCGTGTTGGTCACGTTGGCGATTTCGGTCTCTTGCAGCTCGAAAAAGGGGGGAGGAGATGACGAAGGGAGCGGCGGCGAAGCGACGTCGGGGGGCGCCACGGCCAAGGGCGGCGCGACTGCGGAAGGCGGCGAGGGGACCGGGATTTCGGTTGGTGGTGCTGCCAACCCCGGCTCCACCGTGGCAGCGCTTCCTCCGGACAGCACTGGCCTCCAGAAGATCCCCGAGGAACGCGTTGCGCAGTTCCAATCGCAGGCTTGTAACGGTTGGTCCGTCGAACCCGAGCTTCCTCCAAGTGCCATCGTATTCGTCGTCGACGTGAGCGGCACCATGAACTCGAGCACGGACTCCACCGGTGACGCCTCGAAGTACGAGGTGACTCGCGATGCTCTGAAGTCGGCATTGACGGAGCTGCCGGACACGCTCCAGGTGGGGCTTACGTTTTTCCCGAACATGAGCAACGGCGGCTCTCGCGACACTCCAGCCAATCTGAGCCCCTGCATCGATCAATCCGACGACGTGTCAGTGAAGCTACTTGGTGCCGCTGGTTCCGAGCAGCGCGAAGCGCTCACTTTGGCACTCGATCGCGTTCAGCCCAATCCAAAAGGGGCCACGCCGACCCATGACGCGTTCAACATTGCTCGCGACATGCTTGCCGCCGTTCCGACGGATCTCGGCAAGTACGTGGCCATTCTCACCGATGGTCAACCAACGTTGCTCGAGGGGTGCTACGGACGCGCCGCCCCGAAGGCCCCAGAAGACGCCAAGCCGATCATCGACGGTATCGCGGCGGCAAACGCGAGCTTTGGTCTAAAGACGTTCATCGTGGGATCGCCCGGGAGCGAAGAGAATCAGGGGACCGGAGAGGACGTTCGCGGCTGGCTTTCGGCGGCAGCTCGCGCCGGTCAAACCATGACGACTCCGGACTGCAACGACGATGGTCCGAATTTCTGTCACCTGGACATGACCCAGGCATCGGACTTCGGTGCTGCTCTTTCCGCCGGACTCAAGTCGATTGCGAGCCGAGTGGTCGTCAAGTGTTTGTACGATGTTCCCGCGGCACCCGACGGCAAAGTCACCGACGCCATGACGACCAATTTGATCTATGGGGATGGTTCGGGCGACTCCTTCGTCGTTCTCCAAAACGGCGCCGAGAACTGCGACAAGGGCTGGCACTTCATCAAGGATCGAACACAAATCGAGATCTGCGGCAGCACTTGCACGGAGCTCACGAACAATGCCAAGGCTTCGTTGAATCTCCTGTTCGGCTGCAGCGCCGTGACTATCGACAATCCACTGCTTTAGTTGGCAGGCAACTCAGCCGGTGCCGTCGCGCCTCACGACGGCACGGTTGGCGAACGGTTCTCCACCTCACGTCGGAGAGCGCGCCGCGACTCGAGTCACTGGGCGGCTTCGTCGTCTTGTGTCGGAGAGCGCGCCGCGACTCGAGTCACTGGGCGGCTTCGTCGTCTCGTGTCGGAGAGCGCGCCGCGACTCGAGTCACTGGGCGGCTTCGTCGTCGGCATTCTCCGACGAGAAGAGCGCTTCCGTAAAACCGAAATAGCGGAGGTCGGCGATGCGTCGCGGGTAAAGCATTCCGTCCAGGTGATCGACCTCGTGCTGAACCACGCGAGCATGAAACCCGGAAACTCGTCGTTCGATGGGGTTACCGAACTGATCGAAACCACGATAGCGAATCGACGTGTACCGAGGCACCAGCCCGTGCATGTCGGGCAACGACAGACACCCTTCCCAGTCCTCTTCCATCTCGTCGGAGTTCGGAACGACCTCCGGATTGATGAGCACAGTGAACGGAATGGCTTCCACTTCTGGATCGTCTGCCGGCTCCACTTCGAACATGACGAGTCGCAGCCCTACGCCCACCTGCGGTGCTGCCAAGCCCGCGCCGTCGAGTGCGTGCATGGTGTCCTTCATGTCTCGCACGAGAGCGTGGAGCTCTGGGGTGTTGAACTCGGTCACCGGTTTAGCGACCTCGAGCAACCGAGAATCACCCATCATGAGAACTTTGCGCACGGCCATGGCTCGGGAAAAATAGCCTGAGCCAGCGGTCGGGCAATGCCATTTCGTCTGCATTCGTGCGGGCGACGGCCAGCGTATCGCGGAATAATACGTTGATTTCCCCGTCAAAACGCGTCCCTACCGGACGATGGGTTTTACGATGGCTTTGCCATCCTTGATGACCACGTCGAAGTCGATTCGCTTTCCGACGTGCTTTTTCCGAAGCTCCGCGGCCGTCGCTTCTAGCTTTCGGGTAAGTGCCTCCATCGAGACAGCGCCGCCCTCGTTGGTCTGCTTCCGAGCGCTTTGGAGCTTCTCTGCGACTCTTGCGATCGCACTTCGGTCCAAGGCTTCTCGCTCGCGAGCGGGTTCAGGGGGGGACTGCACTGCGGGCACTCGGGGGGCCTTGGGAGCCGTGCCGACGATACCTACCGGCAGTCGCAAGTGGGCGCCGGGTCGGCTCGACCGCGGGATCACACTCTCGCGAATGTCTGGCAGTCCTCGAGGACTCGAGTCCGGCGGCTTTGCTGCCGTGCTGCTCGGTGGGGCGTCCTTCGTCGCCGGGGTTTTCGCCGAGATGGCCTCCGGGGAGGCCCCTTCTTTCGTTGGACGGTCTGGGGAGGGGACGTTGGCCGCGACTTGGCGTTGGACCTTCGGGGGCGGTGGGAGACCTCTGCCCGCCACGGCCGAATGCGCAGGAAGTCGCAAGCCGCGAGGAGCCACTGGAGGAGCTGGGGGAGCTTGCGGAGCTTGCGGAGCCGGTGGTACGCGAGCCTGCGCATCGGTGATGGCCGGTGCAAACTTCGGAACTGGTGGGGCGGGGATCGGCCCCAGACCGACTTGGGTTCGCTCTTCTCCGCGATCGCGACCGTCGGCTTTGGATTCGACGGAGGTTTGCCGTTTGGGCGTAGAGGGTGGTGGCGGCAGGCTCGACAACAGCGGGTCGTCGAGCTCAGTTCCCAAATCGAACTTGGAGAGCTTTGCGAGTTCGTCGAAATCGTCGTCCAGATATCGTCCGAGATCCTGCTCGGTTTCCTGGCGAACTCGCGATGCTCGCCCCCCATCTTCGGAAGCCGCAGCTACGTTGGGGCGATTGGGCTCTTGCTGCGAAGCTGCCGTTGGGGCGTCTGAAGTCCGTTCCTCGGCTTCCGACGGATTCGGTGGTGGAGCATTGGAACCGGATGTGGTTTCTGCGAGTCCGAGGCGCTTTCGTTCGGCGGCCGTTAGAAGATTGGCCACGCCTACCGTGCGTTCCGCGCGCAAGACGTGGCGTCGGTAGGTGCCGTTCTCGATCTCACGCATGATCCGCATCCAATACTGTTGGAACGTATTGTAGCGTTGGATGATCGTTTGCAGTTTGAAGCGTCGCGCCGTGTTGCGGATCTGCTCTCGTCGCAGTACGTAAAGACGTCGATCGACGTCCTTTTGCACCACCTGCGGAGGGATCTTCTCGATCCCCATGAAAAACTGCTCGTACAGTGCACGAAGACGCTCCACCCGAGTCTCGAGTTCTTCGATGGCAGTGTCGAGCTCGGTTGCGTCCAAGGGGTTACTCGGGGAGTGGGGTCACTACGAGATCGTCGAAGCAGACCTCGACGTTCCAGTCATTGAATCCAAAATGATCGTGCGTCGGCCCCGCGAGGGGTACGCCGTCCTCGAAGCTTAGAATGGGTTCGTCGTCGACCGTCCAGGTGACGGTTCGTCCATTATTGCGTTCGATGACGAAACGGTAGTCTCGATTGGGTTCGACCGGTGCTCGACGGGGCTCCTGGCTATCCGGCTCCAAGGCGACCTCTCGTCGATCGGTTCCGTGCTCGTTCAAGCGGGCCAGCACGTGGAGGCGATTCTTCCAACCACCGAACACGAACAGGTAAGAAGTCGCATCGACGTACGACAGCCCCTTGGCGTGGGAGCGACCGCTGCCCCAGGCTTCCACTTTGAGGTCCCCGTCCGCACCATGGCTTCGTGCGGTGAAAGCGATTCGTGCATTGAGTGGTAATCTACGTTTGAGCCAGACTGGGTGGTTTCGGGCGCCCTGGGCGCAAAGCCTTCCAGCCTTGAGCATCCAACGGTCGCTCGTTTTCGCGTACTCGGGGCCGAGTTCGTCGCGGTTGAAGCTGTCGGTGAATATCGTCGCCAGGGCAGGATTGTCACTCGACACTTCTGTGCCGCCTTCCTGAGTGACACGTGTGTCCAGTTGAAACGCGGGGCGAACATTCGGCCTTGGCCGCCATTTGGAAGGCTTCGGCGGCTGATCGAGGAAGGCGTCGCTTTCCACTGTCGAACCGTCGGGTGCCTCCTTGGGCACGCAACTCGTGACCGCTACGAACGCAGCCAGTAAGCGGGCAGTCTTGGCAATCCGACTCACGACCGATGATGCTATCACACCGCATCCCGCCCGGTTCGGAAAGGGCAAGCGGGCGGGCTGCACGGTCGAACAGCGGGCGACTCGGCGCTTTCCAAGGGCCCGATACCATTTGGGCCCACCCTGTCGTACCCTAGCGCCGTCACCTCCGATCACCACAGGCGAGTCATCCCATGAAGCCCAATCTCGTCAGGAACCTGTTCGGCGTTCTTACGCTCGGCGTCCTCATCGTCTCGGCGACACCCGCGTACACGGCACCCAATGGAGCATTGCCCCTCGACGATCGCAAGTCGGAGCCAACGACGGAGCGCTTTGGGGGCAAGCTCACGATCGAGGTCGATCGCACCAAGATCGATCTCGCCGGACATCGCTTGGAAGTCGTGATGAACCGGCCAGTGTCGCGGATCGAAGTCAAGGTTTATAGCGAGGCCAAGGAGATCCTGGCCGAAGACACGATTCGACCTAGTGACAACGCGGTGGTCGGTGATCCCATCGTCGTGCGTTGGTCACCTCGTGACGACACCGAAGTCGCTCGCATCGAGCTTTACGGTTACGACACCGAGGACAATTGGGTGGGGGTCGCAATCATCCCGTGGAACGTGAAGATCCCTCACGAAGAAGTGCACTTCGAGACCGACAAGGCGACCATCGAGAAATCCGAAGTGCCGAAACTGCAAGATAGCCTGAATCGAATCAACGAAGCATTGGAGCGGTACCGCGAACTCGGTCGAATTCAGCTGTTCATTGCTGGGCACACGGACACGGTTGGCTCACCCAACTACAACTTGGAGCTCTCGCGTCGACGGGCAAATGCGATCGCGGCTTGGTTCCTCAAGAACGGTCTCACCATTCCCGTCGCTTTCGAGGGGTTTGGTGAATCTGCACTTCTCGTCGAAACCAAGGACGAAGTCGATGAGCCTCGCAATCGACGAGTCGATTACATTCTGTCCGTCGAACCGCCAGCGGGTAAATCTGGCAAGGTTCCAGGTTGGCGTTATCTGAATCGAGCCAAGTAATTTACGTGGCGCGGGACGGCGGTGTGTCAGTCTCGACGCGCTCGTCGCTCCGAGCAAGCGGCGGTCGTCGCTCCGAGCAAGCGGCGGTCGTCGCTCCGAGCAAGCGGCGGTCGTCGCTCCGAGCAAGCGGCGGTCGTCGCTCCGAGCAAGCGGCGGTCGTCGAGTGCGGCGATACGGCGGTCGTCGAGTGCGGCGATACGTTGACGTTGAAACGTAATGCTCGATTGAGCCGATCGAGAATTGTCGCGAACGTTGGATACTATTCTCCATGGGGGGAGGTGGGGCGCGCCGTTTGGCGGAGAATTCGCGGATTTATGGGCAGTTGGCTCGCTGCTGGCCACCGGCACGGAAGTTGCTGAATGCGCCGTCGTCACACCAATCGTGACGACGAGGTTGTTTCCGTGTCATTGCCAGCTCCATTCGCGGTCGTCCGTGGTCCCCAATCCTGCTCGCGTGGGTTCGGAGATCGGTCTATCGTCTTTTTGAAGCGGTTGTTGTCCAGTGGGATCTGCACGGTCGCCGTGTCATTGACGAGTCCGAATCTTTGGGCGCAAGAGACGAAGGCCGCCAATCACTCGAGCACTGCCGTCGATGCGGCAGCACTGCTCGACGAATACGTCGCGTTGGCCGTGCAACGCGCGCCCGCCTTGGCAGCGCAGCGTGCAAAGTACGAGTCAGCCAAGGAGCAAATCTCACCCGCAGGTGCATTGCCCGATCCCATGGTGGGTGTGATGTATCAAAGCGTGGGCGCGCCTTGGGCACCGATGGGACCGATGAGCATGGTTCAAGGGGAGTTCTCACAAGTCTTTCCCGGGATCGGCAAGCGTCAGTCTCGTCGCGATGCCGCCGCGTCCGAAGCATCCTTGCGCAAAGCGATGCTGCACGCCACGGAGCAGAGCATCGCCCGCGAAGTCCGAACCCTATTTGCTCGAAATTTACGCCGCTGACCTCGAACAGCGAGCGCTCGAAGTGGCGCGTCAATCCGTGGAAGTGTTGGCCAGCGCCGTTTCCGGGCAGCTCGTGAGTGGCAGGGCCAATCAAGGGACGCTGGCTCGAGTCGAACTCGAGCGCAATCGTCTCGAAGAACAATCCGAAGACGTCCGTGCCAATCGAGAGATCCTCGCCATCCGCCTGAATCGCCTCCTGGCTCGACCGGAACAATCATCGATTCCAGTTCTCGATGCGCTGCCAGCGCTGCCTGATCCGTCTCCGAACGGGCCGGCGGAGCCCGTCACCAATGCATCGGAACTTCGCGTGCAGCGGGCGATGATCGACGCCGCGACGCGTCGCAAGCTGAGCGCAGAGGCCGAAACTCGGCCAAACTTCTTGGTCGGGGTTTCCGGCGGCGCGACCACGAGTGGTGAGCCCGTCGTAACCCTGAGATTTGCCATGGAGCTTCCGCTCTATCGAGCCAGCAAGCAAGACCCGATGATCTCTTCGGCCCAACACGAGGTCGAAGCTGCGGAGCACGAGTATCGCGATGCGGAGCTTCGAATTCGTGCGGAGGCAACCGAGCTTGCTGCGCGACTCCGTTGTGACACCACGCAGATCGAAAGGTATAAGACCACCATCCTGCCGAGTGCCGAACTCGCTCTCGCGTCGTCGCGCACGTCCTATTTTACGGGGCAGGCCGACTTCGGCTCCGTCATCGAAGCATTTCCGCGTTTGGCTGGACGCAAAGGTCGGCCTTGCGCGCCGAGAGGCGGATCGTCTGATGAGTTGGGCCGAGTTGAGGTACCTCGTCGAACACCATCGTTGAAGCTGGGACCCACTGCCGAAGCCTCTCCTGTCACTTGGAGTCGAATATGAAACTGCCCAGACCCTTTCGTCGGCTTGCGTTCTATGTGGCGCTCGCCTTCGCCGCACCCACACTGGCTCCGATAGCCTGCTCGAAGCATTCCGAGTCGGCGACCCGATATCACTGCCCAATGCATCCGACGTACGTTTCCGACCATCCAGGAGACTGTCCCATCTGTGGCATGCGTCTCGTTCCCATCGAGGAGAAATCCGCTTCCGGGCAAGCTGGGAAATCCGCGGCCGCGACTCCCGACGTCGAGCGATCGCATGAACACGAGCATCCCGCGCAAGCGGCATCTGCGTCGGGTGACGTCATCTGGACATGCCCCATGGATCCCGGAGATCGTGTCGGATCGACCGGGGCGCTGCCCCAAGTGCCGCATGGCGCTCGAGCCCAAGCCGAAGGTGATGGCCGATTCCAAGGCCGAGGGGAAGGGTAGTTCCGATACGAACGACGTTCCAGGTCTTGCTCCCATCGACGTCTCCGAGGAGGGAATGAGGCTCGCTGGGGTTCGAACCGACGTTGCCGTGAAAGGGCGTATCGCTCGGACGCTGCGTGCGTCGGGGATTGTGCGCGCCGACGAGACTCGAATTCGGCACGTGCACACCAAGATCTCGGGGTGGGTCGAAAAGCTCTACGTCAATTTCACGGGGGAGTCCGTTGCGCGCGGGCGACCGATCCTCAGCATCTATTCTCAAGAGCTCCTCGCGGCACAGCACGAGTACCTCCAGGCCAAGCAAGCATCGAGCACGATGCAACGTTCCGACTCCACACTCGTTCGAGACGGGGCGGTGGATTTGCTCGCTGCGTCACGACGGCGCTTGGAGCTACTGGACGTGCCGAAGAGTCTGATTGCGCAGCTCGACCAAGGGGGCGAACCTAGCCGAACCGTCACGATAGCGGCTCCGGTTGGCGGAGTGGTGATGAGCAAGAACGTCTTCGAAGGTCAGCAGGTCGAGCCGGGTACCGAGCTGTTCACGGTGACCGACCTTTCGCGGGTCTGGATCGAGGCAGACCTCTACGAAAGCGAAGCTTCGGCCGTGAAAGTTGGGATCGAAGGGCGAGTCTCCTTGGTCGGTGATCCGTCCCAAGTCATGACGGGAAAGATCAAGTACGTCTATCCTTACGTCAATGCCGAAACGCGCACGCTTCGGGTTCGATTCGAATTCCCGAATCCCAATCTTTCGCTCAAGCTCGAGAGTTTCGCGAATGTGGAGATCCCCGTCGAAACTGGCGAAGGCGCGATCGTGCCGGATTCTGCCGTGATGGATACTGGCGTGAGGCAGGTCGTGTTCGTCAGCCCAAGCGAAGGGCACTTCGTTCCTCGACTGGTCAAAGTTGGAGTAAGAGCCGAAGGGCGAGCTCAAATCCTGAGCGGTGTCGCACCAGGCGAACGGGTCGCCATCAAGGCCAACTTTCTGCTCGACTCGGAGTCGCGGTTGCGGGCCGCGACGGCGATGCCGCCTTCCTCGTCGACGCAGCCCATACCTTCGGGCTCCTCGGCAGCGACACATACGGGACACGCGCCATGATCGCCAAATTGATCGAGTTCTCGGCGAAAAACCGGTACCTGATGCTCCTCGGGATAGCGATTGTGGCGGTCTTCGCTGCCGTGACGCTCAAGTCGGTCCGACTCGACGCACTGCCGGATTTGTCCGACACCCAAGTGATTGTCTATTCCAAATGGGATCGCTCTCCGGACGTCATCGAGGATCAGGTCACCTATCCCATCGTTACGGCGCTTTTGGGTGCGCCCAAAGTGCGGGCCATCCGCGGATTCTCCGACTTCGGATTCAGCTACGTGTACGTGGTGTTCGAAGACGGGACCGACATCTACTGGGCGCGTTCGCGAGTGATCGAGTACCTGTCGAAGATCCAATCCCGATTGCCCGCGGGGGTGCAAACGGAGTTGGGGCCCGATGCCACTGGAGTCGGCTGGGTCTACCAGTACTCGTTGGTCGACCATTCGAAGACGCATAGTGCCGACGAGTTGCGATCTTACCAGGACTGGACCTTGCGCTATGCGTTGCAGTCCGTGCCAGGCGTCGCTGAAGTCGCCTCGATTGGCGGCTTCGTCAAGCAGTACCAAATTACGGTGGATCCGAACAAACTCTCTGCGCTTGCCATCCCTCTCGACGAAGTTGTCGAGGCGGTTCGCAAGTCGAATGACGAGGTTGGCGGACGACTGCTCGAGTGGAGCGGTACAGAGTACATGGTTCGTGGCGGTGGCTACGCCAAGTCGCTGAGTGACTTCGAACAGATCGTCGTCAAGGTTTCCGAACGTGGCGTACCCGTGCTTCTCCGGGACGTGGCGCGCATCGAGCTCGGTCCCGAGTTACGGCGAGGGATTTCCGGATTCTCGACGGCAAAGGGGACGCCGTTGGCGGAATCGTAGTCATGCGCCACGGAGAAAACGCCTTGAACGTGATTGAACGCGTCAAGGCGAAGCTCGAAGAAATCCGCCCGGGACTACCGGCTGGCGTCGAGATCGTTCCCACCTACGACCGCTCGGGCCTCATCGAACGAGCGATCGCGACTCTCAAACACGAACTCGTCATCGAGATGCTCATCGTCTCTTTGGTGATCCTCGTGTTCCTCTGGCACGTCCCCTCCGCGATCGTTCCCATCCTCACCATCCCCCTCTCTGTATTGTTGGCGTTCATTCCCTTGAGTGCGCTCGGCGTCACGGTCAACATCATGTCGATCGCCGGGATCGCCATTTCGATCGGCGTCCTCGTGGACGGTGCGATCGTCGAGGTCGAAAACGCCTACAACAAGATTCACCTCTGGCAGAAGGAAGGACGTAAAGGGGATTTTCACGTGGTGCGACTCGAAGCGCTGAAGGAGGTAGGTCCTTCGGTCTTCTTTTCGCTGCTCGTGATTGCCGTCGCGTTTTTACCCATCTTCGCGTTGGTCGAACAAGAGGGGCGGCTGTTCAAACCCCTCGCCATCTCCAAGACATTGGCGATGGCGCTCGCAGCGCTCCTCGCCGTGACTCTCGATCCGGCGTTGCGCATGCTCTTCGCCCGAGTAGACCCATTCACGTTTCGTCCACGCTTCCTTGCCTGGATAGCTTCGAAGTTGTTCGTCGGTACGTACTACGCCGAAGAGCGACATCCAATCAGTCGCGCCATCTTTCGCGTCTACGAGCCCGTTTGTCGAGCAGTGCTTCGGTTTCCGAAGCTCGTCGTTCTCGCCTCGGTTGCGATTGTCGCGCTCAGCGTACCGTTGTATCTCAAGTTGGGGCGGGAGTTCATGCCGCCGCTGAACGAAGGCACCGTTCTCTACATGCCGACGACCATGCCCGGTATCTCCGTGGCAGCGGCGCAAGAGCTCCTCGAGACGCAGGATCGAGTCCTCAAGTTCCATTCCCGAGGTCGAGCGGGTGTTTGGCAAAGCAGGTCGCGCCGACACGTCTACCGATCCTGCGCCGTTCTCCATGATGGAGACCACGGTCTTACTCAAACCCGAGAGCGCGTGGCGAAAGAAGTCTCAGTTTTACGAGAGTTGGCCCGAGTGGTCCAAGGCCGTCTTTCGTCCGTTTTGGCCCGATCGAATCTCATGGGACGAACTCGTGGACGAAATGGATCGAAAGCTGCGCATCCCCGGGGTGACCAACGCGTGGACGATGCCGATCAAGGCGCGCATCGACATGCTCTCGACGGGTGTACGGACGCCGATCGGCATCAAGGTGTTTGGTGCCGATACGGCCGAAATCGAGCGGATAGGCGAGCAAATCGAGGGGCTGCTTCGTCAGGTGCCCGGGACCCGGAGTGTCTTCGCCGAGCGCACGGCAGGGGGGTACTTCGTCGACTTCGAACCCCGTCGCGAGAAGCTTGCCCGTTATGGTTTGACCATTGCGGAGGTGCAATCCGTGCTCATGACCGCCATCGGCGGCGAGAACGTGACCACCACGATCGAAGGGCGACAGCGCTATCCGGTCAACGTGCGCTATCCGCGGGAGTTGCGGGACGATCTCAATCGCTTGCGTCGAGTTCTAGTCACGACGAAGGCGGGGTTCCAGGTTCCTCTCGAGCAAGTTGCGGACATTCGCCTGACTCAGGGGCCCTCGATGCTCCGAGACGAGAACGGATTTCTGGCGGGTTACGTCTACGTGGACGTCAGTGGTCGCGATATTGGTGGATACGTCGATGACGCCAGAAAGATCATCGACAATCACGTGAAGCTCAAGCCGGGCTATTCACTGAGCTTCAGTGGGCAATACGAGAACATGCAGCGAGTGAAGGAGACGCTCAAGCTCGTCATTCCCATTACGAATCCTACTCATCTTCGTGCTCTTGTACATGAATACCCGTTCCGTCTTCAAGTCGAGCATCGTGATGCTTGCTGTACCATTCTCCGCGGTGGGAGCGATTTTGCTCTTCCATGTGCTCGGATACAACGTCTCCATCGCGGCGTGGGTCGGGATGATCGCGCTCCTCGGTCTCGACGCAGAGACCGGCGTCTTCATGCTGTTGTTCCTCGATTCTCGCACACGACGAAGCCAAACGCGAGGGGCGACTTCGCAACGAGCACGAGCTCGACGAGGCTATCATTCATGGTGCGGTCAAGCGTGCGCGCCCGAAGATGATGACCGTCGCGGCCGCGTTCATGGGCCTGCTTCCCATCATGTGGTCGACCTCTGCCGGCGCCGACGTCATGAAGCGAATCGCGGCACCCATGATCGGTGGACTCGTGACGTCCTTCGTCCTCGAGCTGGTCGTGTATCCCGCGATTTACAAACTCTGGAAACGTCGTGAGCTCGACGGCGTAGAACCTGGCGAACCGACCCCACTGCCGAATACGGGCGCGGCGTGATAGGCCTATTCCCTGCTACGCGATGCAACTGAACGCTGCGAGCGGCGAGCTTTCCCGTCTGCCCTTGCAGCACGATGCGCCACCCACGATGCGGGCTACGCGGTTTCTCTGCCCGTCATCGATGGCGTTGCGCCATCGTGTGTTCTTTCGAATCGAGAGCTCGATTGTGTTCGGGTACGTCGCACCAAAGGTCACGCGGCGCGGTCACAATGTGAGCCCGATCTCGCGTGTGGGGCGCCGTCCCGCGAAAATTCGTCGAGCGCGCGATGCCCCCCAGCGACTCGTGGATACGACGGTGTAATGAGACGCGCTCGCAGCGCTTCGAGTACGCGTCCGATGCTCGTGTCGTCGAGCGCAGCGCCGTCCATCCCGACGAGCTTGGTGCGAAGCACGTGGTGACTCGACGTCGCGTAACTGACGGTTCCGAGAGCGCGCGTGCGCGCGTCAGTGAGTGCTTCGTCGAGTGGTCCGCGCAGGTGCGTCCCGAGGGGGGATGCGATTTCGAGCTCTACCGCGCGTGGTTCGTTCGATAGTCGGATTGTCATTCTGGTATTTTCCATGCTCCCAGCCTGCGCGTCGGACGTGGCGTCCCATTGCCGGCTCGGTGACACTCCCGTGAATCCGAGGTTCGTTGCCGCAAGCGCTCCTTCGGCGTGATTTCACGGGAATCATCGCCAATCAGACGAAGACGGTCGCGAAGACGTCACGAGCGAACAGCTTCGGCGTGATTTCACGGGAGTCATCGCCAATCAGGGCAAGGAGACACGTCTTTTTCTCGACTGTAAGTCTACTTTTCCCTACGTACTCCGACCCAGGCCCGGTGCCGTTACGGTGCTGCGCGCCTGTTATTGCGGAGACTTCTCGCTGAGCCTCCCTCGGCTGGGGATCCCGATGTGCACGTCCTACGGGGGCAGGGAGACAATTGTCTGCTGGATTCAGTGACAATCGAGCAGCGGTCGTGTAATACGACGTGGTTCGTTCATGGCTGTACTGGAAGATCCCGAGGGCCGGCGCGTCACGCTTGGCTCACAATGTTTGATTGGCCGTGCGCCCCATTGTCGGGTGCGGCTCGTGGACAAACGCGTTTCCTGGGACCACGCGCGCATTGGTTGGATCCGTGAAGGCTGGTGGCTCCGGGACCTGAACAGCACGAATGGAACCTGGGTCGACGGAAAGCGTCTGGGCTCGGAGGACCGCATTCCTTTGGTTCCCGGACAGCGGCTCGCGTTTGGCCATTCTTCGCTGTCATATCGGGTAGATAACGTCGACCCTCCGCGCTTCAGGCTCCGTTCGCTTCGCGATCAGCGCGTGATTTGTCCCGCGAACACGCTCGTCGGACTGCCATCGGACGACGAACCCCTGTTGACGGTTTGCTTGGGCGTTCGAGGATGGTCCGTCGAAGAGGGCAGCCAGGTGCGGATGCTCACCGATCAGGAAGTCATTCAGTTCGGACAGGAGCGATGGCTCGTCGAGTTACCTCCGGTCACGGATGACATCGCGGAAACGGGCACACAACGAGAGCAGCCTCTCGTCGACGCCGAGGATCTCGTCCTGAATTGAAAGTTCCGCCGATCGCGAGGCCATTTCGGTGACTGCAACCGTGGATGGGCGCGCTTTCCACCTCCCCAATCGCGCGCACCACGAGCTGCTGTTGCTTCTCGCCGAAGCGCGCATCGAGGCCCAGCGTCAAGGGGTGTCCGAGGAAGAGGCCGGGTACATGACGTTGGACGAAGCCATTCGTTTTACCGCCGTCGGGATCAACAAGATCAATCTCGACATCTTTCGGCTTCGGCGTGAGTTCGAGGGGCTCGGATTGCGCGATCCACGACAGGTGATCGAGCGTCGTGATACGCGTCGGGAGTTCCGCGTTGGAACTGGCCGTCTCACGATCAATTACGAGCGCGTAACGAGCTGAGTTGCCGGAGCACGCGTGCGGTGGTGCGGGCTCGCGTTGCGCTTCGCTCCCCCGTCGCGTCGGCATCGACGCACGTGCGCGGCGTGAGCACGGCAGGCTGGGCGACCACCGCCGACGCTTCAGCTGGATGTCATTCTTGCGGGGGAGTTGCCGCGCCGCGGGGCCCGCCGACCACCGAGGACTGCGATACGACGCCGTTTTTTGTTGTCGATCGCCCGTGACTTCGTCGGAACCGGAGCTCAGGACTACGGGCCAAGTCGGTCTCTCCACGGCTGCGGTCGGCGTTCTAGACCTTTTGGGGACGAAAGAGTACGTTAGCCTCGACTCGAACTCAAGGCGCGCATCCGGCACGAGAATCAGTATGAACGGGAGCTATGCCATGCACGGTCGCGTAAGTTGTCTTGGTGCCACGGTCCTGGGGGCTGCGTTGCTTGTCGCTTGTGGCGGAAGCAATGATCAGTCGAGCAACGCTGCCTATCCGATGTACACGCAGCAGCCCGGCCAAACCCAACCGGGGGCTACACGCAACCGGGCACCACTCAGCCCGGATACACCCAGCCTGGTCAGACTCAGCAACAGCCTGGGTACACTCAGCCTGGTCAGACGCAGCAGACTCAGCCCCAGACGCAGCCGCAGACCCAACCCCAGACGCAACCAACGGCACAACCGGCTGCGGTTCAGGAATGTGGACGCTTCGATGGCTGCACCCGTACAACCGGTGCTCAAGCAGCTGGCGAGCAGCCAAATCCCCTCCGGGTGCGAAGGCGATGGGGAACCTGATCGTCGCGAACTTTCCGGCACCGGGTAGCAAGCTCACCAAGCAGATCCAGCTGACGCTCAACAAGTGCTACTCCGTCGTGGCAGCAGGTGGGCCCGGCGTGGGTGAGGTCAATCTCAGCTTGGTGCCCAATCTGCCGCTCGCGACGGCCATTGCCGTCGACAACTCGACGGGTCCTCAGGCGACGCTCGGGGCCAACCCGAATTGCTACAAGCAGCTGCTCTTCTCGGCGCCCATGAATCTCGTCATCGACGTACCCCAGGGACAGGGGCTCGTGGCCGTCCAAGTTTACGAGAAGTAAGCTGACCGGATTCGGACGGTGTGTTCGCGACGCTCGAGCATCGGTGCGGTCACTCAGGCTCGGGCGTCGCGTGTTCCTGGCTGCAGACTTCTCGGCCAAACAACCAGGCAAGGAAGGCGTGGCTCGTGGGTAGCCCGTTTCGGAACTTCGGGCACACGCCAAGGCCACGGCTCGCTCGTGCTACCTAGGACCGCGTGAAACGACTGGAACTCCTTGGTGTCGCGATTCGCGATGCTGATCTCGTGCGGCCGCGGGACGTCGGACGCACCCTTACCGGCCCCGAAGGGGATCCCAGAAGCCAAGGTCAAGGAGCTCTTGGCGGCTGAATACTCGCGGAACGTCGCGACGCTCTCGCTCGTCGACGTTACCCATCGTAATCCGGTGCATCGCCGATACGCAGTTCGGGCATTGGCGCGAACGGCGAGCGAGACCGGTCGTGAACTGATCGAGCAGGCGCTTCACGACGACGACTCCGAGGTCGTTGCTTGGGCCGCCTTCGGCTTGGGTCGGCTTTGTACCGAGAAGCATGCGCGCGAAACGAGTCTCGCCCTCGCGACACGAGCCGCGACGCTCACTCTCGATCGCGCCGTCGGGGCCGTTCAAGGCCCGCTCGATCCCCTGTACGCCATCGCGACGGCCCTCGGTCGTTGCGCGACCGACGAAGCGGAAGCGACGTTGCGCTCGTGGCTTCAAGTGAGTCCGGACGTAGGGCGTCACGCGGTTCTCGGTTTGGTTGCGTTGGCGTCGCAGCGCAAGCGCCTCGAAGATCCGACGATCGTCGCCTTGCTGGATGCCGCGGATCGCAACCGCGCTTTCGCCGTTGCGGCGCTTCCGCTCACTCGTCTCGACTCCGTAGACTCCACCGTTTCGGCTCGACTGCTGTCGCTCGCTCCTCGACTGCTAGAGTCCTCCGGCGAGGAACGTCGGTTCGTCATTCGAGCGCTCTCGCTCGCCGGCCAAGCTGGAGTGCCGACGCTCGAACGAATCGTCAAGGACGATGCCCAATATCATCCGGCGGAGCGCGCAGAGGCGTTACGCGTGCTCGGCAAGTTGGGCGACGTGGGGCAGATGAGTCTACGGCAACTGCTACCCCGCGTTGCGCGTCCCGAATCATCCTCGAATGCAGCGTGGTTGCTCGGGGCAGACTCGTCGGTGCTCATCGAACTGCTCACTCAGCTCCGTCGTGTGGATGGCGGCGGCAAGGGGGTGCTCGTCAAGCTCGCGGAGGTGTCGAGTCAAGCGGGGGATCCCCGCGCCAAGCGCCTGCGTCTGGATCGCCTGCGCTGTCGAGCTGCGTCGCTCGTGGCATTCGATGATGCAAGTCACCCGCTTCTCGATGGTTGCGCGGAGGTCGACGGCTCACGCGAAGGCAAGCTCGCAACCATTCGCGTCCTCGATGCAGGGCGGCTGCGCGGCAAGACGTTTCTTCGATTCGAACGTTTGCTCGAGGACGCAGATCCGCTCGTGCGTCTCGAAGCGCTTCGGCTGCTCGCGACTCACGACGAGATTCGAGATCGCGGACAGCGACTCGCTCTGCTCTTGTCCGACGCTTCGCTCGGCGTCGTCGCGACGACTGCGGAAATCTTGACGAAGCAACCCGAGCTTGCGCTCAGGGGTGAACGTGTGCTGCCGGAGGTTCTCGATGCAGTGAGCACGGCGATCGCTCGATCCATGCCAGAGGATGCAATCGAAGTTCGCACCCGTCTCATCGACGCCGCATCTGCCCTTTCCGTATTGAGCGCCAAGCCGCAGCTCGAGGTTGCATGCGGCTCGATCACGCCGCCACTGCGACAACACGCCGAAGATGCGCTGCATCGGTTGGGCGAACCCAAACGTTCTTGCGCCGTACCGACACAAAAGAGATCGCTACCTTCAGCCTTTACGCTGCCACGAGACGAGATTACGCTCGTCTTTCGGACGGAGGCCTCGCAGCTCGAGTTGCGTCTCGATCCGGCGCTCGCGCCCTTCGCCGTGGATAGGATCGTCGGTTTGGCAAAAGCCGGATTCTACGATGGAATCGAGGTGCATCGCGTGATCCCGGGCTTCGTCGTGCAGCTCGGCGATCGCGGTTCGGACGGATATGGGGGCGCGGGTAAGGCGCCCATTCCTTGCGAACTCGCCCCCGTTGCATTCGCGCCCTTCGACGTGGGAATGGCGCTCTCGGGTTCGGACAGCGGTTCGAGCCAATTCTTCGTGACACTCGGTCCGTACCCGCAATTGGGGCAAGATTACACGCGGGTCGGTCGGGCCGGCGCGGGTTGGGACCGGCTCACGGTGGGAGACATCGTGCAAAAAGTCGAGCTTTCTCCCTAAGCCACGGTAATAGGACGCTTAGTCATGCTCCTCGTCGTCGACATCGGAAACACCAACGTGTGCTTCGGCCTCTACGAAGGCACGTCTCTGCTTCACAATTTTCGAATCTCGTCCGTGCGGACGCGTACGGCAGACGAGTACGGCGTGATGCTTCACCAGCTCGCGCAGCAGCGGCAGATCGATGTAAAAGCCATCGAGGGCGCCATCATCGCGAGTGTCGTTCCTCCGCTGACCGAAACGATGGCAGCGGCGCTGCGAACCACGTTCGCACGTGAGCCCCTCATCGTCGGCCCCGGACTGAAGACGGGGATGTCCATCCTTTACGAGAACCCAAAGGAAGTCGGAGCCGATCGAATCGTCAACGCGGTTGCGGCTTACGAGCGCGTCAAAGGTCCGCTGATCTGTGTCGACTTCGGTACCGCGACGACCTTCGATTGCGTCTCGTCTGCCGGTGAGTACATGGGTGGCGTCATCGTTCCGGGGATCCTCGTGAGCCTCGACGGGTTGCTCGCGCGCGCAGCCAAACTCACGCGTATCGAGGTTGCCGAACCACCGCGCGTCCTCGGACGCAACACGACCCATTCTCTGCAGTCGGGGATGATTTTCGGATACGCTTCCCTGGTGGACGGGTTGGTGGAAAAGCTCAATACGGAGCTTGCCGTCGAGTCGTATGTCATCGCGACCGGAGGCCTTGCCACGGTCGTGGCCAAACATGCGCGTTCGATTCGCGAGATTTCGTCCCGATTTGACGCTCGAGGGCCTCCGTCTCATCTACGAGCGCAATCGACGACAAGGCACGGGAAGCCTCGTTCCTCCTCGGCGAAGCGTGAGGCCCGAACCCAGTCAGTCATGACTCGGCCTTTCGCGTGGTCCTCGATGGCGCGAAGCTTCGCGCTGCTCACCCTGACGTGTCTCGGCCTCGTCTGCCTCGGCGCGTGCGAGCACAAGTCAGAAAAGCGAGATACGGGCACGCGAATCGTGAGTCTCAGTCCAGCACTGACCGAGACCCTGTTTGCTCTCGGGGCGGGCAAAGACGTGGTGGGGGTCAGTGACTTTTGTCACGAGCCGAAGGTCGTGGACGCGTTACCGCGGGCGGGGAGCGTGTTTGCGCCTCGACTCGAGGCCATCGTCGCTCTCCACCCCTCGCTCATCCTCACGGAGCGATTCGAGGGATTTCGATTCGACGATCTTCGAAGTATCGGGGGCGTGGTCGACTTGCCTTGGCTCACCTACGAAGAGGTGCTGTCGTCGACGCTCACGTTGGGTAGACGCATCCATCGAGAAGCTGAAGCCGAGACCCTCGTGGCTCGCTATCGAGCCGCGCTCTCGGTCGAGCCTCCTCCCACGGCGCCGCGCGTACTCGTGGCTTTGGCGCAGGTGCCAGGCCAATTACGCGACGTATACTACGTCCGTCGAAACTCGATTCACGGCCGAGTACTCGAAGCTGCCGGTGCGCGAAACGCCGTTCGAGAGGACGTCGTAGGTCCGCCGCGTTTGCCGCTCGAGCGACTCTTCGCCATCGATCCGGACGTCATCGTTCTGCTCGAGCCGAGTGAGCGGCGTAACGAAGCGCTCCTCGAGGACTTTCGTAAACTCACGGGCCTTCGCGCCGTGCGCGAAGGCCGTCTCGGTTGGGTAGGCGCGCCCGAGGCCGAAGTTCCCGGGCCACGCATCGTCAATCTCGTGGGTCGTCTTCGCGACGAGATCCGTAAGCTCGCAGCCCCGATGGATGGGGTTTCTCCGTCGAACTCGAGGGCCCCATGACGGCACTCGAACTCGATCGAGTGACGGTTACCGTTGGGCGCCGAACGCTTCTCGATGACATCAGTCTGCGCATCGACTCCGGAGATACGGTTGCCCTCATTGGCCCGAACGGCTCCGGGAAGACCACGTTGCTCCGTTCGGTGCTTGGTCTCCAGAAGCTCAGTCGCGGCGCCGTGCGCTTCGACGGTCGGCTACTCGAGTCCTTGTCGGCAAAGGAGCGCGCCAACGCCGTGGCGTTTCTCGCGCAACACTCGAACGCCGAAGAAGCCATCTCCGTTCTCGAATACGTCGCCGCGGGGCGCTACCGATTCGACGAGGCGCGGAGTGTGAGCGAAGCTGCCGCGCGCGCTGCTCTCACGCGCGTCGGCGCGGAAGAGCTCGCGCATCAGCTCATTCCGACCTTGTCCGGTGGGGAACGTCAACGGATCTCCCTGGCTGCGTTGCTCGCTCAGTCAGCTCAGATCCAACTCTTGGACGAACCGGCGAACCACTTGGACCCCGCGCGTCAAGCTCGCAGCTACGCGCTGCTCGGCGAGATGCAGCAGGACCTCTGCACGATGGTCATCGTGACCCACGACATCAACTTGCTCGGGTATCTGCATTGGCCCGAACGAGTGCGCGTCATCGGTCTAACCGAAGGAAAGCTCGCGTTCGATCTTAGATACGGGGACGAGACCCTGGTTTCCGCACTGTCCGAGCTTTATCGAGTTCCGATGCAGTGCGTGAAATCGGCCGGGCACCGGTTCATTTTGCCCGAGCTCGATGCGGCGAAGGGAGCCGTCAGGTGACCTCGAAGCGCATGATTTGGATTGCCCGTTTTGGGCTCGCGCTTCTTTTGGTTGGGCCGCTTCTGTCCCTCGCCGTGCCGCGGCTTCCCGAGTCGGCGTCGAGCTTCGTCCTGTTTCAGCTCCGTGTTCCACGACTGCTCGCGGGACTACTCGTTGGCGGTACCCTTGGGCTCTCGGGTGCGGCGACCCAGGCCGTTTTCGCCAATCCGCTCTCTACACCAAGCACGACGGGAACGCTCGCGGGAGCAACCCTTGGCGCGCTCCTCGCGATGGTGTTGTTCCCGAGTCTGTCCCTCGGCGGATTCTCGCTCATCGTCATTTGTTCCTTCCTCTTTGCGCTCGGCGCAAGCCTCGTCGTGGCATTGCTCGCTTTGGGTCCGGCGCGGCGCACGCAGGATCTCTTGCTCATCGGCATCGCGGTGACGTTGGCGACGACGGCCCTCTCTACCGGACTCGAAGACATCGCCGATGCGCGGGCCCTCGTTGCTGCGGCGCGTTGGTCTCTCGGTAGCCTGGCACAAGTCGGCTACGATCGAGTGCTCCTCGCCGGATCACTGCTCGTGCCGTTGTGGCTCGGTATCCTCTTTCACGTGCGCGCGCTGCAGAGCCTCGTGCTCGGTGACGAGTTGGCGCACACGAGAGGCGTTGCCGTGGCCCAGGTACGGTTCCGCGTGCTCACGTTGGTTGCCGCGGCGATTGGACTCGTGGTGGCTTGGTGTGGCCCCATTGCTTTCGTGGGGCTCGTGGTTCCGCACCTCATTCGGTTGGCCATCGGTGCAAGTCAGCGGATCGTGCTTCCCGGTTCTTTGGTCGCGGGCGCAGGCTTGCTCGTATTCTGTGACGCACTGGGAAAGCTCGTCGTTCCAGGGCGTGAGCTCTCCGTTGGCGTGATTACGGCATTGGTGGGCGCGCCGGCACTCGCGCTTTTGGTTTGGCGCCGCGGACGCGCCCGGTGACGCGCCGTCGCGTGCGCCAGGGCGTCGGCGGCGGCTTCTCGCGACCTTTACGTCGTGGCTACGGGACGAACCGAGAGGCAAAGCTTACGGACGGCGGTGAGCAGCTCGGGACGGCCCCACGGGCGCGTGAGGTGAGCATCTGCCTCGGCGGGGCACGCACTGTGCGTGTCGACGATGGCAAGCAGTCGTGCTTCGGGGAATAGCTCTCGCATCTTGCTCGTAATCGCTCGCCCCTCGTCTTCTGCCATCGGCGTGTCGACGATCACGACCTCTGGCGGGGTCACGACGTGCATCGCTGCTTCGTGGGGATCGCTCTGTGCCTCGACGGGGAAGCCGTCCGCTCGTAGCGCATTGACCAATGCCCGTTGGACCAGAGCATCGTGATCGATGACGAGCAACGGAAATCGCTTCGTGTTCAGGATGGGCAAGATGAGTTCTGCCCGTGTGCCTGGGTGGTCCGGATGGGGACGCAGTGAGACGCGGCCACCGTGGTCGTCCATGATTTGTCGCGTGATGGACAAGCCGAGCCCAGTACCCTGACCATGGGGCTTCGTGGTCGCGAAGGGTTCGAAGAGGCGATCGACGATGTCTCCCGAGATCCCGGGCCCGCTGTCGTCGACGGTGATCGAGAGGTTCTCACCGGATTGCACGACGGAGAGGGTGACCTTCTTGCCACCCGTTGCTGCCGCATCTACCGCATTCGACAAGAGATTGAGGATCGCCTGGGCGAGCCGTGGTGGATCATGCGGAACCGGCGTCGAAACGGTGCGTTCGATGTCCACGATCGTGTGGCGGCTCTTGGCGCGCGGCGCGACGAGCCGCATCGCGATGTCCACGGCTTGTGTCACCGCGACGTCGGACAATTGGGGTCGCTCGCGTCGCGCAAACCCACAAATGTGTTGCACGAACGTCGAGATCCGATCGACTGCGAGCTCGATGTCCGCGGCGCACTCGAGCAACTCCGGGTGGCCTACTCGCTCGGCGACCTCGCGGATGTAGATGGACGAAGATTGAACGACCGCCAATGGGTTGTTGATCTCGTGCGCCATGCTAGCTGCGATGCGCCCGATCGCGGCGAGCCGTTCGGCATGCTCGAGCTCGCGCGTGAGATCCTTCTCGCGTTCGACGAGTTGATTGGTTCGTCGCTCGAGGCGCCTTCGATTCCGATCGAGCCTGCCGGCCTCTTCCTCGCGAGTCAGGAGGGGCGCGAGTTCGGCGACGTCGAAGGGTTTGCGTAGGACCGGCAAACCGGTTCGGTATACCGGTGCATCGGGCTCCTCCAAGAGGAAGACTCTAGCCCAGGGGCGTTCGGAGAGGACGCGCTCGACGAAGCCGGCGAAACCCGCGAAGCCCGTGTCGACGACGACGACCAACGGATTCGAGCTTCGCGAACAGATCCTGCGCTTCCTCGAGATCCTCGACCCAAGCGACTTCGACTTTGGCGCGTCGCAGGGCAGCGCTCAGGAGCTCGCCAGCGTCGTCGTCATAAGTGACGAGTAGCGTACTCAACGCGGCACCCCGAGGGCGGTCTCGATGTCTCGAAGCCAGCCTGCGAGCTTGCCGTCGCCGTGCCAGCTCGCAAGTTCGCGTGCGGCCTCGATGAGCTTACGTGAGTCGGCGGCGTCGAAGGCGCGTCCGCGCTGGAGTCGAACCTCGACCAACGTGTCGATGGAGCGCTGAATCGTCGCGACGCGTTCGAGCCGATCGGACAATACTGCACTCGTACGCACCAACTCGACCACGAGTTCGATCGTGCTGTTGTGTGTGTACGTGCTCGAGTCTTCTTCCATGCCGCCCGAACTCGATGGTGAACTCGGTGGGACGGATTCGAGCTCCAGGCGATCCAACGTGTCGTGTCGCTCGCCGCGTCGCGCCGACTTACGTTCCGCGGGGCTTTCTGCCATCAGAACCTCGATGGAATCCGAGCCAATGCGGATGACGTCACCGGGAACGATGAGGCGTTCGCCTTCGAGCCGCTTGCCATTGACGAGAGTGCCATTGCGGCTGTTCAAGTCCACGATGACGAGCCCTTCGGAGGTCAGGCGGACGGCGCAGTGCTGTCGCGAGGCGAGGGCGTTACTGACGACGATGCTGCAGTACGGGCTGCGACCCAGGATGTACTCGCCGCGTCGGATGGGAAATCGCGTGCCTCGGTAGCGGAGCCAAAATGTCTGCACTCCCCGTAGTTTTGCCGAAAAGCCGAGCAAGACGCCAGCCGAATTCCGCTGGTTTGTCGTCGCGGGTCCGTTGGCCGGGCTGGTGTGGAGAAGGATACGCTGCTAAGCCAACCTCCTCTGATACCTCCCCTCGTGGGCAGGCTTTTTCCTTTCCAAAAGCGTTGCCGATGGGATTCTCTTCACCTCCCCGACAAAAAAGCCGGCAACCCGCAGTCGCGCCGCCCTCACCGGAAACCATGAACGAAGGCATCGAACCAGCTCGGCCAAAAAGAAGCCCCACGCGCCGCAGGCGCTCCGAGCGCGTCAAAGAGGCTGCTGCTCGAGACGTCGGGCTCGATCCGGATCCGGCGCAAGTCTCGACGCAACCTTCCGAACGAGCTCCAAAGCATCGAGCCGAGCGATCGGCAAATGCCCAACCGTCTTTCGAACCTGCGGCGGACGAGGACTTGGATTCTCCGATCCCACTGCTCGATCCGACCATCGATTCCGATTTGCCGTCCTTCGAGGTCAGCGACATGCCTGCGGATCTGCAAAAGCTCGGGCTCGCTCTGGCGGACAACGTCACCGAGCCCACTCGGTTTGGCGAGCAGGAATCGAGCATCGCGTCCACCGGGGTGAAGTCTTCCGGCAATCGACCGGAACCGCGGCGATACGACGTGTCTTTCGACGAAGGTCGTATCGATTCCGATGCGGCTCGAGTCGTAAGACGCCTGACTCGAGCTGGGTTCGAAGCGTACTTGGTCGGTGGCTGTGTCCGTGACCTTCTCCTCGGGTGTCGACCGAAGGACTTCGACGTGGCTACGGACGCGTCGCCCGACGACGTGCGACGGCTCTTTCGCAACTCGCGCATCATCGGCCGTCGATTCCGCCTGGTCCACGTTCTCTTCGGGGGCGGCAAGGTCATCGAGACGGCAACCTTCCGGCGGGCGCCTCCGCAAGAAGAAGAGCGAGAGGGAGCGGAGCTCCTCATCCGCAACGACAACGAATTCGGTGAGGCGCACGAGGACGCTCTTCGTCGCGACTTCACCGCAAACGGGCTCTTCTATGACCTGGACGCCAAGCAAGTCCTCGACTGGGTCGAGGGTATGCCCGACATCGAGCGGCGCACCATTCACACGATTGGTGATCCCGTCATTCGCTTTCAAGAGGATCCGATCCGGATGCTCCGAGCGATCAAGTTCGCGGCGCGTCTAGATTGTGGGATGTCGCCGTCCGTGTACGACGCCATCGTCCAGTGCCGAGGATCTTTGGCTATGGCGGCGCGGCCACGGCTGTTCGAAGAGTTGCTTCGATTGCTCCGCGGCGGTGCGGCGCATCGCTCCATTTATCTCGCGTGGGAAACCGGCGTACTCGACGTTTTGCTGCCGGAGCTCGCGACCTTCCTCTCCGATCAACCGGAGGATGGCGGCCTGGTCTGGCGAATGCTCGGGCGTGTGGACGAGATGACTCGCGATCGCGGCGAACCGCTCTCGGACCTCGTGCTCTGCAGCGCGCTATTGCTCGAGCCCATGCTCGAGTTCTGCGAGAATGCTCGCGATTGAATGCGCATGGCGGGAGAGTTCCTCGAGCCTCTCATCGATCGACTCAATGTGCCGCGACGGATCGCGGACGCGATGAGGCGGATTCGTGGCTCTGCTTCCCCGTCTGGAGTCGGGACGAGGCGGGCGATTCCAGCGAACGGCGCTATTCGTCGACGCCACCATCATTCAAGGGATCCGGCGCGACGCACGTCAGGTGGAGACTGGCGATCGAGCCGAGGCTCGACTCGAGTCTCGAGATGGAGTCTCGGCGGAAGCGCGAGCCTCCCTGCGCTCGAAGCGCCGTCGCCGCGGGGGACCATCGTCCCCGACGACGAGCGCCACTCCCAGCCGCGGCGAGTGACGGCCTAGTGAGCGGGCTCGGTCGACGTCGCAGCCGACGTCGACCATCGTCCCCGACGATGAGCTCCGCACCTAGCTGCACCGAGGCGCGGCGAGTGACGGTTCGGTGAGCGAGCTCGCTCGACGCCGCAGCCGTCGAGCGAGCAGAAGCGCGACCTCAGGCTGGTCCGAGCACCGGTTCACCACTCGGAATCACCGTTGCCTCGACGACGGTTGGTGCTCGCGGGTGCGATTGTGATTCGAGGAAATCGAGGAGCCGTTCACGGAGCGGAAAGTACTCGGGATGTTGGATGACTTGCTCGCGCAGACGCGGGCGCGCGAAGGGGACCGTCACGATCTCGCCCACGTGGGCGTTGGGTCCAGAGGTCATCATGACGACACGATCGGAGAGGAAGAGTGCTTCGTCCACGTCGTGCGTGACCATGACGGCGGTCATTCGTTGTTTCGACCAGACTTCGACGAGTACGTCTTGAAGATCGAAGCGCGTGAGCGAATCCAACATGCCAAAGGGCTCGTCAAGGAGCAGCATCTTTGGCGAGAGCGCGAAGGCGCGCGCGAGGCCCACTCGCTGTCGCATTCCCGCCGAGAGCTCTGCGGGACGCATGCCCTCGTAGCCACCCAGACCGACTCGTCGCAGGAACTCGCAAGCCAAGTGGCTCCGTTCCTTTCGACTCGCGGAAGGCATGACTTGTTCTAGTCCCAAGCTGACGTTCTGTTCCGCCGTCAGCCAATGGAGCAGACAAGGTGCTTGGAATACCACGCCGCGATCCGTCGACGGCCCTTTCACTTCTTTGCCGTCGAGGATGACCACGCCCTCGGTTGCTTCCGAGAGCCCCGCTAGGATGTGTAGGACGGTGGATTTGCCGCAGCCAGAGTGTCCGATGATTGAGACGAACTCTCCTTTTGCCAGGTTCAGCGTGAAGTCCTTGACGACGGTTTGCACACCTCCGTCGGGTGACGTGAAGGACTTGACTAGATTCCAGATCTCGACATGGGGCTTCATGCTCGGACCTCCACGGCCAAATCAAGGGTTGGATTGACGGTCGTTGCGGCGTTTTCGCCTTTCGTTTGGGCCAACTGCTTTGCCGCACGGAGTTGTGAGTACACCGAGGTGCGAAGGCGAGTGAACTTGGGATCGTGATCGAGGGCTTTGCGATTACGGGGGCGAGCCAGATTGACGTCAACGGCTTCACCAAGCGTGGCTCCTGGTCCACCGAGCAGTGGGATGACTCGGTTGGCGAGCAGAACGCCTTCATCGACGTCGTTGGTGATGAGGAGCACGGTTTTCTTCGACTCCTGGCAGATCCTTCCGATTTCCTCCTGCAGCATCGCACGGGTGAGTGCGTCCAGCGCGCCGAGTGGTTCGTCGAGCAGAAGTACCTCGGGATCGATGGCGAGCGCGCGAGCCACACTGACGCGTTGTCGCATTCCTCCCGAGAGCTGGCGTGGAAACTTGTCTCGCGCAGGTCCGAGATTGACCTTCTCGACGTACTTCAGCGCTTCTTGTCGTTGTTTGGCTCGCGACCACTCGGGATGCACCTGCTCGACAGCGAGGCTTACGTTTTCATGCACCGTGAGCCACGGCAGCAACGAGTAGTTCTGAAAGACGACCCCGCTATTCCGACCTGGGCCTCGAACTTCGGCTCCACCGACCACGACGCTGCCGCGCGTCGGCTTCACCAACCCGGCGATGAGCGACATGAGCGTCGTCTTTCCTGCTCCCGAATAGCCGACGACGGCGATGAATTCTCCTTGCTCGATACTCAAGTGAACATTCTTCAGGACAAGGCGTTTCGAGTTTTCCGTGGAGAACTCGACCCAGACATCGTGCAATTCGACAAGTGCCATGGCGTTCTCCTCAGGCCGTCTTGAAGTGTCCTTCGATGAGCCCCATCACTCGGTCGAGTAGGAAGCCGACCAAACCAATGGAGATGATGCAAAGGATGATGTGCTCGTAGATTAGTGCATTGTATTCCTGCCACAGGAACCCACCGACTCCGGGCGCTCCGGTGAGCATTTCGGCTGCTACGATCACGAGCCACGCAATGCCGAGACTCAGACGAAAGCCAGTGAAGATGTAAGGCAGCGCGGCAGGGACGAGGACCTTGGTGAGGGTCTTGAGGGGTGAGAGTTGCAGAACCTTGGCGACATTGAGGTAGTCTTGTGGGACCGAACGAACGCCGAGTGCCGTGTTCATCACTGTGGGCCACATCGAGCACATTGCGATGGTGAACGTACCGGCGGGATCGGGCTTCTGAAAGAGAACGAAGCCCAAGGGGAGCCACGCGAGGGGTGAAACGGGACGGAGGATTTGAATGATCGGATCGAAAGCCTGTGTGAATCCCTTCGACAAGCCCAAGAGCAGCCCAATCGGCACTCCGATGGCCAAGGCGATGGCATAGCCTTTGGCAACCCGCACCAAGGAGTACCAAGTAAACCGCAAGATCCCCTGGTCGAGTTCGCCGCGCTTCTCCCAGGGCGAGATCAGGTACGGACGGCTCACCTCCCAGGTCTTGGCAGGTGACGGGAGACTCGGAACGATAGTGGCACTTACGATTGCCCATAGCGCCACGAGGAGCGCAATCCCGACGAGGGGAAGGAGCAAAGCTTTCGTCCAAGTTAGAGCGTGTTTCATCGTTCGGACCTTCCTAATTGCGGGGATTGACGTGAACTCTCGGGTCAAGACTTGAGGCCGTGAATATCGAAACTGGTGGCGTATGCTTCGGCTGCCTTCGGGTCGAAGACCTTGCCGTCGAAGAGGGTTTCCGCTGAGTCGTTGGCGCCACCATGGGTCACGCCGAGTTCCTTCATGGCTTCCTCGTAGAGATCGGGACGCATGACTTGGCGGGCGACTTCTTCGTAGGCCGGCGCGGAATCGAGCATGCCCCAGCGTCGAAATTGCGTGAGCCACCAGATCGCGTACTTGTATTGCGGGTAGTTGCAGTTGCGACTACTGAAGATCATGTACTTCGGATCTTCGGTCTTTCTGCCGTCGCCATAGTCGTAATGCCCTTGGAGCCGTCCCAAGATGAGCTCTGGTTGACAGTTGATGTACGTCGGTCGAGATACGATTTCGGCTTGCTCTACCCGGTTGGGCATGTGATCCAACCACACGCTGGCCTCGTGGAGGGCTTTGAGCACTGCCTTGACCGTCTTCGGATTCTTTGCGGCGAACTCGGCCGTGAAGGCGCAGACCTTTTCCGGATGATCCGGCCAAATCTCTTGGGTCGTAATCGCCGTGAACCCGATGTTGTCGGCGATGGCGCGTGCGTTCCAGGGTTCACCCACGCAAAATGCGTCCATCTTCCCGACTTTCATATTGGCGACCATTTGTGGCGGAGGAATCGTCACGAGGGCGGCGTCTCGATCCGGATTTACTCCTCCGGCGCCCAGGTAGTAACGGATCCACATCGCGTGTGTGCCAGGTGGAAAGGTCATGGCAAACGTCATCGGTTTGCCGGCTCGTTTGGCTTCGAGCGCCAGCTTTCCGAACGCCTTCGGATTGGCTCCGACCTTGCCTTTCAGATCCGACCGAACGGTGATGGCCTGACCATTACGGTTGAGCAGCCACGGAATGACCATGGGCTTCTTGGGCGCGCCGAGGAGGCCCATCGTCGAGGCGATGGGCATTCCGAGCAACATGTGCGTCGCTTGGATGTCGCCGTTCGAGAGCGAGTCGCGAATGGCCGCCCAACTAGCGCCTTTGACGATGGTCGAATTGATTCCGTACTTCTTGAAGAACCCCTTCTCGTGAGCGATGACGATTGGTGAGCAATCCGTGAGTGCGATGATGCCGAAGCGCAAATCGGTGACTTCCGGACCGCTCTTACCCAAGGGCATGGGTGCCTGGCTGCCTCGTGGTTTGGATTCTTCGGACTTGGAACAACCGAGGACGGTAGCACCAAGGCCTGCTGCGGTGAGCGTCAGGAAGTCTCTTCGCGGTATGGACGAAGTACGGTCACTCATGACTCATTCATGCAGGGTGACTGCGAAGTCAGCAACGCGATTCCCGCAGAAGATGCGCGGTTTCATTGGTTTCCTCCCTAGGTCGGAAACTTGTGAGACTCGGAGTGACGAGTGGCAAAGGTATGGACACGGGCACGAAACGCGCGGGACGTTTTCCGGCGATGTGCGACACATGCCGGTGCGCGTGCGTTCACATCGCCAGGGTCGAGCGCGAGGGAGGCGTGTCACGAGCCATCGAGATCCCCACGACGTCGAGGGGGCTATGAGCCGCGTTCTTTTGAGTCCGCCAGAACACGCGCATGGTGTCAACGTCGAGGATTCCTCGTCCGCAACGACGAGGGTGCTCTCGACGACGAATGGCGAGCTCGCTTGCGCGACGAGGGTGCCCTCGACGGCGAATGACGAGCTCGCTTGTGCGACGAGGGTGCTCTCGACGACGAATGACGAGCTCGCTTGTGCGACGAGGGTGCCCTCGACGACGAATGACGAGCTCGCTTGTGCGACGAGGGTGCCCTCGACGGCGAATGACGAGCTCGCTTGTGCGACGAGGGTGCTCTCGACGACGAATGGCGAGCTCGCTTGCGCGACGAGGGTGCCCTCGACGGCGAATGACGAGCTCGCTTGTGCGACGAGGGTGCTCTCGACGACGAGCGCGAGTTCGAACGTCAAGCTCGGGTCGGATTACGATAGAACTCGCGCGCGAGCAAAAGACCCGCTTCGATGGTCGTGCCAGGGACGAAACCAAGCGCCGCGGCGAGGCGAGTCGTGTCCGCGACGGAGTACCGCACGTCTCCCTCTCGGATGGGCTCGTTACGAATGGGCCCGCGATAGTCACAAATTTCGCGCGATCCGACGAGCCAGTTCGTTGACCTTCGTCCCTCGACCCGTGCCGACGTTGATGACATCGGGGAGGGGATTGGGGTTCGTCATGGCGAAGACATTGGCGGCTGCGATGTCTCCGACGTACACGAAGTCGCGCGTCTGCTCGCCGTCGCCGTGCACGACGGGGCCTGGCCCTCCTTCGCACGCGCCGAAGAAGCGCGGAATGACCGCAGCATAGCTCGAGTCTCCGTGTTGCCGCGGACCGTAGACGTTGAAGTAACGGAGACCAACGATTGTCATCCCGTAGGTGCGAGAGAACAGCTCCGCAACCTGTTCACCCATTGCCTTCGAGAGCGCATATGGCGAACTCGGGAGCCCCCGTGAGGGTTCCATTCTCGCGGCGTCTTCGCCATCGCCGTACACGCTCGACGACGACGCATAGACGACTCGACGTACTTTGGCTTCGCGTGCCGCGACCAGTAAATTGGTAAGTCCGGTGACGTTGGTGTCGATGCACTTGGCTGGTTCGACGAGCGACCCAGGAGCAGAGCAGTATGCCGCTTGATGAGAGATGAACGAGACTCCTTCGACGGCGCGCATGCAGTCTTCGAGGCGTCTCACGTCGCCTTGCACGATCTCCACGTGACGAGCGACATGCGAGAGATTCTCGGGTCGTCCGGTCTCGAAGTTATCGAGCACTCGGACGATTGCCGAGGCTTCCACGAGCTGCTCGACGATGTGTGAACCGATGAAGCCGGCTCCACCGGTGACGAGCACTCTTTGCCCCGCTAGTACCTCGACGCTTCGTGATTTCACGTTCCTCGCGTTCTAGTCGCTAACCGGGCACTTTCCAAGGCTTTGGGTCCACTTCGAGGTCGCCTTGGCTGCGGCCTATCGGCTGCCAGCCCGAGCGAGTGCGTTGGTGGTTCTACGGAGCGCTTTGTGGCTGCAATCTGGCGCGTCGGTCTACGCCGAGGACAAGCTCCGTCGGTCAATTGCCGATGGGGTTCGACAACCGTCCGAGGCGATCGACTTCGAGGGTTACTCGGTCGCCCTTCCGGAGACGTCGCCCGAGCTCGAGGCCACACCCGGTCCCTACCGTGCCAGAGCCGAAGAAGTCGCCAGGGTGCAAGGTTTCACTGCGCGAAACGTGAGCGATCATTTCCTCGAAGCCGTGATGCATGGCGGAGCTCGAACCCTCCGACCAAAGCTCGTCGTTGACGTACGCGCGCATACTCAGGCCATAGGGGTCGACGACTTCGTCCGGGGTGACGAGATATGGCCCCATGACATTTCCCGTGTCGAAGTCCTTTCCCTTGGCAGGGCCGAGGCGGGCTTCCATTTCGCGAAACTGGACGTCGCGTGCGCTCATGTCGTTGAAGATGGTGTAGCCAGCGATGAAGCTACGAGCTTCGGATTTTGCGATGTCTTTGCCCGTCTTCCACAGGTAGATCCCGAATTCGAGCTCGTAGTCGAGTTCCGTCGAATAGGCGGGCCACTCGATTCTCGCTTCAGGTCCGACGACGGTGTTGGGATTGCCCTTGTAATACACCGGTAGCTCGTACCAGACCGAAGGCGGGCGAAGGAGGGGCCGTCGAAGCACCTTGCGCGATGCGGCGTCGAGCCATTCGATGGGCGGAAACATGCGTTTGACCACGGCTCGCGTGCTGTTGACGAGGTGCTCCTCGAAGGCGAGAAAATCCCGGATGCTATTCGGACGTGGTACGGGTGCCAGCAATCGGACTTCCGAGAGTGTGGAACGCGCCCGAGCGAACCTGTCCGAGTCGAGTGCGCTTTCAATCGCTTCCTCGAGCCGTCGAAGCTCGGACATCACTTCGGGTCCGACGCGTAGGATGCCCAGCACGGAGTCGTATCGACCAGGAGGGACGGAGCCGCCGAGGCACTCGATGGAGCGTTCGATATCGAAGATTGAATCTCCGACGCGTATTGCAGCCTTGGGCCCATCGGTTGCCGTGACGAACGTACAGAGCTTCATGGGAATTCCCTCGTGGAACTTCGAATCCTCGAAACGATGCGACAGCCCGTCCTGTCGCGGGCGAACGATAGGCGAAGTTCTCGAGCGCCTGCAACCGACAAGCCGTAGATGGGCGATCCATGGCGTTTTCTTGGGGATCTCGGTCGACTCTTTTTCATCGACTGGCGAGGACGGGTACTCGAGTCGTTCGATGCACGTGCGATCCATCGCGCGACGTCGCGTAAAATCCGGTCCATGGCACACGCGAGCCTTCCCACGTCAAGGGAGCGAGCGCTGTGGGCCGTGGGTCACCGAAGTTCGACGGGGCCCGACATCGTGTTCACTCGACGTACATCGCCAGCGCCTTCGTCGAGTGCAGTGGACCAATCGTGGAGATACGGGGCACTGTGGAAGAATGCACCGGGGGGCCGTGACATTGCGCGCCTGACGGCAAACGATGGAGGCGATTAAGCGCGGCATCATTTGTCCGTAATCATAATTTCGCGATTGTATCGCCACTCTACGACCGAGCATCCCTATCCGCTCGCCCGATCGTTCTCGCGGCCAACTCGCGGAGCGGCTCGCTAACCTACTCAACATCGTCGAGGTGTGATTCATGAAACGAGAGTTCACCCAGTCCGTCGTCATTCTCACCCTCTTGGCAGCCGCTTGGGCTTGCGGGGGAGGCTCGTCGAAGAAGGGAGGCGAAGGGGGTAACGGTACGAACGCGGGTGCGACGGGCAAGGGCGGCGCGACTTCCGGCGAGACATCGTTTGCAGGCGAGAGCGCCGTCGGAGGAACGTCGTCCAATGGCACTGGAGAAGGCGGTACGACCTCCGGTACTCAAGGTTCATCGGTTGGGGGAGCGCCCGCTTGCCAAGTCTTCGGGCAGACCTGCAGCACGGGGTTCGATTGTTGTTCTGGTCTGTGCGACGAGGCGTCGCACACCTGCGCATCGCAGATCAATCAGTGTCTCGAAGACGGACGTGCCTGTGGTTCACCAACGGATTGCTGCACACTCAATTGCACGAACGGCGTCTGCGGCGCCACTCAATGTATATCGGATGGTCAGAGCTGCAGCGTCGATGCCGAGTGTTGTGGTCAGAAGTGTACGGGTGGGATTTGTCAGGCGCTCAACTTGAGTTGTCGCACAGCAGGGAACGACTGTTCTGGGAACGACCAGTGCTGCTCGAAGCTCTGCACGGAGGGACACTGTGCGGTTGGAGCTTCTTATTGCATTCAGTTTGGTGACATCTGCGCTCGTTCGACGGATTGCTGCAGCGGCGTATGCAACCTAGCAAGTGGGTCGAGCATCGGAACGTGCGGTGTTCCCGTGAGCGTGCCGTCGAACTGCAGCGGTGTGGAGGGTGCGGTGTGCAGTGGTTGTGGCGATTGCTGCAGCCGACTCTGTGCGCCCTACGGACCCACGGGCGTCAATATTTGCCAGCCCGCGAGCGGGTGTCGAGTCGTCGGGGAGCTCTGCCTCGATGACAAGGATTGTTGCGGTGGCGATCCGAACAGCGATCTCCCCGGAGCTGGAAATGGCAGCTGTGATCGCTCGAGTGGCGGCATCGTCGGGCGTTGTCGAAACGCTCAGTCCTGCAGTCCGCAGGGCAACATCTGTCACTTCAAAGAGTACGCTTGCAGCATATCGTCAGCGCCGAACAAGTGTTGCTCCGGCGTGGGCAACTCGGGAGAGTGTCGGCTCGATCCCCTCGGGATCCCGCGTTGCAATGGTCTTGGCACTTCCTGCCGGATCGCGGGGGACCAGTGCGCGTCTTCGGCTGACTGTTGTGACAACGTGCCGTGCGTTCGCGATTCCGCGGGCGTGCTGCGGTGTACGGCGTCCACCTGCGTGGCAAAGGGCGGTTCCTGTACGATCAATGGCGACTGTTGCCCGGGTTCCACCTGCGTGCGCGCAGCGGGATCGACGACCGGCACTTGCGGCACTCAGACGACGGGTGTCGGCGGGGCTTCGGGTGCAGGTGGCTCGAGTGGTGTCGGCGGTTCCGAGAACGGCGGCGCGACCAGCAACGGGGGCTCGTCGGGCACCACCACCACTCAGGCGCCGACCTGCGGAGAGTACGGTCAGCTGTGTTCGCAGCCTTCGGACTGCTGCAACGGCATTCCGTGCTCCAACGGGATCTGCCGCATCATCATCCAGTGACGTTCCGATCCGAGCGATGGACGTCTCCCTTCGGGGAGACGTCGCGCTCGAACCGATGAATCGAGCACCCGGCATCACCGCTACGGTCGGTCCCGAGAAACGCAAACGAGGAGCACCTTTGGGCACTCCTCGTTTTGCTTTGCGGTTTCGCGGTTCGCCCGGGCGCTCTCGCGCGCTTTCGGGACGAACCGCGCTGCCGAGGTCGCGTCAGTTCACGTTCAGCTCGACGCGCAACAGTTTGCGTCCGATGAAGAGGTAGTCTCCGTGTCCGAGGAGTTGCTCACTCTTGATGCGGATGTACGTGCCGTTGCGGCTCTCGTGATCGGTCAGGTAGTAGCGACCGTCCCGCTCTTCGACGGTGACGTGCTTGGCCGACATGTAGACGTCGCCCGGGAAGTTCAGATCGCCATCCTCGCGTCCCACCTGGAGAGTCGTACCGCGTGCGCACACGGTCATTCCGAGGGCGCCGCCTTCGAGGATTTGCGTCAGGCGGAAAGTGCTGACGTACTTCGGTGAAGAGTAGAAGAACGTGCCATCCGGTTCGGCAGCGTCGTTGATGCGAGGTGCCGGATCGAGACGGAACAGCTGCTCGCCCGCGAGGAAGGTGTCGCCGGCCACGATTTCGACCGTGCCGCGAACACGGAAGTACACGCCGTTGATCGCCCCTTCGTCCCGCACGACGAGCCGACCATCCCTATAAAAAAGATTGGCATGGCGCGGTGATACGAACGGATCATCGGGGAACTCGATTTGCCCCTGTCGTCCGACGACGTGTTGCTCGGCCTTGAGATGATAGGAGAGCCCGTCGCGACCGTCTCCCCGAATGAGAAGCAAACGAGCCTTCTCGGGATTTTGCATGTCGCTGAAGAGCTTCACCTTCAGGTTCGCGGCATCCTCGGGGACGCTGGCACCGCAGCGCCCGCAGAACTTGTGTCCACGAGGGACCGGAGTCATGCAGGAGTCACAGACGTAGTGCTTTACTTGATCCATGGGCTCTTCCTCTGAGCGGCTCGGAACGGAAGCGTCCCCTCCGATTCGGCGACGCAACGACCCTTCGGAGGTTCTATCAAAATCGCCAGTCTGCAAAGGGGCTTCTCGACGTTGCGGGGCCGATTCCTCGAGCGTGGTGCTGGACATCGTCCGCGACGGTCCCGGGGAAAGACGCAGGCTTCGCTGGCAGACGGGGCAGGTCGCAGTCCCAATCGGGCTGTAAGTTTCGCAGCTTCCGCACACGATCCCGATTGTGTAGAGCTGGTCGGCCATACGGTACTAGAGCAAGCTGCCTGGTGTCGATTGCAATTGTGACCCGCGTAGTACGGCGGTTCGCGAAGAAAATTACGGAATGAGCTCAAATCGACGGGTCGGATCGAAGTAACCGTTACGTCCCCAGAGACGGAACACGAACGTCTCCTTGCAAGTGGCGGCATCCACCGGGCCGAAATCCCGGGAGTCGAGGGAGAATTGGCGGTTGTCGCTCACGAGAAAGAACTGACCCGGGGTTACCGTGAACGGCTGCATCGCTGGCGGGGGCTTGAAGCCTTCGATGAGGTTGCCTCGCGTGTAGAGGGAGCCATCGAGGTCTTCGACGGCGCAGGTCTGATTCGTGAGCTGCCCAGTTTTCGGATGGGGCACCGCGAAGCTGTCGCAGCCGCTCTCGCGACGGAGGGACTTACTGTTGAGGTTGACTGTCGTGCCGTTGACGTCGATCACGTCGTTTCCCGTCGCCAAGATCCGCCCGACCACGATGCGTTCGGGCGCTTTCGGCTCCGGGCAAATGACCAGGTCGCCCTCGGCGGGTCGTGTCAGTCGCCAGAGCAAAACCCAGTCACCCGGGGCGAGCGTCGGGCTTACCGAGGCGACGAGCCAGGGATCGTCTTCTGGTACGTGCCACCAGCGGAGCGCCGTCGCACGCAGAAGACCGACGATTCCGCCGCAAATGAGCAGCGTCCAGACGAGCAATCGAACCAAACTCCGCATTTCAACGCCAGCATAGCTTGAGTCGGTGCTCGATCTCGAGGGCTTTGGCTTTGGTCCTTCACGTCGTGGCAACGGACGGATGCGGTCACCGAGATCGGCATCCCCGAACCCACACTCGCGCTGGATTCGACGTGTGACGAGGTTGAGCGTCGAGGCGCGTCGCGGTCAGTGGGAACCGTCGCGGGGACCGTTCGGGCAATCGATGGGTGGCAGCTCGCTCAGCGCGACCCCAGCGGCCACGCGTTCCGCGTTGGCGAAGAGCCCGCGAAACGGGTCGAGTCGGGCGAACTCGACGCGATCCGGTGTTCGTTCGTCACCGTCCATTGCGCCAGCGGAAACCACTCCGGCCAACGCACCCGATTGACGGTCGAGCACGGGGCCACCCGAGTCGCCCGGGCAAAGGGGGGCGTTGGTGCGAAAGCCCGTTTTCGTGATCAGATCCACGTGTCCGGGCGCGCGGTGCTTCAGGTAAATGCCATCTTCCGAAAGGGCACAGCGTCCGAAGCCCACGTGAGCCACTTCATCGCCGAGCTTCGGTTCGCGATCGAGCAACGGCGGCAACGTCGCGACGCCCCTCATCGGACGCTGAAGCACCAGGATCGCGAGATCCCCAGGCCCGGCTGCATAACCACAACTCGGGGCGACGATGGCCTTCACCTTGACCTCGGCCCAAGGGAAATGGCCTGAACCGAACTCCACCGTGAGACGTTGGGGCGCCAAATCCGCAGGGAGGATGCGGCCAGCGCCGTCGCGCAGGGCGACGCAATGGTGCGCCGTGAGCACGAGCTGTTCGTCGATCAAGGTGCCGGTGCAGCTGATCGAGGGCGTCACGATGCGAACGACGTAGTCGTCGTCATGCTCCACCTGAAGCGAACTGTAGCCGAGTCCCGCAGGTTCTCGTGGGTGCGGAGCTGCGACGTTCCGATCGATTGCCTTGCCGTGATGAGTGCTCACGTCGACCGGACGCTTCATCAACGCGGCTGCCGGCACACTGGGCGGCAGTGGACGAGCGCTGGTGCAGGCAAAAAATCCCAGGCCGAGGAGCGCGACAGTCAAGGCGACTGGCTTCGTGCTCGCCCCTTCGAGCTTGGTTGTCCGCTTCGGGGTTTCCTCGAGTCGCCACCCATGATTCGGACGCGCCTCGCCGACACGTCGCCATCGAGGCGTGGTCCTCGCCAGCGAATCTTGCCGTCGGCACCGCCATCCGAGGAAGCCCGGGGAACTCATGTGACTCTAGCGACATTAATACACGCGATTTGTTCCGACCTTGGTAACAAATGTTCGACTCAGAAAATTCTTCGTCGATGTCTCGCGCGCTCTGAGCGCTCGGCGGCAGATTCTTCTCGTTTCGGCTGCCCATCGAGCAGGGGCGCTGCGGTTACGTGACGTGCGAGTGACTCGGTGTGGGTGCGACCTGTACGTTCGGTGACACGAGCGCTCGGAGTAGAATCTGCTCTGGGTGTGATTCTTCAGATCCGTCGCGCTGGGCGACATCCGGCGGTCTCACCTCGGGCATTCGTGGACGGTGCGGGTTCGACTTCCCCGCTGCGTCGCTGCCTGCCGTACGCGTTATCGCTCGGGGTTTCGCGGCGGCTCATGAGCCCGAAGCCGAGGCGTGCTAGCTTGGGCCGGTGGTCTTGGATCGATATAAGCGATGGCTCTTGAGGGTCGAGACGACTCTCGGCGTCGTGTTGCTCGCGTCCTTGGCTCTGGGCGGTTACGAGCCCGTCCTGCACGAGAACTTCGAGCCCGATCCGAAGGAGGATCTCGCGTTCGGTGTTCGGGTCACGACGGCAGCCTTGCCCGCTGCGCTCGAGGCGAGTGGCAACGTCGTGCCCGTGCCAAATCCGACTCGTCCACCCGAAGCGACGGAGCCCGTGTACGGGGAGCGTAGAGCCGACGGCCAGGAGCGGTTTCGTGCCGATCGGCAAACGAGCGACCTCGGACGACTGAGCTATCACGAACCCTTCCGTCCCAGCATTGCACCCTTCAAACGCACCCACGTCTACGATGGGGTCGATGCGAACTTCGAGTTGACCGTCGCCGATCCTCGGCCGCGTCCCGTGGCCTTCGAGAACGCACCTTCGAATACCGCCGATCAGTTTTTCGCGGATCTCGTGGTGGAACTCAAGGGCGACACCGCCGTGCGCGTCCCGAGCGTCGGGCCACACATGCGCATCTATTCAGCCCATTTGGAGCCGGAGGCTTCTTTCGGCTTCTACACGGATCGCGCAGAGAATTGGTTTCTTCGAGCGCCGACGGCCACGGGGCGTGCCCGTCTCGTCATGCACGTCGGAGCCGAACGGGCCGTGTTCGATCCTCGTATCACGGCCGCGTCCTACTCGGCGCTTGCCAGCGAGCTTCCAAGGGTGCCCTCGAACGTGGAGCGGGCCGCGACGGAGCTCCTTCCGACGGTGGGCGTGTCCCGCGTGCTCTCGCCGAGCGACGCCCTAAGTCAGATGGTGTTCTACTTCCGCGGATTCGCCGAATCCGACGCCTTCCCCGACGCTGCTGCCGGAGAGGCGTTGTATCGTGAGCTCGTTCGTTCGCGAAAGGGGGTCTGTCGTCACCGAGCGTACGCGTTCGTGATCACCTCCTTGGGGCTCGGGATCCCTGCGCGGTTCGTTCACAACGAGGCGCACGCATGGGTCGAGGTGTTCGGCGGGACCTATTGGCACCGAATCGATCTCGGTGGCGCTGCCGCGGGGTTCGATTTTCGTGGCGAGCCTCCGAAGGGAACGCCGCATCGTCCCGCAGCGGATCCGTACAAATGGCCTCGTCGAGCACGGGCCGCAGAGCAAGCCGTGCCCGAGACACCTTCGCTTTCGGAGTCCACGGGCTCGAGTCCCGCGAGTTCGGGTGCGTCGGGCTCGAGCCCCACGAACTCAGGAGCGTCGGGTTCAGGCGCGGCGAATCCAGGCGCGAACGGTCGAGCGCCGTCTGCGGCAGCGAAGCTCAATCCCTCGACCACCATCGAGGCTCCTCCGGCCGCAGACGAAAGTGGTCTCGCACCAGCGTCGATCGTTTTGGTTCGTCCATCGAGCGAGCGAATCGTTCGAGGTGAGACCCTGAAGCTCGACGGCTCGGTGGCTTCGACGACCGCGAGCTGCGAGGGAGCATCGGTGCAGCTCTCCCTCGTCCGCGGGGATCGCGCTTACGCGTCGATTTCGACCACGTCCGACGGAAAGGGGAGATTCTCCGCGGCGCTGGTGATTCCGTCCGATCTCTCCCTTGGCGATTACGAGATCCGGGTTTCGAGTCGCGCGACGGCGCGGTGCTCGAGCGCGAGGGCGCGGTGAGCCCTCGCGCGTCAACGCGGTGAGCCCTCGCGTGTCAACGCGGTGAGCCCTCGCGCGTGAACGCGACGGCGCAGTGAGCCCTCGCGTGTCAACGCAGTGAGCCCTCGCGCGTGAACGCGACGGCGCATGAGCCCTCGCGTGTCAACGCAGTGAGCCCTCGCGCGTCAACGTGACGGCGCGGTGAGCCCTCGCGTGTCAACGCAGTGAGCCCTCGCGCGAGGGCGCGGTGAGCCCTCGCGTGTCAACGCAGTGAACCCTCGCGTGTCAACGCAGTGAGCCCTCGCGCGTCAACGTGACGGCGCAGTGAGCCCTCGCGTGTCAACGCGACGGCGCAGTGAGCCCTCGCGTGTCAACGCGACGGCGCGGTGCTCGAGCGCGAGGGCTCGCGTTTCCAGACGTAATTCGCGTCGCGTTTCTCGCGATGCGCCGGGATGTATCGGTACTCCGTGCCCGCCCACCGAAAGGCGCCGTCCACGATGCGCTCATCGGGACCGGGTTCCGGAGGTGAGCTCGCGTGTGTGACCCCCGGCTGCGAGGCGAGGAGCCCGGTCGCGGTCCGATTCGGTCCTGGCGGGGGAGGCGCATTGAAGCTCGTCTCCGCGGGCGGGCGTGAACGCGCCGTCGGAACGCATCCCAACGTCACCGCGGTAGCCAAAACCCAAAATCTGCACACGCCAGAGACTTGCCACGGTCGGCTCCCGTCTGCACGCGCGAATTCGAAGGTGCCGAAGCACCGAATCGGTGACAGCGCACGATTTACTAGGCAATTGTCGCGATTCTTTCCCAATGCAAGCAGAGAACCCTCGAGATCTGGCGGAAACACGAGGTCGAGGCGCGAGCGCCCATCGGGCGGCATTGGGAAGGGGCCCGGGCGACCGATGCGGGAAAGTGGATGCAGCGCGATGCCGTCTTCGATCCGTGCGTCGCGATTTTGCCGAGAACCGGTCTCATGAACGACGACCTATCGCAAGGAGACTCGGGACGCCGAGGCAGGGCGCAGAAGCGCAATACGGACGCGTTGGTCTACGGCCCTCGTGACGCCAAGAGCCGAATGCGCCTGCTCAGGCGGGCAATTCACGGAAGACGACCGTCGGAATCGGCCGTGCACGGATCCAAGTGAAAGCTTCTACGGCTAGGCGTGACGCGGTCTTCGGTCTATGCTTCGGCGCAATGAAGTCCGCTCGCGTTCTTGGGCTGCTTGGCGCATCTTGCGTTCTGCTTTCCGCATTTCCGGAGGCCTCGCTGGCGCAGCACGGGTTTGCTCGTCCGACGACCCTACCGACCTATGGTCGGGACCCGGTAAGCACCCACGATTCGACCGTAGTCACCTCGAATCCGGCTCTCCTCGGGTTTCTCCCAGGTGCGGAGTTGCGTTGGAACAGTCAGTTCCTCGACGAACAGTCGCGTCTCCCGACCCAGGGTCACGCGATTGCGTTCGCGTTTCCCATTTCGCTCCTCGATTCTCGGTCTCGGTGCGCGGATGGATTTCATCTCGCCCCCGTCGGAGTCGGGATACAACAAGTACAACGTCCTTACCTTGGGCATGGGCCTGAAGACGTCGGACGCGTCGGCGTTGGGGCTTTCCTATCAGCACTACTACAGCGAGGCGACGCAACTGCATGGCCTCGGCGCTTGGTCGCTCGGGTGGACGGCGCGTCCGTGGAACGGTGTCGGCCTCGGGATCTCGGGGAAGGCGATCAATTCCCCGACGAACAATCACTTCGGGCGGATCGATCCGGCTTGGGACTTTGCGCTGTCGATTCGCCCGTTTGGCACGGACGTCGTGGAGCTCGGCTTGGTCGGGGGGTACGTCTATCCCGAAGATGCTCCGAATTACTTCGCGCCGCGAGCAACACTCGGGGTGCGGATCCCGAATTTTGGGCGATGGCGAACCGAGCTTGCCGTCGTCGAGCGCAGCGATCGCGTGCGTAATAACGACCATTACGATTGGATCTTGGGATCGAACGTATCGGTCGATTTCAATGGTCCGGGCGGCAGCATGAGCTTTGCCGGATCGTCGCTCGTCGGAAGCGGGTTGGGCAACGATACGAAGTACGACGCCAACAAGAACATGGGCATCGAGCTCGCCGTTCGTAGTTTCCGCGAGACGGCGGGCGTCGAGATCCCGGACTTCGGTGTGCTCTTCAAGATCAACGACACTCCTTCGGCGCGCAAGCACGTCACGCTCCTCAGGCGTTTGTGGAAGATCGCCGAGCGCGAACCCGCGGTGAGCGCGGTCGTATTCGAGCTCCGCGCATCACCCGCCGAAGGAACCGCGCGCGCCCAAGAGCTTCGCGACGCCATTGCGTACCTGCGCGCCCACGGCAAAAAGGTCCTCTGCCACGTCGATCAAGCGTCGGGGACGTCGCTCTACGTGTGTTCCCAGGCGGACAAGATCGTGATCCACCCCGGTGGATCCATTCGCTTCGCCGGGTTTTCCTCGACTCAGTTTTATCTGAAGGGCATGCTCGACAAATTAGGGGTGCGCGCCGAAATCGTACGGATTGGCGATCACAAGAGCGCTCCCGAGATGTTTACGCGCGAGGGCCCGACGGAGATCGCGCTCGCCGATCGAAAGGGCCTCATGGAGGCCATCGAGGGTCAGTGGCTCGCAGGTGTGGCCGAGGGACGGAAGCTCGGTCGTGAGCGACTCGCGTCCGAGCTCAAGCAAGGGCCGCTCATGTCGTCGAACGCCAAGGCCGCGGGCCTCGTCGATGGTTTCGCCTACCTCGACGAAGTACCAGAACAGACGCGACGACTCGTGGGGCGTCCCGTTCGGCTCGAGGATTCGCTAGCGACGCGCGCGCCAGCGACTTACGGCGCTCAGCGTCGGGTTGCCGTGGTTTACGTCGATGGCGACATGGTAGACGGCAAGAGTCAGACCGTGCCGCTCCTCGGGATGCGTCTCTCGGGCGCCGTCACGTTGGCGGACACCTTCAAGCAATTGAGGAACGATCCCCGGGTGGGAGCCGTCGTACTGCGTATCGACTCGCCTGGAGGATCGGCGCTCGCCGCCGATACGCTCTGGCGAGAGTTGCAGCTGCTCGCGCATACGAAGCCAGTCGTGTGCAGCATGGGCAGCGTTGCCGCGAGTGGTGGTTATTACATCGCTTCTGCGACGCACCGCATCTTCGCGAACCCCGCGACCGTCACTGGCAGTATCGGCGTGTTCAGCGGTAAGGCCGACGTCTCGGATTTGCTCTCGCGGATCGGAGTCGGTACGAGCACCGTGAGAACGGCGCCTCACGCCGATGCCAACTCGCCGTTCCGTCCGTATACGGATGAGGAACGTGCCGCGTTGTTCCGCGAGATCTCCCAACTTTACGACATGTTTCTCACCCGGGTTTCCCTCGGTCGTGGTCTCGACAAGGCGAGTATCGATCGGGTAGGTCAGGGCCGCGTCTTTACCGGAGAACAGGCGCTCACACATCGTCTCGTCGACGAGCTCGGTGGGCTCCGTCAAGCGATCGACTGGGTGGAACGCGTTGCGGGGCTTCCCTCGGACGCTCCCATTCTCGAGCTTCCGCCGCCGGATGCGTCGCTCCTCGAGCAAATCATCGGGCTCGACGGGGACAAGGTGCAGACGAACACGGCCGCGGCAATCATTCCTCCGCAGCTCCTCGACGTGGCTCGTGCGCTCTCGCCCTTCGTTCTCTACGAAGACGAGAAGCCGCTCATGCGTCTCGAGGGCTTCCCCAAACTTCCATGAGTGCCGCGGTCCTCGAGCTCCGCGACGTTTCCATCGAGGAGGAGGGACGAATCCTCCTCGACGGGGTAAGGTTTTGCTCCAGCGGTGAACGAATCGGCCTCTCCGGTGCGGGAGAACACGTCGTTCGCGCGCTGAGCGGAAGCGCGCGTGTGAGTTCGGGTCAGATCCTCATCGACGGAATCGAGCTCGACGTGGCAGCGCGATCGAGCGTGTTCGGCGTCGCCACCGCGTGGGATTCTTCGGCCCCGCGTAAGTCGAAGCTCACGATCGAAGAAGGATTGACGCTTACGTGTTTGCTCGCGGGAGACACGTCGGGCCAGGCGCGGCGACGCGTTCGCGCGGCGTTCGACCGCCTAGGGCTTCGGCATCTCGCGGGGCAGCGCCTTCCGGCGCGCATCGGGCTCGACCACCATTTCGCGGGACTGCTCGAGGCGGCGCTCTTCGAGCCGAAGGTCGTCGTGGTGAAATGGCCAATCGGGACCTTGTTTGAAGAGGCCTGGGGCCGTTATGGCACTGCCCTCTCGCTATTGGTCTCCCAGCGACGTTGGATCGTCTGGTTGACGGGGCCCGCGCGTTTGCCCGTCGAGCAAGCCTGGTTGGGCGCGCTCGACCAGGTGGTTTACCTGGAGCGGAACATGGCGGCCGGATATGCGCCGGGCACCGCCGCCGTTGCTCGGTATTTGCTGGTCATCGAGACTCCGCGAGAGGGCGCGATGAGTCCGGAGTCGACTCCAGGGCTCCTACTCACGCCCGCGGTGCTTCGAGGGAATTCCGATGGTAATCGCGCCGCATTCGTCGCCGAGCTTCCGCGGGACGAGTTCGGCCGTCCGTGTACGTCCGTGCTGCTATCGTGGTGCGACAGACATCAATTGCCCATCCTTCGGCTAGAACCTCTCGACGGCATCTGCTAGCACCTCGATCGAACCGCTATCGTCGTTCTGCCGAGGACGTCCCCATGCCTGAATCGAGAGCACTCCTACAACGCGCCCGGCGCGTGATCGTCAAGATTGGGTCGAGCAGCCTTACCGTAGACGACAGCGCGGCTTCACGTTTGGCGCAGGAGGTCGGGAGCCTAATCAAGAAGGGCTACAGCTTCGTGATCGTCACGAGTGGTGCCATCGCGATTGGGTGTGGCCGCTTGGGTTATCGGACTCGTCCCAAGGAGATGGCGCGGTTGCAGGCAGCAGCCGCAGCGGGGCAGAGCGTGCTCATGCGTCGGTACGACGAAGCCTTCGCGTCCGTCGGCGTGACGGCAGCGCAGGTGCTCTTGACTCACGCGGATCTCGCGGAGCGCGATCGCGCCAACAATGCGCGTCAAGCGCTCGCGGCGTTGCTCGACGCTTCTGCCGTTCCGATCATCAACGAGAACGATACCGTCGCGACCGAAGAGATCCGATTCGGTGACAACGATCAACTCGCAGCCATGGTGGCTCCGCTCATCGGCGCCGACGTCGTGATTCTGCTGACCGACGTCGAGGGCGTGCTTGACGAGAAGGGCAAGCGCATTGCCGTGCTTCGCGAGGATTCCGCCGTTGGAACCGTGGAGAGTCGCGGCGAGCGCGTTGGCACTGGAGGCATGTCGAGCAAGCTCGACGCGGCTCGCAAAGGCGCGCGCAGCGGTGCTTCCGTCGTGATTGCATCGGCGCGAAAGCCCGGCACGATCACTCAGGTGCTCACGGGAGCGGACGTTGGAACCTTGGTGCCCGTAAGTCCTCGGGCGTTGCGCGCACGCAAGCACTGGATCGCGTACACGTTGCGACCCAAGGGAGGCGTGTTGATCGACGCCGGTGCCGTAAAGGTGCTCTCGAACGGCAAGAGCAGCCTCCTTCCCGTGGGGGTGCTCGGCGTACGCGGAGAGTTTCATCCGGGGGACGCCGTGAGTCTCATCGGGCCCGAGGGGCGCGAAGTCGCTCGCGGCCTCGCTCGGCTTTCGTCGGTCGACGTTGCTCGAAGCGCCGGTCGCAAAGGGGAACTCCTCGAGCAACTATTCGGGGATCGCGCCAAGGAGCTCGTCGTCGTCCACAAGGACGATCTGGTTACGGATCTATGAACGGCAAGCCATCGAGCGCTCACGTCGACTCGACTGCTTGCCGCGCGCGCGTTCGATTGCCAGGGCAATCGGTTCAGTGTTTAGCGTTCCTTGCGAGTGTTCTCGCTTTGGCACTTGGATGCACGGCTCGAGGGGCTCCAGCGCGGAGCGCCAACGGTGAGTCCGGCAACGGCGACAAAGACGACGGTGAATACTCCCTGACCCGGAAGTCCTCGAGTACACCCGAGAGGCAAGGGAACGCGCAGCCGCAGCCGTCGCCTCTCGAGTCGCGATCGAGTTCGCTCGAGCAAGAATGCGATGCCCGGGATTGCGAAGGCACGCTCGACGAAGTCGCCGTAAAGGAGCTCCGCGCCACCGCTGCGCACGCAGAGGAGTGTTACGAGCGCGAGCTCAAGGACAACGCGCAGCTCGAAGGAAAGTTGACTGTCCTCGTGCGTCTGCCCGGACCTTCGGCGAAGGTTCCCGGGGCTTGTCCCGCACGCATCGAAGGACGAGGCGAAGGTCGAGGGTTTGCAGCGTCCGAAGCCTTCAAGACCTGCCTCGTCGAGCTCTTCCGCAACACGAAGGCTCGCGCCGCCGAGGGATGTGTGGACGTCGCGTTGCCCCTATCGTTCGTTCGCAAAGAGGTCGAGGCAGCTCCTCCAGTCGAGCCTGCGCCAAAGGACGGGCCCAGTTCCGACGGGAAAACGACCCCGCCGCGGAAGTGACCGGACGAGTCCTTCGCGCAGCGGTTGCAATCGACTCACTGACGGCATCGACGGTATCGTGCTCGCGGTCGCGAAGCGACCTGTCGCACCGACCGTTGGGACGATGACGAGCACGGCGGTGGCACCGCGCGTGCTCGCGCCGGCGCCGCGCGCGCGCCGACGCGTGCGCGCGCCGACGCGTGCGCGAGCACGTCGAGAAGCTTCGAAACCGTGCTCAGGAGCGACCAGAGACCCAGTCGCGAAGGGAGCGCTCCGGGCGCGCACCGAAATGGCCGATGACCTCCGCGGCGCAGAGACCACCGAGTCTTGCGCATTCGCGCGGCTCCTTGCCCGTGCATAGACCGTGAAGGAAGCCGGCCGCGAAGAGATCACCTGCTCCGGTAGTATCGACGACCTTCTGGATGGGTTCTGCAGGTACGGCGAGCACCTTGCCGTCGAACGCGACGAGGCAGCCGTCACCCCCGCGAGTGACCGCGATGGTTCGGCATCGTTCCTTGGCGATTGCCATGGACGTATCCACGTCCGCAGCCGGAAATAGGCTGAGCAGTTCGCTCTCGTTCGCGAAGAGCACGTCCACGTGATTCGACACGAGATCGAGGAAGCTGTCGTGATGTCGAGAAACGCAGAAGCTGTCCGACAAGGACAAGGATACGAGTCGACCGTTCTCGTGTGCCGTTTTTGCCGCGAGGAGGAAGGCTTCCTTCGCCTGAGGGGGATCCCAAAGATAGCCCTCGAGGTACGTGATCTTGCTGCGTCGGATCAGGTCGAGATCGATGTCGGCTGGCGACAACTCCACGCAGGCGCCGAGATAGGTGCACATGGTCCGCTGAGCATCTGGCGTGACGAGCACGACACAACGCGCGGTCGGCGTCTCACTCTCGCTCGGGCGCGTCGGAAACTCGATGCCTTGGGCGCGCATGGAGTCCGTAAAGGCCGCTCCGAGATCGTCGCGTGCGACCTTGCCGATGTAGCCGACGTTGCTTCCCAGGGATGCGAGTCCGGCGATCGTGTTGGCGGCAGAACCGCCGCTCGCTTGCTTCGGGCTGTTTAGTCGAGCGGACAGGGCCACCGCTCTGTCGCGATCGATGAGCGCCATCCCTCCTTTTGCGAATCCGTTTTGCGCGATGAGTTCATCGTCGGAGAAACAGAGGACGTCGACGATGGCATTTCCAATTCCGGTGACGGCAAGCTCGGGCAAGGTCATTCTATTGAGGATCCTTCGCAGTGATCCCACCTCTAGCCCAGGTTGGGGCCGCTGCCAACGCATCCTCGTTCTCGAGACGGCTCGAGGTCCCTTTGGCCGAAGTCGGGTGTCGCCTTCGCGTCGAGGCTTCCTTCAGGCGTCGGCAGCGGTGGCTCTTTTCCAGTAGTCGAGCGCGAGCATCTCGAGCTTTTCAAGGCGCAGTCCAGCTCTTCCGCGGATTCGTCGTGCCTCGAAGCCGGGGTCTGCGCTTGACGTCACGTAGTCTTCGAGGGAGCCGAACCTTCGCTTTTCGACGGCGTGGGACATGGTGCGAAGATCGTGTCGTTCCTCGGGAAGCCGCCCCCCGCTCGAGCAATAAAGTGCCGTTGCATAACAGCCCCACGAGCAAAGGACGTCGTCGGGTCTGAGGAACGCATCGAAGGCCGTGAACAATCCTGGGAGATCTCCGCCCCGAGAGAGCTCACTTTCGCTCAGTCTGACGTGTTTGGTCGTATTTTGAGCGAGGGGGTGCTGCGGTGCGACCACGTACTCGAATCGCTCGCCCGTGAACGGGCGACAGGCGACCCAATGGATCAACTCGTCGGGATACAGACTCCCGCGTTCGGGACAACAATAGGGCCATGCATTGGCCTCTCCGACCACGCAGACGATGCGTTCCGGACGGTCGTGGAAGCAGTCAGGAAAAGGCGAACGGAGACTCTTCGGGCGCAGCTTCGTTCGCTTTCGACCCGCTCGCAAGCGGTGACGGCACTCGATCTGCGCATCGACCATGGCGCGAAATGGGTCGAGCAAGCCCGTGAAGCGCTCGAGATCCCCCTCGAGCGCCCCGAGCACGTACATCAACGCTTCGATGGTCGAAACGCAGTGATCCGCAGGTTCCTTGCGGATTCGGTATTCGCTCGGGCGCAAGGGGGTGAACGCGACGCGCGGCAGGGCCTCGAGCAGTGCGTTGCGCCGCACCATTTTTCGGGTTTGCCACCAGGTTCCATCGACGACGACGAGGGTTCGTGGGCGCTCACCTTCGGCGAGAAGGCTCACGTCTTGCGAGTCTTCTCCGGGATAAAGCAACGCGACGCTTCCTTCCGCCTCGCGGATGACGCGTGCGACGTCGCTCGCGTCATCGAACTCCACGCCGACGTGCAACTCGCTGTTGGGGAGGCACAACGAGGCCATTCGGGCCGTGCCGATGGCCTTGTCGCGCTCCCTCGGGTGCTGCAAAAGCACGATCTTGGTTTGCGTCTCGATGGGACGTACGTGCGCGCAGTAGCAGACGGATTTCGGCCGCCGGCAGGTCATACAGACCGGACGATGTTCTTCGATTTCGGCCGTCGTCATGGGGCCCAGCCGTAGCACGCATCCCGCACTTGGCTCGGAGAGCGGCTCTGCCGTCGGCCCCATCGGATTGCGAATTCTGCGGAATTTCCCGCGAATTTCCACATGGAGCGGCGGTCGGTCGCGGCTCGTACCAAAGGTCACGAATGCTATTTTTCGAGGTAGCCTTCGCGTCGCGCGTGGGCTGAATGGAAGGTCACGGAGAACGGAGCGCTGGTTTCGCTCACCCGACGCAGAGGAAAATGCGGACCAATTGCGGCCAAATGAGGCGCCAAGTGGGTTTTCCCACGTGTCCTTCGAAACCTGGCCGTTACCGCAATCGAGGTACCCAACTCGAAGGGCTCTGCTAACTTCTTGCAAGCGCATGTCCGAGGGGCTCGTTCTCGCCGGTCGATATCGTCTCGTCCAACAGCTGGGTGCTGGTGGGATGGGATCGGTCTGGCTTGCTCAGGATCTGAATTTGGGGGTCGACGTTGCCATCAAGCTCATCGATCCGGCCATCGCGGAATCGGTCGAAGCCGTCAATCGGTTTCGCCAAGAGGCACAATCGGCGGCGATGATCCGCAGCACGCACGTCGTGCAGATCCTCGATCACGGGATTGACGATGGCCGACCATTCATCGCGATGGAGCTGCTCAAGGGCGAGAATCTCGGTCAGCGGCTCGAACGCGCGGGTCAGCTCGAACCGGCACATGTCGCTGCCGTGCTCGGGCAAGTCGGTCGTGCATTGAGCCTCGCCCATGCCGCCGGGATCGTCCATCGCGACTTGAAGCCAGACAACATCTTCCTCGTGCGCGAAGGTGACGAGGAGATCGCCAAGGTTCTCGACTTCGGCGTTGCACGCAAGGTAACGGGTCTCACGGACGCGAGCACGTCGAAGACGCGCACCGGCGCGATGCTCGGTACGCCCTATTACATGAGTCCGGAGCAGGCGACGGGGCAATCCGTCGATCACGCTTCGGACATCTGGGCCTTCGGGGTGATCGCGTTCGAGTGCCTGACTGGGCGGCGCGCCTTCGACGGTGAAACCGTGGGCGCACTTTTTCATGCAATTTGCATGGTGGAGCTTCCCGTACCCTCGACGATTGCGGCTGTACCCGAGGGGTTCGACGCGTGGTTCGCGCGTGCCGTGTGTCGGGACAAGTCCCAACGCTTTCCGACAATCAAGGCGGCGGCGGAGGAGCTTCGCGCTCTCTGCGGACGTCACAGTGGCTTCGGGACCGCGCCGGGTCTCTCCGGATATCGTTCGGGGCTCGCGAGTCAACAGACCCTGACGACCACGGCGGTGTCAGCGGTGTCGACGGGGCTCGAGCGAACGGCCCCACCGTCGTCGCGCACGCTGATGGACCAGGTGCGAAAGCGGCCAGTGCTTTGGAGCGTTCTCACCGTGTCGACGTTCGCCGCGGCTTCGCTAGCCGTTTTCGCCGTCGGAACGGGCGCGTCTCGGGACGTCCTTTCCACTGCGGCGTCGGCGCGAGCAACCGCTGCGGCGTTTGGTACCGCGCCGGAGTCCGATTCGACGCGCCCTGTCGCGGCAGGTAAGCCTGCTCCTTCCGCGCATGCCGAGTCGGAACCTCGAGCGGTTGCGGGTCCGATTCCGACTGCGCCTGCTTCGGGGGCAACGGCGTCTACGGGCCCTGCTTCGTCTGCGTTGGTCGAGCCCGGCGCGATTGCGTCGGAGTCCGGCGCGATTGCGTCGGAGTCCGGCGCGGCAACGGGTACTGCGTCGTCGGCGCGTTCGTCGGTCCCGTCCTCGGCAAGTACGTCGACGAAGTCGCTGCCCGCCAAGGGGGCTTCCACCGTTCTGCCGAAAAAACGGACTAGCGCGACGGAGCTTCCTAAGTCGAAAGAGAAGAAGTCCTTCTTCAAGCGAGATGACAATGCGGCTGGGATCTAGATTGCAGCATCGATGGGTCGGTGCCGTTGGCCTCATCACGATGGTCGTGGCCATGGGTACCGTGTCTGGTCGGGCATGGGCGCTTACGGACAGCGACAAAGAGGCGATTCGTGCTCTCTCGAACGAAGCCGCGGCGGATTTCGATGCCGGTCGGTACGATTTGGCGAGGGAAAAGTTCGCGCGTGCCTACGCGCTCGCAAAAGTACCGCGGCTCGCGGTGTGGGAAGCCCGAGCCGCCGAGCGTCTCGGTCGCCTCGTATCCGCATACGAGCTTTATCGGCAAGCCATTCGTCTCGAGCGAAACGAGTTGTGGATAGGTGACGTGCAAGAGCAGGCTCAGCGTGATGCGGAACGTGAGCTGCAAGCGCTAGTGCCGCGTCTCGCGAAGGTGACCATCGTCGTCGAAGGAGCGGAGCCGAGCCAGGTCGAAGTCAAGATCGACGGCGAATCGGTGCCGAACGCCTTGCTCGGCGTCGCGCGATTCGTCGATCCCGGCGCGCGTGAAATCGTCGGAATCCACCGCGGTGAAACCCTTCGTCGTGCCGCCACGATCGTCGAAGGGGGACAGGCGCGAGTCGTATTGGCGTTCAACCCGTCGGGGCCCGCCGTCTCCTCCCAACCCGTCACCACGACGGGCCAAAACCAGTCTTCGGCAGCGAAACCCGTCGCGAGCGCGTCGGCTGATTCCGGATCGCAGTCGGGCGATAGCCAACGCACTTGGGGCTGGATTGGATTGGGGGTGGGTGCTGCTGGTGTTTTGACCGGCGCGATCACGGGCGTCATCGTGGCGTCGAAGTACGGCGAGCTGAAGTCGGATTGTCCCGAGCGCACGTGCAGCGACGCCGAGTCGAGTCGGCTCGACTCCTATCGTTCGATGCGAACCGTCTCGACCGTGGGCTTCATCGTCGGCGGCGTCGGGACTGCGGTGGGGCTCACGCTCGTGCTGACCAGTCCGACCCCTTCCGTCCCCAAGCGCGACGCATCGCAACTTCGCTTGCGAGTGGCGCCGAATGCAGCCCTCATCGAAGGAGTCTTCTGAGCATGTCCCGAGGTACTCTCAATTGTGGCGCGTCGCTCGTCGTGACGCTTGCCATGTTCGGTTGTGTCTATCCGGACTTCGGCGTCGATGAACCTTCCTCCGCGGGCGCAGGTGGAGATGCAGGTGGAGAATCATCCGGAGGCAAGGGCGGTCGAGCGGCGACAACGCAGGCACAAGGCGGCTCACCAGTTTCATCCTCCGCCGCGAGCGTCGGCGGTGCAACCTCGTCTCCCCAGTCGATGGGGGGCACGAGTTTCGGTGGCACTACGAACACCAGCGTGTCGACTCCCGGCGGCACGACGAGCACCGCAAGCTCGGGCGGCACGTCGAGCTCGGGCGGCACGTCGAGCACCGGCGGCACGACGAGCGCCGGAGGCACGTCGAGCGCCGGAGGCACGACGAGCACCGGAGGCACGACGAGCACCGGAGGCACGACGAGCACCGGAGGCACGACGAGCACCGGCGGCACGTCGAGCACCGGCGGCACGTCGAGCGCTGGCGGAGGAGCGACCGCTTGTGGGGGGCAGCTGCTGAAGAACCCGAACTTCGAGTCGTGGACAGCAAATTGGGTAACACAGACCGATTCTACGTCTGACGTCATCACGCACGAAGGCGACAGCGGTTCGGATTACGCCTCTTACTCGTACCCCTATTACGCTTGGCTCGGTGGTTACAACGACGGGATCGACGTCTTGGAACGAACGGTGTCGTTGCCAACGAATTTCGTCAGCGGCACGCTCTCGTTCTACTACCAAGTCGACACCGCCGAGAATCTGTCGATGGCATCGGACCATGTGTACGTGAATTTGATCGATGCCAATTCTGGCGCGACGCTCATCGAACGCGAAGTCCTGTCCAACCTGGACAAGAACTATGACGAAAAGGACACCATTCACGATTGGGACATCAAGTCCGTCGTATTGACGGGTGCTTGGGGAGGGCGCAGCGTTCGCCTCCAGCTGCGTGCGGATCTGGACGGCAGTCTGCGAACGAGCTTCGTCATCGACAGCATGTCCTTCGTCGCCCGATGTAATTGAGCGCGATGTCTTCGCGGCCCGGCCTCTTCGCGACCCGGCCTCTTCGCGACCCGGCCTCTTCGCGACCCGGCCTCTTCGCGACCCGGCCTCTTCGCGGCGAGCCACACGAAAAACGAAAAGCCCGAATCCTCGTTGAAAGACTCGGGCCGTTCTTCGTCGCTGCCGTAGCCGCGCGCGAGCCACACGAAAAACGAAAAGCCCGAGTCCTCGTTGAAAGACTCGGGCCGTTCTTCGTCGCTGCCGCAGCCGCGTTCGATGCTTAGGGACGCATGAACGTCAGCGCGGTGCGCTCTGGATCACCAGCGATCGCCGCCGCCGCGGTTGAAACCACCGCCGCCACCACCGCGGCTGAAGCCGCCGCCGCCACCGCGACGACCGCCACCACCGCCGGCGCCGCCGCGGTTCTGGCGCTCTTCGGCCTCGTTGACGCGAAGCGGACGACCGTCGAGCATCGAGCCGTTCATCGACTCGATGGCGCGGGCCGCGCTGTCCGAGGAGCCCATCGTCACGAAGCCGAAGCCGCGCGATTGCCCCGTCTCACGATCCGACACGACGTGCACGTCGGTGATCTCGCCGAACTCGGCGAACGCGTCACGGAGACTGTCCTGGTTGGTGTTGAAGGACAGATTGCCGACGTAGATACGATTTCCCATTTGCTGTCTCGATTCAGTGATTACGGCTGGAGGTACCTGACATCCGCCCAGCCGTAGGGGGCGGAGGAGAGGGTCACGGGGGAAGCCCCGCGCCCACGCGTCGTGTCCGTTGCAAGTGCCGCGATCTCAACAGAATCGAGAGGCGTCGTCCGTAGCGGTGACCGTGAGTGACGACCGCATTGTTAGTCAGGGTCGCGTTCGGCGCAATTGGCGGCCCTTTGGCCAGTTGCTGAATGGCCCCGATTCACGTGATTTTATCGAATCTTATGGGCTCGCAGGGGCAATGCTGAATCCGTCGAAATGACGAAAGCGACCGGGGCGGAATGCCCAACGGTCGCTTTCGTCGTCGGCGGAAGGCAGCGGCTCCACGTGACGCCGCCTTCACGTGACGGTGGCGTCAGGGCTCCATGCCCCGACGTAGGCGTTCGATCTGTGCCAAGAGCTCACGCAAACTCGTCTCTTGGCGTCGCGCGGCGACGTCGATGCGCGCAGTGGAAGCGAGGGTTTGCTCCATGCTCTGGACGTGATTGCGCTGCGCGGTGCTGACCTGGTGCACGAGGTTCGAGATGTTTTCGACCGCGCTCGTGATTTGACGCCCACCGCGGGTCTGCTCTTGCGTCGAGCGTTCGACTTGCTGAGCGATGGTGCGCATCTTCTCGCCGCTGTTCATGATGAGCTCGGAGCCGCGCGCCTGTTGGGCCGTCGCGGCGGCAATCTGCTGCACCGTCTCCGCGATTCGTCCGATGGCGTCGGTGACCTGTTTGCTTCCTTTGGCCTGCTCGACGGTGGCTCGCGCGATGGCGCGAACCATGTTCGTACTCTTCTGCGAGCTCTCGAGGATCTTCTTGAGAGCGCGCTCGGCTTCGTTCGAGACCTCGACGCCACGGTCGACGTTCTGTGCGCCGCGCTCCACCGATTGGATGGCGTTACGGCTCTCGTTCTGAATCGTCTTGATCAGATCCGCGATTTCCTTCGTGCTCGCGCCGGCACGTTCGGCGAGATCCTTGATCTCGTCTGCCACGACGGCAAAACCCTTCCCATGCTCACCGGCTTGCGCGGCGATGATGGCGGCGTTGAGAGCGAGCAGGTTGGTTTGCTCGGCGACGTCGTCGATGACGTTGAGGATCTGTCCGATCGCGTCGATGCGCGAACCCAGGTTCGAGATCACGGCGACGGTCTCCTGGCTGGTCTCCTTGATTCGATAGATTTCTCCGATCGTCTTCAGGATCGCTTCGGCGCCGCGCTCGGCGTCCATGGCGACCTCTTCGGAGAGCCGCGCGGTCTCGTTGGCGTTCGACTGCACCTGATCGATGGACACGTCCATCTCGTTCATGCTCGAGCTGGTTTCCTCGGCAGTGAGCGACAAGGCATCGACGTTCTTCGCGACCTCTTTGATCGAGAACGCCATCTCTTCGATGCTCGCCACGGTTTCGCGAACGCTCGACGCGAGCTCTTGGATGTTCTCCGCCACTTCGTCGCTCGTTGCCGTCATCTGAAGAATCGACGAGCTCGACTCTTCCGCGTTCGCGGCGAGGGTGTCGACGTGCGTCGAGATCTCCTTGATCGACGTCGACAGCTGGCGCATGTGCTTCTGGGCGTCTTCGGTGGAATCGAGTTGTTGCGCCACGCCGTCGGACAGAAGCTTCAGCGGATCCTGCATGGTCCGAACGAGATCCTCGGCGACGGCAGCGCCCTTGCCGCCCTTCTTCGCTTCCTGAAAGATTTCGGAAAGATCGATGAGCTCATCGAAGAGCGCGACGGTGGCGGCGTCTGCCTGTTTCGGAGGGACGGGGCGCTTTCCGTCCTTCACCCGATTGAGCGCTTCGCGGATCTGGCCGGGAAGCTCCGTCTGTCCGCTGCCATCAGCCGCGAAGAGAATCGCGACGAGGGCCGTGGCACAGAGTGCGATCGCCGTCGGGACTGGCTTCAGTCCCAAGGATGCAAGAACAGCTGAGACGCCGATGACGAGCAGGATCGCATAAAGTTGGCGCTGGGAGAGTCGATTCATAGCCCCTTCGGTCCGGTTGCCTGATCTAGACGGCGCAACCCATGGTCCAGAATACTTTCTGGCGACGCAATTGAACAAGGCCGGGATTTGGGCCTACCGGCAACTACCCTCGGGGCCGCCAAAACCCGGCCCAAGCGCCGACCTGTTCGCGCTTCTGTTCTCGACGTCGAGGAGCGCCGGCCCGAGCTCAAGTCGTTCGTCGTTGATGCACCGAGAGCGTCGCCCGCGACGCGCGACGAGCCGTGCGTCGCGAGACGATTGGGCGCCGGCTACCGGGTCGCTCAGTCCGAAGACGAATACGTGCGCGCTTGCGGACTCGTGGGGCCGCATCGTAGGACAGCGCCGTGATGCGTCGAACCCTTCTTTGTCTCACCGGTGTGCTCGTTCTTGCGTGTGGAAGCCCAAAGGCGCCCAAGGCGGGTGGTGAAGGTCCACGTGGGACCGCGGAGACACAGTCGGTTCGTCCGAAGTCTCGAGCGCTCGAGGTGTTCGATTCTCGCTGCCGTGGAACCCGGGACCTATGGGCCCGTGTCGGTTTCTCTCGCAGAGGGCGGCCTTGCGCTCTGGGCCAGTCCCTCGAGCTCGGCGCGGCAATTGTGGGGGGCCCTGCTGGATGATCAGGGACGGAGCAAGGCTCCGCCCTTCGCCGTCGGCACCTGTGAGGCCAGCCTCGGTCTTCTGACGCTCAAGGCGGTGGACCGCGAGCGCGCCGTCGTACTCGTCTACTCGACGTTGACCGACGACCAATCCGTCGTGCTGCGCGCGATGATCCTCGATGGTGCAGGTCAACGCAAGGGCAACACCCTCGAGCTCATGCGAAGCTCCACACCGCTCCTCTGGGTGGACGTCGTTGATACTCCGAGCGGACCCATCGTGTTTTACGCCATGGGTCGCGACAATCGCGCGCAGCTGCGCGCGGTGGGGCTTTCTCCGAGCGGTGCCGTACGCGTTGCGGATCGGGAGGTCGTGAACGAGCTCCGCGCGTGGCAGGTCGTTCGCTCTGAGGACGGTGCTGCACTCGCCGTCGTACAAGGCGGCTCGCGCGGACATGGTGGTCAGGTGCAGCTCCTTTTGCTCGATGCCCAAGCCGCTCTCGTCGGCAAGCCCATCGCGCTGACGACCGAAGATACGGCGGAGCTCGATTTGGATTTGGTGCGCGTGGGGAGCAACTACGTGCTGGCATGGTCCGAGCGCGCGCATGTCGATTCACGTGTGCGCCTAGCCGCAGTGGAGCCATCGGGGAAAATCGTCGCCCAGCCCACCTTCGCGACCAAGCCCGTCGGGGAACAATCCTTGATCAAACTCGTGGCGCCCGGTGCCCTCGGGCAAGCCGCGTTGGTTTGGGAAGATCACAACCTGCCGCTGCCCGCGCGTCGATTGAGCTTTGCCGAGATCGACGAACACGCCCAGATCGTCTCGAACGTCGCGTACCTACCAAGCTCGTCTCAGGCCAATACGATCCCCGAGATCGTCGCGACACCCGAAGGGTGGTCCGTCCTCACCGTGGATGATTCGACACCCGCTGATTCCGCCGACACATCCGAGTCCCGCTCCCTGTATCTCGAGCTCGGGAAGGGCCTCTCACCGCGCGGTGCATACGAGGTCAAGATCGACTCGACCGCCTCGGGCACGCCGCTGCTCGCCTGGGGGCTCGATTGCCGTCGCGGTTGCCACGCGACCCTCGCGTTCGACGGAAATCCCGTCCGGATCCGAACGGCGCGGCTCTCGCCGGCGATGGACCGCGATCCCGACGCCAAGACGGCGAAGTCCTTAATCGCACCGCTCGCTCAAAAGCTGCCCGCCCTCGTCGAACTCGAAACCTTGACGGAAGTGGAACCCCTTTCTGACATGTCGGTGAATCGCGAGGCGGGTAAATTCTCCGTCTCGTATTTGACGTATTTCCATCCGTCGACACCGCTCGACCGTCTGCCCAAGCCCGGTCCCGACGGACGCACCGATCCGCTCCAAGCGCGACTGGATCTCTTCACCTTCGAAGAGGGAACGCTTCCAACGGAGGTCGCAACCGTATCTTTTCGTGCGACATCGCAGCCGGGGGTGTCATTGACGGGAGGGGCGAAGGAAAGCGGCGAGCGCGCCTTGGCCTGGTCTGCACTCGATCAAGGTCAACCGCAGGTCTTTCTTTCCGTGCTCGGACCCGACGGCAAGAAGCGCGCGCAGCGGATGCTCACTCATCGTAAGGGGACTCTCGACGAGGTGAGTCTCGCTCCCGTCGCAGAGGGATGGTTCGTGGGGTGGATCGACGAACGATCGAGCACTCCCGACGTCTACGTCGCGCGGGTCTCGAAGACGCTGGAACGTCGGGGAATGGAGCTGCGCGTCAGTCAGGGACAAGGGCAAGTGACGGCGCTTGCGATGCTGCCGCAATCCGATCACCTGCTCACGGTGTGGGCCGAGGCACGAGTGACGCAAGAGAAGCGTCGGGTCGAGCTCTTCTCGCGGCGGTTGTCGCTCATCGACGGCACGCCCCTCGAGCCGGCCCAACGTATCCTCGAGATCCCGGGCGCGGTGAAATTTCTCAATCTCGCGGCTCTCGAATCGGGCTCCGTGCTGTCTTGGCTCGAGATCATGTCCGAAGGCAGTTCCGTCGATGCCCCCGGTCGAGTGCGGTTATTGCGACTGGATGCCAAGGGGCTGGCCCAAGGGCAATCCGTTGGCTTGCGTGACGTGCCGGGCTCTGCGCCCGTGTCCGTCGCGATCGATTGCGAAGGAAAATCCTGTCGTGGCGTGGTGACCCTCGACTCCTTCGGGCGGGGTGAGCTCGCGGCGTTCTCCTTCGACCCCTTTTCTCTCACACCTCCCGAGTCCGTGAGTCTGAGTCGCAGCTTGGGAACCGTGGAACAAAACGTCGCACCCGTTCTGATCGGTGAACATCTCTTCGCTGTCGATCAGGTGGATGCGGAACGAGCACGCGTCGTTCACGCCAAGATCCGTTGGCAGTGATTGATGCACAAAAAAAAAGCGTGCCCTCGCGGTGGCGGGGGCACGCAGGTGCCATAGGACTTACTGCTCTTCTGCTCGTGCTGCGCGTCGGTTAACGCGATCGGTCTATTGGGTGGCTCGGGGGAGGTTCAGCAAGAGGCAGCAGGTTTGTCGAACAGCGTGAATCGGGATTGGGGAACAGGCGAGAAGGCTCGGGATGTTGCGCTTCCTCCTTTGTTGCGCTTTCGTCCGTTGCAACATCGTTCCCCCTCGAGGCATTCCCGTTCACTGCTCTTTTTCTTTGTCGATGCGTCGTGGCAACGATTCTGGACGGTCGGCAAGTCCTCCCGTCGTGACGAGTCGCGGGGTCAGCCGAGGGCGGCCCGCCGGGGATCCCCGGGGGCGGCGACGTCAATCGAGGTCGTGAGCCACGGCGGGATCAATCGATCACGCGTCCGCCGAACCGTTGCTCGAGGAGATCACGAACCTCTCGTTCGAAGGATTGCCCGAGTCGTCGATCCCCGGCAGACAGGTAGGAGCGAACGACGGCCACCTCGTTCGTCGCGATGCGAAAGAAACCCGTGAACCAATCCTGAGCCAGTTCTGCGTTGCCCTCGGCGAAGCGCACCCCTCTCGCGATCCGAATGCCGCCTACAATCACTACCGTCGTCGGCGTGCTCCTGCGCGCGAGCTCCGTGTGCGCAAAGCAACGCCACCGTGGACGCCAAGGCCTCGTCGCGCACGGTATCGCTCGTGAATTGGTAATTGAATTCACCCGTCGTAAACACGCTCGCCTCGAGGGCGAAGAGCTCCTCGAGCGTGCTGCGGTGTTTCGCAATTCGAGCAAGGAAGCTCAAGATGCTCACGAGTGCGTTTTCGACGGCGACGCGGTGTCCACCGCTTTCGAAGACATGGTAGTAATGTCCAGATTCCTCGGCGGCGAGCCTCGCGCCAATCTCGAGCATGTGATCTTTGATCTGCGAGTGACCGTTTCGGTAAAGTCGGGGTAGGGCGCCGCGTTTGGCCCACTCGACCAAGGCCACGGGGCTGACCTTCGGATCGTAGAGCACGGGGACGTTTCGTGGGTCGCCGAGTCGCGCCAATCCTTCTTCGAGCATGGGAATGAACGCGAAACCTGCCGCCAACGTCCCGCGGCCGTCACCCAATACGATCCGATCACCGTCGCCGTCGACACCGAGCACGACGTCGGCGTTGGATTCTCGGGCAAGTTCGCAAGCTCGGTCCATCTTGCCCGTACTCGTCGGATTGGGTGAGCCCGTCGGGAATTCCCCGTTGGGGAGCAATCGCAGCGGAAGGACGTCGACTCCCGCCCAATCGAGGGCCGCGAACAACTCGGGTCCGGAGGAACCGTGGAAGGCATCGAGCACGACCTTGAGCCCTTTCAGCGAGCCCGCGGTGACGCCAGCGGCTCGAGCTGCGTGATCGCGATACGGCTCCTTGAAGTCCCGGATCTCGAGACGGCCACCCGTGCGCCGCGGCGCGATGACACTTCCGTGATAGAGCTCCCGAACGCGCTTCAGCCCGCCTTGGGGACCACACCCGAGCCCGATCGCGCGAACCACGGGTACCGTGAACTTCACGCCAATGTACTCCTTCGGGTTGTGCGACGCGGTGATCATGAGCCCCAGGGTCCCCGGGGTACGCTCCGAAGCGACGAGGGTCGCGAAGTAACATAGCGTCGTGCCCACGGGATCGGGGCAGAGGATCACGTCGAACCCTTGTCGTCGTGCCGTATCGAGGGCAATCTCGAGGACTCGAGCCGCGCCGAGTCGGGCGTCACGACAGAGGACGACTTGAGTTGCGCCGAGCTCGCTGCCGTAGATGAACGTCGCCTCGAAGAGGCGTCGCACGGCGTCGTCATCGAATTCGGAAACGAGCCAGCGTGCGTCATAGACCTTGATCGGGATCCGGATTCACGGACCCATCTTAGCCAAGTTGTCCACGTCGAGTCGTCGTTTTGCGCGATGGTGCGGGGTCGTCGGTGGCTACTCGAGAATCGAAGAGCAAGAACTCGGCTGGCGTTTTCGCCTCGATGTTCAGTGAGGAGACTCGCATCATCCCGAGGCCATCCCCGCTGTCCAACGCGTGACCGTTGACGGAGATTTGTCCCGAAACCACTTGTATCCAACCGTAGCGGTCTCGTGACAGCGAGTGTTCGAGCCGTCGATCGGCGTCCAAACACGACGCATACAGCGCGATGTCCTGATGCACGCGGATAGAGCCCGCTTTCCCGTCGTTCGACGCGATCAAACGCAGCTGATTGCGCTTCTCCTCCTCCCCGAAGGTGGCCTGCTCGTAGCTCGGCGAGAGCCCTCGCTGTGCCGGCAGGATCCAAATCTGGAGGAATCGCACCGGTGCCGCGGCGTCGGGGTTCATCTCGGAGTGCGTAACGAGGGTTCCCGCCGTCATGCGCTGGACCTCGCCTCGGCGGATCGTCGAACCGTTACCCATGCTGTCCGCGTGGGCCAGGGCACCGTCGACGACGTACGTGATGATCTCCATGTCCCTGTGGGAGTGCGTCGGGAAATCCGGCAGAAGGCGCAACGATGTCGTCGTTGATGACCCGTAGTGCACGAAAACCGAGACGTTCCGGGTCGTAATGATCCCCGAAGGAGAAGCTGTGACGACTATCGAGCCAGCCTGTCTGCGTGCGAAACCGCTCGCTCGACGGGAGTCTCTCGAATTGGGAATCGACGGCTGGCTCGACGAGTCGTTGGTTCACGATTACCCCTTCAACTTCTTGGCGAGCTCGGTTACTCGCTTGCCCAAGTACTCGGCGTGAGCGCAATCGGCAGCGGTGGGGCCATCGCCGTTCGGACCCGTCGTGACGGAGACTCCGTAGGGGTTGCCGCCAGAACCGAACACCACTGGATCGGTGTAGCCCGGCGTCGCGATGATCCCACCGAAGTGATAAATCATGTTGAAGAGGGCAAGGAGCGTCGACTCTTGGCCTCCGTGTGCATTCTGGGCGCTGGTGAAGCCAGCATAGATCTTGTTGGCGAGCTTGCCCTTGAACCAGAGTCCCCCCGTAGAATCGATGAAGCCCTTGAACTGGGCAGCGACGTTACCGAAACGCGTCGGGCTGCCGAATACGACTGCATCGGCCCATTCGAGAATCGTCGAGGGTCGCCTTCGGGAAGTCCTTCGTCTGCTCGACGAACGCTTTCCACTTGGGGTTGCTACCCACAACGGCGTCGGGGAGCGTTTCGGCGATGAGCCGCACGCGGACGTCCGCACCCGCGGCCTTGGCTCCATCCCCCACGGCCTGCGCAGTGGCGTGGTTCGTTCCCGTAGCCGAGTAGTAAATCACCGCAACGTTTGTCATCGGGCTCCTTTCCGTTGATCCAGTGGGCAAAGATATGGGGCCCTGCCGGATGGCGACAAGCCCCCTCAGTGCTTTCCAAACCATCTTGATGACTTCGAGCGTCGCGCCCTCGGGACCGCGCGTCCATTCGACGGAACGCGACAGCACTACGCGTCCACTCCACGCGTCGACAGGATGTCGCGTCGACAGGATGTCGCGTCGAGTGGGCGCGTCTCAGTCAGGGGTCTCGACGGTCGTGCGTCCGCCGAACCGAAGGTAAAGCGTCGGCAGCGCGAGGAGCGTCACCAAGGTGCAGGTCACGAGTCCACCGATCACGACCGTGGCCAAGGGGCGTTGCACTTCGGCGCCGACGCCCTTCGCGATGGCCATGGGAACGAAGCCGAGTGCCGCGACGAGGGCGGTGGTGAGAATGGCACGGAACCGTTCCCCCGTGGCTCGAGTGATCGCTTCGAAGCAATCTTGCCCCTCCGCTTCGTGAAAGTGGATGGCGGCCATGAGGACCACGCCGTTGAGCACCGCGACCCCGAAGAGCGCCAAGAAACCAATCGCCGCGCTGATGGATAGATCGAGTCCGCGCAGCTTGAGTGCCAGGATGCCGCCGACGGCTGCGACGGGAATGTTCACGTAGATGAGCAGCGCCGGACGCAGGCGACCGAAGGTGAGATAGAGCATCACCAGGATGGTCCCGAGCGTCAGGGGGACGACCAAGGCCAAGCGCTCGCTCGCGCGCTTCAGGTTCTCGAACTGTCCGCCGTACTCGACGAAGTAACCCGACGGTAGCTCGACCTTTGCGACGCGTTGGCGCAGCTCCGTGACGAAGCTCGCGAGATCGCGGCCGCGCACGTTGGCTTCGACGGTGACGCGGCGGCGTCCTTGCTCGCGGCTGATCTGAGCGGGTAAATCCAGGACTTCGAGCTCGGCGACGTCCCCGAGCAGCACGGTTCTACTGCCTTCGAGCACGATCCGTTGTTTGCGCAGGGGATCGGGATCGGGGCTCGGTGGTGTCATCACCCGGAGGGCGACGTCGAAGCTCCGTTGTCCCTCGCGCAAGACCCCGACGGAGCGTCCGTTTTGTAACAATTCCGTGAAAGACAAGACATCGGCAGTCGGGATCCCGAGGCGCCCCGTGCGTCGTGGATCGGGCTTGATGTCGATGACGCGGAGGCCGCGTTGCATATCGATACGAACGTCTGCTGCTCCAGGGGTTGCGGCGATGACCGTCGAGAGCTTCTCCGCGGTGCGCTGCAGAACGTCCAGATCATCGCCGAAGAGCTTGACGCCCACGTCGGAGCGGACCCCGCCGATGAGCTCTTGGACGCGCATCTCTATGGGCTGTGTGAACGAGAAAACGGCGCCGGGCAGAGCCTTCTTCACTTCGGGCTCGAACGCCTCGGCAAAGCTGGCGGCGTCCTTTCCCGAGACCCATTGATTGCGCGGCTTGAGCATCACGAGGACGTCGCTCTGCTCGACGCCCATGACGTCCGTGGCCACGTCGGGACTGCCGGTTCGCGATACGACCTTGGCCACGTCGGGGAACTTGCGCAGCGCTGCTTCGACGGCGCTCGTGCCGCGTGCGGCTTCCGCAAGGGAGACGCTCGGCGGGCGAGTGACTTGAATGGCAAGGGAGCCCTCTTCGAGTCGCGGTACGAATTCGGCGCCCAAGGTACTGCCCGCCGCGACACCGGTGGCGATCGTCACGACGACCGCAACCACGACGAGCCCGTGTCGTCGCGCGAGCCACGCCGTCGTTCGGACGTAGCGCTCGCGCAACCAACCGATGACTCGAGGCTCATGGTGCTTGCTCGGCTTCAGGAACACCGCGCCTGCCGCGGGGATCCAAGTGAACGTCAACACGAGGGCGAAGGCCATGGCAAAGAGCACGGTGAGCGCCATGGGCCGGAACATCTTCCCTTCGACGCCGACGAGCAGCAATACGGGTACGTACACGATGGCAATGATGAGTACCGCCATCGTCACCGGTTTGCCGACCTCCAAGGCCACTCTTCCCATGGCTTGCTTGGCAGTGATCTGGTGAGCGGCCATGGACGCCAATACGCCCTCGACGAGGAAGACCGCCCCATCGACGACGAGACCGAAGTCGATGGCGCCGAGGCTCAACAAATCCCCGCTAACGCCACCGTAATACATCAGCGAAAAGGCGCCCAACATGGCGATGGGGATGATGCTCGCGACCAGCAATCCGGCGCGCCAGCTCCCGAGGACCCACAAGAGAACCAAGGCGACGATGACGCCGCCTTCGACGAGATTCTTCTGCACCGTCGAGAGAACGAGCCGCACGAAGTCGGCGCGATCGTAGAAGGGTTCGACGACGACACCCTTGGGTAACCCCGTTCGGATCTCGGCAAGGCGCGTTTTGACGTCGCGCACGACGTCGTAAGCGTTGCCCTTGATAATCATCTGGGCCATCGCGTAGACGGTTTCGCCCTGGCCGTCCTCGGTGGCGACGGCGAAACGCGGCGCAGCTGCGTCAGTCACTTCTGCCACGTCTCCGACGAGGACGGGGCGGCCCTCGCGCGTGGTCACGACCTGCTTGGCGATATCGTCGAGGGTACGATAGGACGCCTCTGCACGTAAGAACGTGCCTTCCTCGTCGCGTTGTACGAAACCGGCGCTCACGGTGACGCCCGAGCCCATCACGGCGCGTTCCACCATGTCAGGGGTCACTTGGGCGGCGAGCAACGAGGCCTCGCGAAGTCGGACTTGGACCTGGCGCGTGTCGCCACCCCAAGCATTGACCTCGACGACGCCGGGGACGGTTTTGAGACGCGGCGCGACTTCCCACTCGAACAGGGTGCGCACGTCGCGGAGCGTGTGACCCGGCCAACGTAGGGTGAAATGATAAACCTCGCCGAGCCCCGTCGTCATGGGGCCGAGGGCGGGGCGGCCCGCATTGGGCGGAATGGCTTCGCGCGCATCGGCGAGCCGCTGGGACACGAGTTGCCTCGCCAGGTTCAGATCGGTGTCGTCTTCGAACACGATGGTGACGGCACTCACCGCGCTGCGCGACACGCTGCGAATACGAGCGGTGTGCGGGATCCCCGTCATCGCGATCTCGACGGGACGGGTGACGAGGCGCTCGACTTCCATTGGCGACAGGCCCGGCGCGCTCGTGAGCACCTGCACCTGGACGTTCGTCACGTCCGGGATCGCGTCCACCGGCAGCCGTGCGTAGCCGTAGGCACCGCCGAGGATCAGGACGATGACGAAGAGCAGGGTGAGAAATGGGTACTCGACGTTGAGCCGGACGATTCGACTGATCATCGATTTACTCGAGGCGGCTCTTCATCCACTCGCCCTTCAGGAGAAGGGCTCCTTTGGAGACGACCCGTTCCGTTCCGGTGAGGCCTTGCTCGACGACGCTGTGGTACTCGCCGTGGCGTTTGATGGTCAGTGGCGTGAGCCGGTACTGTCCGGGCGTTTCGAGGGCGACGAAGACCGTGGCCACGCCGTCGAGCTCGACGATCGCGGAGCGCGGAACGACGACGACAGAAGGCTCCGTGGCGCCGGCATCGGCGCTCTTCGGGCGATCTTGTGGGGTGAGGGGAATGGTGACGTCGGCGAATCCACCTTCGAGGAGCCCCGTGCACTCTTCGGTGGGGCGAAGACGGTAGCCGACGGTGCGTTTGATCGGATCGACGCTGCGCGTGCTCGCGACGACCTCGGCCGTGCAACGCCGCGAGCTCGTCGAGACGCGGAAGTGTGAAGCGGTCCCGAGGGGGATGCGCTCGGCCATGCTCTCGGGGACGTCGGCACGTACGGCGAGCTGCTTCGGATCGATGATGCGAAACAGAATCGTATCGGGTTCCACCTGGACGCCGAGACGCGCTTGGCTCTCGGCGACCACGCCGTCGAGTGGGGAGCGCAAGGTCAATTCCGCTCCGCTTACGTTGTAGCTGCTCAGCATGACCTGCGCGGCTTGTTCGTCGGCGCGGGCCGATGCTGCGTCGCTTTGTGCTTCGCTGATGGCGCGTTCGCTCGTGGCGCGTTGCTCTGCGAGCTTTTGCTCTTGGGCGAGCACGGTCTCGGCGCGGGCACGCCTTGCGCGGGCAGCCGCGAGTTCGCCACTGATTCGGGCGGCATCAGGGGCCACGAGGGTCGCCAGCAATTGACCCTTTTTGATGACGGCGCCTTCCTCGACGAAGATCTTTCGGATGCGAGCGGTGAGGAGGGCGCCGATCTCCGCCTTTCCGTGCGGAGGAGCGACGATTTGCCCCGTGACCATGAGCTCGTCAGCGAAGGGTCGCTTTTCCGCGGTAGAGATCTCCACGCGGCCCTCCTCGATGAGCTTCGGCGGCAGCTGGAGCACGCGGGGCGAATCGGCCGAGGCGGCAGCGCTCGCGGTTGGCGCCGTCGCGGCTGCACTGCGATCTCCACACCCCGCCCCAAAGAAAAAGCAGCCACAGAGGACGAGCCCGGTCAGCTGGGAGCGTGAGAGTGCGCTACTCCGCTCTTCTTCGCCATGCCGAGGTGAATTCGAGAACGTCGCGCGTCCGCGTGGGGGCGAGATCACTTGGTGCCTTTCTTCTTCGTTGCCACGAGGTAGAAGCGGGATAGTTGCGCGTCCGCGCGTTGAACGTCCACGGTGGCCATGGTCCACCGCTCGAGAGCGTCGTAAAGTTCGCGGCGCGTCGTGATGACGCTCACGAGATCGACTCGACCGGCTTCGTACTGCAGTTGGGCTTCTCGAGCCGCCAATTGGGCGGGTTCGATGGTCCCCGCTTGCAACGTGTTCTTTGTCTTTAGGGCGTGCTCGCGTTCATGGAGGATGAGCTCCGTGTCGCGAAGCACCGCTTGCTCGAGCACGTGGACATCCGACCGAGCGACGTGGGCAGCGAGGGAGCGCTCCGCATTGTCTGCTGCAGCGGGATCGATGCCCGGCAGGGGCATTCTCAGGTGCCCCATGATGACCCAGTCCCCGGTACCTTCGCGTGTCACCGAAGGACCTAGTTCCAGGTAAGGTTTGCTGTGGGAGCGTCCCAATTGAGCGGCGCGATCGAGCGCAGTCGCATGGGCCCGCGCGGTACGTAGATCCGGCGCGGAGCCGAGTACGGTGTGTCGAACCGCCTCTTCGTCCACGGTCGTCGGAGGTGGCTCGAGGGGGCCCACGACGAGGAGCGGGCGATGGAGTTCGATGCCGCAGACGTGCCGAAGCGTCGCGTCGGCTTGCGTCATGTCCCCTTGCGCTGCCAAGACGGCGGCTTCAGCCGAGCCGACCAGTGCACGAGCGAGCGCCGCTTCTCCAGGCGAGGTGCGTCCCGACGCCAACCGCGCGTCCGCGACCCGCAGGATCTCGCGCGCCTCTGCCAAGGCCGACTGTCGCAACCGGATGAGCTCGCGAGCTTGGAGCGCGTCGAGCCAAGCGAGATGCGCGCGAACGCGAGCGTCGCGCCGCACGCGATCGAGGTTTTGATTCGCTCGTTCGGTGGCGGCATCCGCGTACGCTTCGAGCTGACTGCCGTAGCGCCCGAGGGAGAACTCCTGAAAGATGCCGATGGACGCGTCCATTCCGAGGGAACCACCGCCCGGCTGACGGCGCGGCCCGGCCGCGATTTCGATTCGCGGAGGGCGATGCAGGCCGCGGTTGGCGGCGGAGCGGAGGGGCGACAACCCAGAACGCTCTGCCTCGGCAGTTTGGAGCTCCGGAGCTCCGCGTTCGGCCATTGTCAGGGCTTCGGCCAAATCGAGCCGCAGCGTGTCTTCGCCGCCTTCTTCACCGGCGGGTTCGTCTTCCGCGCCGGCAGCCGGCGAGTTCGCGACGACGCCGACCGATTGTTCGCTCCTCCGCGGCCCAGGGACGTTCGCCGTCACCTTCGCCGTCACCTTCGCCGGTGCCGTTGCCGGTGCAGTTGCCGGTGCAGTCGCAGTTGCCGGTGCAGTCGCAGTTGCCGGTGCAGTCGCAGTTGCCGGTGCCGATGCCGTCGCGGCCTTCTCAGTCCGCGGGGCCGGAGGGGCAGCGACCGCGGCCGTGTGCACGCCGCCACAAACCAAAAGGATCGAGAGCCATAAAGAACCGGATGACCGTCCTATGCGGCGCATCGGCATCTCCAGGGGGCGTCGATCGGTGGAGGTCCCGATTGGGGGCGTCGAGCAAAGGAGCGGGGCCATGGTAGCTTTGGGCGGCGCGACCCATCCCACTCCTTTGGGGGTGCTCCCATCCTGCAGATGACGGACGACAGCGAAACTCCGCTGAATTCTCCAGGCTATCCCACGCATGATCGTAGGGAGAGGCGCCTGCTTTTCACATTGGCCGTCCTGTTTGGGCTCATGTCGGTGCTGGCTGCAATCGACGGCGCGATGGATGTCGAGGATAACATCCGGCTCAACCACGCCATCGTGGAGGAATGCATCTTCGCGATGGGCATCATCGGGATGGCTCTGATGGGTTGGCGTCTCCTCCGCTCGATGCGTCGCGAGCGACAGCTCTCCGGCGAGACGGCGCGCTTGGCGGAGCGACTGGTCGAGACGGAGCAAGTTCTGCGCGCCGAGGCCGATCAGTTGGCGGCGCGGTTGGCCCAGACGGAGCGCGAGGCCGATCGGTGGAAGCGCGAAGCCGGTGGTCTCCTGGCCGGGCTCGGGGCTGCCATCGACGCACAGTTCGAGCGCTGGGAGTTGTCTCCGGCGGAGCGCGACATCGGGCTCCTGTTGCTGAAGGGGCTCAGCCACAAGGAGATTGCGCAAATCCGCAGGGTGAGCGAGGCGACAGTGCGGCAGCAAGCCCAGCGACTCTATCGCAAGGCAAACATCGGAAGCCGCAACGATCTTGCTGCGTTCTTTTTGGAAGATCTGCTTTTGCCTAGCTCCCGCGGTGACGTGAGCTCTCAGCCGTCAGCCCTGAGCTCTCAACCGTCAGCTCTCAGCCGTCAGCTCTGAGCCGTCAGCTCTGAGCCGTCAGCTCTCAGCCGTCAGCTCTCAGCCGTCAGCTCTCAGCCGTGAGCTCTGAGCCGTCAGCTCTCAGCCGTCAGCTCTCTGAAAGCTGATACCTGAGTAAGCCCCTTACGAGTCGCCTGAATGCGGGATCGCGCGTGCGGACTCAGACTGCGCCACATGCAGAACGCGACAGGCAGCACGAGGCGTGAGAAGCGCGCGTCGAGGACGCGTGCGGATTGGGTCACCGAAGTAAAGCGGTGGCGCGACAGTGGCCAGAAGTGCGGGCAGTATGCCCGAGCGCACGACTTGCACCCAGGGACGCTGTCAGACTGGGCTAGCCGACTCCGACACGAGGGAGGAACGAAGAGCCCTGCGTCGAAGCGGACGAAACGATTCGTTCCTCTTCGCGTCACCAAAGGTGGAGCTGTTGGGGAGACGAAGACGCAACGCCCGACCAGAAGCGGGGAATTCGAGGTCGTGTTGACCAACGGACGAGCCGTGCGTGTGACGGGAGCGTTCCAGCCTGAGACGTTGTTCCGCCTTCTAGCAGTCGTGGAGGGAATGAAGTCATGCTGACACTTCCGCCGAGCGTGCGTATCTACGTTGCCACTGAACCAACCGATGCGCGCAAGAGCTTCGATGGATTGGTTGCGTTGGTAGAATCTGAGTTTGGGCTCGAGCCGCGCAGCGGGCATCTGTTCGTTTTCCTGAATCGACGCGGTCACGTGGCCCAGATGCTCTTTTGGGACAGAAACGGCTTTTGTCTGGTGAAGAAGCGTCTCGAGGCGGGCACATTTCGTTTGGTACAGCAATCTCGAGACGGTGCTCGTCAGGTGGAGATCGATTCAGCGGAGCTCGCGTTGATGCTCGAGGGCATCGAACTTGCTGGTGCAAAGCGACGCAAGCGTTACGTGCCACCGCGTGTCGAAAACTGAGATTCGTTGCACGAATCTGCTTGCACGAATGATCGCGATTGATCATACCCGTGCAAGCAGTCGTGACTAAACGGAACACCGGCAACAAGAGCGAAAAACGGGGAAAGGCGAGCAAGAATCTCGTCATCTCCGGGCCGTTGCCGGTGGCTAAAGATCTGCTCGTGGCTGGGATTGTCCTCGATGACGAAATCGAGAACGAACGCCAGCAGCGCATGGAGCAACTCAAAGCGACGCTGCTCTCGATGGCCCATGAAGGCAAATTCGAGCAAGCCATCGACTCCGTTGTTTCCACCATGCTGGCGATGGAGCGAGCCAGTGACCGTCTCGCCTGGCGAGTGCTCAAGGCGGTGCGCTACCGCTTCGGACGCAGCACCGAGCGACTGTCACGGGACGAGCTAAAACAACTGTTCCTCGCTTTCGGCGGCGACCAGCAGCAGGCGGAAACCACGACCGAGCTGCCCGTGCCGGTGGCGGAACAACCCGAGCAATGCGCCGGCAACGAAGCAGCAGCAACCGAGGAAGCTCCCGCTTCGGACCCACCGAAGAAGAAGCGGACTCGCGTCCAATCGATGAAGGCGAGCGCCAACGTCGAGCGTGTCATCAAGAAGGTCGAAGTGCCGGCAGAGGAGCGCAACTGTGCGGTCTGCGGCAAAGAGATGAAGAGCTTCGGTAATGTCGAGCATGAGCTCTTTACCTTCGTGCCAGCCAAGATCGTGGTCCATGTCGAGCAGCGCGAGAAGCTCGGCTGCGACTGCCGACAGGACGCCGTGACGGCTCCACGAATGAGCACTCCAGCCGTCCATCGCAAGGTCGATGCTTCGCTGCTGGCGAAGATTGTCCGTGACAAGTGCGCACTGGCTCAACCTCTCGACCGTCAGCGTCGCGAGTTTGCTCGAATGGGTCTCGAAATCCCAGACAAGACGCTTCAGTCTTACTGGGACTACACGACCGACATCATCGAGCCCGTTGCCCAAGCGGTGCTGTCTGGAGTCTTCGCGTCGCTCATCGTGGCCGCGGACGACTCGCATCTCAAGACGTTAAACAAGGCGGGCAAGCACGGCGCCTTCCGCGGGCACCTGTGGTGCTTCGTCGGTACCGATGGCACCGTGGGAGGACGTGAAACGGTTGCCTACGGCTATACCAAGAACTGGGAGGCTACCGAAATTGCCGACTGGTTCAGCAGCATCGAACACTTCATACAAGTCGATGGGTACGCCGGGTACTCCCGAGAAGTCGAAGATGACGATGGCGAAACTCGAGTTGCGGTCCCCAATGACCGTCGGCTCGGCTGCGGCATGCACATTCGCTCTAAGTTCCATCAGGCGCTGCTAGCGAAAGATGGGCGGGCTTCGATTCCGCTGAAGTACTTTGCCGATCTGTACGCCATCGAAGACGACTGCAAGCAGAGAGGACTGTCGGCTGCTCAACGGCTCGAAGAGAGACGGAGGCGCTCGTGGCCTATCCTGGACATCTTCGATGAGTGGGTAGACAAGACCGATCCCAAGTTGTTGCCAAAGTCGCCCCTGCGACGGGCAACCACTTACGCCATCAATCAACGGCACTACTTCCGTCGTTGCTTCGAGGACGGCCGATTCGAGATCGACAACGGTCGCTGCGAACGTCGGATCAGGCCCTTCGCCGTCGCCAGACGCAACTTCCTCTTCACGGGATCCATTCGCGGAGGCGAGCGCCTCGCCAATGCCTTCACTCTGGTCGACAACTGCCAGATCCTGGGGATCGACGCGCACGCTTACTTGGTCGACGTCATCACCAAGCTCGAGTCCGGCTGGCGCCTGCGGGATCTCTGCGAGCTTACCCCGGCGAACTGGGCTTCCCAACAAGCCACCAAGTAAGGCGCCCAGTAGGCCTCCGTCGTCCGCTCCGAGTGATCGTTGCTGCTCTGCGGTCTTCCGTGTCATCGCCACGCCATTGTGGCGGACGCGACCTGGACCGCTAGCAGGCGCGACATAAGGGGCTTACATACCTGATACCTGATGGCCGTCGTGAGCTCTGAGCCGTCAGCTCTCAGCGGTCAGCTCTCAGCCGTCAGCTCTCAGCCGTCAGCTCTGAGCCGTCAGCTCTGAGCCGTCAGCTCTGAGCCGTCAGCTCTCAGCCGTCAGCTCTGAGCCGTCAGCTCTCAGCCGTCAGCTCTCTGAAAGCTGAGACCTGATACCTGATGGCCGTCGTGAGCTCTGAGCCGTCAGCTCTGAGCCGTCAGCTCTCAGCCGTCAGCTCTCAGCCGTCAGCTCTCAGCCGTCAGCTCTCTGAAAGCTGAGACCTGATACCTGATGGCCGTCGTGAGCTCTCAGCCGTGAGCTCTCAGCCGTGAGCTCTCTGAAAGCTGAGACCTGATACCTGATGGCCGTCGTCAGCGGTCAGCGGTCAGCCGTCAGGGGTCAGCAATCAACAGTCAGCGGTCTGACAGCTGATACTTATGCGGACATTGAGAGGGGGTCGTGCAGATGCGCTGAACTGGCCAGCTCGTACTTTAGTCGACATCTGGAGTCGTTGCTAGATGGCACGATGTATGTACACTGTACGCATGTCGCTTCGGTTTGAGTGGGACCCAGCAAAGGACGCTGCCAATCAACGCAAACATGGTGTGGCGTTTGGAGAAGCGCAGACGACCTTCTATGACGAGGAAGCCATCCTGATTAACGTTCCAGAGCATTCCGCGCGCGAGCATCGGTTCGTTCTGCTTGGCATGAGTAGCACTCTTCGAGTCTTGGTGGTTAGCTACTGCTATCGAGGCAACGACGACGTAATTCGAATCATCTCCGCTCGCCGCGCGAATAGGCACGAACAACGGCAGTACAAGGAAAGGTACGGACAATGAGAGCCAACTACGACTTCTCGAAAGGGCGTAAGAATCCCTATGCGAAGAAACTCAAGAAGCCGGTCACCATCCGACTCGACGAAGACACAGTTGATTACTTCCGCAAGCTATCCGATGAAACTGAGATCCCCTACCAAACCCTGATCAATCTCTACCTGCGTGAATGCGCTACGTCGAAGAAGCGGCTCAAGTTAGCGTGGAAGCCAAAAGCCGCATAACTTGCATGACCCTGTCAGCGGTCAGCGGTCAGCGGTCAGCGGTCAGCAGCTGATAGCCGATAGCTGACAGCCAATTGCCGTCAGCTCTCAGCCGTCAGCTCTCAGCCGTCAGCTCTCAGCCGTCAGCTCTCTGAAAGCTGATACCTGATACCTGATACCTGATACCTGATACCTGATACCTGATGGCCGTCGTGAGCTCTCAGCCGTGAGCTCTCAGCCGTGAGCTCTCAGCCGTGAGCTCTCAGCCGTGAGCTCTCAGCCGTGAGCTCTCAGCCGTGAGCTCTCAGCCGTGAGCTCTCAGCCGTGAGCTCTCAGCCGTGAGCTCTCAGCCGTGAGCTCTCAGCCGTCAGCTCTCAGCCGTCAGCTCTCTGAAAGCTGATACCTGATACCTGATACCTGATACCTGAGACCTGATGGCCGTCGTGAGCTCTCAGCCGTGAGCTCTCAGCCGTCAGCTCTCAGCCCTCTGCAGTTGATAGCCGATAGCCGACCGCTGACGGCTCATAGCGTCAGTTGCACGTCGGGAATTGAGAGCCGAGATCTTGCACGGCGGTTCCCGCTTGTACGGTTCCAGTGATCACCGCACCGTTGATGTCCGTCAGTCGGACGCTGAGGGGGAAACTCACCGTCGAACCGACGTTGAAGTAGTTGTACTCCTTGCGCGTCCCCGTGACCCAGGAGCCGTTGATCTGCGCTTCGAACTTTGACACGGGGGTTCGATGATTGGCGACGAGGAACTCGTTCCACCCAGTGTTGCTCGGCTCCTTGAGGTGGACCTTCACGTTGCCCGTGACGGGACACACGACGTACTTCCACGAAATCGATCCGGCGACGCCGCCGTTACCCGTACCCAAGTAGCCTTCGCTCTCGGTGCCGAGTTGCAAGAACGCGGGTTTGGCGAGATCGATATGCCCTGCCTTGCACTTTGGATTACTGCCGACTGGACACTGATCGGCAATCATCACCGTGATGCTCGTGCCGCCATCGCGCGTCACCTGAACGCAGGCCCCGCATGCCGCCGCCGTCGCGTATTCCGACGTATTCATGGCGGCGAAGTATTGTCCGTTGTTGACGACGTAATCGACGGTCTCCGAAGACGGATGCGTCGGGTAACTGCAATTGACCGTCGCGGTGCCCTGAGAGAGCTGGTACCACGTCACCGAGCCATTGCCGTTGTGTGCGGAGGGAAATTTGCACGTTCCCGACGAGGTGCTTCCTGCGGTGCCCGTCGTACCGCCTTTTGCCGTCGTGCCGCCGGTGCTCGACGTTCCACCTCGCGACGTGGTACCGCCGGTGCTCGTCGTACCGCCCCGCGACGTGGTACCGCCGGTGCTCGACGTACCGCCTTTTGCCGTCGTGCCGCCGGTGCTCGACGTACCGCCTTTTGCCGTCGTGCCGCCGGTGCTCGACGTACCGCCTTTTGCCGTCGTGCCGCCGGTGCTCGACGTGCCGCCACCCTTTGACGTCGTTGATCCGCCAGCGCTCGAGGTGCTTCCACCAATGCTCGTCGATCCCGCCGAGGTGCTGCCTCCAGAGGTGGTGCGTCCACCCAATCCGAGACTACCCGTCCCTCCAACATTTCCGCTGGTTCGCGAGGACGAACCGCCATTACTAGTAATGGCTCCTCCGATGGAAGAATTGGGATCGGAGGTTCCTCCACCGATGTTCGGTGTTCCGCCTTGCCCCGTCACTTCACTGTCCGTTCCCTCGCAACCCGTGAGCGTGAGCGCGATCGAGCCGACCAATTGCAGCAGTCCCAATCCGTTTCGGAAGGTCACCATGGTGTCTCCTGTTACCAACGACGAGTGCTACCGGTGCACCTAGTGTAAGCAGACGCGTCAGGAGGGCCCATGAATTCATCTCTCACGGAGAAGTGGAGAGCATGGGCGGAAAATGTCGTTCTCTTCGGAAGGAGCCGCGGTATTCATTTCTGGTATTTATCTGCGGGTGTCGAAACGTGTCTCGGTGCCACGGTGAGCTTGCTGAGTGCGCTGAGTGCGTCGTGCCCAGGTGAGGTCGCCGAGTGCGCTGAGTGCGTCGTGCCCTGGTGAGGTCGCCGAGTGCGCCGAGTGCGGTGGTGGTGAGGGTGCTGAGTGCGCTGAGTGCGTCGTGCCCGTTACTCTTCTAACCAATCCGATTGGTTGGCTCGTCTTTCGGCGCTTGCGCCGACAGCGGGGCTATGGGACACCCCGGCGCAAAATCCATGTCTTGGCTCCTGCTCGCGGCACTCTCGGCCCTTTTCTTGGGCTTGTACGACGTTTCGAAGAAGTCCGCGGTGGATCACAACGCCGTACTTCCCGTGCTCTTCACGAGCAGTCTCGCGGGAGTCGTGCTGCTCGTCCCGGTGGGGCTCCTCAGCGTGCTCGATCCTGCGTTGGCAGCGCGCCTCGGGATCCGTTTGTTGCCGATGGGCAGCTTGGGGCACGGCCTCATCGCCATCAAGGCTGGGATCGTGACTTTATCGTGGGTGCTGACGTTCTTCGGGATCAAGCATTTACCGATTTCGTTGGCGTCACCCATTCGCGCCAGCGCGCCGCTCTTCACGGTCCTCGGGGCGATTCTCTTGCTCGGTGAATCCCCGACGTGGCTCCAGCTGCTCGGGATCGTCACCATCCTCGTCTCGTATCTATCGTTCTCGTTGATCGGACGAAAGGAGGGGATCGTCTTCGAGCGCAACCGTTGGGTATGGATGCTCTTCGCGGGCACCCTCGTTGGAGCCGTGAGCGGTCTTTACGACAAGCATCTCCTTCAATCCGCGGGCCTTGCTCCCATGAGCGTGCAGTTCTATTTCACGCTCTACAACGCGCTCATTCAGGGAGCGCTCGTGATGTTCTTCTGGTGGCCGACGCGGGCGCAAACCACGCCCTTTCGGTTCCGCGGCTCCATCGTTCTCGTCGCGCTGCTATTGCTCCTCGCCGATAGCGTCTACTTTCGCGCCTTGAGTATGCCGGGCGCGCTCATCTCCGTCGTGTCCGCCGTAAGGCGCTCGAACGTCGTCATCAGCTTCTCCGTGGGTGGGCTGCTCTTTCGCGAGCGACAGCGTGGACCCAAGGCGATTGCCCTGGTGTTCGTTCTCGTGGGGTTGCTGCTGCTGCTCAAGTAGGCGCAGGCGTCACCACGACGCGCAAAACCCAAATGCAAAAAGCCCCCGACCGATGCGGCCAGGGGCTTCTTCGCGGTCGACGTTGCGCGTCGTTATTCGGCGCTGGTGGGCGCACTGCGCGACATGCGGGCGCGCACGACTTCGATGACCGTCGGGAGCAGCGACACGAAGATGATCCCGAAGATGACGATGTGGAAGTTGCGCTTCACGACCGGCATGTTGCCGAAGAAGTAACCCGCGAGGATGAAGCTTGCGACCCAAGCAATACCGCCGGCGATGTTGTACATCGCGAACTTGCGATACTGCATCTTGCCGATCCCCGCGACGAAGGGCGCAAAGGTGCGGATGATGGGAGCGAATCGCGCGATGACGATCGTCTTGCCGCCGTGGCGCTCGTAGAATTCCTGCGTCTTTAGCAGGTGCTTCTTGTTCAGGAAACGGCTGTTCTCGCGGCTGAATACCGCGGGGCCAATCTTGCGACCGATGGAGTAGTTCGTCGCGTCGCCCAAGATCGCGGCGATGATGAGCAGCGGCAGGACGACGGGAACCTTGAGAGCGAACCCCTCTCGCGCGGCGAGCGCACCAATCGCAAACAGCAGCGAATCCCCCGGGAGGAAGGGCGCAACGACGAGCCCCGTCTCACAGAAGATGACGAGGAAGAGGATCACGTTGAGCCAAATGCCGACGGACTGAGACCACCCCTCTAGGTATTGGTCGAGGTGCAGGACGACGTCGATGAACCAATGAAGCATGTCCACGTAAGGAACTCCATCTTCCCCAATGTGAAGGTCGGCCGGTTGACCTACCGTCAAAGGGAGCATTGAACTATACGAGTTTCAGGGTGCACAGGCGAGGAGCGTTTGCCCGACTGGCGGTTGAGCATTCGGCGGCTATGATCAGACGGCTTGCTCTAGCGCGTCAGCGAGAGAAGAATCGCCCGGAAAATCCCGGAAAACTGCGATGGAGTCAGCGAAAGGTCGATGAGTCAATGGGAAGCATGAGTCTGATGCATTGGGTCGTCGTTCTCGTCATCGTTGCGTTGGTGTTCGGCCCCAATCGCCTCGGGCAGATGGGCAAGGGACTTGGCGAAGGAATTCGCAACCTCCGCAAGGGCCTCGCTGGTGAAGACGAAGAACCGAAGAAGTTGGAAGACGGCTCGAAGCGAGTCTGAGCGAACGTAGGAATTCGAACGTGCGCGGTCGCGGGCCTCAGTGAGATTGAACGACAGTGGCGGCGCGATGCACCTCGACGGGCAGCTCCTCGTCGTCCTGTCCAGCCATGGACGCAATCTCGAGGAAGTTGCGACCGAGCACGTAACCATGTTGATCCGTGACCTGCGCGCGCACGATCCATGGCCCTGGATAAACAGGGGGGCCCAAGATGACGGTTTCGATGGCACCTTCGGTGCGAACCCAATCGAGCTCGATGGCTCGGCTGTTGACCGTGACTTGGGGAATGAGCTCGACGCCTGTCGAGTTCGCAATGCTCTTCGGGAGCCGAATGTGAATGCGAACCTTGTCGCGCGGCCAACGCGCGAGCGTCGGGGTGAGTTCGACCTTTGCGTCGAGGGCGCGAGGGACGACTTCCAGCGAGGCACGCTCGCTCGAACCAGGCACGCGCAGATGAACGGTCGTCGATTGGCCGTTGCGTAAGCCGGTCTTCGCTGCGGCCTTGAAGTAAACGCTGGCGCTGTCGTACGTCATCTCGAGTCCGTCGACGTAGGAGAACTTCAGCTGTTGACCCGGCTCGAGAAACGCGCGACCACCCGAGATGAAGCCACCGGGGGGCATCTCGACGCCGACGACGTTGACGTATGCGGGTTCCGAGAACGCGCCGTCGAGCTCGAAGGGCGCAAGGGCTGCAACGCGGAGCTCGTAGCGACCCGGGTGGAGTCCCGTCAGCTTGGCATAGGGCTCCGTCGTGACCAACCGCTGCGCAACCTGGCCGCTGCCATCGCGAAGCACCACGCGGTACTTGGTGGCTTCGGGAACCTTTTGCCACAACGCACGAGATGGATCGGTCTGTCCTTCGACGGCGATGACGGGACGGGCTACGACGACCCCGGTGGGCGTGGTCGGAAGCTTCGCTTCTGCGCCGACGGGCTGCTCTGGAGAAACCACGATGAAATTGCCCGCGGGAATGTGCTTCCACGTGGAACCGATACCGACCGCGGCTTCTTTGCCCTCGTAGACACCCACGGCCATGCCTTGCTCGGTTGCGGCGACGGCAATGCGTCCACCGCTGGCGAGGACCGTCGTTCGTCGCGGGCCGTAAATGAGGACGCCGTTGGCGGGCTTTCGCTTCGTGTCGACGATGATGTCGACGCGTCCCTGCTGCAGCTTCGCGGTGTACGCATAGGGGCCAAGACCGTCGATGCTGGTTGGCAGCGGGATCTTGTTCTGCACCTCGAGTTGCGAGCCAGCAGCGACGGAAACCGTCGTGCCTGCGCAGAGTCGGTAGACTTGATCCTCCGCGGGCGCGAGCTTCTTTCCCTTTTGCCACTCGCTCGCGGCGGTCGGCGTGCGCGGTTTTTCCGCAAGAGCTCCCTCCCCAGGAAGCGCAAGCCACACACCGATGAACATCGCTATGCCGAGTTTGGTTGGGTCGCAGCGCATACCAGTCTTCTGAACGGCTGAAGTGAGGGTCTCATTTAGCGAATTCGCTGTGCAGGTGTTCCGGGGTTCAAGTGGCAAATGTGCGCGAATACGACGGTTTTGGAGGCATTGCGCGGTGGTGTGCACTCCTTTGCGCCGGGGTGCCGGAAAGCCGATCGGGCGAGCCTGTGTTCGTTGTCACACTTACCTCGAGCGTCGACGTGAGTTCGAGTAGAGGCGACGCGTGAGGTGCGGCGATGTAGGAATTGTGCGCCGGCTCACCGATGACGCGGCGACACCGACGACGCGGCGACACCGACGACGCGGCGACACCGATGACGCGGCGACACCGACGACGCGGCGACACCGATGACGCGGCGACACCGATGACGCGGCGACACCGATGACGCGGCGACGGACGTTTCCAATCGGGAACCGATTCCCAAATGGCGTGCGCGCTTGGTGCGAGCAGATTTGCGTGCTCCAGGTGAAGGATAATCCTGTGTTTTCGCGGATGACTCAGCGCGTTGGTCGTCCGGTCTCACGTAGCGCACAGCAAGACGAGCAGTTTCGAACGTTCGATGCTGCTCGAAATGCATGCGCGCGTCCACCGATGCGGTGGGGATCGACACCTCGCGTCTGGTGTGCGTGCAGGGCGTCGAGGTTGTGAGGATGCGATGCAGATCAGTTCATTTTTGTCTACGCGGCGTGATGACTTCGCTGCGCGCACGACGGAATTGCGATGCGACGCACGCGTACTCGTGACGTTGCGGCATGCACGTGTCGCGCGATGTAGGATGCGAAAACGTTCTCGTGACGCGCGTCGGACTTTTACGGAGCGATCGTCCCGACATTTCAGTGCAGATGCATCTCACGAACTTCGAGTGAGAGGCCTGGCGTTTTCTCGAGACATCTCCTAACCTTCACGTTCGGCTTCGCGGAGGCACAAGGCGCTTCGCAGAAGCAACTTGTGCCTTACGGAACATTTCAGAGGAGGAGCCTCATCATGAAGGGGACTACGAAGCGTCTTTTATTGGCTACGGTTCTTTTTGGATCGATCGGCTTCGTCGCGTGTTCGGATGACGACAACGGCGACGGCGGAAACGGCGGCACCGACGCGGGCGGCGAGACGTCCGTAGGTGGTGGCAGCGCCAAGGGAGGCGCTTCAGCAAAGGGCGGCGCAGCGGCAAAGGGCGGCGCTTCAGCAAAGGGCGGCGAGACCGGCACCTCGAACGAAGGCGGCTCCACTGCGGCCAGCGGCGGCTCGACAGCAGCGGCCAACGGCGGCGCGACGACCGCTACTGGCGGCACGACGAGCGCAACGACGGCGGCCGGATGCGGGACGACGGATTCGACGGTGACCCAGGATTGGTCGTTCGTTGCTTCGACTCCGACGGGATGGGCGGCAGGCACGGGCGCAACGCTGACGCACACGACGGAGCCTGCGGCGTTGTGTGCTGACGGTTGCACCGTGTTCACCTATACGATCCCTGCAGGCACGAGCTGGGGAGGCGCTTCGGCGCTGTCCTATCAGTTCACGCCAGCGGCCAATCTGTACAACGCTACCATTACGGCCAGCGTTGCTCTCGACATCGGCACCGCGCCAGCAACTGGTGTAAGCCTCCAGGTTTATACCCAGGGTAGCAACTGGGAGTGGGGCGTCACCAAGGACATGGCTGACAACCAGAAGAAGGTTCTCACCCAGTTCAACGACGTCGTGTTGAAGCCGACGCCGAATACGTCTTCTGGCTATTGTCCTTCCGCAACGAAGTCGATCGGCATCCAAGTGCAGCGCAGTGCCGACTCCGCAACGGACATCCCTGTCAAGCTGTACATCAAGAACGTCAAGGTCACGTCACCTGGTGGCAACACCGGCGTTGGCGGCAGCACCGGCGCAGGCGGAGCCTCGAGCACGGGCGGCAGCACCGGCACGGGTGGCTCGACTGACGTCGGAGGCACGACGGCTGCTGGAGGCTCGACGGACGTTGGCGGCACGACGGGTGCCGGAGGAACGACGGTGGCGCCAGCCACGTCGTTGGTAGCAAACGGGGACATGGAGGGTGCCTCGGCTTCCCCCTGGACTGGAAATGGCGCAACTGCCGCTTTGGACAGCACGCTTGCCCATGGTGGTATCAACTCCCTAAAGGTTAGTGGACGGACGGCAGCCTACCAAGGCCCCCTGGTTGATCTGCTGCCCCTCGTTACTTCCGGCGATCTCGCTTCCGGTGACCTCGTGTTCGTGAGCGCTTGGGCACGGGTGAGCACAGCTTCGTCAACAATCGCGATTTCCGCGACTGTCCAGGACTCGGCAGGTGCAAGCTATCCGACTGGCTATAAGTGGGCAGTGAACAATACGTCTTGGGTCAAGATTTCTCAACTCGTACCCTTGATGTGGGCCACCACTCCGACGACACTGAATCTGTATTTCCAGACTCCAGCCGAGACTGGGACATTCAGCGATATCTACATCGATGATATCACCGTTACGAAGGTTCCCAACGTGCTGACGAACGGAGGATTCGAGAATGGCACCACCGGATGGAACCGGAAATGGTGGAACGCTCACCGCTCAGACTTCTACCTTCGTGCAGGGAGCTGCCGCCGCGCTAGTGTCCGGTCGCACAAATACGTGGAACGGGCCGGCACAAAACGTTCTCTCTTCTTTGAGGTCGGGTGCTCGAGTGGGGTTGACGGCCTGGATTCGCGTCAACATGACGACTCCGGCGGCCCTGCGCGTTGCCGCAACAATCGATCTAGGTTCCGGCACAGATGCAGCCAACCGATACCCGGAGATTAGCGGGGTCGATCTCACTGCAGCGCAAGTAGGAACTTGGGTGAAATTGCAGACCTCTTGGAATCAATCCGTCCTCCCAACTTGGACGACTGCGTCAGATGGAAAGTTCTATATCAACGCAAACAACGCGACCGCGGATCTTTACGTTGATGCAGTGACCTTCGTCGTCGAACCACTCTAAGCTAGAGCACACTTTGGTGTGCTTCGAACGAGTCAGCCCCCGTTCAAGAGTCCATCTCTGGTTCGGGGGCTTCTCTTTGGGCAAAGATGATGCTGCTTTTCCGGTCGCTCATTTGCAGAACCATGCAGCCAGCCGGGGCAGGGTTTTGCAGGAGGATGCAGCCAGATTGGCCGGACCGATCACGGGCACTGGCGCGCCACAACTGCGAAGCACTCGACCCTCCCGCACGTCACGTCACTTACAGTCATCGAAGGGGTCTACCCCTCCGAGTACGACGTCACATATAGTCATCGAAGGGGTGCACCCCTCCGGGTACGACGTCACATAGTCATCGAGGCGGTCGAACCCCCTCCTGAGTAGTCGTGTCCCCATTTTTGAGGCGGTCGAACCCCCCTATTGGGCACTCTCGCCCATGGCAACGAGGCGGTAGGAGGCCCGGCTGGGTGTCTGTCTGCATGCATTCGGGGCGGTCGAAGGCTTCGATGGTACTCTCGCCCATAGCTTCGAAGCGGTCGGACCCCCTGGTGAGGACTGTCACCCATAGCTCGGAGACGGTTGATCCCCCCTGATGAGTACTGTCGCTCATACCGCGGAGAGGGTCGACCCCCATGATGAGGATTGCCGCCATAGCGTCGAAGCAGTTGGACCCCCTGCCCGTGAACATTGCCAAGGCGATCGCTTCCGCCCACGGAACGCGCGCTCGAACGCTACCGATGCGGCAGCCTCAACGCATAGAGCGCCACGTCGAGTGCTAACTTAGTCAACTCTCGACGAATGTCGATCGCGAATGCGAACGACAAGGACAAACCAACTGACGCTGCTCCACCCTTGTCGTTCAAGATGGATCGTTTACTCGTCTTGTGGTTTCGTGACGTCCGTTATGTCTTCTTCGTCATCGAGATCTTGGGCGCTCTCCAGAAAGCTCGCAACGGTGTCGAGCCTTCCCGCGAGCTCCGAGAGCTGGTTTGCAAGCAATGTGGTTTGTACGGCGTTCGAACGGATCCCTGTTGCGGTTTGGCGAATCATGTCCACGCCGTCCCGCGCCGAGAGTTGAAGCCCTGCGACGATGGAGCCGACGTTCGTGAGTTGCCGCGCGTGATCGTATAACGCACCCATGACGCGCATGACGTCTCCACGGGGCATCGAGTCTTCGATGTGGATATAGTGAATCGTCATGACTGCACCCCGCAAACGAGAACCTCGTTGTTGAGGTGGAGCCCGTCGCGACCTCCACTGTAGAAACGACCAACAGTGTAACGTCGGTTGACGTCACACCAGAAAGCGCGCGGCTTCCTACAGAGACGCCTCATCGCGCGACGTTCGCTACAGGAAGGTTCGACGCAGTGACTTCGATTGACGCGATGCTCGTGCTCGCGAGATTCCGAATCGCGAGATGCGAAATCGCGAGGTGCGAAATCGCGAGGTGCGAAATCGCGAGGTGCGAAATCGCGAGGTGCGAAATCGCGAGGTGCGAAATCGCGAGGTGCGAAATCGCGACGACCTCTGCAACACTGCCCTCGACCGAGACGCCCATTTCCTTGCGGAATACTGGGTGCACAGGCTTCGCTGAACGAATAGCCGAGGGAACCTTTACCACGCCGCATTAACCCAATGATTGGGAGCGGAGCGACGAAAGAAGAGACAAAACGATACGATCTTACCGGGGATTCTGGTATGTTTCTCGTGACCATTGGAACTTCCTTTCCGTGGTCCGGGGTCCGGCTGCTTCAACAGTGCGGACTCCGCTTATTTACGTTGGGTTGACTGAGTTAGACTGAATACCTCCTTTAACGATGTCGGGGCTGGGTGAGCGCTGCGCGTGAACGTGCTTGCTCGAGACTCGACTGTGCCCAGGCCCACTGACGGCGCGACTCTATCGCGAACTAGTGAGGAGGGCAATCGTGAAGGTGAGATTTAATGAATCTTTGGCGCCGGCTCATGTGCCGCGTGATGATTTCAACTTTGAACTGTTCATTCGTCGGAGCGATGTCAGCGACACACAGAAATAGGCGAGGCGATTGATGAGACAATCCGCGGTGTTACGGGCTTGTCCAGCGCTGACCTCGAGCGCGCCACTTGCGTCGCCATGAGAGACCCGTTACGCGTGGTCGTGATATTCGCCATAACGCCCAGAAAGCGATTCGGTGAGCTCGTCGTGATCGAGCATGCTGGCCACCACCGACGCGCCACCACCCAACTCTGCACCAGGCGCATCGTAGGCCACACCCTAGAACCTGGCTCGTCGCCGTTAAGACAAGCAACGCTGTCGTCAATTCGGGAGCAAACAAGGTCCACATCATTCCGCGTCCCGGGCGCAGCGAAAGCCTATTGTTGTGGAACGCCAAGACCTCTCGAAGCCGCCGACACTAAATGAATCCCAGCTGTCCGCAGTGCTGTCGAAGAAAGCTCCTCCATGTACGCCAAACTGTTCTGGCGTGCAGTCGTCTGGGTAGGATTCGCAGGCTGGATTGCTAGTCCACTCGCGGACTCCGCTTTCCATTCCGTATAACTTGAATGGACCGTAGGGACCGAACTTGCGGACCAAGCACGGTCTGTAGCTCCAGCAGAGCATCTTCCGCATCTCGAGTTCGTTCGTTGGAAATTCGTCCCCCCAGACAAACGTCCGCTGATCGCCACCGCGAGCCGCTGTCTCCCATTCCGCGTCCGTCGGTAGACGTTTCCCCTTCCAGGCGCAGTAGGTGGTTGCCTCGGTGTGATTGACGCAGTTCATGGCTCCCCCAGGAAGGCGGGCGTGAATGTCTGTCAGAATGCTACAGGTGGTCGGCGTTCCTTTGAGCATCTTCTCCGTAATCGGCTTACATCGCCCAGCCTTCACGCATTGACCATATTCGGCTACGGTCACTTCGGCGCGATTTAGGAAATATGCCCTGAGCACGGCCTCCTTCGCGGGAAGGTAGCCATGTTTGCAGGTTGGTCCTTTCCCCTCGAGTCGCCCGGTCGTGGGATTCAACTTGAGGCAGAAGTCGTAGGGCCCGAGCACGTAGGTCCCCGCCGGAATGAACGCCTCGCTCTCGGTGCTACGAGCCGCGCTCTCTGCTTCCATATCTCGCGTGTTTTGCGCTAACGGAGCGGTAGGGGGCTCGATGTTCGTTGCAGGGCTGGCAGTCGCTTCGCTCGGTGCTTCAACGACCGGCTTCGGAAGCGCCGCGGGTGCCAGCGGGATTGAGCGGCTACTTTGCTCGGGTGCAGCTGCCGCCGTCTGCGGTTGGGACTGGGGCGCGCAGCTCGTCGCCGCTAATACAAGCAACGCTGTCGCCAATTCGGGAGCAAACAAGGTCCACATCATTCCGCGTCGCGGGCGCAGCGGAAGCCAATTGTTGAATAGCGCCATGACCGATCGAAGCCGCCGACACTGCGTGTGTCCCAGCTCTCTGCGGTGCTATCGAAGAAAGCCCCACCGTGTACGCCAAATTGCTCTGGCGTGCAGTCGTCGGGGTAGGATTCGCAGGCAGGACTACTAGTCCATTCCGCTACGCCGCTCTCCATCCCGTATAACTTGAACGGACCGTAGGGACCGAAGTCGCGCACGTTGCATGGTTTCGACCAGCGACAAAACTTCGTGAAGGTCTCATCTTCCGTTGCCGGAAATTCGTCTCCCCAGACAAACGTCCGCTCATCGCCACCGCGAGCCGCCGTCTCCCATTCCGCGTCCGTCGGTAGACGTTTCCCTTTCCAGGCGCAGTAGGCGGTTGCCTCCGTATGATTGACGCAGTTCATGGCTCCCCCAGGAAGGCGCTTACGAACGTCTGCTAAGTTACTGCAGGTGGTTGGCGAATCCCTGAGCATCTTCTCCGTAATCGGTGTGCATCGCCCAGCCTTCACGCATTGACCATATTCGGCGACGGTCACTTCGGTCCTATCCAGGAAATATGCCTTTAGGACGGCCTCCTTCGCGGGAAGGTAGCCGTGCTTGCAAGTGGGTCCTTTTCCCTCGAGCTTCCTGGTGGTGGGATTCAACTTGAGGCAGAAATCGTACGGCCCGAGCACGTAGGTTCCCGCCGGAATGAACGCCTCATCCTTGGTGCTACGAGCCGCGCTCTCTGCTTCCATGTCTCGCGTCTTTTGCGCTGAAGGAGCGGTAGGGGGCGCGATGTTCGTTGCAGGGCTGGCAGTCGCTTGGATTGACGCTTCAACAGCTGGCGCCGCACGCACCACGGGCGCCTGCGGGACCGAGTTGCCACTTTGCACGGGTGGCGTGGCCGCCGTCCGCGGTTGGGAATGCGGCCCGCAGCTCGTCGCCGTTAATACAAGCAACGCCGTCGCCAATTCGGTGGCGATAAGATGTCCGATGTGTGACTGCACCAAGTTCAGCATACCGACCTCCTAACCGAAACGCGAGATGAGCCGTGTTGCCACACTTGACCTCAAGCGCGCAACTTGCGACTGCGACAAAGAGACGAGGGACTCTCAGTTGGTCTCAGTTGTCGAGGAAGATGAGGGGCTTTCAGTTTGTTTCAGTCGCGAATGGACGGGCGCAGACGTTCTCGTTCTGCGGATGAGTCGAACCCCGACGACGAATCCACTGTGCTAGAGCCACCTTCCGTCGGATGGAGTGACCGCTTCTTGGGCTCGTCCTTTCCACGCCAGATGACGTCGGAATCCTCGAAGGCGTCCGAGCACAGTTCCCAGGGGTATAGCCTTCCAAGAACATTACAAGACAGAGACGCACCCGTACCCTCGCCAACCAACGCGACGCGATCAGTGTGGAGATAGTCCAAACTGACAGGCGAAGCCGATTGCATTTCTTCTCGCGCCGGTGCGACGGCGGTTCTCGACAGCTCGAATGGGCAAGTGGTGGCAAGTCCAACACGTCAGCTGATTTCTGACAATCCACGTCCTCCAACCGACCCAGACCAGGTCCAGTCCCAAGCGGACTGCCCGAAGGGGATGATATTCATCCCCGGTGGGCGCTATACGTACAAAGGGCCAGCGTTCCAGAACGCCCTTTACTCGCGCGTCTCTGAGTTGAGCCACCCCGAATAGGTATCGGTACGATGGCCCGGGGTCGAGCGTGTGTCCGGTGGTTCTTGATCTGCTGGAACGGCGATGACATTGCCTGCGCGGTCTAAAGTCATGTACTCAGGCCACGTCGCTGCGGGAGCTAGACCCGACTCAGCGAACGGTCGCACGCGATAGAATTTAGGAACGAGCCTCCAGTCGCCCTTTCGATCAATGTATCCCCACCCGCTGGCATAGTTAGCAGCCAAACTCTGGCTGAAGGTGCCGGGCAATTCGGAATAGGATTTCTCACCAATCGAGGAGAAGTTACGTGGCAAGACTTCATTGCCATGCTTATCGATGAAGCCGCATCGGTAATTCGTAGGGTGCTCGCAGCCGCCTGTGTAACATGTTTCGAGCGCGCGTTCTAATGTACACGCCGCGGCTAGCCCATCCTTGAATGGTCCCGTGTAAAAGTACTTCGCTGGAATAACTACGTTGCCCTCTCGATTGAGAAACCCACGACGTGGGTGACATATGATGCCGTCGTTGAATGTAGCCAAGCCTTCTGAAAACGCCTCGATCGACATGGCCCGAAGCGGGATTACTTCATTGCCGGAGCCATTGATTACTCCGAATCGATCGTCTTTTCTTACGACAAATAAGCCTTCCGACGGCGGAAATATCTCGTTGTACTTGTCTTGCAATCTATCGACAGCGCCGCTGAGGAGAAGATGTCGGAGCAACGGAGAACGATGGCGCACCAAGCGCGCGAGTTCCTCGATTCCATAGTGTCGAAGCAATCCTCTCCGTTCGAGTATCAGGATGCTTAGGTCAGCCGCGCACGAAATCCCACCACTTTGCTGGCTATCAGCAAATGTTATGGGCGCCAGGAACGGAAGTGCAGTAGAGCACGGCAGTAACCATTTTCCGGTATGGTCGATGTACCCATAGGGATTGAGAGCACGGTTCGGCGATGAGCTATCGCCACAGGTAACGACAGCAATGCCTCCGAGGAAGTCTTCTACCGCCTCGAATTGTGGCGTTTTTAAGTACGTTCCATCCGGACGCACGAACCCCCACTTATTACAGAACTTTACGGCAGCCAATCCGTCAGAAAAACCTCGTGCCTCTTCGAAGACAGGCGAGACCGTCCACTCGCCACTTTTGTTAATGAAGCCCCACTTGGATTCCTTGTCCGCGCGTGCTCGTCCCCCAGAGTAAGAGCTCACAGAGCGATAGATCGGGGGAACAACGAAGTGAGCCGTTCGATCGATGACTCCCGCTGCCTCGCAATTGGCTGTCACGCCGGTCTCCGCCCCGAGGCCCACACTTGCCCGTCCTTCGGAGAATCGCCGCGCCCATCTATACTGGGCTCGAATTGCCCAGCTAAAGGACCGGTTTACGTAGCCGTATAGTCCGTTGCCATTGGTTGCGACAGCCAGATCCTCATAGAACGGATTCGGACATGTCGGGCCAATTCGCCAGACGCTAGAGAAGTAGGAAGCATAATCGTCAGTAGATTGAAAGTCAGGCGAGGCGAACCCTACATCCGTCGAGCCGCGAGTCGACTGTCCTTGGCAACTGACCATCAGTGAGAGAACGAACGAGATAACGTAGGAGCGAACTTCACTTGACATTGCAATTGCCGGCTCGTTGAACCTTAGCGTGTGGTTATGCTCGCACGTAGCAAGCCTACGATGTTGAAGTACAAATCGTCTTTCAATACTCCTGATGTCCCGAATCTTGCTCGTTTACAGAATTCATCCTGAGCTTCGTTGAAGTTCGCCCAATTGCTCATTTGCTCAAAGAAGAGCAACGCTTGACTCTCCGTCAATGTTGGATCGTAGTGCAATAAGTGATTGTCCCAGAGGTATTCGATCTGGTTCTTGACCAATCCACTTGGACGCACGCCAGTGTATTGCGTCGGTGCCGAAACCCAAGAGCCGCTATTGCGGGCGATTGCCGAGCACAGTCTCGCGTCCGCGCCGATCAGGCATCCCTGTATCCAGATATAGCGCACCTTTCCTCTGAGCCTTTTCCAAAGGGTCACGTTATGGTTCGAGAAACCAATGTTTGCCTGGGTCAGACCTATTGGCGCTGGATGTGTTCTAAAGTATTCGTAATCGTGTCCGAGAAACAAATAGGCACTGCCGTCTCGTATATTGCCGTGCGCATGCAGGACTAGATGATCAAGCGGTCCTCGCTTTTCGCTCTCGTCAACGATTGTGTCGATAATGGCTTCAGGTGTAGGTATGGGATGCCCCGGTCGGTTCATTTCGTCAAGAACGTAGAGCGAGTCTGGAATGTTATACGGAGGAAGCTTGTCCGACTGGACAGCGAACACTCGTCCATAAAGCTGCAATGCCACGTGATGCGCCGCTCGCTCCTTAGCGGTACCACTCTTGCCGGAGTACCCTTTCCCATAGAATCGCGCCTTTACCTGTAGAAGCGTTCGCTTCGTATCTCCCGTTCCTGTCTCGACCAGTGATACGTGGTCATCGAGTGAGTCAGCGTAGTCGTTCTTTTGCCTTGGATGCCGATGTGCATAAAAGCAAATCGTTCTCTTGTTCGAGTTTGGCGTTGGATCGACCCACACTTCAGGGGTGTTGTCGACGGCGCCGCTTGAATTGTTAGGCGTAATATCCAGGCCAGCGCCATTGATGACAGTGAAAGAACTATGCGACCCCTGAAGTACTTCCAGATACCAAACGGAGCCATCTGGGGTCCGCCTAGTTGTGTCCTGTCCTTGACTTGCCTTTTCACCAGGTGGCCAATACACGTTGGGCGCGCCAGGACACGTGTCGATCTTCAGAACCGGGGCCACCGTCGCCTTCGCGGGTCCACCGTTAGTGACCGCAAGCGCTGCGCCGCTGCGCGTAGCAACGAAAGAGACTGCATCGGCATTCGCGATTGACTCATTACCGAGGTCAGGTGCCACGCCGAAGTCGTGCCACAGTTCGATTTCTTGAGCGATGTCTACCGTTTGACCAGTCACTTCGCGTCGGAACTCACGCTGAAAGGCTTCGACGCGTTCTTCAAGTCTCGACTGGGAGTATCCCAAATTGCACAGTCGAGCTCCGATGTCAGCAGAGTTTGAGGCGACTAGCGATAGTTCTGCTCGTTCTGCTGAGATCTTTCCTCTGTTCTCTCCGACGGTTAACTGCCAGCGTACGTCACAATAGCGTGGCCGTGTTGCTGCTTTGAAGCTCGCGATTCCGTCGTCACTCGTGGAGCAGTTCGTAACGCGGCTTCCGACTCTGATTGTACAGCTTGTCCCGGCTGGAACGGGACGCAAATCAAGTCCGAGTAGGCGAAGCTGCATGTCTTCGTCTCGCATCGGTTCAAGTGCCTTTCGAGCATATGTTACCCCATCGTAAACATCCGCCCCTTGGGTCGCCTCTAGGTCCGGCGCGTCCTTCTCGTCGAACAGGAACACCTCGACGCGTCTATCCGCCTGGCTTCGTGTCCCGTCGATGGTGTTCTTTGCCGTGGGATGGGCTTCACCGTACCCGACGGACTTCTTCGAATCGCTGACCCACGTCACTTTCCCGCGCAGCGCCTGAACGGCCGCCGCGTCTTCTCCGAGCTCTTGTCGTAGATTGTGCTCGTAGAGATCGAACATTGCCGCCCAGATGTCGTCCTGAAGGCGTCCGTAAGGGCCAATTGGCGTGCCGCGAGGTCCTAGCTCGTCTTCCGCTGGGGAACCCTTGCACCATTCGTTGTACGACTGCCGGAAAAGTACGTAATTCTCGTCACTGGGCGCCGCGGTCAGCTTCGTGGGCATGCACTTGAACTCGTACGTGTTGTGCGCCCAATCCATGAGCTGCGTGACGTCCACTTCGGAGTGCTTCGCTTTGCACGCGGTAACGTACGCTGCCTTGTCGCCTTCGATGAGCGCGAGCACTGCCTTCGCCCGCTCCTCGCTGAGCTTCACGTTGCCCTTCTCGGAGCCGGCTCGATCCGTATGCCCACCGATGAAGAGTTTCTTTCCAGGATGCTCCTCGTTGTAACGAAGGATCGTCGCGATGAGTCCCACCGTCGAGATGGACTCGTGCTCGCCCACCTTACTCGATGGGGCCTCGCCTTCCGGGTTGACCACGGCTGAATCGTTTCGGAACAGCGTGTCGTGCATCTCGATGATCACGGCGCGCTTCTTCGCGGGGTGCACCGAGAGCATGCGTGAGCCCTTCGCGGGCACAGATAGACTCCCAAAGGGGCCACCGTCGTCCGTTTCGAGAGCGGTGCTGCGCGCCGCTGCCGTGGACACGTCGCCGCTCGGTTTTACGTAGTCGCTCTGGGGCGTCGCGGGGCGACTCTTCCACAGCGCCGCCATCTTGTCGCAGAGGGCTTTCTCGTCTTGCACCGTGACCGTCGCGTCCTCAGCTGCGGCCTTCCATTGGGCTACGCCGCTGCCGTCAGTCGTGACCGGCTCTTCCTTTTCCGCGGTGCGAAAGACCAAAACGATCCCATCGATCCCAACCTTGCCCGTTTCGTCCACGAGCTTCACCGCGAAGGGTTGCTCTTCTGGCTGCGGCGTCACCGGATCGTCATCGTCGACGGGCAACGCAGCGCCCGCTTCGTTGAAGTCGAGCAATTCGATGTGCGCCATGCCGTCCTGAGAAAAGCCGGTGACCTTGAGCGCGCCATCGCGATTGGTGCGACCAACGCGAACGTCGCCATCGGGCAGAGTGACGCGTACCCGTGTACCCGGAACTGGTTTACCATCCTGATCGGTGACGTGAACGCCGATGAAGGACTCCTTCTCGGGAACGACGGGCTGCGGCGTATAAACGGGCGCTTCGCCTAAATCATCGGGCATGCGCCCCATGATGTTTTCAGGGGTAAACGCGCGAAGCGTGCCCCTCTCGACGGCGTCCTCGATGAATCGTATCAGCTCGCTGCGCATCGGATCGATGTCGCGCGTCTCGAGACGATTCAAACTGAGCCCCGGCGGAAAACGCTCGGGATGCAGCTGCGCGTAGATTTCGAGCACGGTCGCTGTCGTGCGCGGATTGCGATTATCGAGGGCGTAGGTGATCTGATCGACGGCGCTCCGCGAGTCGAAGATGTCTTCGGGATCCGTCAGCTCGCCACCCTCGAAATCGAGCTCGATTTCGACGTAGCCGACCTCCGTTTCAACTCGCCAAAAGTCCGAAAACCCCATTGCGTTTCGGACGGTAACACAGGTCGTCCTGCGAAGCACCATCCTTGCGCCCTCAGCGGAAGCTCACTGCAGCTCCGAGAGGCCTTCTTGGCCCACGCCAACTACAGCCGCTAAAAGCGAAGGAGGCGCATGCACCAAGTGCCATGCGCTTCCTTTCTGAGGTCCGAACCTCTCGCCTCTGATGGGCCTTGCCCGCTAATTACGGCGCAGGTTGATAGCTCGTCACGCCCGTTCCGAATGCCCCACTGATGGATTGAGAGGTCGACGTGCTGCCGTCCGCGCCGAGGAGGGCCGCGTGGAGTTGTGCACCTCCGGCGTCGTTTGCTCGATACAGGATGACCCGAGAGCCCGGTAGCCAGGCGATGTCGTTTTGAACGGCAGCGGCTGTCGGGGGGGTTAGCGCAACCGCCGCGCGAGGGTCCCCGAATGCGGGAAGGGCACTCAAGTGGAGCCCCGGGAGTGATGCACTGTTGATTGTGCCTACGAACGCGACGTGGTTCGAGTTGGGCGAGAAGGATGCTTTGGAGACCCCAGGCGTCGAAGCTTGGCTATACGGGCGAATCGGGTTGCTTGGAGACGAGAATCGAACAAGAAATAATTCATCGGTTCCTGTCGTATACCGGTCTGACAACACAGCTATCCAGTTCGAGTCTGGTGACCAATGATACTCGTTTACTGATGTAAACGGATTTGCAAAGAAACCGGATCCGAGCAGAGATGCATCGCTGTATTGCGGCGCCGTGACGACATTGGCAATTCCACGCAAATCGCCGCCGCATGTGAACAAGACGTTCGAACCATTCGGAGACCAGGGTCCCGGAATCGGCTCACAAGTGGTTGTCCTTAGAATGCCGGTGTCCCAAGTCCCATTGACATACGTGCGCAGGCGGACACCCTTGGGCTCGCTGACCGCCGCGTCATACGAGGACAGGAGCATTGCGGATGTTGGGGACCATGTTGGTGAGCTACCCGGCTGCGAAAACGCAGTTTGGGGGCTTAATGGATTGCTTACGTCGATGCAGTAGGCGACCCCGCCGCCCTCGACTGTCAGCGCTTGGCCATTCCAACCGTAGCCAGTGACGATTGGTGACCAACCTGTTACAGGTATTTTCCCAACGGAGGCGGAGCTAGAATTCCATGCGACGTGATGTATCTCCCATGCTGGACCAGACTGATCCGCAGAATTGACCGTCACGCGAGTGAGAGAGAAGTCTCGTTCCCTAGGAGAGACCACCAATTGAGCACTCTGCAAAATGCGATCCGATGCAATTGTGGGTAGTGCCAGCGAAGTGCTCTTCCACGGCGGCGGCGTTGAGACATCGACCACTAACGCGCCGGAGCTACGCACTACTGCCAAAGAGGCCCCGTTTCCGACCCATCGGAAGGCAACCGCTCCAAGTGCAATACGGTCCTGAACTGAGGAATTCTTGACATCTACCACGAACAGATTGGCGCCGATCGTATACGCAATCTTCGTCCCATCTGGCGACCACGAGAAACTCGTCACCCCACCGCTCGTGAGCGGCGCATTGAGACGGACGGGCTCTGCTACCGTCTCTGCGCCGACTTCCGTCAAGAAGAGCTCTTTCACGCCACTCGTGATTCGATCCGAGAGGAACGCGACCCGGTGCGTCACCCCAACCGTAACGTCGACGGTGGAGGTTCTCGAGCCATCGGTCACGCTCAGGGTGACGGGGAATAGGCCGGCTTCGGTTGGTGTGCCCGAGAGCGTCACCGTGGCCTGCGTAGTGTTTTGCAGCGCCAATCCCGCTGGGAGCGAGCCTGCGGCGATGCTCCAAGTGTATCGCTCCGCGCCGCTTGCCGTTACAGTTCCCGAATAGGCGACATTCGTCTTGCCGGTGGGCAGTGAAGGCTTCTCGACGGGGATTGCTTGTGTCGTGCTTGTCGACGTTGTACCGCCGCCGTTTCCGCCCAGGTTCGTCTGCGTTGAAGGAGCGGTCCCGCCGCTTCCCCCGTTCGTCGTGGAGCTATCGCCGCCCGTTCCGCCCGTTCCGCCGCGCGACGTTCCGCCGCTTCCTCCGGGGCCTCCGCTGGTTCGATCTTCGCCGCCAGCGCCGCCTTCGGCCTTTCCGGCGGAGCCATCGTTGATGGGATTCCCACTTTTGCAAGGAGCAGCCATTGATGGCCACCATGAGTATCCAACCGACCAAGTACGTAGTTCTCGTGTTCATCGCGGATCCTTCGGAGTCGAGTCGCTTCTACGAGCGGAACAGATGCAAGCAGCGGAGGTGTTGGTTGCGCCTAGAATTGTCCCGAAACGGCCAACCCGGCTTGGCTCGGTGCAATCGTTGGTTCCACGATGAACCGCCGTTGTCCCGTCTTCGTCTCCACCGTCGACTTCGGTGCCGTAAAGTACAAAATCGCGGTTCCCGCCGCGGAGAGCACCGCCGCGCCAATGCCAATGTCCGTGAGCAGCGCGTAGGTCTTGCCCTTGTCGCGAAGATTGCGAGCCTGATCGGGATCGGTCCCCTTGTCGTTTAGCCGATCGTAGTCATCGTGCTTCTTGCCCGCGAGAATGCCGGTCACCGTCGCGGAAATCGCGAACACGCCCGTTGCAGCGGCTCCGACGTAAACGAGAGTCGGGATGCTCCTCTTTTGTGTTTCGCTCGGCGTGGTAACGGCTGCGCTCGATTGTGCGTCGTTTTTCGTCGCGTCGACACCGGGTGCCGTTGCTGCTGCATCCGTGGAGCCCACGGGCTTCAGCTTGAACACATGGTCGTGCGTGGACGCTGAATCCGCCTCGAAGTCCCAGGTTTGCGGCTCGAAGCCTTCCGCAATCGCCGTGATGCGGTGGTGTCCCGGATGGATCCCGAGGCTCGTCTTGCCGCTCTTGCTCTCGTAACGATTGATGATGCTGCTCCCCTTACTCGGGATGCGTTCGTCGCTCAGCACGAGAGTACCGGGCTCATGGGTGATCGTGATCTTGACGAGGCTCGCTTTGAGCATCGCGATGTCACGCTCCGACGAGATCTCGCTTGTCCTTCGGAATGTCATCCGTCTTGGCTTGTGCGAGGAACCCCTCGTACGCCTCGATGGCTTCGCCGTCGCGCTCGAGGTTGAGCGCGCAGAGCCCAATGTTCGTGAGGATCTTGTACGTCGGGGACTCCGCGTAGGCGCGCTTGAACTCGCGATACGCCTCCTCGTACTTCGGTCCCGACGGGTCGTCGATATAGGCGACGCCCGCCTTGAAGTGTTCGCGCGCCTTGGCGGTAATGGCGACGTTTCCGGAGCCAGTTGACGTGGTGCCGGCGTTTCCAGCGCCAAGCGCCGTAGTCGCGACGAACAAACAAACAAAAAACAGGAAAGTGACGGTCGGTGATCTCATGGACGTTCCTCGGCCAGGCCCAGCTCTGACCAACGGGACCGTACATCGGGATTGCCCCACGGCGAATGGCGGAAATGACGCAAACCGTTATTCAGCGACGAGACCGCCAGGTCAAAAGACCGAAATGCCGTGACAACGGAACGGCGCGCGCAAGCTTCGGAGAACTCGCGCGCGGGCCTGCGTTCAGGCTCGGTTCAGCGCGCCTCCAGCCTCGGTCGGCGCCCGACACTTCTCGTCGTTTGGACCTGGAGACCGTAGTTCCTCGCGGCGCCCGTCGCGTCAGCTCGGGGACTCGGACGGGATACGCTCCGGCAGATCGAAGCCCCGAAGGTATTGGGGGCCAATGAAGCAGAGAATGTCCACGACGCGGTTGTCGATGAATTGAACCACCTGTAGCGAGCTCGCGACGAAGTTTGTTCCGTCGCCGCGATAGAAGGCGAGCCCAAGCTCGCCGTTTGCCTTCGTCAAACGTACGCGAAACCCCGCGGCCCAGCGCGCCGAGAACACCGGACCGCGAAGGAAACGGTGGAGATCTTCGCGGCCTCGAAACCACGTAGCGAACGGCGGCATCGAAAACACGATGTCGTCACGCAGCAACGAGAGCATGGCCTCGACGTCGTGACGTTCCCAAGAGCTCACGTACGCCCGTAGAATCTCCGGATCCGGCTCGGAGCCGCGGCGCGGTTCTGGCAAGGCAATCGTCTCTCGCGCGCGGTGAAGTGCACTGCTCACGGAAGCTTCGGACATGTCGAGTGCCGCAGCGATCTCCGCAACGGACCAATCCATCACGTCCTTGAGGAGAAACACGGCGCGTTGCCGCGGCGGCAGGCGCTGGAGCAGCGCGAGAAAGGCGAGGGCGACGCTCTCACGTGTCTCGAGCGCGCGCGCTGGCGCAACGAGCGACTGCGGAAAGAGGCGCGCATCCGGAGCCGGCGTCAGCCAGTCCGCCACGCATCCCGCTTCAATCGGCGCAGCACCGTCCGCGGCCTCCTTTTCCAATTGGGGTAGCCCGCGTCGACGGCGCGAAGCCAGCGCGTCAAAGCATGCGTTCGTCGCGATGCGCATCAACCAATGGGAGACGGGAGCCGCTCCGGAGTAACCCTCACGAGCGTTCCACGCGCGAAGGAGCGTCTCTTGAACCACGTCCTCCGCGTCCGGGAAGGAGCCGAGCATTCTGTAACAATGCCTGAGTAACAGAGGCCGATGACTCGCGAGTTGCTGCCGGAAATCCGTCATGGTTTTGCCCTAGGCCGCTCCCCGCGTCGCGCGCTCCGCAAGCAATTGTCGGAGGCGCTGCCATGGGAGTTGATCGTAGAAGAGACGAATCGATTCGATGCGTCCATTTCGCACGTGTAGCCACTCGATGGTGGGGATGCTTCCGACGGTGTCCGACACGAAGTCGTAAATGACGCAGATCTCGTCGCCATCGACGAAGACGCGCTTCACGTCGTTGCGAACGTGAACGGCTCCGATGCGGCGCAGGGACTCGATCACGTCCTTCGAGCCCTGCAGGTTCATCACGGGCCCCACGAAGGTGACCTCTGGTGCGAGGAGCGATTGGACGGCACCGAGATCCTTGCGTCCGACGGCATCCAGGTAGGTCCGGGCGAGGCGATCGAGGTCCTGTTGGTGGGCGGTCATGTTGGTCTTCATGCAGAGCAAGACCGCGCCGGGCTTCGAAAGCGTTCGGTGCGGAGGCGATTTTCGTCACCAATTCCAGTTCTGGCCGCGGGGACGGACGATTGGAGCATCATCCCGTGGACAGGGGGTGGACATGTACGGCTAGCCAAATGGCACCCTCGCTCGTTTCCAGGACTTCGTGCGGAACCTTCGCGGGCAATGCCAGGCAGTCCCCCTCCCGGAGGGAAAGCGTTTCCTCCCCGACGCGGAGCCGCGCGGTTCCCTTCAAGAGGGCGACCCATTCGTCCTGCTCTTGCACGTAGATTGCCGGTGCTTGAGTCCCCGAGCTTACGATCCGCTCGATGCGCACGGAACCCTTTCGATAGAGCTCATCGAAGCGTTCGGTTCCAGGAAGCGGCGGTTCGATGTCGAAAAGCGAAGTCGATTTCCCGACGGGCATGCGTAACGTTCTCGCTCTTCCGGAGAAATTGCAAACGTGGGAGTTTTTCCAGCGAAGGGCAATCGACTGGGGTAACCTGGCGCCCACTGTCATGAGCTCCTTGAGACTTGCGAGCCTCTTTGCCGATCACCTCGTCCTTCAACGCGACCGCGAGAACCCGATCTGGGGATGGGACGAACCTGGGCAGCGGCTCGTCATCACCTTGGAGACCGCCAAGCAGGTCCTCTTTACGGTTCAAGCATCGACCGATGCGGATGGGCGGTTCTTCGCGCGAACGCCCGTGCTCGCTGCGGGCGGTCCTTACCGGCTACGAGTGATTGGCAGCACCGAGCTCCTTCTCACGGACGTCTTCGTCGGCGAGGTTTGGCTCGCGTCGGGCCAATCGAACATGGAGTGGCCAGTGAGTGCGGCAGCGAATGCCGAGGAGGAGATGGCCACCGCGGTTCACCCCGGTATTCGTATGTTCAAGGTGGCTCCGCGCGCCTCGAACGTGAAGGAGTTCCAGTGCGAGGGGCGATGGCTCGTCTGCCATCCCACGACGGTGGGTGGCTTTTCGGCGGTTGGTTATTACTTCGCGCGCACGTTGAACGAATCCGCCGGAGTGCCCGTGGGGATCATCGACGCGACTTGGGGCGGAACCTACGTTGAAGCATGGACGAGTCTCGACGGTCTGCGTCCCGTGATGCCGGAGCTCGCGGAAGAGCTCGCCGAGATGGCCCGTCAAGCGCCTCGGATCGAGGAGATCCGCGATGCGTATCAGGAGCGGGTTCGGGCTTGGGAGCGGAGCTCGCTTCCCGCCGATCCCGGCAATCTGGGAATGCTCGACGGTTGGGCCAACACGGACTTCGACGATGCTCATTGGAAGTCGATGAGCTTGCCCAAGTACTGGCAAAATGCAGGGCTCTCCTTCAATGGCGTCGTGTGGTTCCGTAAGACCATCGAGCTGCCGAAGAGTTGGGCGGGCAAGGAGCTGCGCTTGTCTCTCGGCGCGATCGACGACTTCGATCAGACCTATTTCAACGGGGTGCTCATCGGTGAGCATCCCGATGGCACGCCCGAGGCCTATCAGATCAAACGCGAGTACGTCATTCCTGGTTACTTGGTACGGCCTGGACGCAACGTGATCGCGATCCGCGTGTTCGACCACTGTGGACAGGGTGGCTTCGCGGGGCCCGCCGTCGAGATGAACATCGCCAAGTGCGAGGGCACGAGCAAGGTGCTCACCCTCGCTGGGGAGTGGAAATACGCCGTCGAGCTCGAGATCCCGCTCGTTCCGATGAAGGTCTTCAGCACCTATCCACCACCCCCGAAGCTGCTTGCCGAGCAGCACGCTCCGGCAGCGCTCTTTCATGGGATGATTGCGCCCCTCGTGCCCTATGGGCTTCGCGGGTTTCTCTTCTATCAAGGAGAGAACAACGTCTCGAACCACGCCGATTATCGAGCTCGGTTCGTGGCGCTCATTCGCGATCTTCGGACACGCTTCGGCCAAGGCACGCTGCCCTTTGCATTCGTGCAATTGGCGGGGTTCTCCGCGGACAATCTATGGCCGTTCCTTCGTGAGGCGCAGCACCAAGCCACCTTCGAGCCAAACACGCTGATGGCGACGGCTATCGACGTGGGAGACAGAGACGACATTCATCCACGCGACAAGCAAACGGTCGGTAAGCGACTGGCGAGCCTCGTGCTGCATCACACCTACGGCCACGCTGACGTCGTTTGTCATGGTCCCGAGTTCGCGGGTTTCGAGCGTCGCGGCAGCACCATCACGGTGCGCTTCACGCATGCCGAAGGGCTCCGTACGTCCGATGGAAGCGAGCGGGTCAAGGGTTTCGCGCTTGCCGGTCCCGAGGGCACCTTCACGGAAGTGGACGCTCGCATCGAGGGACAAACCGTGACTTTGCGCGCGCCGACCCAGATCGCTCCCTGCGCCGTTCGTTACGCCTTCGCCGACTATCAAGAGTTGAATCTCGTGAATGGCGCGGGACTCCCGGCGCTCCCGTTTCGTACCGATGGTGGAAGCCCGAACTGATTCGCGGCACGGATGAAGCAGTGCCGGCGCTGGGCACGCTGTCTGCCCGCAAATTGATCTGATTGTTTGTGCGTCGCGGTGACGTAGAGGGGGCGTTCGCGGCACGCGGGTGACAGTCAGGCACGTGCTGTAAAGGAGCGGCGGTGTGTCTTGGCGGCGGCGAGGCGGGCGTCGCGCAGGAGGATTCTCTCCGGCGGGGCGAGCCTTTTGGTTCCGAGCGTGCTTGCAACGAGTCGTTCGCGCTTGTCCGGGACGGTTTGCAATTTCCACGCAACCGGGGTCGCCCATCGGCCGAGTTCTCTTCGATAGGAGAAGAGCCGTGCCCACGCGATATCTCAATCCCACGCTAGACGTCGTTTTCAAGATGCTGCTGCTGAAGGAGCCCGCGCTGTTGCGGGACATGATCCAAGCCGTACTCGGATTGGACGTTCCGATCGGTGTCATCGAGGTCCTCAATCCCGATGTCGAAAAGGAACTACCGTCAGACAAGGGGATCGTTCTCGATTTGCGAGTACGGCTTGCGAATGGACACCAGATTGGTCTCGAGATGCAATCAGCGAATCCCGCGGGAACGCGCCCGAGATTTCTTTACTATTGGGCGCGGCTCTACTCCCGCTCGCTGAAGGCGGGGGATGGGTACACCTCGTTGCGCCCCACCATCTCAATTCTCTGGTTCAAGCAGCCTCTGCTGCAGGTGCCTGCGTTTCATACGGTATTTCACGTCGCGGGAGACGGCTCCCACGAGATCTTCACCCCAGAGCTCGAGTTCCACGTGCTCGAGCTCGCACACGTGCACTAGGCGCCCCCGTCGCTCCAGGCTAAACTCGAACGGTGCGCCCGCTTTCTCAGGGCTCGAAGCCCGGAAGAACTAGCAGCACTCGCTGAAGAGGATCCCATCATGAGCACGGCACGACGCACGCCAGCAAAGTGCGCTGGCGACATTGTCACTCGATCAACTCGCGGAGCTTGCGGACCGCCTAAAGACCGAGCGGCAATGGCCCGAGGGATTCTGAGGTAGCTCTGGACGTCGAGTGCAGCAAGGCGTGCTCTCGCGCGTCACGTTTGGGCGGGCGCGACGCAGCCGTCGACGTGCATTACTCAATCCGCAAGTCACCGTCGACGTGCATTACTCAATCCGCAAGCCACACCAGGGTGAACGCGTCGCCACCGTCTTCGGGCGCGGCTGGACCACTGTCCCGCACGTGACGCAAGCTGCGGCGGAAAAGTTCTTGAAGTATGGTGCCAAACTCTCTCGTGCGGCACGCGTCCTGCTGGTGGACGTAGACGCGGCCGTGCTCGAACCTCGAACATCGGGATCTTCAAAGAAGAAGCGGTAAATCGACGGTTTCGGCGCCATCCGCGCATGGTTGAAGTTCGGGGTTAGGGTTTGCACGAGCCAATCGCGGATTGTGTGTCGACGCACCGATTCCGCTGTTACGTAAATTGATCCGTTTGTGTCCTAATGGTTGCGCTGCCACGCGACCGGCGTATGATTCCTCCCGCGGATGGGAGGCGACGTGGGTCAACGGTTCTCGCCGACTAAAATCGAACGAGTCGAGGTCGTGCTTGACTCAAGCGCTCGAACGGCGCGTGTCTGGACCGATCGGGGCGCTGCGTACGTTAAGGCCATGGGCAACCCCAAGGAGGGACCGCATATCCTCGCCTGTGAACTTGTCGGCACTCGCGCTGCAGAATGGCTGGGATTACCAACACTCGACTATGGAATCATGGACTTGGGCGAGAGCGATGTCTTGGCCTACTCCGATTCCGAAGCGCCAAGCATCGGTCCAGCTTTCGTCACTCGAGCGATCCAAGCGCATACCTGGGGTGGAGACGGAGGTGCCCTAGTCGCGGTGGAGAACCCAGAAGCCATCGCCGGCCTGGTCGTCCTCGATACGTGGATCGTGAACCGGGACCGGTATTGTCAAAGGGGGAACGAGACTATTCGAAACGTTCGGAACGTATTGCTGACGGGTGAGGGGGCGTCGAGGTCTCGTGTTCGCCTCATCGCGATGGATCACACGCATTGTTTCACCTATGGCCAGGAATTGCGGTCCGCAAAATTGTCGAGAATTGACGTCGTGAAAGCGCGCCAGGTTCTAGGACTCTTCGACGAGTTCCGACCATTCGTGAGCCGCCAACGAATCGCGACATTTTCGCGACGACTCTCCACGTTCGACAGGGCTACGGCGATTGAGTTGACGCAAGGCGTCCCTTCCGCGTGGGGCTGGGACACCGACGTAGCAGCAGACGTTCAGAATTTGCTCTCGGAGCACGCGAGATTTCTAGCAGAGGAAATTGAAGTACTATTGGAGACTACCTGCGGATGGGATCCGGTGGTAGGTTAGTTAGGTCGCTGCCATGGCCGAACGAGGACACTACAGCTTGATTCAATTTGTTCCTGACCGCGGGCGCGCGGAAGGCGTGAATGTTGGCGTGGTCGTGGTGTGTCCGAGTCAGGGGCGAGCAGTTGTTCGATTGAGTGATACGGATGAAGGTCCTAAGCGGCGGTTTGGGAGTGCAGTCCTAGAGTCATGTCGCTTGTCGCTGGCCAAGGACGCTTTAGCGCACAGACTTCGTGATGAATTGTCGAGAGATCCCAGCTTTGACGCGCTCGAAAGAATAGGGCGGTTGGAAGGCAACGCGCTCGTCCTCATGCCCCCGCGTGCCGTAGTTGTGGACGATATTGAAGGAGTCGCTTCAAAGTTGCTCGATGAGTTGGTAAGCGTGGCTGCTCCGGTTCGAAAAGGGGGAAATCGCGCAAGCTTGCCGGACGTGGAACGGATCATTCAACGTCTTCGAGACTGCGGGGCCGCGATTCAGATGCCAGGACAGGTCGTCGTACCGAGGACGAACCAGACGCTAAAGGTTGCCTTCGCGTATCAGAACGGCATCTACAATTGCGTACATCCTCAAGGATTTGGCCCGGACGCGAAGGCTACTGTCGAGGCAGCGCAGCGTTTGGGAGCTCAGGGACACTTGCTGTATAAGGGTTCGGAGTCGAGGAAGAAGCTCGTCGTTTTCGCTCGGTTCTCCATCAAGGAACACCAACCCATCGTCACTGATATTTGCGACGATTCTCGATGTGCGTGTGGTGGGCGAGGATTCAGCGGACGCCTTCATCGACGAGGTCATTCGTTCTGCGCACGTCTGAGCATGTGCGACGCAGCCGTCGACGTGCATTACTCAATCCGCAAGCCACACCAGGGTGAAGGCGTCGCCACCGTCTTCGGGCGCGGCTGGACCACTGTCCCGCACGTGACGCAAGCTGCGGACGTGTTCGCGTACGGCTTGTTTCAGTGCGCCCGTACCATGGCCGTGAAGTACGTATCCTGCGGGCTCCGAGAGTCGGAGGAGCTCGTCGACGAAGGCGTCCACGCGATCGAGGGCGGCATCGACGCGTTCTCCTCGTAAATCGAGGGTGTTGCGGGTGAGTCGCATGGGCGTCGTTCGGACGGTGATCGCCTCGTCCGACGTCTTCTTCTTTTTTTGTTTGTGCGTCGTGGGGGACGGCTTGCTCGATTTATTACCGCCGGCTCCCGGTTGCTCTGGCGCGACTTCGGCAAGGGTCGTTTGAAGCGTAACCGCGCCTGCTCGGACCTTGAGCTGTCCCTTGCGCGAAATCTCCAGGATCTCGGCATTCACGCCAAGGCGCGCGAGATACACGGTTTGCCCCACCTTTAGCGCTTCGAGGTTGAGCGCTTCGGGTTCGGACTTTTTTCCGCGTTGATGGGCTCGTACGGCCTCCGCAACTGGACTACCGAGGGAGATGACGTGCGCAGCCGCGTCGAGGGCGCGATCGGCTTGAGACAGATCCCCACGTGTCATCGAGTAGAGATTCGAGCTCGTCCTTTGGCAAACGCTTGCGCAGCTGTTCGAGCTCCGTGCGGGCCACGCGAACCTGTCCGAGGAGCTCGCGGTATTCCTGCTCGAGCTGTCGTTGGAAATTGGTGCGTAGCTCGTCGCGCTCCTTCTCGATCTCGAGACGGAGCCGTCGTTGTTCGCTCGCGTCCCGTTCCGCCTGTCGTACTAGCGATTGAGCGTTGGTGCGCTCGGCAGAGATTTGCTCGAGGAGCGCTTCGCGATCACGACTGGCCTCGGGAATGAGCGCCGTCGCTCGGGCAACGACCGCATCCGGGATCCCGTAACGCTTCGCAACGGCGAGGGCCGTCGACGGACCCGCGACGTCGGGAAGCAATCGAAAGGTGGGGCTCAGGGTCGAGACGTCGAAGCCCACGGCAGCATTGTGGAACTCGTCGCGTTGGCTGCCGAGTTCCTTCAGGGCCTCGTAGTGCGTCGTGCACACGACCGTGACCGCCTTATTGGCGAGGGCCTCGAGGTACGCGATCGACAGTGCCGCCCCTTGTTCCGGATCCGTGCCGCCGGCAACTTCGTCGAGCAACACCAGTGCGCCCGCACGTGAGGACTCGAGAATGGATGCGAGGGTGAGGACGTGGGCGCTGAAGGTCGACAGGCTCTTGACGATGGATTGCGAGTCCCCGATTTCGCTGTAAATCTGTGGAAAGAAGCCGATGCTCGACTCGGCCTCGACGGTGAGAGGGAGCCCCGCGCGTGCCATCAGCGCGAAAAGCCCGAACGCTTTCAAGCTCACGGTCTTGCCACCAGCATTCGGTCCCGAGATCACGAGGACGCTGCCCGATCTCAATTCGAGATCGTTGGCGACCACTTCGCTCAATTGACTGGCGAGCAGCGGATGCCTGGCTAGAAGGAGACGCATCGATTGTGTCGGCTCCGGGATAATGGCCCGGGCGTTGTGCTTCTGCGCAAACCGCGAGAGCGCCGAGAGGACGTCCGCTTCGATACAGGCGTTTTCCGCCACGCGGAGGTGAGCGACGACGGCCCTTGCCGCACCGGAGAGCTCTCGCAGTATCCGCTGCTCTTCGTGGCTGACTTCCGAGATGGCCATCCGGAGCCGATTGGATTGCCCCGTGAGCTCGCGAGGTTCGACGAACAGCGTGTTGCCCGATGCACTGGTGTCGAGCACGGTGCCCTCGATCCCGCGGTGGGCATCCGCCCGAACCGGCAACACGTAACGTCCCTCTCGCTCGGAGAAGTACGAGTCCTGAAGGAGATCGGCGTGGATGTGGAGCAAGCGTTTGAGCTGAGCGATCAGTTCCTGACGCAGCTCCTTGACCTTGGTTCTCGCTCGTTCGAGGGCAGGGGAGGCTCGGTCGGCGACCGAGCCGTCTGCGTCAATGGCGTTCCTCAGGCGTTCGAGAAGCTTGTCGAGGGCAGGATTGGAGAAGAGATGCTCCGCAAGGTGGGGGCGCTTGAGCTTCTGTGCCTGGGCGAAGACGCGCAGCTTTTGACCGGATTCGAGCATGCGCGAGAGATCGCGGAGCTCGGTTCCCGTCGCCACCACCGAGCGCTCCAGGCGGTCGAGGAGATCTCCCAAATCGGGCACCGCATCGACCGGTAACCCCGTACCTTCGTCCGAGAGGCTCAAGACCTCCGAGGTGCGAGCCATGGACGCCTGCGCCGCCTCCCAGGTGTCTGCGGGGCGCAACTCACGGAGGCGTCTGCCGCCAGCGTCACTGGACGTGAAGCCCGCTAGACGGTCGAGCATGAGGGCCCAGTCGAGATCCTCTTCGGAGCGAGCGGCCAGCTGGTCTTGACTGAGGAGTGCTACGTCGGTCACGGCAGGGCCGGAAAGCCTAGCGCAATCCGAGCAAATGCCGAGAAGTCCACCGGGACGCCGGAGGGGCATTCCCTCCGACGTCCCGGCTGGTGTCGGTTTGCGTCACGCCACCGCCCGTAGCGAACACATTCCTGCCGAGGCTCCAAGGCTTCGATGGTCGAACCGCCTAGAACCACCTGCCTCGGCGCGACACCTCAATGGAGGAACTCTTGCTCGTCAAATCGCGGCACCCTTGCACCGCCCGCTGTGCCTTTCGATTCGAGCCTGAATTCTCCTGAGAACGATTGTTTTCCGCCGATCTCCGCTCGCTCGAGCGCATGCTCACGCACCGAGGCGCGCCCCCGCCCGCGCTAATCACCCAAGCTGGGCTGGCTCCGCGCCATGATTGCTTTCGAGGCGCGGTCGTCGCAAGTGATTCCTGCCGTAGTCTCTGGGTATTTAGTCTCATCCGTGTTCCACACATTGGTTGTGGATAAGGGGTCTCATGAACCGTCACACGCATCCTCGGATGCACGCACGAGCACGAAAGGACGGAGGTCGCAGGGCGTGTAAACGGTTCATGAGACAATGGGTAAGTAAGTAATCGATTGCGAGGAGGGAGAATCAATCACAACGTCAGGTCTCATCCGTACTATGTCCGCCGGCGGAAGACTCCGTCACTCGATCTGCAGGGTTCGTAACTTTTCCGTTTCAGCGAACCTAGATTCGACCAATGCTGAACGAGCCGCTCTTGTCCTGTGCGTCGTGGCCACGTCGAGACCGCGACGGTCCGGGTGCACGGGGTTCACGAGCCGAACCTGGCGACGCCGATGGCATGACGCGGGGACGATCGCACGCGGATCGCATGCCCAGTGACGTCATTGGGAGGGCGCGCGTCACGGCGGGCATCGGCGGAACGCGCGTCACGGCGCAATCCTCGTAGCGGAACGGCAGGCTTAGATGACGAATCGCTCGAGCAGCGTTCCGATGCCGCTCATGACCAAGGCTCCGAGCAGCGCGGTTCGAAAGCCATTGATCGAGAGGCTGTCCGATATTACGTCGGCTAGTTTGAGCAGGAGTGCGTTCGTTACCAGCCGCGCGATGAACGAGAACAGCAGCGTATAGCCGAGCCCCAAGGTTCCTATCCCAATCGCGTGCAGAATGATTGGTCCGAGCAAAACATTCAAGATCCCGAAGAGCGCCGAGACCTTCAATATTCCCCAAAGCCCCTTTACGGAAAAGCCCGGGACGATGAGCGAAGTGAGATAAACCGAAGCACTTAGGACGAGCCAGGCCGTAATCAGTTTCACGCAGTCCTCTCTAGCATTGGTGCGCGAACGAAGCACGATTCGACGAGAGAAACCTCGAGCTCGGCGAGGACGAGCCGCACGGCTTCGGGAACCGCTGCTTGCACTCCGGGGCTCAATCCTTCTCCAAAAGGGGAGAGATCTCCGGCTTCTATGCCGACGACACTGACGCGCGGAACGTCGCCGGGCGCGAGCTCTGCCACGAGTTCGAGCATCGAACCCAAGCTGATGGCGTGTCCAACGGAACACGTCGCTTCGGGAATGAACGAAGTATTCTCGAAAAGACGACATTGTCCCGCGGGCAGCCCAGTTGCTATCGCATCGACGACGACGACTTGTGCCGCGCCGAGGAATGCCTCGAGACAGGAGAGGCCGAATTCTCCGACTTCGATGATGGACGCCGGCACGGCGAGCTCTCGCAATCTTCGCGCAATGACGAAAGCGACACCGTCGTCGTGACAGATTTCGTTGCCCACACAGAGCACCCGACGCGGGAGGAGCGACGTCGTCATCGCGCCTTCTGCAGGAACTCCGGCGTATCCATGCCGAGCTCGGCGTCGCTCGTCGGTCGAGGACTCGGGCCCGACGCGCGTTTGTTGTCGGCTTCCGGCGTCGCTTCGCCGTATCCTCGTGGGACGGTGAGGGTGTGGCGAGTCAATCCGACGACGCGATCGAGCTCCTCCTTGCGGGGGACCTGCGTTCCTAGGGTACCGATGCTCATCACGTTGTCTTCGACCGCGAAATGACGGAAATGGGCGGCTTGGCCTTGCCGATCCTCGACGGTGAGCTGCGTTATCTCCGCGAGACCGAGGATTTGCCGCGCCTGGCACCCGAACCGATCGGCCTCACCCGCGACAGCTGCGAGATTGTTGTAGTCCATCGGGCTGCCCACTGCGGCAACGGGAAAACCGAGTCCGTCGGCGACAACGGCGCTTCGGGCGTCGATGTATTGCGCCAGTTCGGCGAGTTCGCTGCCGAGATCCCGACTGGGCTCGAGACCCATCGCGATGGCGTCCACGCGCGAGCCGACTGGGAAGGTTCCCGAGTTGAACGGTGCGTTGTACAGCTTGGCGCGGAGTCGTTCGACTTCCGCCTTCAGGCCGTCGACGCTGCGCTGAGATTGCTGGAGTTCCGCGACCTGATTTCGCAATCCCTCCCGCTCCTGTTCCCGGTTACGCGCATCTTCGAGCTTCCGCTCGAGGAGCTGGCGTTCGACGAGGAGCGCGCGACTCTCCTGCTGAAGTCGTTCGAGTTCGATACTTGCGCCCCGATCGCGCTCGAGTTCACGGACCATGGCACTCAATCGCGCGCGCTCCTCGCGGAGCTCGCGAAGCTCTTCTTCCAATACCGTGACTCGTGCCAGTCGATAGTCGACAGGCCCAGGTTCGTGAGCCGAGCCCTTCTCGGCGCCGACCTGAAGTTCTTGGGAAGAAAGAATCCACTTACGCTCGAGGATACGAGCCGCCTGGTGCTCGTTTTGAATCTCGAGGGTCAAGCCGCACACGGTCATTTTGAGTTGTTCGCGTTCCTGTTCCCAGGCTCCTTCATGGGCTTCGAGCGTGCGTCGCGCGGCGTCCAATTCCTGACGCAGGCGGGTTTTCTCGGCCACCGTAGCCGCCAGCTCACGTTCTGCTTGAGTCGCGATGCCTCGCGACGAAGACAACTCCCACTTCAGTGTTTCAACTTCGTCGTGTAGCTGGCTACGTTCGGTGAGCAATGCCTGTTTGGCTTGTCCTTGCTCGGCGAGGCGCTCGTTGACCCGTTTGAGCTGGCGCGCCGCGCTCTGAGCATCCTCGAGGTGTCGGAGACCTTCGGTCTTGACGCGGGCAAGCTCGAGGCTGAGATCGGCAATCTCCCGAGAGCGCTCGGTCAGGAGCACCATGAGGCGCGAGCGATGTTCCGACACACTCACCAATTGCTGGTTGAGCGCCGTAAGCTCCGCCGTGGGCGTCGTCGATTCAGTCGTCAAAGCTCACCTCTTCCGTTCACACGGCTTTGCCGAGTTCGGCGCAGGCACGCTTCAGCTCGATGAACACCAAACCGAGCTTCGCATCCTTCGTCGTGAGCACGACGAGCACGGCGTCCTGTCCGACGGCGTTGAGAACGACGTAACCCTTGTCGCTGCGGACGTAGGTCTGCTCCATCATGGCGCCCATGAGCTCGCTGGAGATGCGCTCACCCACGCCGAGCATGGCGGCAGCCATTCCCGATACGAGCTCTTCATCGATTTCCGAGGGTAGGACCGAAGCGATCACGAACCCATCGATGCTCACCATGGACGCGCCGATGATGTCTGGCGATGCCGAGCGGAGACCCCGAAGTACTTCTTGAATGCGTTCCGTGCGCGATGCCATATATACCTCTATGCAATTCGAATTAGTCTCTTGAAGTGAGCGTCACGATGCAGGGGCAACGGGAGACGTCTGCCGCTACCGAGAAGTTGCGATTGCCGAACGCTCCAACGAGGCCGGCCCAATACTCGTGAAACAGTGAGCAGATGAGTGCCTTGCCTGGTTCGGCTGCGCCCGCTTCGCACGCGTGACGGAGCGCACACTGCTCGAAGCGAATGGAGACCGTCGAGCCGTCGGCAGTGACTTCGGAAGCGAAGTCGAAAGCGCCCGCGAATCGACGCTGCAAGCGAGTGAGGACTTCCGGTAGGGTGTGGCCCTCGTACATCTCCGGAAGATGCTCTGCCGCGAGCTTGCCTGCCTTTCTGCCCACGGCCTTCTGTCCGCGCCCCATCGTTTCGGTGATGGAATCGGTGAGACCCGTCAGGCGAACCGACACGTCACGAATCGCACTCGTCCAAGCGTTGCTCGAGATCTCGTCCTGAACGGGCTTCCTCCTAAGGAACTTGCTCACGAATTGGACATTCTCTTCGATGCGGTAGAACGGTTGCTGACGAGCAACGTCCGTGACTTCCAGGCACCGCGAGGGACAGATGGACTCGCAAGACGTGCAGCCGATGCAATCTTTCGGTCGAGCCGCCACCGCGACCTCTTGCGCGTCCAAATCGAACACCTGCGTCGGACAGACGTCTCGACACAGCGAACAGGACCTACAACCCGAGCGTTCTATGCTGATTTGAGGCATGGCTTACCGTACAATTCGTCGTAGGGTGGTTCCGCGGTGAACGATGTAGACCTCGAGCGGCATCTGACCTGCTGCGTGCGTCGAGCAAGAGAGACAAGGATCCCAGCAGCGGATCGCGAACTCGACGCCGTTGGTCAGCGCCTCGTCACTCTGGGTGAGGAACTTGTCTGCCGCGAGTTTCACCGTCTGGTTGATCGTCGCGATATTATGCTGCGTGGCCACCAATAGATTGGCCGCCGTGACGTTGGCATCGGCATCGACCTCGAAGTCGTGAATGAGCAGACCTCGAGGGGCCTCGACGTGCGCGATGGCTTTCTTGGGAGCGCCCTTGATGACCGTGCGCAACTCGTTCGAAAGGATTGCGTCGTCCTTGAGGATCTCGACCGCGCGCTCTGCCTGATTCAAGATCTCGATCAAACGTGCGTGATGTTGCGCGGCAGTGAAGTGGCAGGGCGTGCCCCAGCGCTCGCGGAAGGCTGCGAAATTCGGCGGCGGCTAGGAGCGTCCCGATAGAGTCGATGCAATTGAGTCGAGCGAGCGGACCAACTCGATAGGGCAATAGGTTCGAGCCATTGGCGCGCAATAACACCTGCTTGGCGTAGGAGTGCGGCAGGGCCTCTTCCACCATGACATCGCGATAGTTCTCGGCCTTGAGCTCTCTTTCCGTTTTTCCGTCCGGTGACTTCAGTCGTAGCGGACCATCGTAGAACTCGAGGGCCCCATCCTTCGTCGTCGCGAGGTCATGCACCTTTTGCTCGAAAGAGCGAAGCAGTACGTCGTTTTTCGTGAGCGCGTCCTTGCCGGCGGCAAGGACGTCTTGCGTCAGGGTGACGGCCTCTTCGGCCAGACCGAGCAGCATCTTCCGGGTATCGGACGTGATGCCACTCGCCATGCCGCCGGCGACGCAGGTTACCGGATGAGTCCCGCGTCCGCCGACCTCTTCCGAGATGCGCTGACCTATCGAGCGTAGTCGGAGTGCCTTCTTTCCGAGTTCGGGCGCCGCCGATAGAAGGGCAACGAGATTGCGTTTCTCCGCAGCTGCGTCCACCCCAATGAAGAGATCGGGACCGGCAAGGGCGAAGAAGTGAATGGCATGGGAATGAATGATACTGCCTGCGTTGAGGAGCTCACGCAGCAGACGCGCGGCACGCGGGATTTCCACGCCGAACACCGCGTCCACGGCTTTGGACGCGGCCAGGTGGTGAGCGTGCGGACATGTTCCACAAATTCGGCTGGTGACCGTGGGCATCTTCTCGATGTGCATGCCCTGCACGAAGCGCTCGAATCCGCGGAATTCGAGCACGTGAAGCAGGGCGGCGGAAACCTTGCCGTCGTCGCCGAGCTCGATGGTGACCTTCGCGTGCCCTTCGATGCGGGTCACCGGGTTGATGGTGATGGTACGTCCCATGGTTTACCCCTCCTGCTTGGCCGTCCACTTGCGAATGAGAAAGGTTGGCTTTTGTCGGAAAACGGGGGACGCCATGGCGTAGGCGTAATGAGTCTTCGCCTGGGTCTCGATTTCCTTCTCAATCGCTTCTGATGGGATTTTCGTCAGTTTACTCATGCGGCTCGAGACCTCGGTTCGAATGTCCCGGTGCGGCTCGAGCGCGACGAACTCCGACGGTCCACCGCAGCCGGTGCACGGCACACCGCGCTTGGGGCACGGGGCGAGGCATCAATCGAGCGAGGCACTCCCGAGACACAACACACCCTGGGAGAGGAAACAGAGGGATGGATCGAGACTAACCTCGTGGTCACGCTTGAGGCTTTGGCAGTCCGTTTGTTTCATCTTGCGATTGCAGCGAAAGCAGACGTTGTGCGGTCCAAACTCCTCGTCCGCCCCAGCAATCACGCGTTTGAGTGCCGCAGCGATGAAGTACGGACTCGGCGGGCATCCCGGTAGGTAGTGATCGACGACAATCTCGCTGTCGAGGGGACGGACTCCTTCGCGCAGGAGCTTCGGTACCCCCTGATCTGGAACGAAGTTCGTCGATGTCGTGGCAGATTTGCGGAAGATCGTGTTCTCGAGCTCTTCGTGGCTGTGGGCATAGCAAGAGCCTTGCGGGCCGCCGTAGACCGCGCAAACGCCGAATGAGAGGATGAGATCGCAACTCTCGCGCATGTGATGGGCGCACTCGACGTCGTGCTCGGTGCGAATGGCACCACTTATGATCCCGAGCTTTGCTTTGGGATAATCCTTCTGGTCCATCAAGATCGGTAACCTGACGATCTCGATCTCGTCGAGTACCGTGAGCAGGCGTTCGTGCAAGTCCACGAGGCTGACCTCGCAACCCGAACAACTCGATAACCACTCGAAAGAGACGGATAGCTTTGCCATGGTTGCCTTCATTCGTGGATGACGAGCTCTTTGAGGCAGGCGCTGTCGCCGGCGTGAATGATGTCGAGATCGGCCTTCTTGCCGAGGATGTTCTGCACGTATCCGCAGAACATTCCGTGGTTCATCATGCAAAGGGACTGTCTCTGCTCGTGGCTGTAACGGAAGAGTGCGCAGCGCACCATGCAGTGACGAAACACCAGCTTCAACGCTCGCTTGCCGTCCTTGGTGTAGATGGGGTCGCTCTTGCCCTCCGGATTCCACACCTCGAACGGCCAATGGACGCCGGTTGCCTCGAGCTTCTCGCTCACGATCTTGAGTGCCTCGATGGGATCGGTGGTGGTCTTGTCCGACTTTTCCTTGAGCCCGAGGGTGCGTCCCGCGCGAAACGTAATGGGTGGCGCTCCGCGACCGAGGACGTTCTCGAGTCCGTGGGACAACGAAGCAATGAGGACCAAGAGGCCCTGCAACTCTCCTGCGGGATTCGGACTAGTTGGATTCATGACGCGATCCTTCGGGTGCGAAACTCAGGGGATTCCGAGCTTCTTCTTCAGCAGATTCAGGTTCGCCCTGCAGACTCGGTGTTGCGGATCGAGCTCCAGGGCTTTCTCCCACGCCGCCATCGCCAAATTGAGTTCACCTCGTTGGCGGAACTCGAGTCCCCTCTCGAACTCGGCGACCGCTTGCTCCAGTGGATCGACGGGCGGTGGTGGAGGAAACGGCACTTCCTTCGTGGTGGGATAGGTGCCCGACGATCGCGGCGTGAGCTGCGATTGCTGCCGAGCGTGTTTGAGCGCCAGATCCCAATCATGATGAAAGGGTTGGGTACGTTCTTCGCTCGGGGTCGCCCGACTCGCCGTCGCCCGGCTCGAGGGCGCTGGTGGTGGAACCGGCGCGGCGGCGGCCGTGGAAGTTCCGATGTCCGAAGCCATTGCAGGCGAGGGAAGAGTGGGACGCGTTACCTGTCCTGAGGGCGGCGTAGCAAGGCCAGGCCGAGTTGGAGCGGAATGTTCGAAGCCGTTGTGCGCTGCTGGATCGGGCGGAGACGTACGGCGTGAGCGCAATCGGGCGAGCTGTACGGCGCCATCGTCGAAGCGAATCGTGGCGGGTGGCGCATCATGACACTCGTTCGAGAAGAGGACGGTGACGAGCCCGGCGACGTGCGACGCGCTCACGTCATGCCGTCGATTCGTCAGGTATTCTTCGAGGCTGGTGCGGAATTCCGAGGCCGCGAGGAAACGATTGGGATAGGTCGGGGACAGCGCTTTGCGCAGGATCTGGTCGACCTCGGCGTTGACCCACGGAGCGTGATGGCTCGGTGGAAGGAAATCGAGGGAGTCTTCAGTTGCCGAGGGAGGAATCACTCCAGTCAGGAGTTCGTAGAGAATGCGTCCGACGGCCTCGAGAATCGGGTCTCACCAAGGCGTCTTCGGGGGAACGATTGGGAGCGCCTGCTCCGGCTGGAACACGCGTCGAAGCCTTTGGCGCGCCACTGTCTTGCGCGAGCAGGGCGCCGCGACCAAGGCCGAAGTCGGTGACCTTGAGCTGGCCTTGATAGGTCAAAAACACGTTTTCGGCAGTGAGGCAGCGATGATGAACCGGACTGATTCGCCCGGTGGCGTCCGCGTAACCGTGACTGTACTCGAGCGCGAGACAGATGCATCGCGCGACGTGGATCGCGAACCAAATCGGCAATGCGTTGCCCACCTCGCCCACCGCGGCAATCAGTTGTCTGAGGGTTTTCCCGTCGTGGTATTCGCGCACGCAGCCCACGTCACCCTGGAGCTGAACCACGTCGAGCACGCTACCCACGTTATCGTGTTGCAACGCCTTTGCGAGGTTTGCGCGTTGCAGGAAGACGTCTGTCAGCCCCTCCAACCTTGCGGCGTCCGGGCGAAGCTTCTTGACGAGAACGGCGGGGCTGCCAAGGGGAGCACCGTCGATTTCCGCGAGCCACACGTCACAGACGGAACTCTGCGAAAGTCGCGCCCTCAAGCGATAGCGTCCAAATTGTGCGACCGTATTCAGGATCGCCACGGCCATTCCCTTCTGCCGAACGAACTCGTCAGCCGTGCAGAACGGCAATTCCTGCCGCCGCTAAAGACGTGTGAAATACGATCGATGAAGGTCGTTGCCGTGCCTTCCATCGCTCGAGACATCACGCGCTACCTCGATGGCCGTCATTCTCTCGCCATTTCGAGGTACTTCGTTGAGTGCGTGAGATTCGCTCAGTCTCGACCGTGGGAAAACCCACGAGCGTCCATCTTGAGCGCAATCATGTTTGTTGGAGGCTTATCGAATTCGACTTGCGATTGCAGTTCTCCGACGCGGCCGCTTGAGCGCTCAATCCCCGACCGATAGCAGCCGATTCGCCCAGCGAGCGGCACCGATGGGATTGCGGCCAATCGCGGTTTCGTCGGATAGGACGATGCCGGAATAACCGCGTCGCAGGAGATCGTAAAGGTGGCACACCTCGGACCGCGTGGGCTCGTCATGGGTCGTGAGATGCTCGAGCACCTGACCTGCCATGCACACCGGGACGCCAAGCGGCTTCGGATCGATGGATGAGATGGCTCGACCCAAGGAAGTCAGTCCGAGCTGCGCGCCAAGATCGCCTCGACAGAATCCAGAGCTCATCTGCGACATCGGCGAGCATCGCGAGATTGTCGATGGCTTCTTGTCGCTCCACCTTCAAGGTCAGCTTCGCGTTTGGGACACGACTTCGGACCCACGCCGCCTCCGAACCATCGACGACGAAGGAGATCGCGTAATTGACTCGAGTGAGGTGCTGGCAGCCTGCAATCGTCTTTCGATCGTTTTCGCTCAGATCGGACAGCTTGATGGGATGGGCAGCGCGGTTGATCCCCTTTCGCGGTCGGATGATGTAGTCGCGTGCCGCGCGGACGACGAGTGCGCCGGGGTGTCGCTCGACCACTTGCGCTTCCAACCGGCCGTCGTCGATGACGAGCGTTTCGCCGGCCTCGACTTGATCGAAGAGCTCGACATGGGGCACATGAAGGGCCGACCGCTCGTCTTCGCGACAACTCAGCCGGATCCGATCGCCAGCGCGCACCTCCACCGGAGCGATTTGTCCGAGACGCATCTTCGCTCCTTGTAGATCGACGACGCACTCTGCAGCAGGTGAGATCGCCAAGATCCGCTCGCAATGCGTGACCACGTCCGTCGGCGCCAAGTGAGAGGCGTTGATGCGGATCGAGGTCGCTCCAATAGACAAAAGCTGCGGTTCGCTCCCGAAGCTAGCGGGTCCCGTAGTCGCGACGAGACTCGGTGACGTGGAACGAAGAGATGACGAAGCGGTCGACACTCGATGGGTCTAACCCTGACGTGTCGGAATGTCGACTTGCATCGCTCGAAGGGACGGTCGACCCGTGCCAGAGCCGCAAAACGGAACGGACACAGTAGCGCCGACCGGGATCTGTTCGTTGGTCCCCGCGGGATGAACGACCAATCGGTCTTCAGGAAGCACGCGCAAGCCACCCCACTGCCTGCCGACGTTGCTTCCGTGTCGATCGAGCTCCACCTTCCACGCTCGCACGTTGTGCGGACTCTTGTTGACGACGGAGACGGTGCCGCAGAAGCCGCTCCCCCAGTCGTCGTCGATCGACAGACTTGCCGTCACTCCACTCTGCGTCATTGCGCTCTTCGAGTATTCGAGCGTGAGTGCGTCATCCGTCGCGCCAGTGCAATTGGTCATGCTCACCAAGCACAGCGACGTAAATCCGATTCTGATGTATGACGCAAAGGACACGGGCTACGGATGAGTAACGGGTGAGTGGGGCTTCGGTTTAGAGGTGACGCAGACGCTCGTCGCGTATGAATAATGACGTTTGTCGTGCTTCGAGTGTTGCCGAACTCGATGGAATCTACGAACTTTGGGATTCCTGATCGCGCGGCTCTGTAGTTTTCCTTGGAGGCGCGTAAACCGAGGCGTGTTTCGCGCCATCGGCGCAAAATGCTTCCCTCGGAGTAATCGAGTCCGCGATGGCCATTGCTGAATGGCACTGGGCTCGCTGCTGCGCGGCTCGGCGAACCCATCGAAGGCTTCGAGTCCTCCTCCCCGGCGGCACCCAATCATAACGTCCATTCCGCGGCCCACAACCTCCCAAGTTCGTCTCTTGTTCCCCTCATCACTCGGAATTTGCCGTCGCGAGGCGAACCTTGCGCACCTGTTCACCGAAAGTGACCGTCGCGTTGTCTGAATCGTAGAAAATGGCGTTCCCACTGTGGAACCGGGGGAAATCCCATGGGAGTCGAAGACGTTCCCGCCGGTTCTTTGGACTTGCCCGCGCCACGGGTTCGCGCCGCTGCATTGCATTCTCCTCCTCTGCTCCGGGCGTCGTGCATGGGGTGCAGCGCGAAATCGCGCGGCCCCGAGGTGTCACGCGATACGGCGCCGTACCCGAGGTGTCACGCGATACGGCGCCGTACCCGAGGTGTCACGCGAAATCGCGCGGCCCCGAGGTGTCACGCGAAATCGCGCGGCCCCGAGGTGTCACGCGATACGGCGCCGTACCCGAGGTGTCGCGTTTGGCGTGCGCGACCCTCGGGGGACGAATCGCACCGTGCCGCGCGGATCAGCGCGACGAGAGCACGAGCGTTGCCGACTCGAGTCCATCCGCAGACACGGTGACGTGAATGTCGCCGCTCGTCTTCGTCGTGCGCAAAATGACGAGGAGCAACCCTTGATGTAGAGCTCGTTCCTTCGACGAAAACGCGACTAGCGACGTCGGGTCGCCGTTGTCCATGGCGACGAATTCGCCGGCTCCTTCGACGTGGCAGCGAACGAGTGGGTTGGTTCTCGGTACCACGCGTCCCTCGCGATCGATGACGCTGACGGTGACGAATGCGAGATCGCTACCATCCGCATTCAATGTCGTACGATCGGCCTTTGCGCGAAGCGCGACAGGTTCTCCCGTCGTTTCACGGACAGCGTTGGCCCAGGGCTTTCCCGCCTTCTTCGTACGCACCTCGAGCCGACCGGGTTCGTACGTCACGTCGTCCCAACGGAAGCGGTATTGTCCGGGCCCGCGTGTGCGAACGCCGAGCGAGCGGCCATTCAAGAAGAGTTCGGCTTCGTCTCCCGAGCCGTAGACGTGTACCGGTGTCGTTTGCCCGATCCGTTCGGGCCAGTTCCAATGGGGAAGGATGTGCGCCATTGGCAACTCGGGACGCCAGCGCGACTGGTAGAGATAGAAGCGATCCTTGGGGAATCCCGCGAGATCGATGATCCCGAAGTACGAGCTACGCGAGGGCACGCGGATCTTGCCGAGTTGCTCGAGCTCCAATCGGTGTTTCTCGCGTTCGGCCGTGCTCGAGTAGTTGAGCAGATTCGTCACGTCGGAGTTGTACGGCGTGGGTTCTCCCAGGTAGTCGAATCCCGTCCAGACGTATTCGCCCGCGACGTAGGGCGCTTCGTCGAGCCCCTTGAATTCCGCATCGGGAGTGAATGCCCAGGGGGGAGTAGACAAGTCGTAGGAGCTGACTTGGAAATCCACTCGACCATGGGACGGATCCTCGACGACCGGGAAAAAGTACTCTCCGCGTGTGCTGATCGTCGACGCCGTTTCGGTTCCCACCATGCACAGCGTCGGATTGCGTTCCTTGAGTCGGGGGTACGCGTCGGGTTTGTAATTGAAGCCCATCACGTCGACAGCCGTCTGAAAGCCGCGATAGGCGGCGACTTCACCGTTGCATCCTGCCGTGATGGCGCGGGTTCGATCCTCTTCCCGGACGATCCCAGCGAGCGCCGTCGCCCAACGGTAGCCGTCGGGGTACCACTGCTCGATGACCTCGTTGCCGATGCTGTAGACGACTACCGACGGATGATTTCGAGCGCGACGAACCATTGCCCGCAAATCTGGTTCGTACCAATCCTTGAACACCACTGCGTAGTCGAAATAGCGGAATCCGGGCTGCCCTTCGGTAATGCCTTCGGGCGTCTTCTTTCCGCGTTCCCAGCAGTCGAAGGCCTCGACCATGAGCAAGATCCCGAGGTCGTCGCAGAGATCGAGCAGCTCCGGTGCTGGCGGATTGTGACTCGTTCGAATCGAATTTACGCCCATTTCGAGCAGGATTTCGAGCTGACGCTCGAGGGCGCGACGCGAGATTGCCGTGCCCAATGCACCGAGATCGTGATGCATGCAGACGCCCTGGAGTCGAACGGGTTCTTCGTTGAGGAGGAACCCTCGCTCGGCGTCGAACCGCGCCGAGCGAACGCCGAAGCTCGTCGTGACTTGGTCGACCTCGATGCCGTCGAGCAGCACGCGCGTTCGAGCCAGATACCGATTTCGAGCCTCGAGCGACCAGAGTTTTGGTGTTTTGAGCGTCGTGCAAACGGTCTGTTGCGTGAACCCGCGGGCAGATACTGGGCACTTGCGTTGCTCGAGGACGATCTCGCTTCCGCTCGGCTCACCCGTTGCGGAATCGCGTTCGAAGAGACTCGTCTCGAGGGTCACCTCGACGTCGAGATGAAGTTCGTTCTCGATGACGACATCGACGTCGATCACGGCGGCTTCGCGCGTCACTCGCGGCGTGTGGACGAAGAGGCCCTGGGGTGCGACGTGCACCGCGTGGTGTCGGACGAGCCAAGTGTTGCGGTAAATACCCGCTCCGGGATACCACCTCGAGCTATTTTCCGGGGTTGTCGAGGCGCACGGCGAGCACGTTGTCGCCCGACGGATCGAGGTACTCGGTGAGATCCAGTTGGTAGGACGTGTATCCATAGGGCCATCCACCGACGAGTTTCCCGTTGAGCCAAATCGACGAGAACGACATGGCCCCGTCGAGCTCGAGGATGAGTCGCTCGGCTTCGCGCAGGGGCTCGACACGGAAGTGCTTGCGGTACCACGCCACACCCGCCCAGGGGAGCTTTCCCGTTTCGCCCGGGAGTTCGATTGCGAACGGACCCGCGATGGCGTAGTCATGGGGCACGGTGACGCGCGTCCAGGTGGCGTCGTCGAACTCACGCGAGGCCATGGGGGGCGTCGGAATGTCTGCCGCGCGTCCTTTTCGATGCAGCCCGATGGAGCCCGCGCCGCGCAGGTAGTTTCCCGTCGGAAGAATTGCATCGCGGAGCCTTTCATAGGACAGCGCCGTCGAATCGTTGGAGCCGTCACCGCGGCAGAAAAGCCAATCCGAATTGAATCCGATTCGCGTGCGTCGCGTGGGATGGATCTGGTCGTCGAGCATGATGGGGCTTTCCGTTCCTTCGCACCGTGGCGGCTCGCGTTTCATCGGTTCGGGGGCGCCTCGGCGGACGAACCTTGGCACGAGCGTGCTCGCGAAGGCACGTGCATTCGCGCGACGAGTTCTCGGTTTTCTACGGCACCTGAAGAGACGTTTCCGTGCAGCGTAGGGGCGGCCTGGTGACGCGCTGGAATTTGCGGCAACGCGTCACGGTGCAACGCGGACTTGTGTAAAATCCTGGAAAGCCCTGGGCAACTTTCTCGACGCGACGAGCGGGATACGGCCCGCGCTACTTCGCCTTTTCGATCGTGACGAGGGCCGGAGACAAGCGCGCCAGAATGGAGAACGTACGTTCGTGCCAGTCGAGTCGTGGGCTGATGAGCACGCGAAGTTGAGGTGGAAAGCTGAGCTTCTTCAAGGATTCGACGAGCGAAACGAAGGACTTGATGCAGCTCGATCCGAGGTAGTAGACCTCGCTCACGTCTAGGACGATCTCTCGGAGATCGAGTTGACGAGAGTCGCTCTCGACGCCGACGAGGAACACCGACAGCTGTGGGGTCGCCGTCATGTCGAAGGTTCCCTTGAGCGCGACTTTGAGCTTGGTTCCTTGGAACGTCGGCTCGATTTGGTAGTTGTCGCCCTTAATTGTCTGAGACGTCGAGGTCATTCAATCCATCCCTGAGCGTGCGATGCACGGGCCTTCGGACTTCCACGTGAAGCGTGTCGTCGACAACGCGATGAGAGAGGAGGAGATCGCCTTCCGCGCGCAGTCGACCCAGGCCCAAGCGCGATTCGCCTGGCGAAGCCAGGGAGTCTTGGACGAGCTGATCGAAGTGCACGATGGGATCGAGGGCCGCTTCCGCGGCCAAGAGCCGTTCGTGAACGTCCTTGAGACGGTCGGCACATGCCTGATTCTCGGTTTGTAGGACGATCTCCGGTCCCTTCGGAGTGCTCTGAACCTCGATGCGTACGCCGACTCGATCGCCCATCGAGTATTTGACGAGGTTTTCGATGAGTTCGTACGCCGCGAGCTGGAATGCGAATTGGGTGTCCTGATCGTCGACCACGTTTCGACAGAAGTCCGTGACGATCATCACGATACTGCCAAGACATCCCGAAGAAGGGGCAAACTCCATTTGAATGAAGCGAGGGCGACGGGAAGGGGTGTTGGAGGGCATGGATGCTCGACACACTGTGGTGTTGCTATCTGCGAGTCGATGCGCACGGCGGACGAGCCGCTTCGCGGTAGCGCCCTTGGATCTGCACCGATCTTCATCCTTGGACGGCCTGTCCTCCTAGGAGTTGAGGGTGAAATCGATAACGTGTAGGTGCGGGTGGGAGACGCTTATGCGATCCGCGGGTGCGGGGAACTCCCGTTGGTCAGGCGCTTCGTCTCGGGCGCCTCGTCGAGAGCCCGCCGCTCGAGATCCCCGAGATCCTTGCGACTTCGAGGGCGTTTTGTGGTGCGGCGGTCGTCGAACGCGCCCGATCTCGCGTTCTCGATCGGGTACCTCAAAGGTGTCGCGGCCTTAGGGCAGCTCGTGATTATACTCCGCGCCGATGGTTCGGGTTCGCGACGAGGGGATTGCACACGTTCGGTGGGTCCGGCTGCGCGCGCGACGGCCGCATCGTGGTGCCGCACTCATCGTGCCGGCCGTGCTCGTCTTCTCGTCCCCGGGTCAGGCCGAAGGCGACGCGGAAACGACGTTGAAGCGTGCGTCCGGTTCTGTGGCGGAGGAGCGGGGCCCTTCGATTGAAATGCCCCGCGCAATTTCGACGGAGGTCGAGTACCCGCCGAATGCAGTCGGCGTGGGCCGCGTGCTCGTCGAGTTGCGAATCGAAGTCGACGGATCAGGCGCAGACCCAAGAGTCCTCGAAGGCGAGGAGCCATTCGCCTCGGCCGTGTTGCAAGCCGTACCTCGTTGGCGATTTTCACCGGCGAAACGGGCGGGCATCGCCGTGCCGGCCCGCATCCGCTTCCTCGTGCGCTTCGCACCACCCGGCGAGCGCGCGGACGCGCCAACTTCCTCATCGACGGACGTGAAAGCGCCAAGTGCGCCAGGTTCGGTGCCGAGTGGCAGCTCGACGGACCACGTGCAATCGCAGACGCCCACGTCCTCTACGGCCAAGTCTTCGCCGAATTCCGCAGGGCCCTCGACGAACGCGCATTCGGCTGCGTCCAATGGCGTCGAGGTGACGGTGCAGGGGCAACGCCCGGAAGTGCCGACCATCTCCATTGGACGCGCAGACGTCGAGCAAATGCCTGGAGCATTCGGGGATCCGTTTCGCGCCGTCGAGGGATTGCCCGGGGTCGTTCCCATGGTTTCCGGAATGCCCTTCTTCTTCATTCGCGGCGCGCCGCCGGGAAATCAGGGCTACTTCATCGACGGTGTTCGTGTTCCGTTGCTCTATCACATGGCAATGGGGCCAGGCATCGTGCACCCCGCGCTCATCGACCGCGTCGATCTGTATGCGGGAGGATACCCGGCAAATTATGGTCGCTTCGCTGGCGCCATCGTCGCAGCCGAATCCAAGGATCCACTGCCCGAGTGGCATGCTCAAGGCAGTGTTCGACTGGTCGATAGCGGGGCCTTCGTAACGGCTCCGTTCTTGCGCGGCTCCGTCGCCTTGGGGGGACGGTATTCGTACACGGCGGCCATCGTGTCCTTGCTCGCACCAGAAGTCGAGCTCGATTACTGGGACTACCAAGTCAAGACCACACAGTACCTGTCCGACAAAGATACGGTTGGCATATTTGCGCTGGGCTCGTTGGATCTCGTGAAGAGCAGCGAATCGAACGATCCCGATTCCTTGGTTGGAACCGAGTTTCATCGCGTCGACTTCCGCTACGAACGAAGGTTCGATGATCGTTCGCGATTGCGCTCGGGATTGACACTCGGCTACGACAAAACGCTCGCTGGCGCAACCATCGCGGTTCGCGATCGAATGATTGCGGCGCGCTCCACCTACGAGCGTCAATTCTCCGCCGCCTTTGCGTTGCGCGTCGGTGCCGACGCGGCCCTCGATAGCTACGACGTGATCCTGCCCGCACCAGAAGACGATGACGCAAAGTTGATTGCGTCCCTTCCCGAACGCAAAGACTCGGTCGTTGGCTTGTGGACGGACGTTGCCATCGATTCCACGCGTCACCTGCGCATCGTTCCGGGGCTTCGTCTCGACCATTACACCTCCGGCGATGCGCGACGTTTGGGGGTCGAACCGAGGGTGCTCGCGATCTATTCATTGCGAAAGAACTTGCGGCTCGTCCACACCCTTGGCCTTGCCCATCAACCCCCGAGCTTCGTCGTGCCAGTGCCGGGCTTTCAGCTCTCGAATCTGCAGGATGGCCTCCAGAGGAGCGTGCAGAGCAGCGCCAAAGTCGAGTGGGATCTGCCGAGTCATTGGCGAGCCGAGGGAACGTTGTTCCAGAACGCGTTCTTCAACCTCACCGATCAGCTGAGTCTGATCTCGGCTCAGAACGACATCGAAGACGTGGGGCAACGGAGCCGTGGACGCACTTTCGGAATGGAGCTTTCCCTTCGTCGGTCCTTTTCCCAGCGCGTGGGCGGCTTCTTGTCGTACACCCTCTCGAAGTCCTGGCGATCGATGAACGGGATTCGAGTGCCTGCCGCCTTCGATCGCAGGCACGTTTTGCAGACGGCCGTGGCGTTCGACCTCGGGCGCAATTGGCGGGCGAGCGCGCGACTGATGTTTTACACGGGGATCCCGTCCACCTACGCCCAAGGTGAAGGCACCGAGCCAAACGTCGTCAACCCGGAGCATCTGCCGAGAACACCGGCCTTTTGGCGAACCGATTTACGACTACAGAAGCGTTGGCGCGTCGGTAGCAGTGGGGCCTACTGGGCCTTCACCATCGAGGCACTGAATGCGACGCTGAACAGGGAAGTGATCCACCAGGAGTGTTCGACGTCGCATTGTGACCCCGAGCGCATCGGGCCCATTGCAATCCCGAGCTTGGGCGTGGAAGCCGCATATTGAGGGTCGTGTTTGGGTGCGCCAAACGCGAGGCACGACCGGCACGAGGCGACGCGCGAGGCGACGCGCGAGGCGACGCGCGAGGCGACGCGCGAGGCGTATCGCGACGCGCTTCGATCAGGTCGCGGTCGTCTTCTTGAGTTCGAGTTCTTCCCAGCGTGCCATTTTCTGCTCGAGCTCGGCCTTGGCGACGTCCAATTGCTTCTGGATCTCCGTCACCGCGTCGCGCCCGCTGGTATAAGTTGCCGGATCGGAGAGCTTCTCGGTCAGTTCGGTGATGGTCGCGTCGAGCTGATCGATCTCCGCGGGTAGGGCGTCGAGCTCCTTTTGGTCGCGGAAGTTGAGCCCGGCCTTCTTGTTCTTGCGTGCGGGTTCGGGTTTGGACGCACCCTCTGCTGGTGCAGGCGTGCTCGGCTTGGCGCGCGCGAGCTCGGCTTCCGCGCGCAATCGACGATAAGTGTCGAAGTTACCGGGATAGAGCACGACCTTGCCGTCGCCCTCGAAGGCCAAGATGGCCGTCGCGACTCGATCGAGGAACCATCTGTCGTGAGTGACGACCAAGGCGGTGATCCCTTGTTCGACCAACATCGTTTCGAGGGAACCCAAGGTCTGCACGTCGAGATCGTTGGTTGGCTCGTCGAGCAGGAGCAGATTGGCGCTCTGCCGGAGCATTTTTGCTAGTGCGACGCGGGCACGTTCACCACCGGACAGCGAGGTGACCGGCTGCTTCTGCTGGTGACGATCGAAGCCGAATCGCTCGACGTATTGGTGGGGATCGATGGAGTCTTTTCCGATCGTGATCCGCGTCTGATCCCCAGCTGCATTCTCGAACACCGTCTGCGTATCGTCGAGATTGGCTCGGTTCTGATCGAGGTGAGCGATTCTCGTATTCGCGCCGAGCACCATTTCTCCCGACGTCGGAACGAGTTGCCCAAGATTGTGCGGAGCAACGTGGTCTTGCCCGTGCCGTTGCGCCCAACGATACCGATGCGCTCACCCTCTCGCAGGTACAGTGTGAGGCCAGCGACGAGGGCACGATCACCCAGACACACCGTTGCGTCTCGGAGCTCGAGGATGGTCTTGCCGGAGCGCGCAACCTCGATGCTAAATTGAGTCGTTGCTTCGGTCTTGGGCTTGGGTTGGGCGATGGCATCCTCGGCGCGAGCGATGCGTGCCGCCTGTTTCGTCGTGCGCGCCTTCGGCATGCGACGGAGCCACTCGAGCTCCTTGCGCAGGAAATTCTGACGGTTCTGTTCGACGCGCGCGAGGTGGGCTTCGCGCTCGGCCTTTTGCTCGAGGTAACGCTCGTATCCGCCGTCGTAGGAGTACGCTTCGCCGCCCTCGACCTCGATGGTCCGCGTCGTCACCCGATCGAGGAGATAGCGATCGTGAGTGACGAGCAAGAGTGCGCCGGGGTAAGTCTCGATGAGGAATTCCTCGAGCCACTCGATGGTCTCCGCGTCGAGATGGTTCGTGGGTTCGTCGAGCACCGCGAGATCGGGAGCCGAGACGAGCAAACGGGCGAGCGCGACGCGACGCCGTTCGCCGCCCGAGAGCTCGTTCACCTTCGCGGTGCGTCGAGTGAGACCGATGTGGTCCAAAATGGCGGCGACTTGGTGCCCTCGCTCCCAACCCCCAAGCCGTTCGACGGCCTCGGCTGCCTTCGCTTGCTCGTCGACGAGGGTCTCGTAGTCGCCGTGTCCTTGCGCAAGCCTCGCGCTGATCTGCTTGTGCGCCTCGACGGCGGCGTGCCACTCGCGAAGGCCCGAGAGTACCGCAGCTTCAGCGGTGGGATTGCCGTCGAAAGTCGGATTCTGATCGAGGTACTCGATGCGCGCGGCGCGCCGTCGCATGACGGTGCCTTGGTCAGCGTGCTCGATCCCGGCGAGGATGCGGGCGAGGGTCGATTTGCCCGCGCCATTGCGACCCACGACCCCGACTCGCTCCCCGGTCCTCACCGTAAGCTCGATGGAGCGCAGGACGACGCGGCTGCCATAGCTTTTGTTGACCTCGGTGAGTGTGACGATGGGCATGGGGCGCGGAGGCTAGTCAAAGAGCCTCGCGCCTGCCAGTTTGGCGGAAATCCCCCGTGGATTTGCCCGTGCAGTGCGTCCGGCCAGGTCCGTTTGCGCGGTAGGAAAGACCCAATCCGAAGCGACGGAGACCCGCTTGTGAACTCGGATTTGGACCCTAAGCTGGAAAAGCCAGCACCCAATGGACCAAGGCAGTCAATCGACCACCCCTCCTTTCGGTCCGCGCGTGACGGCGCGTCGCACCATGCAAACTCCCCGAGACATCTACACCCCGAACCTCAACCCCGGCAGCATTCCCGGCCCTAGTCGCGAGAATCTACGCGAAGATGGGGCGCGACAACGTGTATCGAATGCTCGAAGACTTCTACGCAGAACTCGGCCGCTCGGAGGTGCGAGAGCTCTTCCGCCCGACCTCATCGAAGCGTCGAAGCGATCTGCGGCGTTTTTCGTTCAACTATTCGGCGGTCCCCCCGAATACAACGAGCGATTCGGCAACCCGCGAATGCGAGCGCGTCATCTGCCCTTTCGGATTACGCAAGAAGCCCGTGACGAGTGGCTCCGATGCTTCGAGCGAGTGCTCGTCGACGCTCCGACGAAGTACTCGTTTCCGGAGGAGCACCTCGAAGGGTTCAAGGGATTCTTACGAGGGTTCTCGATGTGGATGGTGAACACGAAGGAGTGAAGGGAACTGGCGCAGGAACAGGGACTGGGAGCTGAGACTGGGAGCTGAGACTGGGAGCTGAAAGCTGAGTGCTGAAAGCTGAGTGCTGAAAGCTGAGTGCTGAGTGCTGAGTGCTGAAAGCTGAGTGCTGAAAGCTGAGTGCTGAGTGCTGAGTGCTGAGTGCTGAAAGCTGAGTGCTGAAAGCTGAGTGCTGAGTGCTGAAAGCTGAAAGCTGAAAGCTGAAAGCTGAGTGCTGAAAGCTGAGTGCTGAGTGCTGAGTGCTGAGTGCTGAGTGCTGAGTGCTGAGTGCTGAAAGCTGAGTGCTGAGTGCTGAAAGCTGAGTGCTGAGTGCTGAAAGCTGAGTGCTGAGTGCTGAAAGCTGAAAGCTGAAAGCTGAAAGCTGAGTGCTGAGACTGGGAGCGGGGAGCTGCTGTCAGCTCTCAGCTGTCAGGTCGGAGACCTGGGACTGATGGCTGAAAGCTGAAAGCTGATGCAGTCACCGTCATCGTCACGGGCACACTCCCCGTCTCTGTCTTCGTCCCTGTCCCAGCCTCTGTCTTTGCGGCTGCCGCCGTCTCGTTCGGAAAATCAGGCTGTGCATGCCTTGCGGCGCACTTTTCTTGCCGCCGCCGATGAGATGCGGCGATGGGATCGCTTCGCGGCGTCACGAAAAGATGCGCCGAGGGGGAGGTCATGCACAGGTATCCGGTGCACGAAGCACGTTCTTTCGGAGGACGCCGAGTTGAGTCATCTTCGCGTGCATGAAGGCAACGGACGAGATTTGGCTGGAGCGCATTCGGGAATGGAAGGCGAGTGGGCTTTCAGCCCGGCAATTTGCTGACGGAAAGCCGTATAAAGCGTCGTCTCTCACTTGGCGGCAGTGGCAGCTCCATCGTTCGAGTGGTGCAACAGCGAAACGCGAAGCCAAGGTCAAGAGGCCCACGAAGCGGCGCAGTCGTTCTGATGCGCGGAGCGCATCGCAGTCGGTAGTCTCCACGATGGCCATTGCTGAAGTCATTCGACGACCATCGCCAGTGAAGCCGACCTTGGCCGTACCGATTGCAGGTGCTGTCGTCGTCGAGTTGGGTCAGGTCCGTATAAACGTGGGATCGGGGTTCAACGCGTCACTTCTTCGGGACGTCGTTCGTGCGTTACAGGGGGCAGCATGATTCCGAGTGGCGTTCAGATTTTCGTCGCCCTGGAGCCCATCAATTTGCGGCTTTCGTTCGATCGGTTGGCTGGCATTGCGCTCGAGCGTACCGGTTACGATGTGCGAGGCGGTTCGCTGTTCTTGTTCTTCGGCAAACGCGGAGACGCTGTGAAAATCCTCTTCGCTGAGCCTTCGGGGATGTGCTTGTTTTACAAGCGATTGGACCGTGGCACCTATCGCATTCCTACCGCACCCGAGGCTGGGTCTCAGTACGTCGAGATTGATGACGCGACGCTCGACGCACTGCTCGACGGAATACAGCTCGAAGCCAAGAAGCCACGCAGCAAGAAGCCACGTATGCATTGATTGCGATCGGCTGATCGATCTATGTGCGGGCGATTGATTCAACTCAACACGGTCGGTTCACGTTGCTAAACACGGTGCGTGTTTAGCATTGGTGTCAGCGAATCCGAACGCATCGCCGAGCTGGAGTTGCTCGTGAGCGAAGCGCGTGCGGAGCTGGCAAACACGGCTGAGCAACTTGCTGCTACGACCAAGGCGCTCGAGGCGACACGTCAGGAACGCGATCGGTTGCGCGCTGCGTATCATCGGCTTTTTGAGCAGGTCGAGCTTCTGCGGCATCGCATCTATGCGGCCAAGGCTGAACGCGTCAATCCGCTGCAACTCGAACTCGAGTTCAAGGAAGCCAAGGATAAGCTCGATAGGATGGCGGCCAATCTCGAGAAGATGGATCGAGATAGCGAGCAGAAGGCTGCAGAAGGTCCACAGCCAACCGCAGATAGCGACGTCGGCAGCCGCCCTTCTGGGAAGCCGCCCGTCAAGCCGCGTCAGAAATCGGAAGGTCGTCGCGATTTCGACGAACTCGATATTCCTGAGAAGCGGATCGAGATTCTGGATCCCGCCCTCGACGGTAATGCGGAACTCATTGGTTGGGAGGAAAGCAGCCAGGTTGGTTTTCAGCGTCCCGGACCGATCCGAGTCATCACGGCGCGAGCGAAGTACAAGACGGAAGCAACGGAGTCGGCGCCAGTCCGAATCGTCACCGCACCGCTGCCGAAAATGCTGCTCTCTCGATGTGTGGTGGCGCCCAGCCTGTTGGCGCATATCGTTACGAGTAAGTTTCGCTTTGGAATGCCGTACTTTCGTCAGGAGAAAGCTCTCGCAGCAGACGGCATCGAGTTAGCGCGCAGCACCATGGCCCGCTGCGTTGAGGACCTGGGGGCCTCCCTCGGAGCCGTAGTGCTAGCAATGGCTGACGATGCTCGGCGGACCGCGTTCTGTCTGTCCACCGACGCCACCGGCATTTCGATCCGTCCGGAGCCACTGGCTGATGGGAGTCGCCAGGCTTGCCGTAAGGGCCACTTTTTCGTGGTGCTGGCGGACAAGAAGCACGTCTTCTTCGAATACCAACCGAAACACAGGAGTGCCGCGGTCTGCGAGATGTTCCGTGGATTCTCCGGATACATCCAAGCCGACGCGAACGCCGTCTACGACGCGTTGTTCCGCGGAGAGGCTGTAGACGATCCGACCAACGCACCCATCGAGGTTGGATGTTGGTCGCACTGCCGAAGACGTTTCTGGGAAGCCGCCATTGTGGGCTATCCGCTCGGCCGCGAAGGACTGCTTCGAATTCGAAAGCTTTTCGAACTCGAGCAATCTTGGTCCGATCTGCCACCGTCGAATCGACACAAGAAGCGGGAGGCCATCCTCAAACCTCTCATCGACGAATTCTTCGACTGGGTTCGAATCGAGTACGAACGGGTCAAAGACGAACGGGGCCTTGTGCCGACCGCGCTCGGCTACGCTAGTCGACAAGAGCAGGGGCTTCGGAACTTCTTGCGCGACGGACGCCTTCGCATGGACAACAATCTCAGCGAAGGAGCGCTCAAGCCGGTCTGTACCGGGCGACGCGCTTGGCTCTTCTTTGGGTCCGACGACCATGCGCAAGCTGCCGCCAACCTCTTCTCGCTCATCGCCAGCTGCCAGCTTCACGGAATCGAACCCGAGCAGTACCTCGCCGAGTTGATCCACGTGATGCCCTATTGGCCCCGAAATCGATACCTCGAGCTCGCTCCCGCAAACTGGCGGCTGACTCGAGAGCGGCTCGTCGCCGAAGAACTGTCGCGAGAGATCGGGCCGATCACTGTCCCGCCGCCGTTGACCAGCTCGGCCGAGCAGCTTCCGTCGAACTGAAGTCGCGCTGTCGCTCACGCAGCGAATATCGCCCCGCGGAAGTCACCCCGCAAGAACGGTGCTCGTGCACCGGATACATGCACAGCCTGATTTCGAACCAACTCTTGAACGAAGCAACGGCAATCATCGCGAGCGCAAGACCGCTCGTGATGGCAATCGAGCGGCGCGATCGCGATTTGGGAAACCAAATCCGTCGAGCACTGAACAGTGTGGTTCTGAACGTCGCGGAAGGATTCGGCTGCCGCGGTGGGAATGCGCGCATGCGCTTCGAGTCGGCGCACGGCTCACTGTCGGAGGTGCGCGCCGCACTGAGCGCCGCGGTCGCGTGGCAGTACGTACACGAAGCACACATTGACGAGCTGAACCGAAGGCTGCACTCGCTCGGAGCGAGACTGTTCGGACTCATGCGACGCTAACAACGGTGACAGAGACCGGGACTGGGACTGGGACTGGGACTGGGACTGGGACTGGGACTGGGACTGGGACTGGGACCGGGACTGGTGCTGGTGCCGAAGCCGATGCCGGTGCCGATGCCGATGCCGGTGCCGGTGCCGGTGCCGATGCCGGTGCCGATGCCGATGCAGGTGCCGATGCCGATGCCGGTGCCGGTGCCGATGCCGGTGCCGATGCCGGTGCCGATGCCGATGCCGATGCCGATGCCGATGCCGATGCAGGTGCGGTCGCGTTCAGTCGAGCGCAAGATCGAGCAAATCGACAAGCCTTGGAAGATCGCCAAAGCTCTTTCGCGGATCGACCTGCACGTGGGACAACATCGGCGTCGTAAGGACGCGAGTTTTCGGAACTCCCACGCGTCGATCGAGGTGAGCGCGGATTTGTTCGGCCTGGTTGGCGGGCACGAATCGATCCGCGGGATCGTGCAGCAATCCCACGGGGCAGAGCACGTCCGAGAGCACGGCCTTCGGAGAGAGTTCGGCGGGCAACGGGCGCGCGCGATAGCGACGCATCAGCTCGGGGTAGTCGACGTCGCGGGCAAATTCGAGCAACGGCGCGCGCTTGACTTCGATGGGCTCTCGCGTCGTAAAGGTTCGGAGCGTTGGATCGATGTGCTGCCACGCATTCGCCGGAAGCTCCAACTCGTCGCGATGGCAGGCGAGCAGTGTGTAGCGCAAATCGGCGAGATCTGCGTCGTCTCTCGCAGGATCGGGATTGGCCAGCAAGAGTTTTAGCTGGTGGGCGAGCGCAGCATCGAGTTCGTAGTATGCACCGAAGCCGAGCACGGCTGCGCAGTGCTCTCGGGCCTTTGGATGCGCAGCGGCGCAGAGCGCGAAGCTTGCGCCATAGCTGAACGCAAGCACTGGAACCTTCGCATTCGACAACGTGCGCGCATAGGCGATGCCCTCGGCAAGGGCTTCGACGTCCTTCAAATCATGCCGGAAGTTCGCAAGGCCTGGAAGCGCAGGGGTCACGCAGCGAAACCCAAGGGATCCCAACGCCCGGGCCAAATGGACGAGGGACGGATCTTCCGATGCACGTCCGCTGACGCCGTGGACGAGCACGATGGTTTTTCGGGGCCGACCCGATTCGGGCTCGTAGACGATGGTCGGGAAATCACCGCTGACGTGAGCGGAACGCGTTTCTCGGACACCTCGTCGGGGTCCATGGGGGCGAAGTAGATACGCACCAAGCAGTCGAAAGGTGCGCAGCAGGCTCGAAGGTTTCATGGAGTGGGCGAGAAACCCTAGCGCAAAGCAACGGAATGCCAACGTCGCGCCCGAGGTGACTGCGCGTGATTGGGCACATATCGAGTGGAGTGGCGGCCGCGCACATCTCGCGCGCCGCGAGATGTGCGCCTCGAGTGCCGACTAGAACTCGATGCCTCGACGCGCGGCAATGCCGGCTTCGAATGCATGCTTCACGCAACGCATGTCTGTAACCGTGTCGGCCAGCGCGATGATCTCCGCCTTGGCATCCCGGCCCGTGATGGCAATGCTAAGGCCTTCGGGCTTGTTCGACAGCACCGGAAGGACCTCGTCGAGGGGCAAATAGTCGTAACGGAGTACCACGTTGAGCTCATCCAATATGATCAACTGATACGTCGACGGATCCGTGCGCGCTGCCTCGATGGCTTCGCGGGCGGTCTCCCATCCCTTTCGTGTGGCAGCGATGTCCTTTTCGCGATCTTGCGTGTTCCAGGTGAACCCTTCACCGCTGACGACGTGCGTGATCTCTGGGAAACGCTTGATGGCTTCGCCTTCGCCGGTCTTCCAGCGGCCCTTGATGAACTGTACGAGCAGGACTCGGTGACCGACTCCAGCGGCGCGGAGTGCCAAACCGAAGGCCGCCGTGGACTTGCCTTTGCCGTCTCCGGTGTTGACCAGAATGACGCCGCGATCGATGGTCTTCTCGGCGACCTTGCGATCTTGCTCGCGCTTGAGGGCTTGCATGCGTTCGCGATGGGCGGCGTTGTCGTTCACTTCGGATTGCATCGCACGAAGACCGCCACAGAACGAGCGCTCTGGCAAGCGGCGAGTCGCCTACGTCCTCGCCGGACCTCGCATCGGGGAGGGCGTTCGGAACGACGGTTCGAGCCGCTCTCCACACCGCTTTTGCGCGCCGCACCGGCGAGTTTCCCCCACGAATCGGCGTCAGGGCGACCGTGCGTGCGGGCGCCCGCCCCTGTGGTAAGGCTCGCGAACTCAACGTGCGCCATCTCGCCGTCACCATCCTGGCTCTCGTCCCCTTCGTCGCCTGTGGCGCATTTCAGCGGCCCCGCATGACCGAGCGCACTCAAGGGCGCCCTCGACCCAACGAGCAAGAACGAGAAAAGCCAGGTACCGCGGTTTCCGCGTCGGACTTTGCCCGAGCGGATGCCGCATTCGCGGACGGCAAACCAACCTCGCAATCGGAGACCCACGGCGACGATTCGGCGCGTGTACCGCTCGGACAGCCCACGTACGTTCTCGAGGCGGGCGATTCGGGCGGCCATGATGGCTTTGCGAAGCTCACCGTCGACGTGCCCATGACGCTCGGCGCGCGCGGCGGCACGCCCATTGGATGGTTGCGAAAGGGAACTCGGATCAAGGTCGTCGCCGAACCAGAGGGTGGAACGATTTCGGTTGCGGCACCTTTCGTGGCGGTAAGCCGATTCGGCGGCTTCCGTGCGCCGGTCGATCCGACGAAGGTCAAGGATCCATTGTTCGTGACGATCGACGTGAAGACGTCCGAGGACATGTCCAAACGGCTCGCCAAGCTGCGATTGTCGAGCGAGTCTAGCGACGCGCGTTTCGGACTGTTTCGCGAGCTTTCGGCATCACCGATGGGCGCCGCATTCGCGTTCGTGAATTGCGGCCGAGTGCGGATCCTCGAGCGCAAAGAGCAAAGGTGGCGCGTGGTCTTCGAAGCGGACGCCGGCGAGCTTCAGGGGTGGATCGATGCCGCCCCGAACGACGAGCGCGACGAAGCGTGCAACTGGAACGACGGCACCGTGCTTCCGCGTGGGTACGTGCGCCCCGAGCTCGAGTCCGATCGAGCGCTCATCGAGCTCGCGACGCAGAAGGGGGAGATATTCTGGGGACCACGCAAGGGTGAACTCGCGAAGTGCGAACGATGGGTCTTCGCACCCGGCAAAGATCCGAGCGCGGGATGGCTGGTGCTCGATGACGGGATCGCCGTCGAGGCAACGGGAACGAGTACCGAGCGGAGCTATAACGTCTACGGCGGCGTGGTCAGCCTCGGTGGTCTACTCTATCGGCAGCGGGATGCCGCCGTCGTTGCTGGCGGCAAGGTCGACTTTTTCGCCGTGGTTCGAGCCAGGCCCGAGGCCTTCGACGTGCTCGAGTGGGAGCCCCAGAACGGCCGCGACGAACGGCCTCTGCTCGGATATCGCACGTCTGCCGTGAAATCGTGGTTTCGGACTCGCGCGGCATGCGAGTCGACGCTCGCCAAACCTTCGCGCAATCGTTGACGCGCGGATTTCAGACTGCGCCTCAGAAGCTCCGCCAGGGCGGTTCCCATCCAGGAACCTTCAGGGTGTGATTTTGGAAGAACCTTGCCGTCGCATCGACGTACGGTTCGACGTCGAAGGTCGGGTCATCCGTGAGATCTCGCATCTCCTTCGGATCCCTTTTGGTGTCGTAAACCTCGACCGTATCGCGGAGTAAATCTCGGAGGACCTTCACCCCATTCGGGAAGACCAAGGCTTGCTTGCGACGTCCGGAATCGGCAGCGATGGGTCGAGTCAAGGATGGCTCCTCGCCGTGAAGGAACGGTACGAGGCTTTGCCCCATGAAGTCACCTGGCGTCGGGAGGTGGAACAGATCGAGCAGCGTCGGCGCGAGAATCGATTAAGCTGACGGGCGTCGAGATCTCACCCCTCGGCACCTTCGGGTGGTGGAAGTAAAGCGGCACGCGGAGGAGCTCGTCATAGACACTGCGCGCGTGGTAACGCATGCCGTGCTCACCGAAGGCTTCACCGTGATCGGCGCTGACGATGATGAGACAACGTTCGGCGAGGTGACGTCGCTCGAGGGCCTCGAGCAAGCGCCCGAGAGCATGATCGACGAGCTCGACTTCCGCGAGATAGCTCTCGAAGGGGGTAGCTCGCTTGCCTCCGAGGGTATATGGCGCATGGGAATCGATGAAGTGCGTGTAGAGGAACAAGCGCCCCTGCGGTTGCCTCGTGAAGTCGTCGAGCTGCTCGACGATACGATCGACGACCTCTGCCGCGCGACCGTAGTCGCGCGAGGTCATCGGTTCTTCGTCGAAACCGCGACCGACTCCCGACTCTCGACCGATCCCGCGGAGGGCGCGGACATGCACCGTCTTGACCGAAGCTCGTGACAGGAGCTCGGGCACGCGTCGAGACGTGTCCCGCAAGGGCAGCACCTTTCCTGGGCGGTCCTCGGTGAAGTAAATCTGCGAATAATACTTACCCGTAAACAACGCCGTTGCGGTCGTGAGCGTCGAGGGACTCGGGGAACGGGCAAGGGTGAACTTCAGGGAGCGATCGCGTAGTTTAGCCAAGTTTGGAAGGATGACGTCGTGTTTGCGTGTCGCGAGCACGTCCGCTCGCAACGCGTCCACCGTGAGCAGGAGAACGGCGCCGTTGTCAGGCAGCAATGCCCTCGGGTGCGGTGCGACGTCGGGCCTTCCTTTCCTCGAAGTGAACCAATCCGTCCGAACGAATTCGAGGGGGCGCGAATGCCGCGACGGTCTCGATGGGACCAAGCGCATCGCGTACATGGGGAGTGCGGAGCCGGATGCTACGGTCACGGTTTGTCGGACGCTCCTCGGCGCGTAGAGGAGCTCGACGATGCTCCATACGACGACGAGGATCGGGACCGAGTGCGCCGTAAGGGTTGTCCGCGGGAGCCGCAGCACGAGCGACGCGATGGCGCGCGAGAGTACGGCAAAGGAGACGAGTGCGAGCGCCAAGTGAACGGACGGATAGTCGCCACCGAGGAGCCTTGGGTTGGCGTATGAAAGCGCGAGAGCGCCTAGCGCTGCGCAAGATCGAAGGAAGCGACCGCGAATCCAACCGAGGCCGAGTCCCAATGCGGCGCCGGTGACCACGCCGAGCCATCCCCCGACGCACGCGGGTGAAAGGGCGATGTCGTGTTGTCCGACGAAGTTGGCCAGATCCATCGAGAGAAGCGCCGCTCCGAAGAGGCCCCCGAGGGCGATCCCGAAGAGTACACGTAGCAACCAGGCGGGAGCTCGAAGTGCGAAAGTGAGCCCTTCTCGAGCCCAAGTCGTCACCGCGCCGGCCCAACCCAAAAGAAGAAAGAGCCCGATGTCCAGCAGGTGCACCCGCACGCGGGTCAAAAGTCGCAAGGTCTCGGGGATTTGCTCCGCGAGGGAAATGGCGCTGACGGACGCGAGGAGCAATGCTGCGACGAGCGGCGCGGGGATGGCGTTGAGCAACGCTTTTGCGGGGCGCATGGTGCCAGCCAGCCATACCGCACCCGCGCACGCTGTCTCGGGTCGAGCCCCCAAGAGGGGGCGAATGCAGGTTTTAGAGCCATGATTTGAGGCTCGGCTCCGGGTTCGTCGGGCCAATGGATGGTCGAACCCGTCCTTTGGGGCTCGGCTGCGCCGCTTGACGAGCGTGACCGCCTTGGCAAGCTCCGGCGGTTGCCCTATGGCGTCCGCGCCGTTCGAGATCCCATGGCCAGTCATCGTTCCACGCCGCCACTGCCTTGCTACGAAGAGCTCCAGGGAAATCCGACCTCACCCTTCGTCATTGCTTGTGATCACGCCGGTCGCGCAACCCTGCCGGACGTAGGTGATCTCGGGGTTTCCCCTGAGGATTGGGAGAGTCATATCGCGTGGGATATCGGGATCGCGGGTGTCGCGCGGCTCCTTGCGCAGTCGCTCGGCGCCCATGTCTTTCTCCAGAATCACTCACGGCTTCTCATCGACTGCAATCGTCCCCTGGATTCGAGCACGTCGATCGTCTCCGTAACGGCCAACGTTCCCGTGCCGGGCAATCTCGGCCTCGCCGAGGTCGAGATCGAGCGGCGTCGAGATCGAATCTTTCGTCCGTATCATCGACGTATCGCGAGCGTCGTGGACGAGCGCGTCGCTCAGGGGGTGCCGACGGTCTTCGTTGCCCTTCACAGCTTCACCCCCTTGTTCTGCGGATGTGCGCGACCCTGGCACGCTGGTGTACTTCACCACGACGACGTGCGTCTCGCGCAGCCCTTGCTCGAGTTGATGCGCAAGGACGGTCGTTGGGTGGTCGGCGATAACGAACCCTATCGAGTCACCGACCATTCCGACTATTCGGTCCTCGAATACGGCGAACGTCGAGGGCTTCTGCACGTCGAACTCGAGCTGCGTCAGGATCTCATCGCCGAACCCGATGGACAGCGACTCTGGGCGGCGCAGCTATCGAAATGGTTGCCGCAAGCGATTGCGCTCGTGCCACCGGTCACGTAAGCCGGAGGTCATTCTCCGACGGTCGTCGGTGGTCCTGGTGGATGATGCAAGACGTGGCGATAGACGTCCTCCGACCAACTCGTCTTCGGGAACGCTTGGATCATCAACCGAGCCTCCTCTCGAGCTTCATCGAACTTGCCCAGATCGGTCAGCGACTTGACCACGTGCCAGGTACGCTCTGCCGCGTCGGGACTATTCGGGAATCGCTCGTTGCCCTCCCGTGCCAGTCGCAGCGCGAGTAGCGGAGCCGATCCCTGGAGCTCGCGGAGCTGCTGCATGATGGCCGCTTCCGTCGCAGGTGTCGGAGCCGACGTACTCGTGGCGGGGGCGGTGATGGTACCTTTTGGAACGGCGGGCGGTTGCGGTGATGCCGCGGTGGACGCCGCTGAGTCGACGGCATTCGATTCAGGAGCGTCCTCAGTCAGTGTTGCCGAAGCGGCTGCCGCCAAGGCGTCGATCGTCGCCTTCGGTTTGCTTCCAAGCGAGAGCCCGAACCCGAGTCCCACGAGGGCGAGGATTGAAATGGAGCCAAAGACGAGGGTTTTGTCCATGCGAGTTCGCCGAGCGATTCACGAGTTTGACATGCCCGAGCCAAGAGATCCATCGACGGCCTGCGTCGCGCACGTGTCGCGCGTGCGCCGCGCACGTGTCGCGCGTGTGCTGGCGTTGGTTCGCCCCGCGTGCTGCGGAGCGAACCAACGATGTCGAGTGACTCACTTGCGATGGCTCGCTCTCGGTTACTTCAGGTTGGGGAGCTCGTCACGCGTGATGGTGTGGCTATCCTCATAGGTCTTCTTGATCTGCGCGAGCGTGCTGTACCCGCCAGTTTGATAGCCCGCCCAGATGTTGAACAACAACCACGGCGCCGTCGACGGGAACATCGTCGCGGGATCGGGAACGTAGCCGGTTTCATGGAGGGGAATGGGCACGGTCGCGCCGACGATCGAGCGCGTGGTCGCGAACATGCTCGCGAAAGGAACACCCTTGTCGTACGTGTCGGGTCCGGCGGAGATCGTAGTAGGACTTGTTCGGGAACCAACCGTTCGTCGGGGTTCCACTCGACGGCGCGAGCCAGAGGACGTTGTTGATTCCCTGGGTGTTCGTCAGATAGTCGAACATGTACTTCCACAGCTCGTTGAACTGAGCGGGGGTTCCCTTGCTCCACCAAAACCACCCGTTGGGTTGGAACTCGTGAAACGGTGCCCAGATCACGGGCACGTTGGCGTCCTTTAGCTTCTTCAGCTCGGTCGCTACGTAGTCGAGCTTGCTCTTGAAGGAGGTGTTTTCTGCCGTACCGCTCGTGAGCACGTTGGCGATGTTCGCACTGCCCTTCGAGTTCTCGTAGGTATCAGAGAGTGGCGGCGCGCCCATGTGGTAGCGGATCATCGTGAGGCCGCCGGCGTTCCAGTATGCGATGGCCCGCGTCGTCGTGCCGCTCGGATAGAGGAAATCTCCGCCAAGGATGGCGGGGTATTTCATTCCGTTGGTTGCATACCAGCTGATGTCGTTTGCCGGGTTGCTCCAGCTGGTTTCCTGTTGTCCAGAGAGCACGTTTTTGCCGTAAATGCCGTACAGGTAGCAGAGCACGTTCTTCACCTGCTGCGTTGCCTTCGGATTCACTGGCGTCACGGAGCAGGTTCCACCGGACGAGGTACCTCCAGTGCTGCTCGTTCCGCCACGAGACGTCGTGCCGCCTTTGCTACTCGTTCCGCCACGAGACGTTGCGCCACCTTTGCTCGAATCCACCAGCTGCGGTGGTGCTTCCCGTGGAAGAGCTCGTACGGCCACCAGCGCTCGGCCCGCTTCCTCCCGTGGAGCTCGAAGTCCCACCGACGACGGTCGTACCGAGCGTCTTGCCTCCCATGGTGGAGTTCTGACTGAAAGACCCCACCGCGCTGCCGCCAGTGGTCGTCACACTCGTTTCTTGGGAGGAGCCGCCGATGCCCGGAGTGGCGCCGCCGGCGCCGACGTCTGAGGGATCCTCACCGTTGCAGGCGAAGAGAACGAATCCGAGAGGAAGCCAGCCGAGGGAAGAGCGACGATGCACTTGAGGAACTCCTTCTTGCGATGGACGGACGTCGTCCCAACCGCTCAATCGGGTCGATTTCCGTCCAAACTCGAGCTTTCGCGCGAGAGTGTCGATTGCGACCGAGCAGTGATTTGGGTGACGAGTGGCCAAAAGGCGCAGGCTCGAGCTCAGTTCCCAGCGATGTCAGATCTGGCTCATCGAAAAGCGATGTGGTGATCCGTCGGGGATCTTCGAAGGCGGACGTCGGGTCCAGATCGGCTCGTCGCACCACGCGCCCAAACGGGGGCTGCATTGGGTCGGCTCGTCGTGGTAACGGCGTCGTCCGGTCGAAAAGGGGCAGCCGGATCCCACGTTTCGGTGCGATCCGGCCTAATAATTCTCGGCGGTAGGACCCGTGCCCCTCGAGGGACATCGGCTACTGCACGAAGGTTGCTCGTGGATGAGCGGCGCGTGTGAACTCCTCAGCGCGAGCCCACACGCGCGATCACGCAGTCCACGAGTTTTAGCACTTACCAGCAGCGTCGACCGAGACGCCGGCGGCCGCAGCGGCGCAAGCGTTGCCGTACTTCTTGCCGTCGCAGCCGCACACGGGCTTGTACTCCTCCGTGCAAAGATCGGGGATCACCGCGCAGGTCCCCAATTGATCCGCCGCACCGCATTGGCTCTCGGGAGCGTAGTTGCAATATTGACCCGAGGGGCACGCCTTGCCCGCGATGCCGCCACACGTCGTAACCGTGGCCGTGGCGCAAGCTCCCTTTGACGCCACGGAGACACCGGCCGCAGCGGCAGCGCACGCGTTGCCGTAGGTTTTGTCGTCGCAGCCGCACACGGGATCGTACTGCAGCGTGCAAGCGGTCGGAATGGCCGTGCAGATCCCGGTCTGATCCGCCGCACCGCATTTGGCTTCGAGGTCATAGTTGCAGTACTCCCCTTTGTTGCACGCGAGGCCGAGGAGGCCGCCGCAATCCTTGCCGATGGTCGGATCCGTGGTCGTGCAAGCAGCGTTGCTTGCTACGGACACGCCTGCGGCAGCCGCCATGCACGCGTTGCCGTAGGTCTTGCCGTCGCAGCCGCACACGGGGGCGTACTCTTTCGTGCAGCCCTGTGGGATCGGCGCGCACTGGCCGGGGAGATCCGTGATACCGCACTTCGCGTCGGGCGGGTAATTGCAGTACTCACCCTCCTTGCAGGGTTCAGCTCCGCGCGTACCGCACACGCTCGTGTCGCTTCCGCAGGCCCCCTTCGCTACGATGGACACGCCTTTGCCGGCTGCTTCGCATTCATTACCGTAGGTGACCCCGTCGCAACCGCACACCGGCGAATAGATCGTGGGGCAGACCTCGGGCACCGTCGTACAAATACCCGTCTGATCGGCGGCGCCACACTGTGCATCGACAGCGTACTTGCAGTACTGCCCTGGCGCACAGGCGAGGCCGAGGAGACCGCCACAATCTTTGCCCGGAAGGGTGCTCCCGCTACCTGCGATGCCGGCTCCACCGGAAGCCGTGCTGCCCGCGGTCGACGCGCCGCCATTCGACGCGCCCGCTTCCGAGGCACCACCCGAGTTGATGCTTCCTCCGCTACCGTCGGAGCCGACGATCCCCGTCTCGCATCCCTTCGCCCCGAGTTGAATCGGGGTGAGCAGGACGAGCCCGAGGAGCCATTGCCATTTGCGACCCTGAAACGTTGGTTGATTGTTCATCGTGTGGTCCCTCTCTCAAGTAAGCCAAAGTGGCCGTATCAATTCGAATCAAAGACCGAAGTGTTGCCGTTGCGACGTGCCTCTTCGAGCTTTTCTCTGGCGCGTCGTCGTTCTCGCTTCAGTCGTCCATCGGGAAAACGTTGGTCGTGCTCGTCGAGCTCTCGTGTCGCAGCATCGAGGTTGCCCGCTCGAATGAAAGCGAGTGCGCGATCGACGAGCCGAGTTTCTTCGGCCAGGCTGCGTTGCTCCTGCGCGTCCTCGGTCGGCGCGGTCAGCTCGACGCGTCGCTCCGGAACGCGCGTGCGAGCCCCGGCATCGACGGGTGAAAGCGACGCTGCCACCGAGGGAGAATCATCGACCGGGGCCGCGTCGTTGCCATGGTTCACGATGGCGAGGGTGGGCGCGTGCGCGTTCGCCGTGCGCGGTGATGCTTGCCGAGCCACCTGCGTCACCTCGTGATTTCGGGCCGCAGGCACCTCGCTCATGACCATGAGCGGCCCTGTCGCGACCGCTGCCGTAGTCGCGGTCACCAGACCCATCTGCCAAAGCAAAGGAAGCTCGGCAAAACGAGCGGAGAGCGCTGCAACGATCCCGACCTTGGCGGCGGGCGCGACGCACGTCGCCGTGGCGGTCTTCGTCATCACGGCGAGCGAGATGCCGATGCCCGTGCTCGCGAGTCGCTGCTGCAATCGCGCCTGCGTACCTTCCGACGGTCAGATCCTCTCGCAATGCATCGAGGTAGGATTCGAGGCTCGGCTCCGGTGTCATCTTGACCTCCGTGAGCGTGCTTCCAGGCGTTGTATGGCCTCCGAAAAGGCGGCCTTTGCTGCACGCAAACGAGAATAGACGGTGTTCATGGGCACACCCGTGATTTCTCCGATTTCTTTGGCGCTCATTTGCTCGATTTGAGCCAAGACGAAGACCTCGCGCTTGTCGTCGTCGAGGGCATTGAGGGCTTCGCGTGCGCACGCGAGGCGCTCGTTGTAGACGAATTCCGCCTCGGTGTTGTGCGGTGAAGCGAGGGTTTCGGCGTGTTCTTCTTCTGGACAGAACCGCGCCGCCGCGCGTCCATGTCGTTCCTTGTAACGTCGCGCGATGCGGATGGCGATGGCGTAGAGCCACGTTCGCGCCGAGACGCGGCCGTCGAAGTCTGGCAATTTCTTCTGCACCACCATGAAGAGGTCTTGGATGGCATCCTCGAGTTCACGGTCGCGAACGCCCAAGCTGCGCAAGCATCGCCACACGTAACGAACGTTTTGTCCGTAGAGCTCCGCCAGATCCGGAACGGGGATCATCTGGGGCGGCTCGGTATCGGGTTCTTCCAGGCTGTGGGCCTGAATGGCACCAGCGGACATCTTGCGTTCATCCGGGGGAGACCTGAAATCCGTCAAAAAATCCGATAGCCCACGGAAAGAAATCCGCCCACGTTCCCGGTGGCCGCTCGAAAAACACGGCCGTAATCACTGATTTCGAATGCGGGACGGATCAGGGCAAGTTGGCCCTCGACCCCGAGCGAAAGCGCGAGCCGCGCGGTTTGCAGGGGAGTGACCCACAGTCCAAGTCGAGGGCCAATGCTCCCGAGGAGTGCCGTGTCCGTGGCTTGGCTGCCCAGCCCTCTTCCCCGTAGCAGATGCGCCGCTGCACCGAACTCGACGTTCAGGCGCGGCACGGGGCGGACGTAAGCGGAAACGTGAGTCCCGAGTGCGAAAATCGAGACGCCGCGCCCATTGTCGTCGCGATCGCCATTGGGAAGAAGCACTCGCAGCCCCGTCACCAGTCCAATGCGTCGCCCTTCGAGCGCACCCCGCACGCCGAAGGTCGGCGCCCAATCGGGCGTGAGTCCCGAGAAGGCACCCGCCTCGCCTTGGAGCCACGCGTGAAGAGGACTGGCGACATGGCGCGACTCGGGCGCGACGCGGGAGCTCGTCGCGGGAGCAGCCGACGCCCCGTCGGACGACGTTCGTTCGTCGGTCGCGCTCGCCGCGCGAGCGCGAGGCGGCGAAGCCGGCACTTCCGTGGCATCGGGTCCACTCGGTGATCGCGGGGCTTCCCACAAGGCCACGGCGATGACGACGGCAGCATGAAAGAGATCGTCACAACGTCGATCCTCTAGATGCTTCGATTCGTTGCCGATCCGCATCGAGAGGGCAAACCCTGCTTCCGTCGCCTCGATGGACACCTCCAGCGCTTCGAGGAGCAACTCGGCGTCGCTGCCGACGCGCTCGCGGATCTCTCGGGCAAACGCGCTCTCATTTCCGCACTGAGGTGGAACGGAAAAGTGCTTCGTCGAGGTCGTCTCCTCACTGGCCTGCGCCGCGGCGGGAGCACCGATGGCGAACGCCGCAACGGTCGGCACGAGCCAGGGGGTGACAGGGACGGGGCGATGGCGGCGCATGAGACGGCGACTCCGGGGCCGCCGCTGGCAATCTACAGGCAGCGTCCTGTCCGTGCCAAGTCCTAGAGCGGAGATTTGACCCGTGTCGGCGCGCGGGCGCGGGCAGATCGGGTCTGCCATTTTGCCCCGGGACGGTATGCTCGAGGTCCGTGACGCATTCGAGCACACCTGCCAACGCTAGCGATGCTCCCGTCGATGGCGGCTATACCGAGACGACGGCGCGCAGCGTGCTCAGCGCGAGCGTGCTCGTCGATCCGTGGTTCATCGGCAGCTTCGGATTGAATCTCTATCGGGGGTGCGCCCACGGCTGTATCTACTGCGATGGTCGCGCCGAGCGCTACTACGTCGAGGGCGACTTCGAGCGAGATGTCGTCGTCAAACGCAATGGCGCCGAACTCGTTGCTGCGGCGCTGCGCCGAGCTCGGGAGCCTGGGTTTTTGTTCCTTGGCGGTGGAGTGAGCGACAGCTACCAACCTGCCGACGCGAAATACGAGCTTGCGCGGAGCGTTCTCACGCAAGTGCTCGATTGCGGACTCTCGGCTCACGTTCTGACGAAGAGCGCACTGGTCGAGCGCGACTTCGATTTGCTTGCCGAGCTCGCGCGCAAACGACGCGCTCTCTTCTCCGTCAGCTTGCAATGCGTCGACGAAAGCATCGTATCGAAGGTGGAACCTCGCGCGGCGTCTGCTACCGAACGATTGCGGTTGGTTGCCAAGGCGCGAGCCCTGGGCATGAATGCCGGGATCATGGCCATGCCCCTGCTGCCCGGGATTTCGGATTCGAACGCGCGAATCGAGGAACTCGTCAAGGCTGCGAAGGATGCCGGCGCCGAATTCTTGTGTTTCGGCGGACTCACGTTGCGTCCTGGGCGACAAAAGGAATTCTATTATGAACGCCTACGACGTTGGTGGCCCGAACTCGTCCCTGGATACGACCGCGCGTACGCAAGTAATCGCGCCTCCGGCGCTCCCGACGCGAGGTGGACTCGGAAGCTGACGCAACGGTTTGCCGAGGCCCTCGCCAAGTACGGCCTTCCATCTCGGATCCCTCGCGCCGTGTTCCGAGGGGCGGTTCCCGTTTACACGGAGGCGAGCGTCCTTCTCGAGCACATCGAAGCCGCTGCACTGCTCGAGGGGCGCCGCGTGCCTCTCATGGCGGCCGGGTTCGCTTTGGCACAATGGGCGCGTAAGCGGCTGAACTTCGTCTCACGACGCAAGGGTGGCTCCTATCGGGACGTCGAAGCGGAGTTCTTTTCGCGGCTTTCCGATGGCTCACTCCTCGAGATCGAAGGCATGACGGCGCCTGCGCTCGATCGCCTGCGCGAGCTCGCTCTCGATACGCGGCAGCCGATGCAGCTACGACTCCCGTCGTCGAGGCTCGAACGGTAGAGCGAGCGCGTTTGACGTGTCCGCGACGACGTGTTCGCGACGACGTGTCCGCGACGACGTGTCCGCGACGACGTGTCCGCGACGACGTGTCCGCGACGACGTGTCCGCGACGACGTGTCCGCGACGACGTGTCCGCGACGACGTGTCCGCGACGACGTGTCCGCGACGCGAACGCTTCACGAGGCAAGGTCGACGGCGCCTTCAGTGGGCTAGCCGCGTGGATTCGCGGAGCGCTCGTTGCTGTTGGACGTTGCATAAGAAGAAATCGCGAAGATCGGTCGCGCCGCGGGTGACGTAGGCGCGGACCCCCAAGAAAAGTTGCTCCTGGGTGCCTTCGATGGGTAACGACAGCTGGGATGCCTCGCGGTCGGGGACGAGAAAGGTGTTGCGAAGGACAATCCGACGTGGCTCGGTTCCCTCGTCGCGGAGGTGCTCCAAGACGACCTCGACGTCAATGACGACGTTGACCGCGCTCCGCAAAAGCGGGGTTACCGTGGCGTCGACGAAACGTAAACGCTGCGGTTCGGCTGGAATGACCAGGTGCTGGAGTGCGGCGTGCGTCGTGCGCTCGATATCGGCAAGGGCGTGCGGTGTGCCGATGAGTCTCGCCCCTTTCGTGGTTGCCACTTCGCGAGGAGACGTGACACTGCCTGTGCTCGTTACTCCCTCTGGCAGCTCGACGAGCCACAGTTCGACGAGCACTCGTGGCGCTTCGAAGATCGCGTCTCCGGGGCTCGCGGGGCCGTGTCTGTCACAGTCCTGTGTGAAGCGAAACATTGCGGCCTCGAGCTCGGCGCGCGAGTCGTCACCCGCGTCTCGCGAAGGCGGTGGGGAGCCGCACCCAACGAGCAGCAGCGCGACGGTACAGCGGCGAAGCGCGGGGATGGACCTTCGAAGAGCAGCAGCGGTAGGACGCATGGCAGTTCCGGCGCAACAACGTCGGTGAACCTCGTCCAATTCCGCTACCACGGTTTTGGGTCAGCGTCGTACGGTCTCTTGCAACTCAGTTGCCTTTGCGCTAGGCGGAGGGCCATGCGTGTGCGCTCCCGACGTTCCTTCGCCATCGGCTCCCTGGCTGTGGCGCTGCTGACTGCGACGACTGCTTTGGGGCAGCGCGACGGGCTTCGACTACCGGGGGTGGTCGAGAGGTTCGATGCCGAGTATCCGCCATCGGCGGTCACGGAACGGCCCGTCACTGTCGTTCTGTTCGTCTCCATCGACATCCACGGACACGTGACGGCGGCCGACGTGGCCGAATCGGGCGGAGAAGACTTCGATCGCGCGGCTCGCGACGCCATCCAGCATTGGAGATTCTCGCCGGCGACGCGTGATGGGCGGCCCCTTGCCGTTCGCATTCGGGTGCCCTTCGTTTTTCCGGCGCGTCCGTCGCTCCCGGCGCGGGAGGAGGCACGTCCGGCTCCCGCCGTAGGCACTGTGGTTGGCGCTTCCTCGTCGCATGAGGGCGCGGCAGCGGCGAACACGCCGTCACGAGACGCGTCGTCACAGAACCCGCCCACGATTGCCGCCGTCGCTGCGGAGCGCGCGCCATCTCCATCGACGGGTGAAACGCAACCTACGGATGCTGCGTTGGCACCTGCTGCTAGCGCCAATGACGAAAAGAGCGACATCGCGCAGGCGACGAACGCGCAGGCGACGAACGCGCAGGCGACGAGCACTTCTGCGAATCCGCCCAGCGCCGAGGTCATCGTGCAGGGGCACTACCGAGCGCCCACTCGCGGAGCTGGTGACTTTCACATCGATATTGGACAGCTTGCCAAGGTCCCACGGAAGAACGCGACGGAGATGCTCCAGCTCGCTCCGGGATCCTCCTCACCAACGAGGGTGGGGAGGGGCACGCTCACCAGGTGTTCTTGCGCGGGTTCGACGCGCGTGAGGGGCAGGACATCGAGTTTACCGTCGGTGGCATTCCCATCAACGAAGCGGGCAATCTGCACGGAAATGGGCACGCCGACGCCAACTTCATCATTCCGGAGACCGTGCTGTCCCTCCGCGTTCTCGAAGGCCCCTTCGATCCGCGTCAGGGCAACTTCGCCGTAGCTGGGAGCGCCGATTATCGCCTGGGACTCGAACGTCGCGGGCTCACACTGAAGAGTTCTCTCGGATCTGACGGCACACAACGTCTCGTCGGACTTTGGGGGCCCCTCGGGCTCAGCCGGTGCACCTTCGGTGCTGCCGAGCTCTACAAGACCGATGGCTTCGGACAGAATCGCGACGCCCAGCGGGCCTCTGCCGTTGCGCAGTACGAGGGGAAATTCGGCGAAACGGGGTCTTATCGCGTCATCGGCCAGGCCTATTCGGCGACCTATCACTCCGCGGGGGTGTTACGCGACGATGATTATCGCGCCGGGCGCGTCGGGTTCTTCGACACCTACGATCCACGTCAAGGCGGCGACTCTTCACGGTTCTCGATTGGTGCGGATCTCGAGGAGAGCGTCGGCGACACCATTTATCGCGAGCAGCTCTACGTCATTCGACGCGACGTACGCTTTCGCAAGAACTACACCGGGTATCTGCTCGACGTCCAGGAGCCCACGCAGACGCCCCATGGGCAACGTGGTGACGGCATCGATTCTGACTGTCGACTCTTGGACGCTCGGTTCTCGTGGTTCGTCGAAGGTCAAGGAACGCATCGGCGGTCTGGCTCAAGAGCTCGAGGTGGGTTACGCGGCGCGCGGCGACTTCGGGCGAGGCACTCAACTTCGCGTTCAGTCCACGAACGGCGTTCCGTATCATCGTGACGTCGACGTCGAGTACGCACTCGGCGACATCGGCATGTACGGTGACTTGAATCTGAGGTTGCTCTCTTGGCTTTTGCTGCGCGGGGGACTTCGAGCCAACTCCTTTTCTTACAGCGTCCTCGACAACTGCGCGCAACAAGACGTTCGACAACCCTCGCGGTCCAATCCTCCAGGCGACGCGAGCTGTCTATCCCAGCAGGATTTCGGGTACTATCGCGATCCGACCCAGCGCAAAAGCACCGCCACCACGGCACTGCTTCCCCGCGCGAGTGTGCTCTTCACGCCCTCCGTGGGCCTGCTTCTCTCCTTGAGTTACGGTCAAGGGGTTCGGTCGATCGATCCCATCTACGTGTCGCAAGATCCGAAGACGCCCTTCGCACGTGTCGATGCTTACGAGGCGGGGGTCGTGTACTCACGAACCCTGACGACAACGCAAATCGTCACTCGGGCGGCTGCCTTTCGGACTCACGTCGGCCAAGACTTGGTTTTCAGTGAGACAGCAGGGCGCAACACGCTGTCGGATGGAACGACGCGCAACGGCATCTTGGCGGCATTGCGCTTCACGGGAGCGTTCTTCGATCAGAGTCTCAACGCGACGCTCGTCCAATCGCGCTTCGACGACACCGGACTCGTCGTGCCGTACGTTCCGAACTGGGTGGTCCGCTCGGACTCCGCGGTGCACCACGAGCTGCCCTTCCGTCTCATGGGCTCCGCGGTACGTGCCGCTGCAGGCGCGGGGCTCACCTACGTCGGTCGACGCCCGCTACCGTACAATCAATTGAGCGATTGAATCTTCACGGTCGATGCTTCTGCGTCCCTGGACTGGAAGCGCTTCGAGCTCGGCTTCGAGGTCACCAATCTACTCGATCGGCGCTATCGCCTCGGTGAATACAACTACGCCTCGAACTTCCTCGGTACGGAGCAACCCCCGACCCTGGTTCCCGTTCGTCACTTTTCTGCCGGACCGCCGCGAATGCTCTTCGTGACCCTGGCCGTCACCTTCGGAGAATCGACGTGAACTCAACCCTTCGCGCCATGAAGCCGGCGTCCCTTGGTTTCGTTTTCGTTCTCGGAGCGAACCTCGTCGGATGCATGGACGACACGGGTAGCGGTCTGGTCGAGTTTCAGACCGTTGCCGGCGGCCCGAAAGATGCGACTTCAGGCGAGCCCTACGAATTCGAAACGGCTGCGGGGTATCACATCAAGCTCGAACGAGCTCGGCTGACGATAGGTGCGCTCTATCTCAATCGTGCCAAGCCCATTCTTGGCGCGCAAGATACGTCCTGCGTACTGCCTGGTCTCTATGCAGCAGAAGCGACTTCGGGTGTGGTCATCGACGCCCTCTCGCCGAAACTCGTCGCCTTCGACCAACCTGGACGCGGCACGGCAGATCGCGCCTATTCGGGCGAAGTGTGGTTGACGGGGGGCGACATCGACGCCCTCGAAGACCGCACGAGAATCCTCGATTTTGCGGGAACCGCGACGCGCGAGGGAAGAGAATTTGGTTTTCACGGCGTGATCACGATCGGACAAAATCGTGCGTTGGGATCCTCGGATCCTGCGACCCCAGGGGCCAATCCCATCTGCAAACAGCGGATCGTCACGCCCATTGCGGTCGACATCACCCCTGCATCCAATGGGCGGCTCGTGCTTCGCGTGATTCCGAAGCAATGGTTCTCGCGCGTCGACTTCGCGGCGCTGCCCGGCGCCGACACGGATCCGACGGACCTCGAGATCCCGGACACCCGAGAAGATCCGGTGTCCAATACCCTGTTTCATGGGCTTCTTTCGGTCGACGCCTATACGTTCGACTTCGAGGACTGATGCGGCAAACGCTGGCAAACTCGAGAGCAACAGCGGTTGCGGTCGAAGGACTTGCGGAACCTCGGGTTCGGGGGGAGGACTGAGTATATGGTCAAGAAGGCGCAACGACTCGAGGATGACGAGCTTCGCTCCCTACTGACTCGAAGCGGGCTGCGGGTGACCGAACAGCGAATGAGCCTTTTGAGGGAACTTGCTCGATCGCGGCAACCGATCAGCCACCCCGAGCTGACGGAACGCATGGCGGGGGCTGGGCTCGATCGCGCCACGATTTATCGCAATCTCGTTTCGCTCACCGATTCAGGGCTTCTCGTGCGCACGCAGCTCGGTGATAACGTTTGGCGCTACGAGCTGCCGAAGACGACGTTGAGTGAACACGGCAGCCACGCGCACTTCGTCTGCGTCAGCTGTGGTGACGTCGCGTGCCTGCCGAAGAGTGACGTCACTCTGCGTGGGGAAGCGGCCCGCAACGAGGTTGCCGAGGTTCAGCTCCGCGGACGATGCATAGCGTGTAGGAACGCCGACGCGTAAGGCCGAGCTGCGTCGCGAGAGCCGAGCTGCGTCGCGAGAGCCGAGCTGCGTCGCGAGAGCCGAGCTGCGTCGCGAGAGCCGAGCTGCGTCGCGAGAGCTGAGGTCCGCGCGGCTCGTCGCACCGTCGCACCGTTCCACCGGTGCACGTGCCCCCTCGGACGGTGCGATCGACGCCTAACGACCTTGCCATCCACGTCGGAGAGGCGAGGCAGATTGCGTCGGGTCCGGACCCATCGATTCTCGTTGGACTCATTGCCAGCTGTCTCGTGCTCGATGCACTCGCCTGCTCGAGTGGCTTTCAGCCCGAATGGGGCAGCATGATACTGAGGCACGTTCTTGTGCTGTAGGACGTCTCGAGGTCATTGGGTCTAGTTGCCCCGTCGCTCGTGGGCCCGCGGCTTGCAGGAGCTGGTTCGTCGTGACTTTCGACCCCGTGCCCTCTCATCCATCCCCGCCATTCGAGAGAGCGCACGTCGCGAGTACATCGGCGGGCGCAGGAATGGCAACTCAGTGAGCAAGGACAAGACCGACGCTTCTTCGAAACGAAGGCGCCTGAGTCAACACGCCGCGTGGGCCATGGCGGTGGGTGGGATGATCGGCGGAGGGATCTATACCTTGGCCGGGGTCATCCTTGGGCTTGCCGGATCTTTGGCCTGGCTCAGCCTCCTACTCGGCAGTCTCATCGCACTCGCAACCGGGCGTAGTTACGCGCGACTCACCTTTGCAATCGCCCAGGAGGGGGTTCCTGTCGCGTCGTTGGTCAAGAAGGAACGATACCATCTCGCTAGCATCGTTGCTTGGTGGCTGTTGCTGGTCTACGTGCTCGCGACGGCGGTGTACGCGTACACGTTGGGTCAGTACGTTGGCCGCGCTCTCGGCGCGTCACCATGGGTGGTCGTCGGGATCATCGGGGGAGCCGTCGTGGCACTCGTCGTCGTCAACCTGATCGGAATCCACGAACCTTCGGGTGTGCAGATTGCTGCGGTTTGGATCGAGCTTGCGATTCTCGCTGCCATCGCAGCACTCGGGCTGACACACTATCGTGCGGCGAACGTCGCGCGGGGAGTGCCGGAGCCGAACGTCATGGGAGTTCTCTCTGGAATGGCCGCGACCTTCATTGCCTTCGAGGGCTTCGAGATGTTGGCTTACGATGTTCGAGAGCTCCGTCATCCCATTCGAACGTTGAAGCGCGGGTTGCCCGCGGCCGTCATCGCGGTCGCCGTTGCCTACGCTCTCGTGACCATGGGTGCTGCATCCCTGGTAGGGGCAGACGTTTTGGTGCGGCAAAAGGAAAACGCCCTGGCAGTTGCGGGTGAGCGCGCTGCAGGGGGATTGGGGCTTTTCGTCGTGACCCTGGCGGCCTGTGCGTCGGCCACATCTGCCATCAACGCGACCCTATTTTCCGTAGCGCGGCTCGCGCGAACGGCAGCGGAAGGGCGCCTGGTTCCCGGCATCTTCAAGCGGACCAACCGCAATCAGATCCCCTATTGGGGGCTCATCCTTTTGGGCGGTGCGGCGGCGTGCCTTGCCGCTGTTTCGTCGCTCGAACCCCTCGTGCAAGCGGCGAGCCTAGCGTTTCTCGTCCTGTTTGCCTTCGTCAATCTTCTCACCTTCGTCGAATCCAAGTTCAAAGACCCGATTTCCCTCGTTGCCGCAATCGCGTCCCTCGGCGCGGCCGTGCTCGTTGCTCGACAGCTCATTCTGGCGCACCCCTTTGCACTCGGCGGATTTGCCCTCGTCTGGGCTCTGAGTCTCGTCGCACATTGGATGACTCAGTGGCGACGGCGAGCGAGGGGGGCGCCGGATTTGTCGGACGACCCCGTGGTTCAACAAAAGCGCAATGCCGTCGTCAGCGAGCTTCGCACCTCGAAATTCGACGAATCGGCTTGATGCAAGGAGTCGCGTGTCGTCCTCCTCCGCGACCGAAGGCGCTCGGTGTGGAGGCGCAGGTCGTCCTCCTCCGCGACCGAAGGCGCTCGGTGTGGAGGCGCAGGTCGTCCTTTTCGAGAAGGGTCGAGCTCGGTGTGGAGGCACAGGTCGTCCTTTTCCCGGACCGATCCCTCGAAGTTTGCTGTAAAGATCGTCACATGCCCACCGTCTCGCGAAACAGGCAGACCGAGCAGCGTCGGGTGCTCGTCGTCTTGGACGCCGCTGCGGCGTGGTCGCGCGGGATTCTGATGGGCTTCGCTGCGGTCGCCAACGAACGCAATTGGACGATTTTGCATTACCACCCGACGAGTAACTTGACGTGGTTACTCGAAGAATGGGATCCGAAGGTGGTCGTGCTTCCTCCATCCCATGCGCGCGCGTTGCCTCCGCGTGTCGTCGGACGGACGTACATTGCCGTCAATCACGATCGATGCGACGAGGGGTTCGCGTCAGTCTGTCTCGACGAAACGAGGATTGCGCGACTCGCGGCGACCCATCTACTCGAGACGGGGCTCCGACAGTTCGCAGTATTTCGCTTCGAAAGCAGTGCCTTCGCGGTCGCGCGTGAACGGGCATTCGTCGACGCCGTCGCCGCCGCCGGCGGCCGGGTCGCGCCGGGATGGTGGAGCGACGATCCAGCGCTGGCCCGTCATTCAGAGATTGGTGACGAACTCGTCAAGTGGTTGGCTGGGCTTCCCAAGCCTTGTGGTCTGTTCGCCTGTGCGGACAGCTGGACTCGAGTCGTCGCTCGATATTGCCAGGTGGCCAATCTCAAAATCCCGGAGCAACTGGCGCTCGTCGGGGTGGACAACGACGTCATCGACTGCGAGTTTGCGGCTCCGTCCTTGTCGAGCGTTGCTATCCCATGGCGTCAAGTGGGCGCCAGCGTGGCGCAGCTCGTTGGGCGCGCCCTAGATGACGAGGACATTGGCGGAAGTCGTCTGCTCATCGAACCCGTGGACGTGGTTGTCCGTCGCTCTTCGGAGATCTTTGCCGTGTCCGATCCGGTGGTTCGTCGCGCCGTCGAATGGATCGAGAGTCAAGCCGGTTCGCGCTTTTCCGTGCCCAAAGTGGCCAAGTCCGTCGGAGTGACGCGGCAGACCTTGGAACGAAGGTTTCGCGCCGTTCTCGGGAGAACGGTCCTCCAAGAAGTGCGGCGCGCGCACCTGCAAATTGCCAAACGATTGCTTGCGTCGACCACGTATGAGCTGTCGAGGGTTGCCAAAGAGAGTGGGTTTGCCAGCTCGTCGCAACTCAGCGTCGTATTTTCGAAGGAACTTGGCATGCCTCCGGGCTCTTATCGACGAAAGCTTCGCTCGCTTCATCGCGACGTCGAGTGAGCTCGGTCTGAACGGGGCATCGCGGCTCGCGCTCCGAGCGTCGATGTGACCGGTCGAACGCTTGCGTTGGCTGCCTGCGCTCCCTTGTCGCGGCTACCTCGTTTCTCGGGTCATCTCGACCATGGTGGGAATGAAGCCCAGGGATGCAGCGAGACGCTGCGCCGCTTCGTTTTGGATCATGGCGCGAAGGAGGATCCGCGGAGCTCCGCGCTCCTCGAGTCGGCGAAGCATCTCTTCGGCAAGTGCTCGGCCAATGCCGGTGTGGCGGACGCGTTTTGCGACGCAGAGGTCGTGAAAGGCGCCATGTCTGTCAACGAGAATGTTCCAATCTCGTTCCTCGATGGCGCCGTAGGCGTATCCGACGACGGTGCCGTCGAGTTCCGCAACCAGCACGATGGCTTCGGCGCGTTCGAGTTCCTGGCCGAGCCACCACGCGTAGCCTTCTTCTGGGGCGTCTAGCATGAAGAAGCGCGACGGATTCGTCGCGTGATGGAGCCTGACGATCTCAGCGCCGAGTGCGGCAGCGGATGCCAAGTCGGCGGGGGTGGCGGAGCGGACGACGACGCTGGACATGTATGGGATTTGGCACGGTCTCGCCTCGGATTCCATCGCACCCGGTGCAATCGGCTCGCGCCGCGCCGTGTCGGACTGGGGGCAGCACGGCGGGTTCACGAGGCCTTCGTGCGTTCGTCGGTAGGAGATACTTGCTCAGAATTCGGCGTGGAACCGGCCGCTGACGACGTTTACGGGGCCTCGATCGATGTTGTAGGCCGGGTTCGAAATGTGCTGCAGATCGGCGGTCAACCACGACGGTCCATAGATGCTCACGCTGTAGAATGCTTCGAGGACGCGTTCGGTGCCTCGAGTCAGGCCGCCGTCTCCGATGAACCCGTCGATGCCACCGGCGCGCAGATATCGAGCGTGTGCGCGGGAAATCCAACCCACGCTGTTACCGACGCCCAAGAGATCGCGCGGCCTCCCCCACGGAGCGCCTTGAGCCAGGGCTCCGAAGGAGAGGGAGCGATCGGCCGACACGTACGAGTAAACCTCCGTGCGACCGTCCGAGTACATACCTCGGGCAAATAGGCCGAGATAGGGCGTGACGCGCTGCTCGACGTTGAGTCCGAGCCCGACCTTGTAATTGGGCCGGCGTACCCAGCAGAGATCGGGCGCTCGGTCGTTGGCGGAGCCGTAGTTGAACGAGGTGCACGCTGCCGCATTGCGGCTGTCATTCGTAGCGAAGGCTTCGAGTGCCTCGTCGAAGCGCCCCATGACCTCGCGATTGCGGTAGCCCAAGATCCGCACGGCGCCGGGCTGCCCGAAGAGCTCGTGATTGTGCTCGATCTCGACCTGATCACCGTAGTGCTTGTGGAGCTGGAAGTCGATTTCGAGCTGGTTCGGGTGCTTCGGCGGCGTGACCCGTGCGACACGAAAGGCCCAGTCGTCGTGATAGTATTCGACCGCTCCGCCCCAGGCGTATCCACGCGCATCTGCGGCAAAGTCGAAGGCAGAATAGGCGAGAAACGCCATGTTGAGGAACTGTCGACGTGAGATCTCCCGAGTAGGTATTTTTGTCGAAGAGATCGAGGACGCTCAGTTTCCCAAGCGTGAATACGAGGCGACGGGAGGTGGATTCATCGCCGAGCTGCATCGGATTGGACGTCTGCTCCAGGTGCGTTCCGCCGAGCGGAATGGTCTGCCGGAGGAAGAACCGCGAGGTGTACGGAGTCGGCGTCATCGAGCCGCTCTTCTGCAACTCGAAATTCTGGATGGCTCCGCCGAGTCCCTTGAGTTCCGAGAGCGCTCGCAAAGAGATCACTTCGGGCACCCAATGGAGTTCGGCGTGAGGCCAGAGACCAAGGCCGGTGTACAGCGTCGCCGTCGATGTAAAGCTATGCTCCGAGGTGGTCGAGAGGGAGTTGGGCGTGCCGTTCCGATTGGTGTATCTTGCGCTGAATGGAGCTTTCCAGCTCGAGATGTGGGTGACCTGTCCGTAGGCGTTCCAACGCTCGTGATGCAGATCGTGCCACCCTCGTTCGGCGAGGAGATTCATGAAATCGAACGCTTGTTCGTCGCGAGGGCTCGGTTCTGCGACCTGCGCGTTGGCAACGACGGTCAACGTCAGCAGGGAACAGACCGGGATAACTTGCGAGAGAAAGCGCTTCCAGAGCATTGCTGAGGGGCTCATTAGCGCTCTTTCTCCCCGAAGTGAGAAACCTGAAAGCGTATTCATGCGATGGGACACTCGAGAGGTCTGCCCATCCACGTTCGTGGATATTGGGGGCTCGTCCACGCCCCTCGGGCGGACCGACGACTGTCCTCTCGTCAATGACGTATTTTGAGCCGCGTCGTTGAGCTTTGGCGACCTGTAACGGTCGTCCGTGGTTTGAGTCCTCTCGTCACCGGTCGTGTAACCATGAATCGCACCACTATTGGATTGCTTTGCGCTACCGTTCTGGTCTCTTTCCTTCAGGCTTGTTCTGACGATGCGTCGGGCTCTGGGAGCGTCGCCGCAGGCGGCACAGCCACCGTCGGCGGTGCATCAGGAAGCAGCGCGCAACCAGGGAGTTCCGCGGCCGGCACTTTGGCCGCGGTTGGCGGCAACACCGTGGGGTCGGGCTCTGCGAACGCCTCGAATCCCAAGGGTGGCGCGGGCAGCTCGACGGGTGGTCCTTCGGTGGGAGGCACTGCGATCGGCAGCGGCGGTGCGGGCGGGGGAGTTGCGACGGGCAGCGGTGGTGCGGGCAGCGGCGGTGCGGGCAGCGGTGGTGCGGGCAGCGGTGGTGCGGGCAGCGGTGGTGCGGGCAGCGGTGGTGCGACGGGTGGCACCACTTCGATCGGTGGGGCTGTCGCGGTGGGTGGTGCGCCGCTGGGAGGCGCGACCGCGCTCGGCGGATCTTCTGCCGGTGGAGGCACCGCGACTGTGCCGAGTCAAACCGGAAATCCGCTGAATGGAATCGTGAGCACGTACGCGAGCTGGCTCAGCAGCGCGAGTGGTGACGCCGCGAAGTTGACTGCCGATCGGAGTCTCGCGGACAACATCATCACGTGGCAAATGCCTCATGGCGGGTGGTTCAAGTACGGCAAAACCGTCTACGCATCGCCGTGGAACGGCTCCGATCCTCGCTCGGACTGGACGGGGGCGAACGGAGTCGAGCTCGGAACGATCGACAATGGTGGCACCGTCACGGAGATCATGTTCTTGGCCGACGTTTATCGGAGGACGAGCGACACCAAATACCAGAGCGCTGCTCGCAAGGGCCTAGACTTCATTTTGAACATGCAATACGCATCGGGAGGCTTCCCGCAGGTCTATCCGGCGCGCCCGAATAGCTACTCGAACTACGTGACGTTCAATGACGACGCGATGGTTCGGGTGCTCGGTATGCTCGATCTCGCCGCTGCGCGAAAGACACCGTTCACGGATACCACGTTTTCTTCGACGGAACTCGCGCGGATCCCGAGCGCCAAAGCCAAGGCGATCGACTACATTCTCAAGGCGCAGATCATCCAAGCTTCCGTCAAGACGGTCTGGTGCGCGCAGCATGATCCGGTGTCCTATGCTCCGATGGGCGCGCGCTCCTACGAACTTCCATCGAAGAGTGGCAAAGAATCCATCGGGGTCATCGGATATCTCCTCTCGCAGCCGCAAACGGCCGACATTCGTGCCGCCGTGCAAGCGGCCATCGCTTGGTACAAGAGCGACGCGGTGAAGGTACCGAATACCGCATACGTGAGTCGCCCGTCCGGCAGCACCGACGACACGTACAATCCCATTCAAGCCAAATCGGGCAGCACCATGTGGTACCGCTTCTACGATCTCGGCAAAGACACGGGGTTCTTCAGCGGTCGGTTACCCACCGATAATCCACCTGGCGTCGGCAAAAAATACGACATCATGGAGATCGAACCCGAACGGCGTTACGGCTACCAATGGGGTGGTTCCTACGGGACTTCGCTCTTCGCGTACACCGACAAGATCGGGTACTGACGCATGCTTTGAGTGGCGCTCCTCGTTTGGAGCACCAAGGGGATCGAGCGCACACGCATGAGGCCGTCTCAGCCCGTGCTCGACTTGTCTTGAACCACGCGTGACGCGCTCGTGCAGCGTTACATGGTCGGACGTAGCGCGGGTGTCGCGCCGGGATCTTCGCGCCGGATCTTCGCGCTACCCGCGACGCTCGACGCTCGACGCTCGACGCTCGACGCGTGGCTGATGCGCACAATGGTGACCTCGCGGCGCTTTGGGCTGCTTCCCCGGGAGATTTTTGCCGGATCGTCGTGGTCACGTCGCCCCAAACCACTCAGGAAAAGCACCTTTCGAACGCCACTTCGTCACCCCCACGGGTGTCGACGGACGTCAAGGTCTTGGCCCGGACCCGAGGCTGCATTATGCGTCGCCCGGTAACGCCGACGTGTGTTCGCGTACCAGGAGAGTCTCATGCCGAAGGTCCGTGTCGAATCCTTTTCCATTTCCCTCGACGGTTACGGCGCAGGACCGAATCAGAGCCTCGAGCAACCACTCGGGATTGGCGGCACCGCTCTTCATGGGTGGGCCTTTGCGACTCGGACCTTTCAGCGCGAGGTGCTCGGAAATGAGAGTGGCGAGGAGGGGATCGACGACGACATTGCCGCGCGGGGTTTCTCCAACGTTGGCGCGTGGATCCTCGGTCGCAACATGTTCAGCCCGTATCGCGGAGCGTGGACTTGCGATGCGTGGAAGGGTTGGTGGGGTGACAATCCGCCCTATCACGTTCCCGTCTTCATTTTGACGCATCACGAGCGCCCCTCCGTAGTCATGGCAGGTGGAACCACTTTTCACTTCGTGACCTCGGGGATCCACGAGACTCTTCGACGAGCCAAGGAAGCTGCGGGGGAAAAGACGTGCGGATCGGTGGCGGTTCCGCGACGATTCGTCAATACCTCGAGGCTCGGCTCGTCGACGAGATGCACATCGCCGTTTCGCCGGTGCTGCTCGGGCGTGGCGAATCCCTCTTCAAGGACCTCGATTTGGCGCAACTCGGGTATCACGTCGCGGAGCACGTCGCGACGACTCGCGCCACCCATGTCGTGATTCGACGTGGGGACTAGGTCGCCGTTCGCTCGCGGCCGTACGGTGGCTCAACGAGTCAACGGCAAGGTGATGACGCAGGTCGTCCCGCGGGGACGCAGATTCCGGAGCTCGATGCGTCCGCGATGGGCGTGAACGATGCGCTCGCAGAGACTCAGTCCCAAGCCGAACCCACCCGTCTTGCGTGAACGAGAGCGATCCACGCGGAAGAATGGTTCGAACACCCGATGCAAATCGGCATCTGGGATCCCTTGGCCGTCGTCTTCGATACGGATCTCGAAGCTCTCGGGTCCGACCGATGCGGATACCTCGATGGGGCGGCTGTCGTCGAGGGAATACTTGATGGCGTTGTCGAGTACGTTGTCGAACACCGTACGAAGCTTCTCGGGATCGGCGTCGACGATCGTGGCCTCGGGACGTTCCATCAAGCGCACCCGGGGTCCCATGTGTTCGAAACGCGCGACGCTTGCCTCGAGAACCTTGACGAGATTGCAGCTCTCGAAGTTCAATCCGCGACCATTGCGGAGCCGCTCGAGCTCCAAGAGCTCGGAGACCATCTCCTCCATTTCTGCGACGTTTCGAAGTAAATGGGCCTTGTGCTCGTCATCGTCGGAGAGCGCCAGCGCGACCTTCATTCTCGTCAAAGGCGAACGGAGTTCGTGACTGACGTCGAGCAAGAGGCGGTCTCGCGCAGTGACCATCTCGCGGACCCCTTCGACCATGTGATTGAATTCCTCCGTCAACACGCCGAATTCGTCCCCCGAGCGCTTTGGGACGGACACCATGAGATTGCCCGTACGAAGTTCCGCGAAGCCTTCACGAAGCCATTGTACCGGGCGAATCGACGCGCGAAGCACGGCATGGGCGACGAGCACGACCAAGGCGATGCTCGCGAGGATCGCGAGGACGAGTCGATTGTGTGCAGCGTGAACGGAGCGATAGAAGCGCCACGAGAAAAGGTACTTGCGCCCTTCCGGTCCCGAAAAGACGTAACTCTGTCGACCCAAGACGTGAAACTTTGCCCAACGCTCGTTGAACCGATTGGCTTCGGCGAAGCTCGGTAGATTGGATCCGTGACCCACACGCCATCTGGGCCTTCGTAACGGACGTCGAGATCGAGCTTGCTTGCGATCTTTCGTAGGGTCTTTTGATCGGGACCCGTTGCGACCAAAAGCGCCATGTTCTCCGCCGCGGCTCGATCGACGGCGAGCCCGATCGTCGGTGCGACGAAGAAGAAGAGAAAAGAGGGTCATCATGGCCATGATGACTGCAGCCATCGTCATCATCGTGAAGAACAACTTCGCGAAGATGGAGTGTCGCCACGCGATTTCCAGCTTGGAGATTCGAGGTAGCGGCTGGGAGGTCGAAGGTTCAGCGGCAGCTTCAGCCATTGTCGCCTCCAATGAAGCAGTAACCCCGTCCCCAGACGGTCTTGATGTATTTCGGCTCCTTCGGATCGTCATTCAACTTGTGGCGGAGACGACTGATGAGGACGTCGATGGAACGATCGAAGGACTCCCAGTCCGTTCCGCGAGTCGCGTCCAAGATCTGCTCGCGCGAAAGGACTCGTCCACGGCTTTCGACCAAGAGGAGCAGCAATGCGAATTCAGCGGTAGTCAATTCGAGTGGCGCGCCACCGAGCGAAGCGGCGAGCGCGGCCTTGTTGAGCTCCGAATCGCCGATGCGAAGGAGTTCGGCGCGTCCGGGTGTCGCTCTGCGCGCAGCGCGGTGCTGCGGCGCAGAGCGACACCCGGACGCGCCGAACTCCTTCGCATCGGCGATCTGGAGCTCGACGAGGCCGCGCTCGCCGGCTTCGCTCGGTGGCGCGCCACTCAATTGGTACCGCTGAATTCGCATTGCTGCTCCTCTTGCGTGCGTCGCGCGACGAGCAGCGAATCTTGGACGCGGACTCGCGGAACGGACTGGAACCGAATCGTCATCGACGTCCTCGTCGGTAACCGTCCGCCACAAGTTGAATGACGATCCGAAGGAGCCGAAAATGCGTCAAGAATATGGGGGGAGCGGGGTTGCTGCTTCATTGGAGGCAACAACGGCTGAAGCTGCCGCTGGAACCTTCGACCTCCCAGCCGCTACCTCGAACGCCAAGCTGGAAATCGCGTGGCGACACTCATCTTCGCGAAGTTGTTCTTCACGATGATGACGATGGCGTGGATCATCGCCGTGACCCTCTTCTCTTCTTCTTCGTCGCACCGAGCGAATCGGGCTCGCCGTCGATGGACGGCACGTTGACAGCGACGGGTCCGATCAAAAGACCCTACGAAAGAATGGCAAGCAAGCTCAACATCCGTACAAGGCCCGGATGGGGGTCACGGATCCGAATCTACCGAGCTTCGCCGAAGCCAATCGGTTCAACGAGCGTTTGGGCAAAGTTTCACGTCTTGGGTCGACAGAGTTCTTCGTCTTCCGGGACCGGAAGGCACGAGTGTCTCGTGGCGCTTCTATCGCTCCGTTCACGTTGCGCACAATCGCCTCGGCAATCCTTCGAGCATCGCCTTGGTCGTGCTCGTCGCCCATGCCGTGCTTCGCGCGTCGATTCGCCCGGTACAATGGCTTCGTGAAGGCTTCGCGGAACTTCGTACGGTGGTCTCCCAAAGCGCTCGGATTCGGGGTTAACAGAGGATCCGATCGCATGGTCGAGGATCGCGAGATGGTCGCTGCGCGAGACCGCCTCTTGCTCGACGTCGTCACGAACTCCGTTCGCCTTGACGCTGGCGCCTCCGACGATGACGAGCACGAGGCCGATTTACTTCGAAACGTCGCAGGAAATGGAGGAGATGATTCTCGAGCTCTTGGAGCTCGAGCGGCTCCGCAATGGTCGCGGATTGAACTTCGAGCTGCGATCTCGTCAAGGTTCTCGAGGCAAGCATGCGCGCGTTTGCGACACATGCAGACCGGTGCTGCTGATGGAAACATCCGAGGCCACGATCGTCGACGCCGAGTCCGAGAAGCTTCAGTACGGTGTTCGACAACGTACTCGACAACGCCATCAAGTATTCCTCAACAAGGACGCCGCCCATCGACTATGCCGCATCGGTCGGACCCGAGAGCTTCGAGGAATCCGTATCGAAGACGGCCAAAGGGATCCCAGATGCCGATTTGCATGGGGTGTTCGACCGTTCTTCACATCAAGGAATAGCTCTCGTTAGCACAAGCGGTGGGTTCGGCTTCGGGACTGAGTCTCGCGAGCGCATCGCTCGCCCATCGCGGACGCATCGAGCTCCGGAATCTGCGTCCCCGCGGGACGACCTGCGTCATCACCTTGCCGTTGACTCGTTGAGCCACCGTACGGCCGCGAGCGAACGGCGACCTAGTCCCCACGTCGAATCACGACATGGGTGGCGCGAGTCGTCGCGACGTGCTCCGCGACGTGATACCCGAGTTGCGCCAAATCGAGGTCCTTGAAGAGGGATTCGCCACGCCCGAGCAGCACCGGCGAAACGGCGATGTGCATCTCGTCGACGAGCCGAGCCTCGAGGTATTGACGAATCGTCGCGGAACCGCCACCGATCCGCACGTCTTTTTCCCCCGCAGCTTCCTTGGCTCGTCGAAGAGTCTCGTGGATCCCCGAGGTCACGAAGTGAAAAGTGGTTCCACCTGCCATGACTACGGAGGGGCGCTCGTGATGCGTCAAAATGAAGACGGGAACGTGATAGGGCGGATTGTCACCCCACCAACCCTTCCACGCATCGCAAGTCCACGCTCCGCGATACGGGCTGAACATGTTGCGACCGAGGATCCACGCGCCAACGTTGGAGAAACCCCGCGCGGCAATGTCGTCGTCGAATCCCCTCCTCGCCACTCTCATTTCCGAGCACCTCGCGCTGAAAGGTCCGAGTCGCAAAGGCCCACCCATGAAGAGCGGTGCCGCCAATCCCGAGTGGTTGCTCGAGGCTCTGATTCGGTCCTGCGCCGTAACCGTCGAGGGAAATGGAAAAGGATTCGACACGGACCTTCGGCATGAGACTCTCCTGGTACGCGAACACACGTCGGCGTTACCGGGCGACGCATAATGCAGCCTCGGGTCCGGGCCAAGACCTTGACGTCCGTCGACACCCGTGGGGGTGACGAAGTGGCGTTCGAAAGGTGCTTTTCCTGAGTGGTTTGGGGCGACGTGACCACGACGATCCGGCAAAAATCTCCCGGGGAAGCAGCCCAAAGCGCCGCGAGGTCACCATTGTGCGCATCAGCCACGCGTCGAGCGTCGAGCGTCGAGCGTCGAGCGTCGCGGGTAGCGCGAAGATCCGGCGCGAAGATCCCGGCGCGACACCCGCGCTACGTCCGACCATGTAACGCTGCACGAGCGCGTCACGCGTGGTTCAAGACAAGTCGAGCACGGGCTGAGACGGCCTCATGCGTGTGCGCTCGATCCCCTTGGTGCTCCAAACGAGGAGCGCCACTCAAAGCATGCGTCAGTACCCGATCTTGTCGGTGTACGCGAAGAGCGAAGTCCCGTAGGAACCACCCCATTGGTAGCCGTAACGCCGTTCGGGTTCGATCTCCATGATGTCGTATTTTTTGCCGACGCCAGGTGGATTATCGGTGGGTAACCGACCGCTGAAGAACCCCGTGTCTTTGCCGAGATCGTAGAAGCGGTACCACATGGTGCTGCCCGATTTGGCTTGAATGGGATTGTACGTGTCGTCGGTGCTGCCGGACGGGCGACTCACGTATGCGGTATTCGGTACCTTCACCGCGTCGCTCTTGTACCAAGCGATGGCCGCTTGCACGGCGGCACGAATGTCGGCCGTTTGCGGCTGCGAGAGGAGATATCCGATGACCCCGATGGATTCTTTGCCACTCTTCGATGGAAGTTCGTAGGAGCGCGCGCCCATCGGAGCATAGGACACCGGATCATGCTGCGCGCACCAGACCGTCTTGACGGAAGCTTGGATGATCTGCGCCTTGAGAATGTAGTCGATCGCCTTGGCTTTGGCGCTCGGGATCCGCGCGAGTTCCGTCGAAGAAAACGTGGTATCCGTGAACGGTGTCTTTCGCGCAGCGGCGAGATCGAGCATACCGAGCACCCGAACCATCGCGTCGTCATTGAACGTCACGTAGTTCGAGTAGCTATTCGGGCGCGCCGGATAGACCTGCGGGAAGCCTCCCGATGCGTATTGCATGTTCAAAATGAAGTCTAGGCCCTTGCGAGCAGCGCTCTGGTATTTGGTGTCGCTCGTCCTCCGATAAACGTCGGCCAAGAACATGATCTCCGTGACGGTGCCACCATTGTCAATCGTTCCGAGCTCGACTCCGTTCGCCCCCGTCCAGTCCGAGCGAGGATCGGAGCCGTTCCACGGCGATGCGTAGACGGTTTTGCCGTACTTGAACCACCCGCCATGAGGCATTTGCCACGTGATGATGTTGTCCGCGAGACTCCGATCGGCAGTCAACTTCGCGGCGTCACCACTCGCGCTGCTGAGCCAGCTCGCGTACGTGCTCACGATTCCATTCAGCGGATTTCCGGTTTGACTCGGCACAGTCGCGGTGCCTCCACCGGCAGAAGATCCGCCGAGCGCGGTCGCGCCTCCCAGCGGCGCACCACCCACCGCGACAGCCCCACCGATCGAAGTGGTGCCACCCGTCGCACCACCGCTGCCCGCACCACCGCTGCCCGCACCACCGCTGCCCGCACCACCGCTGCCCGCACCGCCGCTGCCCGCACCACCGCTGCCCGTCGCAACTCCCCCGCCCGCACCGCCGCTGCCGATCGCAGTGCCTCCCACCGAAGGACCACCCGTCGAGCTGCCCGCGCCACCCTTGGGATTCGAGGCGTTCGCAGAGCCCGACCCCACGGTGTTGCCGCCAACCGCGGCCAAAGTGCCGGCCGCGGAACTCCCTGGTTGCGCGCTGCTTCCTGATGCACCGCCGACGGTGGCTGTGCCGCCTGCGGCGACGCTCCCAGAGCCCGACGCATCGTCAGAACAAGCCTGAAGGAAAGAGACCAGAACGGTAGCGCAAAGCAATCCAATAGTGGTGCGATTCATGGTTACACGACCGGTGACGAGAGGACTCAAACCACGGACGACCGTTACAGGTCGCCAAAGCTCAACGACGCGGCTCAAAATACGTCATTGACGAGAGGACAGTCGTCGGTCCGCCCGAGGGGCGTGGACGAGCCCCCAATATCCACGAACGTGGATGGGCAGACCTCTCGAGTGTCCCATCGCATGAATACGCTTTCAGGTTTCTCACTTCGGGGAGAAAGAGCGCTAATGAGCCCCTCAGCAATGCTCTGGAAGCGCTTTCTCTCGCAAGTTATCCCGGTCTGTTCCCTGCTGACGTTGACCGTCGTTGCCAACGCGCAGGTCGCAGAACCGAGCCCTCGCGACGAACAAGCGTTCGATTTCATGAATCTCCTCGCCGAACGAGGGTGGCACGATCTGCATCACGAGCGTTGGAACGCCTACGGACAGGTCACCCACATCTCGAGCTGGAAAGCTCCATTCAGCGCAAGATACACCAATCGGAACGGCACGCCCAACTCCCTCTCGACCACCTCGGAGCATAGCTTTACATCGACGGCGACGCTGTACACCGGCCTTGGTCTCTGGCCTCACGCCGAACTCCATTGGGTGCCCGAAGTGATCTCTTTGCGAGCGCTCTCGGAACTCAAGGGACTCGGCGGAGCCATCCAGAATTTCGAGTTGCAGAAGAGCGGCTCGATGACGCCGACTCCGTACACCTCGCGGTTCTTCCTCCGGCAGACCATTCCGCTCGGCGGAACGCACCTGGAGCAGACGTCCAATCCGATGCAGCTCGGCGATGAATCCACCTCCCGTCGCCTCGTATTCACGCTTGGGAAACTGAGCGTCCTCGATCTCTTCGACAAAAATACCTACTCGGGAGATCTACGTCGACAGTTCCTCAACATGGCGTTTCTCGCCTATTCTGCCTTCGACTTTGCCGCAGATGCGCGTGGATACGCCTGGGGCGGAGCGGTCGAATACTATCACGACGACTGGGCCTTTCGTGTCGCACGGGTCACGCCGCCGAAGCACCCGAACCAGCTCGAAATCGACTTCCAGCTCCACAAGCACTACGGTGATCAGGTCGAGATCGAGCACAATCACGAGCTCTTCGGGCAGCCCGGCGCCGTGCGGATCTTGGGCTACCGCAATCGCGAGGTCATGGGGCGCTTCGACGAGGCACTCGAAGCCTTCGCTACGAATGACAGCCGCAATGCGGCAGCGTGCACCTCGTTCAACTACGGCTCCGCCAACGACCGAGCGCCCGATCTCTGCTGGGTACGCCGGCCCAATTACAAGGTCGGGCTCGGACTCAACGTCGAGCAGCGCGTCACGCCCTATCTCGGCCTATTTGCCCGAGGTATGTACTCGGACGGTCGCACGGAGGTTTACTCGTACGTGTCGGCCGATCGCTCCCTCTCCTTCGGAGCCCTGGCTCAAGGCGCTCCGTGGGGGAGGCCGCGCGATCTCTTGGGCGTCGGTAACAGCGTGGGTTGGATTTCCCGCGCACACGCTCGATATCTGCGCGCCGGTGGCATCGACGGGTTCATCGGAGACGGCGGCCTGACTCGAGGCACCGAACGCGTCCTCGAAGCATTCTACAGCGTGAGCATCTATGGACCGTCGTGGTTGACCGCCGATCTGCAGCACATTTCGAACCCGGCCTACAACATCGATCGAGGCCCCGTAAACGTCGTCAGCGGCCGGTTCCACGCCGAATTCTGAGCAAGTATCTCCTACCGACGAACGCACGAAGGCCTCGTGAACCCGCCGTGCTGCCCCCAGTCCGACACGGCGCGGCGCGAGCCGATTGCACCGGGTGCGATGGAATCCGAGGCGAGACCGTGCCAAATCCCATACATGTCCAGCGTCGTCGTCCGCTCCGCCACCCCCGCCGACTTGGCATCCGCTGCCGCACTCGGCGCTGAGATCGTCAGGCTCCATCACGCGACGAATCCGTCGCGCTTCTTCATGCTAGACGCCCCAGAAGAAGGCTACGCGTGGTGGCTCGGCCAGGAACTCGAACGCGCCGAAGCCATCGTGCTGGTTGCGGAACTCGACGGCACCGTCGTCGGATACGCCTACGGCGCCATCGAGGAACGAGATTGGAACATTCTCGTTGACAGACATGGCGCCTTTCACGACCTCTGCGTCGCAAAACGCGTCCGCCACACCGGCATTGGCCGAGCACTTGCCGAAGAGATGCTTCGCCGACTCGAGGAGCGCGGAGCTCCGCGGATCCTCCTTCGCGCCATGATCCAAAACGAAGCGGCGCAGCGTCTCGCTGCATCCCTGGGCTTCATTCCCACCATGGTCGAGATGACCCGAGAAACGAGGTAGCCGCGACAAGGGAGCGCAGGCAGCCAACGCAAGCGTTCGACCGGTCACATCGACGCTCGGAGCGCGAGCCGCGATGCCCCGTTCAGACCGAGCTCACTCGACGTCGCGATGAAGCGAGCGAAGCTTTCGTCGATAAGAGCCCGGAGGCATGCCAAGTTCCTTCGAAAATACGACGCTGAGTTGCGACGAGCTGGCAAACCCACTCTCTTTGGCAACCCTCGACAGCTCATACGTGGTCGACGCAAGCAATCGTTTGGCAATTTGCAGGTGCGCGCGCCGCACTTCTTGGAGGACCGTTCTCCCGAGAACGGCGCGAAACCTTCGTTCCAAGGTCTGCCGCGTCACTCCGACGGACTTGGCCACTTTGGGCACGGAAAAGCGCGAACCGGCTTGACTCTCGATCCATTCGACGGCGCGACGAACCACCGGATCGGACACGGCAAAGATCTCCGAAGAGCGACGGACAACCACGTCCACGGGTTCGATGAGCAGACGACTTCCGCCAATGTCCTCGTCATCTAGGGCGCGCCCAACGAGCTGCGCCACGCTGGCGCCCACTTGACGCCATGGGATAGCAACGCTCGACAAGGACGGAGCCGCAAACTCGCAGTCGATGACGTCGTTGTCCACCCCGACGAGCGCCAGTTGCTCCGGGATTTTGAGATTGGCCACCTGGCAATATCGAGCGACGACTCGAGTCCAGCTGTCCGCACAGGCGAACAGACCACAAGGCTTGGGAAGCCCAGCCAACCACTTGACGAGTTTGTCACCAATCTCTGAATGACGGGCCGCGCTGAAAATCATGCTCCACCCATCGCGAGCCGAACCCGGCCGCCAGCGGCAACAGCAAAATCAAAGACGATGCACTTTCACCACGCAACCGCGAGGGCACTTGCTTTGCGAAGCCGAAGTGTCCCGACTCTGGAGCCGTCTCGAGGAGTAGATGGGTCGCCGGCGAGTCCGCGCAATCCTCGCTCGTCGAGACAGACTAACGCGAACCCTGGCACAATGATTGGTAGGACGGCAATGTACGTCCGTCCGACGACACGCGGACAATGCGATGGAGGAAGCGCGCGCCTTCGGATCCATTCTTCGAGTAACCACGTCAAGTTACTCAGTCGGGTGGTAATGCAAATAGTCAATTCATTAGTTAGCAAGCAGCGAAGCTCATCAGAACTCCGCGCGACCACGCCGCAGCGGCGCTCCAAGACGACGAGCACCCGACGCTGCTCAGCTCTGCCTGTTTCGCGAGACGGTGGGCATGTGACAATATTTACGGCAAACTTCGAGGGATGCGTCCGGGAAAAGAACAATTATGCCTCCACACCGAGCTCGACCCTTTCTCGAAAGGACGACCTGCGCCTCCACCGCCGACGCCCTCGGTCGCGGAGGAGGACGACCTGCGCCTCCACACCGAGCGCCTTCGGTCGCGGAGGAGGACGACACGCGACTCCTTGCATCCAAGCCGATTCCGTCGAATTTCGAGGTGCGAAGCTCAGTTTGTTGAACCACGGGGTCGTCCGACAAATCCGGCGCCCCTCGCTCGCCGTCGCCACTCCATGAGAGTCATCCAATGTGCGACGAGACTCAGAGCCCAGACGAGGGCAAATCCGCCAAATACAAAGGGGTGCACCAGAATGAGCTGTCGAGCAACGAGCACGGCCGCGCCAAGGGACGCGATTGCGGCAACAAGGGAATCGGTGCTTGAACTTGGATTCGACGAAGGTGAGAAGATTGACGAAGGCAAACAGGACAAAGAAACGCTAGGCTCCCGGCTTGCACCAGGGGTTCGAGCGACGAAACAGCGGCAAGGCACGCCGCCGCACCGCCGAAAAGGATGAGCCCCAATAGGGGATCTGATTGCGGTTGGTCCGCTTGAAGATGCCGGGAACCCGGCGCCTTTCCGCTGCCGTTCGCGCGAGCCGCGCTACGGAAATCGGGATTCGCGTTGATGTGGCAGATGTGGCCGACGCACGGCCGCCAGGGTCACGACGAAAAGCCCCAATCCCCGTGAGCGCGCTCACCCCGCAACTCCAGGCGCTTTCCTTTTGCCGCGCCTGACCCTCCCTACCAGGGATGCGGCGCACCCATGGTCGCGAGCGTAGGCAACGGCGACCGCGATGACGGCCGCGGCAACCGCGCTTCAACGTTCGAATGGGATGACGGAGCTCTCGAACATCGTAAGCCGACGTCTCGAAGCCCTCGAAGGCAATGAAGGTCACGGCCGTTTCCAGAGAGAAGCTCGCTCGGCAGCTCCAGACGTTCGCCGCGATAGTGTGTCACCCGAGTGCTGCGATGCGCACAGCGAGAATCGCAAGCTCAATCCAAACCGCAGCAATCTGCACACCCGAAGGTTCGTGGATCCCGATCAGGTAGGGACGACGACGAGTGCAGCGACGGCTCCCCGATAATCCCGACGACCACCGTGGTGACGCGCCGAGAGCGCGGCCAACGTACTGACCCAACGTGTACACGTACGCCGCCGTCGCGAGCACGTAGACCGCGACGGCCGCCAAGCAACGATGCTGGTATCGTTCCTTCTTGACCAAGACGACGCAAACGGAACCCCCTCCTGGGCGATTGCAAAGGTGGGTCGCGCGTCTAACTACACCCGGTTGTGAGACTGCCTGGAGGCTGAGCCAGGCCAAGAATCCGGCAAGCCCGAGGATGACCCCGGCCAAGGTAT